>CBDDII010000003.1:1160000-2830770 GCA_965228905.1 Paracoccaceae bacterium | reverse complement strand
AACCCGAAGCCTGCTCCGCGCATGAGATGGACTGCGCAGCCAAGACTTCGTATCTGCTCTTATAATGTGGGAGGAGTAACCAGTGAAGTGTATGATGTTCTGCACCGGTGGCTCACGACGCGCTGCACTGATGACATAGTGGTACTGCAGGAGTTGCATTGGGGTTGTGGGAAGCAGGATACTGAGTGGACCATCCCGGGTTGGACTGTGGTGGTTACAGCCGACGCTGCCCATCGCTACAGTGGCGTCGGGATTTTTGTTTCCAATCGCATTGCCGGCGCGGACCAGATTTCCAGCCACACCTGGATTGCGGGTAGACTGCTGCATGTGCGCTGCTCTACGGCAAGACTTACTTTGGATGTGGTAGGCGGATATCAATGGGTCTGGCAGGGTGATAACCAACAGAATGCCTCGGCACATCGCAGCGGTTTTTGGTGTAAACTCAGCGAGTTACTGCAGGGCCTCCCTGCTCGCAACATGGTTGCGGTTTGCATGGATGCCAACACCCCGCTACATCCGGTGCCAGGCCTGGTTGGTAGAGGGGTTATGCGTACCACACGACATAGAGATCAAGAATTCGAGGCTATGCTGCAAGCCCTTAATCTTGTTGTTCTTAACTCCTGGACTAGTGCATCACCACAGCAGGCGCACACATTCTCGAATGGGCAGGTTCGAAGTCAGATTGACGTGGTTGCGGTAAGACGCCCGACTGCAGATCGGGTGGCGAGGACAGCTAAGCCGATGGACTTTGATCTGGTGCCGTGGAGGCGGGGTCCTAAACATCGTGCGCTCGTAGCCAATATTCCTTGGCGCGCAGGCTGGCTCTTTGGCAGCCGCGCCCAAGTGAAGCCTAGGTTTTCGCTGCCGTGCTTAAGGCAATCTCTGAAATTGTGCGATGATAGAGCGCAGCGGCTTCAAGAGGCTGTCCGGCATGCAGTAGTACATGACAGTACCAGCCCAGATCTTGCTAGCATCAACCAGTTAGTTCTGAGGAAGTGCTCTTCCCTGTACCCTCCTCCCCTTCGGGTTGTAGGTGTGAAACCCAGTAATCGTCCTCGAGTTGTTAGGATGGTTGAGGAGATGTGGCGCGCTCACGCCCAGATGCGACGTGGCGGACAGCATCGCAACCTTAGAGGTATTGTGGATGCGTGGAAGCGTGTTGCTGCTTTCCAGAGAGCCAGCAGAGAACTCAAGCGGGAGAGCCGCGCAGCTCGTCGGGAGTGGTTTGAGGAGCATATTCAGGTTGCTGAGCAAGCTGCAAGGGTCACAATATTACCACCATTGCGCCGCGGAAGCGCAGGGAGAAGGTTCGCATAAGAGGTGCACAGGGTGAGCTGCTGTCCCCGAAAGCGGAGTTCGATGAGATTTTCACCTATTTCAGCAATGCATTCCGCAGTGCAGACGAGTGTCCCACCTTCCCCGACTGTGCTCCCCTACGGTTTAGTCTCAAGGACATCGAAGATGCCATTCATCGGCTTAAGGGTGGTAAGGCCGTCCCTGACACTAGTTTGCCTTCGGAGGTGTGGAAGCTGTGTGCACCGGAGCTTGCATCCTATCTCGCCCGACAGCTGAATACCCTCAGCCCGTGTTATAAGTTCCCGCCCGAAGTTACTGACTGTACACTTTCCCTCCTCCCTAAGCCTAATAAGCCGGGGAAGCGTCCAACTGACCTGCGACCGCTTGGATTGCAAGATCCCAGCTCGAAGCTGGTGGCCGCTGTTGTGCGCGATGCCCTGCGTGTGCATACTGAAGGATATCTTCAAACAAGGCCGCAGCACGCTTACATCCCGAATAAATCCATTGACATGGCGGTTGCACGCGTCTCTATGCATTGCCGGGCCATTCGTGATGCCCTTAGCCGGGCCGTCTGCAGTGTGCATGATCGGCGCGCTAAGCGCGTTCCTCTTCAGGTCGCAGGTGGCGTGATGCTAGGGATAGATCTTAGCCGGGCTTTTGATGAGGTTCCTAGGTGGGCTCTGCTTCAATCACTGCAACACGCGGGAGCCACTGAAGAGCTGCAGAGGGCGGTGATGCAACTTCATGATTCGTGCCAATACAGGGTTAAGCATAAGGGACATTCTGGCACCTTCTCCATGCAAAAGGGGGTCCGACAGGGATGTGCCCTCAGTCCATATCTTTATGCGCTGTTCTCTTGTCTCATTTACGATACCCTAGCTGAGCGCACGAATCCTGAATGGGCCGCCAGGGCTCACACGCTATTTGCGGATGACACGCACATTGCATGGACCACTACCTCGGTCCGCGATCTGCAATTTGTTATGACATGTATCCAACACACGTTTCAGGTCTTTCGTGACTTTGGTATGCGTGTGCACCCGGAGAAGTCGCAAATCATAGTCAAGGTCCGCGGAAGTGCTGCTATTAGATGGGTCCGTAATCATCAGCACCGTACTGCGACGGGTTGGGTTCTGGATCTTGGGTCCCCGCATGCTCCCCTACGCATTCCCAGGGTCACCCAGATGGTCTACCTTGGTGTGGTCGTTTCCTACGGATCCTTTGAGCGGCAGAGCTGTGCATATCGCATCAAGGCAGCTACCGGCAATAAGCACCGCCTGGCCAGGATTCTGCATTGCAAGCGCTTGAGCTTACACCAACGTGTCAGATTGTATGTAGCTTGTGTTAGAAGTAGCCTGCTCTATGCTCCGCGCTATTGCACGTGCCCCGGCACACCTTACCAAGGAATCCACAGGACATCTGCGAGAGCGACTGAAGGTTGACTCCCCTACAACTACCCTGCGTAAGCTGTTGGACCGGAGGGCAGTCGGGGTAGGTGAACAGCAGCACTGGTTCGCAGAGGTCCGCGACAAGCTTAGGAGTCATGAAACTCTTCCAAACTGCACTAGCCTTGTTCCTGTTGATGGGGATTTAGAACTAGGTGTCGCGTTCCCAGAATGTGGACTTTATTTCGCCAGCCACAGACACGTCCAGTCGCACAGGGCGCGTCAGCATGGTTACAAAGGTAACAATGCCCGCAAGAGACCAGGAGTTTTAAGTGCTGCCTTGTATGCTGCGAACACCGTTGACGGGATGCCTGTATACTTGCCTGCACTGCCACAAACAATTCACTCGAGTTGAGGGGCTCAAGAAGCATATCAATTCAGGTTGCAGTGCTATGCGGAAGGCAAGTCAAGACGCGGGGGTTGCCACCGAGGATTCGAGTAAGGTGCTTGATCCTCGGGTGGAGCTGCCAAGGGGCCGGGCTCCACAGGCTACCCCTGCCGATTCCGTCTTACAGCCCACGAGCAGTCTTATGCAAGATTCCGACTTCGTTGCACAAGTATCGCGCGACTGGAAATCTGTGGTTCGCATGCCATCATATGTGCGCGCACTTAGGGAGCACTGTGTGATCTGTGGACAATGGTGTGAAGCTATCAAGCAACATGTTCGGCTTATGCATGCAGAGCAGTGGGCAAGCAAAGGGGAAGCTGAGTCGCGCTGTGCCAGCCTGATCTTTCCGGCTGACAGCCCGTGTAGATTCTGTGGCAAGGAAACCCTGCAGCCCCGTCGTCACCTTACGCATTGTGGCGTGTTGTTTCAAGCCTCCTTGGCTGGTCTCCTTGCTCAGGCCCAGAATGGCGACAGCGGACGATCGGGACCAGGCGATGGCAGCGCGCCAGGAGATGCTGGAGGTCTGGGGAGCGCGGCCGTGGGAGAGGCCCCGGACGGCGGATCAGCAAATGGTGGAGCCATCCGAGCTGGCACCCGCAAAAAAGGAGGCACGTCGCGCGAAGGAGGGCGACGAGGAAGAACCTCAGAAGAAGTGGCGCAGGGACGACAACAAAGGCAAGAGCCACTCTGGAGATTCCTCGTGGAATGAGGATCCGCCCGGATACCGGCTTTGTGACCTCTGACCTCGGCTGCCTGGAGATGCTTCGACAGGTTTCCCTGACCTGGCAAGACAAGTTTGCCAAGGGTCAGGTCCGCGCCGCGCTGAAGACGATCATGGCTCTGTCGCTGGTGCAAGACCTCAAGGAGAGGACGGAAGCTATCCTGGGGCAGGAGGAGAAACTTCAGAAATGCAGGCAGGTCGGGTGGATGGTCGAGACGGAAAACGCCTTGAACCCAAGCTGGGTCTATCACACCTGGGACCCGGAAGCCAAAAAGCAGGTGGTCGCGACGGAGCATGCACCCTTGAAACACGCGGAGTGTCTGAGGATGATCGACGTCCTGGTCGAGAACCTGCCGAAGGAAGGGGTGCTGACGAAGTTCTCCTCTCCGAAGGAGCTTCAGGAGAGCTACGACGTGGAGGTGATCCCCTTCACGCTATCCTTGAGCCTCGAGAGTGCAGCCTGCCATCGCGCTCTGAAGACTCTCAGCGGCTGTGCGGTGACCAAGCTTCAGGCATCCGCTTAAGGCTGGAGCGACTGCAGAAGCCGCCACTGGCTCGAGTACTGGAGACCGCTTTCATGGCAACACCGATGTGCGACTGGAGCCGGAGGGGGAACCGCGGCGCATGACGCGGGGAACGGAGGGCCTAGGTCGGCCCTCTGTGTCAGCTGCTCCTGAGGGGGTGCGGCTGAATATACGTACCAGCCTAAGAGTGCCAACTGCCAGGCTTGAAAATCGCACTAACGTATGCTACGTTAACAGTGTGTTTCAGGTCATGCACTGGGTGGGCACTGTCTCCACTGATCCGGAACAGTGCTTTGGCAGATTGAAGGCCGGACTGCAATTGCTCCGTGCAGCGGGTACCGTTCCGCTAGTTAGTACCTTGACACTCCGAGCTCTCTTCCGTGAAATGGCCGCACGTGCATCGACAGCATGATGCAGGAGAGTTTCTCCACCATTGCCTGCTTGCTACCCAGATGCCGTGCTATCAATGCAGTTGGGAGTCACGCTTAGAGGAGCCGGCTCGTGTCGTCACTTCAGGCACGCTTGAACATGCCATCGTGCTACCCTTCGAAGGTGCGCCACCATACACTCTGCAGGGCATGCTTGACAGATGGAGTGGGCAGTATGCACCGCAAGCCTTGGTCACTCATCGGGGTGTAGTCTGGCTTCAGCTTGAGCGGTACATGTATGCAGCAGCTAAGAATCGGCAAACTGTGCGCATACGGCCAGGTGATCAGGTGGCTGTTCCCCTGAGTCGACAGGCCTCAGCATCCAGCATGAATCCTTCACGGTCGCAGCGCTTGTATACCACCTAGGAGACACTACGCAGAGTGGGCACTATCTTGCACTGCTGGGGTTCCCTGGTGTTGATAGGTGGAGTTACTATGTCTGTGATGATAATAAGGTTCCTCGTCGGGTCGCTAAGGCTAGGGACTTGCAGCAAGTGGACAGCGATGCGTACCTGATTGGAGTCGTGCGTAGTCCATAACAGCAGCCTGGGCCCATGCTGGAGGGCCCGGTAACATGTTCCTGTACCATGTCTCCCCGCTTACGCCGAAGCGTGTTCCGAGTGGGTGAAAACATCAGTGATCTCAGAAGCATTTTCGCATCCTTCTGTCTACTATGCCACTTCGTCTGACGTTCATTCTTGCATTTCATTACAGCGTTTGCCAACTGCAGCGCCAGCACCAACAACGCGTTTCATTTTCAGCTGGACGGCTCGAGTGGAGAGTAGTGCCTAGGTCGGTGCTACTCTGTCACGCGTAGGTGCACGCCCGAGCCGCCAGCTCAGCTCATCTCCGCATGACCTGCGCAGGTCTGACATCAGCTCTGCTGTGCCGTAATCTAGCTGTGGCTGCACGCTGGCTGCTTACTCTGTTCGTGTACAGCTTGGCTTCGAGCGCTGGGCTGTATCTAGGGCGGTACAGCTCACTGCACTTTTGCTGTGCGTAGGGAGCACAGCAGTGGCTCATGGCACAGATTCCGCTTCCTGAACACATGCGGTTGGTGGCACTTGAGGAATCAGTCATTCTTGAGGTGATCCGGGATCTTATGCCTGGAAACTGCCAGCTGCCTGCAGCTATCTCGCTGGCTACGCGCAATGAGTTGGTGACCATTGCGCAGGCTGCACTGAGGCCAGGAGCCTTTGAACGGCTGATGCGAGTTCTTGCTGAAGTGGATGCCACTTTGAGTGGCACTGTCATCATACGATACCCTGAGCCAGTGTATGTGAACACTTGCCGGTCCATGGAGGCTGAGGCCATTGCAGATTCCCATCTTCTTGAAGGAGCTGGCTCACTATGGTCTGCGGTTAGAGAAGTGGTCCGTAGCCTTACTTTTGAGGCTGATGGTCGAGTAATTGCATCAGGTCGCAGTCTGCAGCTGGGGCTCTACCAGAAAGGCGGTCTGGTCGGAATGCATCGGCACACTGCTGCTCACCGGGCGGCGTGCCGACTGATCAATGCCGCGGTGCTTGCTTCGCACTCGACACATCGCTGGACCACGCTGACCATTGGCTATAATAATGCCACGCTCCCGCATCTGGATCGTGGCAACTCTGAAGACCCGGAGCACCTGAGCCTGTTGATTGGTGTGACTCACCATCGGGGTGGTGAACTTTGGGTGCAGGGATCGGAGGGCACTCACTATATGGACACGGACCAGGGCATCCTCCCGGGCACTCTTCTGCAGACATCGGCACAGGCTGTCTTGTTTGACGGGAGAGGCCGCATGCATAGCACCATGCCCTGGAGTGACGGGGATCGATGTGTTGTCATTGCCTATACAGTGTAATAATTTCGCTCGGCCCGCGCAAGTGACATCGCTCGCCTACTTGATGCAGGTTTTATTCCGCCGTCAGCTACTAGCACTAAAAAGTGAAACGGCATGGTCTTGCCTGCAGGGGAAGGTGTAATTGCAAACCGCCTCAGCGAGAGGTGCACTTTGCACCGTAGGCAGTGCTGAAGTGCTTCACCTGGGACACAGCCTCGGCGATGACGAAACCCATGCTTGTGCGCCCGTATCGCAACATGAGCTTTCCTTGCGCCTCCTTACTCATGTACCCTGTTGCACCCTGACCCCGCATTTCAGCCCTACTTCTGCACTACTCAGGTCATGTCATGGCGCGCCTCCTCGCTACCGGTGCCGGGCCCTGCGCCTGGGGGTGGTAGAGGCAACAGGGCGAGTCGCAGATCGCGGCAGCAGTTTTCATGCGCGACTCCAGGATGCCATCGCACCTTTACCAGAGGTAAGCATCGTCATTGCTGCTCGATGTGCAGTGTTGGACAGCATACTGACCGATGCGACTCAGCACCTCAGCACACGCCAGGCGGCAGGCTGAGCAGAGCAGACACCGCCTCTCTACGTGTGCTGTGAGGGGCTGTACCAGGGTGGCAGGTCTGACACATACGAGATGCTGCACTCTTTGCATGCGTACGGATGGAGGCCAGCACACGCCGCAGTGCTTTGAGCGCCAAAGCCTCTTTCAAGCTCGAAGCACTGGTCAGCCTACTGGCACAGCAGCGAGCAGTGCTGATGGGCTGAATAACCTCGAGCTGACAGCAGTGGCGCCGGCGGAGAACACAGAACGCCATGATGGTGCAATTTTGGTCGAAAGCTCTAGCTCTGAAGACTCTGCTGGGGAAGAGGAGGTGGCCACAGGCAGTAACTGCGAGATGCAGTTTTCGGAGCGTGATCTTGATCTTGAGGCGCTTGATTAATGGTCTATTTTTAAATGGGGAAGGGTCTTTCTGAGCTCGCTCAGAAGCCTTCACGAGTTACGCTGGCACCGCATCAGTTCGGCGCTTGAAATTTCTGAGGGGATGCGCAATCTGCGTAGCCGCCAATAGAGCGGCCGGGCTCAATGTCTGTCCCGCTCTCGCCTAGCACAGACATGTGTGATGCTTCTATTACTACTACTACTACTACTACACCTGCTACTACTACTACTACTACGTCTACTACTACTACTACTACCACTACTACTACTACTACTACTACTACTAGGCTAGCGCGCCCTGAGGCGCCTGGGCGTTTTGTGACACACATCTCGCGCCACTAAGGAGATTAGCGTAATTTTGCCAAGCGCGAAAAAAGCAGGAATTCACGCAACTAATTTGAGGCTTAAATTTTGTGGTTTTGGGGTTCATTGTTGGCATCTTAGTGTGTAATGGTGCTCTGCAGACAATAAAGACCAGCAGGCTAGTACTCTGCATACCTACGCAGCTTTGAGGGCATTGCTTGGTTTGGTCTGTTTTATAGTATTATTATTCTTTTTGTTATGTTATTAGTAGTGTTATGACAATTAGCAGTATTATCATTAGTGTTATCATTAGTATTAGTATGGTGAAAATTATTGCCACGAATACTACCATTCGTAGTACTATTGGAAGTATTTTTGGTTTCTCATGAGATATGTGTATTGCTATGAATATTATTGAGGTAAAAGTGGGACCTTCCTAGAGCCTTTCAGGGTCTCGCACAGACTGCTGCAAGCATGCACGGCCTTACCTATCATATCGGTTTTGCTAGTGCTAGATGATCATCATCATTGTTATATCATCATCAGATGCATCATTGCCATTGACATCGTCATCATGGTTGGCATCTCAAGATGCTGTTCGGTCTTCATTTTTGCGTCTGTGTGAACGTTAACATCCCCCCCCCCTGACCCTGAAGAACCAGCAGAACCACTCAAGAAGCAGGAAACTACCAGGCGCCTGGGGGCACGCTTTGCTACTACTACTACTACTACTATTAGTACTAGTACTAGTACTACTACTACTACTACTACTGCTAGTACTAGTACTAGTACTAGTTATAGTTACTAGTACTAGTGCTACTACTTCTACTACTACTACTACTACTACTACTGCTACTGCTACTGCTACTGCTACGGCTACGGCTACGGCTACTGCTACTGCTACTGCTACTGCTACTGCTACTGCTAAGGTTCTTGGCTCTCAGTGATGGAATTGTTGTGTGTGCGAAACTTGGGACCCTGACTTTCTTAACGGTATGGGCCGCCTAGACGATTTCGGGGACCTCAATTTAACACAGCTTGTAGGCTGCAGGATGGTGCATCTGCTGTGTGTCCGCCTGATCTGGCTCTTGACGATGTGCGTGCACGGCCCAGTGCCCTTCTGGTATGTGCCCCGGCCTGCCTCATTGCCGGATCCTCGGTATACTAGGCTCTCTGCGCATTGTAGTCTGCCGCGCACCTGCACTCTGGCTGCACCGCCTATGGCTCATTCCTATTGCAGGGCGTCCTCTGCAGGCTCAAGCTTTGTTGTATCTAGGAGCTGCGGTGCACGATGGCCCCAAAGCGTCCCCGCGGGTCGGTGTCTCGTACGCCCCCGCCACCCCGAGGCACGGGACGCACAAGCTCGGATGGCGCTGCCGCTGATCGCCGACTGGACGCGCTGTCCTCTTCAGAAGAAAATTCCCTGCTGCGAGGTTCGGACGAGGAACCGACAGTGCTGCCTGGCACCGGACCGCGTTGCGGGCCACCTCCTCCGACTCCAGTTCATGCACCTCGAGCTTCGACAAGGACGACGCCTGTGGGGCCCAAAGCGGTTGCTCATGGCCCACCAGCTCCTACACCTGCTCCGGAGACTGCCACGACTTTTGGAACGGGAATGCCCTATACCACGCCGGTGCAAGCCTTTCGTGCTCATGCTGGGACAGCTCCGACCACTCCAACTACTGCCACTACGGCTGAGCTGCCGGTCACGGTGCTTACAGGAGATGGCCCCAGAGGCTCCTTGGTGGTTACCGTGCCTCACAACCTGGCCTTCCCGGTCGAGATTACGGTTCGGACTGACCCCAGGGAGAGACGCTGATCATGGGCCCGGATGTGTCGGAACGAGTGCGGAAAACCTGAGCTGCATATGCATTGCGTGCTGTGTTCCGTCTTCTCTTCTGCCTGCGGTGCGCCTTCAGCCTATTATCACACCTGTCCCAGGCCTCATGTCGGCCATGCAGCCTGACTCCGATTACGAGTCTCTGTGTGTCCAAGCCTCATGGATCCTTGTGGTTCACCATATGTGCTCCTGGTCTCCGACCATCCTGCTGCACTCAGGGGGTGGGCCGGCTCGCGGTCGCCTCAGCTGTCCAGTCTGCTACCAGTGTTGGCTGTCTGAGGATTGTGCTTCTTACTGGCGATCTCTGCCTTCTTGGTGGTGTCGGTTGTTGACTGGCCAATCTGCCTCAGGACCCTCGCCAATCCTCCAAACAAGGCGTCGTTATGGCCGGTGTGCGGCCCCATTTCTCACGGTCTGGCGGACCGCTGTCCTTTCTGGTCTCTTTTCAGGTACTCCGGCAGTCGCGGAGGACAACCCTTGGTCCGACTCTTGGGTGCTTGCGTTGCCACCTGGTCGTATGCTGACTTCTAGTGTGCAGGAAGGCTGGGCTTACAGCAGCGCACTTGTAGCTCATCATGCCTGTAGATGCCTCAGATTTCACCATAGTGGGTTTGCACCTAATCTTCACATCCTGCCCACGCCTTCCCCGATTTCTCCATCAGCCTGGCCCGTGCTCATGGCTCCTAAGCTCCGGCGTTGGCGATATAAGCCGGGGCAAAGGGAGAGGCGAGAGCGCCGAGAGGCCCGTGCTCGGGCGGCGGAAGCTAGCTCTTATGGGTCTGGTCCTGGTGAGCCTCCGCTGACTTTGTACCATCCTCGGTTTTCCTCGAGCTCTGGCTTTGAGGAGGAGGAATATGTGGAGGTTCTAGTGGAGGGCGAACTGGACGGCTTGGACCAGCCGGAGGAGACACTGCCTGCTTCGCACCCTCCTGAGCCAAAGCGGTTGCCCAAGCCGAAGAAGAGGCCGAGACAGGGTCGTCCAGTGGAGACCACTTCGACCCCTCCATTGTCCTCTGAAGAGACGGCTACAGACGCTGCGCGGGGACAAATCTGGCAGGATGGTGCGATCTTCAGGCGGCCCTCTCCCAGTATCTGGTTCGAAGACCAGCTTCCTTGGCAGGCTGAGATGCCACAATCGGAGTCTGCTCCTGGCTCTGATCCGGTGCTCGAGAGGCGCTTGGCGAGGCGTGAGGCATGCCGGTCTCCCTGGCCTAGATGGCGTTATGCCGCTCCGGCACGTCTGGGAACTCGGCCTAGGGTGTGGCGAGTTGGCTCTATGGCGTGTTTGCTGAAGAGGCCATGGAACAAGCACTGGAAGCTTATCTTTCAGTCGTGCCATGCGGTCTGGCAGCGCTGGCAAGGAGGGGAGCCACAGACTGCAGATACGTACTTCTGGCTTGCGAATGCGTACAGGCTGGTATACCCTCGTAGCCTGTGGCCGAGGATCCAAAACCATCTTCTCGGCCTGGATCGTTTTGCCAGTTGCCAGCGCACATGTGAGCTGATACGCTCGCATCGTCGTGCTGAAAGACACCCGCACTCTTCCGCCCAGGTGACAAAGTACATGCTTTGCTGTCCTTCCAGAGCTTTCTCTCTAGTCTGTTGCCGCATGTTGTTGCCACTGATCCTTGGTGCACAGCCTGCTGGCCCACTCGCCGTACGCATCCCTGGCATCCCGCATGATGATCCTACCCTGTTTGACTCAGGCTGCAAATCACGGATTGGCGTCGCGGCGTTAGTCGTCTTCAGGGGTTCGAGCATGTTCCACTTCGGGAGGCCAGCATTCTACACCGATGTCATGCACGTAATCTTCTCTGGTTGCCGAGATCGGTGCACAGGTCTGTATGCGGCATTGGCAGGCGGCCGCGCCCCTCAGTACTGGCGGCGGCGGGATACACATGTGCCGCTGACTTGTACATGTACCGAGGGTTGGCCCCACGTTCTTCTCTGCTCGGATGAGTCAAGCGCCAATGCCCGGAGCTACCGTGAGCCTTGTGCCTCTGCATCTCTGAAACGCTTCGTCTGTCGCTATGATGGGCCTGTGTCGTCGAATCGTCGTCGCCCGGGGAGGACCCTTGTCACAGTCGGGACCTCACACCGTGTGGACACCTTGGTCCCACACTCGCTGGTCTTAGGTTGTGCCAAGCATCAGGCCAGGCTCGCTGGCGAGATGGCCTTGCCACTGTCCTCTCGGTCCCTGGTGCTCAGGACCAAGGGCCACTTGGCGGCATTCTGCCTGGTCCTCATTGTCACATTTGTGTCCGGCCGGGACCTCATCGATGGCATGTGCTGTGCAACTACCTGTTCGTCCTATCACCTCTAGATCCTACGCGGCGAGAGCGCTGCCATCCACTGCTCAGGCCTGTTGCGCCTGGGTTGGTGAGTATGGGTCCGCCCCTGACTGATGCCTGTGCGCAGGACTATAACTCTTTCAACAAGATAGGCCCGTGGCAGGCTGCGATAGAGCTTTACCTCGAACAATGGTTTCTTCCTTTGCGGGCGTCCAGACTTGACCTCTGCAGCCATGCTCTGGCACTACGTAGGCCTTCTATGCTCAACGAGGAGATGACACCTCTGCGCACTCTGAGCCACCTCTGGCCTCCGACCGTTTGTGTGCCCACTTGGATGTCATGGACTAGACCTGTGGCACTATGGGTTTCCATTCCTACTAACGCTGGCCCCTCTTATTCAGCTTACCTTCGATGTTTTGGTCTGAGGTTTCGTAGTAGGGCCTATGTTCGAAGCCTCCCGTGCAAGCATCCATACAGACGTCCTGGTCGTAGGCCTAGCTCCCGTTGCAGAGGCAGCGGTGTTTTAGAGACTCGAGTTGCACTTTGTGCGTGGGTCTGTCGCACGTTTTGGTGGTGGCCTCATCGGCGACATGCTGGGTATTGGGCAATAGCCACACGGGCCCTCCTTACCCGGGGTATGGATGGTTCCCTCAATCATTACGGCACACACTGTCAACATCGTTCTGAGAGCTATCTGGGTCCCAAGTCCCAGAGTTGCGCCAACACAATAGTCTCAATCTCACCGGACAACTTGGTGGCCATTGAGCTTCACAATTTGGGCGCAACAGAACCGAGGGTCGGGAACCTTTGCCGACGGTTCTCGGGATCAGCCAGACACCTGCTGTCTGCTGAGAAGCCTAGGCAAGAGTCGTTGATGCATGTTATTTGGATGCTGGCTGACACACGTGTCCCAGCACTGCGACCACTATCCATCCTTACACCTGTAACCACTCCTCCCTGTTGTGCCCCTACTCCACGTGTACACTGTAGGGCCCCTCAACCCCAGTGCTTCCGGCGACAACCTAGTCGCGCTGCAAGTTGTAGGTGGCGATGCGCACTTCACACTCTGATTTTTCTCCTTCGTGCCTCCATTTGTACTGCTACTCCTGCGGCCCATGGCGTGCTGACTTCACCGCGGCCTTCAGGCGTATCTTCGCCGCCCACTAAGATCGCTAAGCGTGCTTACAAGCGTGCCGTTGCACGTGCCGCCCTTCCAGGCCAGGGTGGTACGGTCTACAAAGGCCGGTGGCAGACCTTACGGCAATTGCAGGGACAATTCCGAGGGAACACGGCTGTGGCGTCTGATCTCAGGCGGAGCCGTCGAGTCCCCGCTCAGCCTCCTGGACCTTCTCTCAGATATCTTACGCTCAACTGTGGGGGTCTTTCCAGCGATGTGTACCAGGAGCTGCTTCTTAGCCTGGAATCTCTGCCGGAGCCTCGTCGACCCCATGTGATTGCCATTCAAGAAACTCACTGGCGCGAGGATAGTGCCACGGAATTCTCTACTGGTCCGTGGCAGGTCGTGAGCTCCCACCGCAACGGCTATAAGGCTGCCGGGGTGCTGATACTGGTGCACCGCACTCTCCTGAGGGATGCAACCCTGGCACATGCGGAGCCTTTTCCGGGTCGCGTTCTGCATCTGCGTATCACCCACCATGCCTGGGCTCTTGACTGTGTGGTGGTCTATCAAAGGCCCTACACCTGGCAGCACAGGCAGGCCGGTACTGCTACTGAGGTGTCCCATGATGGTCCTACCGCCTCCCAGGTCCGACATCAAGTCTGGGATGCCCTTCATTCCCTGCTACAGGCACTGCCGACTCGCCACACGTTGCTCTTGCTGGGGGACTTTAATACGCCCCTTTCCCAGCATGTTCGAGCTGGACTCCAGGTGGCTAAGTGGAATAACCGCCTTCCTGCTGATGCAGAGCGCTTAGTCCGTCTCATGGATGACCATGGCTTAACTCACCTGACCTCCTGGTCGCGTCGCGCGGGTCCTACCTACATTTGTGGACCACATCGGAGTGTCATTGATCACGTCTTCACGCGTACCTCGCAAGCCACACCGGTGGCAAGGTTGGCGGGACGTGATAGCTTCCGCTTGGCAGCCTGGCGCTCGGGCGGATACCATGTTGCGCTCAGTGGAGTTCTTCCGCTTGCCAAGTTCGTCACACTCAACGCGGGTCGACAGAAATCCGCCCGGAGCTGGGACCAAGACTCGCTGGTCCGGCTCTGTCAGGACCCCACCTCTGCTCCATCTATTGCCATCCGTCAACAGGTAGCCTCCCTTATGCCAGCCTGTTGCAGCATTGAAGACCTTAACCGGAGTCTGACTCAGGTGCTTCAGGCACGCCTTCCGGCTACCACTCGCCCGTCCAGGCTAGCACCATGGCAGACGGCTGCCATGCGGGCAGGTATCCGGGTCATGTGGCAGCATTATCGATCCTGGCGTCAGGCTGCTTCCAGTACGGGTCGTGCTATCTGGCAGGCTTGGATGCACTATGCTAAGTTTAAACGAGCCCATAAGGACTTCAGAAGTGCTGGTAGGCAGGCCCGGAGTGCATGGTATCAGGACAGACTGGGTGACCTCCAGGCGCATGCGCGTCGAAAGGACGCGCACTCATTGTACCGGGGGGTACGTAGCCTTGCGCCTAAATCCAAGCCAGTGGCGGTTCAGTTAAGGAGCTCTTCCGGTCAGCTATTGTCACCACAGCAGCAGGTCTCTCTGTTGAGAGCTCATTATGAGGGGATTTATGCGAATACATTGCCTGATCCGCCACGAGACCCTGATATGCCGCCGTTGCAGTTAACTGAGGTTGATCTGTTGGCTGCCATCCGTGCCCTCAATACACACAAGGCGGTTCCGGCTCACCTTGCACCTATCGCAGCCTGGAAACTATGTGCGCAGGAACTTATTCCATCTCTCTTGCGAATTTCTGGTAGGCTCACGGCGGCGCCCGTGCTCTGGCGATCCGCGTGGTGGGCGTTGCTCCCGAAAGTTGCGCAACCGAAGCTGCCCAAACAATTGCGCCCTATTGGGGTGTGCGAGGCTTCTGGCCGTATTGTGGGGAAGATCTTGCAGGACAGGCTACGTCCCTACGTGGTCGCATATTTGCAAGACTTGCCGCAGTGGGCGTATGTACCTCACCGAGGCACACTGGACGCTGCCATTCGTGTGCAGGCACATTGCCAGCAGGTTCTTGCTGCATGTCATTCCGATGGCTGGACAGTTCGGGAAGCACGCGCCGGCTTGACGAGACCCAAGCAACAAGCCGGAGGCCTACAGGTCTCATTGGACTTAAGCGCGGCGTTCGATTCTCTGGAGTGGCAGCACATCGCCACTGCACTCGCGGATGCCGACGTGCCCAGTGACTTATATGGGCAAATTCTTGAGTGGCACCGAGGTATCACATATCACCTCCACATTCAGGGCCAAAGCCTCGAGATTGCTGCATCTAGGGGTTTACGACAGGGGTGCTTGATTGCACCCCTTGTCTGGGCACTTGTCACGGGCCGTTTCCTTTACCTCCTCGCCCTTGAAACGGATCCTATATGGCTGGCCCAGGACGTGACCGCGTACGCGGACGATTTTCACGCGGGCAGCAGCGTCGACAGCGTTGCAGGCCTTGACCTGTTATACCGTCGGCTTGGGTCCATGCTTGATGTTCTGACTGACGCAGGATTGACCGTCAATGCCTTGAAGTCTGCGGCACTCTATCGTTTTCGAGGCAACTTTGCTTCAAGGTGGCTGAAGCAATGTCTCAGGGAAACCAAGGAGGGCAGCCTCTTTCGGCTTCGCACTCCCGCGGGCCGCCTGTTTGAATTCCCTGTTGTCTTGGTACACACATATCTTGGCACAAAAATCAGTTACCATGATCCCAGAACCCAAACCATGAGGTATCGGATGCAGCTTGCGCAGTTGGAATGGTCCCGCCTCCGGAAGGTGGTATGTTCCAAGCATGGCCTCTTCCTGGGGGACAGGATTCGCATCTGGTACTCGTCTGTGCCTGCTACTCTTCTCTATGGCCTCGCAGCTGCTGGACTCCCCTCCGGAGGCCTGCGTCAACTTCGTGTTCTGTACATGCGCCAACTGCGAGCTATCCTCCGTAGCCCTGCACATCTGAGACGGGAAAGCAATCAAGACATCCTCGCTAAGGCTCGGGTACCGGACATTGCCACTGCTCTGCTCCGAGACATGCACAGACTTCTGTGCAACATCCAAACATTGCGGCAGGCTGACTCAATTCTGGTCTCTGATCGTCTCCACACCTTCGCCCTGCATCTCCCGGACACCTTGTATCTTCCTCCTGACTCGGCAGGAGATGGTGGCAGCACTAGCCTTGCCTGCTCGGAGGTGTTGCATCACTGTCGCTATTGCTCTGAGTGTTTCTCTACGCATGCTCTCTGTAAGGCTCATGAAACGAGAAAGCACAAGCAGATAATGCCGGATCAGCCTGGTACCGCCTTTTGTCGGTATACACATGGTCTGGATGGCATGCCTACCTGCCGGCTCTGTGGGCACCCCTTTCGCAAGTGGGGCAATTAATTTGGCGAAACATATTCGTGGCAATCAGTGCCCGGTCCTTACTGGGCACCGAGCGCCTGCTGGGCTTGTGGCCGCTGGGTGCACTACCACTGACTCCCTTGCTCGAGGTGTCCAGATTGGTGTCCTGGACTCTAGGCCGGCACCTGCGGATGCCTGTGTTGCTCCTCACGGCTCTCCTTCTCAGGTGGACATCCCATCTCGTGAGCTGCCTCCTCAGCCTGCTGTCGATCCCCCGACTGCTGTGCCGCAAGTTGAGATTTTGCCACTTCTTGATAGGCCTAGCATTCGGCACATCCTGGCCAGGTCACACTGGCATGCTCTTTTAGATAGTCAGGAAGTCCGCACCGAGCTCCAGCACCACTGCCCCTTCTGTCGACAATGGTGCATGGATACCGCGGCCATTAAGCGCCACATGACCTTGCAGCATCCTGTGTGGGTACAGAAGTTCTCACGTGTTGTGCAGCTCCTGACTGCTTTCCGACGGACAATGGTCTTTCCCTGTAGATACTGCTCTCAAACTCAGGTTAACAAGCATACACACTGGCGGACGTGCATTGTGTTGCAAGTTAGCTGCTTCCTGCATCTTCACTTACAGTATGACGGAGTCCATGGAGGATCTGGAGATGTCTGCTCAGGAGCGTCTCTTCTACGGAGGGGTGTGTCCATCCCTGCAGCAGATGGGGCCCAAGAGGGAGAGGGAGGATGGCATTCCGGATCTGAAAAAGGCACGAGTGGAGTCTACCTCACATCTCAGTGCGGGCACCATGTTTGTTGGCCTGACAAATCCAGCACACCAGGCCAAGGAGAAAGGAGCCCAGAAAGGGAAAGGAAAGGGTTCGAAAGGGGCCAAAGGACAGAACTCCAGAGGCTGGGGCTCGTACCAGGGAAGGGACTGGAATCAGTCCCAGTGGAGCACACCTTGGCCTTCCCAGTCGGCCGAACTCCCAGACCTTGTTCATCGTCTGTCACAGATTGTTGTCAAGCACGAATACGCGATCAACAATTTGAAGCAGGACAGCACGGTGTACTTATTCATCAAACCAGGGGCTCAGGGACTGCTACCGATTCTTTTCAACACGTCCGAAAAATGGAATCGCGTTCAGCGGGAACACCCGGAGCAGACGGAGGAGTCTCTTCGAATCGTCCTCCTGAAGGCCTTTCTTCTGGAGCTTGGTCAGCGCCTGAGGAATTACAAGGAGAGCGAGGAGGCTCAAGCCGCTGCCAAAGAGCTGGGCTGGCTTACAGAGGACGGCCGCTGGAAGGCAGTGTCTTGGAATCCCACGGTGGGGGCTTTGGAAGAAGTGCCCAAAGGACACACCTGGACAACGGATGCCATCGTGGCGGAGACGGTGGAGCTCAGGAAACTGGTGACTCAGGACAACATTTACCGGTTCCAGTCCATCAAGGGCCTGACGAAGGAGCCACAAACAGCCTGGGTACAGCTGGCCCTCGAGATCAGCATGCGCGACTCAGGTCACAGGATCTGGGAGATCATTCAATCCTGGATAGGCTGTTCGGCACTACATGCTCTAGGCTGTCGCTTGCGGAAGGAACGTGGAGGACTTTCGCAGCAGGCACGCTCGCTTCGCTGGTGAATCCCTTGCTCGCCTCTTCTTCTCAGCCTGGGTCTCTGGCTGTACCACTTGCGCTGAGTCTTTCTGGTTGGTGCGTTGCCGAAGATTTCTTTGGACTCTCTCAGGTCTTACAGTGTCTTCTATGGACGGTTCAGCTGGACCAGCAGCGCAGGCCTCTAGCCTCGGGGCTCATCAAGCATTTGTGGCATCGTATCTGCAAATCTCCCACGCAGGTGCTACCGTTGCGAGGTGATCTGTTTTGGGCACCTATTGCCCGACAGTGGCGTGCTGTACAGGTGCCCTCCACCCTGTACTTGATTTCCCAGCTTCTTAGCCAGATATCCGCGGTGTGCACCACAGGTGAATGGGGTTTGCATCTGGCCAACCGGGTCCATCCGACCCAGGCGACTGCCTGTGTCCGCCAGATGATTATTCCTATGTGTCTTCGACGTGGTATGTGCACCGTTCAGGATGGTGTGGATGCCTGGGAATGCAGCATTGGCAGGCCATGCCTGCATGTACCCTCGGAGACGTTATTCCTCAGTATCGAGCGTCCATGCATCTTACTGCAGGGGGATGCTGATGCTGATGAGCTGACGCTCAGCTTTTCACCACGTCTGGGGGACTCAGTTTGGATGCCAGGTGTCACTGGACAGGGCATACCCATTAAGCTTCGATATGAGATCAGATCGTTGATATTTTCGGAGGGCGCTGGTCCAAACTTCGCTTATCATGCCCTGCACTGGACATGGAGGCCAAAGGAAAACACTGCTGTGCTCGACATTGCCGATGGCGCTCATCGGCTTCTGATTGTTGTCATGCGCTTGACTGGCCAGGTTATGGATGGATGATGGCTTCGTTTTCATTCTTGTGGGCCAATTGTGCTCCTTTGCAAGTGCTGCGGCTTAAGGGCACAGTACTGAGTCCATAAGAGACTCCGGCCATTGGCTGTGCGACTCGCTAGGTGGACCGTTCCGCTGCGTCGTGAATGAATACTGCTACTGCTACTGCTACTGCTACTGCTACAACTACTACTAGTACCACTACGACTACGATGATTACCTCTACGATTATTATGATTAGTTTTATTTTTTTTATTTTTGTGATTATATTTATTACTAGTACTAGTACTAATACTAATATTATGGCTATTTGTGTGTGTTTATTACGATGGGGTGGGGGGGGAGGGGGTGGGGGTGGGGCAAGCTCAATGATTGGGGAAAGGGGGGTGAGGGGGGGGAGGGGGGCAGGGGGGGAGGGGGGGAGGGGGGGGAGGGCGGCGGGAGGGGAGGCACGGTTCGCAGAAACGGGCGCTGCCTTGTTGTGCTTGTCCCGGTTTTGATTGTTAGCGATTTCACTTTCGGCATTTTAGCATGATCTTGCACGGTCTGTCTTTCATACGCAGGCTACATGTGCCTTTTGCAGGTGACACTTACGGTCGTGCTGATGGACAAATCCAAAAGCCGGACAGTCACGGGAAGAGCCAAGATGGGCGACTCAGTCTGGAAGTTTGGGGAGGAAGTGGGCATGACAACGTTGAGTACGTTGTCTAAGTACATCTTCCGACGGCAGGGCGGTGAATCCTACAAAGAACGCATGTACCCCAATCTAACCTTGGCAGATGTCGGGGTCAGGGAGGGTGACACTGTCGAGTTTGCTGGTGATTTCGACCCCGTCGCACCTGCACCCGGTGCCTGCGCAGATGCTGGGACAGCAGCAACTCTGTTGAGACATGAGAATGAGGTTTGAGTTGTTGTGCCTGTCCCGGTTTTGATTGTTAGCAATTTCACTTTCGGCATTTTAGCATGATCTTACATGATTTGTCTTTCATAGCATGTGCTTTTTGCAGGTGACACTTACGGTCGTGCTGATGGACAAATCCAAAAGCCGCACAGTCACGGGAAGAGCCAAGATGGGCGACTCAGTCTGGAAGTTTGGGGAGGAAGTGGGCATGACAACGTTGAGTACGTTGTCTAAGTACATCTTCCGACGGCAGGGCGGTGAATCCTACAAAGAACGCATGTACCCCAATCTAACCTTGGCAGATGTCGGGGTCAGGGAGGGTGACACTGTCGAGTTTGCTGGTGATTTCGACCCTATCGCACCTGCACCCGGTGCCTGCGCAGATGCTGGGACAGCAGCAACTCTGTTGAGACATGAGAATGAGGTTTGAGTTGTTGTGCCTGTCCCGGTTTTGATTGTCAGCGATTTCACTTTCGGCATTTTAGCATGATCTTGCACGGTCTGTCTTTCATACGCAGGCTACATGTGCCTTTTGCAGGTGACACTTACGGTCGTGCTGATGGACAGATCCAAAAGCCGGACAGTCACGGGAAGAGCCAAGATGGGCGACTCAGTCTGGAAGTTTGGGGAGGAAGTGGGCATGACAACGTTGACAACATCCAGTCAGTCCCAGGGTGGATACGTCTTCAAGCGGCAGGGTGGTGAATCCCAGAGGGAGCGCCTGTACCCCCATCTAACCTTGGCAGATGTCGGGGTCAGGGAGGGTGACACTGTCGAGTTTTCTGGTGACTTTGATGTCTTCGAGCCGAAAGTGTGATGGCCGACCGGGCATGTCAGATGTGCCGCAATTGAAGACAGTAACCGTCATCATGTCTCCCGCCTAGCAGCGGCAGGATTGGCGAAATGCCACTTTCTGCCTGTGTTTCACTGTGAAAATAAAGTGTCGGTTTCCTGCCTCATGACAGCGGCAGAAGACAAGCGTTGGTGGCCAACTGGTGCGGGGGCTGGCAAGTCATGTCGCCTGTGTTTGCCCTGCCGTGATGCAAAGGCGGATGCCGGTGAAGGTGACCATCCGGGCCAGGGACAAAGAGCTCTTAGGTCTTTCCGAATTTCCGCTCTTTCATGGAAGATTCGAGTTGCGAGGCCGAGCTGCAAGATGCAGAGGCTGGACCTGAGGTCCAGAAGATCGGCTTGCAGAAGCCTCAAAGGGTGGAAGGGTGGAAGCCTCGCAAGTCGCAAATTGCACAAATGCCTTGCGCCTTGCGCTTCCCAGGTCCTTCAAGTCCCTGCCACCGGAGCCCGTGGTGGTGCAGACTGTCGCGCCTGCAACATGGGGCTCCGATCGAGGCATCCAGGGCGGAGCCTCGGGTCGCATTACCACCTCCCGGCAGACCGTGGACCTTGCACTTTAGTGAGCCCTCGCTGCGGGGGTCGACAAGGACAGCAGATCGTGGCCATCAACGGAGTTGATGTCGCCACCATGACGCAGCAGGAGCACTGCCACCGCGGTGCCTGGCATCTTAGATGTCAGCTCCAGCGATCGGATACAGCTTGTACCGTGCCCTGCACTTTGCAGGAGTTCCGGGCAGCCCTCAAAGCACGGCCGCTGACTCTCAGGCAATTTGGACAAAGTCGGCTCCTGCAGTTCCTGATGTCGAGCTGCTGCGGCGCAGGTTCCGAATCTCCGACGATCCTGAGGAGGCACGCAGTGTGAAAAGAGAGGTTAATCGTCGCTGCCAGCGATGTTAGGAGCCTCTACAAGCCGCGGTGGCCGGCTCGGATGTCGACAAACTTGGAATGCCGGACGCCCCAGCATTGCATTCGGTGCACGTCCGGTGGGCTTGCTGCCTTGCACGTTCTGTTGCATGCAAGTTGACTCAAGTTGTCGGCGAAGAGGTCGAACGCCAGACTTAGCACCAGGCGTTTCGAAGCCAGGAATGCTGTAGTGACGTGGTAGTTTTCTCGGGCAACTAGTGTGATAGGCGCTGCAGAGCTCATAGACCTCGTCCTGCTCGGGGCTGCATTTGCCAGCACCTCCAGCGGAAGACACTTCTCAAGGCTGCATCGATGCCCGCATTGGTCGGTTGCTTCGAAAAATACTGTTCACCTTAAACGGACTTTGCAGCTGACCATTGAAAGAAGATTCCAGGGCCCCACTTCCTAGAAAATGCTCAAACGAGAGCTCTTCGGCACAGGTTTGTGCCATTGCTTCTCGTCCGTGCTTACTGCAACACGCTACAAACGTAGCCTGTGGCTGTCTTTGGTCACTGGTGTGGAATTCCGATAACATGCACAGCGTTTTGGGGATGTCCTGTGCAGCAGCTGGACCATGATCACACAAGCCTCTTTGGGCCAAGGAACTCAGCAATCGTGATCGCTCCATGTTCACTCTTCCCTGAAACCCAGGTCCTTTCAAAGCCTCCCTCCGGAGCCAGTGATCGTCAACAAGGTCGCTGCTGGCCTCTGGGCAGAGTCGGTCGGCTTTCTGGGAGGAGCCCTGACTTTGGGCCTTGGGGCCACGCCGGGCCCTCGGGGGCGCAGGAGAGGAGATCCTCGTCGTGAACGGGGAATCGACCGTCGCCATGTCCAGCGAGGACCTGCAAGGAATTGATGCGTAGTCAGGTTGATACTTGTAGCTTCTGATAGCCGAAGGGAAGGAAGAGCGAGCACGTGGGTGAGAATGGAAGGCTGGGTTTAGGGCTTAGGGTTCAGGGTTTCAGTAGCTATGAAATAGAAGGACAGCATAGCCCGCCAAGGTCCGTCGCAACCTGAGCTCCACTGCTCGACAAGATGCAAACCACAGAGTCCCAGAGTCCGAGCAACCCCGAACCCATCAACCTTAAGTCCAAGCGACCAGCAGCCCCCTCTCAACTACATCTGCAGGGCTTTCGACACTCGAAGTTCCTACTGCCGAGAATCTTTTTGTCAAGCCGGTGTACGAAGTCCCCTGAAGCCTTTTGAGCCTTGAGGACTTTAAGGCGGCGCTTCGCGTGAGACCCCTCGTGCTAAGGCCTCGCTTGGCTTCGCTCTGGGACCGGCTACGTAGGCTTTACTTTAGGGTTTAGGGTCTTACTGTCTGGGGAAGGCAGATGCCTGCTGCCTGGTTTTGATTCTTGGTTCTGGTGCTGAGTGTGTCATTAGTGGCGTTGCAGGTTTCAGCAGCCTGCAGAAGCCGTGGCCCTAGCAAGACTTGCCAGCTCGAGCTGGTGCAGTTACGTTTGGTGGCCATTGCAAGCGATGCCAACCCGTGAAAAGTACATCTCCTGATGTCCCAATAGCCAGCCGGCATTCAGAAGGCTGCAAGACCTGAAGTTCTGAAGTTGCCGGTGATGCATGGCAGGAGGAGGAGGAGGACGAGCAGGATGACCTCGTCCAGGAAGTTGAAGTTGGCCCGGAGGTGTCGAAAATCGGATTGCCCGGGCCCCGGGCCCCGGGCCTCCTCCTCCTCTCTGCTTCGAGGTCCCGACTTCCCTTTGCTCACTGAAGGTCCTTCCACAACCTGCCTCCCGAGCCGGTCGTCGTCAACAAGGTGGCTGCTGGTACCTGGGCCGAGTCCGTGGGCTTCATCGGAGGCCCTTTCGGCTGCGAGAAGTCACGCCCTGGATTCCGCGATGTTTCGGGCACAGGGAGGGAAGAGTCCAGGTGAAGAGATCCTGGCCCTCAACGACGAGGACGTGGCCTCCATGACAAGCAGCTAAGCTGGTCATCAACAGCCACACACACACACACACTCAACCACCAGCACGTAGTGACACTGCATATGTTGTACAGGTCATGCCATGTAAGTGATGTTTTGAGCGCATTGCACGAGAATGCCAAAAGAATCGGTCCTGTACCAGACCATGCTCGGCT
Source organism: Paracoccaceae bacterium (assembly GCA_965228905.1). Taxonomy (GTDB): domain Bacteria; phylum Pseudomonadota; class Alphaproteobacteria; order Rhodobacterales; family Rhodobacteraceae; genus CALKXV01. The sequence continues at coordinate 2,807,054 of CBDDII010000003.1, read as the reverse complement.
GCACCGTGATGCGAGCAACGCACCTTCGAACGCAAACCTAAATGCAGCAGCAAGAGGCATGACACCGTGCAGTGTACCGGATCAGTTCGTTCCGCAGATGTGTCCAGACAGCAAAGGTGAGCGGTTCAAGTCGGTGTTGAAGTCGCGCCCTTTACTCATCAGGCACCGCCCATGATTGCAACAGTTGAGACCATTCGCAAGTCAACTGCAGCAGATTGGTCTGCCAGGTTTCAAGCATCTGCAGGGCCCTCGGTAGTCAGCTGCAGTGCCCTACCTGCTCTGCCTGTACATGAGCCTTCTGCTCACGTGTGGGGGTGGATCCACGCGCAGAAGTTCGCCTCCTTGCAATGCTTGGGGCACCGAGGAGTTTGAGGAGGTCGAAGCCGGTGAGGAGGTGGTAAAGATCGGTTTGCCCGCAGCTGAGTTTTTCCAACGCACAGTCAGTGGCTTCGGAACTGCAGAGCTGGCAGAGCTGGCAGAGCTGAGGTCCTTCAAGGCCCTACCCCCGGAGCCTCTGGTTGTTAGCAAGGCGAGGAGCTTCCCTTGGCAAAGTTGTGCCTTCAGCCGCTCTGTTACTTGTACGAGGTCGCCCCTGGGAGTTGGGCGGCCACGGTGGGATTCCAAGGTGGCACCTCGCCTGAACATGCGCGATGGAGTCGGAGACCAGTATATCCAGTTTCAGGAGTCATCTCTCGAGACGGCTGGAACTTGACTTCTTCTTTTGTCTGAGTTCAATGCCTGACTCTCGACGGTTGAGGAGGGTTCGTTGGACATACTTTGATTGCTTGCGGTTCACGGCATTTCGGATTTCCGGACCAGGAGTCCAGGCGGCCCCTCGAAGCACCAAGACAATTCGGAATCATGGCAACTTGAGCTGCTTCCGGGGGCTGGTCTCGGCCCGGAGCCGTTGATGCTTACCACAAAAAAAACACGTCGCCTGATTTGCGACCAGACGAGATCGCGACTGCTTAGTTCCTTCATCTGAGGAGAGGAGATTGCGGCCATCAATGGCATAGCAGTTGCTGACATGTCGAACGAGGATGCATTGGGAAGGGGTTCCTCGGCTTTCTCGTTGCAGCCTCGGGCGGAGTTCAAGAGTTTGCCTTGCCCAAGCCCGCGGTAACGAAGAAGCCAGGCCAAGCAAACCTGAGAACATAAAGTTTGAATAAAAAATGTGTGGAACCCAACCCAACTTCGCATCTAGCACGCAGAAAAAAGCTAGGCACAGCCAGTCTGTGCAGTCACTGTCGTTGCAAGCTCCTACATTGCTGTTTCACCCGTTCTGCTATCGCTATGTCCCTGATTAAATGCCGTGCAGATGAAGCAGTGTCTATAGAATTTCTAAACCTGAATTAATCCGAGCACCTTATAGCTCAGAGCCCAGCGGTGCATTTGCCGAGTTAACTGATCCTTTTAGGCCCTGTTCGGGGCACCTAGCGACGAGAAGTAGAGGCGAGGGTTGTCAGAGGCTCAAAGTCTCCGGTCGAGCACAGCCCCTTCAACCTTGGCTTGTCCATGCGTTTGAGTTGGGCGGCGACTTTGACTTTGGGGTCCATCCCTTGCGTGAGGACTTCAAGGCCCTATTGAGGGCGCGGCCCCTGACCTTGAGGACGGGGGGAAGACGGGGGGAAGTCTGCATCTGCCAAATGCTTCAAACTTAAGTCCAACTCGAGCTCCACAGGCTCGGAACTGCTTTCCGAGACGAGAGACCTTGGGACAGATCATGAGCTCCTGAAGCCGGGAATAGTTGACGGCAGGATCGTGAGCTCGACCGTCGGGTGCTCGAAATCGGGGTTCTGCGCGCAGACTTCCTTGCAGATTAATCTGCAGTCAAAGCTGATTGAACCTTGTTCCAGCTGCGCCCTCCGAGACGCAAGGTCGCTGTGGCCGAACCTCCTGCTGGGCAAACTGACAAGGCGGGCCTATAGGGTCTACTTGTAGGAGTAGTAGTGTTGAAAGTCGTTGAGTGAAATCCAGCCAAGTTTGAGATGTGGCGGAGCTTCGGCTTTGTTGCTACTTGCTTTCGGCTCTGAAGCAGAGCGGCTTCGGGCTGCTGGGACTTGAGGTCGAATGTCTCTCTAGGTTCCTGAGTAGCACCCTTTTGCTCTTTTTAGTGTATGGTACCCTTTTTAAGACTGAATAACAGGAACAAGGGTACCCTTATTAGCTCTGCAGCACAATGACAGCCGGAACAGGGTAGAATACTGGTGAGTGGTAGAACTGATTGTCGTAGTAGTTGTGGTGGTAGCAGTAGCAGTTGCAGTTGCTGCAGCGGCAACAGTGGCTGACAACATAGATTGCCGCAAAGAGCAGGGCAGATGCTCAGTGACTCAGTGCTGGCAGGATGCTCGAGACAAGCAGCAAGCGCAGGCGGCCACCAAGATCCAGGTAGCGTCTTCGAGGAACAGTTTGGAATCGATGCTGGGCCCAACTTCTTCTTGCCAGGCGATCCACCGTGGCAACCTTGCTCGGAAGGCACCATCTCCTTATCCAACTGGGAAGGGGGTTTGCTGGCGGCTGTCGATTGCAATGTCCCGAGTCGAGATGACGACTACGCGCACGCATGGCCGAGAAAAGTAGCAAAATGCAGCGTAGTCAATCTGTGCCAACACCATGAAGGGGTTCCTTTATTCATTTGTTCAGAGAGAATGTGTCAAGATCGCTGTAAACATGCGGCACGGGCGCGCGCGCGGTCTACCGTGGAGGCTTTGACCAAGTCTTGCTCGGAACAGTGTCGCATGGGTTTTGGCCCCGGCGTCTTCAGTACGACGTGTTTTTTCTCGCCAAGTTTGTTCTCACCGCAGTTCGTGACCGTGTTGGCAGGAGGCCGAGGCCTCGTTCGGGCGTGCGATGAGTTATGGTCATGGTATTTTAGGTTGGCCTCGTTTCGGCAGGTTCTTTGCTTGTTCTTACACTCGAACCCGAGTACGACAGATACTTCGTGACATGGGATAGTATGTCGTCTTATGTCCAGTATAATTTTTGGACTGCAGACGGGTCCTTAAGCTTTCGATCAGCTTCCCTGAATCGCCAAGCCCAACCCTAAAACAAGGACAAAACCTTGAAACTCTACTCAGCTTTCGTTGTCCTGGAGGCTGGACACAGGGGTCGTACACTTTGCAAGCTGTGTCTTGCACTTGCCAGGAGGGCCAAGCCAAGCGGAAGAGGAAAGCCGCCAAGGTGCTTTGCTCTCATTACCCTTCCGGGACTGAAACCGGGGCCTCGACGGTTTAGGTATCTGCAGGTGGTGGAGTTTAGTAAGTCTTAGTAAGTTCGTATTTCTGGCTTCAAGAACCGTTCCAGGAAGCGAAGGAAGGGGAGGCAGCCACCAAGATCCAGGCGCCTTCTGGCTTGACGCAGCCCTCCGAGTCTCCCAAAGCCAAAGGTACAGGGTCTCATGCCGCTCGAACGCTTTGGACCACGCCCCGCCACCATGCCTGCGTGTGAAAGAGAGGCTATCCGTCGCGGCAACCTCGCCCGGAAGGCAGGAAGCGGCTTCCGTGACTAGCGCTCAGGGCGTCTGACAGCCGGGTCGTCAAAGCTGCGTTCGGAAGTGGGATGCTGATGCAGTACAATGCTTGCGAGTATGTGGGTGTTCATGACCAGTTGATATCAGCAGGACAGGCGAACCCATGATGCTGTCATGCTGCAGGTTGCGACAAATTAAACCATGACCAGGTTCTCTGGGTAGAAAAGTTCCGCTTTCGCATCTAGACGTGAGACCTTACTCGCTCACGTGTAGTCACCACAAAACCGTCGCACTGCTATCAGGCGTGAAACGTAAAACAGCTTGGGTTGACCGCTTCGTTTGGTGCCCCTTGGATTTGTTGTGTGTCGATCATTTGCTTATGGAGCTTGCATGACAGGAAGCACAAAGCCAAAGAGAAGAGGAGGAGACAGCTGCCAAGATCAAGTCTCCTTTTGAATCCCTGCTTTGGGAAAAATCACACCGCCAGAACGCCAAGCCCTTTGCCTGACATACACCCATCATTGCGACCTTGAGTAGAACTTTTTCTCTCGTGGGCATTTCCAGATTGGATGGAGGGGGGAGGGTGTTCAGAGAGCTTCAAGGCATTCGGATGAGAGCGACTTGCCTGTCCTATCCTGTCACGACTTGTCCTTCGAGTGTGTGAACGTTTCGGTTTCCCAACATTACCAAGAACACGTCGGCCATCCAGTCTCTGTCAGCATCAGTCCTCGCCTAGGCCCTAGGCCTTGTGGCACCTGCCGATGTAAGGCCAGACAATGTATGCATCAAAGAAAGAAGGCACAACCAGACCGCACCGCACCTTGCAAATATGCAGCTTACCAGCAGGACCGCCGGGGCAAGGACAAGGAGAATGCGGCCAAGGCATTCCTCAGAACAACGGATGCAGAGGGCTCATTGTTGCTTGGTGTCGAGATTTCGAAGCCACAGAATTACTGGCTCCGCAAGCAGCCTCGTGAAAGACTCTGGCACTGTGCCAGGAAGCCCAGAGCAAGCAGGAGGAGGAAGCGGCCACGAAGATTCAGGCTCCCTTTGAGTTGAAATCCTGCAGCTCTCGGCGACTTGTTTACAGTCGTTAGGCCCGCCAAACTCCAACGCTTGAAGCGCTCTGCAGTGCCGATCCGTGCGAACAGGCAATACATCGGGGCAACCTCGCCCGAAAGGCCACTGCTTTCAGGGTTTGCAAGCTGGCTGGATGAGGGGTTCGGAGCTTCGGTAGGTTGGGCCAAGAAGCCCCGTCATGCGGTTGCGTCGTTTTGCAACGGGAAGGGGGGCGGGGTTCGCTCAACTGTGAAGATTTTTGACCTCAACCCCAACCTAGGCTTCAATGCCCCAGCTGATTCGTCGAGGATCTCTTCCGATGCTAAAGTCGTAAGCGTAAGCCCGCGACAAAATTATCTGACATTACGTGTATTCTTGACCTGCAGCAGCATCACAACTTCGTCAAATCAAGATCAGCAGGACGGCCGTAGCAAGCAGCCGGAGAAAGCGGCGAAGGCCCCGTGTCGAGCAACGATGCAGCGGGTCCTTGTTGCTTGGTTTCGGGTTGCTTTATGCTTGAGCTTCAGCACTTGTGTTGTTTCGGTGGGAAGTAGGCTGTGTGAACAGCTTTGTGAAAGACTCTGGCACTGTGCCAGGAAGCCCAGAGCAAGCAGGAGGAGGAAGCGGCCACGAAGATTCAGGCTCCCTTTGAGTTGAAATCCTGCAGCTCTAGGCGACTTGTTTACAGTCGTTAGGCCCGCCAAACTCCAACGCTTGAAGCGCTCTACAGTGCCGATCCGTGCGAACAGGCAATACATCGGGGCAACCTCGCCCGAAAGGCCACTGCTTTCAGGGTTTGCAAGCTGGCTGGATGAGGGGTTCGGAGCTTCGGTAGGTTGGGCCAAGAAGCCCCGTCATGCGGTTGCGTCGTTTTGCAACGGGAAGGGGGGCGGGGTTCGCTCAACTGTGAAGATTTTTGACCTCAACCCCAACCTAGGCTTCAATGCCCCAGCTGATTCGTCGAGGATCTCTTCCGATGCCAAAGTCGTAAGCGTAAGCCCGCGACAAGATTATCTGACATTACGTGTATTCTTGACCTGCAGCAGCATCACAACTTCGTCAAATCAAGATCAGCAGGACGGCCGTAGCAAGCAGCCGGAGAAAGCGGCGAAGGCCCCGTGTCGAGCAACGATGCAGCGGGTCCTTGTTGCTTGGTTTCGGGTTGCTTTGTGCTTGAGCTTCAGCACTTGTGTTGTTTCGGTGGGAAGTAGGCTGCGTGAACAGCTTTGTGAAAGACTCTGGCACTGTGCCAGGAAGCCCAGAGCAAGCAGGAGGAGGAAGCGGCCACGAAGATTCAGGCTCCCTTTGAGTTGAAATCCTGCAGCTCTAGGCGACTTGTTTACAGTCGTTAGGCCCGCCAAACTCCAACGCTTGAAGCGCTCTGCAGTGCCGATCCGTGCGAACAGGCAATACATCGGGGCAACCTCGCCCGAAAGGCCACTGCTTTCAGGGTTTGCAAGCTGGCTGGATGAGGGGTTCGGAGCTTCGGTAGGTTGGGCCAAGAAGCCCCGTCATGCGGTTGCGTCGTTTTGCAACGGGAAGGGGGGCGAGGTTCGCTCAACTGTGCAGATTTTTGACCTCAACCCCAACCTAGGCTTTCAATGCCCCAGCTGATTCGTCGAGGATCTCTTCCGATGCCAAAGTCGTAAGCGTAAGCCCGCGACAAAATTATCTGACATTACGTGTATTCTTGACCTGCAGCAGCATCACAACTTCGCCAAATCAAGATCAGCAGGACGGCCGTAGCAAGCAGCCGGAGAAAGCGGCGAAGGCCCCGTGTCGAGCAACGATGCAGCGGGTCCTTGTTGCTTGGTTTCGGGTTGCTTTATGCTTGAGCTTCAGCACTTGTGTTGTTTCGGTGGGAAGTAGGCTGTGTGAACAGCTTTTTGAAAGACTCTGGCACTGTGCCAGGAAGCCCAGAGCAAGCAGGAGGAGGACGCGGCCACGAAGATTCAGGCTCCCTTTGAGTTGAAATCCTGCAGCTCTAGGCGACTTGTTTACAGTCGTTAGGCCTGCCAAACTCCAACGCTTCAAGCGCTCTGCAGTGCCGATCCGTGCGAACAGGCAATACATCGGGGCAACCTCGCCCGAAAGGCCACTGCTTTCAGGGTTTGCAAGCTGGCTGGATGAGGGGTTCGGAGCTTCGGTAGGTTGGGCGTGGTTGGGACGAGCAACGATGTAAAGTTCCGCTCACGCCTTGTCATGTGGTTGCTTTGCAAAGGTCACGCCCAGATGTGAAATCCGCCTTCTCTGAACTTGAACATCAGTCATCAGACTATGCCCTCAACCCCCCGATAGGCTCTCGTGCCACAGCTAATTAGTCAAGGATCTCTTCCGATGCACAAAGTCGTAGGCACACGGCAACGGTCTGTGCATGTTGATGTCCAGCAGCAGCACAGCTTCGCCAAATCAAGATCAGCAGGACGGCCGCAGCAAGCAGCCGGAGAAAGCCGCGAAGGCACCATGCTGGGCAACAGATGCACAGGGATCAGTGTTGCAAGCAGCCTCGTGAAAGACTCTGACAGTGTGCCAGGAAGCTCCGAGCAAACAGGAGGAGGAGGCAGCCACGAAGATTCAGGCTCTTTTTGCGTCGTTTTCCTGCAGCTCTAGACTCTGGATGGGCATTCGTTGTGAGAGGGAAACTGAAGTGATGGTTGAAGCCCTCCTAATTCAAAGTGGAGCTGTGAACGACATTCTGCTCAAGCAGGCCATCCACCGAGGCAACCTCGCCCGAAAGGCCACTTCGGCTGAATGAGGGCTTCGGGGCTTCGGGTGTTCGGACGAGGTTCGGACGAGAACGATGTAGACTTTTTTGACGCCCTGTGATGCGGTACAACCCTGATCTGGGCGCTTGTGCCCCCGGCTGTTTCGTCAAGGATCTCTTCAGCCCAAGCATACGACAAAGTCTGTGCAGTCTCAACGTCCAGGACGGCCGCAGCAAGCAGCCGGATCAAGCAGCAAAGGCCGCGTGCCGAGCAAGGGATGTAGAGGGCTCATTGTTGCCTTTTTTCGGATTGTTTGGTGCTTGTCCTCCGCCGGCATGAACCGCAAGCGAGCTTGTCCGGTAGCCTGACAACCTTGGTGGCTCGAGTAGAAAGGTGTTGGGCGTGGAAGACTTCTTGCCAATGTGCCAGGAAAGTCAGAGCAAGCAGGAGGAGGAAGCGGCCACGAAGATTCAGGCTCCCTTTGAGTTGAAATCCTGCAGCTCTAGGCGCTTTGTTTATCGTCCTTAGGCCCGCCAAACTCCAGCGCCTGAAGCGCTGTTTATTCCAAAGCGAAGCTGCCAGTGACGATCCGTGCGAACAGGCAATGCATCGGGGCAACCTCGCCCGAAAGGCCACTGCTTTGAGGGTTTGCAAGCTGGCTGGACGAGGGGTTCGGGGCTTCAGTTGTTCGGTCGTGGTTGGGACGAGAAACGATGTAAAGTTCCGCTCACGCCTTGTCATGTGGTTGCTTTGCAAAGGTCACGCCCAGATGTGAAATCCGCCTTCTCTGAACTTGAACATCAGACATCAGACTATGCCCTCAACCCCCCGATAGGCTCTCGTGCCACAGCTAATTAGTCAAGGATCTCTTCCGATGCACAAAGTCGTAGGCACACGGCAACGGTCTGTGCATGTTGATGTCCAGCAGCAGCGCAGCTTCGCCACATCAAGATCAGCAGGACGGCCGCAGCAAGCAGCCGGAGAAAGCCGCGAAGGCACCATGCTGGGCAACAGATGCACAGGGATCAGTGTTGCAAGCAGCCTCGTGAAAGACTCTGACAGTGTGCCAGGAAGCTCCGAGCAAACAGGAGGAGGAGGCAGCCACGAAGATTCAGGCTCTTTTTGCGCCGTTTTCCTGCAGCTCTAGACTCTGGATGCGCATTCGTTGTGAGAGGGAAACTGAAGTGATGGTTGAAGCCCTCCTAATTCAAAGTGGAGCTGTGAACGACATTCCGCTCAAGCAGGCCATCCACCGAGGCAACCTCGCCCGAAAGGCCACTTCGGCTGAATGAGGGCTTCGGGGCTTCGGGTGTTCGGACGAGGTTCGGACGAGAACGATGTAGACTTTTTTGACGCCCTGTGATGCGGTACAACCCTGATCTGGGCGCTTGTGCCCCCGGCTGTTTCGTCAAGGATCTCTTCAGAAGAAGTTGTTGCAAGAGCTCGAAAGTATTGCAAATACCGGTGATTTTGCACTTTCACAGCAGAGCTACGACATTCGGAACATGTTGCCTTCGCCGTACTTGTAGCTGGGAGGTGCGTGCGCAAAGATGTTGGAAAGCAAGGTTCAGGCATCATTCTAACACGGAAAACATGCGAAAACTCGAGGCTTTGTTTTGTGGAGTGCGGAGTAAGACTGGAAAACATCACGAAACCCTTGGGTTCCATGATGTATTCGCAATAGGGCACCGAATTATTGGTATTTGCAGCACTTGGTACAGAATCCGGATAGTCGTGGCTTTTTGTTGTGTTTCCGTTGAAAGTTCTGGGGTTTCTTGTGTTGATGCCTGAAACAAAACATGCAACAACTCGAGGTTTGTCGTGTGCGAGTGCGGAGAAGTACCGCAGTACATCAAGACAACCATGCGTTTCACGCTAAATTTGCAACAGACGAGCAAATTCGCTGGTATTTGCAGAACTTCGTACACCGAGAAAGACAGAGATAATTGACAGTCTCGGTTTTTGGCAGTTTTGGGGTTTAGAGTCTGAGACGGGTTCAAGGCTTGAGGTCTACGGTCGTTCTTGTGTGTTTACTGTTCAGGGGGTTTTGGCTTGAAGGCTCGGCAGTGAGCATGACGGCACCTCAGCTTGTTTAGTCCTCTCACAGAGGCCGTCCGAAAGAGTCACTAGGCTTGCGACAGCCTCGGCCTTTTCTTTTGTGCACTTTAAGTGCACGTAAGACATTGTTCAGGCCAGGATTCTTGTGAACCCAGTGCGCAGCCAAAATGTTGCGATGCTCGGCTGCTCGATCCTATCCGCACCATCATGTCGTCATCGTCATGTCGTCATCATAGTGTCGTTATTTCCCCCCCGCGAAGTTCCAAAGCGAGGTTCAAATTCCAACCTCCGAAGTCCTGAACACAAAGCAGTTCCCGGGAAACCCCCAGGGACAGACCTCTGTTCAGCCCGCCCAAAGTTGTAAGCGCGCGACAAAGTCTGTGCAGTCTCAACGTCCAGGACGGCCGCAGCAAGCAGCCGGATCAAGCAGCAAAGGCCGCGTGCCGAGCAAGTGATGTAGAGGGCTCATTGTTGCCTTTTTTCGGGTTGTTTGGTGCTTGTTCTCCGCCGGCATGAACTGCAAGCGAGCTTGTCGGGTAGCCTGACAACCTTGGTGGCTCGAGTAGAAAGGTGTTGGGCGTGGAAGACTTCTTGCCAATGTGCCAGGAAGCTCAGAGCAAGCGGAGGAAGCGGCCACGAAGATTCAGGCTCCCTTTGAGTTGAAATCCTGCAGCTCTAGGCGCTTTGTTTATCGTCCTTAGGCCCGCCAAACTCCAGCGCCTGAAGCGCTGTTTATTCCAAAGCGAAGCTGCCAGTGACGATCCGTGCGAACAGGCAATACATCGGGGCAACCTCGCCCGAAAGGCCACTGCTTTGAGGGTTTGCAAGCTGGCTGGACGAGGGGTTCGGGGCTTCAGTTGTTTCGTGGTTGGGACGAGAAACGATGTAAAGGTCCGCTCACGCCTTGTCTGTGGTTGCTTTGCAAAGGTCACGCCCAGATGTGAAATCCGCCTTCTCTGAACTTGAACATCAGACATCAGACTGTGCCCTCAACCCCCGCTTAGGCTCTCGTGCCCCAGTTAATTAGTCAAGGATCTCTTCCGAACAAAGTCGTAGGCACACAGCAGCGGTCTGTGCATGTTGATGTCCAGCGCAGCACAGCTTCGCCAAATCAAGATCAGGGACGGCCGCAGCAAGCAGCCGGAGAGCCGCGAAGGCACCATGCTTGTTGCAAGCAGCCTCGTGAAAGACTCTGACAGTGTGCCAGGAAGCTCCCAGCAAACAGGAGGAGGAGGCAGCCACGAAGATTCAGGCTCTTTTTGCGTCGTTTTCCTGCAGCTCTAGACTCTGGATGCGCATTCGTTGTGAGAGGGAAACTGAAGATGAAGCCCTCCTAATTCAAAGTGGAGCTGTGAACGACATTCCGCTCAAGCAGGCCATCCACCGAGGCAACCTGAGGGCTTCGGGGCTTCGGGTGTTCGGACGAGGTTCGGACGAGAACGATGTAAATCCGCCCTGTGATGCGGTACAACCCTGATCTGGGCGCTTGTGCCCCCGGCTGTTTCGTCAAGGATCTCTTCAGCCCAAGCATACGACAAAGTCTGTGCAGTCTCAACGTGCAGGCGGCCGCAGCAAGCAGCCGGATCAAGCAGCGAAGGCCGCGTTTATCGGGCTCATTGTCCTTCGGGTTGTTTGGTGCTTGTCCTCCGCCGGCATGAACTGCAAGCGAGCAGCGGGTAGCCTGACAACCTTGGTGGCTCGAGTAGCGCTGTTGGGCGTGGAAGACTTCTTGCCAATGTGCCAGGAAGCGAGCAAGCAGGAGCCAGAAGATTCAGGCTCCCTTTGAGTTGAAATCCTCAGCTCTAGGCGCTTTGTTTATCGTCCTTAGGCCCGCCAAACTCCAGCAAGCGGTTTATTCAAAGCGAAGCTGCCAATGACATCCTTGCGGACAGGCACCATCTCCTCGCCCGAAAGGCCACTGCTTTGAGGGTTTGCCGGCTGGAAGGGGTTCCTTCAGTTGTTCGGTCGTGGTTGGGACGAGAAACGATGTAAAGGTCCGCTCACGCCTTGTCATGTGCTGCTTTGACGCCCAGATGGAAATCCGCCTTCTCTGCTTGAACATCAGCATCAGACTGTGCCCTCAACCCCCGCTTAGGCTGGTGCCCCAGTTAATTAGTCAAGGGATGCACAAAGTCGTAGGGCAACGGTTGTGCATGTTGATTCCAGCAGTCACAGCTTCGCCAAATCAAGATGCAGGACGGCCGCAGCAAGCAGCCGGAGAAAGCCGAAGGCACCATGCTGGGCAAAGGCAGGGATCAGTGTTGCAAGCAGCCTCGTGAAAGACTCTGACAGTGTGCGGTAGCTTGGAGGAGGAGGCAGCCACGAAGATGGCTCTTTTTGCGTCGTTTTCCTTTAGACTCTGGATGCGCATTCGTTGTGAGAGGGAAACTGAAGTGATGGTTGAAGCCTCCTACAAAGTGGAGCTGTGAACGACATTCCGCTCAAGCAGGCCATCCACCGAGGCAACCTCGCCCGAAAGGCCACTTCGGCTGAATGAGGGCTTCGGGGCTTCGGGTGTTCGGACGAGGTTCGGACGAGAACGATGTAGACTTTTTTGACGCCCTGTGATGCGGTACAACCCTGATCTGGGCGCTTGTGCCCCCGGCTGTTTCGTCAAGGATCTCTTCAGCCCAAGCATACGACAAAGTCTGTGCAGTCTCAACGTCCAGGACGGCCGCAGCAAGCAGCCGGATCAAGCAACGAAGGCCGCGTGCCGAGCAAGGGATGTAGAGGGCTCATTGTTGCCTTTTTTCGGGTTGTTTGGTGCTTGTCCTCCGCCGGCATGAACTGCAAGCGCGCTTGTCAGGTAGCCTAACAACGTTGGTGGCTGGAGTAGAAAGGTGTTGGGCGTGAAAGACTTCTTGCCAATGTGCCAGGAAGCTCAGAGCAAGCAGGAGGAGGAAGCGGCCACGAAGATTCAGGCTCCCTTTGAGTTGAAATCCTGCAGCTCTAGGCGCTTTGTTTATCGTCCTTAGGCCCGCCAAACTCCAGCGCCTGAAGCGCTGTTTATTCCAAAGCGAAGCTGCCAGTGACGATCCTTGCGGACAGGCAATCCATCGGGGCAACCTCGCCCGAAAGGCCACTGCTTTGAGGGTTTGCAAGCTGGCTGGACGAGGGGTTCGGGGCTTCAGTTGTTCGGTCGTGGTTGGGACGAGAAACGATGTAAAGTTCCGCTCTTGTCATGTGGTTGCTTTGCAAAGGTCACGCCCAGATGTGAAATCCGCCTTCTCTGAACTTGAACATCAGACATCAGACTGTGCCCTCAACCCCCGCTTAGGCTCTCGTGCCCCAGTTAATTAGTCAAGGATCTCTTCCGATGCACAAAGTCGTAGGCACACAGCAACGGTCTGTGCATGTTGATGTCCAGCAGCAGCACAGCTTCGCCAAATCAAGATCAGCAGGACGGCCGCAGCAAGCAGCCGGAGAAAGCCGCGAAGGCACCATGCTGGGCAACAGATGCACAGGGATCAGTGTTGCAAGCAGCCTCGTGAAAGACTCTGACAGTGTGCCAGGAAGCTCCCAGCAAACAGGAGGAGGAGGCAGCCACGAAGATTCAGGCTCTTTTTGCGTCGTTTTCCTGCAGCTCTAGACTCTGGATGCGCATTCGTTGTGAGAGGGAAACTGAAGTGATGGTTGAAGCCCTCCTAATTCAAAGTGGAGCTGTGAACGACATTCCGCTCAAGCAGGCCATCCACCGAGGCAACCTCGCCCGAAAGGCCACTTCGGCTGAATGAGGGCTTCGGGGCTTCGGGTGTTCGGACGAGGTTCGGACGAGAACGATGTAGACTTTTTTGACGCCCTGTGATGCGGTACAACCCTGATCTGGGCGCTTGTGCCCCCGGCTGTTTCGTCAAGGATCTCTTCAGCCCAAGCATACGACAAAGTCTGTGCAGTCTCAACGTCCAGGACGGCCGCAGCAAGCAGCCGGATCAAGCAACGAAGGCCGCGTGCCGAGCAAGGGATGTAGAGGGCTCATTGTTGCCTTTTTTCGGGTTGTTTGGTGCTTGTCCTCCGCCGGCATGAACTGCAAGCGCGCTTGTCAGGTAGCCTAACAACGTTGGTGGCTGGAGTAGAAAGGTGTTGGGCGTGAAAGACTTCTTGCCAATGTGCCAGGAAAGTCAGAGCAAGCAGGAGGAGGAAGCGGCCACGAAGATTCAGGCTCCCTTTGAGTTGAAATCCTGCAGCTCTAGGCGCTTTGTTTATCGCCTACCGCCAAACTCCAGCGCCTGGAGCGCTGTTTATTCCAAAGCGAAGCTGCCAGTGACGATCCTTGCGGACAGGCAATCCATCGGGGCAACCTCGCCCGAAAGGCCACTGCTTTGAGGGTTTGCAAGCTGGCTGGACGAGGGGTTCGGGGCTTCAGTTGTTCGGTCGTGGTTGGGACGAGAAACGATGTAAAGTTCCGCTCACGCCTTGTCATGTGGTTGCTTTGCAAAGGTCACGCCTAGATGTGAAATCCGCCTTCTCTGAACTTGAACATCAGACATCAGACTGTGCCCTCAACCCCCGCTTAGGCTCTCGTGCCCCAGTTAATTAGTCAAGGATCTCTTCCGATGCACAAAGTCGTAGGCACACAGCAACGGTCTGTGCATGTTGATGTCCAGCAGCAGCACAGCTTCGCCAAATAAAGATCAGCAGGACGGCCGCAGCAAGCAGCCGGAGAAAGCCGCGAAGGCACCATGCTGGGCAACAGATGCACAGGGATCAGTGTTGCAAGCAGCCTCGTGAAAGACTCTGACAGTGTGCCAGGAAGCTCCCAGCAAACAGGAGGAGGAGGCAGCCACGAAGATTCAGGCTCTTTTTGCGTCGTTTTCCTGCAGCTCTAGACTCTGGATGCGCATTCGTTGTGAGAGGCAAACTGAAGTGATGGTTGAAGCCCTCCTAATTCAAAGTGGAGCTGTGAACGACATTCCGCTCAAGCAGGCCATCCACCGAGGCAACCTCGCCCGAAAGGCCACTTCGGCTGAATGAGGGCTTCGGGGCTTCGGGTGTTCGGACGAGGTTCGGACGAGAACGATGTAGACTTTTTTGACGCCCTGTGATGCGGTACAACCCTGATCTGGGCGCTTGTGCCCCCGGCTGTTTCGTCAAGGATCTCTTCAGCCCAAGCATACGACAAAGTCTGTGCAGTCTCAATGTCCAGGACGGCCGCAGCAAGCAGCCGGATCAAGCAACGAAGGCCGCGTGCCGAGCACGGGATGTAGAGGGCTTGCTGTTTCTTGGTTTCGGCTTGCCTGGAAAAGAAGCTGGCTTTGTAAAAAGCCTTATGAAAGACTCCGACAATGTGGTAGGAAGCTCCAAGCAAACAGGATGAAGATTTAAGCTGCCTCTAGTTCTAGGCGCTAGATGCTGTGCCCTTCGTTGTGAGAGCCGCCTGAGCTTCGGGGCTGCAGGTGTTCGCACCAGAACCACCATGTTATACGGTCAATGTGCCAAAAGTCTTGCCTGGATGTGACGACCTTTTCTTTCACTCTGACACAGTTGTGGAGCACAACAGCGGAGTGTCTGCACGTTGCTGGACCGCCCACTGAATTTGAAGTTTGGCACGGCAGTGGCTGAACGCAGGAGGAGCGGGAGAAAGTTGCCCAGGCTCTCTGGGCATTGGCTTCATCTGTGTTTGTCGCTTGGGACGGTTCAATGATACGCACATTTGCTACGGTTTGGGAAGATGCTTTGACATGGCGATGCGGACTGACAAAGCCAAAGACTGAGTCTTCTAGTAGTGGTGCCCTGCGCCAGGCAGCTCAAAGCAAGAGAGAAGAGGAAGCAGCCACGAAGATCCAGGACCGTCATGCTTCCATTCCTGCAGCGTAGGCATCTCAAGCCTTGGCGGCCTGCACCTGACCAGAGGCCATCCACCGCGGAAACCTCGCGCGAAAGGCCATGTCCTTCAAGAGGGCTTGCTAAAGGGGAATAAGGGGGCATAAGGCTCAGTGCTCGAACGCAGTTCGGGTTTGCAACCGATGAACTTGTGTTGCATAGGCTTCGGGGTCGAAGGGCTTGGGACACGGCGTCCAAGGAACTTGCGTGTTTATCGTGCTGGACTTGGTCTATTGAGAGGGCGACTAGCGGTGGGTTCAGTACTGGTGCGGCATTCGGAGTCAACCTCACGTGGCATGATATCACATGATTTAGTCTAGGGCATCGGTTCTGCACCATGGCAGCAGCTGCAGGAGCAAGGCCCGTAAAGTCCCAATCCGACTTTCAAGCTCCACCTAACATCCTATCGTCTCAATCTTTTCGCACATTCTATAGGTTCATGTCCCGGCTTGTTCGGTTCTACATTACAAACCCCAAAAACCCTAAACCCTGTGCTGTACATCGCAGCATGCCTCAAGGACGGTCGAGGCAGCAAGAAGCAAAACGCGGCCGAGGGAGAGGCTGAGTCTGGCAGCGAGGGCAATGATTGTCACAAGGGTTTATGGCTTTGGGGGTTAGGGGCTCAGGGTTGAGTGTGGTTTTGATGTTAGGGTTTGGGGTTTCGGGGTTTGGGGGTTTGGGGTGTTAGGGGCTTAGGGTTTAGGGCATAATAAGGATGTTTTAGGGGCTGAGGGATGGGGTCTGGGGTTTTGGGGTGTAGGGTTTCGGGGTTGGGGCTTTAGGGTTTAGGGGCTCAGGGTTGAGTAGGGCTTTGATTTTAGGGTTTGGGGTTTCGGGGTTTGGGGGTTTGGGGTGTTAGGGGCTTAGGGATTAGGGCTTTAGGGGTTTAGGGCATAATAAGGATGTTTTTAGGGGCTGAGGGATGGGGTCTGGGGTGTTGGGGTTTAGGGTTTCGGGGTTGGGGCTTTGGGGGTTAGGGGCTCAGGGTTGAGTATGGTTTTGATGTTAGGGTTTGGGGTTTCGGGGTTTGGGGTGTTAGGGGCTTAGGGTTTAGGGCTTTAGGGGTTTAGGGCATAATAAGGATGCTTTAAGGGGCTGAGGGATGGGGTCTGGGGTGTTGGGGTTTAGGGTTTCGGGGTTGGGGCTGTGGGGGTTAGGGGCTCAGGGTTGAGTATGGTTTTGATGTTAGGGTTTGGGGTTTCGGGGTTTGGGGGTTTGGGGTGTTAGGGGCTTAGGGTTTAGGGCTTTAGGGGTTTAGGGCATAATAAGGATGTTTTTAGGGGCTGAGGGATGGGGTCTGGGGTGTTGGGGTTTAGGGTTTCGGGGTTGGGGCTTTGGGGGTTAGGGGCTCAGGGTTGAGTATGGTTTTGATGTTAGGGTTTGGGGTTTCGGGGTTTGGGGGTTTGGGGTGCTAGGGGCTCAGGGTTTAGGGCTTTAGGAACTTTAGGGGTTTAGGGCATAATAAGGATGTTTTTAGGGGCTGAGGGATGGGGTCTGGGGTTTTGGGGTTTAGGGTTTCGGGGTTGGGGCTTTGGGGGTTAGGGGCTCAGGGTTGAGTATGGCTTTGATTTTAGGGTTTGGGGTTTGGGGTGCTAGGGGCTCAGGGTTTAGGGCTTTAGGAACTTTAGGGGTGTAGGGCATAATAAGGATGTTTTTAGGGGCTGAGGGATGGGGTCTGGGGTTTTGGGGTTTAGGGTTTCGGGGTTGGGGCTGTGGGGGTTAGGGGCTCAGGGTTGAGTATGGTTTTGATGTTAGGGTTTGGGGTTTCGGGGTTTGGGGGTTTGGGGTGTTAGGGGCTTAGGGTTTAGGGCTTTAGGGGTTTAGGGCATAATAAGGATGTTTTTAGGGGCTGAGGGATGGGGTCTGGGGTGTTGGGGTTTAGGGTTTCGGGGTTGGGGCTTTGGGGGTTAGGGGCTCAGGGTTGAGTATGGTTTTGATGTTAGGGTTTGGGGTTTCGGGGTTTGGGGGTTTGGGGTGCTAGGGGCTCAGGGTTTAGGGCTTTAGGAACTTTAGGGGTTTAGGGCATAATAAGGATGTTTTTTGGGGTCTGGGGTTTTGGGGTTTAGGGTTTCGGGGTTGGGGCTTTGGGGGTTAGGGGCTCAGGGTTGAGTATGGCTTTGATTTTAGGGATGCGCATCAAAATTTTTTTTTTGCATCAAAAAACACTTTTTGAATCAAAAAAAACTTTTCTCCAATCAAAAAAAAGCTTTCCCTTTGTCACACAAGAAAAGAAGGGAGTATGGACGAAAGGACGGCAGGAAGGAAGGAAGGCAGGGAGGAAGGAAGGAAGGAAGGAAAGAAGGAAGGCGAGAAGAGAGAGGGAGGAAGGAAGGAGGGAAGGAAGGCGAGGAGAGGGAGGAAGGAAGGAAGGAAGGAAGGAAGGAAAAAGGAAGGAAGAAAGGAAGGAAGGAAGGAAGGAAAGAAGGAAGGACGGAAGGCAGCAAGGAAAGGAAGGAAAGGAAGGAAGGCCACCACCACCACCACCACCACCACCACCACCAGCACCGCGACTATTACTACTGCCACTACTTCTACTACTACTACTACTACTACTTCTACTACTACTAGGAAGGAAGGAAGGAAAGAAGGAAGGACGGATGGCAGGAAGGAAAGGAAGGAAAGGAAGGAAAGGAAGGAAAGGAAGGAAAGGAAGGAAAGGAAGGAAAGGAAGGAAAGGAAGGAAGGCCACCACCACCACCACCACCAGCACCCCGACTACTACTACTACTACTACTACTACCACTACCACTACCACTACCACTACTACTACTACTACCACTACTACTACGACTACTACTACTACTACTACTAGTACTACTACTAGTGTTGATGATATATATCCTGCATTAACTTAAGAACCCTAAACTATGGGAATTATGGTATATTCCTTATTATGGGTAATGCAGGATTTATATTATCAACCGTACTGCTACCAGTACCACTACCACTACGACGACTACTACTACTACTGCTACTACTACTACTACTACTAGCATAGGCTACTACTACTACTACGACGACGACTACTACAACAACTACTACTACTACTATTACTGCTGCCATGACTAAAGCTGTACTTCTTGGTCCGTTGCTGCGTCTTCGCAGATGGGCACGCTTCTCTCTCTCTCTCTCTCTCCTCTCTGAGGATGCACCCATGGCCGTGTCTACGAGGACCATTACCACTTCTGCTACTACTACTGCTACTACTACTACAGCTAGTGCTAGTGCTACTAGTACTACTACTACTACTACTACTACTACCTCCGACAACGACGACGACTACTACCACTGTTACTACTACTTTGACTAATTCTACTTTTATCACTATTAGCACAAATAGTACTACTACCTCTACTACTACTACTACTACCTCCGACAACGACGACGACTACTACCACTGTTACTACTACTTTGACTAATTCTACTTTTATCACTATTAGCACAAATAGTACTAGTACCTCTACTACTACTACTACAACTAGTACTAGTACTACGACTGCTACTACGACTACTACGACTACTACTACCACCACTACTATTATTACTATTACTACTACTACTACTATTACTACTATTACTACTACTAGTAGTACTACGACGACGCCTACTACTACTACTACGACTACGACTAGTACTGAAAGTTTTTTTTGATGGGGACGAAATGTCCGGATTCTCCTAGGCTTGCCTGTAAACTGGTAGAGAAAGTTTTTTTTTGATTGGGAAAAAGTTTTTTGATTGGCTAAAAAGTTTTTTTTGATTTTTGAGGAAAGTTTTTTTTGATTCAAAAAAGTTTTTTTTTGATGGGTTTCCCGTCTTTGATTTTAGGGTTTGGGGTTTGGGGTGCTAGGGGCTCAGGGTTTAGGGCTTTAGGGGTTTAGGGCATAATAAGGATGTTTTTAGGGTCTGAGGGCTGGGGTCTGGGGTTTTGGGGTTTAGGGTTTCGGGGTTGGGGCTTTGGGGGTTAGGGGCTCAGGGTTGAGTATGGTTTTGATGTTAGGGTTTGGGGTTTCGGGGTTTGGGGGTTTGGGGTGCTAGGGGCTCAGGGTTTAGGGCTTTAGGAACTTTAGGGGTTTAGGGCATAATAAGGATGTTTTTAGGGGCTGAGGGATGGGGTCTGGGGTTTTGGGGTTTAGGGTTTCGGGGTTGGGGCTTTGGGGGTTAGGGGCTCAGGGTTGAGTATGGTTTTGATGTTAGGGTTTGGGGTTTGGGGTGCTAGGGGCTCAGGGTTTAGGGCTTTAGGGGTTTAGGGCATAATAAGGATGTTTTTAGGGGCTGAGGGATGGGGTCTGGGGTTTTGGGGTTTAGGGTTTCGGGGTTGGGGCTTTGGGGGTTAGGGGCTCAGGGTTGAGTATGGTTTTGATGTTAGGGTTTGGGGTTTCGGGGTTTGGGGGTTTGGGGTGTTAGGGGCTTAGGGTTTAGGGCTTTAGGGGTTTAGGGCATAATAAGGATGTTTTTAGGGGCTGAGGGATGGGGTCTGGGGTGTTGGGGTTTAGGTTTTCGGGGTTGGGGCTTTGGGGGTTAGGGGCTCAGGGTTGAGTATGGTTTTGATGTTAGGGTTTGGGGTTTCGGGGTTTGGGGGTTTGGGGTGTTAGGGGCTTAGGGTTTAGGGCTTTAGGGTTTAGGGCATAATAAGGATGTTTTTAGGGGCTGAGGGATGGGGTCTGGGGTGTTGGGGTTTAGGGTTTCGGGGTTGGGGCTTTGGGGGTTAGGGGCTCAGGGTTGAGTATGGTTTTGATGTTAGGGTTTCGGGGTTTGGGGGTTTGGGGTGTTAGGGGCTTAGGGTTTAGGGCTTTAGGGGTTTAGGGCATGATAAGGATGTTTTTAGGGGCTGAGGGGTGGGGTCTGGGGTGTTGGGGTTTAGGGTTTCGGGGTTGGGGCTTTGGGGGTTAGGGGCTCAGGGTTGAGTATGGTTTTGATGTTAGGGTTTGGGGTTTCGGGGTTTGGGGGTTTGGGGTGTTAGGGGCTTAGGGTTTAGGGCTTTAGGGGTTTAGGGCATAATAAGGATGTTTTTAGGGGCTGAGGGATGGGGTCTGGGGTGTTGGGGTTTAGGGTTTCGGGGTTGGGGCTTTGGGGGTTAGGGTCTCAGGGTTGAGTATGGTTTTGATGTTAGGGTTTGGGGTTTGGGGGTTTGGGGGTTTGGGGTGTCAGGGGCTTAGGGTTTAGGGCTTTAGGGGTTTAGGGCATAATAAGGATGTTTTTAGGGGCTGAGGGATGGGGTCTGGGGTGTTGGGGTTTAGGGTTTCGGGGTTGGGGCTTTGGGGGTTAGGGGCTCAGGGTTGAGTATGGTTTTGATGTTAGGGTTTGGGGTTTCGGGGTTTGGGGTGTTAGGGGCTTAGGGTTTAGGGCTTTAGGGGTTTAGGGCATAATAAGGATGCTTTAAGGGGCTGAGGGATGGGGTCTGGGGTGTTGGGGTTTAGGGTTTCGGGGTTGGGGCTTTGGGGGTTAGGGGCTCAGGGTTGAGTATGGTTTTGATGTTAGGGTTTGGGGTTTCGGGGTTTGGGGGTTTGGGGTGCTAGGGGCTCAGGGTTTAGGGCTTTAGCGGTTTGGAGTTTTAGGGCTTTTGGGGGCCTCAGGTTGAGTGGGGTTTTAGGG
This sequence comes from Paracoccaceae bacterium, assembly GCA_965228905.1. Classification (GTDB taxonomy): domain Bacteria; phylum Pseudomonadota; class Alphaproteobacteria; order Rhodobacterales; family Rhodobacteraceae; genus CALKXV01. The sequence continues at coordinate 2,786,351 of CBDDII010000003.1, read as the reverse complement.
TTTAGGGGTTCGGGGGTTTGGGGTGTTAGGGGCTTAAGTATCAAGGTTGAGGGTTTCGTTCAGGGTTGTTGGGTTTTAAAGGTGCCGGGTTTAGGATTTTAGGGTTTGGGGTTTGGGGGTTTAGCGCTTCGGGGTTTAGGGTTTGGGATTTTAGGGGTTGAGGCCTTAAGGGGTTTAGGTTTTAGGGGCTTTGGTCGGGATTTAGGGGTTTACGGTTTGGGGTTTTGGGTTCTTCAGGTTTAAGGGTACCGGGTTTAGGAGTTTAGGGTTTAGGGTTTGGGGGGTTCAGGGTTCTGGTTGTTAGGGGTTGAGGGTTTAGGGGTTGAGTTTGTTGGTGGGTTCAGGGTTTACAGTAGAGGCTTAGGGTTAGGTAGGGTTTTCGGGGTTTGGGGTTTGGGGTTTAAGGGTTTAGGGTTTAGGAGTTTAGGGTTGATGGTTTGGGGGTTAGGGTTTCGGATTTATGGTCTGGGTTTTCGAGGGTTGAGGGCTCAGGGTTTTGGGCGTTTAGGGAGGGGTCAACGGTCCAGGGTTTGGGGCTTCACCGGGTCTATCTATTTGCTGCTTAGGGAAAAAAGGGTTTCGGGGCTTCGGGGTTTAGGGTATAGGGGCTGAGGGTTTAGGGCTAGCGGAGGTAAGTAGGGCTTTCGGGGTTTAGGGTTTATTGTTTTTTTTTTTTGGGGGGGGGTTTGGGGTTCAGGGGTGTGGGGTTTCAGGGGTGCAGGGTGGTGCAGGGTTTGTGGTTAGGGGTTTATGGCGGTTTAGGGTTTCGGGGTTTCGTGTTTAGGCTTCCCAGGGGTTGAGAGTTGAGGGTTTCAGGGGTTTCGGGTTTGGGGGTTTGGGGCTGGGCGATTTCGGGGTTTAGGGGTTTGGCGTTTGGGGGTTTTGGGTTTGGCTTCAGGGGTGTAGGGTTTTAGGGATGCTGGGTTAGGGGTTTAGAAGCTTATGGTTTAGGGGTTGGGGGTTTGGGGTTTTGGGGTGTTTAGATTCTTAAGGGTTGAGGGTTTAGGTTAGGGGTTTAGTTTTGGGGGTTTAGGGTTTAGGGGTTTCGGGTTTGGGGGTTGGGTTTGGGCTTTAGGGGTGTAGGGTTTAAGGGGTGCCCGGTTTTGGGATTAGGGTTTGCGGGTTGAGGGTTTCGGGGTTTAGGGGTTTAGGTTTCAGGGGTTTAGGTTTTGGGTGTAGGGTTTGGGGTTCGGGGCTTTTGGGTTCACGGGTCTAGGGTTTAGGGTACCGGGTTTTAGGGTTTAGGAGTTTAGGGTTGAGGGCTTAGGGGTTTAGGGTCTGACGGTTTAGGGTTTACGGCGGCGTGTGCGGAGCTGGTGCATTTGCCATTCCCATTCGTTAGTCATCAAAACGTTTTGCTGGGGAGCAGAGCTTTGGAGAAGCCTCGCTGCTCTGTCCGGTGATGTGCCTACGCAAGCGAATCAGACCCGAGCATAGTGGCGGGAACATGGGGCATCCTGAAAGGGCTTCAGGTTTGTGCAGGTCTGGTGCCCGCTGGGAGGCAGTGGGAAGCTTTGGACGCAGAGGGGGTAGATGACGAAAGCAAGGGCAACTTTACCATTTGAAGCACGCTGACATGTCTTCTCGTGAAGCTGATATCAAACAGCTCCGGCAGGAACGCGCTGCACGCAGCAGCAAAGGCCATTGGGCAGGGGCAATATCGGACATTCTGAGCCTCTTCAGCCTCGAGAGCCTTCTGGCATAGACTGCAACCCCTGAGCCACGAGTAGACTGGCTGCTGGAGTGTGTCTGGCTCAATGGCTGGAGGCAGCCGCTCCCTCAGGGCCAGCATCGTGGACATGGCCGGGAGCTTGGTGTTGACCCGCGGCCGAACTCCAATTGCTTGGCTCCATTTCCACAGGCCGGCCCGAAGCACAGCGCCGAGCGAGCATCGCGCACAAGGCGGCGCGCGGAGGCCAGGGGATGCTGGCTTCGAAGTCAGCAGCGCGGCAGTGCTACGGGAATCATGCGGGGATCATCTTCATAGATCGTTGTGCCAGCGATTTCAAAGCAGCCGCTGTCAGGGCTTGGGATAAATGAGGAATGCGGATGTTCTCAAGAGTTTCGATTTCCTGTGCCGATGTCCCTGGCAGACCGCCAAGTCCTCACGCAGTGGCAGCGCAGGCAGGAAGAAGCGACTTGTTCCTGCACCCACAGCTTTCCAAGGGATGGATCTGAGGTGCTGCATAGAGGGTGCAATGTATAATTGTAAGCAGCTACAAATTCCAGACGAGCAACACAGCTTGGATCCAGGAGCAGTACTGACAATAGCAGGATGTTACCAATCGTGAAATCAAGGCGAAAGTGCCAATCGAGCAGTCAAAAACAGCCATTCCTTTGTTGGGGAGAGCCGCAGGTCACTCCCCTCGACGCAGCCGGAGCTCGCAGGTGGGCCATTCACGCTATTGTGGGTGTTCCTGGTGACTGCAGGAGCACTGCAAAGGGCCAAAGCACCATCAAGACACTCAGTCCGAAATCCAGAAGCTCAATGCACGTCAGGGCAGCGAGTCCGACCGAAGCCCCAGCGCAGGCGGCAACGGGCAAGCATGCGGGTCCTGCAGCCACACTCGACCGCTCGAGATGAACCAGTAATCAGATGACTTCTGCAGATCCTTGCGGCAGTAGCATGTTGCCAACTGGATCAGGCAGAGACCCGGTCCAGTCCTCAAACGATTTTGGTGGCCAAGAGGGCAGCAGCCGGGCTTGTTGCAATTCAAGCCTCTTTCCCAGATTCGACAATTTGCATGTGCATCCACGCATGCATGCATCCATGCATGCATGCATACATACACAAGGAGAGAGACAGAGACAGATTGCGTGGATCCACGCTGGGGTATGGGGACTGCCTGTGCCCCGTGCCTCATGCCCGAAGCAAAGCAAAGCAAACAGAGAGAGAGAGAGAGATGCCTGAGAGAAAGAGAGAGAGAGAGAGAGACACGGGTGTGCGCTCGCGCACGGGGGAAGCGACCTCGACGCTTTCGCGACCCCCAAGCCCCGTAGAGAGAGAGAGAGAGAGAGACACATCGGGTGGGCATGATGCCCGGAAGCTTTGATCGGCCCCTATGGCCGGGAGAGAGGGAGAGAGAGAGAGAGAGAGACAGAAAGGGGCAGCCTCATAACACGAAGTGGCATCCCGAAGAGCTGACACCAGGAACTAAGGAACATGCCGTAGGGGCGCGGGGATGAGGCCAGGGTTGTTTTGTGTTTAGTGTTGAGGGTGGGGATGTCAGCTCAGGATCCGGGGGCATATCATGCCACTTCTGCCGTTGCTTGGGGACCCCAATGCCAACCGCTCACTGATACAGTGGGTGGATTGGGCGGGCCAATGGCCTGAGGGTCGCACGTCGACCCCTACGCCCAGCAGAAAGAAAGAAAGAGACAGATACTAGCTGTCCTCCGCGACCGTCGGGGGCGCACAAGCGCGCGGTGTAGGGGGTAAAACCCCTACACCATAGCCCTGGCGAAAGATGTTTTGATTGTACCTGTATTTTGTACTATCGTCTTACCTTGTTGCATGGCTCAAGCAAAAGGTGCAGTGCTATTCGGGCGTTTCTGCACGATCTATAGGTTATCAGCCGTAGCCTAGTCGAGCCATTGTATCCTGCAGGTCGATCCGGAATGGGTGAACCTACAGAACCAGTGCCAACTGGTATATCCGATATCAGTTTGGCAACTGAGGCTGCAGATGATTCGTTTCCCCCATTAATGCCAACTGGACATGTGCCGAATGATCCATTGGACATGGCACTTCTACCTAGGAACGATGAAGTATTCTCTCCGGGATATTCGTTGCTAGCTGAAAGAGTGCCTACGACACCTGGTTCCTTTTCCTGTGTGTCTCCGGTAGGAATACCTGGACAATTGGCTCCCAATACGGGGTTGCCCAACCCTAATACTCCAGCGAGTTACAATCAGCTCAATCAGAGCCTCACTCAAAACCTTCACGTCGTTGACGCCCGGCAGGTTGTCTTGAATCAGGACATGTCTCCTATGGTCCAACTTGCAGCAGAGGCGCGTCATAGTCAGATTATCGGCGCACTGGGAGCAGAACACCGGGAGCAGCTCCAGCATATGTATCGTGAGGGTTTGGAGGAAGTTACAAGGTTGAGAAATGAGCTCGGCAACGCCAACACAGCATTATCAATTCAGAAGTCTGAAATGGGTCATGGTGAAGAAGAAATTCCACCAAACTGAAAACGCGAGGGAACTCGCTGTCCGTGAAGCCTCCAGACAGGCCGAGATTGCTAGAAAGGCAACTGAGGAAGCACGTGCACGTGAGCTTCGTCTTCGCGAGGTGGAAACCTCCGCCCGTCACTCAGACCATCAACGAGCAAATGAGGTCGCTCAAATGTCTTTGAGATTGGACGAGTTGATGCGACAGCTTCAGTCCCAACAACAACAGACTCAGCTTCTTATCGAGCAGAACGACACACTTTCTTCCACGGTTCGTGAATACGAAGCTAGAGATGCAGCCGGTCGCATTCAAGAGGGATTGAATCTTGGACCTCCACCGGGAATCACCCATCACATTGCTACTCCACCAAAACATACCGGTGATACTCCTACTGAACATGATACGGACGCCGGAAGGCGGACTCCTCCGCCTGAACTTAGATCAAATGGTGGTGGTAGTCCCGGTGATGATGACCCCGATGATGACGATGACAAAGGTCATCGAGGACGGAAATCCAAGAAGGACAAGAAGTCTAAGAAGAAGAAGAAGTCCCACAAAGGAAGAAGACGTGATCCTTCTTCTTCACCCTCAAGCTCTAGCAGCAGCAGCTCTAGTTCTAGTCCTTCTTCCTCATCCCGCATTGACAAGAAGACTATGAAGAAGCTCCTTAAGCGGATGAGTGAAGTAGTTGATAATCGTGGCGATAAGACCGAGAAAGATGACAAACCCAAGGTCAAAGAAGCGGAGAAAATCAGCTTCCCTAAATTTCCCCAACCGGAAAGCTGCCGCAACTGGAGATTGCGGGTTCGTGAGGCGGTCGTTGCTGCCTCTGACAGGCCTGACGATGCCTTCACTTGGCTCTCTAAGGTGTGGGAGAAAGACGTCAAAGAGGAGGATCTCCGCGACCCGGAAGGGTTCGTCACTCTTGATGCCAAGGTGCTTTCGGCGGTCACCAACATCCTGGAAGGCGCATTTGCTCGGCAAATTGATACCTTTAAGGAACGAGAGGCGAATGGAGGGAGGTTAGTTCGGGGTCGACAAGTGTTGTTTAAGCTGGACAACTTCTTTTCGACGAATGCCCAGCATGGATCTGTCTATGAGCTTGAGGACCTATTGTCAGTAAAGATGGTCAATGAAAAGCTCGAGACCTTCATGCACAACTGGGAAACCGTACTGTCCGGGATCCAGAACACCCCTGATGAAGCCTTCCTTGAACCCTTATTCCATAGGCAGATCAAGCGTTGCAAAGACCTTGCTCATGACATCAACATCTATGAAAGGGCTATTCAAGGGCAACCTGAGAAGACCTATAAGTTTTTGTATGAAGCGGCTACAAACCACTTGAGTCGCAAGCGTCTTGAGCGCAACCGGGAACGGATTGCCAAGCAATATGGCGCCGATGGTAAACCATCCGCCCCCGCTCCCAAGAAGAAGTTTGTCCCTAAGGGATTCTGTTTTGACTTCGTTCAGAATGGCAAGTGCAACAAAGGAGATAAGTGCAAGTACAAGCATGAAGTCCCTGAGAAGAGAGGCCGATCACATTCAAGGGGTGGAGGCAGAGGTCGCAGTCCGTCGAGCTATGAGCTCTGATGGAAAACCTCGTGAATGCAGATTTTGGAAGAGTGGTCGCTGCAAGAAGGGCAGCGCATGTACCTTCCTACACACTGGAAAGCCGGGTGCCCCAGCGACGTCAGGCGGCTCTCAGGGAGGTAGAGGGAGACCAGGAAGCGCGGGCAGCAAGGGAAAAGATGGGAAGCCTGAGAGAAAGTAGCGATCCAACTCGAAAGGCTCTCAGGGGTCCAAGGGCTCTAAGGGCAGCAAGGGTTCGGATAGGCGAAAGGGGCCAAAACCACCGAAAGTCCCTGCTGCCGTCTGCATCCTAGGGGCATTGATCGCGGCAACATCGAGTACCCAGGCCGATGCAGCATACGCATGCCGGAAGGGATCGCCCGATGGTTGTTACGACAGGTCATCTACCTTTTCATGCGCATTGCCAGTTATTCGTTTTGATGACGATCCAATGTTGATAGGCATACCTCCTGACGGCAAAATGTTGCCTACCTCAGTTGAGTCCAGAAAATACCTTAAGGCCTTCGGTGGGGAACCTCCCAGACCGAATCAACAAGACATCAAAGATGCGTTGACCTCAGCTAAGATGTTGAGGGCCACTTTGGATGCCTTCGGTTCCGGCATTAGAGCTTCCTGCGGCTATGAGTGTGACACTGAGTTCGGGTGTGACAACTGCATTCCAAAGCACCTGGAAGCCACCTGTGTCACTGCTACAAAAGCTAAAAGCCAGGATTTGGACATAGAGTGGATTGCCGATACCGGAAGTGCACAGGATCTTGTTTCCAAAGGATGAACTTGGATCGCTGAGGAGCCACCGATCACGCAACCCCATCAACATCATCACGGCCAATGGGCCAAGCACCGCTGAGGTACAATCCGACATCGCGGTTCCTTCCCTCGGCATTGATAGCCATCCTTATGTGCTGCCGTGTACACCTTCCGTTCTTTCCGTGGGACACAGATGCATGGAAGAAGGTTTTGATTTCGTTTGGAGATCATCTTCAAGACCATACTTCCAGTCTCCTAGCGGAGAACGGACTTATATGGATGTGAGGGATTATGTACCATACCTAAAATCTTGGAAGGAAGGTGTGGCGTTGCCTGCGAGGCGGAAGCCCCAGCCTAGTGGGAATGAGCAGTTACTTTCATTATTCTCGCTTGAAGATGCTGAGGGGTATGCGCGTGAACTTCGGATCAATGGCGACTTCCGTTTGAGTTCGTGCCATAAGTTGTTGAGAATGACACCGTTCAAGTCTACGGAACACTCCAGGAGAATGAAGGGTGAAGGGGGTAATGATCAAGATCAGAGTGATGAAGCCAGGGATTATGTCATTATCGGTGCTTGGGTTTTCAGTGGGATGGCTGGTGTAACGAATGCCCTTGAACGTCACTCCCAGCTGACCAAGTATCTGATCGCTTTCATGAAATCACGAGGTCTCCGAGATACCTATACCACCATACGCATCAATCACGGAGGGAATCAACGTGTCCATCGTGATCTGCTCAATCATGAAGAATCAATGAATCACACAATTGGTTTAGGAGGATATCAAGGTGGTTCTGTTTGGGTCGAAAGCAAGGAAGAATTCCCAATTTTTCGTCGAGAAGGTTTGGCCGGCGGCAAACCCAAGATCATCAAGGTCACGGGCGGCAAGGAGGTCAGCGGAAAGGTTTATGACACGCATGACCGGTTGTTATCTTGCCACCCTAGGCTTTGGCATCAGGTTCAGCCGTGGACCGGTGATCGCTGGTCACTTACAGCCTATACCATTCGTGAGACTGATATCTTGAGCTGGGAACAATCTAAGTTGCTTATGTCGCATGGGTTTCAGATAAACTCGGGAAAGAGGTTGCCTTTCGTTCCTTCCCTGATCACTGGCGACAGCGACGAGGACCTGAGCATGTATGACTTTGTGAAGAAGAAGAGAGCCGAAAAAGAGATGACAAAAGTCCCAGCGGCCAAATCATCGTCACATAAGAGTGAGTCAAAGTCTGATGCCGGGCGGAAGCCTGTGCCCGCGCCGCCAGAGGGTGCTGATGCATCGGACCTGTTTGACATGGATGAACTCTTTGACGAAGCTGGTGAAACGAAGGAGGTTGATCCTCCACCTCCTCCTTCATCTGTTCCTGTCGACAAATCGAAGCTTTCGAAGGGAGAGAAGGCCTTGAGGGAAGAGGCACAGACCAAACATCATCTTATGACGCACGTCCCCAAGAACCCGTTCTGTCCAACGTGTCAACGAGCTAAGATGTTCAAGCCACCATCGTACCAGACGAATGGTTCCAGATTCATTGAGGCTGAGAAATTTGGCGAACATCTAACAGGTGACCATCTCGTTGTTTACCGTGACAATGAGGAAGAGATCATCGACTCTCGATTGGCTCTCGTTATAAAGGACGTGGCAACAGGTTTCCTCGCGGCCTATCCCTCCGGACGGAAGTCTCAGGACGAGTGTTATCAAGCACTCAATCATTTCGTTGCCCATAACGAAGAAGTGGGTATGTTTTATAGCGACAATGCACCGGAGATCACCGGAGCAGTGAAAGAATTAGGCTGGAAACATGAGCACTCCAAGGCCTACATCCACCAATCCAATGCGATGGCCGAAAGAGCTATTCGTACTGTTACGGAGGGCACCAGAACGAAGCTGGAGCAGGCTGGTATTGCTCATGTATATTGGCCTCATGCATTGCAACACGCATGTGTCGCTCACAACATTAGTCATCCTAATGGGGTGAAATATTCCCCTTGGTACCTTCGCTTCGGAAAAGACTTCCCTGGACCACTGATCCCTTTTGGTAGCCGGGTTGATTATTGGACCGGTTCACGAGAACAGCGAAAGCTTCAAGGTTATGAGAGATTCGAGAGCTCTTCGGAACACGGGATCTTTTTGGGATATCACTTTCAAGCAGGAATGCGCTGGCGAGAGGAGATGCTAGTGGTTCCCATTGCAAAGCTTAATGGAAGTGATTTCTACGAGTACCACAGACCTATCAAGGTACATCAATTGAAGGTACCTGATGGTAAAATTCATGTTTCCTATGGTTGATCGGTACAACCGCGTCCGTAATGGGCTAGCACATGATGCTATCGAACGCCCCGTGGTCGAGTCGTTGACTAACCAGGACGCGGAACAAGCAGATGAACCCGCTGGGAACGGTGAGGCTAAAGTAGAAGTAACCAAAGTCATAGATCCTTCAACGGGAGCTCTGATTGATTTACCTGAAGGCGAACGCTATTACGATTCCGGCGGTACGCTTGGCAGAAGGTATGGTGGTTCCAGAGGTTCCAAGAAGCCTGACAGTATCCCTACTCATATTTGGGTGAACTTATCCAAGAAGCAGAAGGACAAAGCGATTTCAGAAGAGGCCGCTAAGGTTGCGAGAGAGCATCATGAGGGTGCAGAAGCTTTAGGTGGCGGGTCGTCGTCTTCAAGGCCTGCCGCTCCCATTGGTACCGCTCGTGATCGATGGGAAATCAAGGGAAATAAGCTAATAAGATACCATTGCACCCCCAGAAGGGAGCTCTTTTCTCCTGACATCGCGGATTGTCCTGTGCCTCTGACAAGGGTGAAACCAACGAGGTTGCATCAGATTATCCCTGTGGGAACAGAGGACTTCATTGCAGATGAGGATGAGTGGACTAATCCCCGTAGGAGGAACAAGAAGTTATCCTTCAGATGGGTAGGCAAAACAATTTTCGAGATTATGCCTCTTGGAACGAGCGTTTCGAATGTGAACGGAGAACCGTTCCCGACCATGCCTACGATCCCGTTCAAGAGTGAACATCGCGAGAAACTTGCATCATACGAGTTCACCAAGTCTGAATTGGATATGATCATGGCAATGGTTGCTAGGCCTGTGAATAAGAAGGAGCTTGCTGAAAACCCAGATGCCCAAAAATCTCTCGATGTAGAGTGGGATAAGCTCATGAATAAGAAGGCCTGGGACATGGACCATCCCCGAGAATGGGCAGAAGTCTCGGCGGAAGCCGTCAGACGGGGTCGCAAGGCCCACGTAGGGCGTGTTTTCGAAATCTGTGTAGAAAAGGGCAGTGAACTTCCAAAAGGCAGTCCCCTAAGGAAATTCAAGGGCCGAACGGTCTTCCAGGGGAACAACGTTCAGGATGAGAATAGCAACACCGCTTTATTCTCGGAGTTGGGTTCCAGTCCGGCTTCGATGGAGGCGGGCAAGGTGCTGGATGCTTACGGTTCACAGCCGGGCTTCGCCTGTGAACAGGCTGACGGTAAGCAGGCCTACACCCAAACCACATTGAAGGGTGCCGAAACTTGGGTTCGTCTTCCAAGGGAGAGGTGGCCCAAGTCGTGGATTGGAAAATTCAAGGACCCAGTGGTCAGGCTTCGCCTTGCGCTTTATGGCCATCCTGATTCGGGGGGCTTTTGGGAGAAACATTGCGAGCAAAAGCTCAAGCAGGTGGGCTTTGATCTTCTTTTTCCGTCATCATGGCCTTCGGTTTTCTTTCACCCTGGGCTCCGCTTGCTTCTAGCTGTCTATGTGGATGATTTCAAGATGGCAGGACCCGCGGAGCGGATGCAGGAGGGATGGAAACTAATATGATCTAAAATCGACATGGATAGTCCCACGTCCATCGGGCGCTATCTAGGTTGCGAACATGAGGAAAAGAAGAAGGTTCGGCTGGGAACAGCTGACCATCCTTTCGCACATATCTTTGACAAGAGCATTCCTGATCCTGCTGCTAAGCCATCTGCACCGGCTACATCCCAAGATTACACGGAATACTTCCCTGAGGAAGGTGTCATAGTACGACATCACTTGCAACCTCGAAAGGCCAAGTATTTTCTTGGCTCTGCGGAAGCGAATGTCATGAATCTTGGTGACTTGCGGTTTACTGATCGTCGGCTCCTCGAATCTTCCACCAATGATGAACAGTGGGATGATGGAATCCGGGGGGATAAGGCTGCTGGACTCTGGACAGGTACCACGTACCTTTTTGATCGTGCTCTTGACAAGCATCATGCTATGGCTGCCGTCAAACGTATTCGGGACAAGAACTCTGCGAAGAAGGAAGCCCGGAAACAAGCCTTTTATGACGTCAGTCAGCTGTCTAGCGGTAAAGGATGCATGACCAAACTTGTCAACATCATCGAATATGACATGAAGTCTTTCCTAGAACAAGCCATTCAAAGGTACAAGGATTTGGCTGGTCCCAAATACCACACCCTTAAAGCCGCCGCAACTCCCTTTGCGGACGACAAGATCGCGAGGCCCGTTGACGACGAGGCCGAGGCGAAGGGTGAGTTGGCTCCCATAGCTAGCCGTGTACTAATGAAGTTGTTGTTCGCGGCACGCATGGCTCGCTTTGATCTTCTTCGAGCAGTACAAGGCTTGGCCAGTCGTGTCACTAAATGGTCAGCGGAATGTGATCGGGCCCTTCACCGATTAATGTGCTATGTGAATACCACCCTTGATCTCAAGTTGAGGGGATTCATCGGTGACCCGATTGACGAATGCAAGCTTTGGCTTTTTGCTGATGCCGATCATGCTGGCGAACATGACAGCAAAAGCACTTCTGGTTGCTTTCAGGCGCTTGTAGGACCCAATACATATTTCCCGCTGACTGCTTACAGCAAGAAACAAACATCTATTTCCATTAGTTCTACGGAATCCGAGGTTGTTTGCGCGAACCTAGCTTTGAGAACCGTTGGGTTGCCCTCATCCGCTTTATGGAGCGTGCTTCTGAAGGCAGGGGGGGTTCAACTGGATCTCAGCAGACGTGCGCACCCCGGAAGGGAGATGCCTGCTTAGCCAAATTTCCCGACCAAGATCTTGCCTCACAGGTAGGTAAGAGCGGCAGGCACGAGCTTATCGATGGTAGAATAGCTATCCTATCGGGCTATGATCGGATCCCTGAACCCGTAGAGCTCCTTTCTCATCCTCTGAGAGATATATGGCTGCTCCGGGGGGCCACCTGGTCAAGAACCGAAGAGGCTGTTGCTTGGGAAGAACTTGAGGACGCTTCTTACCTTGTTCCCAAAGATACCAAAGCCATCCTATGTGTGTATCGGCGATCATCTTTGGAATATCGTCGCTCTGCGGAAGCAGAAGCCCAGTTGAATTATGAGGCCTTCAAGCTCCGCAATGGGATTGGCGACTTTGAGTACACCGATGACTCTAAGACTAGATCCGACCACTCATTGATTATGTCTGCACCGCATTGCATGCAACCGGTGATGCTAGAGGACAACCAAGCCACGATTCGTATCATGGAGTCAGGCAAGTCCCCAGCTTTTAGACATACAGACAAAACACAGAGGATCAACTTAGGTTGGGTGGCAGAACAGTTCAGGAGGAAGCATTATGACCTGGCTTATATAAGTACCTTGCTTCAGTCTGCCGATATTCTTACAAAACCGTTCACGAACATTGACAAATGGAAGAGAGCCGTGTTCCTGATTGGCCACATTCATGTCAAGCCATCAAGGCCAGCTTGAGCCGTCATCGAGTCCGACTACACCCCTCCGAGGAGGAGTGAGCCGAAGTACGATGGGATCATCATTGAATGGGGACATGATCAAGCCTCATCTCTGCTCGGAAGAGCCGACGAGGCTAGTGTCGGTAACCAGCTCATCGTCAGAGTGACTCACGGCATGGATCTCAATAACACCCAGACGAATAGAGACCTTCTCAAGGTTGTGAGGAGTCACCAGAAGCACAGTATTCCGATTACCGTATGGGTTGATCTCCGCTTTGCGGGGGGTCCAAATGACAGAAAGGAGTTTGGCAAGTTATGGTCTTCTTTTGTCAATCTTAGCACCGGGTTGAACACGAGCGGTTGTAAGTACGTTATCATCGCACCATCGGATCACTTTGCATGGAAGATGGACCGCGTCATCAAATGGTGTTCTAACCACAAGTGCGTGAGCTTCGAACTCACTGAAGACAAGAAATCAGACAATGTAGGCCATTGGAGAGTGCACACTTCCCACCAGAATTTTATGTCCGACTTTGTAAAGTATGTTCCGGACCTCAAGTTCGAGACTATCGTTGAACCAAAACCTTTTGTTCGACCAGCTGCCGTTGTGGTACAAGTTGCGTTGAGTGAAGACCAAATAGCGAGCACGGCAGTCATGGCATCTTCTTCCTTGCCGGTTGTTTCCCTCGAGGAGCGAAAGCGCCGCATTGAGGTGTTTCGGCGGTCTCTCAAGGACCCCAATTGCCTCGCGGAAGCGATGGCCTTCGAGGAACCGGCGTACTTCAAGGATGCCTACGGGGTCGTCAAGGAGGCCTACCAATACAAGTTGGTGGAGCCCACTGCCGAGGCGGACCCCAACGCCAAGTTCATTGTGCGAATCACCAATGGCGAGTGGCTTGGTCTGCGGAAGCAGTACCCCGCGGCAGGGTTTCCCTTGCTGTACGAAATGTGGCATCGCCACTTCAATACCCCAGCAAACCAGGGATTGCCGATTGAAGGTTTCGAATCTCACGGTGACTCCCTCCTGACGGAGTGGACAGAACTTGTCAAGTCTTACCTCCGCGACATTGCGTTTGTTGGTCATTGCACGAATGCCGAACGTGCACTTAAGGCGACTGAACCCTTCGATGTATGTCATCGCGCATACGTGTTGTCTCAGGAAACCATGGGATATCATGAACTCATGCCTGCGGCAACAGCGTTGCTCGACAGTGTCTACACGCCTGCACTCCGTCGCATCGAACACCAGGAGCAGCCGAGCTCTTACTTCATCTTTGGCGGGGACAGTTCCCTAGCCCTCGTTACCCGTGAAGGCGGCCGTGTCACCCACAAGGGCACGATGGAGCCGTCTCTCCGGGAGGAGATGACCAAGGACATCAGAATGGATGGATGTTCCGTGGTAATGAGATGGGGCAAGGGTCTGGGTGATATCGTGTGGTATGTCGAGCAGGAGCTGAATCGTGTTCTGAATTGGCGTAATGGAGAGGATCCCCTCGCGCCGGAAGGTGTTGACATCGTCATCCAATGGGGTGGCAACGATGTCTACGGTGAGTACGGTTACAAGGGCTTTTCTTTCCATATGCGGAACGAGTGGGTCCGCATCACTGATCGCATGCACGAGACCCTGCAGAACTGGGAACCAAAGGCTCGAAAGGCGGTCGAAGATGCGAAAGACGCGCTGGTTCTCCTATCCTCCCGGAAGGGAGTGTCTTCGGTGACAATGGTTGCAGGTCCACACAATGGCGAGTATTACGGCTTGCCGGAGGTTTATGACCGCGAGATGGACCAGCACACCGAAGACCTCAAGTCGCGGGGGATTAGAATCATTGACCCTCAGGCTCTCATCCTCTCGACAGAGCGGTACGACATGTTCCACATGGAAGCCACCTACGAGAATGTCAAGATGACCACAATGTGGTACTTTCATGTGGCTTCCGCCATCATGTCTGAGCGTTGGTTGACGAGGCATGCCATGGAACTCAAGGCGAACTCCCGTGGCGTCCTTTTCCACAACCACTTCCACCTGGGTCTCGGCTTGGAAGAGCTCGACATACCGCCCACCACCGACCTCATCATTCCTGCTGAGGCTGAGATGGTGACTTTTCCTCCAGCGGAGCCTCCTGTGCAGAGGTACCCCGAGGAAGAGATCGTGCCCAACCAGCCGATTCTGTCTCTTGAAAAGATTGATGAGCTGGAAGGTGTTCCTCCGATTGATTTTGTGGGAGAGGTGACCCGCGAAGCTGAAGAAATCACGATTGAGGATCTGATCTTGCGGAATCCCAATCCTGATGAGGAGCACCTCACCGTGGAAACGGTTGACCCAGGATCATGGGAAGAGCAAACGGTGCTCAACATGACTGCCTCTGTCGATGCTGTGATGACAACCCAGGAGGCTGAGAACAAAGCCGTTGAACTGGGAATCACTCCGTATGTTTTCATTGAGCCCAATGTCACGGAAACCTCGTTTGTGGATGGTGAGACGACTTCCACCATGGCTACGTCGGAAATCCCGACGGAAGTCTGGGACTCGGGCCCCATGGCTGTTGATTACAGTCCGGATGAAACAACGGATACCCCGCGGGGACGCGGCGGCCCAGTTTGGCTTACAGTTGACCAGCTTCCTGATGTCCAGGGGCCGCATGGGCTATTTCAGACTCACCGAAATGGAGTGTGTATCACTGGGGAAGAAGCTTTCCTTCCACCTCCGCGGACATGCGAAGGAAAAGGGCTTCAACACGGTCGAGTTTGACGAGGAGCAATCTGCTGAAATCGGGGACCTCCTTAAGGTGATCGGGAAACAATGGTCGAGATTAACTGTGATGACCATCATTGATCTCTTGACTTCCCGACACTGTGACAAGGCACGATTTGAGCTCCAGGCGGAAGCCTTGGACGAGGACACGAGGCTTGGCAGAGGCACCAACTGGCACTTTACAAGAATCCGTGCATACCAAGGTCACAATGCCTGCCTTCTTGTCCTCGACAGCGACCCTCGCAAAACGACCGTGGCGCAATGGGCCCTCGACGACAACTGGGAGCCGTCGTATACGACCTACCCGCTCACGGGTCCTTTCCCTTACCGAGCCACCTCGTTCGATCTTATGCCGAAGATTGCTTATCATGCCTCCTATTGGCGCAACTTCAACAAGATCGCGAGCTCTGGCCTCATCCCGGGAGGGAAAATGACTTCAAAGGGCAACAGTGGTCGTCCCTTCGTCATGATGGCGATGGAGCCCCAGTGGGAGAGGGAAAATAACCAGGGTGTGCGCCCGGGGGCGCAAATAGAATTCGTTGTGGATCTCCAGCTTGCTGCATGCGACGGTTGCAGATTCTTCGTCACCAAGGCAGGAGCCATCCAGACGCCAGACTGGATCAGCAACCGAGCCATCATGTATGCTTACGATCGCTCCACTCAGGAAATGATTTGGGCGAATCGTGCATACGAACCAGCGCGGAAGCGCTTGGCTAACGCATGCAAAGACAAGAGCATCTCCACTCCGATTTATGGCCAACGGGGCCACGACGAGATGGTTGATGCAATGGGGATGTGCTACAATGCCATAGTCTCTGGTCTAGGCGCTCTCAACTTCCAGGAATGGAAGGAAGCTGCAATGGCATGCAATGATGTTTATGACCTCGATTTCTATCCAATGGGGGCCGCAGGCCTTGAGGTCAGCATCCCGGAAGGGCATGCCTTGCATCGCGCCGAGTCCTACTACAAGATGGTTGTTCATTGCGCTCCCAAACATCCCCACCGTAGATGCACTACTGAGTCTGATTGGCATCGGCAGGAGAACGTCTACGTCCCATCCTTCGCTTGCCCATCGTGTGGGAACTCAAACATGGATGGCACGATCTCATGTTTCAAGTGCGAAATGCGTCTAGAGCCCCACTCTGATGTTAGCCAGGCGCTCGAGAATGACAGAGCAAAGAGGGTTGCTGCCCGGAAGGGTGAGCCTATGGATTATCGAGCTCTGCAACCCAGGAGCTCTGTCAACACCAACCGGGCGACCGGACAGAAGCGTGAGCGAAGCGCTGGGTCGGGGCCAGCGGCGATCAAACAGCAGGCGGCAAAATACTTGGGAAAGGCCTTGAAAAGTGGGGCCCGGACGGTCATGGAGCGGCATTCGCAAGACCCGTTCACGGCCTATAACAATGCCCGCTTTGGCATCTCAATCAGCGGCCTCGAGCAGCTGATGGTCTTCGCCCAGATGCGGATCGCCAACCCGCCCAGAACGAAGAAGATGATCGAGGATCGTACCGGTTTCGAAGGCTCTGCGAAGGTCTGCTTCTCATTCCCACCGGAAGGTGCGGACCTGACGCTGACTAACCACTGCTATGTGGCGTTCATCGACAGGTTCTATAAGTTGGATGAAGCTGCCTTGCTAGCCTTCGCGGTGCATCGCAATGACCATGTCCTCGACATTCTTGGGTTCAGCGGTCGGGTCCTCAAACCTTCTGGCCCTGCAGTGCAAATCCTTGCCAGGATCGTCGGTTTCTTTCAGGATGAGGTACAGTATGCGGTTGAACGCGGTGAAAATGTGCCGGAGCTCGTGATACCTGCTGGTGAAGAGCTCCGCATCCCGGAAGGGCTTGCCGCTCTCGGTGATCGTCAGCTGAATGATCTTTGGTCAACACGAAGTTCGCCAGGGATCTGCCTGATGCGCTCAAGGTACGAGAGAGAGAGCAAACTATGCCTTCCGTGGACGATCTGCGCAGCGACCACTGCCCAAGGCACGACCGACAAGCCGCGCGGGAACAGCTGCAGACCGGTCTGATTCAGTCCCAGCAAAATCGAAGGCACGGCCCAGGGAGGCATCACCAATGGTGTGGCGACAAGGATGCGGCCTACCGAGCCGAACTATCCGCCGCCCGGAAGGGATGTGCCGGCCTCCTCCTCAGCAGCACCGATGAGGCCGCCTGAGCCTAGTGGTCCTCCGCCCACCCTTGTGGTTGACTCTCGGGGGAACCTGATCGACTCATCACAGCCTCGTAAGCCGTATTTCACGCGGCCCGATGCGTTGCTGTGGGCTAGGGTCAAGGCCAGCCGTGACCCCAGAGTCCCTCGGGGTATGGAGGACAGGGCCATCCCTAAGTACGGTGACCTCAACGACTTTCATATCCTCCCGCCTGAGCACGTGGGCTACTTTCTGTCGGGATGGAAGGAGACGAGTCATGGCATCCGACTCTACTGAATGCCGCGTTTTGTGCATATCAGCAGCTGTCTTTGTTAGTTTGTACAGTTTTGGTTCAGCGTTATCTTTTCTTTTCTCCACCCGGGCGGGTTGGACTTGTAAGAGCAGTTTATCTGTTCCTCGTCCAGCCATGTCGCCTCCCTGACGGGACGGCCTGGTAAGGGGCTGACCGGATGGGATGTTTTACGTCCTATGTGTGTGAGATCTTGGCTAAGAGCTGCATTTCGCCTTAGGCGCAAAAGTTCAGTCATGTCTTGATTTTAATTCGCAACATATTGGTAGTCTATATTACTTCTACTTCCGCCTCTCCTCGCTACCCTAAGAGGCGCGGGGGGTGTTTTGATTGTACCTGTATTTTGTACTATCGTCTTACCTTGTTGCATGGCTCAAGCAAAAGGTGCAGTGCTATTCGGGCGTTTCTGCACGATCTATAACAGAGAGAGAGAGAGACAGACAGAGACAGAGACAGAGACAGAGACAGAGACAGAGACAGAGAGAGAGAGAGAGACCCGTTCCCCGCCTACACGCCGGGCAAGCAAGAGAGAAAGGAGGCAGCTCTACCCCAAACCGCGACCGGGTGGGATACCAAGAGCACAGCTGAGCTCCGTCCCTCAAAATGAATGCCCCTAGCTTTAACCATGCTCTAACCCCTAGCAAAGCAATGCAAAGAGAAGGCGAGAGAGGCAACTACCCACCCCAGCCCTGGCGAAACAAAAAGAGACATCAGCACTCAGACTGAGAGAACCGAGGCTGCGAAGTTGTATGCCATGCCGTCGTCGCTGGCAACTCCAGCTACCCCCGTCTCCTGGCTCGTAGAGGACACGGTCAACTCACGGCTGTCATGGAAACGCTCGACGGATGCGGGATTTGATACCAGACCCGGCCGTTTTGCAGGAGTTCGGAGGGGCTACGAGCTCCCGCGCGACGACGCCAAGGGCTTGTTCAATGCTCCTGAATGTGAGTCTTGATGCAGCTGTAGATGGCAGCTAGCAGCCATAATATTTCTCTTCGAGGCCCTCGCCACGGCCCGTGTCTCCAAAGCGCAGCGCCTCAGCACCCAACTCGGCGCGAGGCGGACTCTGACACCACTCGGGATTTGTCAGGAATGCGTTTTTGTCACACGGAGAATCGCCGAAACTCATTTTCCCTTTAGGGAGCTCGGCCAGTTGTTGTGTTTATGCTTCCGACGAGTTGTTGGTAGACTCAGGCCTAAGACATTCTGGACTTTAGCACCCCACTCCCCTCCCTGAGTTCTGAGCTCCTGTGTTCCCAGGACACTGCAGCAACACCATAGTTCTTACGCTGTGGGAGTAAAGTGGATTGGTTGCTGACCTGCCGAATCGCCTGCAGATGGGCACCCGGAGGTTACGTGGCTCGCGCTGTGGCGTGGTGCACATTTCGACAAAAATCACGTTCTTTCCACTGTCCCGCTCAGCCCCGCTCTGCGGGGACGTGCGACTCGTTGTAAACTCCAATGCATTGAATTGTTAATCTTCATGTCTGGTGCTGCTGCTGTGCCCATTTTGAGGTGTCTGTGGATGGAAATCGTCTTCGCCATCGTTCGCCGCACTCCCGTGCTCATTTAGCCGATTTAGCCTTCAAAGCGCTCGAAGTCCCTATTCGCCTTCTTGGGGCTCCTTTCCCGCCGCCGTAGTCCCGCGTGTCCGCCGCCGGAAGTCGTGCTCCCACTAAAATGTAGGGCGCATTTTGCTCGTGACTCGTCATGACTCGTGTTCGCGCCCTGCTCTTGCCACAGTTCCACGCGCATTTTCGGCTGGGACGGCGGGACTCATGCCCGGAATGCCAGGTCTTTGGTTCTCTTTCACTGCCTGGGGTCTACAATGGCACATGATACAGTCAGCCAGCCACCGTGATTTTGGTGTGCTCAACAAGAGCTACAACTGCAAATTGTGGAAGTTGCTCCATGTCTCTGGTTGCTCCCGCTAGTCGGTCGGATTCGGTCGGTCGGTTCATTCGAGGCATACATACACTCCTCGGCGGAGGGGGAGGGACTCGCTTGCCTGTTCGTCTTTCTCAATCAAATTTGCAAGAAGAAGAAGAAGCACGAGCGAGTAAGGGAGGAAGGGAAGATTCCGCACGATGTGTTGCACCACAAAAGCCCCTGCTTCAGGTGGCAAAGACGTCTTGAAACCTGTGTTCGGGCTTAGGGCAGGGCAAGAGATCCTGACGGCTTTCACCTCCCTGGTTCGGATTAACTCCATTGTGTGCCAGTGCGCCCGAACTCCGGAGCAGCGCTGCGCCAATTCCGTGCCGAGCTCTTGCGCCGAGAAGGCCTTGCATCCCAGCGGGTTCATGAAGAGCCGAGTTGGATTTCTGTGTCAGGGCCGTGTTTTTAGGCATGTCAGGCTTATGCTCGAGAGCTCCTACACTGACTTTCAACTCGTCGGCTTGTTTCCGAAGTTGCTCTGCTTCATGCAGCTGCCCTTGATACCTGCACAGGGATACAGCAAACGCAACCAGGACCCGAAGCATCCACAGCAGATTTTGTACCTGGCAGGTACTTTTGCTGCTGGCTGGAGAAGAATCCTGGACAGTTGATAGCTAAGCAGAAAGCGTAGCAGGATCCAGCATACCGCCTCGAGCGGCCACTGTGCGAGATCTTGCAGCTGAAGGCTCCGCAACGGGCTTTGTGACCCATGCAGAGTTCTGTGAAGCGTCTCGTTCTTAGTTGCAGTTGAATGGCGCTGCCTTGCAAGCATTGGAGGTTTAGTCAGGTCACACAAGAGCTGTCAAACGAAATGTCAAGTCAGTAGGTTTGTGTGCGAGCTTGCTTGGTCGACGAGGTGTCGCCGGATGAACTATCGTGGCAATATCCGTGACGCCTGGCATGAACTGGATGCTGATGGGTCTGGCAAGGCTGGAACGCTCGACATTGCTCGGCTTTGGGACATTGAAACCGCAAGCAGGCCACGATCTGCGAGCTGGATTGGCCCACTGCCGAGGTTTGGTTGTGAACATTTGGAAGCCTTCGTGCGCATTGACCTCGCTTGACCGGTGCTTTGCAGGCACTGGGGAAGTTTACCAGCGCTCTTGCCTCGCGCTTTGGTGGCGTGGACCAGGCCGCGAAATCCTGGGGTGAAGGCCTCGATAAGTGCAGAGACCGTGCTGAGTGCAGTGCACGTCAGTGGGATTCGCCGAGGCCTGCGTGGCGGCCGGCGGCTCCGAAAGGAGGCGATGGAAAATGGCTGCTGTTCCCTTTCTTCGATCTGGTCGGAGCTCAGGAGTTTCGGTCCCTGGTCTCGGGCATCCTGGAGCCGCGTGAGGCGGACAGTATCTTTCGAATGACGCTAGGTCCGCAAGGCCGGGCTGACTTTGAGTTGTTGGGTCTTGCTGCGCGAAACCGCTCATGGTCGCCAGAGTATGCTTTGTGATCCCGTGAGAATAGCTGCGCAACCGAGGATCTGCTGCCACGACACGTTGGCCAGGCCGTCCGTCCGTGCCGAGGACTTCCTCTCCAGGTTCGAGAATTGTGACTGGTTGGATCTGGTCGGATACCGACCAGAGTCTTTCGGAAGAAGCAGCTGGCAGCAGCTCACCGCGCCGTTTCAGCCTTCAACGGCAAAATATTCGCCAGGACCTGCGCTGGCTGCAGCAACTCAGCCCGTCCCTGCCTCGCGTTGCGGCGAATCGCGTCGAACCCGGGTCGCTCAGCTGCAGAGACGGACATGCTGAGGGTCTTTGGGGTCAGGGTGGAATCAAACATGAGAGGTTATGCTGCTGTTAAGAGCGGATGTCTGGAAGTCCTCGCAGCCATGAGGATGCTGGCTGCCGAGCAGCCAAACGACCCCGGGCAGCTCGGCTGGCTTTAGGGTTTGAGCAAGAGAAGCCGTGTTTGCTCAAAAAAAATCGCCAGCCGAGGCTGACCTTTCAGACACCGGGCGAGGTTCCATCTGAAGCAGGTCCGGGATATCCGGGCAGACGGAGAGAGGAAGATCCTTCAACTGCCACTGGATAATCCTCGGAAGCTGTCTGCAGTCGGTGATCCACCCGGCCCAGTGGCTCCCCTGGAGCCGGGCGAGACAAGCCCCAGGACCCCTGCACAGTTTTTGGGCGGACTATCCTCTGCCCGTGCTCTGCGGTGAGGACTCCACGGACTCCCAGAAGTGCCTCGCAGCCTCTACCGAAGCATCAGGCCCCAGCAAGCGGTGCCGTTCCCGAGAGCGCAGCTGGCAGCTGTTGGAAGATGTCTGAAGGAGGCAGACGAAGGGTTCGCGCGGTTGACCAGAGAAGACCTCTACAACCGGCTCTATCGCGAGGCCCGGGTCCCCCGGGCCGTGGGACTCGATCCGCAAAGTGCATCAGACGTGTCAAACAGAGCTCAGAGGCGAAGGACTTCCACAAGCGAAAGCAGGACGGAACTCGGAACTCGGAACCAGCGCGGAGCCCAGAGTCCCAGAGCCCCCATGGCCTGCCATTCAGGAGAAGCATGAGAAGGAGGGCCTCTTCAAGAAGCCAGAGCCCAACCTGTCTGCTGCGCAGACCGGAAGCACGGCAGCTCGGGCCAGAAGTGTTTCCGTGTCAACGACGTGAAACTATAGTTGCTTGTTTCTTTCCCACTGTGGTCTTCCAATCGGCTGTTATTAGCTTCCGTCTGTGTTTCACTTCCTCTTTTCTCGGGTGCGATTGGCACTCCCAGCACAGGCATATTTCAAGCGCCTCTACAACAAGGGGCTCCTGCAAAAGGCGCAGCAGGAGGAGAGGCGGCAGAGACTGGAGCCCTGCCAGCACGAAGAGCCCAAGTTGCCCAAGCCTCCAGTTCTCCAGCCCTTTTTTTTCGAAGCAGGTCATAAAAAGCTTTGACGTCCCAAAAACCCAAGGAGCGGGAAGCTGACGAGCACTTCCGGAAGCCTCGACAGCCCCGGCACTTTGGCTGAAGTCTCAGGGCGCAAGGCCTAAGGCTCGGGATCCTTCTGAAGCTCTGGGCTTTTCCAAGCGCAGCAGCCCGAGGAGGGACGTCCCTTCATGGCTGCACAAAGCGAATCCGGACCTGCAGAGAGAGAGAGAGAGAGAGAGCGCCTTTCGCCCCCCCCCCCCCGCCCGACTTTCCGAAGCTGACGCGGCAAACGGACGAGTGCGGCGGCTTCTCATGCACTTCAGAAGAAGCATGGCCCGTGGCTGTCCGGTGCAGGAGCTCTCGGCAAAGCTGCAGGAGCCCGTGTGGACGAGGCTGCAGAAGCCTCGCGAACCCAAGAAGGAGGAGCCCACGCCTGTGGCCGCTTGGATGAAGCATGCAGCGAGCTCTCACCCCTTCGATGAGTGCATGGCATGGATCATGCTTTTCTGGCCCAGGTGACGCCGCGACACCTTACTGTCGAATCCGTCTCGACTGCAGCGTGCCGAGCTGATGTGGTGCGCCACCGCGGGAAGTGCCGAGCTGTTATTGAGCGTGGCTGTACCTGCTCTCCCCACTGAGTTTTAGACTCTGTAGCATTTTGGTTGCGTCTCTGCCAGGCAGCTGCGGCAGCCGATCGCCTATACTCTCAAGCCCAGAAAGGAGCGCCAGAGGAAGAAGAAGGACCCGTTATCGCATCGTGCTGACAGTGCTGTGCAGTTTTTGCTCAGGCTGACCTCCGGACTCTGAAACTCGAGAGCCGCGCAGAAAATGCAGTTTTTGAACGGCGGAGGATGCCGAGGATGGGCTGCAGACCATCAAGGAGAAGAAGGAGAAGGCACGCGTCCGCGAGCTGCTCGCTGCACCCCCGTGCCGAGAGCCACGCTTTCTGAGACTGTGAGACGTTGCGCAGGAGGTCAAGCTCACCAAGGAGCGCCAGAATGATCTCGCAGAGACTCTCAGCCAGGAAGTGTGACTCTGGTGACAATGAAGCACCAACACGTGGAGGGCACGTCAAGTCTGACGACCAAGACCCAAGCAGGCGTGACCCGCCAAGGTTCGGCCTAGTCAGGGTACAAGCGCTAGCAGGGCATGCAGATCATTTAATTCACGGTGCTCGTGGCAACGAAGAAGCGTTGAGGTCCTGCGGCTGCATAACTATGGTCAGGAGAAGCAGAAGGAGGACGGAAACTCTTGAGTGTTGGGCAGTGGTAGCTTTCAGCAGCGGCCCTTTGGCCTGTCAGCCCATTCCAGCAGGCGATGGAGAAGCGTGAGGAAGCCAGAAAGGCACCCATCGGCTCTCCGCGAAGTCTTAAACGGTTGCCTCCTTTTGGCAAATTTCAACAGGCGGCCGAGGAAGAAGTCCGGCAGCTCGCAGACCGCCGTCGCGGAAAGGGCAACAAGGTGCTTCCGGAGCCCGTGTTGTGGGCTTTTGTCAGTGCCTTCGAAGGCCCCGCTGCACTTGTACAGTGTAGAGAAACGGAACGTGTAGAAGTTTCTGCGCAGATGCACGTCCTTTTTTGGAGCTTCCCGCACGAGTTGTCAGGTGCGGCCAGAGACTTTCTTCCGCCTCCATCTAGAGTCTTGGCTCATATCGATTCTACAGACATGCGGCAAGACTCAGTCGAAGACTCCTGCTGCTCCTCCTTCCGCTTCTGTGTTGGAGTTAGAGTCGCAGACGCGACCGCTTTTGGCAGCCGCAGTAATTCTCTAAGGATGGGTTGCAGAGGCACGACGTCACATGCGGAAGGGACATATCCTGCCGCTCTAGAGGGATCTGCTCCTAAACCCGCGGGTTTGCCCGGCGCTGTCAAGGGAAGAGGCTTTGGCCGAGCGTCGCAAAATGAAGGAGATGGAGGAGGAACACAGGCTCAAGGCCGTCGGGAAGCTACAGGGGCGGTGAAGCAGCGCCGCCACTACCTCGTTCCCAGGCAGAAAGCATTCACTGCGGAGCTGCTCCTAATCCCGACGTCTTCCACATGTCCGGCCCTTGGTGGAGCTATGAACTTGTTGTGGAGGGATGGTGCTTAATGGAACCATTAGTCAGGTCTGCACTGCTTTGAGCGCACACTCGGGGGTGTGGGTCATGTGCATCCGTGTTGCATGGCTACACTTTACCGAGTGCAAGCTTCTCGCAGACGGGCTGTCAGGCTCCACACGTCATACAACGCAAAGCAAGGGCGCGTTGTGAGGTGCTGAGTTTTTTCGAGCGGGTAGCAGACTTGACCAGAGCGCACAGCGAACAAGGGTGCGGGCAGTCGCGAGTGAATCGCCGAAAGGTCAGCAAGACTGCGGAGGCTGAGGATGCAGCCGCCAAGCGAAACGAGCTGCGCAGGCCGTGCACGCTGTGCGCACCCATTCGGATCTCCCGCAGGAAGACGAGGCCGAGGCAGCCTCGGAAGAAGGGTCCGAGCACTTCGACACCGAAGTCGAGCAGGCAGGCAGTGCCCGCAGCAGTGCCCATCGGCCCACAGTCACAGTGGAGCCGCCCTGCCGCTGAAGCTTTCATGGCTTTTCAGGCCAACCTTGATCTAAGCGCTTGGAAGCTCTCTCATCAGCCTGTGGCTCAGAAGCGACAGGCTCACCCAAGCAGAGCATCCCCAGTAGAAATTCATGCGCTTTGCGCCGTGCAGGGGCCCGCGCTCACCAGATGATGCAGGCCCAGAAGAGTTGAGTTGCTTCCTACATTTGTGCATGTCGGCCTGCTGTCCGTCCCCGTCTTGCCCGTGGGACCAGGCGATGAAGCCGAAGCAGATCCAAGGCCTGTGCCATGCTGCGCTGTTCCGTTGTCGGATTGTGTGGGCAGGGCGCCTGACGCAACACCCCGATGCCTGCACATGCTTTGCAGTCTACCGAATCCATGACAGCGCATGTAAGACGAATACCGGCTTCAATGGGCACTAGGACCACTACTTGTAGGAATCATCGCGTCAACCGGTTGTCGTCAACGCACTGCCTGTGTCTGTGCCTACTCTCGGTGTATATAAGTCAAGGGAGCCATCCGATCGCCGCAGAAGCAACGAGGAGGACACGGGCTATCAGTGTTATATTAGATTTGCTGCATGCGCCAGTACATGTTAGGTGTGTGCGAACGCCAATGTTACACGTGTTTCATATGCATCGCGTCGCCGGTTGAAGTGAACCGATGCTTAAAACAACATCCTTGAGGGGCCGGTCTCCACAAAGGTGCGGATGACAGCACAGGTTGCATCGGGCTACCATGCGAAACCTGCAGAATCCCTCGACAATCCTTTGGATCAGCCCATCCCCAGCTACAGGCTAGACTTCAGTGCGATCGCTCCTGAAAGCCAACTCAAGGTCCTTACATCCTCAGAGTTTCTGTAGTCTATGCCATGTCCAGTTGTTTGTTTGTGCAGAGCTGTTCGCAACTCTGCCCTTGTGCAGACGTCCACTGTGTGGGTGCTGTCTGTGTATACAGCACGGAGCAGCCTCCTTTGCCTTGCAAATGCAGGGGTCTTCGCAACCACACGCAATCAATCAATCAATCTCTGAGGATCACTAGACTTGCCTAGACCATTAGGCCCTAGCTGGCCCCCCCCTCCCCCCGCATATCTATCGCTCGTCTCTGCAGGATCGAGCATCGACTTTGCAGGAGCTCCGAGAGGTAAGGCGCAGCCGGCTGGCCACGGCCTCAGAGAAGAGGAGAGTCCAGGCCCAGGCTCGAATCGGTAGGAGCTCTTTCCTGGCTGCCGTTCCGACGTAGAGCTGGGTCTTCAAGTGTGCGGCACTCGCGGATGCCCAGGCGATGAACGACTGGATGGAGACGCAGAAGCGGGAGCTGAAGGCACACGTCACATGCTCTTCCTACAGCGTTTTTCTTGGGGCTGCCGTCTGTCGCCTGATCACAGGCCGGCGACGATCGTTTCAGGAGTGGCCCGAGTTCGACGGTCTTCGTGGTGAGTCGACGGGCCTTGCAAGTCAGTGTATGCGGAGGACTCCGCCTGGTGCCAGCATCGCACCTGGTGAGAGGTACAATGCCCAGCCGACTATCGATGATTAGATGCAGCTTGAACATAGCCGCACCCGGTCCTACGCCTGTTTTGCAGAAGGCCGGCCGACTCGCCTTCACTGGAAGGTGCGCTGTGTCCGGACCGTGGAGCTGATTGCTTCGACAGTAGGCTTAACAGTCTCGGACATGTAATAAGCCCCACCCGCCCTCGTTTCCAATCATGCCGGCGGATCCTGCCAAGGGTGTTCGAGTCCACCCCAGACATGCCATGATCCCTCTGTGCTCAAGATGCACATGTGGCAGGTGGGCCGGAGGGCGACGAGAGAGCCCTGCAAGCGCTGCTGCAAAGGAGCAGACTATCAAGTGTGCAGTTGTCTCGCTCATCGCGGTTCAATGTCAAGCGCCCAAACATGAACTCCTACAACAAGCATGGTGGTACTGGTACCGAAACGGGCCGCAGGTGTCAACTTTGTTGACACTGGCTCTACTTGACGAGTGTTGCGAAGCCCAACAGAAAAGACACGGTGTTCGGGGCAGAAGACAGTGGACACGGCTCTCAGCCTCAGGGTCTTTATCTCTAGAAATCGGGACTGGCGAAAGCCGAAACCACAGACCCAAGCCCTGAGGCACAAGACCACTGAAATCACCAATTCGGTCTGGGTGACTTCTCTGACGCCACTGGTGTCCTGCTAGGAGACCGGGCTCAGTGCCAGGCAGGGCCAGAGCTGGGAAGTGCAGGGTTTCGAGGATCTTGGGGTTCAGGGTTTAGTTCAGGGTCGTGAGATTGCTTGTGGATGTGAGCTGTAGGTTTGATAGGCAACCCTCGAAGCCCCACTTCGGTGGGTCGATCCCTCGACCGCAGGGTCCTGGTCGTCTGATCGTTGCCATGTACTAAATGATCTCGACCACCTAAAAGCCAAAGATGACCAACCCATCACTTGACGCAGTCAGCCAGGTGGCAAGCGCCGTTCCGTTGCAGCAACCCTGCTCTCGAAGGAGCTCTTCGGCTCTGACGACGAGCATCCCGACTGCTCTTGGCGCATCGTGTTAGATTTTTCCGTCCTACAGAAGGCAGTCCAAGGAATCTGGAGGCCTCCAGTTCCAGAAGCTTCAACAATCGCGCTCGCATGCTTTGTCTGACTAGCCTCGCTCTTAGGAAGGATGAGCCGCTCCCCTCGCAGTCTTCGCCAGAGCCTCAGACGATTGATTCGAGCTTCCTGCTTTCAGGTCTGCATGTTTTCCGACGGTTGGAATGCCGAGCTTGCAATTAATGGCTTAAGTTTGGTAGCGAGGCACGACGCTGATCCCCTTTGGGGAGCCGTATCAGACATCGTCTCCTGGAAGCGCAAGGCTGCGAACTACCTCACGCACTGAGTATCTAGATCACGCCGTGTATGTGATGGGGCAAACGAGACGTGACGCACCCAGGGTCGGTCGTACGATAATGGCACCATGCGCAGGATTGCATCTGGATGCCTCCGAGCATTTTAGCATGTGACAGGATGAAGCCACCTGACTGTGACGAGTGCGGTGTTGCGGCCCCAGCTGCCAAGACAAATCCTGGATGACTCGGATCCTAGTTGCAAGAATCTGTAGGGCAATTCGGAGTCGGGGCACACACCAAAGCCATATTGCCAGAGAGACAAGCGCTTGACGACTTAAGACTGCTGATAGAAGCAACTGTTTTTGCTCAGGCATCGTGTCCGCGTTCTCTGCTGGATCTGCCTATGTTTCACCGTAGCGGAAGCCCGCTTGCTTTCTCCGCGGAAAGCAGGTGGCAACGAGATGAGTGAAGCAGACATGAGCAAGCGTGTTTCCTCGGTTAATGCCTGCTAGCGTGGATGCCCCGGGGTCGGGGTCCCTCACACATCCAGACAGGCCAAATGAGGCAGAACAACCTGGCTGCCGACCCCGGGCTGCATCTCGCAGCCTCAGAAGACACGTCTCGGTCAGTGATCCGCAGAGAGAATCGGACCAGGGACTGCCTCCCATTTCAGCCAACATATTCATGATTCCGCATGATTCCTTCTGGGTAATCATTGGCTGACTCCGCATGTTCACACCATGCAGCCTGACAGACACGAAACCGTGCTGCCAATGCCAAGGGGGTGAATGTCCATACCCAAACCCTCCAACTTTGATCTGGGCTGAACCGAAGCCTGGCGAACACGACGGAGACATTCCTCCTGCGGCTGGGTCCAGCCGGGAGCCTCGCAGTAATCTTCGCAGTCCTGCAGCTCGAGATGACTGCAACGCAAAAAGGCTGAGTTTTCTGCAGGTTCTGAGGCGTACTGCGGATTGCTTGCAGGGCTCCTGGTCCGGCTCGTTTTCAATCTACCCAATCTTAAGTGCCTGCAATCGGCAAAAAAGCGAGGAATCCTGCGGCTTCATGGCTTGGTGTGCTCGGATCGTGGTTGTTTAGCTTGCGAGCTATACTTGTACGGCAGTGGTTCATTGGACGTAAAACTTTCGCCGTCCAGAATGCACCGCCACAGCACTGCGGGAGGTCTGCCAGCTCGGCATGGCTACCATTCTGGCATGAATTCTCGAAGTCCGAAAGTGGCCCACGCAACCTGCGGCGACCTTGATCCCGGCGGGAAAAACACAGAAAAACCTTCCCAAGGCTGTCAAGCTGGGTCGTCACATGCTACATTGCCACTGACGACCTTCAAACATGAATCACAAGCATGATATGCTTGGAGTGCCGAAGAAGAAGTGCCAGGGCGCGTCCAAACTGCACAGCACTCACACCGGTTTGGCCTTAGTGCTCGTGCAAGTGATGGAAAAACTGCAAGCGAGACCAACGTCGAATTTGTACTGAGAGTGGCGATGATTGTGGGAGTTCTCCGACGTCTCAGGGGTTGTGTGCGTGTGCACTCAGCCCGGATTTTCGTTAATAACGTTGGGTTGTCATTGTGCGCAGGGGCAACTTTTGCCAACCAGACCATTCAGCGGGAGGCATGCTGTGAGCATACCTATCCATGCGTAAATGCTGCTCAGTTTGCTTTAGCAGTCTTGTTCGAAGCAGGTGGCGGTGCCCTTTGCAGGGGTGCAGAGCAAGGCTTGCACCTGTGACCGCGTGTTTCTGGCATGTCCCTATCGTGCGGAATCCTTAGGCGCTCTGAGAAATGCATGCAACGGTGCGGTTCTTCCAGGATCCTGGCACTCAAAAGAGCTCCGGCGAGGCACGGGTTGATCCTTGCGTCCGATAAAATAAAGTCGTGCCGTCCCTGGTGGTGGAGTCCTGCGCCCTGGGGCGATGCTGCTCATGTGCGCAGAGCTCCCTTCTGTCTCCCGGCCCCCACGAGATACCTTGTCGAGCTCGGGTTGATGGTCTGCAACCAGGGACCAGGCCCGGTCGACACATGGGATCTCTGAGTTTGAGAGGTACGGTTTCGTGGAATTCCGGATGGGGCTGGGGGTCTGCGCAGGTACTCGTTCGTCTTGGCCGCAACGAATGCCCTTGGCACAGGCGATGAGAAGAAAGCTCCGCTATCAGGGTCAGTCATGAGGGAAGCTAATGCCGACCATGAAGTTGTATGTCCGAACTGCAAGACTCCCTGATACGCTCGAACGGTGCTGCCTACCGACGTCACGTCCCCAAATCACCACAGAAAGCTCTGCTCTTGGCAGCCACTGTCGCTCTTGAACGCTAGTCTGCCTGGAGGCTGCTGGTCGACGCTCTCTACGCCGCTGGTGACCCCTCCTGCAGCCCCTGCCCCTCCGGTCAGTGCAGGCTCCGCGAGTTGCAAGAAGCCATTCATATGACATGATCCTTAATAAAGGACTTCAGTCACGCCACTTTCATGTTCCAATTGGCTGCATCGACAGTTGCTACGGTGAGCGTCGATGCGGAGCAGCAAGTCCTGGCACCCCCGGCTCTGATCTTAAGTGTGGACAGACGGGGATGTCCGTTCTTTATCTTTCATATCTTTCATCCGGCCTCGGGCAAAGACAGAAGAAGACGATTTGTAGCACCCTCTGGGGAGAACAGGCAGTATGGGGTCTTGTGCCAGGTGACCGTCAGTTGGGAGTGCTGCGAGGAGCCCGGAAGGCTGCGGTTCCCGCATCGTCCGCGGACTGTGGGCGGTATAGATGCTTCTGTTTGATGCACGCCTTGTTCCATCGCCGCCGCCAGTGGCGCTCTCGCAGCCTTCGAAGTGCAGCTTGTACCTGCAGAGCTCCAGCATGCGGGGTTCTCAGCTTCGTCCTGCATCTGAGTGTTCGAGTTCTCGTATTCTGTTTGTCCCGCCAGCATCGCAACGGCGAGTCGTATCAACAGCCGTTCGACTTAAGTGTCTCCGGTCCGGTACAGACGGTACACTGGCTTTTTGCGCGCCACGGTCCCCTGTCTCCACCTTCGTTTTTCTGGATTTCCTTGTGGCTCTCTCCTCTCTGAATTTAAGGGTGGATTTCCTTTGGACTTTCCGTGCCCGTCCTTTGCCAGACCGTAGGCCGTGCACCCAGCAGAGTTTCCTGGTGTCCGCCGTAGCTCGATCATATGTCTTACGTGTTGCTCGGTCCACTATTGCCCCGCAGCATGAAGACCCGGAGCTTCGGTTTTCAGCCAACGGAAAAAGATCCATTCGCGCTGCTTTCCGTATCTGCATTAACCTACCGGACGTAACGGACTAGTGCTCGCGGATAAGCTTCGTGGTTTTACTGCTAGGATTGCATCCTATAAAAGCATTGCAGACGGAGGTCCGCCCAGCGTCTGACAGGCCAACCGTGTTTTCGCTGCAGCCAGCATCCTGCAATGCTCTTGCTCAGTCTTGCCTGATCGATGCCACATGCAGCTGGAGAGGCGCCTTCTCTGCGAGCGCATCGCTGCGCAGAACATGCGGGGCGGGCAGAGGCCGAAGATGAGTTCCTGGAAATGCAGCGAAGCAACGCAAGCATCGTGCAGGATCTGCTGGGCCAAAGCCCTTGCAGCTCCAGGCTACTACCTCGTCGAGGCCAGCTGTATGCCGCCCAGTCGGACTGAACAATTTGCAGTTCTGAGAAGAACTGCACAGCGTCTGCTCGGCCTTCCTGTGTTCCTGGATGCTGCAGGTGACTGCAGAAAACATCGCAGGACAGAGAAGCGCAGCTGCGGCCAGCTCCTGAAACAAGCTAGCCGAAAACTAGACTCTAGACCGTCTTTCTGGGCAAGTTCGAGAGTGCAAAGGCATAGAGAGAGTGCACTTGCGTGCCACTGCATGCCGACTGCAAGTGAATGGATGCGCCCCGTTTTTCAGAAGCAGACGCGAGGTACTGACACTGGAGGTGCGCCCGGAGGCACTTTGCCGATCCTGCGAAAAGCAGAGGTTTGTTTCGCCGAGAACTGACAGCCTCCCACTCTTTAGTCACTATGCTAGTCAGATCAGCATCACTGAATTTGGGCTTGCCTACCGGCCTTTCGAGGTATTCTTGAATACATTCTGTGTTGCAGGTCTTTCCGCCCTCCATTGCAGAGCTCATTCCGCCCGTGCCGAGCTGGCACCTCTCGGCATAAATTCTTCGGTGTTGCCGTACAGCTCTTACATCACATTTGTTCCGGTACAGAGCTTTTACTCGACTGTTCTTTGGGCTGCATTGGGAAATGTTTGGAAAGTGAGAGCTTCTTGTTGATTCCGCATCCGCAGATCTAGCTTCAAGCTATCGGCACTGAGTTGGCTTTTCAAAAGCATCCGGCACCCATGCAAGCACCTCTCAGCGTCCACATCATGGCTTCGACGACTCTTTCACGGGTGGCAATATCGGGTACCATGCCAATGCCTCCTTCGCGATTGGGACATACCAAGGCACGGCGGCAACCCCACACAGGACATGCCTAAACGGATAGAAACTAGGACTGGTGCTGCCTTTGCACTCTGCATGCCTGCCGATCTTAGCCTATGCTGGGGCCGGGATCCTCCGCAGATGTCTGGCAGGATCTGGGGGAGTCCTTGCGTTCGGTGTCCCTGCCGCTATTTGTGCAGTCGAGAGGTTCAGACCGGCTGGAGATCGCCGTCAAGACCGACGCAGTACAACCCTAAGAGCTTCCAAAAACAAGGGATTGCCAAAGAGATTGTGTAGGATCCCTGAGCTGGCAACTCGCGCAGAGTACGTTCAGAAGCACGTGCACCAATCGCTACACTTATTCATCTACGACTTGTCCGACCTGGAGCTGATCATCCTTGTGCAGAACGCCCTGAAGAACAACTCCCGCGAAGAGCCATCCAAACTCATCAATCGCATCAAGGGCTCGGAAGCTTTTGGGACGCGCTGCTTCTCCATGCCTCGTGGGCAGTTCATTGCGCAGAAGATCCCAAAGAAGAAGCTTCGGAAGAGACTGAGCTATGTGTCCGATCAGGAGCTCTTGAAACTACGCACTGTGGCCAATCCAGATGCATGCCTGGCACTGTTGAGCGCATCTCGAACCAGTTACATTGAGAAGTGCATTCCCAGCAACATGCGGGACCAGTTGTCAGATCTTAGTGACGGGGCTTTGTTTGTGCTTGGCTCGTCGACGATCGGTCGCCCCGATTCACGTGCTCTTCAAACGATTGCCAAAGCTGACAAGTTCTTGCCAGTTTCTCGATCTTCCTGGCTGTCTGATATCCGTAAAGATCCAATTGTGCAGCGGAAGCTGACAGAGTTGGGGAAGCTCACAGACCACCAGGTCTCCAGCCTGGGTCGACGGGCGAAGCACATTGGTAAGTACTTGTCTGTGCTGGCGCTACTGGAAAAGGATGCGACTTCGAAGCCTGCAGCTGAGGAAGATGGTGATGAGGCTGAGCCAGATATTCAAGATGGTTCCAGCTTAGCAGGCATTGAAGATGCTCTCGGGGCAGAGGGCGACCAAGCAAAGGAGGAGGACGAGGAGGATGAGGAGGAGAATATGGAGCAGCAGCGGGGCGGTCTAGGAATCAGCAGCCGCTTTGAATGCAGCTGCAGCTTCGAACTAAGTCGTTGCAGGAGTTTCGGGTGCATGGACGCCTACCAACTAGGCCGGGATGCTAGGTATCTTTGTCGCATCAGGATCAAACGGGTGTAAGAAGTGTACTCTAGCAGCAAAGGCAGCGCAGACCAGAGCGAGATGCGCGAGATCGACACGAAGACCGGCTCTGAAGAAAGCAGCGACAACGACGAAGAGTTCGGGAAACTCATCGCATTGTTGCCCGAGAGTCAGGTAGAGAAGGTGTGCGAGTTCATCAATGGATTGGATGGGAGCAGTAACGTTGTGGAGATCGTCCTGGGAGTCGGGCGCGACATCGAAATTCGCTGGCGTTCGGTCCTGGAAGGAGGCTTACGGAAAGTTGCGATTGCCGACACCCTGATCTCCCGCAAGCATATTCACGAGATCGTCTGTGACCGAATCGGCGAGGACCGCTTCAACCGGCAAGATCGGGCCGGCATCGATGGCACTCTCCACAGAATTTCTGTAACTCGCAACGAGAACGGGGATCCGGTCGCCGTGAATATGAGAGTGGGGAGGTCCTCGCGGATGCTTGCTGCCCTGATCGAGGACATCATCGCTGACGGAAGCTCTTTCTTGCTCTTGGGCCCGCCAGGGGTCGGCAAGACGACCTTGCTGCGTGCATGCGCAGGAGACCTGTCGAACGACCAGGTGGTCGTGATCGTGGATCCCAGTGGCGAGATCGCTGGCTCGGGGGACACCTGCCATCCAGCTGTGGGAGGAGCTTGGAAAGATGCCGCGTACTTCGCAAAGCAGGTCGATCGAAGTGAGGCGAGGCGACTGGCCATGGGCCGTGCCCTGGAAAATTTGGGGCCCCAAGTCATCGTCGTGGATGAAATCGGCACGGTGGGGGAAGCCAAAGCCGCGCAGACCATCGGGGAGCGTGGGGTGCAACTTGTTGCAACTGCGCATGGGAGGACCCTGCGTGACCTCATCGCCAATTCCGAGCTCAGGGGTCTCATCGGTGGCCTTAAAACAGCAATCCTTGGTGATAACAACGACCGATACAAGTCGGACGGAAGGAAAAACATCACGGAGCGGGGCGGCAAGCCGGTGTTCAAGAGGTTGGTGGAGATCCGGAGCCCGAACTGCCTTGTCATTCATCACGACTTGGCCTATGCCGTCGACCAATTGCTGAATAAAGGCAAGCTCTTGGTGGAGGAGCGCACTTTGATCATATCGGGCAAGATGATGGTCAAAGTGCGAAAATTCTGATGCTCTGGGCATGAAGCTTTCGTTTCGATTTCAAATTGACCGCTACACACCACCAGCCCGCGTAGCAGCATTTGTGGGTTGGCTCAATTGCCACATCCAAAAAGTGGGTCAGAGAGTTGAGTGTCGGGTAGACTCTTCCGACAGACGCCTTGGCCGATAGAGGCTTATGGCGGCTTACGCCTTGAGCTGCAAGAACGGACTGGAAGTCTGGTCCACATATACAGATGCTTAAACAGCAGCTGCTGCAAGTAGATAGTGCGTGCAACGAGGATGATCAGGCGGCAGGCCAGTTCCACCGTGTGCTTCGTGGTTCTTGCAGCTCTTCCACGCAATCAGCCAAGCCCCAGTTGTGGTGGACCCATTTGCTCTTCTCCCGGACCTTTGCAGATGCCGCCACGTGCACGTGAGGGCTCGGTAAATGCTTGTTCCTGGTTCCCAGCGAAGTCGAACATGTGGCACGGAGGCTGAAGACAAAAGAATGCACAGCTGTGCACCCTTTACCGGCAATCCATGAAATTAGTGTGCCAGGACCTTTCATACAGTACCCGCCGGTCCGAACACATTGCCAGGAGTGAGGAGTCGCTGCTGGTTTTGGGGCCTGCAGCCTCCTCGGCCCAGCGCTTTGCAGACCTGGACGCGAGCGTGGTCCTCATCACGGGTGCGTTTAGGGACGCTGCGACCTGTCTCTGTCTCCAGCGACTCCGCAAGACGTGGGCGGGAGAACGGACACAACACACTCGAAGCGGCGACAAGCCAGCAAAGCGGCAAGCCAGAGAAGGAGACCAGCGACACTTGAATTGCCGAAGCCCTTGAGGCACATGGCTTCAGACGCTGCTTCTCTGGAGAGATCGTGACACACCAGCCCAGGCCGGTTTTGTCCGGTGGACAGGGGTGCACTATTTTAGATAAGGTACTCAAGCCGATCACAACACGCAGCTATTACATCCACGTGGCCATCAACGAATCCGAGCTTTCGTTCACCGAACTCATTCAGGGCTTGGCCACATAAATGGCTGTGCACATTGTGCGTTACATGGGATCACGTGCTTAGAGCGACCTCTGTACGCGGAATGAAGACAGACATAAGCATCTTTTGGCCCACCCTCAACCGACCTATCTCTCTAGCGCCGCTGGAACATGTTTTGCCCAACGGTCCAACAGAGACCCAAATGAACATGTGGAACAGACTTCTTCAACAGGGATGCGTATTTACAGAGCTTTGCTCTCAGCCATGAGGCTTGAATCCCTCTGTTGAAAGATACTCTCACGAACACATAGTTGTGAGGCTCTTCTCTTTGAGGTTCTGGTGCCTGCAGCAGGTGGGTGACAGTTAACAGGTCAGAATAAGCACAGTGAATCGGCACATCACGGCTTGCTGTGGGGAGACCCATCTTGCTTGTCCGGTATGGTATGTGTCTCAACCACCATTGTTGAGGCTGCAGTACGCAGTTTTCCACACTTCTGTGTTCAACCCAGGCTCGTGGAGTTCAGCGGCTCTCTTCTGGGTGAGCTCCTCAGAAGCGTGCCTGATGGCTTACGAAATCGATGTCAGGTCTTAGGTGCAGAAAAGTCTGAGGGCACCCAGCCTTTACCAGTTTTGCAACGAGTTCTTCTGATCCGAACAAGCTGCAGGACTCTTCCATCCTCCATAGACGTCCTCTGCTTCTTTCGGCGTCCAGGCCGTGAGTGGAAACCATCGACAGCTTCTGATCAGTCTGTGATAAGGGCGTTGAAAAGCGCAAGCAAGCAGCCGGCCTCTTGAAGGATCCCTGCTAGGTCCTGCTGCAGGAATAGAAACCTGCAGTCCTGGGAGAAAATGCCTAAAATGCTGCTGCAGTTCATGTTGATGATCAGAAGCTCCCTTCGCTTGACTTCGGAATGC
Organism: Paracoccaceae bacterium; assembly: GCA_965228905.1. Classification (GTDB taxonomy): domain Bacteria; phylum Pseudomonadota; class Alphaproteobacteria; order Rhodobacterales; family Rhodobacteraceae; genus CALKXV01. Next base: position 2,750,100 of record CBDDII010000003.1, on the reverse strand, counting down.
TACGGTGGATGTTTCGGGTATGCGTGCGTGTGTGCATGCGTCAGAGAGTCTTGGGCGAGACAGGTTCCGGACAGGTCTTCCGGGCAGTTCTCGCATCGCAGGCAGCAAGCCCGGACTGCCTCAGTTTCGATTTGGTAGCTTCGGCCATGCTGCTCGAACCTCGAACCTGGCCGATCTTGCACTCCCTTGAGACTTGCTTGACATGAACGGGCACGCATGCGAGGTGACGACCAGCAGGTTGCAGGCCAGAGCTGGGGTGGCACACATTGGCTCCACAGTTCGACTGCCGGGAGATTTCGGAAGCTTAATCTGGCTATGAAGCCGTGATGGAGAAGTTACTTTGGTATTGGGGCCAGGTGGCTCTGCCGCCTCATGTCCCGATGTCGCTGCGACTCGCTTCTTGGCTAAGTCGGGCTCGCCGCGTTCACGGCTTCTATGCTGTACCAGGTACCACAGAGACTGTAAGTAAGCACTTACGGCATACTGAGGCTGTCAATATGGATCCCACGGTGGCGGCACTGCTTCCAAGTTTCGGGTTTGGTGGGAGGGCTGTGTGTAGCTGTGCGATCTGCCCTGCAGGCAGTAGATCTGACTCACTCCGGGTCTCTTGTGCTGCCTGCCAGGCACATGTGTCCGGTGGTCAGGTGATGAGTGCAACCCTGCCATGTTTGGCTTCAGCAACTGGGGGTCATGGGGCCTCGCGTGATCCCGGTCTCAAACTCACATGCTCTGCGAGAGGTCTGAGTGCTTTCACAGTAACCGCGACTTGAAAACCTGACAGGAGCCACTGGTGGTCTTAGCGGGGGCCCCGAGATGTCGAGCTTGAGGCAACAGGAGGGGAGACAACGCCTTCGGGCCTCCTTCAGAGTCCTGTTGGGAGCTTGGCTTTAGCTTCCTTCGCGCCTCTTTGCCTAGATGTCCGGAGACGGTGAGCGGCTCCGGCCGACCTGGGAGATCTGGTCCAGGCTGGTGAGAGAGAGGCTAGTGTTAACGCCCGCGGCGGGGTCGGGCAAGCGAGATGCCAGGCCTGCCACGGCACGACAAGCGCCCAGGTGGACGAGCTTGCCACAGGAGACCGGGGGGTGCTTCCCAGGTACTCTTGTGCAAAGCCGCAGTGGTTTCATCTGCGTGCAGGAGCTCATTGAGAGCATTGAAGCTGCGTGGCTCGAGGGTCACCCAAAGGCTGGAATTCGGGTTGTGGTTCCTGTCAACCGAGCGAGTCTGGACACCGTTGCACCTTGCAGAATTGTGTTTCGTTGCTTCTAAAAGCTTCAAGTTGCCCTGGGCCAAAGCATAGTTTCCACTGAACACATGACTGTCATGGTAGGTATCTGCTGTGCTCTGTCGGTGTTATGTTGCTTCGGACCTGACAGCGATGCACCTCATGCCGACTGCCTGCATGTGCTATGTAGTTGTAACACTTCGCCGCGCATGTGCTTTTGCAGCAGTTAGTTGCACGATTTGTCGACGGGCAAGTGCTTCATCGGTCACGGACCTGATGTGCTTGAACGCTTTGGCAGGTAGCTCTTCAACTTCCGCACGCGCTTGAAGGCATCCAGCAGTCTCGGTCGACTTACTCAAGCTGAAAATCAGCTTGGCAGCGGCAGCTATGAGCTCCAAACCTCCTGCTCTCAATGTTCAGCTCCATAAACCTCACCGGCCACATTGTGGTCAGCGCAGATTCAACCGAAACTCTAGCGGATGCAATCTCAGCACTTTGCGTAAAGCCCCGGTGTTTGCGAGTGCAGGTGGCATGCCTGAGGGCAGCTACGAGTTGACGTTCGGAGACGAGCGTCAGACACAGAGCCTGGTGCGCCTACGCGACTTATCCATTGAGTCACGTGGCAGAGAGCCTGACAGCATCTGATTTGAGCAGTTACATGAAGTTGCAGCTCGGTAGCTCGGCAGGTGCGGAAATTGGGTCCAGGCGGCTGGACTGCGAAGGCGAAGCTTTTCGAAGACACGTGGCAAGCTTGAAGCCCTGCCTTTTGCCTTTCCCATTTCAAATATATGCCACTCAGTGTAGAGTCTTAGAGTCTTAGAGTTAAGTCTTCGGATGCTACTCTTTCGCCCCTAGACCTGTCCTGGAACAGGCCCGGCGCGTGGTCCTGGACAGTGAGGGCGAAGACCAGGCAGCACCTTCGGCCACACCCTGAGCTGGCCGACAACATGCCAAAGGTCTCGGCATCATGAAAATGTACCTAAATCCTCACACACATGAACACCCAAAACTGCGACTCGAAACTGCAGCTCCGACCAAACTGCGAGTCTGCAGCTCCGACCCAAGGCGCCGGCCGAGGAGCTTTGTGTAGTCTGCTTGGAGCGCAAGCGGACCCAGCCGCACCCTGCTCGCTTTCCCTTTGAAGGAACTGCAAGGGCTTTCTGCTTGCTTCTGCGTGTGGGTCATCCTCTAAATTCTGGTCCCTTTGTTGGTCACCAAAATAGTACAGCACCCTTACGAAAAGAGACCCTAACAGGGACCCTAATGTAGAGAACTACCCATGTAGAGAATGCTTGCTTGTGTTCGTTCATGAGATAAGGTTTGTTCAGTTGTAGATGCAAAGAGCTCAAATCGCCGACTAGCTCGGAATATTGTGGCCCCAGCACACAAAGTGTGCGTAGGAGCGCCCGAAGTGGCGCAGCATTCCTCGCCATCCTCGGTCCCCTAACTGGCACCGCCGCCTGAGAAGGCGCAGGTCAACAGCTAGAGCCAAGCTTCGCCGCGGGCTCCCTGTCTCTCGGCGTCAACTGCTGCTGGTGGCCGGACACCACGCTACCTGCCCGGACCTCGCTTCTGGTCTCCTTCTTCGCATGGGGAAGCCTCGTCCACACAAGGGGCAGCCGACATGGGACACCGACGATGGGTATCGTCGTTGCAACAACTATGGTGGCAAGCGGTGGTGGTCTGGTGCCTTCAAGACCTGGGACAAGCACACAGCATCACCGAAAGCCCAGGCCAAGGCCAAGGCTTTTCCGACCTACGACAACGACTGGAAAGATCGTGTTGGGATGGCGGTGGTTTCGGAGAAGCGGAGCTCAGGGCCTGCCCCTGGCCGCAACAGCCTCGCGAAGGTCGTTCAGGACGCGGTCAATCTGCTGAGGAAAGCAGAGAGCAAGGTGGCCAAGCTGCACACCGAGGTGCAGGAAAAGGCCCGCAGGTGGGATGCGTATCAGGTGGAGCTTCGCAACTCGTTTGTACAAGAGTACAAAAAGCACCTGGCTACCTTGGACCGGTTGGAGCAGGAGACGGCGGAGGCTACGGCTCAGGAGGCCAATGCGAGGGACCTCCTTTCGCGTGCCATGGAAGGTGTTGCCCCTCGGGCCTCGTCGCAAGCCCAGGCAATGACAGCTTGGGAGCAGCTGCTTGCTGGTACACACGACGAAGGCGCCACGGAGCCGGACTCGGCGACGATTGGCCATCAACTGGAAGAACTTCTTCGGGAGCAAGCAACTGCTATGATCAAGGCCTCCGGCGCGGGGACTGCGGAGTCTGTCCCAGGAGCACCGACCCAAGTGCCGGCCGCGGTCGCCCCTGGACCTTCTTACTACGGAAGCTCTCCCAGTGTTGCCTGCCGGGATCCTTATCTTCTGGCTGCGTCCCCCTCTGCGGGAGAGATCAACCGGCCGACGACGCGACCTGTGGAACCTTTGGATGGTGGCCCCTTGACTGGCCCGATCCTGCCTATGGATGCGGAATCCATTGCCGCGGTCCGTGCATTGAAGGCCAGGGTTGGTGTGAAGGAAGCTACGAAGACGGGACCCAGGCCTTCTTCCCCCCATTCGATGTCTTTGGCGGACAAGGAGGCCCGCCGCAGTGCCTTTGATGTTCTTTGGAATCTGGGGCCATGACGGAGACGGGCACCGCAGTGCTGCCTGCCCGGCCGGGGCCGGACCCTGCTTCAAGCTCCGACCAAGCACGGCCGCCGGGCGGATCCAACCTGGGCAGAGAAGGGCCGGTTCCTATCGACCTCGAGTGCGGCTTCTCCGGGCTTGGGGCGCCTGGACCACTAGCTGCGCGTCAAGTGAGCCGCAAGGAGTCTGTGGCACCGTGTCCCGGTTCCGCAAAGTCGAGGTGCCAGTGTGTGAAGGAGACCTATGATCCATCTTGCCGCGTGCTGATGGGTCTCTGTCTCCCAAGGACCCTCGAGACTCCGACTGTGCGTGACTTGGGATCATGTGCCACAGCACTCGGCTTCCGGGCTTATGCCTGTTATGGACCTCAGCCTGTACAGGTCGTGGTTGGATGCTTTGCTCCTGGAGTCCCTCCCAGAATCCTTCTTCTTTGTGTTGCAAGAGGTCGCGGGGACCTCCTGTGTTGGTCTTTCACAGGAGAGTCCTCCTGGCCTCTCTCTTCCTCCGCTGTGGGCAGAAGACATTGGGTTTTTGTCTTTCTGCCTACGGCCCTGCCCTGTCCGTGGCGCAATTTTGTTTGTTGGACTACAGGAGAGCAATGCGCCGCTGTATTTGGCTGCACTGTCCAGGCTTACTCGGTCATTGCAGCATGTCTGCTCTCCCCGAGAGCCTATGTTTGCCCGACCCTGCCTCCTTTTGGCCTAAACTTTTTTCCATAGGACCCTAGGGTTTTCAGGCCTGGGTGCTGCTAGTTCCGCTGGTGGCGGTCTGCTTTCCCTCCGTGTTGATCCAGATGTTGAGGTGCCTAAATGTTGCATCGGTGGCGCTGGGGCAACTACCTCATTTCCTGTGATCTTCGCCTTCCTTCGCTGTGCGCTCTTCTTGCGTCTGCGTGAGCTCTTTTCGTTTGTTGGAGCGGCCGCGCTCTCTTGTGGATGGGCCTTCTTCGGCTTACTGGGTGTTGTGCTGTGGCAGCTTTTGGGAGCATCATTTCCGGGTAGACGTACCCCACTAGGCTGCTTGCTATGGTCCAGCCCACCAGGATTGCCATTGGCCATTGCTCTTTGTTTGGGCTCTGTCGGTGCCCCCTGCTCGCCTTGCCTCGACTGGTCTCGGCCTCCCAGCAGCCGTGGCAGGCCGCTCGTCAGGACTGTCGGAGGCCCCTCCTAGCAGCTTGCCTTTGGAATGCGCCCCTTGTGGTCTGGAGCACTCCTCCGGGCTTACCTGATCTTGTTGCTGCTGGTCAAGCCGCCGAGCATGCTCGTGACCAGCGCCGGTATCCTCGGCCACCTGACCCCTTGGAAGAAGCGCCCGGCTACCCTATTGCTGGAGCCCCTGACATTGTGCACCCCTCTATTGGGCCGCCGCGAGGCCCTCCGACGCCTACACCTGTCCGTTGGGAAATGCCTGTGCTCCGTCAATCCACGCACCCTGTCGATACATGTGAGACTGACTGCGGTGTCTTGGTGCTTACGCCAGGGTACCTGCCGGAAGCCCTTACCCTTCGCATTGGTCTCCCTTGCGATGTCGAGGACTTTATCGAAGCTGTCGAGCGCAGGCACTCTGACCAGCGCCCTGCGTTTTGCACGCGGGTGCAGCCGGCCCGGCCACAGCCTCTCACGCAGTGTGCTACCTGCATTGTTATGCCGGATTGGGTGTCGTATGCTGCTTTGTCCGTGGTCTGTCTCGACCTACGAGACTTGGGTACGGCTGGTGATGGGCCCCTGATAGCTGCCTACGTGACCCCGCGGACGCAGATACCACTTCTTGGTGCGAGGTCTGTATACCATGTCGGCGGGCATTTCCCACACGGCGGTCTTGGGCAGGTCATAGTGCTCGTAAGCACGGCTATCGATGTCATGCCTTTCTGTGTGCTGAGGATACCACTTGCCAGGCCTGTGGCAAACGCTTTGCTTCTGTTGGGCGGCTCAGGCGTCATTTGGTTGCCCAGACTGGCTGTGTCGAGGCCTGGGGCAGCTTTACCCCGGCGCGGGCGGAACCCGCCCGCATGCATACTCAAGCCTTGCCAGAGGTTGTCGCAGGTTTCTGGGATGAGGCAGGCTGTAGTGGGATTCGCACTGATGTTTCGGTTGGGCTCCTAGATGCCTTGCTTTCCGCGGATCCAGCTGATGAGGAGTCGGTCTGGAGCATTGTCTCGGAGTACGTGGAGCCCCTCGCGGTTTTGCGTGCCACTGTTGAAGAGTGGAAAGCTTCTCAGCCATCCTGTTTACTCAAGACAGGTACGGCTGATAACATTTTGCTCCTGCTTGATGTTGACCTCCTTGCTGATACCAAGCAGCCCCTGCCGACGTCCCATGTGCCCCTCAATGAGGAAGCTCCTGCTTGGCCCTTACCGGTCGGCATTCCCTTGGTTTGTGGATTTCCTCGCCGCACCTTGCCTCTTGCCTCTCCACCTGCTCGGGTCCTTTCTCCATGGACTCCCACCAGCATGCGACTCCAGGACGCGGTAGCGTACTCGTCTTGGCTGGAAGCTGCATGTACAGTCTGTGCGCGGCTTGTAGAGCTTTCCAAAAGCCAACCAGGAAGTATCCCCTGCCCGGGAGTCGAAGACGCTGTAGGGCCTGCTGCCGACTGGATGCGAGCAGCAGGCTTTATTGTCGAGGCTGATGGAGTTGCGACTCCGGCTTGAGGCTTTTTCGTTTCACCGGAATTCATTTGCCTGGCGAGCGCCTGAACAAGGCTCAACCGCAGAGAATGAAAAAATGTAGATGCAAGTGCAAAGCTCGCGTCGAGAGTTGCTTCCTGGAGGGAGCTCATCCTTCATCGGTTCACAGTTAAGCTTCAAGCTCGTGTGTGCTGTTACAAAGCTCCTTGCCAAGTCCATGTGCTTGCCTGCCAGTGCATTCATGCATGCGGACACCGGGGACGGCCACCTCGCGGTTTGCGCCGACTGTGCCGAGGCCTGCATGGATGGCCAAGACAGAAGCCAAGCAACCAGAGCTTCGAAGGGGTGCTTGCAGGGATAAGGGCAAGTTGCTCCCGTGGCATCCCCGTACTGCGACCTTGCATTGAATCAAGCTGATGCAGGCTTATCGTGCGGAGTCCGCTGTGGCCGGGGCTCACCGAGCGGCCGTGTTCCTACAGATGCTCAGAGTTGTGCGCACAGCTTCAGGATGCGGGTCTTAGGGTTTCTGCGAAGGTGTGGAGGGTTTCAGCAAGCTGAAGGTGAGAACGTGTCCAATCTGCCGCCGCGGCTTCAGCGCTTTACAGCGCATCTATCAGTGAGAAGGTGTTTTGGGACTTTGTTGTTGGAAGTGGGAAGAAGTTCGAGTTCGAGCCACCCTGGCACCTGCCACGCAGATCAGGGAGACTGCAAGCCTCAGGGGCACCACGCACACACGGACATGTTGCCCACTTGGGCAGGCACGGACGTGGCAGCGGCCGCCTACCGCCTGGAGCGAGGACCTCTTGAAGCCTTGATGTTAATGCCGCAGTGCCTTGGCTGAAATTGTCCCGGCTGCGGACGAAAGCTCCACGCCGTGGGCCTGCACTTAGCACCGTTGCTTCGCCGCTTCCCGACAGGCTTCGCGAACTTAGCCACGGGCTTTTCATCCAAAGGCTTAAAGCTCGGATCTCAGGAAGCGGCGGCCCAGGGTCGCATCCGCGGACTTGCGCCCAACCGGCATGTAACGGAGCACCTTCACTGCGGAGCAGCAGTTAAGCGGAAGAGTCTAAGAAAGGAGTAAGCGCATGACCGGCGCAAGTCTGAGAATGGTGCGCTCATCCTGGATTTCCGAATTTCCAAAGGCGCAGAAAGGCTGAGGAAAGAGACTGCAGCACTCTCAGTGTTTTTGTTGTCCAAAGCTTTTGTGCATTCCTCGGCTTTGCTCTGGTTACGTGCGCAAAAACAGCGCACACGAAGCACAAAGAATAATCATGTCCGCCTCTCATCTAGGAGGACTCATGTAGGATTCTGCAAGCTGCAGAAGGAAAACAACAGTTTGGCTCAGAGTCTTGGAAGCATGATCCTGTTGGGATATCACACGAAAGCCGATGCGGCTATGAACTGAGTGGCTCAAAGTAGCATCGTGGGAGGCTTGAAATTAGGGATCGGTGTACCGGCACGAAGTTCGGGCAGCAGCATGTTAAAGGCTTTGAGCCAAGTGGGCCTAGCCTGTTGTGAAGACAAGTCGACAATTCCCATGGCCGCTCTAACATTGGAGGCCAGCTTCTGATTCGGCGATTCTGTTGATGCTCATGTACATTGATGACAGCACAAGGCACAGCATCGTTTGCCTTCTGAGTGTGCATGTTTTCGTAGATGTAAAACTTCCAGCTCTCAGCAGTCATTTCGGTTCAAGCATGCGTACTGCCAAGGGCCCAAGTGCCTTCCAGCATCCACATTATGGCTTCGGTTTCTCCTCCACACACAGCGCCACCGGGCACCAGGCCAATGCCTCCTTCACGATTTGAACATGCTCCGGGACACAGGCAAGGCCAAGCAGGACACGCTTCTCAGCCAAAGCAGGGTCGAAGCTGTCCTCGCGATGTTTCTTGCACGGTTCATGTCCAGCTATTGGTGTCTGCTGCTTCGGAAAGAGATCTGTGTCCTGCAGGATCTGTCAGTGTTCATGCCCGCGGTGTCCTTGCCGGGTTATGCATGATCAAGAGACTCAGACTGGCTGGAGAACGTCCCCAGGACCTACGCCGTCCGATTGTAGCAGCATCATGTAGCACAGAGGATCTGGGTGACGCCAATCAGAACTTGTGCGGGCTGCCTGAGCTACCAACTCGCGCCGAGTTCATTCAGAAGCGCATCCACCAATCGCTTCACTCAGAGATATACCACTTGTCCGACTTGGAGCTCGTCTGCCTTGGGAATCACCCCTACCGGGAGCAGTCCACGCTGATAAGCAGCCTCAAGGGTTCGGAAGCCTTGGGGACCCGTTGCTTCTCCATGGCTCGTGAGCGGTTTGTTCAGACGAAGATATGCGATGACCTTCGGAAATCGGTGAGCTCCTTCTCCGACCAAGAGCTCTTGGAGCTGGGCCGCGAGGATCAAGACAGCAAGCAGGTAATTGATTATTGGCACATGGAACAGCAAGACAGCCGCCCGACCACTGTTGCTCTAGGCCGGTTCAAGACATCTCGAAACAAGTACATTGAGAAGTGCATTCACAGCGACTTATGCGATCAGTTGTCAGCTCTCAGTGATGGGGCCCTCTTTGTGCTTGGCTCGCCGATGATCGGTCGCCAGAATCAATCTGATCGGCTTCCAGCGATTGCTAGAGCTGATAAGGCTCTGCCAGTTTCCCGATCTTCGTGGCTGTCCGTCGTCAGCAAAGATCCAGAGGTGAAGCGGAAGCTGACAGATCTGGGGAAGCTCAGAGACTTTGAGCTGTATCACTTGGGTCGAAAGAAGAAGAACATACAGAAGTACAGGGAGCGACTCAATGCACAGCAAGCCACGAGAGTAAGTATATCTGCAGAGGATACAGATCAGGAGAAGCCGGATCGAACTGTTCAAGATGGCTCAATCTTGGCTGGCATTCAGGATGCTCTTCTCGAAGAGGGCGATGAGGCAGGCGAAGACGAGGGACCCATCGTGATAGCAGTGCAAGAGGATGTTCAAAAAAGGCTGACTGACAACTGGGCCAAATCCCTTCGCGGCAGCATCGTCGGAGTTGCAGTCTGTGGTCAGCTACTGCGAGACGGTTACTTCAAGTACATCGCCATCTGTGCAGATTCGGATGTGGAGCCTCTCGTTGTGGACATCGAATCGTTGTCGGAGAAGTATCCGACAGAGACCCTCTTCAGCGAGCTGCTACGTCCACTCAAAGAGGTTCTGGAGAGCCAGAGCATTGTGAAGGTTTGTCACGATTGCCGTCCGCTGGCTGATCTGCTCTTTGAGTACGAGGTGCAGCTGGAGGCTTGCTTCGATACTGCAGAGGCGTGGGAGCGTCTTCAAGCGAAGGGGCAGCGACCCGTGCACCTTGAGGAGATGGGACGCACATATGACCACGATCTAGAAAATGCACTCCGAGAACGAGCAGAGCTGCAAAAGCCCAAAACTCCGAGGGTCTATGACATCATGGTGCCTGAGACCGACTCGTCTTCCGAGGCTGAGTCTGCCTTGAGACCGGAGCTTCTCGCAGAGGTTGCAGAAGCACTCGTCAAGATTTCAGAGGAGATGTCTGGAGCCCTCGAGAACCAAGCAAGTCAATTTCGAGATGCTTGCCAAGCACGTCTGCAGGAGCTTCTGTGCTGACAGCCACTCAAGCAAGACGTAGAAGAATAGCCGACAGCTTTACCCTGCCACTGGCAATGCAGCTAGAGCTCGCTTCTTCGAATGCAGTTGCCGCGGAGTACCAAGTCTTGACAGGAGTTTCGGTCCTGGCCGGGACAGCACGTGGGAGCCTATCCCCCAGGCGCGCAACCCGAATCATTCTCGTCGGGGTACACAGTTCAATGCATCATAACCTAGCCATGACATACCTCATGCTATGCTGTCAGGCTGCGAGCTCAAATTCCACTTCATTGACGGGAAGCTGTGTATTGGTCCACCGCCCAGCAAATGCAATGCTTTGCCTAACAGAAGTTGACTGACGACATAGCTTCCTGATTTGACCTGGTCTGTATGCTAGCAGCAAAGGCAGTGCAGGCCAGAACGAGGCTGATGTGAACACCCGCTCCAGCGACAACGACGAAGAGTTCGAGAAACTCATCGCATTGTTGCCCGAGAGTCAGGTAGAGAAGGTGTGCGAGTTCATCAATGGATTGGATGGGAGCAGTAACGTTGTGGAGATCGTCCTGGGAGTCGGGCGCGACATCGAAATTCGCTGGCGTTCGGTCCTGGAAGGAGGCTTACGGAAAGTTGCGATTGCCGACACCCTGATCTCCCGCAAGCATATTCACGAGATCGTCTGTGACCGAATCGGCGAGGACCGCTTCAACCGGCAAGATCGGGCCGGCATCGATGGCACTCTCCACAGAATTTCTGTAACTCGCAACGAGAACGGGGATCCGGTCGCCGTGAATATGAGAGTGGGGAGGTCCTCGCGGATGCTTGCTGCCCTGATCGAGGACATCATCGCTGACGGAAGCTCTTTCTTGCTCTTGGGCCCGCCAGGGGTCGGCAAGACGACCTTGCTGCGTGCATGCGCAGGAGACCTGTCGAACGACCAGGTGGTCGTGATCGTGGATCCCAGTGGCGAGATCGCTGGCTCGGGGGACACCTGCCATCCAGCTGTGGGAGGAGCTTGGAAAGATGCCGCGTACTTCGCAAAGCAGGTCGATCGAAGTGAGGCGAGGCGACTGGCCATGGGCCGTGCCCTGGAAAATCTGGGGCCCCAAGTCATCGTCGTGGATGAAATCGGCACGGTGGGGGAAGCCAAAGCCGCGCAGACCATCGGGGAGCGTGGGGTGCAACTTGTTGCAACTGCGCATGGGAGGACCCTGCGTGACCTCATCGCCAATTCCGAGCTCAGGGGTCTCATCGGTGGCCTTAAAACAGCAATCCTTGGTGATAACAACGACCGATACAAGTCGGACGGAAGGAAAAACATCACGGAGCGGGGCGGCAAGCCGGTGTTCAAGAGGTTGGTGGAGATCCGGAGCCCGAATTGCCTTGTCATTCATCACGACTTGGCCTATGCCGTCGACCAATTGCTGAATAAAGGCAAGCTCTTGGTGGAGGAGCGCACTTTGAACACATCGGGCGAGATGATGGTCAAAGTTCGCAAATTCTGATGTGCATGTGTCGAGCTGCGAGAAGCCACTCAAAGTGTGCTTAAACATTAGCTGCTACGTGTAGGCGATGGGTGAAGAGGGATGATCGGGAGGCAGGCCAGCTTTATCCAGCTTTTCTTGGTCCTCGCAGCGTTGTCACCAACTCTGCCGCAGCGTTTTGCGCCAAAAGCGGCTACGCACCAGTTTTGGTGATCCGCTAGCTCTGCGCCCGGGCTTCGTAGTGCTGCTGTGCACATGGGGCTCTGTGATGCAAGGCTTCTGGGTCCAACCAGTGGGGCAAAGGCCATGAAGGCAAAGATAAAAAAGATTGCGGTGCACACTCTACCGGCAAGCTTGTAAACTCAGCAAAGTAGAGCAACTAGAGCCAGCACCCCTTTACGTACCCTCTACCGGCAATGCCAGGAGCGATGACGAGCCCTTGTTGCGGTGCGGTCGCGACCTGTGTGAACACTTTTCGGGTTCGATCGCATGCCCGGGAAACTCGTAGAGGGGCTTGAGTGGGATGTTGGGTCCATGAAGGATAGGCCGGTGCTTGCAGATTGTTGTAGGATTACACAGCCCGCGGGCTGATGGTCAGCTATTGTGCATTCCGCAGTGTTGCTCCGGGAGCTTTCCGCCTGCAAAAAGGGCGCACAGGAAGCGCAAAACATGGAAGCACAGTTAATGTTGTCCACCGCAGTCTCATCCTCATAGGATTGATCCGGTTGTGATGCTATGTCGGAGCTGTTGCAGCTTTGAGCGGCTCAGACCTATAGCATCGTAGCATGCTTGGAACATTGGACCGGTACCAACGGCACTGTTCACCCTCATTGTGCAAGGATCGTCACCAGTGAGTTTCGTTTAGGACCTTATGCTGATGAGTCATGACGACTTCAGCACGCAGCCTGCTTCCGTTTCAAATCATATAGGCAGGCCACGGCTTTGATTCCTTGGCACATGCACAGTTGCACTGCTTCTTCTGTTCTGAAGACAAGTCGGTAGTCTCCATGGCCGCTCTAACGTTGGAGGCCGCCTTCTGATTCAGAGATGAGGTTGATGCTCCTTGCAGTGAAAAGTAAAATTTGCGTGCCGAGATTCATGATTGGTGTTAAAGCCCGGCAATGCGCGCTCAATCTGCAAGAAGTAGAAAGTCAGAGCTAGCTTTCAGCCCTGCGGGCGAGTGACCTGGGTGCGTAACATCAGACAAGACCGGCTACAGTAGCCAACGCTGACAGCTCGTGATTCCTGATGCCAGATCCTGCAGAAGTCGTACCGGTGGGAATTGCCACAAGGACACTGGTAGCAGGAATCGGTCCATGGGCATCAGGCTACATCACTTCCAGAGCTGTGGTGCTGTGCAGGAGCCGAGAGCATCACGGCCTCGGCACTGAAGGCCCGGGGACCAGAGAGCAAGAGAGAGAGAGAGAGAGGCCCTAAGGGCCCTAGAGAAAGGAAGAGCACCTGCAGCAAGCAAGCAAGGGAGAGAGTCTTCTTAGCATGACCGAGTTGTCAGAGCTTTGGCAGCTTGGAAGGATCATATCGGTGAGCGAGCCAAAGGCCGGAACCTCTGGAACTTGCGGTCTGCATCGAGGCACTGTGACAGATCACGGAAGTCAATGCTTGCAGGAGAGGTTCTGTACCACAAGAAGCTATCCTTCGCATCCAATGGCAAGGCTCGTGCTTTCGTGGCGATCGATGCCCGACGGTAAAGGGTTCTACTGCCGAATTGCACTGCTGGCAAAGGGGCAGCCGTTGTCGCGTCGGCTGTGGCGTTTGCTGCTTTGGATTGGAGGTGCTTGACGACAGCGATGAGGTGCCGCTGGCACCATCTGTCGTCCAGGCGCCTTTACCGCACTCGTGTTGTTCAACACCTGGTGCGACTTTGTCCGCCAGAGGTGAAGGGCCCCGGTTCAGTAGTCCAAATGTTTGGGCTCTTCTGCCGGGCTCTTAGTCACTGAGTTCATCAGCCGCTGGCTTTCCACGATTCACGGAAGTGCCCTGCCAGGCTACAAAAGGAACTGTGTGTTCCCTCTGCATGCCAGATCTCACCTAGACAAGTCATCTTTCCCCGCTTGAAGCGTTCCCAAGATTACGGATTGCGAATATCACGCTTCACTGCGACGCAAGCGTGGAGTCCACGCAGGCTGGGGGGCTGCCGAGGCGACAAAGGTGGCCGCCCCGTGCAGCGCCCCAAGGCCCCTGCGCCGACTCCGGCACCCAGGCCCTCTGCGCAGGCAGGGGCATGTGCAGACATGCACATTGCAATCACATGCACCTCTTGCTTTACAGGCATTTGGTCGACTTTAGGGGTTGAAGTTGAAGCAAAAGATTTCACAGAGAGTTGTTGGCCTCCTAAGGTCCTAGGCTAGGCTCCTCGATCTCAGGCAGGACTTTGTGTAGCTCTTTGGAGACGTCTCCTGCGACTTTCATTGCCTGTCATCTTGCGACTTCCGACGAGACCCCCCTAAGCCCCCCCTTTCGGACCTCGGAGCTTGAAAGCACGCCAGGATCGGCCGCTGCCAGCTGCACGCGGCTACCAGGCTTCTGCTGCGACAGGGATCCGGATTCGTCAAGAATCTGAGAGCAAAACTGCAAGTATCGTGATTTAGCCGTGGAGCCGGGATAGCCTCCGTTGTTTGCAAACCTCGATCTGCGAAGCCCGTGGTATGCGTGAGGACATGCGGCACTTCGACTTCGGTGGCCGTGGCTCGTGTGGTTCTGAGAACTTTGATTTACATACTTACATACATACATTACGCAAATAAGTATATTAATATGTACATATATACACACATACATACATGAACATAAAGCTTGTGGAAGAAGCAGGCATCCACGTGTGCGAGTGTTTGCTTGCACTCCCGCGATGTCTTGAGCTTGAGGCCCTTTGCGCAAAGCCTGCAAAGCGGTTTCCGCCAACAGGTGCATGCAAGCACAACTTGCGCAAACGGATCCGAGGAGAGTTTGCTGCTGGGAGCCCTCATGGTGATCCAAGATTCATCGCTGCTTCCTCCATGTTTGCTGCCTGCGCATCTGCAGGCCAATCCAATGGCCTTCAATGCGACTTCAGATCGACAATGGTCTTGTTCTCAAGCTTCGGCGGTTCCAGAGCTGATCTATAGGCTTTAGGGCCTGCAGGGATGGTTGAGCAGGCAGGGCTTCTTGCGGCATGACGTAGTCCAGAAGGATTAATGTCATCAACTCAGGGAGTTTAAAATGTGGTGCCGCAAAAGAAGACCAGGCCCAGTTCCGGCGGTTGGGCTGGACGAAATCCACCTCCCTCGAGCCCGCGTCAAGGCACTTTCTGCGGCCCTGCAAGACGTTTGTGTGACAGTGGCATGCCAGGCCTAAAGGTACTGTCGGAATGCCGGGTTACCTCGCTGTTGACCGGAATGATTTGGTGTTGCTGGGCTTTTGACTTTCTACGACTGCGAAGGTGCATCCGGATACAGCAACTACGATGAGGCGTGCTCACTGCAGCGTTGAGCTTTTCGAGATGCGACGGGATCTTCCTGTCGGTACCTGCTGCGAGCTGGGGCAACACGCAAGCCTTGCCCGGATAATCTGCGCCAGACGGTGATGAAGAATTGGCTGAATTCTCTGGCCGAGCATCAGCAGTTCTCCGAGGCACACCATTTTGATTTTTTTAAATCATCGGTTGCCGAGATAAGGTAGCTTTCTTTGTGTGGGATGGGCAACATGGGCAACCAGTGGAAGATAATACGGCGCATCCATCTTTTCTTCGGGGATGTTCCAAGATTTTGCACCTCAGACTATATCTTGAGGTAGCAGGTCTGTGGGCGCAGAACACCGGCCTAGCCCCCAAGAAACATGACTTTCAAGTGCACGACAGGAGCAAAACTTCTCAAAGGCGCTCCTCGAGTCACAGGCTACCTTTGAGGCCCCTTTGCCTGCTCGGCGGATTTGGGAAGACCGTCAATCAAACGATATTTCGGCCAGAGTCGTCTTTCTGTGCCGGCTCTTCTGGTCGCCTTGTCAGAGACTTGTCGTACCGTCCTCCGCCCCACCTGCTCTCGATCCAATCCCATTGCAGTCTGACGAAGAGGCGCAACTCCGTTGGGCCCTGGAGGCTCGCGCAAGATCTGCAGAACCCTCCGTCGAAGACAGCTTTGGGCTTCCAAATAGCTTGTATCTGGCTGACTGCCAGGCCATGTTTGCTTTCGTAGCGGATTCGTCCACCGGTGACAACATGTGACAACCAGATAAGGTTCGAGGGGCACACTTCCATTGACTTCTCGACTCTTCTCCATCCAAGTCTGTCCCCAGGGCTTTTGTCGAAGTCGTTGGCGGAAAACACCAGATCTTTGGGGTCGTTCGCACAGCGCAAGGAATCGGCGCGCATGGCCGAAGAGATCGACGCCGCGCGGAACGTGGAGCTTCAGAGTGCCGAGGATGGTCTCTAGATATCTTCAGCCTTTGCATCAGGCTGCGGCTCTCACCGCTCGCTACAGTAGGACGCTGCAAGGCGTACTTAACAACAGCTGTGGTAGCCCACTTCAATGATAAGGCAATCGCCTGCCATATCCAGTTGCTGCTACCACTTGTCATGTGTTCCTGAAACACCCGCAGTAGCAATTCCGGGCTCATCGCCCACAGTTGATAGCCGAAAATGAAATCTGGAGTTCCTCCAATTTCGTGACTCCGCCACATCTACCAAATTTTGTGTTTGTTTCTGCAGGAGATCAAAAAGTACTATATGGAGGACCTGCAAGGAGGACAACACAAGTCCAAGGCAGTGCTCAGGGTTTGTGCAGTCGGGGCAAAGTTTGGGAATAAAGCCTATCTCCGACTGGTCCGCTGTGGTGAGGGCTTTGTCTCGCAGCAAAGGCATCTGTGCGAATTCTGCCTGCGTGGGTACCAGACATACAGGTTCTGACTGAAGCCTGGCTGTCCTGCCTTGTTGACCGAGTGGCTCGCAAGTTGCAGTCGCTGCATGGTGAAATCAACGAACATGCGAACACACACGACAGCTGTCTACGCTCCATGGAGCAGACATCACACAAGTGACGGAGCAACATTGACAGAAACATGCACCCAATGCCCGTAACGTCATGAGTGGTCCTGCAGGGCTTGATGCTACCCTTCAGCAGCTTTAAACCTTCTCGGACAACAATCCTAGTCCCAGGCAAAGTCGTTGTTGTCGGTATGCGCGTCCTTGTGCGCCGGCGGAACCTTGGACGGGAAGAACTTCCGCGTCGCAAGCGCCAGCGGCGGCTGACAGGCGAAGATGCAACTCGGACTCGTCATCTGTGCAGTCTCAGAATGGTTGGCTGTGGCTGGTCAGCCGGGCTGTCGTCTGTCCCATTACGTGCACCAGCTTTCGCGGGTGTCGCGCACAGTAAGGAGCTTCCGCCTGCCAAGCGGCGCACAGTCACGGCCGGCACTTGTGAGCGCGATGCGGGGAGCTCGGCAGTCGTGGCGTCGCTGGTCGCACTTGCTTGTGCAAAGTGAAGCAGCTGCCCTGCGTAAGCTTGCAGAAAAACTTCAGCAACTTTCTGTGCGACTGTCCAGCAGGCCAGCGCTGATGAGGAGCTGGCTGTTTCTTGGCCAGAATTGGGGAGAGATGAACACCTTTAACGATCGTGATCGTGCAGAACACCGAATGGCGTTGTTAGTCCCGAAACTCGCTGGGTGTTGGAGACGGCTCACCTTGTCGCCGGCAAGGCTGTCAGAGTTGCGCTTGACGACGTGATGTCCCATCTCCTGGGGCGACCACCGACGCCCGAAGACAGAACCTTGCACTGCAGAACTTGCGGCCCTTAGGTCCTAGGCCAAGGCCCAAGGAGCTGCATCAGTCTTGCGCTTATCACGCTTGGGAGCGAATACGAGCGAGCAACTGTACCGAGCCGGACTAAGGAGTGTTTAGATTCGATGCAGACTCGCTGAAGGCCACAATGGAGTCTTTCGGCAGCAAGGCTGCGGCTCAGGTTGGAGGATGCCACCATCGTCCACTTCTTGTGCACAGGGTGCATGCAGCATGCCTTCGTATACCCTGAGCCTTGATCCCTCAGACCTTCAACACTACGTTAAGGCTACCGACCCTGTCGCCGCCTCGGCAGCTAGAATGCTTAGCTGCAGTGGAGCCGGTCGACGGGCAGGAGCTGTCCTATGGACCCTCGGTCAGCAAGAGCTTGCTTCAAAGGCTTTCAGAGCTGTTGAGGATGTGAGTTTGTATCAGGGAGGGAGGGGCAAGGCCCTGCCATGTTCAACATGGCGAGACGGAGATACCAGCATTATGATGCGAGCTCGAGGATGCTCGCAAAATTTACCAAAATGAAGTTGTGGATGCTTTCCTGACTTCCTGTTGCATCTTGAACGAACCCTTCATTGATTCGGGGGGCCTCGGGAGGTGAGCTCTCCCGCACGGAGAGAGCCTCCTTCGAGAAATCCGTGGAGCAGAAGATTTCCCATTTGATGCTGAAGGCACTGGGTTAGGGCTTCAGGCTGCAGCTTTGAGTTCGGAGCTCCGGCTTAAGCTTGAATGTGCAGGGATATACTCGATTTGGGCACTTTGCTCTGGGGTGCTGGAGCCACTAATTATGGTCACATTGGGACGCCATCCGCCGACATGCCAAAACTCGCGGGACGGAAGATTCGTCAACCTTTCAACGGCAAGCTTCGCTACCGGAGTAAAGATGTCGGCATGCGACATTGCGAAACCAAGTACCGCCCGCCGCCGGCAGTTCAGAAAGCCACGTCCGTGGAACCTCGCCCGAGTTGGCTCGGCTTTGGATTTTAGCACCCGACCTGGCAAAGTACAAGTGGAGCTGGGAAGCCATCACTGAGAAAAGGACAACTCTGCCGGCAAGAGAAGACAGACAGGATATGCACAGATGCTACCAAACTCCAGGCTAGATTGCTTTCCAAAGTCTCGGTCCGAACCATTCAGGATTCAGGAACCTGAAGGTCTGGAGCCCTCGGCACAGCGTGGCCACCTGGCAAAATTGCGTCAGGAGCTCGAGCAAGCGAAGCCGCCGCGCTGGCGGCTGAAGGACAAGGTCGAGTGTCCACAGCAGAGCAACAGGAATTTGCCCAGCCCAGCAGGCGCTTGGCCGGGTGTCCTTGGTACCGCGAGCCCAGCGGAAGGGGAGGACCATCCCGCCGCGCATGCGAGCAGGCGCCTGGGCCGGGGTGGTGGGCGGGTGGAGTGTTGATGAATTTGATGCTTGTTGTGTGCTTATGCTGGTGGTAGCCAAGGTCCCAAAACATCACAACATTTTGCGACGTGTAGGAGGTGGAGTAGCACCGCACAAAGATGCCAGCGCATATCTCATTCCATGTTACGTTACGGGTCGCGCAAAGCGCAACTCGCCAGCTTGCCTTAAAATAATCAGAAGAAGAAGAAGCTCGAACGCCCTAGGTGCTGCGGCTCTCCGGGGACCTCCTGCAACTTGACTCTGTCTCCAGTGCTTGTCGCAAGGGCCGAGGGAAGTTCAGAAAGGCCAGCAGGCCCCGAGACCTTATGGTGTGTGGGGATGTTATGTGGAGAGTGTCAGACGCTCTTGGCACAACCAATGACCGAGGTTTTCGTCCAGCTGCGTGAATTACAAGATGCTTTTGTTCAGCTTCCACCTGAACCTTGGAGTCGAATCCGAGGGTTTCTGGTTGTGTGGACCGTCGAGAAGCAGTGACATTCATGTTCAGAAGTGCATGGTCGCTCTCCACTAAGCTGTGTGCTGTTGTGACTCTCGTGGGGTGCTGCCGCTGAGGACGAGTACAGGGAAGAGGTGATCTTCAGGCCTGTCCCCAAACACGACAAGAAGGTTGTAGGATGTCAAAACACCAGGGTCTCCCACGTCCACGGCACAGAATGGGCAAAGTCCTCACAAGCCGCGATGAATGCTTTGTCGTGTCGGCAGCCGAGTATGGCTTGCCAGGCCGCCGCCAGCCTCTCCGTGGCATGCGACTTTCATCTTGCGTAGCCACCGAAGTGGTGGGCGCCGGGTCGAAGGGACGGGCGAAGGGGTCAGCCCGCAGGCGCGCTAGAAGAACTTGAGCAGTTTGTGCATCGGCGCGCGGTTTATGCAGTGTGGAAGTGTGGAGTGTGGGGCCTTCCAGGCTGCTCGGGAAGCGGCGGCAGCTGCGCTGCTCCAGCAGCTGCCGACTCTCCCGACTCCCCCGAAGCCTGTGAGGCAGGTCCCGACCACGGTGCCTCCCAGGCCGGAGGCGAGGCCTTGGATGGACGCGGCGAGGCGGAGATGTCTGCAGTGGAGTGTCCCAGAGTAAACGGGGCGATGACGATGACTGGCCTGGAGGCCTCCGCCCCGGCCAGCTCTTCCATCTCCAGAAGCAATGAGTTCTTTGCTGCTTGGCTGGATCTAGCGTACATGTGCCAGCAGAGCTCCTGGAGTTTGATTGGCCTTTGTTACATCTGGCAAAAGGAGCGCTGCGATTCAGCCACAGCTGCCCTTGCAACTTACCAGGACATTGCAAGCACAGGGCCGCAAGTCCCAGACGGTTAGTCTCGGAACCTTGACCAACCGATAGGCAAGTGACAAGTGTGCAGATACATAGAGACCCTGACAGATACATATGTAGCATACCTATACAGACATACTGACATAGGTTGGTAGCTATGTATGTGTGCACAATGATTCAATGTGTACACACATAGGCAGACCCACATACATGTGCTTATGCATGTATGCATGCATGCGCGTGTGTATATACATCTGTATACGCACATGTATGTGTTTGTGCTAGCGTGCGCTTGTCCGTGTATGTGTGCAAGTAGGTATGTACGCCGGTCGGTCTGGGTGCTGGTCTGTTCATGCTTGCCTTGCCTTGCTTGGTCTGGCCCTGAATGGTGGGCTTATGTTGTCAGAGCCGTCGTCATCTCTAATAATTACGTGCGTGGACCGATGATGTGACATCACAATGCATGATGTGCAGAAGTATCGGAAGATACACAGAAGTACGGCCGGCAGGAGATGGATTCGCCCTCTTTTGCCAGGGTCGCAGCAGAGCCCAGGCTCACGCACGGCACATAGCACACCGTAACATGATGCTGGATTCTGTGCTGGCCGCAAGGGCAGATGGCTCAGCGAGCCATCAAGGACGATGAGGCGGAGACCGATACACATATGAAATGAATGATGTAGGCCTCACCCGTGAGTTTGGGCTGGCTTGCTTGAACAATGAGTTGGGGTTTAAGTTGAGCTTGCAAGTCAAGTCGACCTTCTTTCTTGTCATGCTTGGATTCGGCTGCAGGGAGTGGGGGGCGACCTAGCAGCCAGAAAGTCCCTCATCACCGCTGCCATATTAAGCAGATGCTCAAAGCAGCGACAGGTCGTGCGCAGCGCTTCGGATTGAGCAGAGTTGTGCTGCGCAGCCATGGGGAACTCCCCGCAAGCTCTGCCAGCACGGGACAACAGCATCGAGGGCTTTGGTGTAGCCTATGTGGGGCATGTATTCGTGGAAGCCGGTGTGGCATTTGAATTCACGGTGCAGCCCCCTTCCAGCACTGGCGCTCCAGGACAGGTGGTTCGGCGAAGTTATGAAGATCTCGATCTGCTGTCTGCAGCCATGTCGACGCGCTACCAACGCGCGCCATCCTGCCCGAGGGCACCGTTCTTCACCATGGACAATGCATGGGTGGGAGACCAGGGTCGTGCGATCGAGGCCTACTTGCGCTGCCTCCTTGCTCTTGAGCCCTGGCCCCGGACAAACGCACTCAGGAGGTTTCTGTCCATCGCGGTACCTCCCGGGCCCGCCAACGGCCCGGAGAGTGTGGGCCCAGCTCTGGTCTGCCGGCAGCGCGTTCCTGTCAGCTGCATTGCAATCGCCCTGAGCTTCGCTGATCCCTTGGCAGTGATGCACTGCTGTGCCAAGGTGTGCAAGACCTTCCATGCAGCCTCCTTGGATCCCAGATGTTGGCCGCGGCTTCATTTCAGAACGCACTGTGCGGAGAAGTCGATTGATAGCTTGTGTACTCTACTCTTACGTGCCTGTGGTGGACTGGAAGCTTTGACCCTTGACCTCGTGTTCCAACGTGAGAACCTGGGAGTGGCCTTACCGAGTGGCCTCTTTTTGCCACGCCTGCGCCGGCTCGACCTGAGGCTTGGCGACGCAGAGTCCACAACCTTTGCCTGTGAGCTGCTGGGCTGCGTGGAATCGGCAGTTCTCCGTGATGTAACGCTGTCAGCGGTCTTCACACCATCCTTGCTGCAGGCACTTTGCATGACGCTCATTGCGACAGAGGGCAAAGTTACCCAGCTGTCACTCGTGAGCTCGCCGTGCAGCCGCCGGCCGGATGGTGCACAGCTGGATGCAAGCACTGTCCTCGGAATCCAAGAAATTGTGGAAGCCGTTCCCTTGGTGCAGAGCCTTGCCATCTCTATCGACGAATCCAGCCGCGGCAGCAGTCGATTCATGGAAGGCTTCCTCCCGCCTTTTGTTGAAATTCCTGGCCAGCAGCCGTTGCTAGCAAACTTGATGGCACTGGAATCGCTGCAGAGCCTGCAATTCGATTTTCTGTCAGACGATGTGATCGCGTGTTTGGCCACAATGGACGAGCGTGTCTTCCATGTACGCTCGGCACGCTTTTCGGGATGCAAGCGACGGCTGGAAGACCCGGATGAGGCTCTGGTCCGCTTGCTCAGCAAGATGGGGCCAGAGCTGCAAGAGTTCGCATTTCTAGTCGACCAGGAGTTTGGCATGCGCGCCTTCTCCCAAGGTCTCTTGCATCAGCGTTTGGGTGGCCTGCCAAGTGTGTGGTCCGGCCATGAGAACTTGCGAAGCTTGGAGCTGAACTGGAATGCTTTCGATGATGAAGGTATCGCCTCGATTGTGGAGGCATGCCCCCAACTCGAAGTCATGCTTTTGGATCGGGCGGAATACTGGACAGACGCGGCAGTCATGCATTTGGTGGAGGGTCTGCCCGCCCTTCGCAGACTTCGGATTCGATCTTCCACCATGTTATCTGACCGGGCACTAGACGTGCTGCAGCAGTCCACGCAGCAGTTCCGCCTTTTGGAGATCGAGCCTTCCTACACAATGTCCACTTACATGCTGGACCAGCTGAGGGCGAAGCTAACCCGTGGATCCACAAACTTGCCTGAGATTTTTCCGGGTTCTTTCACGGCGATGCTTCTCTTGGGAGATGTCGGACCGCAGTCGGGCTTTGAGGCTCAGGGACAGGGCCAGCCCTGTTCCGAGCTCAAGGTTCTGAAACCCGAGCATGAAGAGGAGGGCTCCAGCTTGTCCATTGCTGGCGGCACGCCGCTTTCCTGGTTTGGCCGAAGGGATTCGAGACTGTACATAGGGAGATGACAGACACGTTGGATGCGGAGGAGAAGAAGTGTCTGCAGAGTGAGAAGAGCTTCTGTGCTCTGCTGCTGGTAGTTGTTCTGAACAAAAGCTTAGCCTTTATGTTCGTCCTTACTCATACTCCTTGCGATACTACTGTTAAGCATTGCTCTGTGGCTCGCAGCCTCCCCGCAAAGACACGTGAAATGCAGAGCCTTGTTGGTCGTTGAGCGAGTATCATAGAGTGGCTCCGCTGGGCCTTCAACCCCTTGAACCCTCAAAGACCGTTGTCAAAGCAGCTCAGTTACTGCCCCTGCGACTCTGCAGGCCGGGAAGCGAACGCCCCCGCCACCTCCAAAGCCGAAGCGCAAGTTCCGGCCCCGCATCGTGTCCTGAGCTGCGCTGGCTTCATGGGCACGAAGTCACTTTTAAGCCTGTGCGACTGCCTTGTCAGCATCTTTGAAGGACAAGCTCTGTCTTGCATGGAGGTCTGTTCATCCCAGGATTGCTAGTCGGGTTCTGTATCACAGCGGTATTCGAAGCTTCGATGAAGTACTTTGGAGGTGATGCACCAATCTGCAACGTAGGGCTAGGGCAGGGCATGACGAATGGAGTGCTTTGCAGCCAGAAACTGGCAGAAAACACATGCTTGAAGACGAAAAAGGGCCAGGAAGCTTGCATTCACAGTGTCGCGCAATCTGTGGCACGGTGGGCGCAAAGAGATTCAAGTTGCGACACTCTTTTTCTTTGGATTGGAGGGGAGAGAGTGGTTCAAAAACATCGTCAGCATCGCTCCGGCAGTCTTCGTTTTTCGCGTTCTTTGTCTCCCTCTCTGTGTCAGCTCCGAAACCGAGCTCACTGTTGTTCAACCCCGGACCGTTGCAGGTGCGAGAGTCGCTTTGAAGCCTTGCAACCTAGAGGAATCGAAGGGTTTGAGGACGTCAAACTTCAGGCCGTGCTCCTTCTTCCTCTCTTTGCCTCCATCCGCATGCGTGCGTCTGCAAGCAGTGTATAGAGAGGATAAATACTGGTAGGATGGATCTTGGAGGCGTCCTCCAGCACCTCCACTACTGCGGCTGCCTCTGCACAGGCGGCGCTGGTGGCCTGATCCTCGGGCTGGCTTGCTTGTAGAGATTTATGGAGCTGATGTTCGGGACTCTCTGCAGAGTTGTGTATCCGGCTGACATCAGAAGGGTGGCGCATCGATTCTTGCGAATCGTCCAAGGGGCCCGCTCGGTGGGCAGGAAGCAGGTTATCTCATTTCTGCTTCCAGTGTTATCAAGTCCGATGCTATGACTGTGACCGATAGACATTGGACGTACGGCTCACGGAGAGTGAGCTGGACAAAGAGTTGAGTAGGCATAGATGAAGGTTCTTGACATAAAGATGCATATGCCGGTGCACAGGTAGGCAGATAGACAATTTTACGGAGTCCGTAAGCTCCAAGCTCTCCAGCCGAAGCCACTCATTTCTACAGGAATCGGAAGACGAAGGCCTGGCCTGGGATTCGGAGAGCGACGTGGCGGCCCCACAGGCGGGCAGGTCCACACCGCAATCCGTTTGTTGCTGCAGAACCGTGTAGTCGACAGCCCGGGCGGACTCCGAACTCGCCACCAGCAGGTGTCTGCACATGGCTTGTGGCCGCTTGTGCATGGCTTTATCAGTTTTCAGCCTTTGTAGGCTTGCGTCAGGCTGCGGGGTACAGATAGCAGAGTGGTCCCACGAAATCGAATTCCCGAAGCATAATCGAGATGTCAGAAGTTACAAGCTATTTCCCAAACGGCTCCGCTAAATAGGGTAAGGCTGGGCGAGCAGCTCAGCTTGCCTTGTAGACGGCGATCCTCCAAGAAGCATCACGTGACAGTGAAGTGAACGTGTGCATGAAGCGTTGTCATCTTGCGTGTTCACCTGGTCTCCAGAACTTGGTCTCCACTGCAGCAGGGGGACTGTTTCCTTGCAGCTTGAGCAGGTCCATGCTGATCATCTTGCCGTGGAAGAGAATGACGAGGACAGCGACGATGATGTGCGGATCTCGAATCGGATGTGCTGTTGCTGCCACAGCCTTTGGATGTGTGCAAGTTTCATAAGAGGTTTCGGTGCTGCTGCACAAATCTGCGCAGGAAGTGACACTCGCCGATCATGAGTGACAGCTTGAACGAGCAAGTTGCCTGAGAGCTGAGGGCCCGCCCCCACTCGAGTTGATCCCGAACAGCCAGCCGCTTAATTCGGGAAGCTCAGCCAACGGATAGTTGGTGTCACATTGGTGA
This sequence comes from Paracoccaceae bacterium, assembly GCA_965228905.1. Classification (GTDB taxonomy): domain Bacteria; phylum Pseudomonadota; class Alphaproteobacteria; order Rhodobacterales; family Rhodobacteraceae; genus CALKXV01. Next base: position 2,725,024 of record CBDDII010000003.1, on the reverse strand, counting down.
GCGTTCGCGACATTTGCCAGCGTGCTTTCAGAGTCGCTTTGCAGCATCAGTGGCAAGGGGCAGTCTCTTGTGAGGAGTCATATCTAGGAGAACTTCTTAGATGGGCGCCCGAGCCACTACAGTACTGAGTTCTGCTGAGGGTGATTGCCAGGTGGCGTTTCCCATGTCTCTCCGCCTCCCCCTCTCTGTCTCTCTCTGACTCCCTCCGCGATTCTCCCAGTCTCTCTCTCTCTGTCTTTCTCTCGCTGCCTCTGTCTCTCTGTCTCTCTCTCTTCGTCTCTGTTTGCGGTACGTAGATATGGATCAGGGCTCCAACATGCGAAGTCCCAGCTTTCCGAGGTGAGGAGTGAAGACCAAATGGTCTTAGTCTCACTGGCAGTTTTGCTGTTTTGGGACCCTCGCGTGCCGCTGACGATGTGATTGCATGGTGTTCACAACAGCACGGTCGGAGCATATTGTGTGCGCGAATGATCCCAATCACAGGCGTTTTGATGGAGTCTTTGCGTTATGGTGCTGACCGCACAAGCAGCCAACTGCTTGGTGCATGTAACTCTTGTTCTCGCAGCAATGTTATGGGAGTGAGACTGCTACTTCTCGGTGCCCAAGCTTGTAGCAGGCAGCCGAGTTGTGAAAGTGGCCTCTCCTGCCACAGGTCCTCAAGCCTCAGAGCCTCAGAGCCTCAGTTACTGAGTGCCCCGCCCTCTGCCGTAGAGCGCTGGTACTTGGGTGCACAGGTGCTTTGATCGAGGCCGCGGGCCGCAGCCCCAAGATGATTGAGGTAGCATGCCATGGCTTTCCTGTCTGTGCCTCACAAGAGTTTGAAACACCAAAAGTAGAATCCTGTCTATACAGACAAAGGTTGATATGGCAACATGCAGGTAGAGGCACGTTGTTAAAGATTGGACATCCGGGCAGCAACATCTTGTCCCTGAGCCAGCGTCCTCTACCATATGACGCCTGGCCATAGCCACAATTTAGCTTGCACGGCCAGCAATGCGGAATACTGGTGCCAGCAGTGAGCATTTGTGTTCCAGAGCAAAATTGCAACGACCGGTTGGACGCACGCTGAACCTCCACGCAGCTCTTCTGTGGCAGCTTGTTATATGACGGCCTTACGCCTCTGCCCGTGCCCCGAGGCACAAAGTTCGTGTAAGTGCATGATGCATGTCTGTGTCAGCAGTTTCGTAAATCACGTTGGAGTCATTTGCGAGCTGTCAGCTTGTGGGTGCTCTCACCGCAGGGCCATCTTGACGGTGGGTTGTTGCCAGAGGTATTTTGGCTTTGTTGCTCTCCTTAGAGCTGCCCCTGCCGTCCTTTTTGCCTTCAGGACGCGTCTGCTGCATGAGCTTTGTAGTGGTAGACAAAATCGATCTATTCTGCTACTGTATTGTCTTGCTGCCTACGGAAAGCCGCCGGACCATCCGTGACCTGGCTTTGGAAGCGGGCCGAGCTGGTCCGCCAGTCGTTCGCCATGTCAGCAGTCGCACGCTCGGTTTTAGGAGCAACTCGTGCCTTTTCAAAGTCGTGCAGCTGAGACGAAAGCTGGACATCCTTGCCCTGCGTGATCCCCCCCAATCCTCCCGTATGTATGGTGCCAGTGCTTACTTAATGTCCAAAACACATCCGGTGAGGCGGCTGGGATACTCCGGGGTGCCTGGTTTCGGTTGCTGTGAGCTGCGAGTGGATTTGAATCATGTGGGATGTATGCCTCAGTGGAAGGTGCAGCTGCCGGCAGTTCTGTCAACAGAGCTGCCGGAGTCACACCACTCGGAATCAGTTCAAGTAAACTAAGTAAACCTGGTGTCCCAGCAACTTGCATCGGCTGCATGACTCTCAGATCCAGCCTTGTGCGAGTGACGTGTCAGTTGCAAGAGCCCGGCTGTCGCGACACGGGGGCTGTGCCAGCATGCGCACACTCAACCGCACTGCCAGTCTTTCCACACTCACCTTCGCTACCTCTTCCTACTCGTTTGCTCGAAAGGCCGCAACCCTGAAAGTTCTACGACCCTTTCACTTCCTTCACTCCCGATCCTTGTTTTGACGATGCCCACCTGAATCCGAATGGACCGCTGGCTCGAAGTTTTACTCAGCGCTGTGCTCCCGAGGATTCAAAGGTTTCATGTCAATCTTGCGCACTAGAGGGGCTGATACATAATCTTGCTGGGGGTGTCCCACTATGCCACGAAGTTGCTGGCACGGTACCTTGCAGCGAAGCAATGTGTAGGTGTTCTGTTAAGCCCTGTCGCAAGCGGAACCACGTGCCTGTGAAATGCACTAGCTAGCTCCTGCAAGAAGTTTCGAGAACGTGTGCTCCGCTTGCCGACCTGAAACGCCAAGTCTGCGATTCTTGTCGATGCCACGCTGCTTGCACTCGGTTTGCCCGTGCTGTAGCGGTGCCCTGCGATGATTTCCGATAGACCAGACGTAGCATCTCCGAGCAAAAAAGGCAGATTGCTCTGAGATTCCATGTGTTGCATTCCGCCTTAATGAAGCGCTCTTTTGGTGTCCTTTCTGGCATGGGAGCCATGAGGGGTGTGTCGCTTGTAGTCTGATCCCGGATCCTTTGCTTCATTTCCGGCAGCTGCACGGTTAAGCTACCTGGCAGTCCACCAAAGCATCTTCCGTGTGTTCTTGTGACTCACAGCGGCCACATAGTTCCATGAGCAGAGCAAAAGAAGACCTGCACCGGGCACTCTGAAACTGCACTACGCTCTAATCAGTCTGAATACTGTTCTGGATACCAAAGTTGTGATTCATCGGCGGCAGCCTGACGCATTACGTCATACTCGTGATCGGCAAATCCTTTGGACATCTGGACTTCGAGCTCGGGGCATGGCGGAAGTGGCAGAGGATCCGTGGCCGCAGGGTGAACATGTCAAGATAGAGATGTTATGCCCCCAACAAATCGTCCTGGATCTTGAATCTTACGATCTCGTGAAGGAGACCATGCCGGAGAATGAAGACTTGTGCCCCAACTGCAGACATTGCAGAGAGAGAGAGAGGGGACGTTTTCAGTATACATGTCTTTGCCGAGAGCGCAGTTCGGCACAATCTTGCTGTGGACTCAGGGCTGCTGTGTTTCAGTGCACGGGCTCCTACTGTAGCTAGTGTACTCGAGCACCGCCTTCCCCGACTCACGCAGCTCTGTGTTCTCTTTGGTTCACCCTTTCCAGACTCGAGACCTTGGCGTAGTGCTGCACGCAGGGGTGCAAGGGTTCGCTCTTGGACCCAAACGCCTAGCAAGCAAGCAAGGACGTGCGACTCCTTCTCCCTCTGCTCTGAAAGACAGAGACAGAGAGATGGGCCACATGCTGGCAGTCTCAATGTGTGAAGCCGGCGTAAAGCCGCATGTGCCTGTGCCCCGTGCCTTGCAGGGACCTCGACGCGGACCTGGATGCTGCTCGGCCGGAAGGGCTGCCCTTCGACCCACCCGAGGCAGCTCCGGCAGTCAACGAGTGGAGTCCGAGTGTGAGAAGTCGAGGAGGGGTGGGCCTGAAGCATCTTGTGCAAAGGAAGTGCAGCAGCTTCTCCGACCACAGGATTGGGATGCCCATGTCTCAGCTTCGGCCACGCAGCACCCTCATAAGCTCCTAAATCTATATTTGCGACCTGGAGACTCTCTACTCACCTGGGAAGCCGGATATATCAGGATTCGAACGGTCTGGAGTGCAAGTCTTGCCAGCAGAACTCAAGATATCCAGTCCCCTGCTTCATAACCTGTGCGACGTCTGCAGCATGGCCCTTTTCGAGAGACTCGGCGAGCTGTGCCGCGAATATCGACCTTTACCGAGGGGACTGACACGCTACTCGTACCTCGCGAAACCGTTGCCTCGCGTATGCCGTTCGAGCAGTATGGGAAAGTGCTTGCTCCCGTAGGGTTGGTAGTGTGAGATCCTTCTCTGGCCCCGGCACCTGCTTTGGCATGATTTCGGCTTCGACTCGCATCTAAAGACTCCCTGCAGAGGGATTGGACGTGACTGTAAACTGGAGGGGCTAATTCCTTCAAGTTATTCCAGATCGTGAGCACGTAGAAAGCCCAGGCCCTGGCCCAGGCCTGGGAAGCAGCGGAGGCTGTGCCGAGCCTCACTCGGATGCTTCTATCCAGACTCTCCATGAGGGCGGCAGGTATCCGGCCAAACAGAACTGTAATCCCAATGGCTGTTTCATCTCTTGCTACCTATGCCCATTCCTCGAAGCAGGCACGGACAGCGGCATGGCAGACGCTTGGTGAAGGCACCAACGACTGCAGATTCGCGATGAACTGTACCATGCCCCCAAGTGGTACATGCACTACTGCGGCGTGACGACTGATGTTCACGGTTGCTTGAGCTTCTGCGCTCGTGCGCTAGGACCCTAAAGTCTTCATACTTCCCACCTTTATTGTAATTTACATTCATGTGTCCAATCACATCGCTGTAGCACAAGCACAATAAGTAGATGCCACCTTTTCGGCCTGGATCCACTTAGCAGGATGCCTTGCGTCCGTCGACAGTCGATGCTTCCGGGACACCGATCCTGATCTGTACAATGCTACTCTTACCTTCTTTCGAATCCTAAACTGGAAGCTCTAAAAAACTATCAACTGCCGTATTACAGCCTAAAGTGTCCTAAAGTCTCCTAAAGTATCCTAAGGTGTCCTAATGCCCAAACCACCGACACTCCGAGCATGTCCAGGCCTCGGCCCGGGATCATGGCAGGAGAACAAAAGGGGCCAAAAGGGGCGGTGGGGGTTTAGGGTTTTCTGTGAATCCTCGCGTTTTTGAACAACGAATCAGAGGAGGGCCAGTGTTTAGTGTTGGCTCAGGAGACCTTTGATGGGCTGTTGCTGGTCGTAGCGGTCCGAGTATCGTTGTGTTTTCGGTGGTTTGTGGCTCAGGTTTTGCGCTTGAGGATCTAGACTGGGTGTCTGATACTATGCATACATGTTCAATATCTACGGCGACGTGTTGCGCGTTGTCACAGACGCTTGCAGGCAGATTGTGTCCTGCAAAATGCACAACTACATACAGAGCTATTCGGAGCGGCGGTTGAGCGGACAAGGTTCCAGAGTGACATTCTGGCCCAGCCGAAGGTGTGCTGTGAAGATCACGATGTCAAAAAGGTACGGGTGTACACGGGATGATCTCCGAGTGCCCTGATGCCCGAAGAGCCTCTGAGAGCTCCCGGAAATCTTGGAAATCCTCTGGTGCCTTCAACGTCCCGAAACGCCGTCTGAGCCTCTGGCCATCTGTGCGCGATCTTTTGTTGCTTGAGTATTGCAAAGCCCAGATCCGAAGCCTCCGGCGTGTTATCTCTCTCACACGCTCTTGCATTCAACAAGAAGTGACACCGGGAAAGCAGATGCAGGACTCCGATGGCGAGAGGCAACTCTTCCGGCAATACTTGAGCCAGGGCGGTGTGTGCGTCCTAACCTAACAATGTCATGTCCATGCTGAGGTTAGGAGTAGTTTGCTTATCTCTGTACAAGAGCGGTCTTGTCGTGTGCCTGCGCCCACAACTCATCTGACTCACTAGATTCTTCTGCACTGTATATGGTCAGGCTGGTACTTAGCAGCGCTTGAAGCATCTCAGGTTTGAGCCAAAGGCCGAAAGGTTGTTGCATGCATTTGCTAAGGTTTACTCTGATGACTCTCATGGCTAGGATGTTTCAGCTGTTCTGAAAACGGCAGACACTTCAACGAGCAACAACAGCTGGGACTCGTTTGTGGTTCTCTGCAAGGAATGAGCGTAAAGACAGCTATGGAACGGCGACTTCGCATCGACGGAATTGGCCCCTAAGACGGAGAACACAGAGGCAACCAATAGCAGACTCAGACAAGAATGAAATGCAGGGAGGAATTACAGAAACACGAAGCTGCAAGTGCGGAATCACTAAAGACCCCAGACCGGCGTTATCTGAAGATGCACCACCATTGAAAACCCAGTGGCCGCCCTTCAAGGAGACCTTAGCGGACAATCATGAAAACCAGTATGCAACAACTGCAGCACCGACAAGTTCGCATGGAACGAGCTAGTGCCCCAGTTTCCCCAACAGATAGCTACATAAGCTGCAGAGGAAAAAAACCACAGAAAAAGGGCCCATATCCACCGCTGATCGCGAAGGAATGCAACTGCAGGCAGGCGCTAGCAACAGGCAGTGAGCGATTTCCTGGAAGTCAGCCTCCAATCCCCGAAATGCAGAATTGGGACCGGCTGGGCAAGGAAGCCAGGCCCTCCACGAATCTTGTTGCATGTGCTGAGGTTCGTGGAGGCTGGCTCCCCGACTCCAGTGAAAAAGAAGAAAAGCAGACCCAAGTGGAAAGAGGCCCGGTGCCAACCATTCATGTTGCATGAGCTACAAAGGGAAGAGAAAGGGGCAGGACTTTCCGTAGACATGACATCCCAAGCAGCTAGCCGCTTATGTTTGAGGATGAATGGTGGCATTCGAATCTACGGGGTCTTACGGTGTCTTGGAATTGAGGTCTGGAGGTTACGCTTGGATGTTTAATGACATTGTGCTGTACACTTTTCCAAATTTTGCTAAACTCCCTGAGAGACTGGTGGCCTGCCAGAGCCGAAGCATTCCGCAAAGGCATTACTGAAGGCCTAGCAGCGAATTTCGATAAACCCGGGGCACTGTTGGGCATTGGTATTGGGGACACCAACCCCGAAACCTGGAAGACGCGTGCAGGACTGGAGCCTCATCGGCTCGGACAGCCGCCGGCCAGCGCCCTTGCGGAGGTTGGCAGCTGAGGGGGTCGGTTCCTCTGCGTCTTGTCCCCACTGCCTGACTTGGATTCTTGAGTCTAACTGAGTAAGTAGGACTCAGCAGCACAGTTTTACTGGTTTGCTTCTGCCTGTGAAGGTACTTCGACTCCGTCCCAGCCGAGATTCGACCTCCGGTTGAGGACCCGGGGTGTGCAAAGCTCCGGGGCCTGGGGTTAGTTGGCAGACAGTTGGACTATGCTCAGCTTCAACTTCAATGCGTCTCTGTCTGCCATCTGTATCTCCAACTTGCTTCAGCCCGTTCGACCCGACATGCGGCGAGTGGAGCCGAATGCCAGTCTCTCAGCTTGCGGCATGTGAGCGTGCTGATAGAACCGCAAGGACTGTCAGGCCGGAAGGGTCTACGTGCAAGGAGTCGCATGAAATTTCAATTCCTGCGACGGACAGGGTTGTGCAGTGAGGCATTTAGGCATGAACGACTTCGAAGCAGTGGCAGCTGCATGGGTCACCAGGACCTAAGCCTGGTCAGGGGGTAAAATTAGAAGACGAGTAGAAGCCCGGCTCAAACAAGCTATACGGCTATACGGCACATCGTAAGCTCCGATAGCCTCAACATTGTGCTCAGCCCCGCTTCGTGGAAGACGACCGCTTCGAAGCACTGGAAGGGCTCTCAGGAGTTTAGGGTTTGGGTGTTCTTCAGGTTTGAAAGTGTGCGGGTTCCGTGGCGCGGCTTTGAATTGCAGTTTCGTAGTGTGGGCCTGCGGTTTTGGGCGGAGCTCTCACTGGCACACTCCTTCTCGATGGAGATGAACAGATACTTAGAGGAGAAACCGCAGAACACGCCTCCTGGCCCCCTGCACTCATTGGTGTATGTCACTGTCCCATTACCATTGCTGATGTCATAAGTGGCAAGCGAGGTGCACACAAGGAAACATTGAAAGGTAAGGGATTCGCGCGCCTTAGCCCTCAGTCTTTGCTTCGCAGGGGTTTTGCAGGCCACGGTTCGGGCCATTACCTCCAATCCGCCCGCACGTGCCCAGTTGTACGGCACTGGCTGGCTGGACTGCTGGGGCCAGATTGGCTCGACGGACAACGACGCGCTGCATCCGCACCTGAGGCAGATTTTTCTTACACTTTGGACTCGGACCTAGTGATCTGCTATAACTGCCTTTGCTCTCCACATCTCTTGGCGCAGTCAGCCGTTCAATTTCACGTTCCTTCACGACACCTCAGCCTTCTGACTTACTGCATGCACCAATCACTGCTTCTGATCAGGCATATGTTCGACAAGCGCGGCATTGAAGTGCGCAGCCGAGTCGACCAGACAGGGATGGTGGAGATGCGCCTGATATACAATTATACCAGCTATCGCAGTAGAGAACACACGCTCAACAGACCGACAGTGTTGCAAGCTTTACGATGCTGCGCTGTTCTCACGACTTGCCGGGCCGGTCCACCGAGTCCTCGTATCGACAGCGTCCAACGGCGGATCACCCGTGGCTGCAGACGCTCCCGCCACGGACGCCACAGCGGCCCTCGCCCAGGTGACAAACGAAAAGCAGAGGGAAGACAGAGTACAGAGTCAAAGGGAGCAGAAGAAGCAGAAGAATTCCTCACGGAACACAAGAGCACAGCTTTCATGTCGACATCGCACGATGTATCACTCTTCTCCTGCCACCTTGGCTCATGTAGTACTCCTGCTTGTGTAAGTCCGGCATGCTCGACATTGGCGCCGAGTTCATCGTTGCAAAGGGGATGAGGTTAGCTGAATGGGAAGACCTAAGAAGAGGATGATGCCGGACAGGACGCTGAAGCAGCGCATCATCTGCCGGGCCACTGCGCAGGACTGTTCAACCGTGCCTTGAGCTGTACATGTCAAAGTCGAAGCCTACCGTTATTTCCAGAGCATTCGGTCGCAGAAGCCGCCTCCAGATCCTTCGGAGCCTGCCAAGAGCATCCCCTGGGGCGTGAGGCACCATGCAGGGGACGGCAGAGTCCGCGGTCGTCTAGCTGCATGATCTGTCGCGACAGGTGCCTGCGGTATGGTGCTGATTTCCAGGCTCGGTTCCGAAGCCGGTCGGTTGGTTTCGCTCCCACTTCCCCGAGAGCCTGAGTGGCAGGTGAGGCAGCGATTACTAGCAGTCGGAGTTGCAACCACGAGAAGAGGTCATTTTTCATTATCACCATTATCGATATGATATATATAATCCCCCATGCCACTGCAGCCATGTACATGGTTGGTAGACTCTCCCGCTTGGAGTCTTTGGTGGTATTATCATGGTTGGTGGACTCTCCTCCCCCGTCTGTGGTGCGGTGTTGTTCGGCTCCCTGCGATCTTCGGTACTGGCGTCATGGTTGGTGGACTCTCGTCCTGCCCCGCCGGCGCGTGGCGGTGTGCGGTTTGGATGCGGCGACGAGCAGGGTGTCGGCGAACCAGGAGCCGGGATCATATTTGTACACTGACGACATGCGCAACAAGCTGCATGTATGCATCTATGTCTGTCTCTCTATCCATCCGTCCGTCCGTCCATCCATCCGTCCATCCATCCATCCATCCATTCATCCATTCATCCCTCCATCCCCCCATCCCTCCATCACTCCATCACTCCATCCCTCCATACGAGCGTCCGTCCCTGCGTCCGTGCGTCCGTCCGTCCGTCCGTTCATCGATCCATCGATCCATCGGTCGATCGATCTATCTAACTATCCATCTATCTGTGCAGGCAGAGTGTGTATGCACGCATGCATGCAGCATACATACATACATGCATACATGCGTACATACACACAGCAGATCTGCATCAACACAGACAGTCGCAATTGTTGGAGGCCAGGTCATGCATTCCGAAACCGCCGTGTCCCAAGACATCCTTTGTCCCTACATCCCGGCATCAGGCCCATCGAAGCATGCCTAGAGACGAGAAGATTCCCTGGGTCTACGACCACAATCGCAGGCTCGCTTCAGGGCCTCGGGCATCAGGCTAAATTTGATCAGTACAACTCAGCCAAGCGAAGCCACGCTGGACAGTCTGAATGCGCCAGCCCTTTGACTTCCAGTGAATGCGAAGCAAGCCCACTGTTGGTGTGCATTGCTTCCCCACCTGCCGCCCAGTGAATCAGAAGACAACACGGTGATGAACCCGATCTTGAGGTGGCCTTCTCGGAGAAATGTGGAGCTTGTGCTAAGAGTAGCTACTTCTGGCAGTCTATCAAGATGCAACCTTTGCCCGACCCCAGGCATTACTTTGATCAGGACGGCATCGAATCCTCCTTCAGGCCTGGGCGGCTTCCTGTGGCCTGCTCTATTCGAAACATTTGTACACCGCTCGAATGTGCAGAAACCGCGGGCGCCAATTTGGTCGGCCGGTGAAATCCGTCTTTGGCCGCGAGTTGCAGGGGTCTCGGAGCCGGGCTTGCAATGCGCAGCTCCTCTCAGACAGTCTCTCTTCCGAGTTCGAAGCCGAAGTTCGTCTCCTTGGCCTCCTTGAGCACGGCTGCCAGCAGTACTTCGCTGCAGGCCCGTCTCCCAGTTGCCTGAATCCTTGAACCCCATTGAGTTGGTTTACCGCAAGGATTCGCTTGGCTTTCGCGGCCCCTGCTGCGAGGCATCTCAGAGCCAACCTTCACTGCGAAGTCCACAGGCCACTGGGGCCCGATTGAAGCTAAGCCAAGCCTCTGTAACTTTGTGCGGTGGCTGGAGTTCTCGGCATTCCCATGGCGCGTCGAGCACAGTTCTCGACTTTCATGCACGACTTTCCAAAGTCGTAGGTCTAGGACCTGGGACCAACCTGGTTCCAAGAAAGGTTGTAATCCACATTGATTAGCTGCGGATCTTGTGGGACATCCAAAAACAACGGTTGGAACGAGCCCACGCCCGTTTGTTAGATGTCGCGCACCTTGCCAAAATCACCCCTTCAATGGTCCGTTTTTGTTCGGAAAGGCTTTCGTGGTTTTGGATCGTCTGGGAAGGTCGGAAGAACCGGTAGTGGGAGTGAAGGTCAAGGCTTCAGACTTGCCTGCTTGCAACGGACTTACAGCAGCAGTCCGGGGGACGCGGCTTCAGCTCTCACGCTTTTGGCAATCGACGGAAAGTGGTCACGATGTACATGCCTGAAGGTCTCACGGCCTGGCGCTGCGAGGATTCACGACAAGCGTTGAGGGCGCTGTGTCACAGATCATGGGCCAGGAAGGATGTCATTGTGTTGCCTCACACATCAGGGCTGTCAAGAAGTCTAGTCGACGACACTTCTCCCTGCTCTGAAGCCATCGAAGTCCATGATGGATGTCTCGCTCTTAGGGCCAGAGTTCACGCTTCTGAGCCTGCAGAAGGGAGGTCTGAAGAAGTGTCCGTGTACGAGGTGTCCGAGTGCAGCAAGAGTGGTCACTGGCCAAGAACTGTTTATGACGTTGCTATGCGTGCCCCTGGGGTTCGTGCTGTATCTCTGGCATGGCAAAGCCATCCAGGTGCAGCTGGGGCAAGTCAATCAAATCGTATATCACTACAGAGCGAAGCAGGCGTCTAAGACGGCGAAAAGGAAATAGTGACCGTAGCGCTGACACTGGTCTGCCTTGTGTGCTGAGGAGTCGAAATCTCGCTCGTCCATGATACAATTTAAAATACGTCAAGGAGGCATCGATCAGGGGCGCCAGCAGAACCAACAAGAACGCGTGCCAACCAGACACCACGCACTGCCGAACCACTTGGCATCAGCATCCCTAAAGTCAGTGGCAGACGCACCCAGCTTGCACAGACAGAGGACGCTAATGTCGAGCAAAAGTGCAGAGACACCCATGTGGATTGGCCTGATCCGCTCATGGCCTCATCCACTGAAGAGCGAGAAGATGCTTCTTCTCAGTCTGCGCCGTCCCTGCACCCGGAGCTGCGCACCTCGGTTGTGTGGTCGAGTGCTGCACATCATTTAAGTAATAAGCGATCAAAAGGAGGCCCGGGATACCCCAGATGTGAATCAGGGAAGTAGACTGAATCGTTCTGTCATGTCGGTGCGGAGTCCCGGCCTATCCGCATGTGTCAGGCACTCTGCAGGATCGGTATTGTATAGGAGGAGGCTGTGAGAAAGGCATGTATTGTATTGGCACAGTGCAGGAATTTCTAAAATACGGATGAACCCGACGAGAAATCGAGGTGTGTAACCCTTTTGTCTTCTGCATAATCCCTCCGGTCGTAGCTCGCTGCCAGCCAACGCACATGTCATGAGTACAGCTCGGATGCCCCACTGATAGTCTTGGTGAGGTTTAAGCTCGAGTTTCAAGGTATTCTTGACAGAGCCCACGTGCCTTTCTGTGAAGCCACGGAGAATTGCAGTCCTGAGCGATGCAAGGTGCTCGATTGCACGCTTTGGCGAAGACTCTCGGTTCAGCATTCAGCACAGGTTGTGGTATGGTGTCGGGATAGCAGCTCCCAATCTTCGATCATTGGAGAGACTCGGTTCTCAGGGACGAGCCTCCGGTGGCGGAGGTGGCCAAAGACAGCAAAAGCTCCGTCAAAAAGGCCGAGGGGATTTCGGCCACTCGTTCGGAAGTTGTCTTCAGCGATGGACAAATGACAGAGCCTTCCTGCCAAGCTTGGAGGCCAAGGGCGGTCTCGACTCAGACGTGGACAGCTTGCTTCAGCAGCTGGAGGCGAGCAATATCGCTGCAGAGCACCCCGAAAGTCTCGTAAGGTGCAGAGCAGAGGCTTCGAAAGATCTGCATGATTCTGCTAGCTGCTGGCTACTGTCACCTAAAGTTTTGGGCCCCTCGAGATCCTAGCTGCCTAGCTTCACAGCGAGGCAAGGAGGTCTCGCACTCGACTCAGGCACTGGACTCCCGCAGCCAGGCGCTGCAGCGGGAGGATCGGAAGGACCACGCAAGGCCAGGTGTCATCGCCGCTTTGGCAGGCAGGAAGCATTCCGGATTCCTCCCTGGCAAGGTGGCGCAAGGACGATCAGGCAGATTCCAAGGGCAAGACCGAAGCGGCGGCGAAGGGCAAGGACACCTTCATGCAAAAGGATTTGCGTCCATCGATTGTCCGTGGATGTTTCAGGAGACACCCGTTGCCGCGGCCGCATTGCGACATCCCCTTCAGGCGGTCGAGCTGGTGCCAGGACTCAAATCTGTCTTATCCGTCTTCGGCGGCACGAAACGAAGCTCTGCACATCCCTCCACCTCAGCATCGAGCTGTAGTGGTGAAGGAGGCGACCGGGACATTCGACTGCGGCCGAAGAAGCGATCCGACCCGAGGAGCTGCAGAAAGGGTGTGCGCAGGTCCAGCAGACTTGGCACATAAGCGTTTGTAAAAGTGCTATAAAGTAGAGCGATGGTTATTTATTGGAGCTCCCTTTGACAGTAAACTGGTATTGCGGACGTTGCAACGAACCGTTCTGGCTTTTTGTATACATGTCTGCCCTGTCTTCCAACGACTAGCAAAAAATGTCATAACTTCATAAGGCATCGCATGAAGGACCTTCTGTTGTGCCGGGCCTGTCGCCCTGTCTACTGGTATACCTGAAAACGCACATTGCATCGTTGCGAAAGGTCGGCTCTAGCCCAGCGGGCTTCCTCCCAAGAGACAGGCTCCCGAACCCCCCTGAGCCCTAACTTTTGAAGTCTCAGTAAGTCTAAACACCGCAGAGTTTGCAGAAGCGATGCAGGACGGCCCCCTTCCCCTCGGGCAGCGTCGTGTCGCTACCACCGTTGAAGGTGGGAGTTCTTCTGGTGCTGCTTGTATGCCCATGATTCCGGCGAAGACCGTTGGACCGGCATTCCATGGATTTCATCCTCGACTCAATCCTTCCCCTGCAGCACGTCTTGCAAGCCGTTCGTGCCAGCCGATCTAGTCGCCCCTATATCCGGAAAGATAAATGCACCGAAGGACTGCTTGAACCACGGTCTCCACAGAGCTTGTTGTGTCACTAATCTTTCCAAAGCTTCGGTTGCCCGACCCCGGTACAGCACATCTTGCGATTGCACCCAAGCTGTAACCACTGCAACCGTGATCTGCATCTCGAGGGATCAGCTTCGGCCCCCTGCTTGGTCTCGGGGCCTTTTTTGCGTGAGCGCAAGGGCCTTACAAAATCGGAAGTGAGTGCATCGTGGCGGCATCGAGCACTGGAATAGATTCGGTCATTGATACCTTTTCGGTCATTGATACCTGCCGAGGCCACCTTTCCAAAGCATGAGATGTCTTTGCAAGCGAAGCTTGAAATTTGGTGCATGTTACAATCGGCGTATGCTGCTTCCACTCGAAGAGCTGCATAGCTACCTGCCACTTGCTTTTCGCTGCTTTATGATTCCGGCTTCCGTCAAACGCCGTCCCCACACGATGCCAACCAGGGAATGGCAGGCTCTTAAACAAGACATCTGCCTCACACCGGCGTTTCACATGCAGAGCTTGCCTTGAGTTCTGTTGCACACGGCATGAATTTGACGTCAGATTTTGTCCCGCCAGGGCCTACCAGAGCCTGGGAGCCAATCTGCGGAGTCGAAAACCTAAGGCTGCCAGTCTTCGCTCCTGGGCCGAAGCAGTCCCAAGCCCCCAAGCTTTGCTCATTGCATCTTTGGCCCGCGCTGCTCCGCCAGGCTCGAGCTGTTGGAAAAAACATGGTGAAGCCGTAGTGAGTTTCCATGCAGCCATGTTTATCACATCGCTAGGTACGAAGAGCGTGTTGCAATGATGAAATTGTCGGCAGACTTAGCACATGAAGCATCAGCAACAGTGGACCTGCAGCATACGAAGTCTGGCAGGGTGTTCTGCCCCCGGGCAACAGCCCGCAGAGAACCGCAAAACAAACCCCACAACAAGAGTCTTTCACCGCAAAGGCAGGCAAGCACTAGAGTACCAGTGTAGTGTGGGTTGGTGCATGGTCTCAGGCTCCTGGGACGCCAGGGAGCTCCCTTTGCTGTCCCCAGGTGTGCGCAGCCGCACCGGAGGCGAGTTCAGTTCAGAGTCTGCAGAGTCAGAGTCCGAGCTCCTCGGAGTTTGTAGAACTCCAGGGGGGGATTCCCAGCTAGGCCCTAGGCTCTCTCTGTCCGGCTTGGTGGTCTTGCGCTGGCCAGGCATGGCAGTTGTGAGTTCCGCGGCGTCCGCGAACGACGAGCAGAAACGAAGGTTTAGCAGGGTCTTCTCGAGCAGGATGCTAAAGCCTGTGCAGCTAGAGACTATCCTTGAAGCTTGCTAGCTGCTACTCGTAGCCACATTCATACAGATGCTGTCTGCAGCATGATATCTGGCCCGTGCAGTGTAAGCTTCAGCAGGAGATCGTCGAGAGTGCCCGGGAACGAAGCATTGCTTCCTCTCACTACCTCGCCGAAAGGCCGCCCATGTCACACTACTTTCAAGCAGAGGCATACCGCATCGCAACTCCTGTGCTGCTAAGTTCCAATTGGCAGGCCCTCCTGAGGAACAACAAGCGGATCTGTCATTGCATTTGAGGAAACAGCGCGGGGCCCGAGTGCGGCAGCCGCAGAGCCTTCGCGAGCCACGGGGATTGCTTGCAGTAGGTTGCGCAAGTGGCATCGTTTTTCACTGCGTGTGGCCCAGGTTTGCGCAGTCACATGACAGGAAGGATGACAGGAAGGTGAGCATAGAGGCTGGTTTGGGGGAGGATCCGAAGTCTAGCTACATTAGGCTATTAGGTCTAAACACACTAGCTTAACTCGTCTGTTTCACCCACATGGCACACGTTCGTAGATGGGTGTTAGAAGTTCATTATCCACCATATTCTGTGGCACTGCCTTGATTAGTATCGGGGCAGTCTCGATGCAATCCTTTCTGTGCCGGCAGGGCTGGAGAAGCTTGGCATCTTCGGAGGACAGCCAGCTTCCATTGCTTGAACTGTGGCCCCAGCTGCAACTGCTTCCAGTGTGCATGTACGTGATGCTACAGACACGACGAACTGCTTCATCCTTCCAATAAAGGGCGCTTCGCCTGACACGTGCTTCTTGCAGGAAGACGAGGTGTCGCCGAGGCATGAGATCAAGCATCAAAATCGACAGTGCCTCGAGCTTTCTACTACTTCTTGCTGTCGTCGGAATGCAGATGCTCAACCTCCAGATTCAGTCAGTGAGTCTCATTTGTTGCAATTTTTGCAGGGCCTACGAGATGGCTCTCTATGACTCGGACTCGGGGTTGCAGCACACGCCTCCGAGTGGAGCACGGCCTGCAATAAATCGACATGGTGTATCTACATCGAAAAGGATTGCGCAGATGGTGTGCTTATTGCATGTTTTGCAAAAATGCTGAAACGTGAACTCCGTCCGACGTCACGGGAAAGCACGTTAGTGGACATCTGGCAAGCACGATTGCTATCCGGTCGAAGTCGTGGCTTGGGTGGATCAACATGGCATGTTCGAGGCTTACAGCCGTTACGGCTGAACCAAAGAACCATTTTCCTGAGCCTTGGTCTTGCTGATAGTTACAGGCATGGAGCCTACAATGCACTGAGCTACACTGCACTTCCGCACTTGGTTGACGCAAGAAGCAGCGTTTGGATCCTGGAGTCCACTACCTCGAACCAATAGCGAGTTCTGAAGCGTGAGGGTCTGAATGTATCCCCAACAACCACCCCTGACATGTAGAAGGTCTTCCAAGCAGCGGAAGGATTAACAACTCAGCGTTCCATGTCGACACTATCCAAGGATACATGTATTCCTGCAGAAGGAGCATCAGGACTCGGGCTGTTCTCCTGGTGTGATAGGAGACCTAGAAGCGGATGAGGGTTACTTTGCAGAAGCCTGTAAACGGCATCCTGCCTTGTCTTGGAGGCGACATAGGACATACATACAGGCGGATAGATACGATAGATGCACGATGTCACTGTCTACAGCGAGTCGACATAAACATTCAAGCCTTTTGGTTTGCTGCAGGCCTGACAGCGGCTTGTCAGGTTTCGCTTGTCTGTGCGTTTTTGATACTCTGCTGTTGTTGTTTCAGAAATGCAGCACTTTGTAGGCTCAAGGCAGTCCTCCTCAACACCTCGCACATGGATGGAGTGTTGAAAACGAACACATGCACATGTTTACGTATATCTATTGGCACAAAGGCATGCATCGGCTCTCAGTTTAAAGTGCATCTGCAAGATCCGCCACGCCCGTGGAGCGCACGGTGCGGAGCCATGAAGAGCGTTGTGCCCGTCGTCGCATTGATAGCTGCGCCACGGATGCAGTATAGCGGCCTCACAGGGCACCAGTTCGAGCTCGCAATTCCTCAAGTGCCTTGACAACCCCAACAGCCGATGGCCGATGGACCCATTTTCCATGGCACAGCCCTTCTTCAAGGTGTGGAGCCCCTCCCTGGGGGCCGCCGACGCGGCCTGGATGAGATTTACTGTAGCCTCTGCTGGATTGCGGATATTGCGGATACTGTATCACTGTTGCGCCGAGGGTTCTGTGGGTCTGTGGCTTCCTACCAAGTAGCTCTTCACGGTGTCGGAAACTTGGGCGGTCAGCAGCGGGACGGCCGCCTCGTGAGGATTTCGGTGCAGCTCGGGGCTCGCCTCACTCGTTCCGCGCTGCCTGGCTGCAAAACCTCTATCTGAGAAACCAGTCGTTCAATGGACCTTGATTGAAGCCTTAAAGACTCTGCGAGGCAGAGGTGGAAGCAGCTCTTGAGCAGTTGCGGAGGATACTGGACGAGGCGAAGCAGAAGTGCTGAATTCCAATCAGCCTTCGACTTTCTCGGGGGCTCAGAACTCTGTCCTTGCAGCTTTGCAGGAGAGGCACCCTCAGTACCCCGCAGACGTCGCGCACGTGTACGAGGACGGCCGACGGATGCCGGTTGAACAGTCCACGCTCCACCCTGCTGCACAGCTATGTCCTGACTGGACCACATGCTTTCTTGAGGATCGTGTGTGTGTGTGTGTCTCCCAAGATAATAGTTTCGATTTGTTGAGCCCACTCCTCCAGTCAAAGTTTCTTGCGGTCCAAGCCGTCTCACAGCTTTGTACACAGGTCTCTAGATGTCTACTGTGCTACAGGTTTTCTGAGATTTGGCATGATATGTCGGAGTCTCTTCATTTAGCAAGAATCTGATTGGCAGTCTTTCACAGGCAGGTGTGTTATGAGGAGGTGGGGATTCAGGAGCAGCGAGCCCACAACACAGCTTAATAATTTGTGGGGTTTGTTTAAGATTCCCAGGTGTTGGAGATTTCTGGACCCAACTTCGAGACTCGAGACGTTTATCTGTGACCCGTGTAATTCTAGCAGTCCCGCACCACAAGTTTGTAAATCCATTCGTAGCGTGGAGACTTTAAGGAGATACGGCTTGAACCTATCTGTCAACAGCAGCAACAACGTACCACTACCGCTACTACTATTACTTCTACTCTGCCGCAGATATGCTGCTGCTTCTGCTGCTTCTGCTGCTGCGCGCTGCTGCTTGCTGATTTTGCTTTTTGCTGCTTCCTGCTCCTGCTCCTGCTGGATCCGGCTCGTGCCACTGCTGCCGCTACTGCTGCTGTGCTTCTCCTGCTGGTGCTGCTTGCTGTGACCACCTGCAACCTCAAGCTCTCGTCCAGTAAGGCCTTTCTCTTGAGGTTAGATCTCACATTGGAGGTTCGATTTTGCAGAATCAAGCCTGGCATTCTGCTGCAACGGGAAGTCCTGTGCAAGCTACCTCCGTTTCATAGCAAGCCATGTGCATGCCGGTTGCCTCCCCAATCCAATCCTTTCCGAGCCCGATACAGGACAAGTACTTGCCAGGGGCCTAGTTGTGAAAGGTAGGAGTTCGGAAGGCTTTGTGGAGTCTGCATCTCCAGTCCTCGAGCTTTCTGCATGAGCTCGATGCTTCCGAGTTCAGTTTTTGCTCGTCGAACATGAAGAAGCCCTGAAGTGCCCAACCCCTCAAGCCTCAAAGACGTAACGCCGAAAAAGTTTCGACGTTCTCGAGGCTGTCCGAGTTGGCAACAAAGGCCGCCACCGCCGGGCTGGTGCCTGGGTCCGGAGAGCCTGACATGAGGTCCAAGCCCCAAGGCTGACGGTTCCCAAGGTTTAGGACCAAAAGAAGGACTCAGGGCTGACCTGCATTCCAGGGGCGTTTTTGCTGCCAGCTTTTGGCCAAGAGCAAGCTCAAGAAACGCAAATCATATGGCCTCTGAGCCAGATGGAGATCCCCATGTTCCTGCTATGAGTTTGTCTCTGTTCGGCTTCACAGGCTGCAATTTTGAGCAAGGTCCAGCTCTTCAGCAATCTCCTTGACAACACTTGGCCGGGCTTCTCCGGCCAGGCGCTTCCGGAGTGGGCCACAGGAGTGCTGTGCACCTCAAGTGACAAGAATCTCCTGGCAAGCCGTTTTTCTTTGCCGCTTATGTGCTGCATCGATTCCCAGGACATGTTTGACTTCTCCTCTACCCCTCCCCCTTGTACAGCTCGCATCGCGAAGCAGGAGCGCCGTTGCTTGTCTTCTCCTCCTGTCAATTCTGCGAGCTCAAAGAGACGGTGGACAAAGAGATTCAGGCCTTCATTCTGATTAGGGTTCACTCTGCAACAGGCCACGTCCCCTATGGTTGAAATATGAAATAACGAACAACTCGCGGTTTCTGTACAGCTTCCGACGGGTTCGAGGAATTGGACAAAATTCTTAGCAAGGGTGCATCAAGCACATTCCGCGAGTTCACCACGTAAAATGGTGTGCTTTTTACGGCTTAGGGTGCATAGGGTACCATAATATACTATAATATATGCTAATACCAAATATACCATAATATACTCTGACATACTATGATCTATGATCTGGTTCAGGCTTTTCTCCTCACGTCACCTCGCCAGGTCGGTTCGGCGAAAATCGAGGAGAAGGAAGGGATCCTGGGCTCTTGGAAGTCGAAAGTGAAGACCAAGACCGAGGCAGGAGATGGGGTCCAAGGAGCAGACTTGATGTGCTTTTTAATAGACTATAATCTTTTGCTTCGGTTTACTATCATACTCTAATATTATACTAACGTCTTTCATACTATATTATGCGCTATTACGCTAGCTGTACTGCACCATGATGTATACTAAGTGGGTCAAGAAGCAGCAAGAAGTGAATCCACAAGTCTCTGTCCCACCTCCACTCATGTCTGGAAGGTGCAGACCTGCTTCTGCAGAGCTTCCCCTGCAGGTGCAGGAGCACCTCTGGAACTGGACAGCGACATGGCGCCTCTACGTGACAACAGCGGGGTCCGATCAGAGCTCCTTGGCCTGGCCATGAACAGCAATCTCGAA
Organism: Paracoccaceae bacterium; assembly: GCA_965228905.1. GTDB lineage: Bacteria > Pseudomonadota > Alphaproteobacteria > Rhodobacterales > Rhodobacteraceae > CALKXV01. Next base: position 2,705,122 of record CBDDII010000003.1, on the reverse strand, counting down.
AGCTGCACTTGGCGGCAGCCCGTCCGACCGCTGCGATTGCTTCTGCGCCAGCTTGCAGAAACCCGAACATGGCGCGAGTGCCTCATTTCCTTCCGAGGTTTTCCTCTGCTGAGTGGCTCCGGAGGACTGACTCGTTTTTGGGCACAAGCCTTGACAATCTCATTGACTTGGCCGACTGTTTGCACATGTCTTGACCGAGCGGGTGAAGCTGTGGTCCTGCGAGGAACTATCCTGAAGACCGTCACGCTTCTTGGCTGGTAGGTTGCTGCTATGGGTTGCCATTGCTCTCATGCTTTTAGTTCTGCTGCAGGCGGGTGCCACCTAGATCCGCTTAGAAACACAAGCCTACGAAGCTCATTGTTCCGTCAGTAGTGTTGAGTTGTGTCCATGATGCACTTTCGAGGTCACACAGCTTCGTTCGAGCAAGGTTGTACGTGTGACATCGATACAAGTACTGAAGGCAAGGCTTCGGCCGGACAGCTCGCATGTTCCCGCCATGACTTTATCAGACCTCGGAAACTGCGGACATGAGTTCGGCGTCGCATTGTACCCTTCTGCGCACTGGCCAGGAACGGAGCATTGAAGGACCAAAGAATCGGCATCCTCCTCTTGATGTTTGTTACCCTTTTCCTCGGTGTCGGTAGCTGTTTTGCTGCCAGAGGCAGGCAGACAGAAATCACAACTGAGGACACCTCCTGCGAAGCCACAGCAGCCACGTCCGACAGCGGAGTGTGCTCCGACGACACATGGCAGCTCTGATCTAGACTGTGACAGGTCAGATCTGTCTTACAGTTCCGAATCGGATGGGGGATCACAAAATGGAAGCCACTTTTCAGCGAGGCTCGAGCTCGACATGACTTGGTTGGCCCGCAGGTGCTCGAAGTTTGAGCCTCCTTGTGGTGTAGTTCCCCATATTCTCTTTTTGATGCGCATGTCTTCGGATGTGGAGACGTCCTGCGAGCTCCAGACATGAGACATGTTCCATGTGTGCTCTCCGTTCTCACTGCCTGTCTGCATGCAGGCTACGAGCTGGGGCGGTGAACTTCACCGTGAACCGCACTGCACCTGACTGTCGCACTCCAGCACGGAACAAGGACACGCAGGCAAGGCCGCTGCGATGATTCTGATTGTTGTTGTCGGTGATGTTGATGATGCTGATGATCATGTCGTCACACCATGGGGCCAGAACCCAACGCCGGATATGTCTCAGCCCTGCTTGAACCAAAGGTTTCTTACAGTCATGCTGCAAGGACGGAGGAACAGACTCGTGCATTCACGGAAGCTGCAGGTATCAGGTCCGACAGGGTTCGAATCAGCCGCAGGAATTGGCTCCACGAGTCAGATCACAGGATGAGACCAATCAGATCGGGAAACCCTAGAGCCAGGGGCAACAGAGACTGGACCCATCGGCTCAGAAGCATTCAGAATTCTTGGGTGACCATTGCCGGGTTGCTGGGCTCCTTGTCTCCCTTTGTCTCTTTCTGTCTCCCTTCATATATCCCTGCCTGTGGGTGAGCATTGCCGGGTTCCTGGGCTCCTTGTCTCTCCTTGTCTCCCTTGTCTCCCTTCATGTGTCACTGTCCGTTGCCGGGTTCCTGGGATCCTTGTCTACCTTTGTCGTACATATATATATATACATATATATATATATATGTATAGCGTTTCCTGAGCCATTTGCCCTGACCTGATCCCCGCATTGTCCTGATCCATTTTTGTGAGCTGTTCACACCGCGGTCGGCAGGCAGCCTTGAGCTTCTTCAACAAAGTGCACGTCCTGGGAGATTCAGCTGCGAACATCTTGATGGGCCAGCTCCGTCCATCTGCTCAAGTGGAACACAGGTGATCACTAATTGGGCAGGGGAGTGTCTTTGCACAAAACGAAATGTAAGTGCGAATGCTCCGCAGAGCTAGAACTGAAGAGGCATAGCCATGGCGGGCACAGAGCCTTGCATGCCCTGTGTGAGGCACTCTTCTGGGTGGGGACAAGCTGGGCGTCGCCAAGCCAGGCTGGGCGCCGGCCAAGTCTGCGCAACTGGCGAGAGGGATTCCTGTGAGGACTCCTCATAGGACTTCACACTTGAAGCCTCGAGATCAACAGAGGTAACCCATCCAGAGAGGCCAGGAAATGAAAACCAGCTTGAGACTGAGATGTGACCCCGTCGGTCAGAGACAGGCTGCGTCATTAGGATGTCTCCCCGGCCCAGCCTCTTGCTGAAGGCGAGGTGTTCCAGCCCGTGTTTGCCATGTTCGCGCTGGACGGCTCCACTACCGCCTCTTGCATTAAGATGTACCCCCTGATTGATCATGAGTCCGTTTTGTTGAAAATGAGGGTGCGCTGGGGATTCCGGCTTGGGGCTCCACAGTTCCAGATCTTGAACCCCTATGGATGCAATGATTCCTCAAACATGTGGAGCCCGTTTTGCGAGGCCTCGCGACCCGTGTTGGCAGCAGCTTGGCATTTGGCATGTAATGTAAGCCCGTAGGCAGTTTGGCCACCTCTGGGGAGTTTGAGAAGCCTGCTTCTCTTCGAGGAAGACATGGACGTCGTCCTGAGCGCCCACCGACGTAGCCTGCAGGCTCATCGCGAGAGCCAGGACCAGCACTTGAGGAGGACACGGTGCCTTGCAGCTATACCTTGGAATATTTTCAGCTTTCGTATGCCTGCTTTTGGGAGGGTCCCGACAAACAGGCTGTCCAGTCGTCTGCATTCACGTGTAGACAAGGTGCACCCACAAGCTCAGATATCCTCAGTTCAGGTCTCCGAAGTGACAGTGAGTACTTAGGTGGGTACCATAGTATGCGCTGACATTCCACCAACCACTGGATCCACAGTGCCAGCTCTTGGCAGGATCGCATCTGGCAGTGGCAACAACTTGGACCGCTCTTTGATAAGCCTTCTCGTCGTTGTACAGGATGCCTGGGTGCAAGACAGCTCAGTGGCCGATCGAATTCCTAAGCCGCAAAGAGAACCTGTGATCAACCTGTGATGCAGTTCAGGAGATGGCAAGTCTGGCTCGACAAATGACGTCCGCTGTCAGAGAGCTGGAGCGCAACCTCTTCCTGCAAGAAGACATTGCAAGGATCAGGAGGTAGGACATAAATCGGGCCATGGCTGGGAGCTGGGCTTGGAAGACTGTAGACCAGAATGCGCGGCAAGTCCGGGGGCACCCAGCCCACAGGACTCATCAGCACACTGTAGTCGCACCGAAGGTTTGTTCCAAAACGGAGTATGGCAGTGGAGAATGTAATGCTCTCGTTGAGGCATGCTGCAGGAGCAGCTCACTGCTGCCATAGGGAAAACGCTGCAACCCGCCGACTTCGGCACCTTGGTTCTGTTCAAAACCGTGGAGTGCTGCAGGCAACCTCGCACTGAAGGGTGGAATTGGGGTAGCATCGTAGCCCAGCAGTTGCTAGGCCCGCCGTAGAATTGAGTTCTTCTTCTCAAAGGCTCCTTGGCCTGTCTTCAGATGTGTGCGAGGCGAGTACATGGAATTCCACACGGGCGAGCTGTTGCGCTCCTGTCTCAGTTCAAGTCCGAAGTGCGAGCAAGTGCGATCCGAGAATCCGGGAAGTCGCAGAGACCCCAGCTGTACAATGGATCCTTGGCTAACTTCGCCGACGCAACAACACTGAAGCCGAAACCTGGCAGGTCCAGCGTACAAGCCGAATCCTTTCGTCTTTGCTGTGCGACGGGCACAGCATCATCCGGCCAGGACCTCTGAAAGTCAGACGAAGCAAGTTTACTATAGTAGTATTATACTAGTGTACTATTATAGTATTATAGTATTAGTATTATAGTAGTATAGTACTATACTATTATGCTATTGTAGTATTATAGTATGATAGTATTATAGCAGTATTATAGTAATATTCTGTCCCTGAAATGTCTTTCCCTGAAACGGATCCAACCCTGGGTCCCAAGTCTGAGGAGGGAACCGTGAGCATCGAGGCGTATCATCAGAATTCTCATCAGGCCGGTGGCTTTTCTACAGCCAGAGTGCACGGTTTAAACGTCTCAGTGTCTAAGTCTATAACCACAGCAGATCACAGCAGTAGGAGCATGCGGAGAGGAACATGGGTAAGCAGTGCAAGGGGACGCAAGGGGCTTTTGCTTTCCTATGCTGGCCCCATGTGGCGCTGCTTCTTAAGGTTAGGGTTGAGGGCTGGTTTTGAGCACCAGGAACGTTTGAGGCGTTTGTTGTTAGGGTACCAGCCTAGAAAGCACCGCCTCTGTGCACGATGCAGGCTATCTCCACCTTCAGCTTGCACCGTGAAGCTGCCCCATTCATGCGCCACCTAGCCTACTATAGCCAAATCTCGACCCCGCATGTCTCGGCAGCACCAGGGTGCTTCTGCGATTAATCTGAGTCCTTGTTTCCGACGCCGAGGAATGCAATTGAGTTCCGCGGCGACGATTTCGTTCACAGGCAAAGCGTTGTGTGCCACCAATCGCTCGAGACAGCATCTGTCTTCATGTGCGAGGCTTGCAAAGCTCATAATAGGCTTAATCCCTTTTGAACATGAGGAGCTTCTGCAGCTTCGGCCGTGGCAGGTGAGCACTTTGTGCATGCTGCTGTCCTCCACCAGTTTGCCAGGCAGAAGGAGAAGGACCTTGATCGGAAACATGTTTCTACAATTGCAGTTGTCGGTATCTTCTGGTGATGTGCTCACATTATGTACAGGAACTGAGACTGGTTGCGCGGGCGCGCCAGCTGAGCTGCTTTGTTTTGGTGGTTGGGAAGATAATCTCCTCGGATGCTTGGCGGCTTTACGTTGAGGTAAGGGAGCACCACTGATATCTCGACAGACTACTTGATGATCTCCGATCTCCTTTGCAACAGATGCTCTGTAAGTCAGCTGCTGCAGTGCCGAGCAACTCGACATGCGGAGCTGCGGCCTAGGTAGATCTGAAAAGTGTTGAATTGTTCGATGTGTGCTTGATCTGAATGATTGGCATGTTCAAGCAGTAGTGAGCTTGTTCGGAGTCCGTTTACAGTTCAGGCCCCTTTGTCCATGAGCAGCCCGTCTGTCTGCTTGCTGATTGCTTGCACCTTCCTTCAATGCGGTTGGGGCAATGCCAATGATGGAGCATATGTTCGAGGAAGGCTCAACCTTCCTTTCGTTGGACACACGACGTTTGGGAAGTTTCAGCCGGGGGACTTGAACGGACCATGGCTGCGTTCTACGGGTGCTGAAGGCAGTGCTCGGCCTGACTTCGCTGTGCTCGGAGTTCCGAATGACATGGGGACCCAATACAGATCCGGAGCTCGCATGGGCCCCAGGGGTATTCGGGAAGCCTCGACCTTGTACCAGTTCGGCCACGCAGAGGTCTATGATGCAGATACTGGTGAGACCTATCAGTATGGAGATGTCATCGATATCGGTGATGTCGACATTGTCCACACGGACCAGCATCTGTCTTTGAACCGCACCCGCGATGCTGCGGAGCTGATTCTTCAGGCTGGCGTGACTCCCTTCATTCTAGGCGGTGATCATGCAACCACTGCGCCCGTGTGTTCTGCTCTATCCTCCTTATCCAAGCCAGTTTTTCTAGTGCAGATTGATGCTCATCTGGATTTTGTCGACGAGCGGCATGGGGTGCGCTACGGTCACGGTAACTGCATGAGGAGGTGTTTGGAGATGCCGCACATCAGTGCGATGCTGCAGCTTGGAATTCGCAGCGTGAGCTCCACTGCGAAGAGCAGCTTCGAAGATGCGCGTCGCATGGGCTCCACGATTCTCAGTGTGAGAAAGGTGCGAGAGCTAGGAGTGAAACATGTTGCAGAGTTGGTGCCTTCCGGGGCGCTTGTCTACTTCAGCGTTGACATCGACGGTTTCGATCCATCCATAGCACCGGGCACTGGCACTCCCAGCCATGGGGGTTTCAGCTACTACGAGGTGAAGGACCTTCTGAGAGAGATCATCCTGTTCCGAGCCTCCGATGTTGCTGGCCTGGACTTGGTGGAGGTTGCCCCGCCTTACGATCCAGCACAGGTGACATCCCTGCTTGCTGCGCGAGTGGTCTTCGATGCGATGGGCTTCATAAAGCTGAAGCGACAGCGATCTACCAACACGGAGCTTTAGAGATTGTGCCAGCATGGCCGGAGGGCAAAGTTCCTTCCAAGATCAAATTTCACCATGCAATAACATGTCAACTGTACAAGGCGTGTTTCCATGGGCCAACATGCCCGCTTCACAATTGCCGCACACTTACAGGCTTAACTGGCCTTCAAGTTCTAAGGACACGTTCAAACCGGCAGCAGCGCTCATCATCCAGAACAAAGACGAGCTGGCCCATGCCTCATTGGTTGTTTTTGAATGGAGTCGCGAAGACGTATTTTAGCCTTTGGCTCAACTAGATTGGCTCGATTCATGAATATTGATGCAGTAGCAGGCATATGCCGTGCGCTGTGCGCATGCAGTCGCAAGGCTTCGCATGGCTCGGCTTGCCTTCTGCACACAACCCCAATCCAGTTCCGGGTACTGCTGAGGTCATACCGCTTCTTCTGGAGACTGTGCCGTCTCCAAAGGAATTCCTTGACTCGACATTCGGCGCAAGCATCTTAGTTACTCAAACGAGAGTACCTGTCAGAGCGCGAGCGAGCTCATGCACTCTGGGATTTGCATTGGAGCGTCCATGATTGCCGTCGTTCTCGTGGTGACAAAGGATCCAGTCTCTGTCGCCGGAGCAACAGCGCTTTGCCAAAGCCTTCCGGAAGATGCAGCTCTCGAGTTCGCTCTTCGCTGTGGCCATTGTTCAGATCAAGCCGGCCTTGGAACCTCGGAGATGGCTTTAAGATCTCTGTGCTGGTTAGGCCGTTAGGTGCGAGACCTGTTGATGAGCAACCAAGGAGAAGGTCATGAGCCTAGCCTGAAGCTTTTCAGACGGTCTTGGTTGCACAGCATTACTGTGATTACATGCTGTCGCATGTGGCGGTCCATCAGTTCAGGTGCTCAACCTTCCAGAGCACTCTCTGACAAAGGAGCCCATGCTCGTGTTGACTTGAAGGGTTCATGAGGCAAGCACTCGTGACAAAAGTGACATCAAAGTGCCAACATTGCGCACACGAAAGGAGATACAGCTCACTCAAGATCTCATTGAACTCTTCGTGCGCTACCAGGTCAGCGCTTCAATCTGTCATGTCACAGGCCAAGGCAGTTGACGGCTTTGTCTCAAGATGAACGAGTTCCCTGACAGGTGGCTCCAGATCTGATGTCCTACGAGCCTTGGTCCTCCGGGGTGGCGGAAAAGGCCGCGCGAGTCACTGCGGCAGACAAGCTTGCAGCAGTCTGCGGCCAAGCTCGCGTGGTTCGCACATGAGCCCATGCCAGGATGTTGTACTTGGGCAGAGTGAGTGACTTAATAAGGTCAAAAGTCACGTCAAGTCCCTTTGGGAGACCATTGCTGCATCAAAGCAGAAGCAGCTGCAAGAGAAGCAGGACATCCATTGCTGACCGATATTTTGTGCCAAGTGGTTGGTTTGAGCACATTCTGCCGGTACAAGCCAGCACTTGCAGCTCAGGAGGAGGTGAAATTGCGAAACATGCAGTCTTGCGGCGCCGAAGATTGCAGTGCCAGGTTCAATGTAGGCTCGGAGAGTGCAGGGAGTACGGGATAGCACGGGTATGCGGTATACGGGCTAGATCCATCGTCACTTTCTGAATACGACGGTGTCGAAGCAGCCGGTCACTTGGATCACATGCACTTCATGCTGCTTCCCAGCCTCGGCCGTGTTGAGTGCAGATGAGCTTGGTGTTCCGTCAACGAATTATATGAACTATCAGGAGCCGCATGCTGTTCACTTGCTGCGTATTGCAAAGACCGAGTGATGTGAGTCTTATTTGCCGCATTTGCCTCCATTCTAAAATCCGAGCTTGATCCCATGCAGGAGTCGCATGAGTCGCTGCAGGAGTTGGGAGGTCACGACCCGCCCAAGACATCTCAGGAGTGACGTGCATTGCGGTTCCGTGATGGGTTCTCGGGCGATGTAAGGCTTAATTAGGTTGCAAAAACTTGAACGACTGGTGGCTACGGGTGCACTGGGTGTGGAGACCTTGCCAGCTGCGAGCGTGGCAATGCTTCTGTAGCATCGCGCCAGACGCTGACGCTGAGCGGCTCGAGCGGCCGGATGGCAAAGAAGGCGGCGCTTACTGAAACTGTTGCTGTTGTGAAGTGCGCACTTTGTAGGTCCACATAGGTGTCAGTCAGGGAGGGTAAGTCAATTGATGTTCACTGTAGGGAAATCATTGCGACGGGAATCAGGGGCAGGTCTACATGTCTCGGTCGGCCACGCTGGCGGCACGAGCAGCGATTTCGCTTTCTGATTCTTCATGCTCCCTTCGAGCCTGCTTGTCTTGAACGGAACGTGACCTGCTCGTGAGGCACAGTCTCCCAAGATGCAAAGTGCTAGGACGGAAACTCAGAACACGTTTGCTGGCAGCACCTGCGTCATCTGCTCAAGATGCGCAGAGTATCAGCTTGGTCCGCTGAGTTGGGTGAACCCCTACTTTCTGAAGGATGAAAGCTGCAGATGCACCGTCTTCGGAGCAGCCTCCAGTGCAGGAGACTGTAAAAAAGTGCTTCAGTCGAGTAGGGCCGTGGTATTCGGCAGAAATTCAGAAAGCACCGTCCTCCCGAAGCGGACGAAGCCGAACATCGCTTCAGGACGCCCCCTCGCCTTCACCTCCGCCACAAGCTCGAGAAGCTGCAGAGGTGCTACCCGATAGCAGGGCCTTCTGAGACTCTATAGGGACCTTATGGGACTTCTAGGTGAGCTCGAGGAACTAGAAACCGACCATTATTCATTATTGTCATTGTCAGTGTTCTGCTTGTTGTGAAGTTAAGTCTACCTTGTCTTTCATTGTTGATACAAATATTTGTTGCTAGTGCTTTTCTTACGATTATGCTTGCTATTCGCCTTTATATTACAATCATCATTGTTGCTATCATTACTATTCTTACGTGGCAGCTGCTGCAGGCTGCAGATTCGGGAGCTTTCGACTACACGCAGCTGCCGCACCGGTTGGACGCAAATTATCTGAAGTTCGATTCCGACGCCGTGCAGCTTGCCTCGACTCGTTTAGGTGTTCCAGTATTCCGATAGCACATCTCTGATGTGTGCAGTTGACACTTGTCCTGAGATTGCGTCCGACGAAGATCGACCTGGCGGCTGTCTGGACGAAGCAGGAGGGAGATGGGAGACATTGCATTTGCTTTCAGCATATTTCAGCCCTGTAGCCGAAGATACCGAACTACAGTGGCAAGCAGGAGCAGCCAGGCCTGCTCGGAGATTCCCGGAGCCGACAGCTCCATGGCTTCACCTGTATGATTAGCAATAGTCAGGTTCTTCCTGCAGCATGCAAAGCCCCAAGCCGTGGATAGCTGCAGCAGTGGGCATCCTCCAGCTTGGTTCTGCTTCTAAGCCACCAGCTTTGAGGACAGTTCTGGACTCAGCCTCTGTCTGCCAAGCAGTGTTGATTCCTGAGACTTCGAGAAGCGGACCAGCGGGCAGAGACCAACAAGGTCGGAATTTTGAAAGACATGCTCTGCAGAGTTTCAGAGCAGAACCATTTGCGCTTGCTCGTGCCTTGTGGGGACCTGCGCCGATTTCTGAGAGGTTTGCTTCTTACGCAGCAACTAACCCCGTTAACCCAAAGCTCGAAAGCGGGGGAGGCCTTTGATCTTCTCGATGCACTCAGCCGCTCCGGCGCCGAGGCAAACTGCAGCGACCGGTTGAGATTTGAGTATGTTTCGTCGCTTGATCGTGCGAATTTTGTGGTAGACTCGCAGCGGATGTAACTGTAAACGTTTCTCCACTTGGCGTCGACTTGGCATTCTGCAATCGCATGATGCAAGAACCGCCTGGAGAAAAATATTTCCAAGGAGAATCGCACAGTAGGTGAAAGGCCAAACCTAGCAGTTGTGGCAGGGGCAGGGTCCTAAGTCGAAAACAGAGTCAAGCTAGGTCCTGATTCTACATAGCTGCACTTGTGAAGTGGAAGGCCTTGGAGTCTTCCTTGCACATCGTTGTGGCCGCCGCCCGCCGCACTTCAAACGGGGTTCTCACAGTCCTCTGTCTCGGAAGCGCTGAAGTATCGCACCACGTCTGTTGTGAGCCATGTGACTGCATCAGAGGCAACGCACTGCTTCGATGAGACCATCCTCAACACTTTGGTGCAGCAGTCTCTTGGACTCACATCCGAATGCTGTCCTGCAGCAGTCGAAGCATCATCTCCGCACCGTCTCGCCTGCAAGGAACAGAAACCCGATCGAAAAGATGGAGCGCTGCTCGGCCCAGACTAGATAGGACCGTCCTCGTCTTAATTTCTGGCGACCTGCTGGTAGCGGTCCATTGCCAGAAGCTGACGCTCACTGCAGTAAGCCCCGCAAGCTCGGAGCTCGCCAAGGCTCAATGCTAATCATGGCGTCTACTCTCCACCGCACACCGCTGGACCAACTCGTAAACCCGGGAGAGGTGGATCGTGTGCGCGACTGGGACAGTGATAACAGATTTGGGATAGGTAAGATTATGTAAGTTTTTAATGGTTCTTCAATGTAAGTCGGACTGTGACATCGGTACTGGGCATTCCGACCTAGACATCAGTGCGAATCTTCGAACGGGTGGCACTGCAGTCCCCCAGTAGCACATCACCGAACCGAGCATGCTGACTGTCGCATCGAATGCAGTTGTGGGTGTTGTCGAGGTATACGTTATTTTGTCTTGAGCCACATGGTGTGGCAAGAAGCACCGAAAGCTCTTCAGCCGGCCCACATGCCGAGGTGCTTTGATGCCCGCCGTCTTTGCGGGGTTCGCTGAGTCGAAGAAGCTGGCTTAGATAGACATCCCAAGAACAAATCCAGCAGCTGGTTTTAGCCTACAGGCTGAGACACGAAAGGTTTGTTCGATATCCTTAAGCCTTTAGCCCTCCGAGCGCCCAGCAGAGGGCCCCAGGCCGCTGAACGCTTCAGGGTCGCACTGTGCGTGTCACGCTGTGCAGACCTGGTGTGGCCAGCCACGGGCCGCAAGACGCTGCCAGACTGTACAGAAGGGGTTAGCTCGTTGGCGAAGTGCTTGTTGTGCAGGGGAACTCGTAGCTCGTGTCTTCTATGAACTTTGACATATGCATCGTATAGGTCCTAAGGTGAAGTTGGGGTCTCAAGTCTTAATCAATCCTTTCGCCAGTAGGCTGCACCCCTTGCAACGAGCTTGCTCCTCCTCGGCGGGTGCTCGAAAAATCTCCAGCTCGCTCCAGGGTCTTCCTCGGGATGGTCATGCACATTTTGTTCTCTGTTTCCTCCCGTTCATCCTGGTTCGGTTCAGTCCTGTGCTTTCAAGACTTTCTAGTGTGTCGTGTACTTGGGTCTACCAAGGTCCGACCATTGCAGACCCTAAGCGGGTGATCTTGGGGGCACACATATAGACTGCGTGTGGAAGGGGAGATGCTGGACCAGTCAAACGGATGACGTTGTGCAGGAGGCTACTCGACCGCCCGGAGAGCAGCACTGCGGCACCTTTGTCTGGAAGAACTGCGTTTCGTAAGCAGCGAGGAGGTGATGCATAGTCTCCACAACAAGATTCGAGGACGAAGTTCAAGCAGTGCTTGTGCTGTTCGGATGCTTGATCAACCATGTCTCATGTCTACAGACACCCCAGTCCCAGTGCTCCCTTCGGTTCTCTCGCATCAGGCCTCTGTCCTTCAAGTTGCGATCATGGGCTTGATCATTATCTCCACGATCCTGGCAGCCTCGGCCCCGATTTGAAATCTTGGGTGCCTTTTATTGGAAGTCAAGCGTAAATGCAGACAAGTCCTATGACCGAAAGCTAGCATTGCAAGGTAAGTTTTTCACAGAAGTCTTGCCCTGTCTCCGTGTGTTTTGAGTTGCTCTTTTTGGAAGTGGCCCCTGGGGTCTCGTAACCACGACGTGATGACACAGGGTTCGCTCTTTCCGATTGGGTCCCGCAAGCCTCGAGCACAGCAGAAAGATGGCCCTGTGCCCCCGTTCTGTTCCATTCTTCTCCATGCGATACAGGGAGACAGCGGAAGGTTGTCTCTGCTAGTACATTGTAGACCGCAGCGTACCTCATCGACACACATGTCCTCAACATTCCTGAAATGCTGCATTTCACTTGCCGGTATAAACGAAGGTCTTCGAGACGGTGCCGAGCCTCTACCAGGCCCTGCTTCCAAGAATCTTAAGTTGGGGGTCCCAACTTAGGGATCCACAGGATAAGGATCCTATGATTTGGGTCTATGTGTTTAAAATCACTCGTCTGGCGGACACTTGGTCCTGCTCCCAAATCTCCTGACAGGCTTTTCTAAAAGTTCGAACCTATGTAATGGCAAGTCGAGCCTTGCTTTGGGAGTGACATCATGGATCAGGAGCACATCGACATGTTCAAGCTGTCGGAGAAGGTGCGACGGGCGAGACTTGCCCCATCCTTTTCAGTGTTGTCCCCGTGAAGCAAACGCGCCTGCCTGACTACCCGGCCAGTGACTATGGCTCCACTGCTACAGAGTCCGCCCATATCAACCGAAGGTCTTTACTGCCATTTTCACTGCTGAAGTTCTTCTCCGAGTCTGGGGCCTCAGTGAAGTGTTGCCGGCGTCACCCTCCTCCCCATCCGCCATTTCGACTGCTGCGAAGACGAACCAGTCCTCGTCTTCGTTGTCGTGCTCGTCGTAGCAGTAATCGTCGTAGTAAAAGCACGAGCACGGGCAGTACTCGTAGTAACAACATCAGTACTCGTAGCAGTTAAAGAGGATAGAACAGTAGCAGCGGTATGCGCAGATGGCGGTGGCATGATTGCGTGCTGGTGCCAGCAAGGAAAAAGGAAAGCATGAGTGATAATTAGTATGCTGATAGTGATAGTGGCGTGCTTGCCAATGTTAGTGCGCTTAATGGCGATAGCAACAGTCATAGTGCCGGTCATGATACGTAGCAGTACAAAGGGGAATGGTCAAGGGACTAGGTATACTACTGTAACAGTAGACACGGCGAGTTAGAACCGGGATGTTTCTGAGAGCATGGTCCATGGTTGCGAGTATGATATTCGTCCCGTATGGCATCCTGACCTGTTTGGTTGAGCAGAATTCACTTGCGGCAAGCTATGCTGTTGAAGCATTGCTCGCAAGAGGCCTTCGCTCAGTGCGTGCTTCTGAGAAGTGTACATGAATCCTTCTGCACGTCCAGACCTCCGTCTCAAATCGTCACTGCATCCCCAGGCAGCATCCACCGAAAGCTGCAGGAGCAGTCTTGTTGACAACTAACTGACTTTGGACCAAGGATAGGATTGTAGCATGCAGGCGTGATCTTCTTAGCCGTGCTGTGCAAGCTCGCCCATGTAGAAGAAGGGGTGATTCTCGGTTCATGTCGACTCGAATGATGGGTCGAGATCTCGCAGGAACTACATCTGCGCAGTATCGAATCAGATTGATATCTTGGCGACATCGTGGGAAGCCAAGACGCCTGTATGTTTCTGCCTTACTCACGACGATCTCGATGGCGACGTCAGCCTGTCCAACTATGTATTTTTTGTACGCTCTTCGTGGTCCCAGGCCGTGGTATCTGGAGAAGATTCTCGTTGCGACAATGCCCACAGGCCAGCCACTTTGAAGTAAGTCGTCGCCTGCAAGGAAGAATCTAGAGCCACGGAAAAGCGCGGCAAGCATCAAGGGCGTGAGAAGGGCTGCAGGCTCTGACGCCCTGTTCACAAGCTTGATTGTGGAGCCGTTGTAGGTGTTATTTCTGCTTTGAGTTCAATCACAAGTTTGCCAAAATTAAAATCTAGAATGGAATCGCCATTTCTGCTATCAAGACCTTAAGCGAGAAAACTCTAAGCACTAGTCGTCGGCCTCGGCCAACTCCTGTCCGAGGTCACAGCGAGCATCTCAACAACATCGCTGGCTCCTTGCGGACGCTGCGGATGGTCCGCTTGGCGCGGATGGCCGTGGCCTTGGAGCTTCGGCCTGGACTCCTCATCGTGGGGGAAGACAATAATAGATATATGTAGGTATGTATACATATATATATATATGTAACTAAATATAATGTGTGTATAAAAATATATATACACAGAAAGGTGTATATACATATTTACATATATATATATATTTATGTATGTATAATATTATAAACATATTTTAGTACAATCCAATATGGTATAATGTAATATTATGCACAATAACATACTATAATATGAGATCTTAGATTATATTATAATGTCATATCATATAACAGAGCATAAAATAATCCGACACAGTACGATGTAAGACAATATCCTAGGATATACTACAATATACTTTAGTATACGATAATCCACTACAGTATAATATAGCATTCTACACGGTACTATAATACAATATAGTAGAATAGAACATAGCATCTGATAACATAATGTAACATGGTATTGCATAATATGACATAGTATAACATATTAACACATAATACAACATAGTACGATAAAGGAATAATATATAACTTGTAGTTTAATACAATATGGATAGCAGAATATAATGCAGTCTAATGTAATGTGAATATAGTATAAGTGGAGGCTCATTGGGGCGTCAGTGCTCATCGATGATGACACAAGCTGTGCTATCTTGCGACGCAGGGAGCTGCAAGGGAATCGTGGACCAATCTTATCCGGCTCTCAGCACATTCTAGAGGAAGCGCTGCCCCAGCTTGACCCCACTCGTCATTCATCTTTTGCAAATCTTGGCGAAACTGCTGCAGTTTCCCGTCCGACCCAGGTCAGACTTGTGCGAGTCTTGCGAATTGCGAAATTCGCCCGCCACTCCGAGGCCCCGGGCTGCAATCATGTTTCCGCTGTGCAAGCTGTCATTCTGACATCGTACATCCGTCATGAACTCCTTCTAAAAGCCGAAAACATGGCAGGTGCTCAGTGTGGTTGTCGAGAGTCTTGTTGAGTCCATCAGCGGCATTTGGGTCCTCGTGGCTTTTGCCATGGACTTGGACTCCGAAGCGTCGGTCGTAAACTGACATGTCCGTCGGTCAGAAACAACATATCCCAATCAGAGGACGAGGGCTTCCCACAAGCGGGTGGGGGGTTACATCTACGTCTTCTCCGCCTCCTACCCAGTACTACTCCCCCTCGTACTGCCTACTCAAACCCCCCCCCCCTCCTCCTCCTCCTCCTACTCTTACTACTCTTCTCTTGCCCCTACAACAACTACAAATGCTACTGCTGAAACTGCTAACACCACCACTACTACTACTACTGCTGCTGCTGCTGCTGCTGCTACTACTACCCTGTGATGATGAGGTTTGTTCTTTGGGAGTTCCCAAGGTCAGCATGTGGGCCTTGATCAGTGCCACCGTGGTGTATGCTGTGGAGTTCCGATCCTAGCATCTGCACTCATCCATCTTCGATGTGCAGATGTGCAGACGATTTTCAGCATGGGTTCGTAAGGTCAGAGCAGCCAGATACCGACTTCGACTCAATCCCTGTGGTGCTCTCAGCTCGCTGTGATTATGTGCGCAAGCCTCATCCATGCTCTTGAGATATGTACAGCCTGTGGATGCAGGCAGCCATGTGGTGGTCCATGGCCACCATCTCCACCGTTGGCTACGGGGACATGGCGCATGGATTCAATTGGGAGTGCTGTCACAGCATCATGTAATCTGGCGAAGTAAGTAATCGAGGTTCCCGAAACCGCAGCCGGAAAGGTGGTGGGCGGAGACCGGTGCTCAGGAAACTTCCGCGTTGCTGGCAAACTGACGACGAGCCTGATTTGGATGGACATGCGATGCTGCCCACATTGTGTTGCTTGTCTCTTTCTGACCTGGTTGGCCGCTTGATGAGGCGTCCATGCTGGGTGGAATACTGATCACCTCGATTGCAGTTGCCGTGATCACCACCACCTTCACGGAGCACTACCAGGATAAGTGCCGCATGCGTGAGGCAAGGCAGCCGGGAGTTTGCATTTCTGGAGCCTAGTGAGTCACAGTGTCATCTGATGCTTGGATTTGAATGGCATTGTGGGATTGTGGGGTTTTTGTCCATGCTGAGGCCATGAAGCTCGACAGGATTCAAGGGCGAGAGGACGAAGAAGGCCCAGGCAGGGATCGGAGATGCACCTCTGGAGCGGGCAAGGGAGAGTCTCCATGCACCAATGCCCGCCTTGCGGAGGCCCCAACGGCACTCCGCCTCCGCAGTCTTCCAGAAGGTGCGGCAGTGTACTGGCAAATTGGGTCGCTCCTCGATCCGGTGAACTTTGAGCAGCCATCACTGGGACCAGAACCGTTATACCGGAACGCTGCGCAACTACAATCTCCGTGCAGGGACGCAGACAATCCTATCGTTGCCTGGGATTTGATGG
This sequence comes from Paracoccaceae bacterium, assembly GCA_965228905.1. Taxonomy (GTDB): domain Bacteria; phylum Pseudomonadota; class Alphaproteobacteria; order Rhodobacterales; family Rhodobacteraceae; genus CALKXV01. The sequence continues at coordinate 2,688,781 of CBDDII010000003.1, read as the reverse complement.
AGAAGGCGCCATTACGAGAGGGGAAACGATGAGAGATCTCGTTGAGGAGAAATCATTCGAGTGATTTGGTTCTCTGTATCTCACCTCAGGACGTCCTGAAGCACATCATTCGCTTAGAAGCGGAGCTTCTGGACAGACCACTCCGCGAAAGGCCACTGCTCCTGCAGCTTCAGTTACTTCAGTTCCCAGTGTCTCGTTTCGGTACTGTATATATGTATAAAACGGTACTGATGCCCTTCAAGTTGTTCAAATCAAAGTCGGCCGCCGTATCCTTTGAGTAAGCAGTGTCCGCATGCTGGGATCCGATCATGCGCTTGTCAGGAACACCAGCAACACCATGGCCATACAGATGCTAGAGGACATTCGATGGGCAAGCTGCACCCACTTGCGACTCGTGTTTGCTTTCTGAAGAGTCCAGGAGCAAGCGAAGAACTTCTTCAAGCAAGGAAAAAGCTTAACGCAGTGCTGCCGGCAGATGCTCAACGGCACGTCATTTGATCTTCCAACAACCCACGTTCCACAATGCATGTTGACAGTTGGACCTACACAGCTGTGGTCAAGAAGGTGTTTGTTTGCCAAAAGCAGGGTTTGCGGTTCTGCGTGTTGGCCAGACTTGGCAGATGATTTCATGTGCCAGGCAAGTCATGATGGAAAAGGTGAGTCGCATCACTGACGGGGAGCTTGCTGAGGAGCCTCCCGGAGAAAGAGGCGAAAGCAAAGCCAGCATAATCTCCAGTGTGTGAGGTTGCATGTGCCGAAATGGCCGAAATGACGCACACCTTTTAAGCCTCCACACGGCGCCATCGTTGGCATTCTTGTAGGCCTGTTGGCTGCTGTGTCAAGACGAAACTCTTCCTCTTGCCCCAGTTGTGGCAGCGTTTGCTTTTTCGTTGCGTTGGGATCGCGTACAGTCTGACCAGATCCACGAGAGCCTGGCAGGATGTGTACTCCGTTCGTTTACAGATATGTACAAAGATAAAAGGCTCTCTCCCTCCTTCTTTCTCTACCTCTCTCTCCCTGCCCATCCCTCTCCCTCGCCCTCTGGCTCTGGCTCTCGCTCCCGCTGCCGCTCTCGCTCTCGCTCTCGCTCTCGCGCTCTCTCTCTCTCTCTCTCTCTCGCTGTATACATACATACATGCATAGGAATATGTATGTACGTGCATTGGTCTCTATATATATATACACATATTGATCTCTCTATCAATCTGTTTATCTATCTACTCCCCCTGGTCGACACTTTAGTATTCCAGGCAAAACCCCGACTTGAGCACACATGTGCCCATTCGGCTCTATCGCGCCGACTTATCAGTCTGCTCGAGGAAGTTGGCACGGTCCCTAACGCTCCATTACTCTGCCGCCCTGCAGTATGATAAACTTGCCGCGCACAGACATTGTTGATGATTTTCGTACTGCAAAGGAATTAGATGCCTGTAAGCATGTACACATGCCTGCATATGTGCATGAATGCATGTTTGCATGTAATGTAATGCACTGCAATGCAATTAATGCATTTTGTTGTACTGTAACGTACTGTAATGTAGGGCAGAACAAGGCAAGGCAGGCATGCATGTGTGCATGAATGGATGGATGAATGCATGTTTGTGTCTAGCTGTCCGTATGTATGGTACGTCGGTATGTAGGTATGTAGGTATGTATGATTATGTATGTGTGAACGCCTGTAGTGTAATCAAGTGGATATTTGCCTGAAAATCCAGTCACAGTCTGCTGCACGAACCAACTTCTGCGAGACGTTAATTCTCTCAACTACTCGCGCCTGGGACATGCAAGACCGTGCAAGACAGTGAAGAGTCATCGGCTGCGCAGTTCTTGCTGGTACTATACCCTCTTAGGATTCGGGAAGTTTTGCTTCATGGGTTGCCTGAGACACCGCATCTGCAGTCTGTCACAATCTGCTGAAGTGGAAAAGACAGCCTTTGCCCAACGGTCTTTGTACGTTCGTCGCAGGTCTCAGGCATGTATGCTGTCGTAGACGAAGCGCTACGTTTACTGCGTGTGGATCCCATCCCTGTTGCGTTGGGAGTCCCTGCGCCGACATTTGCCACATCCCGTCACAGCATGCCGAAGTCATGAAATTTCACTTGCTTTGCCGGCATGCATGTCGAGATCTGGACAATTGCCGGGGTGCTTCTCAGGGTCAAGCCCAGAAGCGGCAAATCTTGGGGTGCTACCGTTTTATAGAGGTGCAAGTGTAAGAACTATAGTGTGGCGCCGTATTCTCTCATCTGATACCATTTTGCCTCAAGTTGCCTCGATTCGCGCAGAAACACCTCAAGAACAGCTCCTTCTTTTGGATGTGCATGAAAGCGGCGAAAGTGCGAAAGCAGCAGCACTGGCAGCTGTTTTGAAGCTTCCGTCGTGGAGCAGTGCCGCAGTGGAATGCTGCTCTTATGCTCTCCGATTATGCACGTGGTGTTGGGCTCAAAACAGCCACTAACCCTCGCCATCCTCCCCGAGGTTGTGGTCCGATCCTGTAGCGAACCTCCTTGAAGCGCCAGCCTTTGACAGATTGAGAGGAGACGTAGGGCGGGCAACAAGACTCAAAAGGCGGTCGTAAGCTCTCGTCATAACGCACTCCGTGCAGTGAGCGGCGGAAACTGGAATACAAGGGCACAGTGCAAAGAGTTGCTTGAACGGCACTGGGAGGGAACAGAGAGGAGAAGCAGCATGGCATGCTGCGCACGACCGTAGAGTAGAGCATGGTGATCAAAGTTTTACCAGATGACATAAATATATCTTTCTATATATACATATATATATATATGGGGCGGTGTACCTATATAAATAAATAAATAAAAAAAATATATATATATATAGATGTATAATGGTTTAATATATATATATATATGTCCGTACACCTACACATACATATACACGTATATATGTACATGTACATATACATATAGACAGATGTATTATCTTGTATTGCCTGATCTTTTCTGCAAAGGCCATGCCCATGGCCCGTCTCATGGCATGGTCCATCTTCCTCTTGAGCACTGCCGATGCCATGCTGGGCAGGGTGAGCTCTGCGCTCGTGAAGGGTTTAGGACTCTCAGATGGCCATTTTGACTGACACGACCGAATGCCAGGAGACCTCCCAGCCGGTGGTGCAGATGCTGCGGAACTTGGATCGTAACAGCGACGGCATGGTTGACCAGCAGGAAGCGCTTCGTGTCGTGTGGGTAGGACCGATGGGAGATGAAGGAGGTGAGGCTTTTCTTTCTGGACAAGGGAAAACTGACACTCCAAGACCGGCTTGCAGGTTCCCGGGGGGTTTCAGTTGTCAGGAGCTGGAAACCTTCTCCGCGACGCACGGTTTGGACCGCGTGAGTCCACAGGACCCAGAGAGAGTCTGAAGTCTTTCTGCTTTCTTCCAACTACGCACCTTGTGGCCCTGTGAACCGGCGCAGACAAAATCCAAGAGTGTCATACCCGACTCCTGTTCGTCTCTGGAAGGTGTCGAGTGCGGTCATTTCCGGAAAATCCCTGCAGCCCAGAGTCAAAACATGTCTAGAACAATCTCTTGTGGGAGTGCTAGAGTGCACTATCCGTGGACTCTCTGTCTCATAAAACCCTAGACACTCAACATCTTAAACCCCTCCGGCAGGAATTTGCGAAGCTGGACTTGGACGGCGACGGCACGCTCAGCAGCCACGAATTGAGTCGCACTGTCGTGGAGTGCCTTGGAGTCATAGCCGCCATAGTCAGCCGAAGCATGACCATGATGGAAATGCAGGGAGAGGACGAGTTGCCACACAAAAGAGGTCAGCATCGTAATGCAGGGTTTGTAAAGGGAGGGAGCCACTGAGAAGCCCCAAGAAAAACGCGTCAAGGAGAACGCGGCTAAACACTGCCAGAAAGCATTGACACCAGCAGCGAAATCAGTCCGGCCCGCAAGAAAGCCACGGCCTGCAACTCCGACATGCTCGACTTATGAAAGATACGGTAAGCGCAGAGAGGCCAACGGTTCAATAGAAGCACCCCACAAGCCCGTGGCCTCCCGTGGTCCTCGTGAAAAGGTCCAGCTCCGTGGGTAGCCAGCAGCTCCTTCCACAGCGACAGCCGCCTGTGCAGCTCTCGCCTGAAGGCGTGGAAGCTCAGAAGGGTTTAGGGTTTAGTTGAGCAATGAGAAGCGTGAGGTTTGTTGCTGTCTTCACATGCGTCGCTTGTTCTCCTAGCCGTGCAAAGATTTCCGGCGACATGGAGTTTGAGAGCTGTCGAACTGAGGACTTGATACACGCTTTTGAAGGAAAGTTGGGTCAAGGCTTCGTATGATTCGGATGGGCACAGCAGCAGTTCGGATTGATGGTGCTTCGAATCTTCGAAGCATTCCCACTGCAGTTGAGTGCCTGATCTGCCTGGTCCCTCATTGCCAGGTCTTGAGGAGCAGTTCCGCGGAGACTTGCCGGCTACTCCCTCGCCCTCCTCCTTTGCCATGACAGATGCGGTGGGCTTGTTTTCAGCACGACTTTCGACGCTGGTGTTTGAAGCTGCTTTCTCAGTCTGGTCCCGGAGTCAAGAGTGCTCTGGCAGAAATCTCCCTGTCGGTGCAGGACACAGGTCTCTGCCAGAGATGAGGGCAATGCTGCTTCTTCTGCAGCAGAGGCCGTTGTGAAGGCGCGGTGGAAGTACTCGCAGCAGCGTGGTTTTCCCGGTCGCGCTGTTTATGTTGCAGCGACGTTTTCAGGAGCTGGCCATGCAAAGCGAAGCGGAGGACGTTGCATGTTTGCATTTTGCCGCGTATGTTCCCGCCCAATGCTTTAATTTGAGCACGTTGTTCCGGTTCTGCCTTTGTCAGCGCAGGACCAGGCACAGGCCTTCAGTCGGCGTGCGATCGAGCTGAGAGCAAACGCGACAAGTCTGGCAAAGGCCATCGACAGGTTGCTTGAGAGCTCGGAGAGACTCTTGACTCGCCATGGCCAATTACCCCAAATGCTCGACGCCCCCGCAGCCAGGTTTCCTCCCAGCGTGCTTTGCGTGCCGGGGCGACGGCCGGGGAGGCCAAGGCAGGCCGCCACTGTGCATGGACGTGCGTATCCATGCATAATCATGCATACATGTGCTATGTACGGGTGCATGAGCATAAAGCTCAGAGGTAGAAGAGCATAACTACAGGGCTTGAGGTGGTCGCTGGGATGGTTCACGAAGGCAAGGTGTTCTCAGTGTTCTCTAAGGTTGCAGAAATGCATAATCATAACAACGAGTCGACCCGCGCATGACGACACATGATCCGATGAAAGGAATGTAGTAATGTAGTAGCTATAGGAGGGGAACCACGCAAATGAAAAAGCCATGTTGTGCCAACACAGAGAGGAGGCTGCCCGAGAGCTGAGAGCTGCAGCCGCTGCAGCCGTAGGCCCGCGAGTTGATCCAGCAGCTGGAAGCGATGGAGCAGCGCGCCGCAGAGGCCCGCAGACCGGAGCATGCCGGAGCTGTTCTGGGAGTTTTTTTTTTTTTCGAGTTCTCTCTGAGAGTTTCCGCTGGTGTCCGTGGGAGTTCTTGCTGAGCACTGTCGATCATAATCCTCAAGTCGGGACCCCTGCGGTGTTTTAGATCCCAGAACCACACGAGCCTCAAGGCCTTTGCTTCTTCCAAGCACCTGTCCAGCGGCTCAGCAAAGGCGGAGGCGCAGGCAGCAGCGCTGCGAAAGCGTGCAGATGCCGAACTGCAGCAGGCGTGCTCAAGGATAGCGGTTTGTTTGCTGTATTTGTACTTTGAAGGCCTTCAGGATGTCGTTTCGACAGCAAAGTTTGCATCCGCAAATTACTGTTGACCAACTAAAGCATTCTTTGCATCGCTTTGCGAATGCTAGAGCTGCTAGAGCAGGTAGTCAGGCTTCCAGTAGCCGAGTTGCGCGAAAGGGCTAAGTCCACGCGAACATGTCGCCCAGGCGGGGTGAAGGGTGGATCCCACACTGCGACACTGCGAAAACGAAAACGTTTGATGAACCGGAGGTAGAATGGTAGCATTCCTGGCTGTCTTGCTCGGGGTGACCGGGTCTTGACCTTTGCCAACTATCTGAAAGGGTTGAAGTCGTGACGTGTTTGTTCTATGCCATTGGTGCGATGCCTAAATCTCCGCATCACATGAGCTTCGCAGTGGGCCCGGCAGGAAGGTCCTACAGTCCTACAGTGTAACCTGCTCACTCAGTGATGCACCACCCAAAAAAACTCTGCAGCGGAGAGTTGGATTCGGGTTTTCAGATTGGCTGTGCAACTACAGTTTTGCCACATGGCTTTGTGTTGCGTTCATCCTTAGTTACATGCAGAGGCGAGGCCTCCCAGTGCGACCAAGGCGGATGACTTTTCCTCAATCGCCAACTCGGCCATGAAAGTTTGACACTCACCCGGCAGCTAGTAGGAGTTTCCAGCCGCGGATTCCCTCGGAATCCGATGGACGCCGTCACACGCGAGGATGAGAAGCATATCTCCTCAGAGCCGAGAGTCCTGTACACTGTACACTCCAGCGCAGGAGGGCCAAAACAAAGGGCTCCTGTCTTCGAGCCCGAAGCACACTGTGCTCTGCCGTCGACTTGTCGTGAAAACTTGGCTGTTGGGATGAACTCAGCTCCAAACTCCCTATGCTTCCGTGTCTCAAGACTATGTTTAGAGGGCCCTCGCAGGTTGCAGCATGGATCATGACATGTCGTACAACGAGCCCGTTACGAAACACGATACTCATGATACTCATGTCGGATCAACATCTTTGGAGATGACTTAGTCAGACTTTTTCAGTTTATCACAGTGCAAGCTCCTCTGCATCCCTGACTCGTCTAGCGCATCGCTGAAGAACAGTGGCGCTCTGAGGGTCTTGGAGGCCCGAGCACTTGGAAACCAGAGCGCTCACTTTCGGACCTAAGGCGTGGTTAAGACAGCGCAAGTTGGATGCTGTTGCTGAGCGAAGTGCAGCAGCTTTGTTTGTATTTCTCGAGTCATCAGCCTGACGTCTGCCCAAGGAGGCTGTTTCGGTGCGGAGCACACCTTCGCATCATAGGAAATGCCAGAGACTCAGGAGACTGCTCCATTGAAGCTGCTGCTGCTAAAGCTTCGTGGCCACTTTTGAAGCACTGGCTGCTCACGTGTCCTGACGGTAGAACCGTGTCCGTGTGGGTCATTATTCACGTGTTCAAACACGCAACTCGTCAAGGATTGCAATGCCATTTCCACCTAGGCATGACGTATAAAGAAGAAACTGCTCGGGGCTGAGTGGGTGTCATTGGCACCGAACTGTGGACATGGCACTGCCACGAGCATGGTGAGTACATTTGCCTGCATTTCCACACTAGGCCGAAGCTCGGCACTTGGCGTGTTTAGACGAAGATGCGCTGAAGGACGGCGCCACTTGATCCAGACTTGCACGCCGTAAGAAGTGCACCTTTCCGGCATTCGACTTTGATGCATAGTTTGCTAGACTCCTCCGGCGTCAAAACTATATTTCCTGTGATGGTTGTGCGAGGACATCACTGCGCCAGCGAATCTGAACAGCTTCCTGGCTGAACGAGTGTTGACTCAACATGTAGCTACCTTGGGCAGAACGTGTATCGCAGAGCACGGAGCAGGCGGCGAGCTCCAGGACTTGCTTCGCTTCCCTCGATAGCAGTTGCTCTGCTGGCTGAGTGTGTGCGAGTTTCTCCAAGTGGGGAGGTCTGCCAGTGAATCGATAATCTTCCTTTGCTGGCCAGATGCCATGCTACGAACGACCGTGACCGACCACTCGTAGACTTTTGGGGCTCCAGCAGCTGATTTAGGCCTGGTGTGCCCTGCCCTTTACTGGAGGAGTAACATTCATGATGGATAGGCGCTTCACAGCTGTTTGATGGTGCAGTCCACAGGTACTAGTGTACAGGCTCTTCTCTTTAGCATCTACTATATAGCTGAGCAAAACATGAACTGGCAAAGCCAGCGACACGTGGTACCTCTTAGACTCTTATTCATCATGTGTGGGAATATTCGGATTCTCAGGGCAGGACGTGGTTGAGTTACTTTACTAGTTCACTTGCTTAGGGATTTAGCTGATTTAGCTCCGTTTCGGTTTATTTCACAGTCTTAGTCGGTGAAAAGTCCATTGTACCATGAAGAAACTGCTGACTGGAGATCACGTATCGGAAAGGTGGCCCAGTCCATATGCTTCCACAGTTATGATTTGTATTATAGGGGCACCAAGACAAAAGCTCCAGGTAGTCGAGTTTTCGTGTTTCTCCTCCAGCCTTTCAACAGAAGGCAGGCACCTAACGTAGCCGAGCTTTGGGTGCGATCGCCCAACGTGCGATATACCACAAAGCCGGCGAGCAGAGGACCAGGCACGCACGACTGTCTCATCGTGAGGGGTGCTTCTCGTTCAGAAAGCCCTTTCAGCCATCCATTTTCCCCGTAAGCATGAAGTCGGTAGTGAGTTTTAGTTTGCACAGTCCAACTTCGAACAGCGTCCTGCTTCGCAGAAGAGAAGCTGCTTTGCAGTTTAGGCGACTCTGCCCTTGTAATTGTATGCTGTGCAGGTGACAGCTGATCAGGATGGAGGCCGGGCCAGAACCTATACACATCATTCAATCATTCAAATCATTTTGATGTTTCTTGCAGTGCGGGAAACAAGAAATGAGCCGATTTCTTCTCGAATGTGCTACGAGTAGCTAGCTCTCACAAGCTTCGCCAACTGCTCGGCAGGCAGTTGCCAGCGGAGCCTCCACGGCACTGGACTTCGTAACGCGGCAGTCTGGTTTGGAGAGGGGTGCGATTTGGCTCATGATCCAGCTGGACCAACTAAGGTAACTTTGAGCGCTCTCGCTCCTCGGCAAGAAACATCGGTGATGTCAAGAACACACCATGCAAACATATGCAAAGTAATGCAAACTACTCACGTAGAATCAGTCATTGCCAAGGTCATGGTGCGTTGCTACATCGGACAATGCTACAGGGCACTCACTGCATCCGAAGTCAAACGCGAAATCAAGGCCATGTGGCAGTTTGTGCCAGATGAGAGTGTCAGTGTTCAGGACTTCTAAACACTTCAAGTCGCCTGCCTTCGCACATATAGGAATGCAGGATACGAAAATGTCCCTGAAACATCCATGCAGGCAGTGTGTTGCTGGGTCGAGCGCTTCACGATGGTCCTTATCGCCCTTCAAGCATATGCCGCCCGACTGCAGTGTTCAGCAGGATCGTGGCTCGTGGGTCACTCATGCGGTCATCTACACCGCCGCTCAAGCTGTCATACTCTGCTACCATCTGCCAATGATGAATTCATGCTACCTTAAGCCTTAAGTAGTTGCCCCGCTAGATCCTAAAGAGACTCAAGACATGAATCCAAGAGAAGTTCAGCCCTGTCACACCCTGGGTAGGCACTTTTCATTGACGCCTGGCAGCTTCGCAGCACTAGTCGGCCTGAACAGGCTATGTCTTCGAAAAAAGTTACTGGCATATAGCACGCTGGCATGCCATCAACGTTAGACTCCGTTAGACTGTAATATGTCAACAAAACAGCACAGCATGCGCAGGGATAATGCACAATCGAGTTCTGTACCTCACGATAAGGACGCGCGCACACACACACACACACTCACACACTATGCATATAAAAAAGTTAGCATAGAACAAAATAGAATAGGATAGACAGCTCGATAGATCAGATAGGCAAATAGATAGGTTAATAGGTCGGCAGATAGACAGGCAGAATAGATAGATACATGAATGAAAGAGACGACGACGACTACTACTGCCACGACGACGACGAACTACCACCACGACAACTAGTAGTACCACGACTAGCACTGCCACTACCACTACCACTACGACCACTAAAACTGCTACTGCTGCTGCTGCTGCTACTGCTGGGTTGCGCTGGGAATCTAGAGCCGATCATAGCCGGTCAGCGTAGCAGCAAACTTGGTCAACTTGCAAACTTGGAATATCTTGCCAAGCTTGCCCATCTTGGTGGGCGGGCAAGACAGTGCAGAATCTTAGTAACCTTGAAATCTTGGTCGTCCAGGGGGGTTGCAAGATTGCCGGTCAATGTTGCCAAACTTAAGCTTGCAATCTTGAAAAGTGGTTTCCGCTTGGGGGGAAGGGCACGGTGTTCTTGTAATCTAGTAATCTTGCACAGGGTGTAATTTCAGATTTAGGGTCTAGTTTTCGATGTGGACAGTACAAGATTCTGCTCGACTTTCCCCCTCCTATCGGACCCACCACCAAGACGGGTAAGCCTGCACGTCAAACTTGCCCCCCCAATGCAAGCCGAGCGAGCTTGCGTACCATGATGAACCCTCCCAAAAAGTCTTGAAAAGCAAGATGGACAGGATTGTACGCCAATCTTGCCCCAAGATCGGCTCTAAAATCCCCACCACACAGCACTACTGCCGCTACTACTAACTGCTACTACTGCTACTACTGCTACTACTACGAATTACTACCTCCTAGCTTCTACCTACTTCCTACTACCTACCACCTACTACCTCCTAATCACTAACTACTATCTACTCCCTTCCACCTACTATCTACTATCTACTACCTACCACCTACCACCTACCACCGACTTACTACTTGCTGCTTGCTGCATACTACGTATGTGCTACGTACTATGTACTACGTACTACAAACCACTTACCACCTACTGCTTACTACTTACTACGTACTACTTACTACTTACTACGTACTACTTACTACTTCTCACTACTTACTACTCACTACTTACTACGACGACGACGACGACGACTGCTACTACGACGACGACGACTACTACTAGTACTCCTGCTCCTGCTCCTGCTGCTACTACTACTGCTGGAGCCAGTGCTACTGCTAGAACTACTACGACTACTACGACGACGGCTACTACTACTACTACTACTACTACTGCTGCTACTGGTGAAAACTGCTACGGCTACGGCCACGGCTACCGCTCCCGCTACCGCTACTGCTACTGCTACCACTGCTGCTACTGCTACTGCTACTGTTACTACTATTACTACTACTACTACTACTACTACTACTACATGCTACTACTACTACATGCTACTACTACTACTACTACTACTGCCACTGCTGCTGCTGCTGCTACTACTGCGGCTACGACTACGGCTACCGCTAGCGCTACCGCTGCCGCTACTTCTACTGCTACTGCTCTTGCTGCCGCTGCTACTGCTGCCGCTGCTCCTCCTGTTTGCTGCTGCTACTGCTACTGCTACTCCTACTCTTGCTACTCCTACTACTACCACCACCACTACTACTACTACTACTACTACTACCTCTTCTTCTATTACTTGCACATCTACTTCTACTTCTGAGCAGAAGTACTGGTAGCATGACTACTACCACTGTCGCTACCCCTACTAGAACCACGACCACTGCCGCTACGACCACCGCCACCATCACCAACCACCACTGCCATCACCACCACCGCCACCACCACACCGCCGCCGCTGCCACCGTGATCGCCACCACCGCCACCGCCACCGCCGCCGCCGCGCCGCCACCGCCACCACCACCACCACCGCCGCCACCACCACCACCTCCACCACCTCCACCACCACCACCACCACCAAACTTTGCGCAGATCAGTCGCTAGCAACACTGTCAGAAGAACTATCTCTCCTGCCTGTAATAAGCTCTCAAACACACTATCCAGTGATCTGAAATACACATCTTGGTAAATGCTTCAGCGTAAAAGGCTCGTTTCTTGCGGCGTGCGCGTTTGCTGTCTCAAATGCGTAACAGCTGTGATAATTGGACTTGGCTTGCTGTCGGTCCAATGGCCGAAATTCTGGAAGCAACCATTGCGATGAACCTCTAGCGGGCCACACCTCCAGCAGCCGATTCTGGAATACGCCTAGCCGTGAGTGGCACGCACAGGGTCAGAGCGAAATTTGTGTTGCCAAACTTTACCAGCTGACCTGTCCACAGGCTAATCGCCATGCTTCCTGCAAGGTCGAGTGCGGCTTCGAAGCCCATTCTGTTCCTGTTTAAATGCGGCCTCGCGTCATCATCTGTGCGACTCTCAGACTTTAGCCTTATGCCCTGATTGCACTAGAGAGCACTCACTCCGCAAATGCTGCCGCCTTTCAGATTGACGCACAGGGTAGTACTATGCATGATGTGTCTATCGAGAAGTTCAGTGATTTTAGTGCTGCGATCGCACTCAGGTCGGCCTCTGTTTCGCCCTCCGAGTTTCTCGGACAAAGTAGACGTCGCAGAGCAGCTAATCATCCCCCAACATATGCTCTGGTTGGAGCCGGTCTCTGCGATGTCTGCTTCTCCCGACTGCAAGGCTTTTTCGACGTGCTCCCTCGTGCCTTTGGTTCTGCCACTGTTCCGCACATACCAAAGCTGGTGACATGTGGCGACCTTCGCCTCAAGCCGCAAGTTCCGGTTCCTATAAGGGTATCTATGAGGAGGGGCAGACTTCGCATTCAAGGTCCGGAGCTGTCCAGTGTGAGTCGTCTGCAAAGACTGCCGAACAAGAAGTCGATGACGAGTTTGCCAAAGGTTTCTCGGCAACGGTTTCTCGGGGCCATGCAGAGTTTAGGATTTGTGTTTTTTGTGGGTTCTCCCGTTATGTGCAGATCACTGAATCTCAAATTGATGCTTGTCGTGGCTGTCCCCACTCCTGGGCTCACTGTGTGTAGGGATACTGGCATGGTTATTGTCACAGAATTTGTCGACAGTTCGCGTCGTGCTCCTCGGCCCGGCCTTAAGTGAAGAGGGCCGACGAATTGCTCGGCTGTGTTTTTTTCAACCCCGCAGCCGTCGCTTGGAAGAGGCCCTTAACCGGGGGGCCGTGGGGGGGCCAGCTGGGGAGGGGTTAAGGGGCTAGGGAAACAGGGGATCCGTGGGAAACTCGGCCGCTTTGGCCCTTCCGTGGCGAATTTGAAGCATGTCTTTTGCGGATGCTACTCTTTTGCGTTTGTCGCCATGACTGAAACCTTGACCGGGGCATCTTTCTTCTGGCGTGTTTAACTCAAGATAACTTAGGCATCCAGCACCGCTGAATCTTTGCTGTCGTGCGATACGGCCGGACATCTCAGGTCTCGTAAATGCATTAATGCTTGATGTCGGCATGTCCCTCGATGGACGGGTGGCACAAACGACAGTGAAGGAACCGCTCAAGCAGGGGAGGCAGCGCTTCGCATAGGTCACCTTCTTAGAAGGCGTGCAGACCGGGACAACCCGCGCGTTGTCGTGCATCCTGTGTGTTGGCTGCGGCAAGAGCTTCATGCTGCAGTAGTTGTAGTGGCAGCAAGGCTTGCGGAACTGGCTGTGCATGACTGTGCTGCCTGTGTTCGCCCGGTGCTCGTTCTTGTGAATATTTTGGCGCAGGGCAGCTCCTGAAAGCCTTTTGCACCAGAAGTGTCTGCGGAAGATATGCACTGACAGACCGTCGTTGTCGGGCTGTCGCTGATTTGACTTTGGTCCGAATGTGAGCGCCATTTAATTATATGTCTCGCACACGCCGTGCACGTCGCAATGTCCAATGACAACAAGTGCGGCCTGGGGTTAGGGGCAGTGGACGTAGAAGGTTCCGTGGGTTGATCCTTGTGGAGAGCATTGCCTTTGCAAGAAGTAGCTTGTGGCAGACGTGGATGTCGGCTCGGATGGTCCCTCGACTGCTGATGGCGGAGACTCGGCCAAGCTTAAGCAAAGTTTGTTGGATCCAAAGGTATGCACTCCTGAGTCCCCCCGGTCGGTAGCCCAAGTCGTCCATTCGACGGAGCCGGATCAGGAGATGACAGTGACCAGCTGTCAGATGATTCAATGGATGACGACATGAATGACTTGAACCTGGACAATGAGGATCATGCTGCAGAGGCAGTGCTCTGGTTATCGCTTGGAGGGTGATGCCGCTGCGAAGTCGTGGCATGCCTGGAGGAGCAAGCAGACGAAGCGAGTACATCGATGGAGATGCCCAGCGTCAAGGACTGCATCTCCGAGAGAGACTGAAACATTCGCATTTACGCCTACTTGCTCGCTCTTTCTTTCTCTTTCGCTCCCTCCGCTCCCTTTCCCTCTCTCTCTCTCTCTATCTCTCTCTCTCTCTGAACTGCGGGCCGGGCGGCCGTGGCATCGGATATTTCATCGTTCTTTGGTTGCACGATGCTAGCACGCCATGTGCATCGCCGATGTGACAACGAGTGCAAGCTCTTGACCTGCAGGAGCTGCCGCCCCCATGCCCAATCACTTTGATTGACGGCGATATCCACTTGCGCATGCTCCGGTCTCCACTAAGGTGGCTCCACGAACAGAACTACATGTCCGTACTGTGGACTCACTGTTCTGGAGCAGAGTCAACACTAGCAGAGTGTCATCAACCCCTTAAGCATTTGCCCGATGGCTGCCCACACGACGCAAGGAAGCGTCGGCTTGCATGCATCAGCGAAGAGTTCCGTGCAGACAAGCCGTCTCTTGGAATGCCGTAGATTCTACAAGCGTGTCACATGTTTCAAGGCCGTTGAGATGCATCGCCGTGTGTTCCAAAGCTTCGGTCCAAATGCTCTCTTGTACCGTGGCCTTTCTCTTGCACCCCATTCTGTGAGCCTAGAATTTCATACCCTCAGGAAGTGGCTGGCATACCTGGGCAAACTGGTGGCGAATACAGGCTGCAATGGTTACATGACAGGGCTCCGCAAGAAGGAGTCCCCCTAAAGCCGAACATGAGGTTCATGCAGCAGGACCCAGACCGAAACACGGGGCCTGTGTCAACTTGCTTGAGGATTGGGGGGGGGGGGCGAGTGACAGTAAGCGACAGTAAGTGTTCGGGCAGACGACTTACTCTCACAGCCCCAAGTCTCCCAAGGAACGAGCTCCTTCCGCGTGTGCCAGTGGGAGTGAAGGCCCACTCCTGGGAAACTGCGCCTGAGACCGGCAGAGCGTCTGTAAGGCTTGGGCTTGAGCACAGGGGCTTCAGATGAACGCTCTCATGGGGTTCCAGGCATCCTCAGAGTTCGAGTGCAATGGTACATTGGTACATGTTGCAGCTTGCTATCAGAGATTCGAGAAGTGCCTGGCATTGGGAGTTGTCACGGAAACAGCGCACCCGGCGTTTGCGCGCTGCGGCACTGAGGCTGTAGAGGCGCTGAAGCAGCTGCACGAGTGGATGGACAGTGACGATGCCGAGCATCTTCGACAGGCAGGGTCTCAGGGCCGTCTCAGGGCCGTAGAGCTTTGTAAGGGTAAGGGGATGTAGAGTTAGGTCAGTGGGGTACTGTGCGGATTTTGTAGTTTGGGGGGAGAAAGCAAAGCATTTCCAGCAGACAGAGGCTTACAAGCCATGCTTGGGCTTTCGTTGCGACTGTTGTGGATCTGCCGTGACTTGGCGGCAAATCCCAATGCAAGAGCTTCCAAGTCAGGTAAAGGGAATGGCCCCTGGCTCGGTCGGGCATCTAGACTTCAAAGACGAGGTAGTTTGACTTCCGACTTCCGACTGCAAATCGGAGCACAAGGAGAAACGGGCTGTAGTCCACCGCCCAGGTGAGGCCGGACGAGCAAGTCTGTGCTGTATGCGGCTCCCTGGCGTGAGACGCACAGAATCCGAGGAATTTGTGCACTCACCCTGAGCCTGTTTGCAGAGACGATATTGTGATCGTCAGTTGTCGGTTCCTTGCTGCGCGTGCGCATTAACAATTTCCACCCTGAACTGAGTTCGGGTTGTCTTTTCTTCCTGCCCATGTTGCTGTAGGTGTATCAGGCAGGGGCGATCCCCATGTGATTGCCCATGCTTGGACCTGACGGTTCACAGGACAGGTATCTAAATAAATTCACAGGCTGCTGAGCTTGTCGACACTGGAAGACTGGAAGGGTAGTGTTTGACACCGTGTTTAGACTATTAGATGGGTTGAGCTTTGGCAGCTGAGACGTCAATTCGGAACCCCTCAAATTACGTTCGCAGCAATCATGGTCGATGCCCACAGTCACAGTGCCGCGGCATGCTGTGATGCAGGTGCACGATCCCCGAGGTTTCAATGCCTAGTGACACTTCTGCGTTGTGTTGACACCTCGTCTTTCCGCAAAACGCCCTGGTGGCACCAGAGGCAGCATTGAGAGTGTCGATGGTTGCCATCGAGCCGGCCCAGCAGCCAAACTGGCAAGACGTACAGTTCCTCTGCCAGCTGTTTTCTTGTTCTCTAACTTCTCTCTTTCCTCCATGGCTACGGGAGACAATTTTGTTTCAATCTCCCGTAGAGCCAAGCATTTTGCGCACGTGGACGATGTCTCTGCATCTTAGCCTGTTGAGACGATTCAGTAGTTACATGTATTTCGTGCACTTTCTTTGATGGTGTCGGGACTCGCGGCATCTGTTTATACGTCGGCAGTAAAGACTGTCTCGCAAGGTGGGTCCACATGCGTCTTCCTGGCCGGTTGGTACCTTACCAATGTGTTGGTCGCGGCCTGCTATTTCCGTGCCAAGCACGCTTCTCGGACTGCTGGTGCTACTCTCTCGCTTTTGGAAGCATGCCCGCTCAAGCTGCAACGGGCTGCAGCAGGCATGCATTCTGTTGTGCTCATGCAGTCAAAATAAGAAGTTGATGAACGGAGAGGGATGGGCACCACTATTTTGTTTGAGCGAAGTGCTTTCCATGTCGGTCGAAGCGTTGGAAGCATTCGGAAAGCCATCTTGGGTTATCCATCCTTCAGGCCTGTACTGTGAAGCTCGGACATGCCAGTAAAGACTGTCTGGCAAGCACTATCCACATGCCGGTTGGTACCTTCCCAATGTGTTGGTCGCGGCCTGCTATTTCCGTGCCAAGCAGGCTTCTCCGACTGCCGGTGCTACTCTCTCGCTTTTGGAAGCATGCTCGCTCAAGCTGCAACGGGCTGCAGCAGGCATGCATTCTGTTGTGCTCATGCAGTCAAAATAAGAAGTTGATGAACGGAGAGGGATGGGCACCACTATTTTGTTTGAGCGAAATGCTTTCCATGACGGTCGAAGCGTTGGAGCATTCGGAAAGCCATCTTGGGTTATCCATCCTTCAGGCCTGTACTGTGAAGCTCGGACATGCCAGTAAAGACTGTCTGGCAAGCACTGTCCACACGCGTCTGTCTTCCTGGCCGGTTGGTACCTTCCCAATGTGTTGGTCGCGGCCTGCTATTTCCGTGCCAAGCACGCTTTTCGGACTGCTGGTGCTACTCTCTCGCTTTTTGGAAGCATGCCCGCTCAAGCTGCAACGGGCTGCAGCAGGCATGCATTCTGTTGTGCTCGTGCAGTCAAAATAAGAAGTTGATGAGCGGAGAGGGAGGGGCACTAGAATTTTGTTTGAGCGAAGTGCTTTCCATGACTGTCGAAGCGTGGAAGCATTCGGAAAGCCATCTTGGGATATCCATCCTTAAGGCCTGTACTGTAAAGGCAAGATGGCAAGAACGTAGGAGCAGCTACTGTGAAGCTCGGGCATGCTATGTGCTGTCCAGCGAAAACGCCGGAAATTCTGTACAGTTCCTACAAGCGCACAATCCATTTTAGGCTGGCCGTCGCACATCCGTTCCTTGAGACACCCGTGCTTATTGACCTGTGCTACTGATGATGGTGTCTGACGCTCACGCTCGGCCAGCCTATGCTCAAACACATTCCGATCTCTAGACTGACGTGCTTCAGTGTTTTACCGTCGTGCTGCTGCGGAGGAACAGCGGTAATCGCAGCACAGATCCCTGCAGAAAAGGCTGTGTGGTTCGAATAGTCGTAGCCGACGTCGGGCGTAGTCGCGTAGTAGTTGCTTTAGCAGTGGCAGTGGCGTGGAGGCCGTAGTTGAAGCAGTAGCAGCAGCCGCAGCAGTGCCCGTCGCCGCGTCCGTGGCAATGGCAATGGCAGTAGTAGTTAGCAGCGGTAGTAGATAGTAGTTGGTAGCACGAGTAGTCGTCGTCGTAGTAGTAGTAGGAGGAGGAGGAGGAAGCACGCCCCCCGTACCAACTGCGCTGGCATCTTAAGATCACATCCATTTTACTCGGTATTTGCGGTACTTTCTCAATGTCCTACCACTTCTTGTTGTCTCAAAATCGACTTGTCGACTTTGCAAACTCGAGCGTCGGATTTTGCAAGAGTTCGGGGGGGGGGGGGGGGTCGAGTAGTGGGAGGTGGGGGTAATGACGACACGCTTGTGTGCACGTGCATTTTACGCGGTATTTACAGTTTTTTCGATGTCCTGCCACTGCTTGTTGCCGCAAATATCCAGTCGACTGTACCAGCTCGAGCTTCCAGAACCCTGGTTTGACAAGCGTAGTTGCAGGTTCGGGGGCGTGGCTAGTAGAGTTAGTAGAGTAATCCCTTCCCCCTTTTGCTAAATTCCCCCCTAATACTAAAAACACATTGCCCCGAATCCACCCCCAAATTAGCCTGCCCTTTAAAAGTGAATTTGAATTAGGGGGGAGATTTTGGTTCAAAGGTTCAGGGTTTAGGGGTTGCTCACTAAATCTGCTGCTGCTATTACGACGACAACTACGTCGACTGCTACTACTGCTACCACTACCACAACAACTACCATCACTATGAGAACTGGTAACAGCTGCTGAGAAGTGCTGAGAACTGTTGAGAACAAGCATGAATTGGCATGAGCGATCAATGAAATAGCTTGCATTGACTGGATGGAAGATGGGATGGTTGCGATGGATGGATGGATGATTGCATGGTTGTGATTGGATGGGTGCGATGCTTGCAAAGGATGACAATTGCATGACTCAGCAACTGCTCAATTGAGCCTCATTAAAAGCTTTATTGGCTAAGCCTTTATTGAAGCCTTATGATTCAAGCTTTGTTAAGCTGTATTAAACCCTTATTAAAGCCATATTAAGCCCTGATTAAAGCTTTTATTAAGCCTTCTTGTACCGTGGCTAGGGGTCCCCAAACGCACGCCGCCTTCAGAGCCGGATGTCCCACGAGAGCCGGACGTCCCCCCAGAGCCGGATGTCCCACGAGAGCCGGATGTCCCACGAGAGCCCGATGTCCCCCCAGAGCCTTTGGTCACCCCAAAATCTGCTACTGCTACTGCTGCTACTGCTGCTACTGCTGCTGCTGCTGCTACTGCTGCTACTGCTACTGCTACTGC
Source organism: Paracoccaceae bacterium (assembly GCA_965228905.1). Taxonomy (GTDB): domain Bacteria; phylum Pseudomonadota; class Alphaproteobacteria; order Rhodobacterales; family Rhodobacteraceae; genus CALKXV01. The sequence continues at coordinate 2,669,751 of CBDDII010000003.1, read as the reverse complement.
TGCTGCTGCTCCTTCTACTATTCTTATTATTGCTACCACAAGAACTACTACATGCGACTACGACGACGACTATCTACTACTACTATTACTACTAACTAAATCTGCTGCTGCTACTACGACGACAGCTACGACGACTGCTACTACTGCTACCACTACCACAACAACTACCATCACTATGAGAACCGGTGACAGCTGCTGAGAAGTGCTGAGAACTGTTGAGAGCAAGCATGAAATGGCATGAACGATCAATGAAATAGCATGCATTGACTGGATGGAAGATGGGATGGTTGCGATGGCTGGATGGATGATTGCATGGTTGTGATTGGATGGGTGCGATGCTTGCAAAGGATGACAATTGCAAGACTCAGCAACTGCTCAATTGAGCCTCATTAAAAACTTTGTTAAGCTGTATTAAACCCTTATTAAAGCCATATTAAGCCCTTAGTCAAGCCTTTATTCAACCTTCTTTTACCGTGGCTTCAGAGCCGGATGTCCCACGAGAGCCGGATGTCCCGCGAGAGCCGGATGTCCCCCCAGACCCCAGAGCGGTCACCCCAAAATCTCGATTCCGGGTGGGGAAAGGGCCCAAATGGCACCCTCGGGGATTGAGCCCACGACCTTCCCCAGAGCAGCTTGTGAGACAGCCGCCTGCCCACTGAGCTATAGCTGGATATGTCAGTGGGCGCGTTCTGGGCAGGGTCGCGGTCTCGATCCCGGGGGTGTCAATTTGGGCCCTTTCCCCACGCCGAATCGAATTTTGAGGTGACCAAGGGCAGCCAAGAGCACAACCAAACCCGCCCAAAACCGCGCAAACCCACCCAAACCCACCCATTCCCACTTGCCTATGCCCATATGCCCGTATCCCGAATACACCCTGGCCCCCTGCTACTGGTGCTGGTGCTGCTAATGTACTATTCCTGCTATTGATAACACCACTACTACTGCTGCTGCTGCCGCTGCGATTGCTGCTGCTGCTGCCACTACTACTACTACTACTATTCATTCCAATCGCAGCCGGTCTCTCAGCTTGGCGTCAGGTACATGGCAGTGCTTCGCACCGGTGCTTCAAGAGCACTAGAACCATATGGGCAAGTCCCGCTACGAATAGCTGCAAACTTGCGACCTACTCAACTTGTCAAGAGATTGTGCATGACTGCACCGGTAGTCCTCAGCACAGCACTGGGTGCCGGGCAAGAACCAGAATGTAAAAAGTTGAATCAGTGCGGCATAATACGCCAGCCATCATTGCGCTTGTCTGTACGAGATGAAGTTGTGTACTGTGTACACTGTACAAGCAGGTGCAGCTTTGCACAAGTGGCCCCGAAGGGCACACTTTAGTGGTCAGTGATGGCTCACTGACGCAACACGCACTGGGTTGTGGCCGGTAGAGCAAACTCCAGGCGTCTCAGTATATCTATGTGTTCGGAGCTGAGATCAGCCACGGCCTTGATGCCATTGGTGTGGGTTGAAGGTGATCCCCGACAGTGTGAGATTTTTCACAGATCCATACATAGTGCCATCCAGGGAGGGGCAATCGCCTGTGGTGGATTGCAGCCAGAGGCCTCCTCCTGCAAAGGATGAGCAAGGTAGTACCACATTGCTGCTGTCCGGGGCATTGTTGAGGTCTCTGTGAGCCCGCATCAGAGTATTGCGTTGGAGCACGAAGCTCGTAAAGGGCACACGCGTGCACGAACGGATGCACTTGCAGACCAAGAGTGAGACCCAAGGTAGCAGGGTGGTGTTCCTGCGAAGTCCATATAGTGGGCCCTGCGAGTAGGCTCCACTCATGAAACACATGCTGCCGGGATGATTTGTACAGGCCTCTCTGCGAGGATCCTCATTAGGGAGAAGGTCGCATAGCAATTCCCACATTTGCATCCTGACTTGGCCGCTTGCAATCGTGTCGGCCGCAATCTGATCAGCAACTTGATGCGGGTATGGCATACCAGTGGTAGTTTATCCTCAATCTCAAGGGAATACGGGATGCGCACCACATGCTCTTGTTGGGGCGCATCCTCGTGCGCAGCCTCTTAATTAGGAGCTTTTGGGGTGGATGCAGGCAGCGTCTTTTCTGTTGGCGGCAGCGCAGCCAACAGTCCTTTTGGCGTATTAATTATGCAGGATAGGAGTGGCCATTAATGTGCAAATTTTTTCTGAGTTTTTGGAGTTTTTTGGAGCACAGGCTGCTTGTGCGTCCCCCACATGCGGCTACCCCGCTGCGCTCACTGTGTTGTCCTGCAGAGCAGGACAAGGTAGCATTGCTGTCCCAGAACCGAGTCATGCAGGACCGAGGTTCTGATGTGCTCGTTGGGCTTGCTATCATCTGCTCGCCATTGTGGGGGTGCATGCGGGGCTATGCGGGATGGAAGGTGGTTTATGTACCTAGTGGTGTAGTGTCCGGCGTGTACAGTGGCACCACAGTGCAGTACGCAGGCTACCACAAGGTATGGGATGTTCCTGCAGTCCTCGCCGTGCTGTGGGTCAGAGTAACATGGGACATGAACCGAGGTGGGGATATCGACTTTAGTATGGAGCTTGAGCGTACCGCGAGCCTCGCTGTCTTGAAAGCGTGAGAGTCGCATGAGTAGGATGCGGGGGGGATGTGTACAGGCTTGCAGGTACGTGCCTCCATTGTGCCAGTGGTCGATGAGGCTTTGTAGGGTTGTGGCATTATGAGGGTCAGGGAAATCAAGTGTGATAGACTTGTGCGTGTGGTGCTGCTCTCTGGTTTCGGTGCATCAAGGTCACTCACCATGCGAGATTCCCACCTGCCTTGAAGAACTTGCGGCCGTCCTGCGCCTAAGAGGTGTTCCAGGAACTCGCAGGCATCCTGTTGTTGGTGTAGGTGGGTCCAATTGCGTAGCAGGGGTCTCCACGAGCGCAGGGCATGTACATGTAGTGGCCGACGTGCGTGGTATAGATCCCTCCACGCCTGCTCCTGAGTGCCGTACTTGAGGATATCAGCGACCTGTGGGTGGCTAACCGCAAACAGCCATGCACGTACGCTAGCGTTGATGTAACATGTATTGCTGCTGTTGAGGAGCCGTATCAGGAGTATTCTGCCAGTGCTTGTTGGACAAGCGCGGCAGCCGGCGACTGCTTGAGTGTATCCCGGCGGAGCTGAAGCCCGATGATCTGTAGTGCTGATAGACCCGTCAGGGCCTCCATGCACTCCCAAACCGTGGGGTGGCCCTTGGTTCGATTCGAGATGTCGAGCTGGAAGGTTGTTACCCCCGTCATGTTGCCTGTCAGCGGTCTGGTGGCATGAAATCGGTGGACCATGTGGGGCTGCAGGATTATGGGGAGTACCAGTTGTAGGGCCTCCACCAGTTTCGTATGCTGAAGTGGGGGGACCACTTCTGGTAGCGCCAGCATCCGTCCTTTAGCCACTTCATCTCTTCAGCTTTGGCCGAACAGCGTAGTGCGAAGAGTCGCTGCGAAGAGGAGTGGTAGCGGTCCCTGATTGTCCGGTTGGACGAAGAGCACCCAGCTGTAGTCCTGCCTGAGGATCTTGATCGCCGTCTCCTGTTGTAGCGCCAGCCTGGCCAGCGCCTTCATCAGATAGGTCAGATTGGGGCCATCCGAGTGGCGTCCCTTGCCCCCAGGGTGGTCTGTTTGTGGGGGCCGGCTGCCACGGGCGCCCCTTGCCTTGCTCCGTTCGCGAGGCCTTGCTGCGATCGGAAGGGGCGGGGGCTCGGCTTCCCTTTTGGTTGGCGCCCACGCCATGGAGTTCAACTGTTCCGTCGCCAAGGGGCCGAAGACAGACTGATCTGCCAAAGCACTGTACACTTGGCGGGATGCTGTCGGGGGGCCTTGATGGTAGCTCCGCAGTGTTCACACGGGGACCCTGGGGTGTTGAACTTGGAGCGCAGACGGCTAGCCGGTAGCATGTACCGTTCATGGTCCGCTTGGTGTGACAGCCTATAGTGTTGCTTGACTTTGCTAGCACAGGCGATCCACTGGGAGCACAGGGCACAGTAGTGCCGAAGGTCCTGCAGGCGAAACGCTGCATTTTCAGAGTATTTCATGAGCAGCGCTTGCGCATGAGGTCTGCGAAAGTAAGGCAAGCCGTCCTCTTGTGTAGTCAATGTAGTGGGGCCTAAGTGAGGATTAGGCGGTGGCTCAGTAGGGGTGGGTATGTCAGAATGGTACATAGATTCTCTTTGGGGGCTCGGCGGGTGTGAATGTGGATTTGGAGTATTAGCGGGTGGGGAGTTAGGCTTGTCAGGGACGGCAATGATCGCGTGTCGTGTGATGGAGATTCGTGTGGGTCCGGGTGTGGTGGTGTAGGGGTTTCCGTGAGGGGCTGTGTGGGAAACAGCACCCTACGTCGGTGTTCATTGATGTGTTTGCGAAGGCTGGAGAAGTCGCATAGTTTGACGTGGCAGTGGCTGCAGCGTGGCAATCCTCCTAATGCATCGGTGTGTTTGTCGAACTCACGCTTCGGTTGGTTGACAGGTCTGGCCGTGTGATCCTTGTGTTGCTTAGACATGTGGCTTAGTAGTGATGCGCGCGTGTCCAAGTAGACGCCGCATTCAGGGCACGGGATACCTGTTTTACGTGGGTTGGGAAGCTCTGTGAGCTGCGACGATGAGGGCGGCATATTGAGCGTGTCCATCACCCGTTGCCATGCTTGGCTTTCAGGTCCGCGCTTGAAGACATCGGGGTGTGGGCTGGGGTCAGACGTTTCTTTGTTCAGTTGGCGCTTGAGTGCCTCAATCGGATGGAGCAGGTTCCATTTTTCGAGAACCTGGTTATGTGACGTCGCAGTCATGTAGACAGGGTCTCGGACGATGAGGCGGATTTGGCGAATGAGTTGCGCAGTAAGTCTTTTGGCTCCAAGTGGCGTGAGACCACTGGCGTCAAGCCCGTAGACTGTGGCAGTGTAAACGCAGGCCTGCCAGATGCGGAGTTTGTGGTGCCTCGTAAGGGCATGTCGGCCTCTAAGGATACGCGTCAACCTTCCGAAGTTGTTAGACCCCACCTCTAGTCTATGGGCAAGCGTTCTGTCCTCGTAGTGATCGTAGCTGACAACAGCACCAAGGTACATGAAGGAGTCTACTAGCGGTATGTCAAAGCACTGATGGACACTTCGAATGCGCAGAACTTTGCCTGTGGCGGTTTGGCGCGTGAATTGTCGTCGGAGCTGCTCGGCGCCTGGCCCAGCACATCTGAGGATGGCCTTGCTTTTTGAGGGGCTGACCAGCATGCCCATCTCGGCGAGCGTGTGAAGCAGGGCGGCTATGCGCTCGAGGGTCACCTCCAGCTCATGCACTGTCTGGAATTCTCCTGAGCAGTGATAGTCGTCGGCGAAAATGCTGAGCAGATTTACGGTGGCCTGGTAACCGATCTTGGCTGCTAGTGTGTCACTGATAAGGCGGGAGAATATGAGCCAGAGAAGGGGCGCAACCGCACATCCCTGTCTTACTCCCTGTGTTGCATGGATGACCCGATCAGTGCCGTCGTGGTTGATGTGATAGTGCGCATTCTGGTGCCAGCACATCACAATTTGTATGAAGAAGGACGGTAACTGCATCCGATGCATGCCTTCGAGGAGTCGATGTCTGGGTACGGCGTCAAAGGCTCCTGTTAAGTCAAGGGTGATTTGTATTCCACCCACCATAGTTTTGGCGACCGTGCCTTCGAACTTCTCATGTAGAGTACTGCGGTGGGCACGACACTTGGCTCGAACCTGAGCACAATGAACACTCTACGTAAAGCGTCACGATGCGATCTGCCAGGTGTATAGCCGTATTGTGGGTGCTGGGTGGTGAGGCCGTAGATCAGAGTCTGGTAGGGTTCAACCAGTGCTTTGAAGGTAAGTTTGCCGAGTTGGTCTTGGAGACCAATTGGCCGATAGTGACCTGCGTCCTTCCCGGTTTTCTCCGGCTTGCGGATCAAGACCAGATGTGCGTCCGACCACTTTTGTGGCACAGCGGTGGGTCGTTGGCACCATCTGCTATCGAGCACCTTGCAGACTTGGGCCGCAGTGATGTCAGAGCAGAGCCGCCATATTGCACTAGGTGGGTGTCCTTGTGGGACTGCTTTGCGCAACGGGGCCTTGTTGAGATGTTGTTCAAGTGCTGACGGATGCAGCAGAGGCCCCTTACCAGAGCATTGAATTGGTCGACTGGACCCCTGGCTCGTCAAGTTTCATTAGTGCATCTATGGTGGCTGTGAACTTAGTGCATGGTGAAGTGTTGGTGGAAGCAGGTGGCCTCCTCACTTCGAGTCATCATCTGGCCATTGGCGTCACTCAGCTGTGGTCGGCTTCGTCTGGTTTGGGGGGCTAGCGTTCGTACGACCTGATACAGGAGGCGCTGGTTGTGGCTTTGCGCCGCGCGCTCAGCAATGCACATCTGCTCCAGGATGTATAGGCCTTCTTGGTGGTGCGACACCGCTCTTTGTGCTTTGTGTAGAGCTGCTGGTTGTAGCGCGTCCATGTTTTCCAGGATGGCACGGAGGGTGGTGTCCTTAGTGCTGTTACGGTAGTGCCTCCATGCCTTCCACATATCCCTGATTCCTTCTTGCATTTGTGGCTGTTGCCAGCGCACGATCTTGTCTGATGACTGTGTCTCCTTGGGGAAGTGTTTGGCAGCAATGTCACAGATGATAGTGGATACGTTTCCAGCCTCGGGAACGGTGTTAACGCCGGCCAGTTTCTCTTGCGCCTCCAGTCTGAACTGGGCAACTTCCGGGTTCGCGCGGGGGTCTGCAGTCTGGGCAAGCTGAACTATTTTTTCGGTGTCTACCTGTGGGACAGGCTTGGATGGCTTGTGGAAAACCCTGTAGGAGAAAGGTAGTGTGGCGATCACTGGCTTATGCATTCCCCCACCTTGACGCCATTCTCCAACCGGACAGTTGGTTAAAGGGCGCGCTTGCCGTGCTTCCTTCGTGGAGTGGCTGATACGTACAAGCAGGTGGTCGAGCTGGGCCTGGTGTTTCTCAAAGGTGAACGTGTTTGCCCTGTTTCCCGGAGCGCCCCATGTGTTGAGCGCAATGAGGTGGTGCGTGGATAGGAGTGTGTGCACAGCTTCGGCATCCGGGGCCCGCTCCGAGGAGAGGGCTCCCGTTCCATGCTGGATGTGGGGATGGAATGGAGTGAGCTGAACATTATTAAGGTCTCCCCCGATGACTAGAATTTCCCGGTATGGGACACCCCCTATACAATGTGCCATCTTGTGCCAGAACTCACTTCTTTTTCAAGTATATGTGTACATTGTGTACATCTTTTGGGTTCCATGCATGTTGGTATGCACAGATCACACTGAGCATGCGGCCTGTAGCTGCCCAGCGGGAAGCGTGCGCGTAGCAAGCGACCTGGAATTACGGCATCATGTCGGACTTCGTGTACATGGGTGATAGAGCGCCGAATGAGTATCATGACACCAGCATGCTTCTGAGCAGTGGTGCCTGGGCCGACGCATATCCATGTGGGAGTCGTGTACTCGCTGTCTTCCCTGAGCTTGGTCTCTTGTACAAGCGCAATGTCATAATGTGATTGATCTAGGAATCCCATGAGGTCCTCGTACATTCCGGATCCTAGGCCTCCCACATTGTGGCAGTAGACCTGCAGTCGGCGGGGGTTTGGGCACAGTGGAGAAGGTGGTAGGTGGTTGGTTGGATGATGAATTCGTGACGGTGAGTGTGCGTCCTTTGTAGTTGGCTTGGCCGTGCTTGATGGCTCGGTGGCAAGCTCTCTTGAAAGATCTCTTGACATATCGATTCCAGTTGTGAGTAGGTTCCTGCTTCCCATAAGTGACCTGTATTCCGTTTGGCTTCGGCACAGGGTGCTTGCAAAAATGCGTAGGTGGGTTGCCTTCCCCAGCCCCAACGGAAAGAGCTGGAACCCTCACTCTGCGGGAAAGCTGACTCTGTAGTAAGACGAGTGCAATGACTAGGTTGCTTCCCACCCCGGACTTGGGACCGGGCCGGCTGTACTTCCTGAGGCGATCATCCATGCTTGTTCTGGGGCTGCCCAAAAGGCTGCACCCAATGTGAGGGGGCATTGTTCTGCTCGCCCTGGACCTTCGCAGGTATGCACATAGCAGGGAATTCAGTTCGAGCCACACAATGACCAGTCTTGTTTGTGACAGCGCAGCAGCAAGTTGGGGCACAGCTGTGTCGCCCAAAGTGTAAGGAGAGGGCTAAGGTGCTGTGCAATCGGAGTGGCCCACCGGGGGCCACTGAGCAGGCGTGACCTGTACCTTCGTCGGCGCCGTCGGGGCAGAACTCCTATTTTAATCCGTCTCACGCGATTAGGCTGGTGGCGCATCCAGCTGAGCACATTACAGTCGCTCCGGCCTTGACGTTGCGTCGCCTGTCGAAGTGTCCTGCAGGACAGGTGAAGGCAGGTGTCGCAGATGCGAGCATGAGCAGGTGACGATACACTGTGCTGTGTGTCCCGCCAACGCGACCTGCTGCGGGTGGGGTGGACCGCCGTCGGCGGTCAACACCTCTGAACTCCGCAGGATTTGGACGCTTTGGAAGAAGGCCCAGTCAATGGTAGTTTCCGTCAGGAGGACCTCATTGGCTGACCTCAAGAACCTGACCAGATGCCGCTGCTTCGCGGGTGCGGATCCATATGACTAAGTCACAGTCACTGCGCATGCCCGAAATGGCTCCTTCCCATGGGAGTTGCTCCACCAGGTGGACGTGGTGGCGGAAGGACGGTCCTTGCTGTCCTCCGGCCATCAATCCGCGACGCAAAATGCTCTCGTAGAAGTCATAGTAGGTACCGTGAGCAAGGACCAGTTCGTCCCTGACGTGGCGGATGGGGATCACATCGATGACCTCTGCCTCCGAGATCCATTGATTCCAGAAGCGTGGGGCCCGTAGTAGGTCACCCATGTCCACAAATCCGTCCTCCTGCATTCGGATCCCGAGCCTGGGTGCAGCGTGACGAAGCAGCTGCGTGAGGGTCTTTGAGATCTCCTTGGCCCGCTCTCCTCGCACCCTTTTTGGGGTGCCGTTCTTGCGCATCCAGTGCGCTGTGCCTGTCTCCTCCACAACCGAGGCTGAGGAGCCCGACCTGGAAGGAGGGCTCACTTTGTGGCAGCCAATGAATCTGTAAGCCGAGGCAGGAAAATTCGCTGCAGGCTGTGTCGACTCTTTGGGGTGAGCATTTTCGCGCTGGAAGAAGAATCCACTGTTTGCTCAGCTGGTCCATGAGCGAAGTGGTGCCGCAGCGACCGGGGGCGGCGTCTCCGGGACCTGTGTCTCGGTTACCGCTGTCATCATGTGTGCTACCAGTGGTTCTGCACGCCCTGCTTCGGTGTCACAGGTTCAGGGGCCGGTGGGCTGTCGGTGTCCAGCACGGTGCCATACAGAAGATGGCGAAGATTGTCCGCTCCGGCCTCACCTGGGTTATAGGGGCTGGCGCCGCCTCGTGGGTGCGGATCACATGTATGAACTCGGCCGGGTTCGTCTTCCATTTCATGGCGTCGTAGGTTGTTGGTGTGCAGGTGTCCATCATCTTGGCAATCAGCTGCACGAGGAGCGAGAATTTGCCGTACCAGGCGGGGCGGTGCTTCTTCTTGGCGTTGCACACAATGAAGGACTCCATGAAGGAACCAAAGGCCTCTACATTGTTGTAGATGCCTCTCAGGTGCGGGCACAGGAGGTTCCAATTATTCAATTCCCCACCCTCGGAAACTCAGCCGTCGATGGGTGGTCATGAAACGTCTTGTGATGCGCAGTGAAGTCGCCGGATCTATAGAAGGTGCTGAGAAGTGTGGGGAGGCCCGGTTGAGCGAGCTGTTCCAGTAGCTCAACTACCCTGTGCAGCCGCTGAATCTGAGTGGCACAGAGGTCCTCCGGAGGGGCCGCCTGTGGCGGCGCTGCCTCTTGCTGGCGTCTCACAAACTCATCACTGACCTGTGTGCTTCTGGATCTCTTGGGTTCGGTTCTTTTTGTGTGGCTTGCGGCCCGGGGAGGACTCAGAGGTGACGTTCTCGTAGGACCCCTCGCGGGAATCTTCACTGATTTCCCTGTCCTCTTCTTCTTCTTCAGTTTCTTCGTATTCTTCATATTCCTCAGATCCCCATTCCTCGTCTGCATCGTCCCGCGGGCGGGGGTTTCTCCAGCTCCAGCGGTCCTGATCTTGCCAGTCGTCATACCAACCCTCCTGGTACCAGGACTCCCAGGGGCCATTTCTGGTCTCCCTTTCTCGTTCCTTGCGACTGGGGCCTCTTGAGGAGGACCATCCACTGCTTCTGCTTCTACGTCGCCCCGTCTCTTCATGATGCTGTGCTTCTTGGGAATCGTCGGTGTGGATGCGAAAGTGCTGTGGACGGTCGCGGTGGGAAGAGGAGGCTCTCTCGTCCTCTCTCTCTCTCTCTCTCTGCTTGGCCTGGATGTTCTTCCAGTACTGCACGTAAGGCGCCCGCTTCTTCAGCTCGCCCGAGGTCCGGCGGCGTCTTCCATCTGCACGGAATCTTGATCGGGGCGGCTTCGGCAGTGCCCCGTCTTGGGGCTTTTGTTCTTCACTTTGCTTGGGCATCGTGCCGTCTGCACTTGCACGGTCAGGCTGATGTGGGCACATGCAGACATAGGTGTGGCTAGGCTTGCAGTGACAGCACTCTGATCGAGCATGACAGAGATCAAGACTGCACTTCCCTATGGCTGCGCAGAACTGCACTCCTGGAGGGCGACCATATCGAAGGGTGTCGATCGCAAAGGAGTTGTCATGGGAACACCTGGACGTTAAGTGAAGGGGACAGCTACTAGAAGTGAGGCTGGCTGGCGTTGTAGCAGGAGAGGGGTTGGGCTAGCGTAGGCGGCGCAAGGAGGCTGTACCTAGGCAGGTTGAGGCTCCGGCAGCAGCTTTCAGTCCATGGCTTGCAGATCCATCGCTGTGTCTTGTGCGATGATACGCTTGTTGGCTTGCTCATTTTGGGATGTGTGTTTAGCCTGTGCCACCGCCAAGGACAGCTGTACCAAGTCACGACTGTACGCCGGCAGGCGTTTGCGTCGGGATCGACGCTGGCCACGCACTGGTTCAAGCTGAGTCTGCGACTCCGTCTGATGCTGGGTGGATGGTAGGGCACACATGTCCACGGCCTGAGAGCAATCTCCTCGCTTCGGTGCAGGCATTGCGTATGCCTCGGGACACTTGTTGAGGCCGTGCACCTTAGCTTGGGGCCACGGGGCTCCCAGTTTGGATTCTGGGGATCGTGGTTCCGAAGTGGCGGGCAGCTCCTGCAAGTAGCTGTCCAAGCAACTGTGACAGCTAGCATCATCAGTCTCCTCAGGTTTCCAAGCGTCACTCCGTACTGATTGCTGTGCCTGCTTTGTTCGCGTGCATGTCTCCATGGCATGGATGCTATCGCCTCTAAGAAAAAATTGCGTCCCGCTGCTGGGACGTGTCTGAGCCGGAGTGCTTACTACTACTACTTACTACTACTACTACTGCTACTGCTACTGCTACTGCTACTGCTACTGCTGCTGCTGCTGCTGCTACTGCTACTGCTACTGCTACTGCTACTGCTGCTGCTGCTGCTGCTCCTGCTACTGCTACTGCTACTGCTACTGCTACTACTTCTCATGGTCACTGTCATCATCATCAAGCTCATCAAAATCGTCATCATCGTCATCATCGTCATCATCGTCATCGTCATCTTCATCAATCAAAAACTGCAAGTAAGATAAAAACCACCCCTAATTATAGACACACATTTGGACGGTAGCCGTAGTAGGAGTAGTAGGAGTAGTGGTAGCCGTCGTCGTAGTAGTAGTATTAGCAGTAGTAGTCGTAGTCGTAGTCGTAGGTATAGTGGCAGTGGTAGCGGTAACGGTAGGGGTAGCGGTAGCGGTCGCGGTGGTGGTGGTAGCGGTTGTGGCAGTGGTAGTGGTGGTGGTGGTAGTGGTAGCAGCAGCAGCAGCAGTCGTAGCCGTAATACTAACAATAGCAGTAGCAGTAGCAGAAGCAGAAGCAACAGCGGCAGCAGTAGCCCTAGCAGTAGCAGTAGCAGCAGCAGCAGCAGTAGCAGCAGCCGTAGCAGCAGCAGTACCAGCACCAGAAGGAGTGGGAGGATCAGTAGGAAGAGGAGGAGCAGGAACAGGAACAGGACTAGGAGAAGTTCTGGTTGTGGTTCTTGTGGTTGTAGTTGTTGTTGTAGTTGGGTTGTAGTAGTTGAAGTATTTGTAGTTGTTTCAGCTGCTTTTAGTTGCTGTAGTTGTACATACTTCATCTTCTTCTTCTTGCCGTTGTTGTCGTCGTCGGTGTTGGTGGTACAGACAAAAACAGAAGCCCGTTACTTGTGTTACCGAAAAACAATTGGGAATGCTTCCGGGGAATTCGAACCATGTTTTACACAGCATCTGCCCCCCATGATAGAAATGCGGTGTAGGCTGGGTGGTTGTTGTAAACGGGGGGGTCAAAACAACAAACGAGCTCCAGTTTTTGTCTCTAGCTGCAGGTAGAGACAAAAGCCGCGTTGTCTCTACCTGCTGCTAGAGACAAAAACCAGAGCCCCGTCTGTTGTTTTGACCCCCCGCCCCTCTCTCCCCTTCACAACAACCGCCTACATTACACCACGTTTCCATCCCAGGTATGTAAAAATGTAGAAGGGTTTTCATGGTTTTTGCAGGGACTTAACGGCATTTCGGAGGATCTTAATGGGTTCTGGATGGGTGTTAATTGCATTCAGAAGGGTTCCAGTGAGCTTTAGAAAGGGGGTAGAAGGCTTTTTAAGGGTTGCAACATGCTTCAGGAAGGTTTTGATGTTTTTGCAGGTATTTAGAAGTGTATGGGATTGTCAACGGTTGTCATGGGATGTTTATGGGCTTTCATGGGATTTCGAAGGTTTTTGCTGGATTGTGAGGGTGATCATGGGTAATGTGTTCTACAACGGATTTAGAATGATGTTTACTGGATTTGGGGTGGTTCTCAAAATCCTTCAAAATCCAATCACAATCCTGCAAAATCCAATCAAGATCGCGCCAAACGCTGTACACCTTTGTTTTTGTTGTTGCTGTTGCTGTTGCTCTTGGTGGTGCTGGTGGTGGAGCAGCTGCAGCGGCTGCAGCAGTAGCGGTTGCACTGGGTAGTTTCACTAAGTCGCCGTTGTCGCGGTCATGTCCTCGCAGGCACGAGTTGTAGTGAAGGCCATCGTAGTACTAGATATGTCGATACGGCCCTCTATGGTACGAGTATGAATCCAGAGCCGGACCTCAAGCTCTGGAAAGCTGCTGCAGGCCTGACAGGCTTTGAAACTCATCGTGGACCTCGGCAAAAATACACAAGACTTACATCAACTGCAAAGCCAAGTCGCAGCATATCGCAGGACATCTACCGGCTGCAGACCGACGACTTCGACGAGCCAGAGGCTCTGGAGGCAGCCGTGTAATGCAGACTTTTCTTGTGTTCCTGGGGGCTGCAAGCACTGATGCCTGCACATTTTGAGATTCTTCTGAGCATCGCCCGACGCCAGGTCTTCTACGATGATGGAAAGGGCGGTACCGTTCGCGAGGTGGGAAGTTGGCAATGAGCTTCTTCCAGAAGGGGAGCAAACGGCAAACACAGGCAGCGGTCGCTCGGGGCCAAGCGGGAGGGAGCAATTGCTGCCAGATCGTGTTCATCGACCCCATCTACGCAGAACGCCGCCCTCGCATCTGCGTTTCCATTGATGGAATCCAGGCATCCCCTGTCATGCACGTGTCACAAGTGAGAGCACGAGCCGTATTTTGGCTGTGGTTGAAGGGGCCTGGATTGAACCAGGGGGAGGTTTGTTTCCTGTGGCAGGCGATGCACAACACGATTTCCTGCCTCACCCGCAAGGCTGCGCCAAGAATGGTGAGGATATCTGCTGTGTTTCACTAGTTGAGCACCTGCAGGTCAAGTGCCCATTCAGCTCATAAGCGGACACCTTGAAACCCATCCGTGAAAATGCCAGGCGTACTTGCGTGACTGACCTTGCAAAGGGATTCACATCTGCAGGTCGATAATCTTGTCGCGACATTGGCGAAGTGCCGATCAGCGTGCATCTGGCATGTTTCTGCTCAAGTTTGAGAAGGAACGGGTGCCAAACGGTTTTGGTTCCAGGGAGGCCTTTGCTGTATGCATTTGTCGCGGTAGAATATGCCCACGAGGCATTCAGTAGGCTTTGGAATAAGATTCAAGCAGACGTGGCGCTGTCCTCCACTGGGACATCAAGTCTCCCCGCATCCACCTCCAGTGACCTCCAGGTATTACAAAGAGCTGACCACTCTCAAGGAGCAGCTCTACCAACAGGCTCGACTCGCATTTTGGATCCGTGGTTTCGATGCTTTTTTGGTGGCAGACTCTTATCCGCATCGTTGCCTCAGCAGGAGCATTCGGGTGGCCCTCGCTTCGCACATGTCGTGGGGAATAATCATGAGCAGGTGAGCAGGCCATGATTTCAACAATCGACAAACAACGAATAAGCACATCAACGAACGAACAGAGACACGACAAAGCGTTTCCACCAGTCATAGTCAATATGACAAATGACGAGAAATTCGTCGCAACCAGGTCAATACCAAAGCCAGCACTGCAAGGATCACCGTGATTGCTGTCCCCACCAGCACCACAATCACCACCCAGCACCTTGGCGGCTGCTATCGCCACCAGCGACACCGATGCCACAGAGACCACGGTCGCCTGACACAACTATGTATAACTAGCATGACCTATGCGACCACCACCATCACCACCGCGAGGGCCATCACAGCCCCGTTCACCACCGTCACTGGCACCACGACGACTCCTCTCCTAATCGCACTGTCTCAATCAGCATTGCATCGTCTTCGTGTCTTCAGCATCACTGTATCTTCTTCACATCACATCATCTTCATAGTCGTCATTATCCTCGTTGTTATCATGATTATTATTATTATCATCATCATCATCGCCATCATCATCAGCATCGGTATCCTCAGCCTCATCTCATCATCATCAGCAGCATCACCAGTATCAGAGTCAGCACCGCTATGATAGCCATCGTCAACATAACCATCATCCTTGTCGTCATCCTCATCACATCCTCCTCATCTTCCTTATGCTCATACTCCCCTTCACCCTCGTCCGTCCTTCATCATTGTCGTTGTTGATCCTATTCGTCGTCCTCTTCACGGTCATGCTCATCATCGTCCTCATCGTTGTTCTCTTCATGCTGGTGGTGTTCCGTGCCATGCCCAATGTCTAGCGGTTTTGGATTGACGTCGCGCAGTATCATGCGAACCATGCCTCGCTACTCATCTGCACCGCGTGGAAGGCCTTGGCGAGGAAAGACGGGCGCAAGCACTCGAATCGTGTCTGCAAAATTTTTGTGAAGCTACTTAACGGACGAGACGAAGCTAGATGTGGAGATATGTGGAGTGGTCGGTGGTATACCTGCGGGAGAAGGTCATTCGAGCCCGGATGAGCTGTCATGCAGGACGGCGGTGGGACACTGCGGAAGCAGACATAAGACTTATCTTATTCATTGGGAGCCCACATTTTCGAAGAGTGCTAGATCCCAATGTTAAGCCCCAAGCCAACTGGCACAGACGGTTGAGCTCTTAAACCTTACGCCCTAAACTCTACGTGGCACGCAAAACCTGCCCGAAACGGGCTGGGTTGCGCAGCTGCACAGTCCCAAAAAGGCTCCCCCAAAAAACTCTAACATCCCAGACTCCGAACTCGGAAGCAAGCGCATCCCGCATATGCAAATCAAAGGATCGATGCAACTGTTCTCTTTGCCTGTGCCCCAGAGATTGAGGTTAGAGGTTGAGACCCTGACGGCATTGGACACGGAAGTCGCTGCTTCTGTCAATTCAGACTGCAACCGCGTGTAAACTTCTTGTCGCTCACCTGTGCAACTGGCTGGATTGTTGGACAACTTCTGTACATGTTTTGTGCCAGTGTTTTTGGCAAAGCAACATGTGCTGCAGAACCCATGTAGAGACTTGCGGTGGTGGGGCCTTTCCTGTTGGAGAAGTCCAGGATCCGTCGGCGTTTCAAAGCCCAAGCCTCAGAGATCTTGCAAGCGGCTACCAGGCTCACTTCCAACCCGCTAATATGAGAGGAATCACCGCGGGAGGAAGATGCAAGAATTTATTGGAATGCGGTCAAGGCCAGACATCTCAGGAAGTGGAGATGGAGGCACTGTTTCGATTTCCGGCATAACCTGCACAGAATGTCGAGGACTCGAGATCGCTTGTTTTAGAAGGTGCAGCGTCCCATGCAGGCAGTCCATCTCACCAGATGTTTTTTGATGCAGTAAACAGGCTCCGTCGAGTGCTTGAACTGCACGTAGACCTGCCAGGTCAAGCGACGAACGGAAAAGCTCACAAAGAGGTATCGCTGCAGTCTCACGACAGCTGCTGTCAAACTTGACCCAAGACTCTTTGCATGCTGGAACTGCCTTATGCCAGGCTGACAGAGGTGGAGGTTGAGAACCTGAGGCTTGCACCCTACTGTACGCACTTTCCAGCTTGTGGAAGCTTCGATGTCCTCTGCGATACTGACTGGGTACACTGTGAGCGGTGCTGGAGCTGCAATGCAAGCGTGCAAAGGCTTGCAGCAATGTGGTCGTCTACGTGTGTGTTGCACTTTCAGGGAATTAGAAGCGACAGAGCACAAGTTCGTGCGACATCGACATAGACCCAGACCACACAGCACGGATGCAAAGAGTGAAATCTCTTCAAGAATACAGCTGTGAAGAAGTCTTGGTCGATTCTACTCCAGCCGTTCCGGGTCTGCTCGCGTTTGACTCCTGCTGCTAGCTTCCACATGTCACCGCCAAAGCTGCCTTTTCTACCAATGCAGCAGCGAGCTCTGTGGGAAGTTCCCGACTGCCGAAGGCTGAAGAAGCGCATTGCCATCCTAACGATCGAAGTGACGCAGCTTGAGATCCTTGGATGCAAGCATGCTCGGGAATGCGCGTGGTGCAACGAATTCCCGCAGGCCTGCAGGATCGTCCACATGATAATTGTGATGCTGCATAGGCCCGAGTAATAAAGAAGAAAACCTAACACCGAATGTGCCCGGTAAAGCAATCATGAAGCGCACGACGGCAAAAACTGCAGAAAGGTGCAGTGCAGAACGAGGCACATCAGCAGCATCAGCATGCTCAACAGAGAAAGCTGCATGTAGAGCCCCGACCGCCAACAGAAGGAGGAGTTCCTTTGACCCGAACATAGAGGACCAGATCGCCATGGGAAAGCCGCGCGCACAAGCTCCCAAGAGCCCAAGCAAAGTGAAACCGAAGACCGGCAAGGCCGCGAAAGCTCCTGTGGTGCAAGCGAAAGAAAGAGTTTTGAAGTTTCAGGGAGAAGGCTTAGATGCTTTGGGTCAACGCCAGGCTTCGAAAGCATCGAAGAAGACGAATGCAGAGGTGCCAGGAGGTGACAGCAGTTTGGCCGTGAGCCCAGCTCACTGCCACAACTGCTGAACTTGCACCATGGTACCTTCGGCGATTTGGTGGCTTCGCAGCATCCATGCCGAAAAGATAGGAAGATGTGTCATTCGGTTGGCAGGGCTGGGGAAGAGTTCTGTCAGAGGAAGTTCACTCTCATGGCGCTTTCGGAGACAATAGTTTGACTTTGCTACTGGTACCTCCTTCTGGCACGGTGCAAGCAGGAAGCTGTACAAGTACTGCAGCCGATTCGTTTCACTTCGAACTGGAGTCAGAGGCCCTAAGCACCAAACGGAAGCATGGACAAGTCAGTTCGCAAGACAGTTAGGGTCGTTCGCTTTGCCGATCATCGAGCTGTCACGAGCAAAAGGCTGCCTTCAAGTTCGAGTGTTAGTCAGTTAGTCGACGGCAAGTACAGGGCCAGCATGTAATGACTGTGAGATGAAACATATGGGCGAACAACTTGAGGCTGGGTCAGCAGAGACGGGCATTTTTTGTGTTGTGTCGATGAACTTTGGAGCAATACGGTATGCTCACAGATCTTCCTACTTCTGCTGCGGGCATCGTGCTGCTTTAGCAGTTAGAGGAACTGACAAACCACACTCACACTGGTGCAGCAAAAACATGAAGGTCCCTTATCTGAAAGACCTCGGCTGCCTGCGCTGAGGTCCCCTTCGGTGCAAACTTTGTCCGGCAGGACTCAGAGCGACCGAAGCTCATTGAAACCATGAGCCAATGACGCCGGCTGCCACGCAGGATCTTCGAAGGAGAGCTGCTAGTCGCCTTGTCGCAAGCAGCAATCTTGCGCCTCCCTGTCCCTCCACGAAGTCTTGAGCTGCAGATCTTCTGCTGGGTGTGGCTGCGGGTGGTCCAGGAACCCACCGCTAAGCCGCGAAGCCCCAATGTTCAGGCTGTCCGAGGCCGGAAGGTCCCCAAGACTTGGTGTTCGGCCTCTCCTTTCCAGACCCATTCCGACCGCTACATGTCAATTGAGCGAGGACCAGAGGTTTTCGTGCGGTCATGCCCCACTTGGCTTTCTGAGGCAAAGGTGGTACGCATCAGACCCGGGCCCGGAACAAGATGTACGGCAAAGATGGCAGGCAGTGAGTGGCCGCCTACAGTATCCTGGGTGTCTGTTCTGAGCTCACAGGATGAAATCCAAGTATGCCCGTGCGCCGGAGCCGCTCTCAACGATCCCAGTGACACGCCGGCAGGAGAAGGCCCGACTGCTGTGGTGAGTGAGCATCACGGTTCGTTGGGCTGGAGTGTAGAGCCTCCCCGAAGCATTCCAGTACCATGGAGGTGCTACGCTTCCAGCACTATCAAAACGCAGCATTTCAGCGGACATCTTTACTGAAGAAGTGTTCCTCCAAGCGAGAGCCGAGGCTGGGCTCTCACGTGGAAGCTCTCAGCCTGTTTGTTCCTTTCTGTGTCAGGAGCTTCTCCTCAGCCATGACGCAGGATCTGCTGGCATCGATCCAGGAGGATCAAACTTGTGGGAACTTCAGGGCTTGAGGCTTGAGGATTGGCGGCTCTTGTGTGCAAGGCAAAGCAGTATGGAAATCTACATACTGAGGAGCTGGGACCCACGTAAACTCAAGCCGGCCTAGTCGCAAATCCGGCGCAGTCGCTTTCAGCCGCGCAGACTCGCTGCAGCTTTGTTCCTATTGAGTCGTTTCGAAATTTTCGATTTTATAGCACGAAAGTTCACTGTGGACTTTGTGCGGTGTTGGACCATTCAAAGCTGGCCCGGTTTCAGTGCGGCATGAACGTGAGACAGTTGCTTGAGAAGAGAAGCCTAATCACGTTTGCGGACGAACTCGTTCATTATCATCTCGTTTTGATAGCACAGTTGACCGAGTATTGCATCATGCTTGAAATCCTCGCTCTGTGACTGTGTTTTATAATACATCAGAAGGATCGAGTCGGACCCCTGTTGAAAATTCACTTCCGGTGGAGACATTCGATGTTGTCTACTATTGGGACTTGAGTGATGCGGTTGCTTGCGGGAGGGGTACTGGACCTGTTTTCCAAAGCCATCTAAGAGATGTTGCCAGAGATGCAGGAGGCCGTGGAGGAGGTTGCAGATGAGCGTCCGCCTGATGCAAGTACCTCGGATGCAGTTAGGCAGTGATAGTACAGCCGTGCAGGCTGGATGTGAAGCAAACAGTGCTGCGGCCAATGAACCTGACATCTCTGGCAGAATATTGCCGTTCTGCAGAGGAGGTGACGGATTGCAGGACGGTCAGCCCGATAGGACTTGTCTGTGCAATAAGCAGAGAAGTCCATCGCTGTCGTACGAGGCGAAGATATCACGGCGAAGCGCCAAGAATGGCTGCCTTCAAAAGAACGTGCAGCTGGGACTTACTCTGCAGCGGACCTCACTACAGTGCTCCAAGAGGCGTGGTGGCATCCGGAAGGGTCCAAGCTGTCTTTGGCGCTACATCATACAGCATAAGCAGCCTTTGCAGGTCTTCGGTCATGAGGCCTTCCGTCAGGGACAGCGAGAGGCCCCTGTACGAGAGTGTCCGCTCTTTTCAAAGTCTTGCGGTACCGTTCTTGGACGTGAGCTTCATAGCAGGCGATCTTATCTGTCCTGGCCAACCATCGGACACTGCTGCTTTTGGCCACCGGCTGCGGAAAGTCCCTGTGCTACCAACTGCCAGCGTACTTGCTGCTCAGCCGTTTACTGGGCTGGGCAGTCGACAGCGGAGCAATCCGGAGCTTCCACTGCCATGTTAAACTTCGTCATTGTGCCTGCAGCACTATGCGTGACCATCGCTAAGGCTGCGGGAGGAGGGTTTCACGCTTGTGGTCTCCCCGCTGGTCTCCCTTATGTCCGACCAACTCGCACGCCTCCCGGGCTGCTTGCCCTTTGGCTGGAAAAGTAATTGCAGACATTTGTAGTCTATCTCACCTCACCTGCAAAATTCTAAGGCGAGGTGCCATCTGCAGTGGCCAACAGTCCCGTGACTCGGCACGTGAAGTCATGCGTGCCGTGCGGGCACGACTGGTTGATGTCCTCTTCGTGTCACCGGAGAGGCCACGGGGCATTTTGCACTCGCTGGATTGATTGTTGAAGTAAAAAAGCAAGCAAAAGCCGCAGGCTGGCCACGTGGTCCTTTGATGGCTGTGGCTTACCTCCAATTGCGCTCGCTTGCATCGACGAGGCGCACTGTGTCTCTGAATGGTCACACAATTTTCGCCCGGATTACTTCCGCCTACACGAGTACCTCGTCGAATCCCTTGGTGCACGACGCATCCTCGCTCTCACTGCCACCGCCACCAGGCCCACGGTAAAGTCCGTATGTGACATACTGCAGCTGGACACTGTTGTTCGCAGCGACAATAGCTTCACGGTGGACGAGCTCATGCGAGAGAGAAATCAGCCGACAGTCCAGCGCGGGAACCTCACCATGGACGCGCGCAGCGTCCCAGATGCCGACAGCCAAGTTCGCGAACTGGTCCAGGTCCTGCGTCATGACGTCAACCCTGCTGAGTCTGTGATCATCTACGTTTGGAGGCGAGACACAGCCGACCAGCTTGCCAAACAGCTACGGCCCTATGTCAAGGGTGGTGTGTGTGCCTACCACGGCAGCATGCTCGCGGAGGTGCGCAGCACGGTGCAGGAGAACTTCATGTCGGGCAAGGTGGCTTTCTTAAACGGCGGCTCCCTTCTTATCGTTGTACTAAACGTTACTACGCATCCTTTCTGCTAGGTTCACTCCGATGCTTTCTTGTTGGGTTTCCTCCTGTCATTGCCAGGTCAAAGTGGTGGTCGCAACGGTGGCTTTTGGAATGGGGCTGGACAAGCCGGACATTCGCCTTGTGGTGCATTTCGGGCTGCCCAAGAGCATTGAGACCCTTGCCTTCCTCTAACATAATTAGCTTCATGCTATCGGGGCAGGCTTTGGTTGCCATGGCATTTGGGAGTCACTGGGCAGTGAATTGCGCCGTTGAGCCTCGCATGCTGCTACGGTCTTGGCTCGTCGCCACGCTGTATCCTCTTCATGACCCGAAAAGCGTATGGTGTCTGCTGTTTCTCTGCCGAAAGCCTTGCAAGGAACTACATCCAAGAGACAGGACGTTGCTCTCGAGATGGAGGGCGAGGGAAGTGTGTGGCTCTCGTCAACCGCAAGGACTGCAGGATATGATCATAGACTGTGCTGTGAGGCTGGGAGCTTCGAGTTTCATTTGGACAAGTTGGCCTCAGCACATTTGAGTGGGTCCATGGCCCCTGATGCTGTACCGGGGTTGACTTGTTTGGGTTCCCTGATGCAGCCTGTCTGAAGGAAGCTTGTCCGTCGTTCAGACCGCCATGAGATTGCCACGTAGAGGGCAGTGCTTGCCGAATTGGTTTCGCAGCCCCAGGACTACCAAGCCATGCGGTGGCTAGAAAGTGGTGGCAGAGGTGGTGGCACACAGGCTCGGCCGCGCTGGTTTAGTCTAGTACGCTTTGCCTCTCTCCACTTTCTTGGCTCGGGGTGCGTGATTAAAACTAACCCCTCTGTCACATTTTGGTGAGGCCAGTGTCGTGCGACGCCTGTTGGTGGCTTTGCTGGGTGCCCCGTCTCAAAATCCGGGAACTGCATTGCTGCATTGTCAAAAGACTTACCAGCCAGAACCAGGAGTGATTACGACCTGCTGAAAGCGGCCATGACAAGCACGAGCCCTAAGGTGACTCGACAACCTACAAGCGCCACCCCCTCAGCGAGGATGCCGTGGCTGCATTGGGCAAGAGCGAGGAGGCGCCGGAGACACCCTCATCTCAGAGTTCCTTGACTGTGGGGCAGCGGGGGTTGGGGCGTGGGAGGTAGAGTGGAGGCACCAGTTCAACGGGCCTGACTTCTTCCATGGCTTTATCGCTTTAACAGCATGTGCCGAAGTGGCTTCCCACCTGAGTCTCAAGCAAGTGTGTGCGACATACCCAGGCGAATGGCAGTCATACAGCTTGGGCTTGCATGAGACAGAGGCCGCGAAGGAAATGAACTGCTCCACGACCGAGCTTCACTCGGTCTTGGCTCACCTTTGCAGGCCTCTCGGGTGGCTGATTTCAGGATTCAGGGTACGTATGTTCAAGGCATGAAAATGCAAGATACAGTATTCGCCCGTCCATCCGAATTCATGTGGAATGTTTGTTAAATCCCCTGGATCGAAGCAAGCGCTAGATGTAGAGGCAGCTTTCCTGAAGGAAAACAGAATCAAAGCCGCTTACTATGAGCCCTTCATGCGAGCGACCACGAGACGCCTAAACAAAAACAGAAGTATGCAGCCTTCAATCTGTCGTAGTTTCTTGCCTTGGTTTGCATCTGTTCGTCGCTTGCCTCTTTCTGTTTTGTGGTTGAAGGGGATGCAGTTGCCACTGCAAAGTGTCTCTCCACCGGTGCTAGTGGCTTTGCCGCTGCACTGCTGGTTCTGCTTCCAGTCCTGGTGACAAGCTGTGTAGCTTCGAGTTGTCATGTGCCTAGCGGGTCTGCACCAAAGAGCTTTCTTGGCATTTTGATCCTTCTTCGCAATACAAGTTTAGATTTGCTCACACCTGACCAGCAGCACGTCAATGAACTTGTGAAGCATTCCTGTGTCGAGTTTGGCATCACTTTGAGCAGGCCGACGTGGGTACCGCTGGTGTAAGCTGGATAGCTTTGTTTGAGTTCGTGACGTCGCGGGCAGAGAGGGCTGATGATCATGTTGGTAGTTTACGCACTTTAGAACGGCCAGCAACACCCAAGCAGCCTCAACGCCTTGTGATTTACATTCGTGGAGAAGGCCTCGCAGAGCATGGCATGGTTGCTACTGGGTTTTCCCAACGTTTCGGTGAGCGCGAAGGTTCTTCGTTCCTGAAGCCTATAGGTCTTAGCTGCCAAACCGTCCTGACCTGTCCAGGTACGGCAGTAGCCATCTAACACTGATGTCGAGCTTCCCGACCAAGCTGAAGCTTCGGTTTTTTCGCACAGATCCTGCAGAACTCATGGAGGTGGGCATTGGGAAGAGCTCGATGCCCCACCGTCAAAGAATGAAAACTATGCTGCTGCAGTTCTTTACTGTCATGATGATGGTAAGCAGGGTGCTTTCATGTTTACCGATTACAGAAGATGTTCTGATTCAGTGCAGGTGGACCCGTTGCTACGGAAAGTGCTTCCCCTGGCGAAGAAGACGGGGCCAGTCTACACCATTGAAACGGTGAAAGCTGTAGCCACCTTGGGCGGGACCGCTGCGCAGCTTTCGACTAGCCTTTGGCAGGCTGGTGGAGACGAGTTCTCCGTGGAGAAAGCAGACTACGGCTACATGCTGACGGTCCGGAAGCCTGTAACAGAAGCTCAGATCGACGATTGGGCAGAGCAGATCAGCCAAATCAATGTGCGAGCCAGAGAGTCTGCGATCGAGAAGCTGGATGCCTCCTACATCGCTTTGACGAGAGCCGCAGAGGCATCTGAAAGGCAGAAGGTGGCTGATCCCGATGCAGAGCTGCCTGCAGCCCACACAACGTTGCACACTTTGATCGATGCCTACTTTGCAGCTTTGGAGGATCCGACCCTGGTGATGGCGGGGAGTGCTGAGGAACGTCGACGTCTTCTGACATATGCCCTCGGTGCAGACTTCAGAACTTCAGTCGCAACTCCCTTACAAGCTCGCCCCGTCCTAAATCACCAGGACTCCGGCAAGCCCCAGAAGAGAGAGGCACCAGAGGCTCAACGTCTCCAAGGCATCACGGTTACTGTGGCAGTGGTTCGGCTTCTTGGTGATCCAGCTTGGCCAAGCTTGCCCTGTGAAGAGCTGGATGCCATAGTACGCGCAGTTGCCCAGTTCTTGGCTGGTGTGAGTTCGGTGGTGATGCCAGCTGCCAAGTGGCGCGATCATCGCATGTGGGGCCACCTGCGTGGAGCGGGAAGTGGAGACTTTGACCGGCTGGAAGAGCTTGTGCGCGAGGGCGTGCTCAAGTTCCAGCGGACAAAAAAGCCGCGGATAGCCTAATCATGACAAGAAGCAGGCCCGAAAGTTACATGAGTGATTCTTGAGTTTTTTGTGACTGTGGTATTGGAGACTCCTGCCAAGGAGCAAATTTCAGAAGCGCTGCTTGCCCAGGCATTTTGTTTTCTCCATACAGTTCAAGCCTGGCTAAGCCTGTCCTGTGGCCCGGACAAGTGGGTTTCTGACATTCGCCACCTTTCTGCGAATCTCCAAGTGGGGCTCAGAACTGCAAAGCTTGCCGGGGTGGTGCAAGTCGGCAGTGCTCCTTCGTGGGTGGCACAGCTTCCCCATTTAGGCGACGTGCCAGTTGCAAAAGGGGTGCTGCTCGTACAGTGCAAGCAGTTCGGTGTGATGGCAGATCCTGTTTTCGACGCAGAAACAGAAAACCCTCTGTGACCTCCCAAGATACTTCACCTGGCACCTTGGGATTTGCCTTGACTGATTGTTTGTTTGCAACTTGTCCAGAAGCGAAGGAACCAGATGAATACCCGCGTCCAGAAGATGGTTGAGATCTCGGAGTCCATGTGCAGTGGAGCTTTGAGCAGTTTATCTGATGTTGCTGGGCACACCGGGGACCCGAGGATGTCCGTGACATGCTCTACGACATCTTGGACCGCGTGAAGGTTGACACCTTGTGAAGCGCTCAGACGTGCTTTCAGCTGCTCGGCGGAAAGCCCGAAAAGTGTAATCCAGACTCGCGGGCTGCAGGGTTCGCACGCTGCGCAGCATGATCGAAGACGTACATCAGGCGCTGCGTTTCAGGGGACTTGCTTACAGGCAACAGCCTCTTCTCGCCTCGAAGTGTCCCTAGCGATTCTGCGTGGAATCCGGGAGTGTGCGCTGAGTGCTGTCGCTGTGAGGAGCTGTTCTGCGTGACCCTAGAGGAGGTCCTCTCAGACTTCAGGGGGCTGAAGGCCCAATTCGTTTACCATCTCCAAGTAATTCGTTTGAGGCTGGTTTGGTAAGGCCGGAATCGTCAGAATAGACTGCAGGACCGTTACTGCCTCTTGCAATCTGCAGGTTGGCGACATGCTGAAGCAGTCGGCCGACGACAGCCGTGCCATGCTTCTACTGTTGCTTTCCGAGTAACCCGAGCCCTCGTCGCCACCGCGTGCTTTTCAACAAATTACCGAAGTCTCGCTGGATCTGCAGGCCCCTCCGTTAAGCAAAGCTCACCAGGACGCGGAGAAGATCAGCCGCTTGGGAGGCGATCTCCTCAAGGCACGAAGCTGTCAAGTTTGAGCTCTGCGCCGGAAGACTCTCAACCTTGGCAAGCCTCCCGAGCAAAAGCTATGCAAATCAACTTGATCTGATGTGTGTTGATGTGCGTTTCTGTTACGATGATCAACAGCTGTCCATGCGTGTATGTATGTACTTTCCTGCATTCATTGAGATGCAGGGATGAGCCAGTCCAACTCATGGCTGCTCCGTCTATGTATCCAATCTCGTCATGATGCACCCTAAACCCGAAGGCGAACAATGGCCAGAAAACCCAAGCCATCCCAGACCCTACCCGGCCCTACCCACAACGGCAGGTCAAGCAAGAGATGGCACAGCACATCCGAGACGAGAAGCAAGCTCAGGAGGCGAAGGGAGGGGGTTTGGTGTGCAAGTGTTGGAGGCTCTTGCGATGAGCGAGAATTTCTTTGCAGCCGCTTAGGCTTAGGTTACGGAGTATCGTGATGACAGGGTTTTGGCTTCAGTGCTCATCGATGCGTGTATGTGTTGTCGTCCATTCCAAATGCCTTTCTTGACTCCAGCCAGGTTGTAACTGTTGTGACATCCAGATTGCATGCTCCATGACATCAGTGCCTGCAGCAATTAACAGCTCAAGCTGGACCCGAGCTGCCGGGCTTGTTCCATAGTCCCCTTTATCCGATAGCTGTGCCTTATCTGAATAGCATGATGCTCACGCTGTCTCTGCATGGCCAAAAGGTCTAAGATAGTGGACACAGCTCAGCACATGGCTGCGTGGAAGCCTTCACCTACAGCCTCCGAACCAACTCTCGAGGTCATCAACGCGATGTTGCAGCGGCTGCTCCTGCCGGCGCTGTTGCTGACCTCCAGCCATGCAGACACCTCTGCAACAGTTCTTGAGGCCCGCGCCCGTTCTCCGGTCTTTATAGAAATAGACGCACAAGTCCCACTCTCCGAAGATTTGGATTTCGGGAAGTCGTAAGTTCTTCTTGACTGCTGTCTTGGATTTGATGGTTTGAGGGTCCATCTTCAAGCAGCCTCTTCTCAAATATTAAAGGTGAACCATCCTTGGTCTCTGAGTGCTAGCATCGGCTTCAATTCCGAAATTCTACCACACGGCTGTGCTGATGTTGATGTTGGCGGGATTGGCCTTCCGATTCCAGAGCATGTTCTTGAGATTGGGACTGGACGGTAATGTGATCACGGCTGCTTTTGCTCATGCTCGGGATCGCAGCGGTTGCAGGATTTGTTTTGGCGAGGTCGAAAACTCGAGAACATCCTGCCTGGAAGGTAAGTCTGGGTGCGGACAGACTTTCCGGGATGGGCCTCGGCCCCCAGCTGACAGCCACGCGCCAGGCGCATGCTACAGGCCCGGAAGGGGGATGTGCTTTCATCTGAATTCCCGATTCGAACTTGGGGCTGGCTGCCTGGTTGGCGGCTGTTTATTGCTAGACCTCGACTCGACACTGCCAGGTGTGACATCAGTGGAGCTTACAGGCACCCAAGAGGGCTTCAGCAGAGGCGGGGATCTTCGAGGATTGGCGAAGAACTTCCCTTTTTCCGCTCGGCTGGGGCTCAGGCCTCGGCTTGCAGATGCGAGCTGTGGAGTCTCCAGCGCTAGGCGCGGCGGGAGACCGGAGCAGGGCGAAGCAGAGAAAAGTGCTTCCCTCGCGACTGCCAGGCCTCGGACCCCAGCTGGACGCGAGGAGAAGTGCTCAAGTTGTTTCAGGGTTTCACCTTGTGAGGTTTCTCTCCATCTACTGTATGTGTCATATGGGCCCCCTCAGAAAAGCAACTCCTGCACTCATTGCGAAGCTTGAACCGTTTTGGGGTGGAGTCGGACAGCAAGGCCGGTATCCTGCTGCACGTTTTTGGAACTGTGATCCGTGATCCAGCTCGTAGAACTGCTCGCCTTCCAAGCCATGCTGTTCCGGGTGGGTCATAAACCCGCGGCAATCGAGGCCGTTGAAGCCCCCAGCCACCAACCTCAGCCAAAGAGAGTTCCTAAGCTTCAGTGATTTGTCGAGTGCTGCACCTGCACTAGAGTGCAGCAGCCTGGCAATGATGCGTTGTGCGGTGCGGCTCGCCTAGGGAATGCACTTCCTCAGTTCGCAGCCATTTTCCAGGATTACACCAGGACGACCCATCCCTTCTTTGCGTGGGCAGGCCCATGCCGTTCACCAAGATTGGAGGGAAGATGCGCTAAGACCAAAGACCCAAGGCTAACCCTGTAAGAAGGACCTTGTGGGTTCAGCAAGGTAGGCGGCCCAGCCTCTAGCAACAAGGTTTTCTGTGTAAGAGAGCTGCAGGTGCAGGAGCTAACGCCTCTCCCTTGGGATCTCCTCCTTCGGGCTGCGCCTTGGCATTGGCAGATTGGCGCGGAAGGCCTTCGGTCCATGCTTTCTGTTCTTTTCTGGGGGTTCGTGAGCTCTGGGGGCGTCGAGGAGATTTAGAGGAGTATCACCGGCTCGTACTCCAGCAGAGGAGCAGTAGAGAAAACGGATACCCTGACAAAAGACAGAGATTTGGGGAAGGTGGGCTTCATGTGTTTCGTAGGCACTTCAAGAGAACAATGAATCAAGCGTAGGCAGCGAGAGAAAGGCCACTACGTTATGAGTAGAAGGTAATTGCTGGGAGGACGCGGGCCTGCAGCAAAGCCTTCTGCAAGTTGCAAAGCCCACAAAGGCGATTTGCCTGGTTGGCTTGGCCATGGTCTACCTCGCTGTGGCCCATCGTGAGGCAGAGCAAGGCAAGTGGATGCCTGTTCGCTTTGTATCTCCGGAATCAAGATGTCGTAGCCGAGATCGTTCAGGTCGGCTCTCCGGAATCAAGAGCTTCTTCGGAGCGTTGGCCAAGAACCGTTCCTGGTGGCACGCTTGCGACTGTCACAGTGAGACGCAGAACTGCATTGAGCACGCTGCTGCATTGTTTTCGACGTGTCGCCGCCATAACATTCCTTCCCTGCTCGTGCTTCGTGTTCTGTCCAAACTATAAAGACAGCCAGGCAACGTGGAGAAGAAGTGAGACGCATCAGTCCACTTGTTGTGCGCCTGTTGTTCAGTCCATTGCGGTACTTTCTCGACCGCGATGTCATGCAGAAGATGTGAGTGCACATCGTACCATCATGCAGGCAGTTGCATACTGTAGCACTCAGATGAGTAGTTCGTAAGCAGCCGGACAAATGCCTGGCCTGAACAGCCTGCGCATTGAAAAAGTCGCAAGTGTCTGGGCAGCTGAAGCAGGGAAGCGGTTGGAGTCTCGCGGCTGGCGACCCTGAATTAGCTCTGCAGGCGTTGATGCAAACGACCCGGATGTGGCCCCGAGCTCGGCGGTGCAATGACTGGCATCTAGGGCCATGATAGCATCAGTTCAGTTGCACAGTGAGGGACATGACTTCGTCGATTGATAGGTCGCGAGGGTTCGAAGTTGAGTGCCGGCTGCCTCTAGATGCGACAGTATCAATCCGTCATCAGAACTTCTTACTGGTCATCAGGCAGGAGTCGGAGTCGTTGAACAAGGACTTGGAGCAGTCGCTGGAGGAGCCTTTTGAAATGACACAGAGTACCGAACCAGACAAACAGACCCTCCAGTCGACAAATGAATCCTAAATCTTGACTCATCTTGCCATAGCCACTTGCAATCCACTTGCATTTGATGATGAAGATTTGTGCGATGCGGACGTGATGCCCTGGCGACTGCAACGATTGACGTCGCGAACTGGTCCTTGCGACTCAGCTCGTAGTTTTCGAAACGCTGCAGGAGTCACAGGTTGAAGCAGCGGACTGGCGAGAAAAGGCAGCTGGGAAGCTCAGAATATCAAGTATAACCTGTTGTGGAGCACAGATCCAAGCAGTTTTGGGTGGGAAGAGCCAAAAAGCTGTGCCAACTCATTGAATGCCGTGGACCCGCAGTCATGACCTGTCTCCAGAGTTCGGCCGGCTTTGTGAACCCGTCACTGAGGAGCAGCTGATCAAGGAGCAGCCTTGAGATTTTTTGTTTTCAGGCGCTGCAAATGCAAGCTCTGCACTCACTCACGATGCTGATCTTGCTAGGAACTGTAGAGAGGAGCCCGTTCATTGTGCTTCGGGCCGTGGCCACACCTCCGCAACTGTGAACCCTGAAACGACAAAACTGATCAGTCGTCAACTCCCCTTCGAAAACGGGCACGCTTCGGGAAGGAGCCGGCATTTCTTCGGGAGAAGATGGCCAAGATGAGGGAGGAGCAGCAGCAGGAGAGATGCATTCTTCTAAGGTTCGGAGATGCAATGCCTAGTGCTTTTGAGATCTCTGACTGTTCGACGCAAGCGAGGAGCTGGAAGCCCTGAGGACGAAGCTCAAGGAGGCGCAGAAAGCCAGGGCCTCTGAGCGGTCGTATGAGAAGCTCGCGGTCAACGCCCGGCACCGGGTCGCCGAGGCAGCTGAGAAGAGCAACAAGACAGAGGACGTCGACTTGGCGCCCGGGGCCCATCGGGGCCCCAGAGGTCCGGGAGGCTCCTTGTTTCCAATTCCCGAAGCTAACTTTGGCGGCTCAGGACCTCCCTGTCCATGTCGGGGAAGCAAGGATCCAAGCAGCCTGCGCCCCGGCAGTTTCTCTTTGCCGATTGCACCACGCCAAACCCTGGCTCCAAGATTTGCCGACATGGCTGACATGGTGGCCTCCACCCAGCAGGGATTCAACATCCAGGACGGGAGCCCTAGCATCGTGCCAGCGTCGGATCGACTTGCAGAGATGAAGTCGCATCAGGGAATCATCACAGCCCACAAGTGGTAGCTGTGATGCTGTTGCCCCGATGAAAGGAGCAGTTCACCATAGCGCTGAGCCTTCTGAAAGGATGTCCAAGCTCACAGGCCTGGACTTGCGCTTTAGTCACTTTAGTCTGCCTTGCTTGCCCGCTAGGGAAGACGCATAGAAGCCCTTCGGTCGTTGTGCTCGCATTCCTTGCAGGTCACCAAAACAGCAGACATCATGAAGGCCGGTCTACAATCTGACAGCAGGTTCTGGCCAAGGCTCAAGGTTTCGATCGGCAAAGGGATGGATGGAGTCTCTGGCTCACAGCCGAGTGTCCCTCGAAACCGTCACAGACTAAAACGTCCGCGCAGTGGCACCTCTACCTCCTTAGCAGGAAGAAGCGGTTGCGCGAGATGCATGGAACTCAGAGGCTCTGGTCGAAGACACGCGGCCCAATCTGATGAAGGCAGCCTGGGGAGATGAGCGGCTTGAATCCATAGGGCTTTTTCATAGTGAGCACTATTGATGATGATTGGTTGTTGATCTTTCCACATATTTTCCCGTGGAGTTGCAGATCTTCTGACTTCTGGCATCGAAAGGCTCCCAGACGATCTTTATCAGGCATAGATAAAGCTTATGATCATCTGTTTTGTTGTGTGCATTGCTGGCCCTGATGTGGAAAACTGGACCACGGCCCTGTCCTCCAAACACTCACCCGTGTTTGTTTCGGGTTCCGGGCTTATGCCCGGCGCCACGTGCCCAAGGAAGTTTCCAGGCTGTACGCCCAATGCCTTCTCTAGATGTGGACATCCTTGTGACATCAAGCTTTGATCCACGGGATGGTGGCAACACGCTGCCAAACTTTGAGCATGCAAAGAGCGGGTAGCAAGGTAGAACGACGCACCAACTTCTGGGCAAGATTCGCAAAGCATTTTCTGTGCCGGAAGATACCTTGGGGCCAAAGCAACCGTCCTGAATGCGACACTCCTTGCAAAAGCAACCTGCTAAACCTCCCCCGAACCTGTACACCCTGAAGGCTGCACTGCAATGAACCCCACCTCAAACCCTGAACCCTGAAGCCAAACACGAGCACGAAAAAGCGAAGCTTGTTGGAGGAGCTCTTGGCTTCAGACCATGGCTCCCTGGGCCCTCCGAAAGTCCGCCTTGGAGCCGCGCAGAAGCTCCTCAGCACAGCAACTTGCGAAATTCTTTTGTGAGGCGACAGTGTATGAGGCGCATACGAAGCGGGAAGTCAGTGGCTGCGGGTGATGCTGCGGTTTTCATTGATTCTGCCTGCTGTTGCTGCTATTTCGGCGGTGCCAGTGCTGGTGGTGCAGCTCAGCTTTCAGACTTGGTGACGGTCATTCCTGAAGCAGCAATGAGTCACAGCTTGACGGTGGGCAGTCTGCTGGGGTACGTAGGCTCTCTATCTCGGGGCGCATCATCCTGTCCACCCACAGCTCTTCTCGATCCAACCACAACATATAAAGTGGATAATGCAGTCTTGTAGCGATGGTGAACAGCTGGCCAAGGCTGCTGTCGGGACTTCCGCAGGCAGGGAAATTTCTCGATTTGCATCGCATTGCTCCTCTGGTGGCAGATGATATACGTTTCGTGCAGTCGAAGTCCGCTCTTCAGGAAGACCAGGCCTTGGTCGCGGATCTTTTGCCGCCAAAGGTGGTGATCTGAGTCTGTCGCTTCTGTGCCCAGGGTCCCCCAGTTCGGGAGAAGGGTGGAAGGAGCCGTATAGTATGATGCCAGTGTTTATTCTGTCCTCTTCATGCTACCAGTAGGACCTGCCTCCGTAGTGAAGCTTGTGCTCGAGGATGAAGGGCACCTTGCGCCTCAAAGCCCCCGCATCTGCAAGTGGCCTGTTTCGGACCATCGGCTCGTTTGAACAAGGTCGTGAAGGAGATCACCGTGAAGGCAGGGTTCCATCAGAGAGTGCTCCGCTTGAAGCTTTTAGCAGTGTGCGAATCTACGTTCCAGAACCCAGCTCAGACTTCAAACTTCGTACGTGACGATGCAGGAACATAGACTGCTCGAGCTTGGACCGGCTTTGCTTGCCTCAGTACGCCACAGTAGTTAACTAACATGACCCATGGTTTGTCGGACGCCGTTGTCGGAGTTGAGCTAATCAGCTAATCAGCTCCAAGCCATGAGCCTGCGAAGCCGCACAACCCCGGAGAAAGCGCCGTGAGCAAGAGCCTCCGAGCTTTCGCTGCAGGTGCTCGAGGACGCTGCATCCGACGATGCAGCGGACATGAAGGGCCATGCGGCCGGGGGCCCTCGAGCTCTGGAACTTGGGATGTTAAACACCGGGTCTGGGAACTCTGAAGCAGGCGTTGCTGATAACTGACTGTCCGTAGCCCCAGGGTGGGTATTTTGACCCGAACATTGACATCAGCCTGACCCTTAGCTCAGCCTGGACGTGCAGCAGGTCGAACGGGCAAGTAGCAAAGTCATGCCGACTAGTCAAGCGGTCCTACCTCGAATTCCTCCAATGCTCTTAGGCAAAAGATGCAAGAAGTTCGTGATGACGAGGACGCAAGCGCTCATTCATGGTATTCTTCGTGGCATCATGGATGGGCTGTGCCCTCCAACTCCGCCCCGACATCATAAAAAATCCAAACGCAGAGTGCAAGCAGAGCCGGCAGTTGCCTCCGGTTTCGCCAGGCTTATCAAGAAGCTGAACTCTCAGGAGGTCAAGGTGCCGTGTCTGGGGAAGCAGGGAAAGGAGGCATGGCGATGGAGTGTGAAGCCAAGTAATCCAGACCCCCGAACATTGTTTGTGCTATTTGCAATGTTAGATTGTCGCCAATTACTCATACAAGGCTCAGGTCGTTTGGCAAATAAATAGGCAGAGACTTGGCAGAGACAAGGTGCTCTTTGACGAGCTGGGGCAGCGGACCAAAAAAGCAATCCTGCAACCTCCTCAGATCTCCGCAGTACCTTAGGAAAATGTTTCAAGATGTGCATTTTTTGAGCGCCCTTCAAGGATTGACATCTTCGATTACCAAGACCCGAAAGATCTCGAGCTCTGTGCCGAGATGATCTTTGTGGACACCAAGGGAAAAAAGGGAGGGCATGCCACTTGACATGGTCGGACTCCAGGTTTTATGCAACCCCTACCCACCAATTGTGATGGTTCTCCAAAACAGAACCGTTCAAACTGAGACAGCTTGGAAGCACGCTGCAGCCTATCGCAGAATCAAGGGAAGTACGTGAAAGCAAGAAGTCAGGAGCCAGAATGCCAAACCGGCCTACCTCACAGCCAGAGTGAAGTGTTTGTATTGCAAGCTCAGTCAACTAGACTTTGAGCCAGGCAACGTAAGTGCAGGCATCCTCCAGCCCTTTCTCTCGGGTTTGGGTTGCCTCGCCCGCAAACGGCATGGCGGCGCCTCTGGCACCCTCCGAACCGCTGCCGAGAGAGGAGAGGATCGAGGAGCGTCGATCCGCCCCGTCTGCCCTGCCCGAGCTGCTGAGGCCCGCCATGTGAGAAAAGACGCCACAAACGGCCCTGAATTCAATGTCCGTTGCAGGCAGCAGCACGAGGAGGTCATTCGCCGACTGGACTTCCAAGATGAAGTGCTGAGAGGCCTCACTCTGAACAGGAGGACCAGCATGGGCAGCAAGATGAGCCGACCCAAGACGGAGGGAGACGAATCTCAATCTGTCCCAGTGAGCCCAGTGAAGCCGATTCAGACCGATATCTCGCCGCCAAGAAATGGCTTCTCTGGAGAGAAGGTGCGCACCGCCACTGGACGAGCGCAAATGCGGCGAACGTTCTCAGTTGCAGGCAGCCCGACGCACGCAAAAAAAGGATTTGAGCCGAGGTACGGCGGCCATAGCTGCATCTGGCACATGGTGCATCATCCAGTCTTTGAGTCCTTTTTTGCTGTTGTCGTGGTGACGAATGCTGTGTTCATAGGAATTGATGTGCAACGCAGTGTGGATCATGGTGACCCGCGACCGACAGAGTTCCGTGTCATTCAGTACCTCTATGCGGCGATATTCACAGTTGAGCTGCTGCTGCGCTTGGCGGCAGACGGCTTGCACTTCTTCTGCTCTGAAGATTGGGCCTGGAGCTGGCTTGATCTCTTTATTGTTTTGAGCTCTCTGTGGGAAGTTGTTGTGGACATCACAGGCTGGTATCTTGCAACAGTATCATTGTGTATGTATATTTGCAAGTTTCGGGGGAAAATGGCGCTTGCGATGGGTCCGTCAAGTAGGTTCCGCTTTTATCTAACTTACTTCTTGATCCTTCGTGCGCTGTGTTTTCTGACAGGAAGTTCTGACCTTGACGCCATTGCCGGCGTGAGCGGCTTGAAGTCTTTCCGCATAGTACGGCTCAGCCGCATCTTGAGAACTGCGCAGTTTGTCAGCATCTTCCGCTTCGTCATCGCGCTGCGGATGCTGGTCACATCGATTCTCCACACTCTCAAAGCACTGGTCTGGGCTATGACGCTCTTGGTGCTGATCGTCTATGCAGCGGCCTTACCATCATCCTAGTGCAGACACACCACAGCTCGGCCTGCGGCTTCGGTGCTTTTGTTCGGCTCAGTACTGACCTGCAATGCGTCGGTTTAAGATCTCATTTGACTTTGAGCTCGGTTCTCAAGTGAACTGCTACCCGAGGTTGAGGAGTCTGATGCCAGAAAAATCTAGACACGGCGTCGTTCTCACCCACCAAGTCCCCCCATCCTTGCCAGGCTCTGCCATACCCAGCCTATTCCCTTCGTTTGAGCAGCGCCAGCATAGGAGCAAGCTGTTCAGCCTGCACTCCGAAGTTCTGCCTTTCTTGTATTTCGTAGTCAACCATGTCAACCTAAGTTGATTCACGCCACAGAATGGGGACCCTTGCTGTGAGCTATGATGACTCGGGCGAACCGCCACAACCCACCCAGTACAGTTCAGTACAGGACCGTTTGCAAAGATGCAAACGAAGGTTCTGTTGGAGATCCACAGAGCAAGGCCAGGCCGTGACCAACATCGCACGAACCAGCATCTATCAGCATCTCAACAGATGATGACGTTCATGTCATGGTCATGCCTTTCAGTGGGCGGAACACACTAGAAGTCGACCAGCCGAGCTGAGTTATTGAGGGGTCGGTTACAGATTTTGGTTTGCCGCCAACCTTTAGGTCACCTGTGAGTCTCCATGTCGGCGATCAGCACACAAAAACGCTGAGCTTGAGAAGCGCGTTTTGACGTGACTTGCAGGCTTGCGTGGGTTTTGTTTCAATAGCTCACCGGACTGCGAAAGCCAAGTCGCAGCCAGGCCAAGCGAGTTTGCACCCACGAGTGCCTTTCTACCGATTTGCACTCTTTGTATTCATAAGCGCTTGGTCACTATAGCTGCGACATGCTACGACTCTCGGCGACCCAAGATGCCGAATCATCCACGACTAGCAGCGCATGCTTTTGGAGCCAATTTTTTCATTCTCCGCGGTTGGGTCTTGTACAGGCGCTCGCCTAGCACGTAGGTTATTGAATTATATTGAATTCACATGCAAACGGCTATGCTGGTGTTCCTACGAGGCCATCCAGCCAAAACAGAATGCAAAAACAACTGAGAACTCA
Source organism: Paracoccaceae bacterium (assembly GCA_965228905.1). Classification (GTDB taxonomy): domain Bacteria; phylum Pseudomonadota; class Alphaproteobacteria; order Rhodobacterales; family Rhodobacteraceae; genus CALKXV01. The sequence continues at coordinate 2,633,913 of CBDDII010000003.1, read as the reverse complement.
GCGCCTGCACCCTGAGCTAACAAAATCAAAAACCTCCAGCCCCGGAGCGGAACAAGCTGGTAGTGTGCACTCGGGCGTGCAAAATCTGAGCTTTTCAAACCCATGCAAGGCACGTTACCACTCCCCGAAGCGGAAAGTATCGCATCCATCCAGCAATCCTTCCTTCGAGGTATTCTGGATGCAAGCCTGCTTGCGACAAAGGAGACGCTAAACGATTGCAGCGCTCGCACCTGAAAGTTGTGTGAGTCACAACGGGCACGGCAGCATACGTAAGGCAGCAGGGCTTCTCTAAAGTGGATCCCAGGAGAGCCATATCTGCCGGGACCTTCAAGCATGTGTCACACGATCTATGCAGTGACGGCGTGTGCAAAGATAGGGCACACACGAAAAGAAAACATGCACCAGACATGAACAGGAAATGATGTATGCAGAAACCATGCCAGGCATTGCTCAGCTAAAGCGCGGCCGTGAAATCCCCACAATAAAATCGCTTTCACTAGCTTGCTCAGGAATACTCCCAGGTCGGGAAGACGGAGTCGGGGTGCCGGGACACGGAACTTGTTGCCCGTGATCACGAAAGCTCCTCGTGAAGGAGCTTCGTTCATTACCTCACAGAGTGAGCTTGGGGTTATCAGGGGGGGTGCGGGGGGTGGGCCCGAATTGGTCGGTTTTTTCCGCTATCCCCCATCTGGTGCTGGGCAAAACCCCTGTTGCCAAAGGGGCCTGTTTTGGGCCAGATTTCGGTCCTTTTGGGTAAGTGGCTGTTCGACGTCCAAAGGTAAAACAGGCCTCCTCTGATGCTGCTGATGCTGGCCTGGGCGTCGGCTGATGCAGCTGATGTTGGTCAAAGGCTGCTGATGCTGGTCATATCGTGGCCACATTGTGCATGCGTCTCTAACATTCTTGCTCTAGGCGTGCTGCAACATGTCTGTCTGTCTATGTTTGGCGAAGAGTTGGTATGTTGGGTCAAAACCTGCTTCACTTGTCGCAGTCTTTGTCTGGCAAGGAGTTAATATGTTGGATCAAAACTGTTGTTCTCTGCAACTTTCTGTCTGCTGCAATGCGGGCTTGCTCCTGCAGCTTCGTTACCATGGCAGCATCAGTGAGAAGCAAGCTGAAACTTGACATTTCTGAGTGTCGTTGTTTGCGCTTGACGAACTTGGCCCAGGTCCGCCTTTTGAGTGTCGGCTCCATTAGCTACAGCTAAGCAATGGACAGGGCTGGCACTAGAGCAGACAGGAAACAACCAGCTAGGTTAATGTCGAGAGCTGTTAGGCAAGTGCAGGTGCCAAGGCTAGCGACGCAAGACCGGAGACATAGGAGTGTGGAAAGTAGGACAATGCAAGGTGCATGCCTGCCATAATTTTTCCTACCTGGCAGTGGCGCTTGTACATGGTAACAGCGAGCTTCTTTTTCTGCTTGGCATTGCTTGCACCCGGTGACAGCAGGCACGCCAAACAATGACCTGTCCAACTAGCATGTCATGTTGCGGTGACGCAGATCTTGGAAGCTTGTGCCTCTTACGTGTTGGAAGGTGCATTCCTTCAATACAAATTAACTCGCACCAGCAGGCGTGGCCAGTCTTCAATACAAACTCGCACCAGCAGGCGCGGCCAGTGGGCTAGACAGAATCAAAAACATGGGGGGTGTCGGAGTTCTGCGCACGGAATACGTCGCAGTTGTATGCCACTGACGAACGCCATGTTGCACTCTCACGTTTAGGGCTTGGGGGTTTCGAGCTTAGGTTCTTTCGCGCAGTACTTCACCTCTCCTACATTTTCTCGCTGGAATGCTTCTTACTTCCCAGGCAAATTCCAGCCCGACCTCGTCCCTGGCAATTTCCAGGCCGCCCACGTCATGTGCTTCTGCCATTTCCTTACCCCAGGCCTAGAATAACCGGCGACTTGGTGTGCAATACAAGGTCTCGACAAAAAACGCGTGAGAGCCCATCGCTAGCCCGCGCTGCAACGTGCTCGGGGACGCCAACTCAGATTCAACAGCCAAGATCCTGCAATGCCAGCGTTTGCACACACATTTCTCGCACACTGCATCAAATTCTGTTCCTCGCCTGCGATTGAAAGGTCGTGTCAACTTCGGCAAAGAGCCTATACTCCACGATCCTTAGCTGCACGCCTTTGAGCGCTGCAGTTTTCTGCTGTGTTACTACTTCTGGTGTCCCGTTTCGTTAACCATTCTGTTGATATCTCAACGATGCGATACAAAGCCACATCCTCAATAAGCCACCGGCATAGAATGCTCGCGACAATACCAGTGCTGCCATGGTACTCATAATGACAATACCCGTACTCATGCTACTGCTGCTTATACGACTCGCACTGGTCCTGCCACTTATCCACGCAGTACTCCTGCTACTACTCCTGGTTATACTCATGAAGATCATGCCTACTAAACTACTGCCACGCTGGCAACTTAGGACACGACGGACATAACTGCAGAGCACCTCTGAGATTTTCCGGAGCTTGTCCTTGCCTTCAGCCGACTCGTGTGGCAGCCGCTGCCTTGTGAAAAAAAGCTGCGACGAGCTTCGACGGTGCAGCAGGGACACGCAACCGAAATTCGCTTTTGTGTTTGTTCGTGTGAGCTCCGTGTCGCCAGTCCTGCCCCTGCTAGAGCTTTCGTCCCAGCCCGTGGCTCTCAAGTACTGTACTAGTCCACGAGGTCCAACTCGTATTCTGGGGAGTCGTCTCCCGAGTACTTGCGCACAGGGCTCATGTTGATGTTCCCGCGGTAGGCCGCGAAGGCCTCGCCGGGGATGCTCGGCGGAACATCGAAGCGATTGCCTGCGCCGCAGAGCCGAAAGCTCGCGTCCACGGAGGTAGAAGTTTTCGTTATCGACCTCCGTGGTGCCGATGTTCTCCAGCCAGATGGCGCGGCGGTTCATGCCGATGCGAACTGCACTGAAGATGCAGAACTACAGCACAGCATACATGAAGGGCAAGGTGCACATGACCATATGCTTGATGGTGCATCCACGAAAACTGCGCCCCATGAGAGTCTTGACGAAAGGGACCCCCCCCATGAGAGTCTTGACGAAAGGGACCCCAGCAGTCAACCAGAGCCAGTAGAATCAGTAGAACAGAATCCACCAGTTCATCCGGAAAGGTTAGCACCCCGTTCGGCCGCCGATTTCCCAAAGCGAATCGGGCGAAGGCTTGAATGTCGAAGGCATTCTCGATGAGGTAGTTCAAGTGGTTGCCACCCGACAGGACGATCACGTGGAGGATGTGCCAAGGCTCATCCGAGGCGAACACCACCATCATCCCCACCTTGCCACATACGAAGATACTGTAAGCGACCGTCATGATTCCGAATTCCAAGCTCTGCCACGACAGAGAGAGTGTCGGAATACCATGTGATGTCATCTCGTTCAATGCAGCTACATCTACATCAGACGAAGTCTTCTCATCGAATAAGCGCTCCCAAAGCATCGCGACAAGACCCGCGCCAAGCTTCCACACCACATACGAGATCTCGTCCTCCATCTGATTCAGCAGCAGCTGGCCCACATCCATGAACCGCCCCGGATGTTAGCACACAGCGCCGTCTCGGTCGTTCCCTTCTCCATTGGAGAATTGGATGGGAACTTGGGCTCTACGACATGCCTCGTTAATGAGGAAATTCGGACCATTTTTGGAATGGTTTGGCTGCATGTGATGCAAGCACCTGACCACAGCAAAAGTCGGCATCCGTTCGGAATGGAGCTGCTGGATACATGAATCGCGCTGACAGTCGCAAACCATTATGAAGCAACCCTAGGGTTTGCGAGTTTGTCGTTGCAACTATTTGTCTCTCAATCCGATGATGGTTTCTTAGCTCCACTAACCGAGGTGTTTGCTGTGTTGTTTACGCAAGCTGTCAGCGACTACAAAGCTGATAGCAACACGACGTTGGTCCACCAAGATGCTGCGCAACTGTATTTTGGTTCGCTGGTGGACAGCATGCTGACTCTTTTCATGAGCTTGGCTGGTGGCGTCAGCTGGGAGCAAGCTCTGGCACCGCTCAGGGAGATATCAGCCATCTGGGTTATTTGTTACGTTGGATATATAGCTTTCACGTATTTTGCAGTTTTAAACGAGCCGGCCTCAGTTTCCCCATGGCACATGTTGCACAGCTGTGAGAGATGCATGGGGAAGCGATGTGCAAGCTTTCGCGGCATTCATCTAATTCCATGATTCAAGTTGCTTGCTTTGCTTCCATGCTGCTGCTACAGTGCTACAGCTGTGTGCACATGTACCATGTACCCACTTAGCCATGTCCGAAGCTGGCAGACTTGTGCTGGTGTGTTCACATGGATCTTTGCGTAGGCCTCCGCTTGTGCTTTGCCCGGTCTGTGGTATCTGTACCGCAAATCTTACATGCTTGAGGTTGTAACGGCGGTGTTCTGCCAGTGCATTGACTGACTTAGCAATGTTTTCAGATTCGTGTGCAAACATTCATGCTTCATGATGGCGGCAAGATCCAATATGCAATGTGCTACAGATCCGGTCAAGGTCAGCCATTGAATCTGCACAGAACGACCAAGTGACGCTTATGCAGAACATGCTGATGAACAAAGAGAAGCATGTTCGCAAAATACAAGAGCTTTTCGGACGGCTGGGTGCCACCGATGATGGACACATCACCTTGCAGATGTTCGAAGAGAACATCAATTCTGATTCTGTAACCACATATTTTGAAGCACTCGGTCTAGATGCGTCTCAGGGTACTTGGGAATACTTTTTATTTTTTGGCCACTATAACCCCGCAGAAACAAATGAGCTGACATTGCACTGTTTTGCAATGGCACCAAGTTCAGTATAGGTGTGGGATGCTTGGGCTTTCTTCAAGCTTCTGGACTCCGACGGAGGTGGATCAGTAGATGTGGAGGAGTTTTTCATGGGTTGTCTTCGCTTCCGTGGGCAAGCGAAGGCCATGGATGTCGGTCAACTTATACAGGATCAGAGCTGGATGATCAAGAACCAGGGAAAGTTCCAGTCTTTCATGGAGGCAGGGCGTGTCACAGACATCGACACTGCACATCAGCAAAGACACCGTGACCACATACACAGCTGGACGAGATAGGAGTGTTTCCTTAACTTAACGTGGAGAAACCGTTTTCTTGTGCCTGCATGCGTGTGTCGTTCGCATTTCCCCTAGTCAGGCTGAGATGAGCGGCCTCAAGCATAATCTCGCGAGCCTCATGCATTTGTGTTCTCGCCCAGTTCGAGGCTCTGAATGGTCTCCCAGAAACTGGAAGGAGAGGTAGTAGCTTCCGATATGGCGCTAAGATGCGCTAAGCGCTGTTCCTCGGATTCGTTTCACCTTAGCAGCCAAAGGCTACGACAACAGCAATGGTTCCGCACGAACAGAAGATGGGTGACTTACCCTCCTCCAAGAGATTTCTTAGCAAGTGATGCACCTTGCTGACGTTGAGCATTCCACAAAAGCACTCAGCTTCTGCCGGTTGCTGACGTCACCCTAATCGCAGAAAAGAAACTGGCATCACCTTTCTGCACATCCCTTTGGAGTCATTCCACCTGCATTCCAGATGGGCCGTCGCCAGTGAGTCGGCAGCCTCTGCATTGATTGCATGGTAGACACATGTTCAGTGCCCGGAGATGATCGCATGTTCCTTTTACCACTACGGTCACCAGTTAAAGAGAAGCATGTGAAAGTTGGTGGAAGCAGAGGAGCCCAGCGTCAAGGCCTTCGTGAAGGGTCTTTGCCCCGGCCCCAGAGGTCTTCACTTCACTCGGGCGATTGTTTTCCGAAGACATCTGACATTGCAGACCAGAGTGAAGGTGATGAGGCCAACGAGCTCTTCCTGCTACAGACTGCTCATCGCATTGGCCAGGCTCAGGTCTGTGGGCAGAGTTCAACTTGCAAGCAGAAGCCGGAGCATATCAATCCGATAGGTAATTAAGGTAGTTGTAGGAGGATATAGGTAGGTTCATGGCGCTCCTTCTGCAGCACAACGTTTGTGCGCGCCAAGCACTGCTTGGCTTTTGCCAGGCTTTGGCTCTCGTGGCACCCGATAAGGTTCAAAAGGAGGCGCTCGCCTAGTCTTGGCATGTGCTTGATTGATTCGTACCGGAGCCTTCATGCTCATGTGATGCTGGTGCAACGACTTAGCTGCCGTTCTCGCGCAAGGCCCCACGTGCCATCCAACGACACCATGAAACGGTGCAGACCCCATCACTCACACCGCAGCACTGCGAAAGATGAACGGCCTGCGGAGAAATGCAGTGTGAAGACGCGGGCATTGATGATTGAAATTGAGAGCCCAGAATCTGGCGCTGCCATCGGCCTCTTAGTCGCCCAAGGTGCAAACCGAATTCTCGTGCGTGTCAGAGGAGTACCGTGCTCAGTTCGCTGATTAACTCGGAACAGGCAAAAGGCATCCGAACTGACTGTTGCTGAGGGTCTGTAGTCTCAACGGAGTAGGTTACGCCCCGACCACTGATGCCGAAACAGGCTCACTGTCACTTGGCGGAGAGTTGTGGAAGCTGGGTGGGTGGGGTGGCTCAACCTTGCCTCAACAAGTGTCCACACCACACTGCACAAGGCTGATCCTGGAGATCTCGAGAAAAGCTCGTGAAGAGGTGCGTTGCTCGCCTTTTTTCGCTGCTTCCTTTGTTACACTCGGTCATGGCAAGCGCAAGCCACTCAAGCCGCACGCCACCCTGCAGGATTTGATGCAACAGGCTTTTGATCCAACAGGCTCTTGGATGGTCACTCAGTGCGGCCCCCATGTGGGAGGCAGTGTGTGGATAGAGTCAGTATAATGACGCATCCTTGGAACATCGCAAAGAACATCTAAGTAAGAAGACAGACAAATTGTGCTGGAAATTGTCTCAGGTGGGGCGCAGCTGCAGATGCCCCTCCAGCCGAGCAGGAATCCGCCCATCGCTCTGTGCCAGCGCACAACAGCTGCATCGCTGACCGAGCGAACATGAAGTCGTAGATTCATTTCGGACAGAAGTTTGAATCCAGCTTTGCATCCAGCTAGGAGAAGCCGGGCCAAACTGAAAGGGATGCCACGGAAGCCGTGCGACAGGCCGAACAGGACAACCTTCCGGCTTCCAGTCCAGTTCAAACTCGTACTTCGGGGGGCTTGTGGCTGTGCGGTAGAGGCCCTCAGTGTTGGAGGTCGGCGGTTCCTCTTCGAGCGTCCTCATGCAGGTCTGCATGACAACAAGTCTCAAAAACAGGTACACGCATGAGAGGTGAGGGCAAGCTGTTTCTTGAAACTGCTTTCTTTTCCTGTGAGAGGTCGGAGGCGATGCAGGCACTACTGTGTCAAGCACCTGACTCTCGAAAGAGGTCAAAAGGGTGCAGCATTCTTAGCGTCCCGGATCCTGTGCCACACATCTATACCCAAGCAGAATGGCGATTCAGGTGCCTCGAGCTCTGAAGGCAGTATCGAAGAGACGGTGGTCGTTGACGAGTTCTTTGCTTGGACCACCAGAACGGATGGACAATTGAAGGGCAAGCTGGACATCATCGCAGCGGGGGGAGAAGACTACGAGCAGCGAGCACTTCATATTTCTATCGCATGCTCGACGCTTGGGCGTGGAGGATGCATTCGAGGTCTCGAACCGCCGGGATTTCAGAATGGCGCTTAGAAATCTCAAGCCTACAACCAACACCAGCCCTTCGTTGTCTTCCTCGGCGAAGACGCCTGGCTTGAAGACATTAGCAAATGGACCTCCACGAGCGACCGCCGCATGTGGTGAACATGAATCTGAACACGACCAGCCCGGCTGAGTTTGATGCTCATGTTGTTTCGTCGTGTCTGCAAGATGAAGTCGCGGCTTTGCTGTGCCAAGCTATCGAGATGCACAGACACAGGGATCCCAAGCATGGTCGGAGCACGGCGCCTTGAAGCACTATAGTATACCACTTCGATGTCTGATGAGATGTGTGAAAGGCTTCATCGCGTGCATGTTGATGTCCACGATGGCTTGCCCTACTTAGTTCGCTTCTACCTGTTGAATCTTCGGAATTGGGGTGGGCCGTGCGCAAACTGACAAAGGTGCATTCGATCTAGAGACAGCACAGCTCCCGGAAGAATGCTGATGGTCGGAGCACGGGATAGCCTGTAATGGCTGTCGAAGCAGGCCCTCAACAGTATTCACACTTTCGGTGGGCTTGCTTGCAGATGCTCCTGATCTTGTTTCACTTGATATGTGTGAAGTTTGGTCTTCTGTTCTTCACTCAGTTGAACCATTTTCATTCGTAGCACCGAAAGATTGAGGCAGGCGAAAACGCCAAACGACAAATCCTTGACATAAAGTCGCGACCATGCCATTCCATTGATCTGAATCTGTTTCACGATCGCCTGGCTCAATAGAGGGTATGCTGTCGAGCTGCACGGTTTCTTGCCAAGAAGCAAGTTTTAAGGGTGCAACAAGTATTCTTTCTACTCATCTCGAGAAGCCCAGAGCATGGCTCGTTGATCAGGTTAAGTAGCCAGCAATCCAGCTACTCAGAGTCAGTCAGCTTTTGCGTTAGTTAGTTCGTGACTTAGTTCGCCAGTCATTTCCTTCATTTCGCTGGCTAGGCAGGTAGTTAGTTAGGTAGTCAGCTAGTTAGGTAGATAACTACTTGTAGCCAGCTGGCTCGTTGGTTGGTTAGTGTCTGCATTTCTTCATGTTTAGCTGTTTGCAGAGGCAAACAGTTCTCCTGTATGTGCATTTGTGCTACTTCGTCATGCTTCCAGCACACCAACAGCGAATGCGAAAGTTGTTAAGACGAGCTTGGACCCATTGGAACAAAACTACTACTGGTGCTAGTGCTCGTGCTAGTGCTGCTCCTCCTCCTCCTCCTCCTCTTACTACTACTGCTACTGCTACTACTACTACTCCTCCTGCAGCTACTGTTGCTGCCCACTTGATAGTACTGAGAACTCGACAGCAGTGGCAGTCAAAAGGGTGTTGTTCGAAGCCGGCTCTGGTGGGCAGTGGGCACGAGCTTGCGCGGAAAGAAGCGCGCAATTCAATCCTCAGATCAAGAATCACATAGTTCCTGGCCCGCAGAGACTTGATGACTGCAGCCAATCTTTGACCAGCTTTGTGAGACTTCCACGTGATGCCACGCCATGGCTGTTTTCTATTCTTGAATTTTGACCTGAATCCAAACTTAGCGCCGAAACCTAAACTCAAAGCTGGCGGTGGGAGATCTCTGGTACAGTTGCAGCCGATGCATGCAGGTGCGGATGCAATTCTCCGCCTGCAGTGTACCCCATATGCCGTCGCTCGGCAGTGTTTGAAAAAAGTGCGCATAGGGGAGCTTCTGCGTTCGCTTCTTGTGGATCCATGAACAGCCCTCGTTCTTTAGGCGAGGAATCTTAGCCAAAGCGACCACAGGAGCTGGAAGCCCTCGAGGCTGCTAAGCGTGCTGAGCAGGAGGCCCACGGTGCTCTGGTCCACAGAAATCGAGTTGAATTACGTCGTGACTACGTGGTTGGCTTGGCTTCTGGCATCTTCGTTTGTCCCTGAATTCATTGTTCCTGCATACAAGAAGCAAGAGGTTTTATGTTCTTCTACAGCGCCAGTCTTGCTCGCCTAGCCTGGAAGGCAGCTGCCGCCATAGCCATGGCACTGGCCGAAAAGCAGGAAGCTCTGGAGCAAGCACAGGCGAACAGATGGGTGTCGCTTCATTTGCAAACGCTATCGGAGGAAACTTTTAGTAAAGCCCGCTACGGTAACGGCCATCTGGCCGCTCCAGCCCACCAAGTGCACAAGATTGCCCAACCATGAAGTCAATCTATGCCTTGAACCAAGCCATGAAGTAAGGTCGTCCCAGAGTCTTCAGTCCGATGCGTTCGAGGAATCAGGGCAGTCCCTGCTGTGCATCCTCACCAGGCGTCGGCAGCTGCTGCAGATGCTGCCCGAGAGGAGGTTCAGAAGCGAGAAGAAGAGATGCGCCTGTTCAAGGACGGCAGCCATGCACAAGTCAGCCCTTGATACCTCGTTCCATGCGTGTCTTACTGACCGGCTATATTCGTCAGCACCGTCGCATCTCGATCACGTTCCATGTGCTGCAACATACTCTAGAATCGTCACGCAGTTCAGCAATGCTCAACAGAACAGCTGCATCGCTAAGAACCAGGTTCAGGAAGGCAGTCGTGACAACGTCAGTGCCCACCACAAAATAAGCGACAGGATTAATTTGCAAAAATCTTAGCTTCGATTCGAGCTTCCCCAAACGCCTTGGCCGAAAACCTGGGGAACAGCCCAATAACCCCGCCTTGGTCCGCAGGGTCAAACTGTTACGCAATGCTATCTTACTGGTACCTGATCTAGTCTGCTCTAGTAAAGGTGTAGTAGAGTAGAGTATGGTATAGTGTATAGTAATGTAGAGTGTATGGTAACTTGCGTTATATGCCTATATGCTGTGTTGTTGGTTTGGAGGAGCAGATGGAGCAAGAGCTGCAGGAAGCGGCGGCTCGAGCCAGGGCAGAAGCACAGGCCCTCAACACCTACTTTTTGAAAGCAGCTCTGTAACTTCTTCCGCCTTGAAGGTGCTAACTTCTGTAGTCTTAGTATGTTGCTTCTGTACTGCTAGTAATCTATCCTCCCTGCTTGGCTTAAGCCTGGACTTGACTTCAATAGTTCAAGATCTTGGGCAGGCTTAGGATTTCGGCCGTCCGCACACTCATGTGTTCTGGCAGTTCCAGCGATCCTCGTGTTCAGTGGCTTTGGTCGGAACAGCCTTCTGCCGTAGGGTCATAGAAAAGTATGCCATCAAATTGCAGATAAGAAGGAGCTGCACGTATGTCATGAAGGAAGAAGGGGGTACACAAAAGAAAACAAACTCAACAGATTTACTAAGTCACCAGTAAGTAGGTTGAATTCCGCAACTGCACACCCGTCTTCAACATCCACGTCAAAAAATATTGACAGGCATGCTTTCATGACTGCTTGTATGTGTACGAACATGTCATCGTTTGCTTATTCTCTCGTCATGTCAGTATTTAGTCCTGCGAACGCGGACACATGTGCATGCATGCACACATATGCGTAGATAACGTGGATATGTATGTATGTTTGTATGCACGAATACATATTTCTTGTTTGTATGTGTATATATATGTGTATATGTATATGTACATGTATATGTACATGTATATGTATACGTATAGGTATAGGTATAGGTATGTGTATATATGTATTTATGTATTTATGTATATATGTACATATGTACATATGTATATATGCATATATGCATATATGCATATATGTATATATGTATATATGTATATATGTATATATGTATATGTATGTGTGTCTAACCAGCGTCCCACACAAGGCCTGTGCAACTCCTCAGCCTCGAAGTTGGGGTTGCCCAAACAGCGCAAAGCCGAGACCCCGAACTCCGTGGCCGCCGAGAGGCTCAGAGCGGCTCTGAGGGTCAGGACGAGGAGCTCTTGGCCCAACGGATAGCGCGGGCCCAGGAGCAGGCGCCCTGCGTTTTTGAGCGGTGGTTCAGGTCTTGAGTCTGTTGGTTACGATGCCGGCTCACACCATCCCGTGCATCTTCCAGTATCCGTCTTGCGGTAGAGTTTTTGTGCCAGGACACCATGTCAAGCCATGCAGTCTCCTGCTAACAAGGATTTGTCAAACCAGCAGCACACAAGAAAGGTGACAGAAACTGGCTAAATTGCATTTGCCATTTCGAGCGCTAATTGCATTTGCATCCTCTGTCGTTGCATCTGGCCTTATTGCAAATCCTTTCAAACTTGTCTTAACAATCTATTGGCTTGCTTGTCGCCTGCACAGGCCGCAGCTGCGGCAGAAGCTGCCATGAAGGAGAAAGAGGCCTAGAGAGGTGAAGCGTCATGCACCGTTGCGTGCACACCCTCTTTCCTTGCAGGCTGCTCTTCTTGCAGCCCAGCAGAAAGCCGAGCAAGAGGCTACTCGTTGGGAGCACGATCCATTGCATGCGCATTGCAGTGGATAACAGTCTGGGTTGCACAAACAGCGAGAGAGAGAGAGAGAGGCTTGGGTGCCATGGCAGACGTCGCCAATTTCAACTTCCAGAGGTTGCATGTCCCTGAGGGTTGCGGGTTTAAAGGGCAACGAGGACTTGCAGGCAAAACCTGCCGGCGATGGCCCACCCGAATTCTCCAACTGTGCTCATGCGTCGGAACTTGAATCTACCAGCAGCCGACAGGACCTCGCAGTGGCCTTACTGCCTCCCTAAGTTATTCTCTTGGGCTTGATCCACAGGCAGCCACAGCTTCCGCCCGGGAGCAGGCTGGACTTTAAGCAGACTTGGCAGGTTCGAATGGGAACCCTCAGCGGGCAATCAGGTTCCTCGCCTGTACAAATCAACTCACAGGTCCAATCAGATTTAGTCGACTGTTTCCACTTGGGCATGTCCGCCAAAGAAGTGTCGCGACAGGGATTGAAATTTCGGAGCCATAGCACCACAGCAACTTAGGCATGAAGCAGTGAAGCAGGTCGAAGTCAACCAGGGCAACTCCTCTCCGGTGCCAGCCAATCTGCTCCGGCCGTTCTCCCGCAGGCAGCAGCTGATGCAGCTGCTGGCATCATGGCTAAAGAGGCCGCAGTATGCGTAGCCGTCCTGACTGTCTATTGTAGTGTGTCAGCGCTGGTCTTTGTCCTTTGTGTGTCTTTGTGTCACAGCTCTTGCGTGTCGCTAATATTCCGCAGCACACTTTCTCGATGCACTGGCTTGCGACGGTGAAGTAATGAGCACGAAGCAGACTTGAATTCATGTGCCCACCAGCAACTGCAGCTTGCACTGTCTTGTGCTGGCAGTGACAATTCGGAGAAGTCATGCCCACGCAGATCTATGTAGCATGCGAGTGCAGACTGACCATAGCATTCCTCTCGACCAGCAATGCATCCAACTCGAACACATTCTCGTGGCCTGCGGCCTGAGATGTCGAAAGACTGGTCCGGTACTCAGGAGTTGGACTGTCAGATTGGCACCAGTGCGGCTTGCAACGAACTAACACTATATGCAGCGAGTCAGACGTTCATCTGTTTGGACCTCCCATTTGACATATTTGTTCTGGATTTGTGTACAAATTCAGGTCTTGTGGGGATGTCCGTGAATGGTTGGCGTCCTCTGGCTATCCGGAGGCCATGCAACTGCCCTTTGTAGAGAGTGTCCCAAGCAACGTCTTTTTGTAGGTTCGGATGTCAATGTGAGATGGAAGTTCGATGCTGTCTACGCTGCGCTGCTATGCTTGTGTCTCGGAGGTGGCCCTTGCAGCCTTTCACCAGAATGTTGAAGGCAAAATGCTGCCACACCTCGGTCACGAAGGCCAGGGTAAGCGATGTAGTCAGGTAAGACGGAAGACGGTGGCTGTGGTGGCTGTCACAGCGTCACAGCTGCAGCAGCTCTGCAGGATGGAAGGAGCTCGGCTTCACCTCGGCAGTTCAGCGCGCACGAATTCTGAGTGCCTCATTCCTGAAAAGCTGAGTTCTGTTTCGGTCTGCCACAAATCCTCCGGACCCCAAAGCAGCCTCAGAACACCGAGATCGCTGGTGCCTGACTGTGACAGGTTTTACTCGACTTCGTAGATCGTACGGGGAAGTTCTAACCATTCTAGCCCAGACCAGTGCAGAGCCAAGACAGCAATTTTGCAATCATGCCGAGCCCAGGGACAGTCCATTGGGGTCGTGCTTTCGTACGTCGTCAGCTCGTGCATGACTGCTGGCATGACAAACTGGACTTCTTTCAAGGTGCGGTGGCCGACTTTGGCACCGACAGCCGCGAATCCGAACAGCCGTTTGCCGCGGCCCCCGTGCGTGCAGCTAACGCTCGGGGGAAAGGCACCTTCATACAACGGTTCGGAAAAGCCGTCCTTTGGTTGCAGTGCTGTTGGATTTCTGTCTCCTACAAAAAAGGTTACGTAGGAACCGTAGCGAAACCTGGCGAGGTGAAGTTGATGGATGGGTTCATCTGGTCGGACCACAAACCCGTCTGGTTCCAGCATTTGGAGCAGTCTGGCAAGTCCCCAGAAGAGCTGCGGGAGCTCTTCTGTATCCAGCTTGATTCATACAACTTGATGACATTGCTTCTGCTTTCCTCCGTCGTGCCGACAGCTACGGGCATTTGCGCAGATATTGGCTGGGATGAGGATGGTTGGCCGGTGGACAAGCTCAAGTTTTTCTGCTTGATCTTCAGCTTTATATACAGTGGGCTTCTTATTCTGCATTTTTGCATGTCACACATACTGCACCTCCTCGTATCCGGAGTCAGCCCTGCAAACTACCCTGTGTTCATGAGGGCATGTGGCTGTGATTTTCTGTCCGAGATTGGCGTCGCTTACGTGGTGATCCTGTACCTATTCGCCCCGTGGATGTTTTCGTGTATGGCAGTCCTTCTTGGAAGGAGCGCTAACTGGATAATTTGGGCGTCCTCTTTCGGAGTCGTGATCTTGTCCTGGATTTTCCAAGCCTCTTTAACTTTCCCGCTGCTGGGTCGACATGATGATGGGTCACGGCCCAGAGTGGCAGACACTGCCTATAACAGCTCGCGGCTGCTTTTGAGGCTGGTTCTACATTCTGGCCTTCTGCACCAAGACAGGGCACCTCTCGACCCGTCGCTACCGAGGGACGCGTTGCTTGAGCAAATGGCTGAAATTTCCTTGGAGGAGATAGAGCACAGGGCACGTGCTTCAGAAGACAGACTCTGTCTGCAACTCTGTATCAGTTTTTCTTCAGTTTCTGCATAACCGACGGGAAGAGTCGCAACAATCAACGACACTGCCATCTATCTGTGCACCCGAACCTGAATGAACGGAAAGCTGTTGCTGCATGAGCCGACACACCGAGGATATGACGCAATGAAAGAGGATGGATTTTCTGAGACTGGCTCGAACTCATCGTAGATTCCCATGTGGGGCAAAGCGCTAATTAGGCGGAAAGTACTCAGAAGGGCATGGATTCCAAAAAGAGCTTGTTGTCACGTTGATGTGCCCGTCGATCTCGAGCACATGTCAAAGATTGCTGCGCTTGCTCGACTGCTGTGCCTGTGCCTACATGACCCACATTGACATGGTTTGGGGACGGGATTCAAGCTTGAAGCCTTCGGAGTGGCTTCTGACTTCGACGTTGTCGGACCGATGTCTGTCAGGCAGAGGCCCAGGCTGCTCGAGAACGTGCCGAGCAGCAGGCCGGGAGTTTCAAGAAGTTGGCTCACGGCAAGCCGAAAGGCGCGACGCAGCCACGGAGAATGCACTCAATCAGTTCAGAGATTTGCTGGTCGCGTGAAAGTTGCGGCGGATGGCGCGCTTAAGTTTTTTATGGCTGTTTGTACCTCGGGGAATGAATCGAAATGAATATCTAACCGTTTTTACCTCAGCAGCTCCCGGAGTGCAAAACTTTAGGAACCAGTGCAGCGGCGGCCGCGCCCTCCAGGATTTAGTTTAGCGCCGGATTGGGTGTTAATGACAACAGGTTTCGGTAGGCCCAAGCCAAGTTTGGCAGGCAAGCGTGCAACTCAAGGCAAGCACGGACCCTTGGCTGCAAAGCTATGCATTCGTCCTTTTCCGTTGCGCTTGACTTGTGCGCATCGGGTTCATCTGATCGCATGACGCTTTGCCGGAAGCCTCGCTTTTTCATTCAAGCAAGCCGCTAAGTGTTGATGAAGCCGACAGCCTCAACCCACGGTCTAATCCGGAGAGCAAACTACGCTTCGGCAGCAAACTTGACAGCGCTATCTGAATACTGAATGCGAGAAGGTCGCGAACGAAGAGGCTGCCAGAACCATGGCGCAAGCTCAGGCCTGACATGATGAGCATGTGAATACGTATGACCCTATAATATGAGAACTGCTTGTTTTTGTTTATCTTGGTACCCGCTATCTGACTAGTCATGCGTCGGTTGTGTGCTGTTGCCTTGTTCCGGGTTGACGGTTTGGAATGTATCGGTATCCAGGCTTGTGTGAAGCTGGGTATCAGCCACTGTCCTTGCGGATGTGTTCCTGACATGTGGCCAGACTGCTCAATACCCCTCCCATGTCGGTACCATACTGTAGGGCGCCTCCGCTGCTACATCTCGCAAGAGGCCGTTGCTGCCGCAGCACAGAAAGAACGCGAAGCTGTGGAGAAGGCATGCTCTTCAGTGTTCCCGGCAGCCGGGAAAAGCTTGTTTTGACAAGTTGCCACACTGAGAATGCCAATTTGCTTCACTTGCTGGATTTGCATGACTTGCTGGAGCGTATTGTGGAGGTTGAAGGCATCAGACACAAGAATGTCCGGCTTTCTGCGCAGGCGAAAGCTGCATGGGAGGCTCGGATGGCTGATGAGGCTCATCAGTGCCTGCTTCGTAGAAATCCATCTTCAGCTTAACCAATGCCATCATCAACTCTATCATCATAGTCATCCCAGTCAGAACCATCGCACACGCATAAGTAACAGTAGCAAGTAACATCTTCACCCCAGCATCGTCATCATCACCATCATGACCATCATCAGTATCATTTTCACCATCATCATCGTTGTCCCATCCACGCCGTCCTTACTTCATCGCAAGCACCGTTCTTGCAAGAACTGGAGTAGTGTTGCTAATCGCAGCAAGACATACTGCAACGCAAGACTTGGACAACAAGAGAAAGCAAGCACACAGATGGCCGGGATAATCCAGGAAGGAAAACATAGCAAGCGGAGGGCAACGAAGCATAAGAACGGCCAGGACAGCATCCGTAGAACTCAAGACTTCGAGTTTGAGAGTCGCCGACGAGCATTGTATCCTTTACGGCTTTGCGTCAGGCCGAAGCCTTGAAGGCTGCGGAGAAAGCGAGGGACGATGTGCCTTGGATGTACTGACTTTGCATATGTTTGTTTAAGCATAGCATTCAGAAACATGTGTAGACATGCATACATGCGTGCTGCGTAATACTTTAGTTGCAGGGCATGGAACGTTCCAAGCACCTCCTGAAGAGCGGGGCCGGTATGGAAGGCTTGAAAGTCGTGAGAAAGGAAGCAACACAAAAACTGGAACCAGCAAGTAAGGGCTTCCAGGCGGCAAGTCCGTCCTTGAACTACTACTTACATATTATTTGTATCTGTCAGCAACAGAAATTGAAGCTTGCTGCAAGGAACTTGGCAGCTGAAACTAAAGTAATGCAAAAGAGCTCGCGGCTCAGGGAGTGGGTAAAGTGAGGCACAGGTAAAGATTTTATATAGATTCCATGTCAGCGGGGCTCCGGCACGGAAAAGGCTCGAGGCAGCAGACCTTGTCAGCCGTAAAGTAAGACCATTGTCTCCAGTAAAGCCTGCAATGAGGGCGAAGTTTCAAGACAGGCCGAACTATCCAAGCATTAACGCGAGCCTTGGGAGCTCCGTGCTTCCGCAGCAAGCAAGAGCGAGAAAGCAAAAACCTACACAGAGCCGCAGGAGAGAGGCAGACGGGTATGTTGAGGCAGGCAGCGCATCACACAGGGCGGGGATTCCGTGGCAGAAACGCCAAACCGGGAGCTGCGAGCCGAGCCAATGTGTTTGTGAGATCATGTCCAACAGCGATTTGCTCAGGCCCTTGCTGCTGCAGCTTGCGCTGAGGCCTGCGCGGCTGCATTTACTCTGCCTGTCAAGCAGGGCAGTCCCTGCAGGATTGTCGGCTTCACAGCGTTGTTGAACTTCAATCCGTTCAGACCACGCTGCGCGATTCACGCATGTGCAGATCAGGTTGCATTCGAAGCAGCCGCAGGAGCAGTGGAAATAGCCTCAGTATGCTTCAGTTTTCAATTCACTCGGAGGGTTGCATTTGCCACCAGCCGGCAAGCACACAAAAGCGCAACAGAGTCGGGCGCAGTACTGTACCTCACCCATGTCCTTCAGATGTTCAGTTTCAAGGTCGATGTCGCATCCTCGCAAATGACGGAGGAAGAGCGACAAGCATTGCAAGAGAGGACGGCGAAGGACCTCCGCTATGTGTGTAATTAGTCTCAAGTTTGCACGGTGCGCGTGCTGCACCAAGTCACTGACCACTGCGTCGTGTTCAGCTGCCAACTGAATGGCGGCTTCGAAGCTTTCATCTCAAGGAAGGCTCGCTTCTTCACGGCAGTGGGAACCGGGTCTTTAAGAGTTCCGCCCATAGGCGGAGCTTCATTTCCAGCAGTCAGTCGCAGTTTCAATTCTGCCAAAACTGGCCGCAGGAAGCCACAATTAAATCCACACCTTTCATGCAGCAGGACTTAATGTCTTACTGTGGCTAAGCATGGCTAAGCCTTCGTTTAACAACCCACGATTTCTTGATGGATTACGTCTGCGATCCTTTGGACCATGGCTTTGAAAGCTGTTGAAGACAAAGCAGACTGAACTTCGAATCGTTCGAAAAATGTTCGTTGGAGTCGGACCTTGCACGCTCAACTGGAAGACTTGCGACAGGAGCGCGAGGCCAAGGCAATCTGCGATGCTGCTGAGAGATGTTGTAGTGTTGCAAAATGCTGCATGTATTTATCCGTTCGAGCACTTCAAGAACTAAGTGTCCTGTCATGCTTCCTGCTGTAGCGGTTGCAGTTATGCAGACTGCACCACCTCATGCGTTCCTAGATAGCAGCTGTCGTCAGGAGCAGGCAGAAGCAGCAGTCAAGAAGGCTGCGGAGGCTTTACAGGCGACCTTCTTTGCTGAAAGAGATGCGTTGTCAGCAGGATGACTGCTCTTGGCACGTTTGCAAGCACCCTGCTTTTCACCTTGACGAGGCCGCAAAGCAGAGAGCTGAGGAGCTTCGAGCTCAGCGTTACAAGTGCACCAGAGCTCACCAGGGGCCAGGGGGCACTGCAGGCACTGCGGTGTGTTCTTTCTTCGCTGTTTATGAGAAAGGGCCGCTTTGCAACCGAACCGACAGTTGACCGACAAATAACATGTTACAGAGTCATACAGAGTCTACAGCATTGTGCGACTTCGCGTCGCCTAAGAGGCCTATTTCTGCTTTCCGGCCTGTCTTGGTGCCGGAGAGAGATGCTGAGATGCTAGTTCTGTTCACCATCCCGAGGGCAGAGAATCAAAGCCGAGAAGCAGCAATCTCAGCTCAGTTCAAGGCCCATGTCCGGCGTTGGTGGGCCTGCTTTTATCGATGTAGAACCTATGACTGGCTTTGTCTGGAAAATGCTCCAGTAGAATGTTCTTTGCGGAGGGCTGATGGGCATCGGTCGTGCAGATCTAGCTCCGCTTGCCTATTGCAGGCCTTGGGCAAGCTGTCGCGGGTCCAAGCTGCCTATGCAACCTTGGAAGAGAGGCTAAAAATCCAGGAGGAGGCGGGTGCACGCGGGCTCTTCTGCCAGAGCTTGGAGTTAGGCTTCTTGCCTCCATCCGCCTCTGGTCCAGGCAACGGCACAAGCCTCGAAGCGAGAGGAAGAAGCAGTGACGCGCGGCTGCAGTGCTTTTTTTGCAAGTCAGGCTAAGGGCTGTTTGGGAACACTCTCTTCTCAGGAAGCGGGAGGAGAAGCTTGCGACACTTGTGGCGGCAAAGGCACTCGCCAAAGAGGCAGCAGCTGCACCGGATGTAAAAGACACTGCATGCGCCACTGCCATGCATGCCGATCCCCTGGCACAGTCGGCGAGAGCAGGTGAATCGTCGCAACCGCGCGGCGCAAACTCTACTGGCCATCGAGCAAGAAACTGGCTCGGAGAAGTGGAGGTCGCACCCTCAGCTGGGTCAGGGTAATTTCTGCTGTCGCAGCAGCATTGCTTCTTTTAGTCCGTACTGTTAGCCTGCATTGCGTGTACTAGGAAGTGAATGTAGAGGATCGGTATGCTCCGACCACTGCACGACCCAGCCCAGTAGCTCCTGGGCGTGAATCCATGTACCGCAGCCTTCATGCCAGGCTAGCGCTCGATGTGCTCGGCGATGGTCCAGACCAACTGAGGCCCTGTGGATGTTGCTCCAGGAACCTAAACTGTCAGACCGGTCAGACTAGACAAGAGGAGCCGATAATACCCGACGCTGGGGTTGATCGCGCCGTTCTGCTGTGGAGCCAAGATGTTGTTGGAAAATGAGTTCAACTTAAAGCTCATATCATGACAACCATGCTGGTTGAGGCTCGTACTACAACAGCACCGCTTACAGTACGTAGCCTTTCCTGGGCCTTCGTCCTTTCGTGTCGGCTGGAAGACTGTTCATCCCATCCGTCACTCATCCAAGCCCCTGTAAGAATAACCAGATGAACCTTCACACTAGCTGTTAGGCATGGTCCCCGGGTCGGAAGGTCTTCGGCACTACGGGAAGTGGCTGCCTCCGCTTCTTTTGAATCATGTCCTTTCTCAGTGGGTAAGCCGCTGATGCCCCGGTGAACCTAACAAGAGTTTGCCGTGGACCGCGTGCATCGCTGCCAGGTCAGATGTGCGCTTGGAAATCGCCAGGTTGGCAACACAATGGCTTGCCCAGTTCAGGCTGCCGCAATTTCAGGGACATTGTTTCCACTGGACATGGCATGCACGGGTTATTCTCGTCGTTCATGTTCACGTTCTTGCGCCACTGAGCAGTATGAAGGACACTTGCGCAATTCGAAGCCAGGAGGGTCTGTCGAGCAAGCATCCCGTCCCCGCAGCACTTTTTTCCACACTTTCTGTAGCATTTGGCCAGTCCCAGAAGCGCGATAGATACATCCTTGGCAGCGAGATTCAACAGCACCAGCGCTCATTGCGGCCTCAAGCACTCAACTGAAGAGTGTGTGTGTGGTTTGTGTTGGACAACCCAAGACCACACGGGCAAACAAGAGCCCCGCGCCTAGCCCGTGTAAACGTACCTGCTGTCTACACCCTCTGGCGGATGAGGAGTGGCGACAGTATCATGTAATCCTGTTCGTCTCTCCAGAACGAGCATGTGTGGGAAAGAGAATACTACATGGCCCTGCCACATCTAATCACCGCTGTCTTGACGTGATGTTGACCATGTCCTGCCTGCCAGGCTGCAAGAAGGCGAGGAGTCGTTGCAGGCCTTGCGGAAAAGTACGAAAGCTCAGCGTCGAAGATGTCAAAGACCCAAAAGCAGCTGAGTTTCAGGAGTCCGTCGGAAACCACACCCTTTCGGCCATGAAGGACCGAGTACCTCAGTGTGCGCACTGGCCTCTGTGTCAGCCGTCGAGCTGCTGTGAGCCTCAAGGCGCCACTCGATGAGGTTCAAGTCTTTCTCGCGCCTCCCCCTAAACCCTTGGCATGGTTCCGTGGCGGAGGACTTCGTGGATGGCTCGGTTGGATGCTGAGTTCTGCAGCGTACTTTCTCAAACGGTGTTCTAGTTCGATTGGGTTCTTCTGCAAGGTCAACTGCTCCTTGCAAAGCTTTGCTGCACACTTGAGCATGCCATGCCTATTCACCGGGGTTTATCTTCCGACGGTTTGTCAGGATAGGGATGTCCAAGCCTGTTTGCTTTCCTCAACCATTCCTCGACAGATGCCGGAGAAGCTGATGACCAAGTTTGTTTCTGCAAACTGAGGAGTAGGGTGTAGACAATGCCGCTGTTGTAACGTGAGTATTGATGCTTGTGGCATCGCCTTTCCAATGTGCCGACACACACAGAGACCAAAACAAACACATACACACTCTCTCTAACTGCACATGCATTAAGCTTCAACTTACAACAGTGTCACATGTGTGCCTTTGTAAAGCGGTACTTTAGCTCTAGTGCGCTTCTACATATTGGTACAGCCCATATCAAGATACTGTGTACAGATAGGTAGACAGATAAAGAGATTAACGAGGCATGAAAGCTAGGGAGATAGTCAGGTTTGTGTGCGTGTCAATGATCTCTGTCTGCTGCCGCCTGGCTTCTAACTTATGCAGTGTAGTCGGGGCGCGCAGCTGCAAATAACAGCAGCACTCATGGAGGTGCGGCGGGAGCTGAATAGCAGGTCTGAGTTCCAAAACAGAAATAGGAATACTAACGCGGGCTGTTCCTTGTCGTACGTACAGCAATTGGGCCATGGCTGAAAGGGTTGCAGAAAAACAGAATATCAGTGCTGACAAGAACTCTGAAACCGCTGAAAAGAAATCGACACCAAACAGGTCCGCATTGCCGGTGAAAGCTTGAGATTGTGTGGACATGATCCTAACATTGACATGTACTTGCAATTTCGGCTCTGTGGCATTTCTGCAGAGTTTGAGCCAAAACCTCCACTTGCAAGAGACCATGTTCAGGACACGCATGCTGCAGCGGAGCATGGTTCGGCCGTCAGGCCTGGCTTGGGCAACGTCCAATCAGAAAGTGATGCATCGCAGCAACGATCAAGCTGTCTACTTTCAAAGAGTGCGCAGCAACACAGAACAGACTGACGTCGAAGATGAGGTCATACAAACTGCTAACCGTCTATTACTGCGTGAAGGAGCATGCCATGTTCCAACACAAGGTCTTTCGCTGTGTGACAGATAGTCACACAATGTCACGGACGCTTGTTGCATGAGTTTTCGCCCAGTTCAAGGATAGCTCTTATCACACCTTAAACCTTCCGGGGTCAGTTCGCGGCCAAGAGTTAAGAGGTCTTCCAGCGAGAAGCCATCGCCGCATCCAAAGCGGCCACGTGTCTCCTTCACGACAGCAGCCTGTCTGCAAAAATGTACCTCGCCGAGCTCGTCATGGGTTTGCTTTGTGTCAGCGTGTGCCCTGATCGGTCTGGCGTCCATGTTACTTGCGAGTACGCGGCACATGCGTCACAGGTGAGCATGCGGACCTTCAGCGATGGCGACGTGCAGGAGCTTTCCAGTCCGAAGGAGCGAGCTTCTCGATGTTTAAGCAGTCGACCCTTTTGCGCTTTCTTGGTGAGATACTCTTTTAAAGCTGTAGTGATGGTGCCCGAATGCATCCCAGGCACTGTCACCCATCCTGGACGGCTGTGCCGGTACGGAGGAGGGCGATCTGTCGGGCGAGGTCTGTACTTTCAGAATTTGTTTTGTCGGGTTTTGCTTGTCATCTCGAAGTATCTCTCAGGGTTTTGGAGCGATGGCAGCGGTTAGTGGTTAGCAGCATTTCAACCGAAAGCATTGATTGCAACAGCTCTCGGTTCGCAAGCTGCGGCCAAGGTCACCGCCAACGTGGAGAGCCTGCGACAGTCTCAGATTTCAATCCGACTGATTTGTAGTAGGGACCTCGATGGAACGATTAGCATGCGTTTTGGGGTATGCTATATAGTCTAATCATGAGTCTAATCACGTAAAGGAACGCTAAGGAGTATGTCTATTGGCTCCAGGCCTCGAAGACTGAGGTCCCGACTGGTACTCGAGGATGAGCTCGATGACGCAAGGACTGCAAGCGCCTTCAGGAAAGATTTGCAAGGGCAAGGTCATTGTGCACTGGCCATGAGTTCGGACAACTTTCCGTGCTGTCTTTTGCTAGGAACACGCATGCTGATGCGGAGATGAAGCCGCCACTCGAAAGCCTTCCCGAGCAGCCGGTATTGAAGGTGGGACAGGACACGCCAGTGCGGACTCCAACCACGGAGCAGGAGACTTCGCCGCTTCCAGAGAGCTGGGACCTCTACAAGCAATTCAAGGGCAGACTCTTTGTACAAATTGGCATACTGTCTTCATGCATGTTTCAAGTCTCTTTGGGCCCTACAAGCACCACATAATCTGGACCGAGTGAGCTGCTGAGGCCAGGCTGCGCTGAACAGCCAGGGTATGACGGCGAGTCAGAGTCTAGCGAACAGTGCGCCTGGTGCTACGCCCAGTATGCCGAGCGTGGCGGCTCCGCCTGTGCCGAGAATGAGTCCCGAAGTGAAATCGACCGCGCCGATCTCCACGCGGAAGTTCAGCCCAGAGCAGTTGCTGCAGAAGGGCGGCCGAGGAGCTGCGGCAGCAGCTTCCCTCCGGGCGACGACAGCGGCACCGCCCTTGCCATCTTTCTCCAGCAAGGTCTCCATCAACTCTTCCCCGAACAATGCCTTCAATAGGGGCCCGGGGAGGTCTCCAGACACGGTGGACATGAGCGGCGTTGTGAAGTCGATCCAGATGGGCCCCATCAGCCGTGGTGATGAGCAGGAGTCCGAGGTGCCGGAAGGCCGCAAATCTTTCGTTCCCCGGCTGAGGATTATTGTTGCAGAATCATGTTCTGGGGTTCCGACTTGCTTGGGTTTCTGCGAAGGCCACATTTCAGAGCACCGAGCCTTGTCCAGAGCTCTTTGCCCTCAAGCAGGTGGGCTACGGGTTGCTGCATTTTGTTCAGAGGGTCTGTGACTGGGGTGAGTGGAGTCACCTTTCCTGTGCCAGCGCCGCCATAAAGTTTTAGAGCAGTTTGCCGCAACCAGCAGCACTCTGCTTTGCCAGGCCTCACGTCGGTTGCAGGAGCCGAAAAACCTCAACTGGGCCATGCGCCGGCACCAGCATCACAGGAGTCGGGACGGTCAGGTTTGAGCTCCTTTCGGAGAGTTTGTTTGGGATTTGTGGCACTTGTTTGGTCGAGCGCAGTCGGATCTCAAGAGATGTGCAGCTGCATGACACCTCAGGGAGATGCGGAGTGCCGAGTCACGCTCCAGGAGTGACCTGAACAGCTCAGCCGAGCGGTTCCGTGAGATGCGAGACCAGGCCTTCAGGGCTCGCCGGCTCTTCCGGGTGCGTAGAGCTTGTCAGTGTCAGCGACGCTTGGATCCGATCGTTTCACCGATTCCCCAGGATAACCTGGGCTTGGTTCTCCTCCCTCTTGGTTGGCAGTTTTTCAAAGTTGTGATCTCTCACAGCGAAGCGACAGGTGATGAAAGCGGCGGAAGATGATCAGCAGATGATGGCACAGAAGGTTCTCTTGATCAATTGAAGTCTTGCTTCGGTTGCTTCCTTGGAATCGGCTCGTGCCAGGCCGAAGAAGCCAGCCGAGATCTGCAGATGGAAGAAGCGGGCTTGCAGGAGCTGGAGAAGAAGGCTGGGACTGCCATCAATCGTTCGAT
This sequence comes from Paracoccaceae bacterium, assembly GCA_965228905.1. Lineage (GTDB taxonomy): Bacteria > Pseudomonadota > Alphaproteobacteria > Rhodobacterales > Rhodobacteraceae > CALKXV01. The sequence continues at coordinate 2,609,059 of CBDDII010000003.1, read as the reverse complement.
GACTACGATGCTGTGGCTGCTGATGTCCTTGCCGGCATCTCATGGCCGTTTTCATCGGGGTTACCATCATTAACGCTGCCATTATCTGCCATTGTTGAAGTGGCGGCCTGACTCTCATTCAGACAAGCATCCGACAGATCCAAGTTTAATCCTGGATCCATCTTCACTTCGACAAACAAAACTCTGCCAACGGTATTGGAAGTAAACATCAGGTAGACACGCTCTTGGAAGCCATTCTTACAGAATCTTATGGTCATGGAGGTGCATCCTCTGGAAGTTGACGAATCTGCTAGGTGGAAGCCGCGCGCGAGTCCGTGGAAGGAAGTCGCAGAGCGCTTAAAGAGGCCAAGTCTTCCCGTACATCGCTAGGCTGCTAAGATTCTCCGGCCTTGGAGGATGCGTCTCAGGCATGTTGGGCTATAGGTCTTAGTAGTCTTAGTGTTTGCGAACTCTTTGATAAGATCAGTCCAACACGAAATCCAGGGCGTACACTCAAGCCGTAAGCCGTAAACCTTCCGGAAGACCGGGAGGCAAAGCACCGTCTGCTGCAGACGAAGGCTAGGCGCGTCGCCCTCCAGCTGCGCAGCAGCAAATTGGGATTGAAGCATGTCAATGGAGACCGCAGGGGAGGATCAGTACTGGACCGCAGTGTATCAGTTTTTGACAGCAGTACAGAGCAGTGAGACATCTACACAAACTAGTTCTAGCAGCGCCTATACACGTCAATGTGGTCAGAGACTTACCGAAGCTTGGCACACAAAGTCAGCTGAGACCCAGGCAGGCCCACTATGCACGTACCTGCCTGGTGACGCGAGCTACAGAGGCACTCCGGAGCTGCTCCGTGCAGCCTTTTGGTAGGGTGAAGATCAGCTGATCGTAGCGGGGATTTCACTGAATCGTACGAACATGGCTCGGGGGTCCTTGCTCGCAGTGACTGTGGAGGCTCAAATTGACATTCGGTTGCGCGGCGGCGCCACTGCGACGATCGCTGTGGTCCCTTGGCGGTAAACGTGCTTGTGCCGATGCAGATGCCCCCCGCCCGAAGCTGCATGAGCCCGTTGCCATTGCGTATGTGAAATGTGCGTTGACTTCGTGCTGCCGAACGCTCGTCAGAGTATGTCAGCAGCTGGGTCATGCTTCAACTTACACAGCTTTGACACGAGGCTTCCGAGCGCCATCAAGCACACCTCTCCCTGCGTCTGGGAGGAGCCATGGCCGAGGCTTCTCGAGTGCTTCTTGACAAATCACGCGGCGGTTACAAGAGTCAAGCGATGACGAAACTGCTAAAGTATTCCGCTAAACCCATCGGGTCCTTGCGAGCCTGCGGACTTCAGCCTGCCGATCTCTTCTCTGCACTGCCTTCCGCACAAGACATCATGTGGCACGTCTGTGGCTCAAGCACGCTCGACGCTCGCTTGCTCCCACATTGATTGTGCCGACCTCCTGCCAAGCATGCCGATCCAGAAGGTGCATGCTCGTCAAATCTTTGACTCCCGTGGCAACCCCACTGTTGAGGTGGAGATTACCACCGAGGCCGGTGTCTTTCGGGCCGCCGTGCCCAGCGGAGCGTCCACCGGCGAGAATGAAGCCTGCGAGCTCCGCGACGGTGGAAAGGACTACATGGGCAAAGGTGTCTCGAAGGCATTGGAGAACGTGAAGTCGAAGATTGCACCTGCAATCCTCGGAAAGGACCCCCGATCAGAAGGGCATCGACAAGATCATGATCGACCTTGATGGCACGGAGAACAAGACCAACTTGGGAGCCAACGCCATTCTAGGCGTTTCCATGGCCTGCTGCCGAGCCGGTGCTGCGCAGAAGGGCCTGCCACTTTTCCAGCACATCAACGAGCTCGCCGGGAAACCGCTCATGTGCATGCCTGTGCCATGCTTCAACGTGATCAACGGCGGCGTCCATGCTGGCAACTTCTTGGCTTTCCAGGAGTTCTTCCTAATCCCGGTGGGTGCCAAGACATTTGCTGAGGCCATGAAGCTGGGCTCCGAGACGTACCACAACTTGAAGGGGATCATCAAAAAGAAGTACGGCTTGGACTCTACGGCTGTTGGCGACGAGGGTGGCTTCGCCCCTGCCGTGGCAGATCCGGAAGAGGGACTGAAGCTTCTGTTGGAGGCCATCAGCCAGGCGGGTCATGAGGGAAAGATCCTGATTGGCTCGGACCCTGCTTCTTCCGAGTTCTGGAAGGGTGCCGAGCAGAAGTACGACATGGACTTCAAAAGCGCCCACCCCAAGCCGGACAGCAAGAAGAGCCGGGAAGAGATGGTGGCCCTCTACAAGTACTTCTGCGACACCTACCCCATCGCATTACTAGAGGATCCCTTCGCCGAGGAGGACTTCGATGGCCACTCTCAGCTGACTGCGCTGGTGGGCGACAAGGTGGGAATCGTTGGTGACGATATCTATTGCACCAATGTGAAGCGTGTCCAGGTGGGCTTGAACAAGAAAGCCACCAACGCCATGCTCCTGAAGGTCAACCAGATCGGTAGCGTCTCGGAGTCGATTGCAGCTTGGAAGCTGTGCAGGGACAACAAGTGGGGCGTCTTCGTGTCACATCGCTCCGGCGAGACGGAGGACACCTTCATTGCTGACCTAACTGTAGGTCTCGGCACCGGGCACCTGAAGACAGGAGCTCCCTGCAGGAGCGAGCGCCTGGCAAAGTACAACCAGCTGTTGCGCATCGAAGAGGAATCCTCACTGCCCTACTGTGGGGGTCACTTTCGTGCCCCATGGGCCATGCCCACTGCCGAGGGCGCATAAGTGGGTTTGGGGCTTGGGACTTGCACAAGGCAGCCCCAACCCTGCATCTGTTCTTCTTCGGCGAGCTGAGGCAATGCACTTTTGTGACCATGCGATCTAGATCGCACCGTTGATTTTGGACTTACCTTATAAGGTTGCACGATTCGTTCCTGGCGCTTCTACAGACGACCTTGCGCCTCCTCTTTCGGGCACAGCACCTGGCTTGTACAGCGCCCACTGACGTCGAGGGTGCCGGCAAAACATGCAATATCGCAGTGGTGGGTTTGTGTGAGTGTATCAGGTCACAGAGGTCCTTCGGGAGTCTTGGTCTGCTGACGTTCGCCTGTGCTTTTCTACGTTGGGAGAGCTCTGACGTTCGTCTGCGACAGGCCTTGGAGGGAGCTTGGCAGGACGCTTGCGCCTCGATGCCCAAGGAGCTCGACAAGGCTACGCAGAGCCCAATGCGCCCATTACCTTGGTGCGAGTAGCGACGCATTTCTTTGCGTATGTTCGGATTCTTCTGTGCCCCTTCCTCGTCAGGTGGACGACTGCGGCACCTGCAAAGACGTCGTCTTGCCCGCCTCACAGGCTGTCACAGTCTCCAACTCGTCTGCTCAGGATAGATCTTCGTTGAACCTGAAGCTTCGACATGACACTTCAACTCTGCATGACCGTTACGCCGTTGCCCAGCTGCCAACGCTGCTCCGGCACCTGGATGTCGCAGCGTTGAAGGCACAAGTCGAAGCCAGGCCAGGCATGTGCCAATTCCGCACTTCCCTAAACCCCTCGGCTCCTCTCGGCGCAACCAGCCACAGGTCGGAGTGAGCCCCTTGGCTGGGCAAATTTCCCGCTCATCTGAAGTCGTGTCTGATGCATTCGCATTCGGAAGCCGTGCCGTTCAACCACTCAGCCACGCAATTCTCGTCAACAGTTGCTGCTACCATGTACGATGGACCCCGAATGCTGCCGAGAGTTCAAAGCTTCAGCAAAGGCAGAAGTGATGTGTGACTGCCTTGCTGCAGCCGTGCTGCCAAGGTCTTGTACACCAATTCGGAAGGCATGAACATAATTCAGCAACTTGGGTGCTGGTTGTCTCCGGAACGCTCCCTCATGGGAGCCGTAGCGGGTGCACATCTTCAATTAGGAATGAATGCACATGACATGCCAGAGGTAGTCCCACCGGCGACTTAAATGTAGGCTACTTCTGTGCTTACCTACTACCACATTCCAGTGTTGAGGCATCTCCGTCCCTATAGGCTGAGACGGCTGAGACCGCTACTGGAACAAGTCGCAATATGGACTGCCCTCCTCGTGGCCTTCGTCTCGTCCGCGGAACGGGCAGCCAAAAGGAAGGGAGTGCATATCGTCAAGCGGCACAAGAGCCCAAGCAGCCACATTCGCTGTAGCATAAAGTATAAAGGGTCCTTCCACTCAGTCAAAGCTTGTCAAAGGATGACATGATGTCAAAAGCAGAGGTGTGTTACGAGTTTGCTGGACTCGCTTGGGCATTGGATGAAGTACTGTAATGTGCGTCAACCGTGGCGGGCTCTGTTCACACAGACTTCGGACCAAGATCATGTTGGTTCAACCATGTGATTTTATCATGCTCGCAAAGTCTTTGGGCATCTCTGCTGGAAGGATTCATCCGATTCTGCACAACACTTTATGCAGATGCAGATCGTTGAGTAGCATGCTACACATGCCCTGGCCACACGAGGAGAAGATAGGGTGATGACGACACGAGGTGCAATGCGTGAATGACTCGTATTGGGGATGCACTTTCCGAGACCGTGCATAAAGTGCTCGCAGCACCTCTCAGGATAGCACAGGACAGAAGAAAAGAGTTCAACTCGCCGTAAAGCATTCAGTTGTCTGTATCTGTTATGAAGTACTGTTCCTTCGCATCTACGAATCGTACAGTTTTTGCACCATAAGTTGGCGAAAAAAGTTTTCTAATCAGGAGATATCAGGAGCCGGCTGTTCATCCTGCCCACACGCACAGACTGACGTGCCATCTCTGCCTCTCCTTGTCATTGTCTGTCGCTCTCTCTTGCTTTTCCTCTCGTTCGCAGGCATTGCTTGACCCCATTACGCATTCAGGTCACTCTCACTCCCAGACATGCAAACATGATGCACCGCGGAAGTCAGTTAACAATTTCATCCGAAGCAGCTAACTAAAGAGGACCCGCCCAATTGCCAGCCGCCTTCGCCGACTAAGAAGATACAAGTACAGCATTGGGAGACAAATCTAGTGGTCCGTCTCACATGAGGGAATCTGACTCGCGGATGCCGGCACCAAGGTGAACTTCCTGGCGGTGGCCAGATCCGTGCAAACAACGCCGCAGACATGGAATGTGCGCCTGCTGCTGTGGAAGATTTGTGTTTGCTGCGTTGTCACAGGCCGCTCCAGTTCCCGCTAGCAGATTCAAACCTGAAATTCATTCAGTTTAAACTTGACCTCTCTGTGCAGCATGTTGCTGCCTGAGTTTCGACTTTGGCTCGAGTCGACCGAATCGGTGCCAGTCCCCAAAACAGAGATTACGCCTATGGGTTGCGGAGCCAGCACCGCGGCTTTGCCCGCAACCCCGGCATCAAGTCGGCCGCAGTCTGACTTCCACAGTCTGCGTGCCATGCGCGAAGTCGTACCGACGCGCGCTTGGGAGCAAGATCCCACAGATTGCAAGATGAAGCATCTGTCTGCCAGCCATGACCAGCAACTGACTGCGAATATTAATGTGAGCACTGGTGCAGACTCCTGCAGAGCAGATGCAGCTGACGAGAGCCAACGAATTCTGTCCTCCTGGGACTCGGCTGCTTGGCGCGATGGGGCACCCAGAAACGTTCCCTTGCCTCCAGACCGTCGTCTGCACGAAAAGCACATGAAACACTTCCAGAGCTTCCTCCAAGAGGTTCGCAGGTCTCCCAGGGTCTTCGTCAAGGTCGTTCGCACTAAGCGCACTGGGACGCCGAAGCTCTCCCAGTAGGACCGCAGTGACCAGGATCCTCTGAGACTGCCGTGGGATGTTCCACAGCTCGTTGCGTTTAGCTGATTGTTTTGGAATCTGGTCCCGGTAAGAGAGGTCTCCAGATTCGAGAAGCCAGGGCAACATAAACATCACTTTGCCTCAAAGAGAGATTCGAGTTGTGTAATTTGCAAACATGTGTAAACACTTTACAGCGCAAAGGCTCATAGAAGTGATGTCATGTTATTTGTTCTCTGGCTGAAGATAGTGATGAATCACTCGCTGATCGGCGAGCCGATTTTTGGGCTTCTGTAGTCAGCTGCAGAACTACATTTTCCGGGCTAGAGTATTCCTGAGCATGATATCCCTGGTCCGTCGACAGTGTCGATCTAGCAGCACCAACTCGACATGCCAAGCCCCAACGCAGCAGTGTTGTTACATCCTGGCATGTTCAGATAAACGATTGTACAGTACCTCCGCGATGAACGGTGTCAGTGGCTTCTGCCCAAAAACAGGTCAGCATAGCCGCCTTTGCATGATTCGGTGTTGCGTATTTGTGCTCAGCAACTGTAGATAGCATCCATGTTTCAAGGGAATAGCTTCATCAGCGACCGATAGGTCTACTCCACACCGCTCGTTTGAGTGCAAACCCGCCCTCAACCTCCGCTTGTGTCATCCGAAGTTAAGTTGAAGTACCAACGAGTTTGCACTCATTCCTACGTGGTGCTGATTCGTGGATCTTTTTTGGTGGCGCTTGCAAGTGGTCCAGTCACCGTGGCCCCTGTTTGTGGAATGAGCTTGGCAGATTGGACAAGCGGACACATCGAAGAGGGCCAAGTGCAGCTTCAGATCTCCAAGTTTCCTAATGGCACCAGCCTGACAAAGGTCACTGGTGTTGAGCCGAGGCTTCACACGGGCTAAGGCCGACATGTTTTTGAAGGGAGGTCGTGTCCTTTGGCGTTGGTTTCATGGCCTTCGGCCACATTGGAGCTTGCCTGTTGCTTAGTGCTTAGCAGCTAAGTATCGTAGCAAGACTTGAGATGTTCATGTGCTGTACAAGGAACAGGCAAGCACCTTGCTACGTGTCTTTTCCATGGGCAGGACCAGGAAAAGCACGGACAAGCAACGACATTTAGCTGTCACCGGGACAGGTGTGGGTTTATGTGTTTGAAAGATCTTGAAAGCAGAGGGTTTCCGCAAGAAGTTCAGGAAATGTCAAGATCCACCGCGCCCGGAACTACCGGCTGCTTTGAGTTAGTCGCATCGATGCAGCGATCTACCGCGACCTACTCGAAGACTGCTGACCGCAAGCTTAGCAAACGTGCAAAGAGAAAAGCCGTCGTGATGGACTTTGCTTGATACAGTGTGCTTGCCGAGAACTGTTTCCTGCTGCGCCAGGACGCAGGAGATGCAGCAAACCAAGCTGTGCAGCAATCCCTCCAAGAGCTGCTCACCCAGCTTGCGATACATTAACAACTGCTCACAGGCTTGAGCAGCTCCTTGTAGCCTGCACGTGGCATTGCCGTCCACTGAATGTGTGACAGGCGATAGTTCGGCTACTCCGTGACGTATTCACTGAGTGAAAGCTCTGAGCGAATGTAGTTGAGTTCAATGCAGAAGAAACTGGCCCAAAAAAAGATCTCGTCTCTCCCACTTCACGCGACTCCTCGTCGCGCCTTCCAAAGGTCACCACTGGCAGTCTTCTCCACGCAGCATTCATTCTCAACCTCAAGTCCTCCCGTACAGACTCGCAGACTAGTAGCTGGTAGAGCTTGTGTCAACGTTGCTCCATGGCCAAATGAGACGACCCAGCTGACTTGGCCGACCCGCGGCTCCTCATCCCCAACAGCACACACGCAGCAGATCCTGCCTTTGCGTGCTTGAGCATCAACCGAGGGACCTGCCGGGCCACATCGGGGCACGATTGACCCGCACCTCCAATCAGACGAGCACAAGTGCCTGACCAGTCGATACACAGTCGCCGAAAGTCATGTGAGGCCTCGTATTTTGGCCGATGGCGCTCTTCCCGTGACCGTGACAGATCGCATAAAGGCACTATGATACATGGCAGGACTATAATTCTGGCCTTTGCCATTTCAAGCACTACGGTTCAACATGAGTGATGATTTGTCATGATGTTTGTCGGCGTCGTCGGCATAGTAGAAGTAGTAGTGGCAGTAGTAGTAGTAGTAGCAGCAGCAAAAAAGTAGTAGTAGTACTAGCAGTAGTAGTGATAGTAGTAAGTAGTAGTAGTAGTAGTAGTAGTAGTAGAAGCAGTAGTAGTAGTAGTAGTTATTGTTGTTGTTGTTGTTGTTGTTGCTTCGTTGCTGGTGGTGGTGTTGGTGCTGGTGCTGTTGCTGTTGCTGTTGCTGTTGTTGTCGTTGTTGTTGGTTCGTCGAACCCCATGAAAATGCGCAAAACCGACATGTCGATTCTGTAGGTTTTTTTTTGCGGTGTTTCCCTTACTTCATGTGCCGACTATATCGGTGCCGTCGGTGTTCCCGGCGGCTCCAAATTCACGACTTCGGCGTTTCCTACGCTTGCAGCACCGAAACCATCGGTATTCGCGGTGTTTCCTTTACATCCATGGCCCATCCATGATGCGTCCATGGTCTAATCCGTTCTGAGAAGACAGCATCCATGGCCCAACCATGATGTGGCTCAGCTGTGATTACGCCTATGGTCTAATCCGTTCTGAGAAGACAGCATGATGTTGATGAACGATGACCGCTGCTTCTGTGTCTCATTCGCCCATGACCGTCATCCTCCTGTTCATGTTTCTCTTGCAGGAAGTGCATGCTGTCCCACGCAGCACAGCAAAACGACAAAACGCTGGCCAAAAATGTGTGTTTTTCTAAAATGGCGTCCGGCTTTTTCCTACACGAAACCGCAAACTTAGTCTTGCAAAAGGGGTTCCCGAGCAAAACCAAAGCAAGGGCAACAGAGACAAAGTTGGGGCAATCTAAGTACGAAAAGTCTGTTTTTCTTACACAGGCCGCGTAAACGTGCATTGTGAAGTTTCCGTCGATTGTACGGAACTCAACATGCCGAAACCCTCGATAAAACGAGTCAAAACGCATGTTCCCAAGAACTGAGGTGCCGTTCGTCACACGCAGGCCACGCCCGACATAAGTTGACGTCACACGCCCCTGCGCACGTTTCCACAGTAATCGAGCTTGTTGTTGTTGTTGTTCTTGTTATTGCTATCGTTCTTGTTCTTGTTATTGTTGTCGTTGTCGTTGGTCGCTGTCGTCGTTGCTGCTGTTGTTGTAGTAGTAGTTGCAGCAGCAGTAGCAGTACATAGCAGTAGTAGCAGCAGCAGCAGTAGGAGTAGGAGCAGCAGTAGCAGCAGGTGTTGTTGCTGTTGTTGGTGGTGGTTGTGGCGTCGTTGTTGTTGCCACGAAGCCCTGCAAACGATCCAATTACGATTACCGTCGGATCCAAGAGTTCAGGGGCTGTCATGGTGCAAGATTAGTAAGCGAAAGAGGTGCGAGTAAACTGTTGCCAGAAGGCTACTGACAGCTGATGCTATCCGCACTTCAGCCCAAGGCTGGCATCCATGGGTGGCGACATGGGTATTATGGCTCAGGCTCTGTAGAAGCACATGCATGTGACCGTTTGAGTGAAGTGGCCCCAGCAGGATGCAAACTATCAGCTTCAAGTCGTTGACAATGCCGTGCAGGCAGAAGGGGATAGAAGTGTCAGAATTTCTCCCACCCGTGTCTCCAACGTGGACATTGGAGTGAAGCTACAGCAATTGCCACCGACAGGCCGCACAGGCCGCAAAGCAGCAAGCTGTGCCTGCGCAGGACCGTCCCCAGTTCTTCCAAGCTGTGAGCGGTAACTGCAAGTACTCTAGTCCTGGTCCCTACTCGCCCACCTCACTCGCACATGCAACAGGCACACCACACGGTGGTAGTGCCTACGGCAACAGCACAGGCAATGCTGTGGGTGAGCGGATGCAATCCAACACGGTCTGACTGATGTCGAGTGCTTGTCAGCGAGACAGGCAGATGTCACAGTCCACGTGCAGCAGAAGAAGCAGCAGCAGCAGCAGGCGGCACCAGTTGTCAATGCAAGCTCCAGCTGCTACTACACTGCACTTGCTCAATCTTGTTCAGCGAGCCCTGACGAAGACTCCTACACGGGTTCGGTGGCATGCAAGGCTTGGCACATTGACACTTTCGACGCTTGAGCGATAAAGCATCTTGGTCTGTACTAGCTTACGAGCTTTCGCGCCGTCTAAATTCTAAAGTTCGTAGCAGCCCAGGCACACGAGACAAGTCGAAAGCAATGGCAGCGGAAGCACTGAGTGCACACTGCGTTTATCTAGCTTAATGTGGTCTCGTTCGATCGAGTTGGGGCAAGAAAACTGAACGACAAGAGAGTGACGACGGATGGAAGCACGAGCATGCTGCAAACAGAGAGTTCGATACCAGGCAGTGCCATAGTTTCAGTCAAGAATGCTAGCACAGTCCAGCAGTGGTACTGAAACAGCTCCGCAGGCCGCGGCATTTCTTCTGGGCGGTGTGGCCCCAGAAAGTGTGCAGGTGACGGCACCCAGCCCGTCCGGAGGGTTGGGACATGCTGTCAGTCTCGTATACAATGTTTGCTTCAGGTGCTGAGGCGGAGAATCTACCCGAATCTACCCCTGACGGAAATAACTCAGAAAGGAAGATCAATGTCACCAGGTGCACGTCTTGAAGGATCCCGAAATGCCGCAGCTTGGCAGTGATCGTCAGCGTTCTGTCCACAGGCTTCAGGTTTAGGGTGTAGTTGAAGGAGCTGGCGCCGGTTCTAGAGCAACACAAGCTTAACGCGGCTTTCAGTTTACGACTTGTCCACGATGCTTTCCCCTCCTCGCCCCAGAATACCAAGCCTGGACTGTCTTGCAGAGCTTCCTCCAGGTTGCAGCGTCATGAAGCCACAACTGGAAGCAATGTGTTACGAACGGTGCTTCTCGAAGAATCTAAGATGTTTTATTCAACGAAAATGATAAGTCCAGCTGCCAAGTCGGCTTCAACAAGGCTGAGCGTCGAACATTTTGAGCCTGCGCAGGCCCATGGCCTTGGTCACTTCAGGGGGGGCGAGCCAAGATCTGAATTCAATGGCCTCTTGCCCGCAGCTAGTGACAGCTATGCTTGATGCTGCATCCAGCTCGTCTTCGCTGTGGGTGATCGTGACCGTGACCGCGACGGTGGTGGGCATGATGATGACGTGGATGATGACGACGGCCGAGAGGCCAAGAGGATGAGCTGCTAAACAAGCCCAGGGAGCTGTGAATGTCGTTGTAGGGACGGAACATTCAGCCGTGTCCGCGCAGCTCGAACAGACGACAAATGCTACTTTCTGACATGACTAACTCTAACTCTGTGAATGCTTGGTAAGGTCAGCCGATGCTCAGATGAGTATCTCGCCAGTGTCTTTCACAAGTATGCAGGATGAGACGGAACAACGACATGCCATTCTCGCTGCTGCGAAAGCCGTCGAGGCCCGTTTGCAGCAGGTACAGGTACTGCGGCTGTGGCAGAAAACCGGATCTGGTACTGACATGGGATTACAACTTATTCGAGACGCTTTGCCAGCGCAGGTATGCCGCATACAGAGCTGGCAGGCAATCAGGTCACTAGACATGTCTGATCAACATGAGTGGAGGCCTCTGTCACTCCATCATCGTCTTCCACCTCTTTGGCCAACCCTCCAGCACCGCCCTCTGCATCGACATTCACTGCCTGGCACAGAGTCACAGGATGGTCTCTGCCAGGGATGTGAAATGCCCTTGACAGAGCTCTCTGCGCGCCGTTGTATTGGCCATGTTCTCAGGCCTTCGCCAGCACCAGCTGCCCTCCCTCGCAGGCAGAGAGATGCTCGAACAAAAGTCTCTGAAGTGATGAGATGCGACCAGGCCTTTCTGTTTTCATCGTCCAGCGAGCAGTCCTTGCAGGCACCAGCATGCCATCTTGCCAGCCTGCCAGAGATTTGAGCATAGTGGCTGTTGGTGGCTTGATGTAGACGTGCGAGCACGATTCCTGTCACTGTCTGCTTCTGCCATTATCGCATCCATCTCCTGACAGTCTTGAGCCTAGGATCAGTAGGGCCAAGTCGACTCCAGGCAGGGATCAGTCAGGAGCTTGCTCCCGCGTCAGCGCCGTACAAGGCGCTTCCGAATTGGAGTGGGACTTTAATTCAGCGGTGTTTGAAACCGGGACCATGCAGCCTGCTTGCGTCCTGTGATTTACAGTGCCCCGCAGCGAACCGTGGCCGGCCTGGCGCTCTCTGGATTTGAGCCAGCAGGTCCCAACAGAATCGATGCGCCCCGTGGTGATGTGCTCAGCTGCTCAATGCTCAATACCATGATTCGGGCATCAAGACACCACACAGCAGACTGTTCATGCCTGTTCGTGTTGAGAGGCGTGCGGTGATGAGTGTTGATTATTATTAGCTCTTTTCTTTTTGATATGCTAGCAGAATGCGTCGGAATCGCTCGTTCGAAGTCCCGAACGCAACCTACAAGCTCTCCTTTGAGGATGAACTGGAACGCGGGGGCGGTCATCCAGCACCGAACGTTGCCGAGGCCAAAGGATCGTTGGAAAAACCGAGTGTTCTACTCTGCAAACAGGCATTGTCAGGAGTTGCGGTAAGTGCAGGTAGGCAGGCGTTGTCAAAACGAGCAGAGGCTGGAGCCGCGCCATCTGCAGCCGACCCTCCAGAGCCATCCTGAGCATGCACTCGCATGGGAAGTTTTTTGTTCATGTCGAAGCCCTTGCTTTCCTCTGATGCATCTCATCATGAAATCGGAATGGCTTCTAAGGCCCTTGCCAGCACCAGCGGCCCGCCTGCTCAGGCACTTCCTGCAAAGTTCTACACCAGCTTTCGGCCTCAAACGATCGGTCAAGGAAGGAGAGGTGTCAAATCCCATAGCAGTATATTGCGGATGCAGCCATCTTCAGCATTACTTCAACTGTACCCAGAGGTTGTCCTTGCAGCATCTTCCGGCATACCAAATTATCGTAGACTTGTTGTTTTCGCCGTTGCTTTTGAGATGCACCTGGGGCAGCTGGTCGCATGGAGGTGCAATGTCGGTATGTCAGGCCAAGACTGCATCGCCGAGCAAGCAGGCGTTCCAGGCACGGCTTTGGATGGAGATTGCAGACGTGGATATGCCCGATGAAGTCCATGGCACAACCAGTAATCAGCCCTCAGCCTACACCAGGCAGGCATCAGCCATGGTCCAGGGGAACTGGCTCCTGCGCCAGTGGAGCCTGCACAGCGCAAGGCGTCGCACAGCGCCGGTTCTGAAGAAAGATGTATATGCTCGAAGCAATTTGCAAAGCAAAGAGGAGAGCCAGCACAACTGCACTATCTGCACACTGGCAGTCGGGAAGAAAACTGACAGAAAGCATTCTTATCCGATCAAGCCACGCGGCCGCAAGAGCGGCAGGATACACTCAGCTCGTATCTACATACACGTACTCGGTCTTACAGTTGTCAATCTTTGTCTGTTCACCTGATCCTCCATCGAGCATGCCAGCTTGAAGTGTTTGCTGCGAGTGAGTTTCGAGTCAATGTGGAGGTGCAGTTGCCTTCGAAGCCAGTGGCCCGCTCCTGAGAGGGCTACAGTCGCACAACACTAGGCCCCCTAGGCATCGCCTAGTTGAATTTGCGATGGCTGGAAAGGCACCAACATATCGGGTCGAGTGTACATTGTTGAGGGGTGACCGAGTCTACCACTTTGTGCGCCATGCTTCTTGAATCGGCCATCCAAATCACAGCTTGCGCGCGAGCGGCTTTCAATGTCAGGAGGGCTCCTCGCCGAGACCTACCGGACCTACTGGTCAAGCAGGTTTGGGCCGGGTTGGATTGGTGTTCGGAACCTCGGCTTGGCTGTACCAGCTGCTATCTGCAACTCAGTTTCATCAAAGGACAGAGCTTTGCAGGACCACATGCCGTGGCCGCAGAACCTGTTCGGAATGTGGTTCCACCGCGAAAGTCTTCCGTGGAGGCACGTTCGCCTTGTGCCGCAGTGCTTCGGCGAAACGTCGATTCGCGCAAGCATCTCAGGATTTGACCAGAAATCTTGGCCTCGGGGCACGAACGGATCATCGGCTCAGCATTGAGATGAAGCCGCCTCTTCGCCGCCCAGTGAACTGCTCAGAGAGAAGAGGATATAGCAGAAAAGGGTGTCTTCTCGTGGCTTTCACACTTGGCTGTCCAAGTCTGGCACACCGTCCCGGCACAAGAAAGCCAAGCACTCCACCTCGCGACGGCTGCTGCACTTGAAATCCTCTGGCGGCCGCCTTGCTGGCAGAGTTGCAGGGTTTGCTCGGAGTGCCGCGAGCTCGCGAGTGGGTAGACTTTGGCCCGCCGTCGACCGCTTCGGCCGCATGTGGCGGAATGACGGATGAATGTTTCGCCTGTGATTATCAACCTTTTGTGATGTTTTGTCTGAAGAGATCTGGCCAGCACGGCGCCCCACGCAGAACGGAGCATCATGATCATGCACATGGACGAGCCATGATACATCTGAACTTGAAGGGGTGAGGTCCTGTGAACTTGAAGGGGTAACGTCCTGTGAACTTCGGCAAGCCATGATCTATGCTCCGAGCGAATCTATAGAACTCTTAATGAACTTGTTCCGTGGATCCTTAGAGCTGTGCCAGGCTCAGAAGAAGCCCGGGCCTGAGCTCTGAGCTGGGCAGAAGCTCCGAGGCCCGAGCCTTTTCATTCCATGAAGCATCTGGGACCGGGATGATCCGGGATGCGATGTGCAAGCACTTCTCGGAATTTCAACACAAACCTTCGCTAATTGTAGTTAAGTCTTGGAATGCCGGGCTTGGCCAAAACCCTCGCAAAGCGACAGGATCCCCCGCAAATCATCAATAAGCGGGCCTGCAGCAATAAGTTTTGACAATGCGATACTGGCACCAAGGCCATCACCATGGAATTGGGTGATGTCGCTGAGGAGCTGGAGCTCGAGTCCAAAATGCTGCTCGGCCTGCGGCATCATGAAGCCCGGATGATGGGTGGCACGAGCAGCAAGCAAACCAGCACCAACACCGTAGTTTGCAAGCCTCAACCACCAACAGCCCATCTCTGGAGCAACAACTTGGCATAAAGAAACGAAGCTCGCCCAGCCCCCAAACCCCTTACTACCGGGACCCGCTTTAAGGGTTATATGCTCAAAGAGCTAGTTTCTGTGTGGCCCAGATAACCCCTTGTAAGCCCCCACTGGTTGTGACACGGTAGGTAACATCCCCAAACTTAACCTACCTAGTAGGTCCCCTGATCTTTCGAGCAGACCCTAAACACCCTAAATCGTACATCGTAAAGAAGCCCAAACCCTGCCCTGTAGCCTATCGCGGCCGCGGACAAACTCACTATGAGGCTCCCCGGCGTACCCAACTTGGCATGCTCAGGTTAGCCAAGCACATGGCCGTGTCCATTGGCAAGGCCTGAAAGTTTGCGTTGCACCGGTGAGGGAAGAAGAGGCTCGGAGCCACCCTATGCAAACCCGAGGGAACCCGGAGACCCAAAAGCGCTTCAAACATTCCCGAAACTGTTTTACAAAACCCACATGAAACCTGAAAGCCACGCAAAACTCTTAAGGCTCTGCAAAAAAGCCTTTCTGGTGAGGCGGCCGGCCTCGGTCACCAAAGCCCGCACGAAGCGGCCCTGACAGCCGCTGCCTCCGTTCACAAGGCAATGATGGAGAAGGCGGAAGAAGGGCTCCTTTTTCTCAAATCCTCCAGTCCCTTTCGAGCGGTTTGTTCCTTTTTCTCAAATACTCTAACACTCTAGTCTCTTTCGAGCGGTTTGCTCCTTTTCTCAAATGTTCTAGTCCCTTTCGGTCGTTTTGCTTTTTGTTTCTCAAAATACCCCAGTCCTTTTCGAGCGGTTTGTTCCTTTTTCTCAAATACTCTAACACTCTAGTCTCTTTCGAGCGGTTTGCTCCTTTTCTCAAATGTTCTAGTCCCTTTCGGTCGTTTTGCTTTTTGTTTCTCAAAATACCCCAGTCCCTTTCGAGCGGTTTGTTCCTTTTTCTCAAATACTCTAACACTCTAGTCTCTTCCGAGCGGTTTGCTCCTTTTCTCAAAAGTTCTAGTCCCTTTCGGTCGTTTTGCTTTTTGTTTCTCAAAATACCCCAGTCCCTTTCGAGCGGTTTGTTCCTTTTCTCAAATACTCTAACACTCTAGTCTCTTTCGAGCGGTTTGCTCCTTTTCTCAAATGTTCTAGTCCCTTTCGGTCGTTTTGCTTTTTGTTTCTCAAAATACCCCAGTCCTTTTCGAGCGGTTTGTTCCTTTTTCTCAAATACTCTAACACTCTGTCCCTTTCGAGCGGTTGGTTGCTTTTTCTCAAACATGCCCTAGTCCCTTTCGAGCGGTTTGTCGGTTTTCTCAAATACTCTAGTCCCTTTCGATCGGTTTGTTCCTTTTTCTCAAGTACTCTTGTCCCTTGCCAGCGTTTTGCTCCTTTTTCTCAAATCCTCCAGTCCCTTTCGCGAAAGCGGCTGGCTCCTTTTTCTCAAATACTCTTGTCCCTTTCGATCGGTTTGTTCCTTTCTCTCAAACACTCTTGTCCCTTGCCAGCGTTTTGCTCCTTTTTCTCAAATCCTCCAGTGCCTTTCGAGCGGTTTGCTACTTGTTCTTCAATGCTCTAGTCCCTTTCGAGCCTTTTTCTCAAATGCGCTTCTCCCTTTCGAGCGGTTTGTTCCTTTTCTGAAGTACTCTAGTCCCTTTCGAGCGGTTTGTTCCTTTTTCTCAAATACTCTAACACTCTAGTCTCTTTCGAGCGGTTTGCTCCTTTTCTCAAATGTTCTAGTCCCTTTCGAGCGGTTTGTTCCTTTTTCTCAAACATGCTCTAGTCCCTTTCGATCGGTTTGTTCATTTTTCTCAAGTACTCTTGTCCCTTGCCAGCATTTTGCTCCTTTTTCTCAAATCCTCCAGTCCCTTTCGAGCGGTTGGCTCCTTTTTCTCAAATACTCTTGTCCCTTTCGATCGGTTTGTTCCTTTTTCTCAAACACTCTTGTCCCTTGCCAGCGTTTTGCTCCTTTTTCTCAAATCCTCCAGTCCCTTTCGAGCGGTGTGCTACTTGTTCTTCAATGCTCTAGTCCCTTTCGAGCGGTTCGTTCTTTTTTCTCAAATTACTCTAGTCCCTTTCGAGCGGTTTGTTCCTTTTTCTCAAATACTCTAACACTCTAGTCTCTTTCGAGCGGTTTGCTCCTTTTCTGAAATGTTCTAGTCCCTTTCGAGGGGGTTGTTCCTTTTTCTCAAACATGCTCTAGTCCCTTTCGAGCGGTTTGTTCGTTTTGCTCCGTCTGCTCAAATGCTCTAGTCCCTTTCGAGCGGTTGGTTCCGTTTTTCTAGAATACTGTAGTGCCTTTCCAGCGGGTTGCTCCTTTTCTCACGTACTCCTGTCCCTTTGGAGCGGTTTGCTCCCTTTGCTCAAATTCTCTTGTCCCATTCGAGCGGTTTTCTTAATGAAAAATTCTTGTCCCGTTCGATCGGTTTGTTCCTTGTTCTCAACTGCTCTAGTCCCTTTCGAGCGGTTTGTTCCTTTTTCTCAAACGTTCTAGTCTCCTTCGAGCGGTTTGTTCCTTATTTACAAATGTTTTGGTCCTTTTCGAACGGCTTTTTCCTTGTTCACAAATGTTTTAGTCTCTTTCGAGCGGCTTGCTCCTTTGTCTCCATAATAGTAGTATTTACGCGCGGCCCGCGGCCACACAGCCCGCGACCCACGCCCATGCGGCGGTTTCGCGTTCACGTGGACCGCGTTCACGGCGGCCCGTGGCGACGCTCCGCGGTCCGCGGCCCGCGAGCATGGCCGTGACCGGCGGTCAACAGGAGTTTCGTTTGTTTGGTTTTCCGCAGCCGCCCACTCCTTTTCGGCTTCAAGGTTTCGCGCACACCTACTCTTTTAGGCTGGGTTCAGGATTTCGCACCCACCCACTCCTTTTCGGGCTTGGGGTTGCACACGCACCCACTCTTTTTTAGGGTATGAGGGTTTCGTAGCCACTCACTCCGTTTAGGGTTCAGGGTTTCGCACTCACCCACTCCTTTTAGGGTCTGAATGTTTCGTAGCCACTCAGCCGATTTGGGGTTCAGGGTTTCGCACCCATCCATGCATTCCTTTCAGGGTTAGGGGCTTCGCACACACCCGCTCCTTTTAGGGTTTAAATTCGGGTTTGGCACCCACCCACTCCTTTCACGGTTCAGGGGTTTCGTAGCCTCTGACTCCATCTAGGGTTTGGGGTTTGGCACCCACCCACTCCTTTTAGGGTTTGGGGTTTCGGACACACCCACTCCTTGTAGGGTTGAACGCACCCACCCGTAGCCTCTGACTCCATATAGGGTTTGGGGTTTCGCACCCACCCACTCCTTTTAGGGTTCAGGGGTTTCGTACCCCCCCACCCACTCCTTTCAGGGTTTGCACACTCCTTTTAGGGTTTGGGGTTTCGCACGCACCCACTCCTTTTCGGGTATGAAGTCCGTTTAGGGTTCAGGGTTTCGCACTCACCCACTCCTTTTAGGGTCTGAATGTTTCGTAGCCACTCAGCCGATTTGGGGTTCAGGGTTTCGCACCCATCCATGCATTCCTTTCAGGGTTAGGGGCTTCGCACACACCCGCTCCTTTTAGGGTTTAAATTCGGGTTTGGCACCCACCCACTCCTTTCACGGTTCAGGGGTTTCGTAGCCTCTGACTCCATCTAGGGTTTGGGGTTTGGCACCCACCCACTCCTTTTAGGGTTTGGGGTTTCGCACACACCCACTCCTTGTAGGGTTTGGGGTTTCGAACGCACCCACCCGTAGCCTCTGACTCCATTTAGGGTTTGGGGTTTCGCACCCACCCACTCCTTTTAGGGTTCAGGGGTTTCGTACCCCCCCACCCACTCCTTTCAGGGTTTGCACACTCCTTTTAGGGTTTGGGGTTTCGCACGCACCCACTCCTTTTCGGGTATGAAGTCCGTTTAGGGTGCAGGCTTGCGCACCCACCTACTCTTTCTAGGGTCTGAATGTCTCGTAGCCACTCACCCACACCCACTCCTTTTACGGTTCAAGGTTTCGCACGAACCGACTCCTTTAGGGTTCAGGGTTTCGCAGCCACCCATTCATTTTAGAGTTCAAGGCTTCCCACCCACCCACTCCTTTAGGGTTTGGGGTTTCGCAGCCACCCGCTCCTTTCAGCGTCTGGAGTTTCGCACACCTAATCCTTTAGGGTTCAGGGTTTCGCACCCACCCACTCCTTTTATGGTTGGGGATTTCGCACCCACCCACTCTTTTTAGGGTTTGGGGTTTCGCACCCGCCCGCTGCTTTTTAGGGTATGAGCACTCCTTTCAGGGTCTGGGGTTTCGCACACACCTGCTCCTTTAGGGTTCAGGGTTTCGCACCCACCCACTCCTTTTAGGGTTCAGGGTTCGCACCCACCCACTCCTTCTAGCGTATGAGGGTTTCGTGCCACTCATTCATTTTAGGGTTCTGGGTTTCGCACCCATACTCCATTTTAGGGTTTCGGGTTTCGCACCCACCCACTCCGTTTAGGGTTCGGGGTTGCGCTTGCACGCATTCCTATTAGGGTATGAGGGTTTCGCAGCCACTCACTCGTTTTAGGGTTCAGCGTTTCGCAACCACCCACTCCTTTTAGGGTCTGATGCTTTCGTAGCCACGCACTCCTGTTGGGGTTCGGGGTTTCGCACCCACCCATGCACCCTTTTAGGGCATGCGGTTTCGCAGCCACTCACTGCTTATAGGGTTCACAAGGCTTCGCACCCACCCATTGCTTTTCGAGTTTGGGGTTACTCACTCCTTTCAGGGTTCAGGGTTTCGTAACCACCCACTCCTTTGAGGGTCTGATGCTTTCGTAGCCACTCACTCCTGTTGGGGTTCCACCGATGCACCCGTTTAGGGCATGCTATTTCGCAGCCACTCACTTCTTACAGGGTTCAGGATTTCGCACGGGTCTGAGGTTTCGCATCCACTCACTCGTTTTAGGGTTCAAGGCTTCGCACCCTCCCATTGCTTTTAGAGTTTGGGGTTTCGCACGCACCCACTCCTTCTGAAGCCCCGGCGCGGTCGCGGCCCGCATTCGCGACCCGCCACCCGACCCGCGACCCGGGACCCGCGGCCCGCGGCCAACCCGCCCCTAGGCGATTTCGAGCGGCATGCTCTTTCTTCTCAAATGCTTCGAGCGGTTTGCTCCTTTTTCTCAATCGCTCTCGTCCTTTTCGAGCTGTTTGCTCCTGTTTCTCGAATGCTCCGGTCACTTTCGAGCGGTTTGCTCACACGCTCTAGTGACTCTAGTGCCTTTTGGCGGTTCTCTAGCCACGTTCGGGCGGTTTGCTCCTTCTTCTCCGATGCTCTAGTCTTTTTTCGAGAGGTTTGCACCTTTTTCTCAAATGCTCTAGTCACTCAAGTCCGTTTCGAGCGGTTTGCACATTTTTCTCAAATGTTCTAGTCCTTTTTGAGCGGTTGGCTCCTTTTTCTCAAATGCTCTTTTCCTTTTCGAGCGGTTTGCTCCTTTTGTTTAATCCCTTTCAGGCGGTTTGCTTTGTTTTCTCAAATGCTCTAGGCGGCTTCCTCCTGTTCTCAAGTGCTATAGTCCGTTTGCGCCTTTTCTGAAATGCCATATAGTCTCTTTCGAGCGGTTTGCTTCTTTTTCTCAAATGCCCATGTCCTGTTCGAGTGGCTTGCTCCTTTTTCTGAGGTTTGCTCCTTGTTCTCAACTGCTCTAGTCCCTTTCGAGCGGTTTTACTTTTTCTCACATGCTTCAGTCCTTTTGGAGCGTTTTGTTCCTTGTTCTCAAATGCTCTAGTCTCTTTCCAGCTGTTTGCTTTCCTTTGCTCTAATCCTTTTCTCCTTTTTCTCAAAGTGCTCTAGTCCCTTTCGAGCGGCTGTTTCTCAAACGCTCTCGTCCTTTTCGAGCGGGTCGCTTCTTTTCTCAAATGCTCTAGTTCCTTTCGCGCGGTTTGCTGCTTTTTTCTCAATTTCTCTAGTCCCTTTCAAGCGGTTTGCCTTTTTTCTCGAATGGTAAAAACCCTTTTCGAGCGGATTGCCACTTTGTCTCAACTGCTCTAGTCCCTGTCGGGCGCTTCGCGACTTTTTCTCAAATTCTCTCTCTTACCTTTCAAGCGGTTCGTCCTTTGTGCTTTAATGCCTTTCAAGCGTTTTCCCCCCTTTTCTCAGATGTTCTAGTCCTTTTCGAGCGGTTTGTTTCTTTTTTCAAAATCTCAAGACCCTTTCGAGCGTTCCAATGTTGGGGTCATGCTCCACATGCCCAGGGCGTGACCGAAGAGGAGGCTGTTGAGTTTGCCTCGTTCGGCTCCGGGCTGGCGGCTTCCGAGGACGGGGGCTGCTTTGCAGCCGCTCTCTGCGCGGAAACATGGGCTGCCCTTTTGCTAAACGCAAGTGTGGTGATCCTGCTTGCAGGCTGCGATCGTGCAAGGGACGACGCCGGAAGCTGCTGCCTCCATTGCCCTAACCTCAAGAGTTTAACGATTCACCGCAAAATGAACCTGTCCCAAATGGCAACTCTTCATACCGCGGCAAAAGCACATGGACCCCTTCGAGACTTTCTCACATGCCCCAGAACGATACCTCTACCAGGCTGCCGCTGAAGCTCAAAGAGCCGCACTGGCTGGTCTCTGAGTGACAGAAGGATACCTGTTGCAGTGCTGCAGTCTAGAAATTCATCCCCTTCCAAACCGTGAGTCAGGTTGCTGGCTGCCCCACCGACTTGGCTCTTCAGTGTGGAGCCCTGGCCATCGGCGCAGTGGTTGCCAAGCTGGCCGCCGGTGCCCAAGCCTCCAAGCAAAGCTGCAAGAGTTTGTGCTTAAGGCCGAATTTTGAGTCGATCCTTTCGCTCGAACACGATGCGCACATGCTATTATTCTCTGCGCATACTTGAAGCCTCGCGCAGTCTTAGGCACAAAGAGGCTGGAATCCCAGCGATGCTGCAACTATGGCTGGGCAATTCCTCAAAAGGTTCGTTGCAACTCGGCGTGAACCAAAGGATCCGCACGTAAACCTGCAACTGCACTGCGTTCAATGAGTCTCTGGTCCTCTAATATATCCAGTAGCCAAGCGGCCCACGCAATCAAGTCAGGTGTCACGAAGGAACGCACATACGAGTGCTGCGATTCGATACCCAGGATGCAAACAGCGTTGCAAGCGACCACTTCGTCGCAATGACAGCAATGGCGACACATGAGGCCGAGAAAATTTGCAGCATCAAGCATCCGCACTGGGGCCGCGATTCCAATTTAGCTTCCGAGACAATGTCAGGCTAGGGCCCTTTCTAGGGAGCAGAACCGGAACCCTAACGCCATACGGCGGTTGCCGTTCGTCAGACATTAGTATGACATTAGCTCGACTTGATGAACCCAGGGATGTTATATATCCTGAGTCCTCGGATCTCCTTGTTGTGCACCTAAACTTTAAACCTCAACTTCCTGGGAGAGCTTGAACTTTCCGACGAGAAACGCGCACACCATACAAATGTGGCAAGAACACCCCTTATCACCTAGACCCAGTTCTCGCAGGCTGCAGAAGCCGTGGCCCTCGCCAACGGATTTGCACCCCGGAGTGCAGCAGAGATTGGCGCTGAGGAGGCGACGCGAGCAAGTCTTGCAAGACGGTTTCGTTATCTTGTCATTTCTTGGCAAAGCGATTTGTTGGGTATTTCTTCCTACTGGTCTCAGTGCTTTTCCTTGTGAACTGGGGAGGGCCACACGCGGCTGAACCAAGGTTTGGTATGTCAAGTCGATTGATGCTTCCAGGTTTTGGTGCAAAGTAAAAGCGGGTCAGCCTCCCTGCCAGGCTTCGAGAATGACCTCGCAGCTCCTACACGCCAAAATCCGCGGCGTCGCCGACGATGCACTTCGAAACTTGAGCGCAGGCTTGGGCTTGAAATGTTGGTTTGACACAGCTTCGCCGAGATTGTCAGGAACTGACGCCACCAGCACCTCCGAGGCGTCGTCGATGTCCAAAGCGCCCTTGCTGCACACTGGGTCGAAGGTTGAGCAGCAATACCTCACATGTCGCGTTGAAATTTTGAGGCGGCCTCGGGCTTCTCGGCAATTCAAGCTCGCCCATCAGATCGAGAACAAGATGGAATGTCTCCACGGCAAGGCAGTTGTTTCGCTGGAGTCTTTGTGCGACAACATATGCTTCCATTCAGCATTGGACATTTTCAAGAATACTGGTAGCTGCATGGGGACGAAGCCTGATGGCTGCCGCAGGCAGCGCCGGCACACAGGCTCAGAATGCCTCCAAGCCCGGCTTGACGGAGTTCAGCAGGCACGATGTGCGACCGCTTCTGGGACGGCGTAATAGTAATCGTGCTTTCACAGGAGGCCCCTGCCTGTCAGTGCCCGCCGAGCAGAGGGTGATGCCGCACTGCCAGCAGCGTCGCCGCGAGAGGCCTGCAACCCTCCTTCACGACATCATATCTTTATTTAACGAGTCCCAAGCGTATTGTTCGCCTCGACATCTAGTCTGTTCGACTAAGACACTTATTCACGGGGGTCACAGGGCGCGACAGGCGCGACATCGAAGGTTTGCTACGAATAGACTCCGAGGACGAGCCTGCCAGCTAATCGATCGGTACAGTACGTGCCTTGCACATCAATGCGAACTTTTGGCACTTGGCCAACGCGGGCTCGGATACCAGCAGGAGCGAGCCGCAGCACGACCGTGCCCACAGTTGTTCTCTTGTTCCGTCAAGAGGCCTGCCAAAGGCAGATGATGCTTTCTTGGTGGTTTCGCTCGGAAGCTCCAGACTCGCTTTCAACCTGATGCCACCGTCCCGTCAAATACCTCCAGCTGAAAGTCTCGTCGCCCACTGGGCCACCGTCGCTTCAAACTTTCGCGACTAATTACCCTGCGAGCAGCTGGCCTCTGAGAGGTCCGGCAGCTGCAGCAGCAAGTGTATGTGGATAAAGCAACCGCAATACATCGTGAGATCTGCGAAGGCGCCAGCCAACACCGTGAATTGACCCGGGTGAAACCAGGCCGGACACAAGCCGTCAATCTAAGCTCAGCCATTTACCGTAAAAGCACCCAGTTTCCTCTCTCTTCCAAGGCCAAGCTTCCAAAACCTGAGCCTGACGTCATTATTAGTTCCACTGGAATCACTAGAAGCCCCTGACCTCGCAAGTGTACAGTCACTAGCATCACTTCCCTTCGCTCCCGTCCTTCAACTCTGAACGCTGAGGAACCTGCATGCAGTCGATTTAAGCCGCCGTGAAGCAGTCCGCCTGGCTCGCAGGAGCAGCACCTGCAGCAGCCGCAGAAGAGGCCACAAAGGATGTCGATTGCCGATTTGACGCTTCCCGCCTCTTTGCAGCAACGTGAAGAACATGCCTTTGCGATTCAACGTTTTAGCACATGACCAGAAGCAAACGTTGCTGAACCAAGGCCTTGCCTTCCGCTCGCCGGATGTCCCAGGCAGGATCTGACAAAGTTGTTTGATGCTTGAGTGTTTTTGCACCCATGACAGAGATGCTACATGTCGGATTGGTGGACCTTGGTGCTGGCTCCGGTGCGCAAAGCTTGCTGCTAGGCACCGACTGCAGCTGAGTCGCCATCGCCTGAGCAACAGCTTAATGTCGGTATCGTTCACCAAGCCGTTTGCCGTCTAATTCACCAGGTAGCATAGCCGAGCTTTGGAATACCATAATATCGAGGTACAGCTTAGATTCTACTGATTTGCTGTTCGGCCTAAGGAACGTGTCTTCAGTGGCGCCCAATGAAAAGTATCCGGAGACTTCCCGGATCCTCTCATATGGACAACATGATGCGAGGCCGTCGCACTCGTTCAATGCGTTGGGCGAGGAGTGAACTCCTCTAACACCAGAAGCTGCCATTAAAGAAGCAGTTTGAGTTTCATTGTTTCTATGTTGCCATGATGATGTCTCGGTGTTCCTTTCGGACGCATACAGCCAGGAAAAGAGATCACTCGAGGAGCCCATCTCCCGCAACTCGGCATTGACAGACACTCTGCACTGCGCCTGCCATGCCTTGTATGTAAGTAGAAGCACTTTCATGATTGAGGAAGCTGCGAACAGTCGGCTAAGCACTCACAGCATGTGTTGACCAGGCAGTGCAGGATGTGCAGCCCGTCGAATCAGGCAGCTCAGCTTACATGAAATGGCGGCCAGTGATATCCTGTGTCGTGCGAGCTGCAGGCACAGAGCAAAAGCCCTCTGCGCGGTTGCTGCAGGATCGGGTCGCGGTACCGGATGCCAGAGCCATCGTAGTAAGAGTGAGCATTGAGTATTATTCGTCCCCCACCTGAAGCCGAAATTCCGAAGCTTTTGAAGACGAAATTGTTCGCAAGGAGCTGAAGCTCAAATTGTGCGCGAAGACGAAATGTGAAGACGAAAATCGGCCATGAAGACGAAATTCCTGTGAAGACGAAATTCGGTTTGGGGCACGCTGAAGACGAAATTCATTCGGGAAGACGAAATTCGTCCTGAAGACGAAATTCGGCCCGAAGACAGAATTACTCAGCGTTCTAGGCTCCGGAATGCTTCTCTGAAGACGAGAAAATTCGCCCTGCAGACGAAATTCGGCCGCGAAGACGAAATTCGGCCCTGAAGACGAAATTCGGCCCTGAAGACGAAACTCGGCCCTGAAGTGACGATATTCGGCCCCGAGCCCTGCAGACTAAATTCGGCCCTTCAGGCTGGGGGCCGACCGAATTTCAGCTTCAGCGAATTCGAGCGCCGAATTTCGGCGTCAGGCACATTTTCGGCGTCAGGCTGCGGGCAGACGGAATTTAAGCTTCAGCGAATTCGATCGCCGAATTTCGGCGTCAGTCACATTTTCGGCTGAAGGCACCGAGCTGATGACAGCCCGTCGCCGTGCGCAGGTGGCCCCTCCGACATTCGGACAGGCGACCAGTCTCAGCGCCGAATGTAGGCGTCGAGAGCATTTTAGGCGTCGGCCTTTGGTGAGAACCGAATTTAGGCTTCAGCGCCGAATTTAGGCGTCAGGACCATTTTCGGCTTCACTCGCTTGCCGGATCGAATATCGGCGCCGAATTCGAGCGTCAGCCGACTTTCGGCTTCAGCCAGCGCCGACCGAATTTAGGCGCCGGATTTCGGCTTCAGAATTTAAGCTTCAGGGGGGTACGAAACCGGGACCCACTTCCCGGGTCCCTGTGAGCATTGAGTATTATGCAACAGTATCGGCTGACCAGCCTGATTCTGCTTGCCAGGAGTTCCGCAGGCCGTCGATGCTGTCATTGACCCGGGAAAGTGGGTCCCGGTTTCGTCCCCCCCCTGAAGCCGAAATTCCGAAGCTTTTGAAGACGAAATTGTTCGCAAGGAGCTGAAGCTCAAATTGTGCGCGAAGACGAAATGTGAAGACGAAAATCGGCCATGAAGACGAAATTCCTGTGAAGACGAAATTCGGTTTGGGGCACGCTGAAGACGAAATTCATTCGGGAAGACGAAATTCGTCCTGAAGACGAAATTCGGCCCGAAATGCTTCTCTGAAGACGAGAAAATTCGCCCTGCAGACGAAATTCGGCCGCGAAGACGAAATTCGGCCCTGAAGACGAAACTCGGCCCTGAAGACGAAACTCGGCCGCGAAGACGAAATTCGGCCGCGAAGACGAAATTCGGTCCTGAAGACGATATTCGGCCCCGAGCCCTGCAGACTAAATTCGGCCCTTCAGGCTGGGGGCCGACCGAATTTCAGCTTCAGCGAATTCGAGCGCCGAATTTCGGCGTCAGGCACATTTTCGGCGTCAGGCTGCGGGCAGACGGAATTTAAGCTTCGGCGAATTCGATCGCCGAATCTCGACATCCGCCCGTCGCCGTGCGCAGGTGGCCCCTCAGACATTCGGACAGGCGACCAGTCTCAGCGCCGAATTTAGGCGTCGGCCTTTGGTGAGAACCGAATTTAGGCTTCAGCGCCGAGTTTAGGTGTCAGGACCATTTTCGGCTTCACTCGCTTGCCGGATCGAATATCGGCGCCGAATTCGAGCGTCAGCCGACTTTCGGCTTCAGCCAGCGCCGACCGAATTTAGGCGCCGGATTTCGGCTTCAGAATTTAAGCTTCAGGGGGGTACGAAACCGGCACCCACTTCCCCGGGTCCTTGTGAGCATTGGGTATTATGCAACAGTATCGGCTGACCAGCCTGATTCTGCTTGCCAGGAGTTCCGCAGGCCGTCGATGTTGTCGATGCAGGCCCGAACACTTGTGGAATTTGCAACTGAGGGAGCCTCTGGGCAGGAAGCATGACGGTACAGATAAGACCGATCCTAAGCACCTTGCCTGCTGACCGCACTCTCGCAAGTCTCCACAGAGACGGGTCGTCAGTGGCCGTGCACCAAAGATCCAGGAGGACCAGGACACGGAGGAAAGAGCAGTGCAGGCAGTTCTGTTCCCGCTCTTACAACTCTCCTTGTAGTGTGTCCATGGGTGGTGCTCCGCCGCATCCCCGCGCACAATTCGAAAAACGCACAACAACTGTCGCCTCTCTTGGAACTTGGGGTTTGGGAAGTGCTGACTTGCCTGGGAGGCGGCAGAAGGATTTGCTCGCCGGATCTTCTCTGGTTGCACTAACTACTGGTAGCATGTTGACTGTTGGCTGTTGGTTTTCGATATTGTTTTTGGTCTGGGAGGTGTTCTGAACCATGGGCCCTAAGTTTGAAAACCCCTGTTGGGTTCTGAATGAATCGGAGTGTGCTGTCATGGGAATGTTCAAAGAGGCCACATCTCAGAAAACTGCCTCTTGTTTCCCGTGTGTTCCACTCTTGTTCCTATGTTTGGCTAACAGATCACATACTATACTCTGTATTCAGAGCCCCGTATGCCAGTCCTTCGAAGTTCCTCTACCGGTACCACCCCGGGACCTGCCTGTGGGTCCGGTACACAGCAACCGCCCCAAGCTGTCGGGCCCCCAGTCACCAGTCGTGAAGTGGACTTATGGGTCCTTGATTGCCTTCTTGGGCATGGGATACCGGATCTGGGAAATTTACTGGGGTCGCTTGGATCCGCGGGCTGCTTTGCTTGCAGCAGGCTGTCTCAAGCTTCCTCTGTCAGACCATGAGGACTTGTTAACACGTGAGAAAAGTCAGAGAGCTATATTGCGGCAGAGGGTTGCAGGTGAACTTCCTGCAGCTGCTATTTGTGTAATCCCGCTGTTGATGGAAAACCCTGTAAACCACCGGCCGTGCGGCTCATTTACGACCGCGGTTCAGGGAATGTGTCAGGATATCAGGAGAGGAAATCGGTTCGTTGCAGGGTTTCGCAAAATCGACGGCGGCTGTGTGATTTGGTTCCTGCAGCTTTACAGTGTCTTGCGTTGGGCTATCATGCTTCCCACGATGTGCTCCTGTTCGAAAGTCTTCTGTGTCACGGGGTAGTTCTAGAGGATCCACGCAGACCCTCAGAAGGAAGCTGCCCGGACAGCCAAGCCCTGGAGCTGGAGCCGAGGCAGGGTTGGCAGCGGCTACAAAAGCCGGACGAGGCCACGGCGGTGTGTCTTTGTTCTGCCTCTTGGGCTCTTGACTTTTTGGATCTCGGGCTACGCACGGCTTCGGGTTCTGGACTGCAGGTGCTCAGAATAAGTGGAACGCCAGTTTATGAGTTTGGAGTCGCTACCACGGTATGTGATCAAAATTGTGTGAGCATGCACAGGGCTGCATGCCACCGGCTGCGGGCATGTCTGCTGTGTTGCAAATCTTAGAGGTAGGTAACTGGCTAGCAGTGTCTATGCATGTAACTCTCGACCTTCCTATTTGCACATGTACGGCGAATGTACGGGTCTATCCCTCTGTGTCTTCGTCTACACTGTGCGTGCATCTGTGAGACGTGCAACTTCATATGGGCATGCTGCATAGCGACGTATGCACAGGAGCATGCATGCATGCATGCAGACATACAGACAGAACTTCAAGATGTGCATGCTGAAGCTGCCATTCAAAAGAAGAGCATCGCAGGCTTCCTAGAGTTGGCCGAATGCGAGATCATGTCCAGCTATAAGAGTGCAAGGCCAGTCCAGGGCGTGGACGTCGCAACTCCGCAGGGAGGCCGGCAGAGCTTCAATCGAATGACCGGTATTCGTATCACACAGATCAGATGTCTGTCGACTTCCTTTTGGCTATGACGTTCAGAAAGCACTGGCAAATTACCCCTGCCAGATCGCCTCATGATGATGCCTCCCTCTCCAGCCCTGAGCGGCCGAACGATCCACGCAGCGATCCTGTCAGCCCACGCGCCTCGCCCTTGGCCCTGGAACATAGAACAGAGAGGCTAATACCTTGCAGAGAGACGCTTAGCTGTCGTGGTGCCCATTGGCACTTGTCGGCTCTAGATGTGCGCGGCCCACAGGAGGCAGATCCAGCGCCTCAAGATAGTTCCCCGAGGCTGGTTCTCTGAAAATCAGCTGCCGTCGGAGATGCTTATACGATTGGCGTTTCCATGTTCTGCGCACTGCCGCAGCACAGGCCAGCCCTGGAAGACTTGCTACGGCCAAAGCCGCCGAGCTTCCCCATCCAGGCAGTAGCATTCCCCATCCAAGCAGTTTTTAT
Organism: Paracoccaceae bacterium; assembly: GCA_965228905.1. GTDB lineage: Bacteria > Pseudomonadota > Alphaproteobacteria > Rhodobacterales > Rhodobacteraceae > CALKXV01. Next base: position 2,579,807 of record CBDDII010000003.1, on the reverse strand, counting down.
AGGCAGTATTTAGCAATGTGTGGAGGCGTGGAAGGGCCATCATGCATGTCATTTGTGCAAAGTCTTTGGTATGGCAGCAAAAGTCGCAGGCAGAAGGTCTGGACACGCCATCTGCCAGTGCAGTACGCAAGGCGATGCCACCAGAGGACAAGCGAAGGGGCGCACGAGATCCACGAGACAGGCTGGAAAGTTCTAATCAACACGGAAGCCAGGCAGCGCAGTGGTTTTGGGAGAAACCTGAATCTTCACTCAAGCGCCAGATCTTGACAGAGGACTGCCCAGCTCAAGACCGCACTGCACGATACACCGACCTTTTCCAGGCCAACTCCGCGACTGCGCGGAGGGCCCGAAAGAGCCGAGAAGGTGGTGCAAGGGCAAGACGGCAACTGCTGCTTTTGCTATGATCATTACCCCAATGACTAGATTTGGTATTGTTACTTACCACCAATATTGATATCCTTATGAATTGCAGCTGTTCTCATCGATGTTACTACTCTGGTCGTTATTACTTTGTCTTGCATATCAGTACATCTACACTGCGATGGTAATAAAACTTACTATACTAGTTTGAGAAGATCAGTCAAGAGTTGCTTTGCCAGGTTCATCCCCCGCGTGATGGGGAGAAAGCTCAGACGTTCCTCCAGGCGATTCTTCCTTGGTCGTGGGTAAATCACCGGAATTAGCCTTGGGCCTGGGCTCTACTTTCGAGTGTGGAGTGCAGTCGAACATCATATGGTAGGACAGAATAGAATAATTCCTCTAGGACAGAATATGGAATCGAATAGAATGCAATATGACACGGTACAGTATAGCCAGTGTAGCAGAATGCCAGAGATCTAAAGTGGCTTCGCTCGGCCCCTGAAGGCCTTGGAGATGGCCAAGGCCCAGAAGCAGAGGGAGGGCGCCATGCCGAAGCCGCCGAAGCGAGAGGTCGCGAGCTTGGACTTCAGGATTTGGCCTCATCAATGCTGGCAGAGATGCATAATTGGTTTTTTCTCTATCGCATAGACTGCAAATGTGCATCTGTCCCTCCAATGCTCCTGCTGCCAGGAACGAAGCAGGCAGGGCCTCGACATATGATCAGCATGCGGCGGCCTCCTAGCATTGCCGGTATGATATCATGCCATAATATGCCGTATGAATCTCACAGCTTCTTTGGTTTCCTCAGCTTCGCTGTGCGCTGTTTGCTGTTCCTCGAAGACAGGCCAGCAAACATTGCTGCAGAGCTTCGCCGGGTTCTTGGCATGATGCACGTTGTTTTGAAACATGATAACCGGTAGTAGTTGTGGGGCGGCAGTGTCGACAAGACTTGTATGATGCTTTACGAAGTTCCAAGTTTCAAAGCTGCACCCCGAGGTGTTGCTGCGATTCGCTCCAGTCAGGCTCAGGAGCCACAGCCACGTCTTTGGTGAGAGCTGTCGCTACAGTTCGACTTGAAAGCAGTGAACCCTACTCCAAGTTGTTTGTTCGTCTACTCGAAGTCCGTTCGGCTCCCAACTTGCAATTGTGAAATCGAGCAAAACTTCTCACAGGCCAAAAAGCAACAACTCGTCTGAAGGCAGAGTTGCAACTTGTTGCAAAATCACACGTCAAAAAAGTTCTCAGAAGTTTTTGCATGCGGTCATGCTCATCGGCTTGCTCAGCTGGATCCGCTCAGGAGACGAGCCCATCGAAAAGCCGCAGGAGAGCCTCACTTCTGAACCTGATTCAGCCCGAGGCCGATTCCAGGGCGTTGAAGCCGTTCGCAGCATCAACTTCGCACGGCGGGCACGCCGCGGTGATAGCCACTACTGCGGGAAGCCTTTTCGGAACCTGCAGCTGCAAGCCAGTGCACGATCGGCCCTGTTCTGTGGCCAGTCCAAGAAAGCGGACCCGTTTGCTCCGGACGTCAACGCGCTCTATGTTGGAGCCGGGCAGCCGCGGCAACAAGCGCTCGGGACCCGGAATCAGCATTCACGGCGCAATACAGCTACAAAAGATGAGGCACTGGCACAGGGGCTTGTGCAACAGGAGAAACATGAAAAAACACAATACACGATGTTTGCACGACGGCCAATCAAGACTGTTGCAGGGAACGTGTGTAATGAGTTGTTTCAAGAATGCCTGCAAGCCTGCCCGGTGCCGCGGGATGTGTTCGTGATGCACATGCACATGCATTTCGTGCGTGACGGAATGATATCGCTTGTCTGTTTTTTTACGTAACTGATGGTGGACAAACCACATCCAACTAAAGAGGGGCATAGAACTCTTTCCTGTCCAGGTCACCGCCTGGGTCGGAGGCCGGGTGCTATCTTCAGTGAGGACCGCTGAAAGTGGGGTAGAATTTCCGAAGACTTCGGCCGGCCCCACATACCGTCAGCAACTGCACGACCCTCCAGTCGCAGGTGGCCTCCCGGGTAGCATCGAAGGCGAATATGTCGCCGAGCCGAGCCGAGCCCTTTCCGCAACTCTTCGCGGGTCGTTGAGCAGAGTGAAACCTCCCTTGAGCTGATTTGTCTCCGAGGTGCGCACTGATGCCGATGATGTGCGGCCCACAGCAGCAAGATGTCGTAACTTGCCACTGCGGCACTTCCTGTCGCGTCAGCCATTGCTGTCAACCCGGTGGGGATTACATGAGCCTTAGTATGCAAGTGAAGTTTCTTCGAACCAGCCAAATGACTCCAACAGCTATGTGACAGAGTTTTACCTTTCGGTTCATGTCGAGTGACAGCTGCCAAGAACGACTTGCTTGGGCTCCATTGGTCTTTTGAGGTTGAGTATGGCATGTTGCCGCTACAAGTAGAGGCTTGTGCAGTTCTCGACTGCGATGGGTTCATACAAGTTGTGACGCGAGGCACGAGCACCTTTTGGTGGAGTTTCCCCTTCCACTTCCATGCACCGAGATCCAAGAGGCGAGTCAACGACCGCGTTCCAGACAACAGCTGGATTTTTCGAGAGCAGCTGTCCGCCGTTTCAAGTGATGCGTGCCATCCAAGCTGCAGGTCCTGAAGCAGTCCAGTAAACCCGACATGTGCCGGTGGTCTCGGGTTGCTGTGATGCGCAAATGGCATTGCTTCATACTCTTTGTGCCATCTTCGTAGTTGGCGCCAGCAGCAGCATGATGGTCAGGGTTGTGGCATAGTGTCTTTTGCAAACGTGTTTTGCTGAGTTTAATGGTGATGGCTGCAGTGTCAGGAGCCCAGAGCATCAGCATCACCAGCATACTCTCATCTCATATCATCACTGTCAGTAGCTGCCATCCTGCTCATCACCATCGCCGCTGCTGCCATCAGCTTCGCCGCTACCGCTGTTGCTGCCGCTGCTGCCCCTGCTGTTGCTGTTGCAGCCGCTGCTGGTGTCGCTGCTGTCGTTGTCGACCGGCCACGCTGCCCTTGCCGTGGCGGTCGTGTTGCCGTTGCTTGCCATCTTGAAGAAAGTGCTGACAATTGGTCCAGCACGAGCAGCATCACTGGCACTCCTCCTCCTAGTCCCGCGGTCGGTACTGCTTTGGAGACTTCTACTGAAGCCTGAGCACCGACGGAGGCTGCTGCTGCTAGTAACGCTGCTGCAGCGCCCTCAGAAGCTGCAGCTGCCCACTACATACTAGTTACTTGCTGCGGTTTAGATTGTACTTACGACTTACTATTTGCCACTACTACTACGACGACGACTGCTACAACTGCCAAGACTGCTGCTACTGCTGCTGCTACTACTTTTACTACCACCAATGCTACGACGACGACTACTACTGCTACCGATGTTTGAAGCAGCTGCATCTGCTGCTGCCACCAAGCCGACGACGACTTAGAATACATGAGCCCGTTCCCCGACCCCACTTCTGTCACGATTGTCTCATCTTGTTGCTCTTGCTCTTGCTCAATCCACTCCGTTGGCCTGCCAAGCAACGTCGTTGTTCGACGCAGATGCCAGGAGTCTCCAGGATGTTCTCTCCGTCTCCGTGCTGAGCACTGACAGCAAGGTTGGCGCATACTGCCGTCTTGATTCCTTGTGGCCGTCTTTGCAGGAAGCCTGTGCCTCTCATGTCTTGCAACGGTTCGGAACCATGGTCACTTCCTGTCGCTTCAGCGTCGGGCTGTTTGGAGAGTGTCGGGACTGCCCTCATTCGCGCAGCTCAAACCTGCCTTTCCTATGCCACCTTTGTCGACAGGGCTTCGCCAAGCCCTTCAAGCCGCTCGAGAACGCTCTGTCCCAAGCATCCCTTCTCCCGACCGGACCACGAGAGGGTCCCGGCCTTCGTCTTCATCTGGCACGTGTTCACAAGAGCTTCGGGCTTGGGCAGGTAGTCAGGCCGAAGCGAACAAAAGCATTCTGGAATCCGGGGCGGGAAGGGATGTCGTTCTGAGGAGGCTCCAGATGATTCTGGCCTGGAAGCCGACGCATTGGAGGCGTTGCCAAGGCGGACCGGAAGGGGCGGTCTCGCGGCAGGTTCGACGGCATTTTCGTTCTCCCTCCATTCGAGTGCCGGCTTCACGGTGCCTTTAGCATTGCATCATGGAAAGCAGGAAAGCCGAAAGCCGAGCCCCTCGCTCGTCTCGTTCGTCTCGCTCCGCCCGGAGCCTTGTGTGACTTGCACAATCCTCGCACTCTCACTTGGCTCCTTGACTCGGTGTCATTGAGGCATCAAGGGAGCCTCCAAAACGTCAACCTCCGGAGCAAGCAGGCAGCGAGGCTGAGGCGGGAGGGCGCCTAAAACTGTTGAGAAGCAGCTTAGAGCTAGGAATGTTCGCCTGCCTGAGATGAGCAAAGAGCGATCCGTCAGAGACTCTTCCAGGTCTTGGTGAAGCGCGTTCAGGAGAGCCTTGACAGGCCCGCTTAGGTATGAGGGTGCCACGGCATTACAGTATGCCAGGAGAGCAGGGGCTCCAAGATGGTAAACTGGTAAACAGGACGTTCAGCAGAATACGGACACAAACCACTACGGCACTACGGCATGGTTCATAACATGAGGCCAAGACCATCCCTGCGGCCAGGAAGTTTGGCAGTGTGGATGCCGCCTTCATGAATATGTCAGCGGGAATCCCAGGGCGACGTGTCTTATAAAATCTCACCGCTCGGTCAGGTCAGGGTTGTGCTTTTTCTGCCTCGGACGACCGCTGCGGAAAAGAAAGCAACAAGAATGCAAACCGATGCCCCGAGCTGGATGTCAGCACGTCAGCTGCACCAAGGCACGAATGAATCGATTGTCTACAAGGCAGGCGGAAGGGCTTGGGGGACCGATAACTTTGAATCGTGAGACACGTGACCCGGTTTGCTCACCTAACACTGCCCGTGTCCCTGCCCAACTCTGCAGGAATGGCACAGAAGGCTCGGCAGGGACTTGGAACAGCATGCAAAGCAGGTCTCTTTGCGGGTGTCTGGCGCATTCGGCCTCTATGTATATGAGTATGAGAGCTTTGTGTACCTTCCTTCACTGATGACATAGCCCATGCCCTGACCCGAACGAAACATCGACGGTGGCAAGGCGAGCAAACGGCCGAAGAGAAGGAAGACAGGTGCGAAAAGAGTTCGCCACGAGTGAGAATTCGTCGGGGTCTGCTCTTGCAAGATTTCCGTTCCGTGTGCATTACTGGGACAGGGCGTAGACAACATAGCAACGACTAGCATGAGCAGAGTGACCACTGGCAGGGCTCTGATGGACCTGCGCCAGTGTATGGTCGAGGCTCTGGTGCTTACCTGCCTTCAGTGTTGCAAGCTTTCCAGAGAACCGAGCAGTCTGTTTTGGTGTGGGCATGCTTGCAGACATCATACGTGAATACATGCATGCATGTTTGAATATATATTTCACACACGTGCCTGTATGTGCAGATAATATGCATATGTCTATTGCAAAAATACATGCATGCACGCCTGCATGCATACATAAAGTTAAGTGCTTACTTACACATGATACTGCCTGTCAGGGCCTGATGGCCGAGCTCTAGTCTGTCATATGACTGGACGATGTTGCTGGTGTTGGCAGCTGAAGTTTTCTTTAGGGATCCGAAGACTTGGCTAGTTTTCGGTGGTTTGTGTTGCTTGCATGCTCTTTTCCTCATATCAATTTTCCTTCAACCAGCAGAGGGAGGTCGTGCCAGCTAGCCTCCATCATGTTTTGCCAATGTCATCTGCCGAGTTTCCGCAGAAGCTTTGAGCCATAAGCCGGATCTTGACGATCGACCTCTCGGCGGCCTGCAGCCCGTGCAGGCTTCGCAAGCCACATGGTCTCTGAGCCTGATCTGCATCCGCACATCGGGATTGCTCTGAACTGGGTTTTGTTGGTAGGAAGCTGCGTCAGCAGCAGTTTACTCCTACAGGGACCCCGACGGGGAGCCTGTCTGAAAGAATCGCCAGCCTTGCGCCAGTCTGGAGTGTCCTTCAAAGATGCCACGCTGTTTCTGCAGGCCGGAATCCCAACGTGAAGTCTTCTGGAACAGTGTGCTTTCTACTTCTGAATGTGTAAAGGACGCGACTGTGCATCAGACTGTGTCAATGTGAACAGCCGTAGAGCGGCTGCCGACACCAAGGTAGGTTGCATACACTTTGCAAGTAACAAGCGCGATAATTCAAAAGAACCATGGTGGCAGAAATGAAGTAACCATCACCACCAAGCGCCTGTCACAAATGGAATGGTACACAGCCTGGCGTGGAAGTGGCTTCTGCACAACACAGCCGGAAGTCCCGCGAGTCAGCCTGCACCAAAGCGACGAATGCAGTCAAAGACTATTCTCCTAAACCTAATCAGCCTATTCCCTGAACCTGGCATAGGAAAAAGTGCCCTGAGTCTCTCCGAGCTTTTTTGCGACGATGCCAGCGACTTCCGACTGAGGCAATGCGATCTAGTCTGGGAGGCACGAGTCGTGCCCGCTGATCGGCGTTGCTCGGAATGGGGGTACTTTGGGGTCTTTTCAATTGTTCTGGGATCGGTTCAATTCTTGCCGGATGAAAAGAGACGCAACGTCCTGCAAAAAGCCTGCCGAAGTTGGGTAGCCATAGCAGGTGCCCCACCATCCGTGCAGGATGTTGCAAGCGCCCCAGCATTGGCATGCTGTGTCCTTGTGATCTCCATTGGCTCTGGCTGCGTGGAACGAGAGCCAGCTTGAGGCCAATTCTCTGATGCCCGGACCTTATCAGCACATGGAGGGCAGACCATGGAAACATTTGCAAGCATACCTGGCACGGCGGCACAGCCTCCTCCACGGGCACGGCCAAGTCTGCAGGCCCGGGCATCTTCTTCAAGATGCTGTGGATCAGGTCGGGTCCCACAAGGATTCGCGCACTTGCGCCCTCTTGCCCCGGTTTGGGACAGCCTGAAAGGCCAAGAAGAAGACTGCCTTCTCACTAAGTGGCCAGAAGCTCAGATGTTCCGAGTAGTGTTCCAGCTCGGTCAGGACCGTGTCGTCAATTTGGTCCATGTCATGTCGAGGACCGCTCTTGTTTTTTCGGAAGACCGAGGCAGCGACGATCCGAACATCAATCTCGACAACATCCAGGGCATATCGAACCTGAATGCGAGGCATCTTCACCGAGCTGTTTCAACCTGTACTTTCTTTTGGCTTGGTGGTTACGATTGCCACCCAAGTCTTGAAGTTCGGCCTCAACCCGTGAAATCCTCAAACCCATTCAAGCAGCCGCTCATCCCCTGCAGCCACGGATCCCTGAAGTTTTGTCAGGAGCATCCTGGAGCGTCCAGGAGCACCTGTGGTGCTGCCGACGGCGTTTGTACCAGCAGGCCGTGATTCACTGCTGAGCGGGCGGAAATTACAAAGTCTTAAATGCTGATGCTCCTAATGGCATGCAAGCCGAGCCCCATCCCGAAGATCCTAAACAGAATGCTGTCAGAATGCTCTTTCGTTGTTCCTGCTCAGGCGACCCTCAGGACTAGCTGCAGAATAATCACAAGCCCTAGTCGTTCCGCTGCAACCATCTCGAGAGTTGGCTCTTGAAAAGCCTGTCACCTCAGTTGCTTGCTCCAGCACACAGTTCTGCTCTTGCAGCAAAGGTACTTTGCACTCTTGAACGGGCTCCCCACATCCAAATCCCTCTTCCTGAAATGGTTCGTTGAAGTTCTTCTGAAGCTACAGACTGCTCTGGCCTCAGCAGCGTCAAGCGCAAACTACATTAGCAACACTGCCAAACTTCCAGGTAGTGGCGATGAGGACGATGAGAATAGGAGCCAGGGAACATAAGATAATACATAAGTACATACATACATATACATATGCATTCGTTCGTTCATTCATTATTTGTTCTTTCTTTCAGGCATGCATATACATATATATATACACGCACATATACATGTTATCATCATTAGTACCCTTGTCATCATCATGATGGTTATAATTACGACTATTTTTGATATTACAATTATTACCCTGGTCATTCTTGTTATTGTAATGTTTATTGTTGTTGTTATTGCTAGCTGTTTTTGTTATACTATTACATTGTGCTTGTGCCGGGAATTGAGGGCCGCTGTTTGCCAAGATTTTGCTAATCTTGCCCATCTTGGTCCGTGGTGCAAGTGGTACAAGGCAAAATGACCAAGATTCCCCCCCAGTGGTGCAAGTGTTTTTTTGGCAAGCTTGCGCGCCTATCTTGCCCGCCCCCAAAAAACCAAGATGGGTCAAATATCGGCCCTCGTTTCCCGGCACACTGTACTAGTACTATTACCATTATTACGAGTACTAGTATCATTATTACTGCTGTCATCGGTATCATAACTAATATTGTTATTCTTGTCATTATGACCAGTAGTAGTATTACTGTTGTGCTTATGATCACTGCTACTTATGATGATGGTTGTTATTATTAGCATTGTTTCTATTACTATTATGAGGATTATGATTAGTACTATCAGTGTATCAGCCTCATTTGTGTTGGTATTTTTCGTTTTTGTTGTTACTCTTATGTTGTATTCTTACTGTTCTTATTCTTATTAATTACTCTTATTATTATGAGCATCGAGCATCATTGTTCTTATTCAAATATGTTATCGTATAAATAAAGTGCATGCTTTGGAGGCGCCAGCTCACGGAGCCGCTCTGGGAGCCAATCTCCCGGAAAGCGCTCGGAGCGAACGGAGCGCAGCCACTCGCGGTCTCCATCGAAGCCGAAGGCTTCGGCTTCTAGGGCTTTAGGGACTTTAGGGGTTGGAGGGGCTTGGGGCTTTAGGGTTTCGGGGGTTAGGGCTTGAGGGTTTAGAATGTCAGTGATCCAAATGTAGCGACACTCGGACACCGAAGAGACCAGGCGCCGACGGCTTCGCAACCGTGAGCCACTTCCCGGTCCTGAGTGGAAATCTTGCAGCGGAGACGCCTCAGGACTCCAGGCTCGGAGCAGTAGGCTTTCATTATTTCAAGATAGGTTCTTCATCAGCAAGAAGGCGCTACAGCATTGGAGTCCTACATTTTGTCCCACAACAGGGGTGAGGCAGTCAGTGGGCTGAAGCCACAAGGACGACCAGGAGCCGAAGCTAAAGAAATCGCCTCAGGAATTTTGAATGTAGTGCTTTGACAAATGGACACTCCGATGCTCTTGCACGCGGACGGTCCGGCAGCGAAGGCTCTCGACAATTATGTGAACGTTTTAATAGATTGTGTCTCACTTCTGCGACGGGAGGCCTAAGGCCTCGCAGTGCAAGCAGACATTTTCAAAAATTGCCGAGCCATCACGCAACAGGGCCACATGTAGAGAGACCAACATGAGCACCCTGACACGGCATGTTGACGTGTAGCACGAAAGGGATCTTTCTTGGGCTTGATGGGGACTGGTGTGAGTCGAAGTTGCTGTATAAGATCCTCTTCCTGTCACTGTGGTCTTCAGCATGGATTCCAGCTTTCCTCACCACATGGTCGGTTCCAGATTCCAGAGAAACGTAAACGCGCGATTCGAGCACTGGCCCCGGTTCGAGCACCACGATTCAAGCACGAGCATCGCTAGCGATTCGAGCATGTCACCAGTTCGATCACCGCCGATTCAAGCACCATTCCTGATCAAGAACGCTCGATTCAAGCAATGCGATTCAGCAGATTCCGGCACTGGGCCGGTTCCAGCGCTCGCGATAGCTTGTGGCTCAGACCAAGTGCCTCCCCGTGGCGCAAGCTGGACCAGTAGGGTACTGGTGCTAAACTTGGTCTAGGTAGTCGAGCCATGTCTCCTTCACCTGGAACATTGATCACAGAGAACATCAGAGACGGAACATGGTGGCCTGACCCCTTGCAGACCATCGATGGTGTCCTAGCTGCATGTTGTGGGACCTCATTGCAGCTTGAAAGGACCATAGGCTCTCAGCTGGTGGCTGGGATGCAAGTGGGCGCAAATCACGAGGAATCCTGGCTTAGCATGGGTTGCTTTGAGCCAGCGGCGGTAGGAGACACATGTTCCCGTTCGTCTTCGACGCCAATTGCAGATGTGATGGCCACCGACCAAGAAGCCATTTCGCCTACCTCTGATGAGATCAATGATATAGCCTCCGCCTGTGTGCTGGAAGTGGAGGCAGAAAGCCAGACAGCAGACTCCGCTTTGAGGGCAACTCCAGTGGACAGCAAAGACGGGATCAGTGTGGCCGCGCGGCCGAGGGCTGCAGGCGCCAATGGCGCACGCAGACGAGGCGCTTTCCGGCGCGTTGGTGCGGCTAAGTGGGTGGGCGGCCAGAGAAGGGCATGGACCCATCGACCCGTCAGATGGCGGCCGAAGCGCCGCAAAAGGCAGCCGGCAAGTTGTAGGCGCCGTGGCCGCCGGGCACGCCGAGAAGCCATGCAAGCTGCTTTTGACAGTGAGGCTGACGAGAGCTCCGTCGGGTCTGGCTGTGGCTGTGCGCAGAACACCGCGGGCCATGTTGGTGGCCTCGAATCTGGATGCTTGGGATCGGGCGGCTTTAGGCCAGCATGGGGCTTGAGCTGTTGTTTCGGCTTCGTCTCCAATGTTTCCGGAGCGCTGTGGCGTGGATGGCCGAGCAATGGAGTGCGCATTGGGGAAGCAAGCCACCCCGGACCGACCGCCCCCACTGCAGGCCTTGAGGTTCTAGGTGGTTTAGGCCCGGGTTTAGTTGAGGCCCTAAAGGGTATGATAACGCAAGTTGTGCAGCAGGCCGTTCAGCAAACATTGTCGCATGCGGGCTTAGCCGTGCCCCAAAGCCAGTCACCGCGGAACCAGCGGAAGAAAAAGGCTAAGCTTAAGAAAGCTGCCCTTCGAAAGGTCTTGGCTGGAGGGTCCGGAGCGCTGCAGGCCCCCTCACCGACGCCACCGGCAAGCACGCCAGGACCGAGCAAGGGCAAAAGCAAAGGGAAAGGCAAGAGCGCAGATACCCCGGCAGAGCGGCCAAAGGGCAAGGGCAAAGGAAAGGTCGCCGGAAAGCCTCCCGAGGAGGCCGATTGGACTGTCGTCACCCGCCGGCGTGACCAGCAGGACTCCTTTGAGCTTCGACAACAGGACTGGGATCCAGCTATCATCAGGTACGACCAGCTGGCCACCAAGGTGGAGGCCAGCAAGGATGCTAGTTTCCAGGCGGTGGTGCAGTGCTTGCCGGCCCAAGTTGAGACTGCTAAGACTATGCTGAAAGCCTCTAATAAGCCGCACAGTGTGTTGCTAATCGAGTTTGCCAAGGATCGCAAGCCGGAAGACCGAAAGAGCGACACATCCAACCTTAGGCAGCGGGTGCCGGTCAAGGCCGGTTATTTCGTCAGGTTCGCTGATTCCTTTGTGCACCAAGTCACAAGCGATGGCCTGGACGCAGCCAAGCCCAAAGGCCTTACCACGGCAGCTAAGGTGATAGCCAAGGATGCCACCGTTTTGTATGTAAAGGTACCTCAGGATTTCATTGCTGCAGAAGCCTGGAAGAAGTTCGGTTCTTCACCCCGGGCTCAAGTTGCGCAGTGGGCTGCTTTGCATCGTGTCCAGCTTATTGACGCTTTCAAGTGGACTGAGGAAGTGCTCCCGGGGAACCGTCGCCAGATCTTCGGGGTGATTAAGATTAGCACCGCTGATGCCCCAACATTGTTGGCTCAATCGGGATCTGGTGGTGTCTTTGTTCAAGCCCCCAGGGAAAAGTCTTCTGATCAGTATGTGCAGTGGATCGAGCGCTTCAAAGATGAGCCTAGCGGGGTTTACCTCGCAAGGGCTATGCGATCCAAAGGAGCCCTGGGATTAGCATGCCGAGGCCAGCAGCTTGGAAGCCGGCACCACGCAGATGCAACCACTAAGGTCCAGCGCATTTGGATTTTCGAAGGTGTGCCGCGAACGATTGACATGGACCAAGCCAGGACCATCCTTGAGCCTTTGTTTCAAGACTTGAGCATTATCCGACAGGTGCACAAGCGTGGCACTAAGAACTTCATTTTCAAAGGCGCGTGCTGCCGAGGGAATGAGGTTGATCTGCTGCCGATAGCAATCGAAGTTGATGATGACCACATTGTGGCTTGGGCTAAGCTTGCCCCGCCCCGAGAGGCCACCATGCAGCAACGAGCCATCCATGGTGGTTCGGTCCCTTTTGTCGACCGAAAAAGTGCATTGGACCCTGTCCCAGTTACCGTTAGCCTCCCTGCTGTTAACTCCTCGACCGATGGCAGTGCACAGGCACCAGGTACTACACCAGCTAATGCTAATGATGCCACGAAGCCGGTGTCCGCTCCCAAGCGGCAGAAAGCTCTCCAACGGCAGCCGCCGGAGGGGACCAAGATCGAGGCTCAAGAAAAGGACGGAAATTGCATGTATAGGACCATTGCTTGTGCCCTAAACAAAGGACGGAAAGAACCAACGTTCCATCATTTGGAGTTACGAGCCAGAGTGGCAACACACATACAGGCCCATCCGGAGTGGTACGAGAAAGATTGGAAGGATGACGGGTCCAAGGGGCCAGATGGCAACCAGTGCGAGAGCTGGGAGGCGTTTGTCCAAGCAATCTTCAAGCCGGGGTCCTTTTCTGGGGACCTTGAATTGCGAGCCCTGTGCAAGCTCACCAAAACCAAGGTCGTACTCATTCCCGAGGACGCCAACTTCCCAGTTGTAGCTTATGGTAAGAAGTGGGCCTCTACAACCCATTGTGTCTTCTACAGTTCGAATCATTTCGATTACCTCGCCCCGACTGGTGCCGCTTACCCAAAGGAGTTGCTTGATGTTGTTGCCGACCCGTGTGGCGGATTCCTTGTGGGAGGCATCTCCGAGCTGCGCACAGAAACTGCATCAAGTGTCGGCCGTGGCACCCGGGCAGCTGATTTGCGCACAGAGGTGACAGGCTCCAGGCCATCGTCGCGACGCGGAAGGTCACCAAAGAAGCAATCCCGTGGAGGAAGTTGTACGCCCAAATCACAGGTGCGTGCTGGCAGCGGGCGTGGGTTTGATGTTTCCTCCTGTGGACGTAACAGCGCTGGAACCGTGCAGGATACAGCCGAGCTCGTTCCTGGCCCGCCCCTACCTCCTGATGCCCCGCCTCCACCCCGTAGGCGTTATGAGCCACCGGATGATCTTGCTGAGATGTTGCGGCTGAAACTCTTTCAGTGCAGATTGTGCAACTACAAACGGCGAGGCACCAACTGCAGGCAGCTTCTTGATTTCAAGGCATACCACATGAAACGGCATCACCCAGGCCATGGTGTCATGAACACTCTGAGTGAGGTGCACACTGCACGCATGATCCGAGTTCGACCAGGTGATGATGTTGCCTGGAAGTGCCCCTTGTGTGACCTTGGCATCACTAAGGAAGAGGAGGCGCGAATGTCGCGCAGCGTGTCGTGGCACCTCAAGCTTGACCATCGGGGCCTGAAGCATCCGCGGATTGATAAGGAAAGATAGAAAGAAATCCTGAGGCGACAGAAGCGACGCCAGGGCCCCCAGCAAGCGGTGCAAGCAGCGCAGCGCATTAGTCGATTACGTCGTGCAAGCGTGACACTAGTGAGTGCAAAGCTGCCGAGTTATTGCGTGCCGTTTTTGTGGCCCACCCCGACATATGCCAAGCCGGCGAAGCAAGGGAAGAGGCGCACAAAGGCCGCCGACAGACGCATCGTTCGGTGTAGCTTCAAAAACTGGATTAAGTGCCGGCGCTGCGGCCACATATTCAATGAAAAGCCTGAGTTGCGCACTGGAGCCAAGTGCCCTAAGCCGCGAGCTCAGCACATCATTGATCGGCAGACCGAACGCACTGAACGGCTCAGGGCCTGGTTGGGAGACTCAAGGGTCCCGGGCCTTACGCATGAACAGGTGCAAGCGACTTTCGAGTCGGCCCTCGTAGCCATCCGTGATCCCCCTTCGCAAAATTCATCTCGGTTCTGACCTGTAATGTCAACAAGAAGGGTATTAGTAGCTCTGCTGCAATGCATGGGGCGATGTGTGAAGTCAAAGCTGCAATCGCCTCTTTCCAGGAGATTGACATAAACACAACCTCGGCAGTGAGCTACGCCAATGAATGGCGTGCGAAAGGCTGTGGCATTGTCTACAGCACACCTGATCGTGGAAGTTTGCACCGTGTTGCTTTGGTATCCAGCTTGGCCATGACTCCGGTCAAGTTGCCGGTGACCATCGCGGAACCACGATGTGCCGCCGGTTTGGTGGCTTGGCCGTGTGGGGAGGTGCACCACCACATCCTTGTAGTTAGCTTCTATGGGTTTGCTGACAGCTCGCAGCGAACTTATGAAGCTTTTGCAGAACTGCACGAAGCTTGCATGGCATTTGGGGGGCATTTCTTGATCCTTGGCGATTTTAACATCACACAGGAGGAGGGACCCGTCTCGGTTGCCCTTGCAACAGGTCAACTACGTGCTGCAGATGAGTCCGCGACTGCACCCCTGCCAGCAACTAGCCCAGGCAACATTCGTCGCATTGACTTTGGGCTATGCCACCCTGGTCTGAGTACACTCCGTGTCCAGACCATGCGCCAGCCGGGTTTGTCAGACCATGCCCTCGTGAGCTACGACTTTGGGGCCGAGCTGTATCCTCCCACTTGGAGGGTGCCCAAGTTTCCTGAGGCCCCGGTTGAGACACCAACCGAGGCTGAGCAACGCGTAGCCATTGTGGACAGCGAGCATGAGTTCCAGCAGCTAGTGAATGCCCATAGGATTGAGGATGCTTGGGTTAAGTTGTCAAACCTGGCTGAGGTCCTTTTGGGTATCGCCCCGAGGGGGCCCCGCCGCAGTGAATTATGGAACCCGGAACGTCAGACCCGTCAGGCAGCAAGGCCATCGAGACGTGGCCATGAGTCGCCTGGCTTGCAGGCGTTGTGTCGGTTGGCACAGCGACTCCATCAGCTTAGGCAACAGCCCTGGCGACAGGATCTGGTGCGTGCCATTGCCAAGTCCATCACCCGTGTCCGGGCAGTTGTTCCTGAACTGCCTTTCGTCGACCTTTCCGACCTCACCTCTGCCAGTGCCAATGTAGACCAGCTCGAGAAACCTGATAGATCTTTTGGGTGTAAATTTACACTTTCGGATAATTTACACGCAAAATGGGGTATAAATTGTTTATACTCCAAAATTGGGGTGTAAAAAATTTACACTTTTGGGTGTAAATTTCGGGGTGTAAATTACACCCCTGGGGTGTAAATTCTACACCAACCAGGCACCGGGAAAGTGCAAAAGTGCCGAAAAAGTATATAGAATTATACACCAACCAGGCACCGGGAAAGTGCAAAAGTGCCGAAAAAGTATAGTGAAAATGACTCAAATCTATGTTATGTGTCTGCATTATTGCTCACAGCCGGGCAGCAGGAACAGTAGCAAAACAGCAGGAACAGCAACCACAGCAGCACATGCAGCATGCCACAAACATATAGGTCTGGTCTATATATAGGTCCGCGAGTGCACAGCATGGTGGAGCCTGCTGAGAGGGAGCAGCTGGCGAAGGTGCTCCGGTCGGTGTCCATGCGGATTTGCGTTCAGCAGGACGTGCCCGATGAGGAGGAGTGTTTGGTGATGGCCAAGCGACATGTCAAGGACATCATCAAGCGGATCGACTTGGAGGAGATCATTTCGCTGCCGCGCGATGGCAAGCAGGATGACAAGAAGAAGCGGGCGGAGAAGAAGCGGGCGGCCGCGGCGGCCGAAGAGGCGGCAGCTGGCTGTGACTGGGTGAAGCGGCGGAAGTCAGCAAAGTAAGATCTTTTGTGATTCGGACTAGGGCTGCCGGGCCGTGTCTTCTCAAGGCCGCCCCTGCCCCTTTCTTGGTGTTACACCGAGTTAGGGCAAAGTATATAGATCCGTAACTTCGCAAAGTAGATCCGTAACTTCGGAGACGGTTTTTGAAATGATGGAAAAAACGCCGGTGTTCTGTGCATGGCTTGTCTTTTGTTTTGTGGTAAACAAAGCAAGACAGAAAAAGAGAAAAAGAGAGAAAGAGAGAGCTTGAGAGCGAGAGATTGCGGTCGTGCTGTTGTGCAGTTGTGGGAGAGTATCACCTACCCCCCGCCATACATCACTGCAGTGCCACTGGCCTGCGGCTTGAGGGCAAGTCCCTGCACCACTCCTCCACGGGCAAATCTGGGTCCAGTTGAAGGCGGAAGACTTCGACTGTAGTCTCCTCAACAGGTTTGGTCACTGAGATCATGGGCCAGAAGAGCCGGCGGAGAGTACGACCGGCTCAGAGGTCATGGGCTTCAGGCCAAACGGGCCAACGAGGCGCTCGTTCACAAAGGGGTCAATCTCAAAGGAGGAAGCAGACAAGCTTCCGTTCGGGCTTTCGGGGGCGGCACAACCGGAAGCACACTCCTGACCTCTGAAGGAAGGTGCACACCCCTCAGGCATGGCGGATCCACCCTGGCCGAGTGGAGGTGAGACTTACACTGGTGTTTGCAAAGACCACGGGGAAGGCCACTTGATTTTGTCGGTGTCGTGCTTGTGTGGTTTTGCATGGAGTTCTCAAACCCTACCAACAAGTTGCAGTGTGTCCAATTTTGATTCACCAGCTGCACTTGCATGCCGATGGCCGGGCATGGGGTCGCAGTGGGGGACCGCGGAAGAAGGACCCGACCGAAGACTTGAGGCCAACCACCAGAGCGGACACCTGGTGATGACAGCCAGACACATGGGCTATAACGTGCTGGCTGGGTCCGAGGTCGGCACCGGAGTGTCCTCTCTGCAACATGGGAGGCCGATCGAAGTTTTTGAGCCGTGGCCTCAGGTGAGAGCTTGTGAATTGTAATGCCGTTGCCGTTTTGCAGTTGCAGTTGTGCCCGCCCCTGTCCCTTTCTTGGTGTTACACCGAGTTAGGGCAGGGGTAGGTCTCTTGCTAAGTATAGATCCGCCGGTGTTCTGCATGACTTGTCTTGTTTTGGTAAAAAAAAAGACAGAAGCAGAGAAAGAGAGAAAGAGAGAGCCTCAGAGCGAGAGAGCGAGAGATTGCGGTCGTGCTGTTGTGCAGTTGTGACAGTATCACCTACCCCCCGCCATACATCACTGCAGTGCCACTGGCCTGCGGCTTGAGGGCAAGTCCGAATCACCAGTACAGGCCCATGCAGGTAAAGTACGGAACCTCGCACACTGCGAAGACGTACCAGTTCGAGCCTGTGGATAAACTCTCCCTGGACTCGAACAAGGTCTCAGGGCATCAAGCGGCTCACCTTGCGATGCTGCTTGAGTCTGTGGCCAAGTTGCACCTGGCATGGGTCAACTACGCCCCCAAGGGCTTCAGGTGCACACCTCTCAGGCATGGCGGATCCACCCTGGCCGAGTGGAGGTGAGACTTACACTGGTGTTTGCAAAGACCACGGGGAAGGCCACTTGATTTTGTCTGAGTTGCAGAGTTGTGCAGTTTTGCAGTTGCACAGTTGTGTGTGCACACTACAGGCAGTTGCAGTTGAACAGTTGTGGTGATTCGGACTAGGGCTGCCGGGCAGTGTCTTCTCGTCTCTTCTGAAGCCCGCCCCTGTCCCTTTCTTGGTGTTACACCGAGTTAGGGCAGGGGTATATATAGGTCTCTCGCACTTGGCAGAGGACATCCTTTTGCATTTATTATGAAAATAAAATATAGGTGCTTTTGATTATATTTTCTGGTTTAGGATATATATATATCCTGAAGGTTGTCGAGATATATATATATATATAGGTTGAGTGAGAGAAGAGCAGAACAAAAGTTCAATCCTGTGTATCGTTGATAGATGTGCACAGTGTGACATGATGTGACGGCCCTGCATGGCCGGCTTTTCGCCACAGAAACGCCGCCATCGCTAACAAGGCCGGGCTTCTTGGGCTATAGCAGGGGAGCAGGAAGAGCTTGGAACATGTTTTTTGTCTTTGGTGGCAGGAGCAGAGGTGACATGCACATGGGCTATAAGCTGTCTCCTATGGCGCTGGCAGGACTTGTTCGGAATGCTCTCGGTCTTTGTGATCTTTTCTTCTTTGTGTGGTGGCACAGGACAGGCGAAGCGAAGATCTGGAGCTCCTCGTGGTCCTGGCGAACATTCTCGGTCTTTTGGTGGCAGGACCTCCTGTTGGATCTCGATCTGTGTACTTCTGTGTGTGTGTCGTCACGGACAGAGACAGAGATGGTCTGTGTGTTTCTGGTTTTGCTCAAGGCCGGAGGCCAAAGCAAGTTCCCACACGTGCAGACGTTTGAAGCCGTGTGTGGTCGCGAACCACAGCAGCAAGCACAGCTTTACATCTAAGACGGGTTGCGAAAGCACATGTTTTTATAGAGATGTTCACACACATGTGGTTTGAAGCCGTGTGCAGCAGCAAACAGCTTTATATATATATATATGTATCTATATATATATATATGTATATATGTATATATATATATACATCTATACACATATACATCTATACACTCTGCCCTCGGTCCGTCTTTCTTGGTGTTACACCGAGTTAGCGAGCGGCAGTTTGTGGTCTTAAGACATGTTGCGAAAGCATATGTTTGTAGACACACATCTTTTAGTGTGTATATATATATATGTATGTATCTTTGTGTGTGTCGACATGGAGCCTCTGCCAACAGCAGGCAGCTTTATACACATCTAAATTCGAAGATCTTTGTGTGCTTCGCCATGGAGCGGGCCAGCGGGAGTGTGAAGAAGTTGGACAAGACGGCCCTTGAGGCCCTCGATTCCCGCACCGAAACCACCAAAGTTCCGGAGGAGGACTTGCTGGAGCTGGACCAGGAGGAGGCAGACCCGCCTTCCGAGAACGAGACGTTTACGAGTACGAAGCGAAGCAACTGCAAACCGGAGTCGCATAGAGGCCCCGCTCGCAGAGCCAAACAGGCCAGGAAGGCACTGGTTTTCAAAGGCCTCCTGACAAAGGAGGAGGCGGACAAGCTGGGCATCGACCAGCTGGACGAGATGGTGAAGAGTTACCGGCACAAAGGGGGGAGTTCCATGCTCAATGAAGCCGTGCTGAAGCAGCTGGAGGAGAACCAGAAGGAGAATCTCATGGGCAGGCTCTTCACGGAGCACTTGGAGACACCCGAGATGAGGCTGCCGGAGATCAACGAGATCCAGGTCCGCCGTGCCAACCAGGTGCTGCTCGCTTCCATGGAGATGTGCCCCTTCTGCAAGAAGGTTTTGGACACCAACCATGTGAACAACAAGAATCACCTTGCGTACATGAAGGAGCACCTGCAGTCGCACTACATGCTGGACCCCGGCTTCGAGATGACTTCCGAGGAGGTCAAAGGAACCCTAAACCCCAAACCCTAAACCCTTTCTTGGTGTTACACCGAGTTAGGGCAGGGGAGAGGGCACCCTAAACCTTAAACCCTAGACCCTCGACCCCAAACCCTAAACCCTCAACCCTAAACCCTAAACCAGGTGCAGACCTCTTTCACCATGGTGAGGCGATTCGGTGGGGGGCTGAGGGAGCTGTCCTTGGAGCGGGCCAAGGAGTACTGGGGCGACGTTGAAAAGCTCCCAACCCTGGTGAAGTCGATGCACCAGAAGAAGCCCATGCAGGTGAAGTACGGGAGCTCGAACAATGCGAAGACCTACAAGATCGAGCCCAAGGAGGTGGCCAAGTACCACTTGGCATGGGTGAACTATGCCCCGACGAGTGGGAAGTACAAGAATGCCACATACTCCCAAAACCATCTTTGCCTCCACACGTACCTGCAAAGGAACCCTCAGGTGGTTTTGCAGTCACCCGAGCTTCACTCTGATGGGAGCTGGTGGCCTGTGGTTTTGATCCAGAGGCAGGAGGATGCCGACTACGAGGATCTGTCGGGCTTGGATTTCGCTCGCCTCGCGAACCCGGTAATCCTCATCATCTGTTGGTATCAGATCATGGAGGACGGCTTCTGGGTTTGGGTGATGTCCATCCAAGAGGTGAAGGACTGAGCCAACAAGCACCCCCCTGTCCTTTCTTGGTGTTACACCGAGTTAGGGCAGGGGAGGTTTGGGTCCCCTGCACTCCCCTGTTCCTTTCTTGGTGTTACACCGAGTTAGGGCAGGGGAGGGGAGTTTTGACATGTGAGCCCGGGTGCACTCCACTGTTCCTTTCTTGGTGTTACACCGAGTTAGGGGCAGGGGAGGCCCGGCGGGAATAGCTGTAGGCCGCCTCGCACACAGGTGTGGCATTTTCTGCGCCACGGAGCTCCCCTGTTCCTTAAACTTGAACCCTGAATCCTAAATCCTAAATCCTAAACCCTATAAATCCTAAACCCTTTTCTTGGTGTTACACCGAGTTCGGGCAGGGGAGAGGGCTGCCGTCTTGCCCCTGTGCTTTCTGTCCTCCGACTGCATATCACAAACTGCGAAACCACATGCTGGAATGTGATGCATTAAAAAAGATCCAGCGAAGAACCCAGCGGAATCCATAAGTACTGTAACCTTCGACACTGACATTTGCGACTCTGTCTCCTACGGTGGCAGGACCTGGTTTCCTCGACACTGACATCGGCGACTCGGCCTCCTACGGTGGCAGGACCTGTGGTGTTGCTAAGAGTGTGGCACAACTCATAACATGTTTTTTTTGCTTTGTGCTGGCACAGGAAATCCTTGGGAATGGACATTCGGGACTCTCTCTCGTGTGGTGGCAGGACCTCGTTTCCAAAAGGGTGTGTTGCAAAATCACAGTGTCCATCTTCTGTGTTTGGTGGCACAGGACACCCGTGGAAGTGTACATCGGCGAAAAGCTCTGTCATTGGGTGGCAGGACCTCCCTTTCCAGATATACACAGATATAAACATAAAGGTTGGTTTGGAGGGCTTAGGGTTTAGGGTTTTTATATAGAGGGAGTTGTCGATAGGGGACAAAGAACAAAATACAATGGTGTCAAAAAGCTTTATCGGTCTTCTCTTTCTGTTTCGGACATCCTGAAACCCTAAACCCTAAACCGTAAACCCTAAAACCTAAACCCTATAAAACCATAAACCCTGAACCCTAAGCTGGCACAGGACATCCTCGGAGTTGGGCTTTGGCGAAGCTCTTTTTGTGCTGGTGGCAGGACCTCCTGCCAGATCTGTGTGTCATTGTATTTCGGTAGATTATGAAAAGTGCGGCAGTTTCAGTCCTGTGCTTTCTCTCTGTAACATTTTTTTGATGGATCGAAGAGTGCGACCGGGACACGGTCGTAAACCCTATAAAACCTAAACCCTATAAAACCATAAACCCTGAACCCTAAGCTGGCACAGGACATCCTCGGAGTCGGGCTTTGGCGAAGCTCTTTTTGTGCTGGTGGCAGGACCTCCTGCCAGATCTGTGTGTCATTGTATTTCGGTAGATTATGAAAAGTGCGGCAGTTTCAGTCCTGTGCTTTCTCTCTGTAACATTTTTTTGATGGATCGAAGAGTGCGACCGGGACACGGTCGTAAACCCTATAAAACCTAAACCCTATAAAACCATAAACCCTGAACCCTAAGCTGGCACAGGACATCCTCGGAGTTGGGCTTTGGGGAAGCTCTTTATGCTGGTGGCAGGACCTCCTGCCAGATCTGTGTGTCATTGTATTTCGGTAGATTATGAAAAGTGCGGCAGTTTCAGTCCTGTGCTTTCTCTCTGTAACATTTTTTTGATGGATCGAAGAGTGCGACCGTCACACGGTCAAAGCTCTTTATGCTGGTGGCAGGACCTCCTGCCAGATCTGTGTGTCATTGTATTTCGGTAGATTATGAAAAGTGCGGCAGTTTCAGTCCTGTGCTTTCTCTTTGTAAAAGTTTTGTGATGGTAGTCACTAGCAACACACCATGGCTTGTTGTCGTCTGGATCGTCTGATGCAAATCACGAGACAGCCGAGCCGCAAGCGAGTCTGTGCTGACTCGACTGTGTCGGTTGCAGATGTGCAAACTTGCATCACCGCCCATTTGAGGGACAGGAGCACCACTGACTTATGGTCAATCATCGTTCCGGGCCCGGACGGGCCCCGTACATGGAGCTTTAGATCGAAACCTGATGGACGGTGGATGGCTCGCTTTTCCTGCTTGGCCTATGACTTGGTGTGCGATGTTTGTAAAAATACCAAGGTACTCCGCAGAGTGCTGGTTCCAGCGCTGGAAGCTTGCATCTTGGCTGGTGTTGTGACCAATACCAGTGGCTTCGAGAAGACGAAGTTCATTGATAACGTGGATGTTACGGTGAGAATCGTGCTGTCTTGGTACCGGCAGCTCAAAGTCAGCAAAGATTCCAGAGCTCGTGCTTTCCAGCGGCTTTCTGAGCAAGAGAAAAAGAAAGTTATGATGGTCATGGACAGGATCGAGCTGAATGCAGACGAGGCTGAAGCGGCCGCCGAGGATGGCGGAGACGGTTCTGAATCCGATGTGGACATGACCTTCATGGTTTCTTTTGCTGACCTGTGTCCCTCACCCTCGTCTAACAACAAAGCCAGGAAGGAGAGCTCTCTCGAAGAGGTCAAGACCCAAAATGCTGCATTGCACCTTTTGTTCGACGGTGTCCTCAAGTCTACAGACAGTGCTGCTCCTTCCAGTGCTGCTCCTTCCGGTGCTGCTCCTTCCGGTTCTGCTCCTCCCGGTTCGGCTCCTTCCGCTTCGGCTCCTTCCGGTTCGGCTGCTGCAGAGTCCAAAAAAATCACAGACTTAGATCTGCTTCTTTTGGCCAGAAACCGAAAGCCTGCTTTCATGGATACCACAGCAGCTTCAGGATCGAAGCCGAAACCCAAAAAGGCCCAAGCCAAGGCGAAGGCCAAGGCCCAAGCGAAGGCGAAGGCCCAATCCAAGGCGAAGGCCCAAGCCAAGGCGAAGGCCCAATCCAAGGCGAAGGCCCAAGCCAAGGCGAAGGCCGTGGTTAAACCGAAACCAGAGGCGAAGGCGGCTCCGAAGAAACGGCCGGCTGCGGTTGCTCCGGATGGTGCTATTGACTACGTTTTCATGACCTACGACAAGGGGAAGCCGACTGAGAGGATCGCCCTCTGCGAACACTGCGGCACAAAGAGAGGCCGTCAGATCATTCAGGTCTCAGGCAAGGCTTTGGCCTCAGAAGCGAGGCGAGCGATTGCTCAGGAGCTCATGGACATGCTGGTTGCTGGCAAACCCTTGGAGGATCTGACAGCCAGGAAATCGGAGCTACTGTCTGCCGCGGTGTGATCCCCCTTGCCTACCCCCCGCCATACATCATTGCAGTGCCTGTCAACAGGGACTGGATGAGATTGATCCGGAAGATGTGCGATTTCGCATCTCTTTCGCTGTTTTCAGTCCCGATTTCTTGGTGTTACACCGAGTTCGGGCGGCTATGAAAGGGCCTTTCAGCCCGGAAACACCCCTCTCCCTTTCTTGGTGTTACACCGAGTTAGGACAGGGGGAGGGCTTCCGTGTCTTCCACATGCTTGAATGTGCATAGAAAAAAAAGATGAGCCCACACAGCGGAATCCATAAGTGCTGCAAGCTTCGAGAGTGACTTTGGCGCCAGGACCTGGTTCTCTATGGCTCGCTCGGTCGCAGTCTCTCTCCGGTGTGCTGCAGCAAAGTGTCATATGCTGGGGAGGTCGCCCAACCCTAAACCCTGAACCCTAAATCCCTAAACCCTAAACACAAACCCTCTAAACCCTAAACCCTGAACTTCGCTGCCCTGACTCGGTGTAACACCAAGAAAGGAAAGGCGAGTGCTAAACCCTAAACCCTGAACTTCGCTGCCCTGACTCGGTGTAACACCAAGAAAGGAAAGGCGAGTGCTTGGTGGATCAGAAGCGACAGCACATCCGAGCATCGGAAAAAACATGCCGTATAGCTGCAGTTCCTGTGTGTTCACTCCGTGAGTTGTGGTTTTGATGACCGTCGAACAGCTGTGGCATTTTCACAGGTCGCCCAAGGACCCCTGTCCCTTTCTTGGTGATAACACCGAGTTAGAGGGCAGGGGAGGGTTTGTGGTTGATGACCATCGAAGACCTGTGGCATTTCTGCTCCGAAGGATCCCACGTTCCATTCTTTCTTGGTGTTACACCGAGTTAGAGAGGTCTTGAATCCCACGGTCCCTTCTTTCTTGGTGTTACACCGAGTTCGAGAGGTCTTGGCCGCCGTGATGCAACCACAGAGTGGCTCTCCGAATCCACAGACCATTGTATAGTACCTCTTTTATAGCACAAACATGGCAGCGAAAAGTGTTCTGCCCTTTAGAAGTATATTGCATGTCATGTAGTTCTGGTACAAGAGTGCCAAGGAAGCCAATGCAACGACTAGAAAAAACTGGAATTTCAGCAGCAGCCAAACCTAGGGCATCTCGTTTTTATTAATTTGCTGGTGTTTTCCTGATGATATTGATTGAAAATTCATGATTTTCAAGACAAAATGTATGCGTTTTCAATCAAAACCACGAACTTTCTGATGAAAATGTATCTTGTTTTCCACAAAAAGCTTTTAAAAGTGAATTTGGTCCAAAATTCATAGAATGTGATCCACAAAATTCATTGAATTTGATCCAAAATTCATAGAATGTGATCCAAAGAAGAAGAAAATTTGGTTCAAAATTCATAGAATGTGATCCACAATTCATTGAATTTGGTCCAAAATTCATTGAATTTGATCCAAAATTCCTAGAATTTGGCCCAAAATTCATAGAATGTGATCCACAATCCATTGAATTTGGTCCAAAATTCCTAGAATTTGGTCCAAAATTCCTAGAATTTGGTCCAAAATTCCTAGAATTTGGTCCAAAATTCCTAGAATTTGGTCCAAAATTCATTAATTTTCACCAAAAAGCATACACTTTCGACAAAAAGACATACACTTTCAACAAAAAGACATACACTTTCACCAAAAAGACATACACTTCCGAGCGGAAGTGCATACACTTTTCAAAAATACATGCACTTCCGGCCATAAGTGTATGCACTTTCGACCAGAAGTGTATGCACTTTTCAAAAAGACATACACTTACGGCCAGAAGTGTATGCACTTTTCAAAAAGACATACACTTCTGGCCATAAGTGCATACACTTTTAAAAAAGACATACACTTCCGGCCAAAAGTGCATACACTTTCGACCGGAAGTGTATGCACTTTTCAAAAAGACATACACTTTTGGGCCAAAGTGTATGCACTTTCGGCCCAAAGTGTATGCACTTTTGGCGGAAGTGTATGCACTTCCGCCAAAAGTGCATACACTTTGGGCCGAAGTGTATGCACTTCTGTGGTCCTTTTGTACCGAAAGTATATACATTTTGTATAGAAAAGCGCACACGTGCACATGCACAGTTATATCTATATACATTTTTTACCATATATATATATATATGTCTGTCTCTCTGTACATATATATATATATACACATTGCAGAGAAACTTTTTAAGAAATATAAACATTTTGTAAACATCTATCTATCTATCTATATATATATGTATGTATAGATATTTGTGGCTCTGATTCATACATGGGGTGTGGATTCGGAAGAAGCGACAGAGAAAACGAGAGAGAGAGTGAGAGAGGGGACTCCGTGAAGCATTTTGCTGTCACCACACTTTCCTGTTGCTATGTGTGATCTGAGGACCGAGATAGTTTTAGGGAAGGACACATGGCGAAAAAGAAAGAAACCGCGGCGGAGGCGAAGGAGGAGGAAGCCGTGAAGGAGGACGAGGAGCAGCAGGAGGACGAGGAGGAACAGGAGGAACAGGATGACAAACAAGAGGAGCCGGAGGAGGAAGGAGAAGACGACGAGTCAAAGACAAAGAACAAAAGGAAGGCCACAGCCATGAAAGCCGCTCCGAAATCCAAAGCCAAAGCCAAGGCGAAAGCCAAGGCGAAAGCCAAGGCGAAAGCCACTCCGAAGGCCACCCCGAAAGCCACTCCGAAGGCCACTCCGAAGGCCACTCCCAAAGCCACTCCCAAAGGCACTCCGAAAGCCACCCCCAAAGCCAAGGGAAAGGCGAAAGATGAATCCGCAGAGACGAAAGCGACGAAAGAGAAGCCAGATCCGCCGAAAAGGAAGCGAAGCATGATGGAGACACTCACAGCAGATTGGAAGGACGGCCTTGCACCCGAGGAGCCCGAGCAAGCGGAGGAGAAAGAGGAGGAGGAGGAGGAGTCCTCGCCGAAACGACGTGACAGAAGCAAGCAACACAAGTTCAACGTGCTCCTGGCAACGGGGGCGGTCCCAACCGCCGTGCACAAGGAATGGCTGGCCTTGAAGACAGCAGGGTCGCGAAAGAGCCAAAGCAAGTTCATAGAGGACACTGTTGTTCGAGACGAGAGAACCGGTAGATTGGCCTTGAGCTGCGACAGGGCCACCCTGGAGGCCTCGGTGACCTTGAAGCAGAAGAAGAAGACGGGATGGGGGGACCGTGCCTTGAGCAAGACGTTGTTCAAGGGGAAGTTCGGCTTGACGGATGAGCAGCTTCGCCAGGCGATTTTGGAGGATGAGGTCCAAGTGAAGACTTCAGACGGTGTGACCTTCTGTCAGTGGCGAGAGTTGAAGGATGTACACATGGATGAGAGAGAGACCAATGCGGGAGTCTCCCTGGAGCCGAAGAAGATCACAGGGGCACAGGCGGCACAGATGGCGATGCTGTTTGATAGTGTGAGCATGGAGCGACCAGATCCGACTGCTGAAGAGCTGGCTGCAGCATCTGCCAGCATCCCTTCCACTTTCCGGGAACCCGCAGCCGCACCGCCCATGCAAGCCATCGAGGATGCGAAGCCAGAAGAGCCTGCGACTCCGGAGCGGCTCAACCCGAAAGAGTGGGAGCAGGCAGAAGGCCTTTTGAAAAAGGCCGAGGCGGCTGTTGAGAAGCTGAAGAAGGACAGCGAGAGAGAGAGAGAGAGAGGGAGAGAGTGTGTGTGTGTGGGTGGGAAGTGTATGCAGTCGCACAAGGTCCGGTTTTTTAAATTCTGTATCCTGCACCAGCATTATGAAGGATGCTGTCAAGCTGACCGAGAAGATCAAGGGCAACAAAGACGACCCCCTCACCGAGAAGCTGCCCCTTGGCTCCTTTTCCTATTCTGTATAACAACACACGAAACCACAGATGCAGTTCCTTGTTGTGCATATAAGGAAGAGCGTCATCCAAACCTTGTCAGAGAAGAAGGGCTTTCTGGAGAACGTCAGGAACTTCCAGGACCACAAAAGCCGAGACAGATGAAGCAGCCACACATTTCTGAGTTTGAGACATACACCTGCAGGAACTGCCCGACGGCAACCAGATCAACCGCGATAACTTGCAAAAGACATTGCTGGGAGCAGGCCATGGTTGTCTCGTGGGGTGTAGTGTGTTCTGTACAAAAAGAAAAACCTTTCATTGTGAGCATGCCGGAGGACACCTCTGCGAGAAGACCGTGGAGGAGATGGCAGGAGTCAAAGGGCAGTTGAGTGCCCGTGGCTTGTGAGGCGAGATGGGACGTCTGTGCTTGTCGGAGGGGCTTCGGGTTTAGATGGGTTTGGGCTGTGTGGTAAGGGGTACTAAGAGGGTTTGGCGCTGAGGCCATGACCAAGTTCATCGATGACGTGGCATTTCAGCCACCCTATGATTAGCATCGCTCCCCGCTCCTTTTCTTGGTGTTACACCGAGTTCGGGGGCAGGGGGATTTTCTGGGTCCCGTGGACTCCCCTGTACCTTGCTTGGTGTTACACCGAGCTTGGGCAGGGGCGGTCTGTGGGCATCCCCTGTACCTTTCTTGGTGTTACACCGAGTTAGGGCAGGGCCGGTGCATTTTGGTGATGATCATCGAAGAGGTGGGCGGTTTGGAGCTGGGGGTTCTGGGGTTCGGGTTGATACATATAGGTTTCAGGGTGTCCGGTTGCCTGTGAACATGGCCACAGCATGCTTGCTTTAGCTTTATTTTTTGGATCGCCTGTCCGCACCTTGATACTTCATGTGTGGCTTTTAGTGGATAATATAACCGCAATGTTCGAGGGTTACGACTCTGATTCAGGTTCGTAGCCCTTGGCCATTGCGGTTATTATCTCTATGGGTTCATTGTTATGCTTAGAGTTTTTGGGGTTTCGGGTTACCGGGTTGAGGGTTTAGTGTTTTGGGATTGTAGTTTGGGGTTTAGGATTCAGCTTCGGCGGTTCAAGGGCTTCTCAGTTGACACATACATATATATATATATACATACATACATACATATCTATATATAGAGCTTTTTTAAGAGAGTTTAGCACGGAGGTCATGGCCATCGAAGAGGTGGCATTGTCACAGCCCCGCCTATAGGCCTATAGCTAGCCCCTGGCCCCTGGCCCTAGCCCCTAGCCCCTAGCCCAATATACCTATATAGCCTTAGCACTTCCCTTGTCCTTTTCTTGGTGTTACACCGAGTTATAGGGCAGGGATTTGTAGTGAGCCAGAGCCATGCTCTTCGGGACAATCGAGCGAAAGAAGTGTTTTTTCGATGGCTCGCTGTCTCCAATCGCAATGAAAACCTATGCCCAGCTCTTGGACGATTGGAAGAAAGCCGACCAGGACAGCTGGACCAAAGAGTATGGGGTGCCCTGGGAAATCATGGTTCGTTACTTGCGGTATTGGTCACTCGTCTCTTACACAGGCAGCTTCATGCTTGTCCGAGAGCATGAGGGACCTTTTCCGAAGTGTTTCAAGGTGACATGTAAAGCGGATGAACGTCAAACGATCTGTGACATCGTGTATGTTTTGAACGACGAGAAGGAAGACGACCGGATCTTCGTTGTGCAATTTCGCAACATTTCCCGGCTCTTGGTGGCCATCCGTCTCTTTGCCGATGACGAGAAGTTCGCGGCGGAAGCATTGCCCTTCGACGAATCTTTGTGTTATGATGCGGTTCCTGATGATTCGGCGGAAGCATTGCCCTTCGACGAATCTTTGTGTGATGATGCGGTTCCTGATGATTCGGTTCCAACGGTGGCAAAGCCTGCAAGAGCAAGCGGAACAGGAACAGCAAGGGCCCCAAGCACAAACACTTCAACCTCAAGCCGCTGGCCATCAACCCCCTGGCCATCGACCCCCTGGCCACCACAATGGGTTTGGACTCCTCACGGCTGGTATCGCAACTGGTAGCATTTTGCAACTGAAAAAAGGGCTGTGGATGGCCCTTGCAAATGTGCGAAAGGGCTGGATGGCCCAGTGTGAATTTTGAGCACAGAAAGCGAAGAAAGATCCCAGGCGGTGTGTGCAAGGGTTGGGTCACTAACAACAGGTCCAGAAAAAACATGTGTGTCGAGGTTGTGCATGTCGTTGTGGCAACCCAGCCCCGCCTAGGCCTATAGCTATAGCCCCTAGCCCCTAGCCCTAGCCCCTAGCCCAATATACCTATATATAGCCTTAGCACTTCCCTTGTCCTTGTCTTGGTGTTACACCGAGTTATAGGGCAGGGATTTGTACATGTGTGTGTAGAGGTTGTGCATGTGTCGCTGTGGCAACCCAGCCCCGCCTAGGCCTATAGCCCCTAGCCCCTATCCCATATACCTATATGTATAGCCTTAGCACTTCCCTTGTCCTTTTCTTGGTGTTACACCGAGTCCTAGGGCAGGGCCGCCGGTCCCTTTCTTGGAGTTACACCGAGTTAGCCTGGCGGTCTGTGGGAGTTGACGGCACAAGTGCAATGGCCGATTTCGGACCGCCTCCGAGAAAGAGAAAAGGACTTTCAGGTGCTGGCATCGCAGCAGCCAGCAGTGAACTGGCAGGCTCCACGTTGAGAGTCTGGCTCCTGGAGCAGTATGCATGGGGCCTGATATCGCCGCAGCAGCTGCAGGCAATTTCCCGGCGAGCATTGCATGATGCCAGAGAAAAAACGATATCTGACCTCGAGCCTTTGGCCAGACTTGGAAGCTTCGGTCAACACGGCAACAATGTCAACAGGGACTTGGTGAAATTGATGGGGCAGGAGCCAAAGATGTGCGAGCTAAGCCGCATCACTTTGCGAAAGAGTTCGCATGAAGTGCCAGTGCCCATCCCTGGAGTGCCCGCTGACGAGCATGCCTACACCATCACCCTGCCGCACGAGCTATTCAGCAGCATTTTCCACAACTACAAGGATGCATGGCAAAAAGTGATCATGCCTGGACAAAGTTATCTAGATCGTTTTTGGCAGGGGGCCAAGGAGCTACCGCAGTTCAGAGATCATCCACTAGCTCAGGAGAGATCCCTGAGCAGACTGGTGCCTTTGTCAATCCACGGAGATGAGACTCCGGTGCTAGGCAAGGGGAAAATTTGGAGTTCCAGTGCACTTATCTTCTCGTGGACTTCCCTACTCAGCAACATTTTTGCAGCGGGCACCAAAGCAAGCCAACTGTACATTTGGGCCGCCTGGCACAAATCCTTCAACAAGCACACGAATGAGGATTTTTTCGCGATGCTGCTGTGGTCTCTGGAGTGTTTGTTTTCTGGCAGATGGCCAGACAGAGACTGGCGGGGATACACATTCGAGACTAGCAGTCCTGAGGGCCGCAGAGCTGGTCAATGGCTTGCAGATGGGTGGCGAGGCATTCTGGTGGCCAGCTGTGGAGACTTGGACTACATGTCGCAGTTTCAGGGGCTTCCAAGGTGGAATTCAAATTCCCCTTGCTGCTTGTGCCAGTGTCAGAAACGGGGGGCCCATAGTTGGCACAACTTTTCCAGCGATGCTCCTTGGAGGACAACTGTATGGTCCAGTGCGGCTTGGAGGAACTGGCCGAATCGAAGCATGAACAAGCTGTTCCAACAGGCCCTTTGCTCTGTGCTGGTGGTCCATTTCGACCTAATGCATTGCCGTTACCTCGGATACCTTCAACAGCTCTTCGGAAGTGTCTTTTGGATGCTTTGTGAGGGAGGTATGATGCAGGCGAGCCCTCTCGAGAACTTGCATGAGCTCTGGGCCTTTCTGAAAACATACCAAAACAATCACAAGGTGCACAGCCCTTACTCCCAGAGGTTGAACAAGCTCAGCATGTATAAAAAACAATCAGACTTTCCGAAACTTCGGGGAAAAGCCTCAGAGATAAAAGACATGGCAGAAGCGATGCAAGCAATGTGGTCTTATTTTGCCGTTCCTGGACAAGACTTCCAAGAAATTGGGTTGCTGCTTAAGTTGACGTGCGAGTTCGAGGAGATATTGCAGGAATGGCCGATTCGCGACGGCCACTTCCGCCTTCCTGCCGAAGCTGCAAACAGATTGAAAACGAACTACGAGAACTTCGCATGCTTGTATGTTATGGTCGGGGACCGCTTTCGCTCGGAAGGTCGTCGGGCTTTCAACCCGACAGAAAAGATTCTCTGCTTCTTCAATGTGTGGCCAGTTTGGGGCACTTGTGTGTGGCTTTTATACCTATGTATACAAATACACCTTTTGCCCCACCGCTAAATCCTATAACCCCTAAACCCTCTCTATATATAAACCGAAACCCTGTCCACGAACATCTATAAGGATGCATGCCTGCCAGCACATCGTCATGCTCAGTCACTTGATTCATCCTTCCCTCACATCTTGCTGGAAAGGGGAGGAGCGAGAACAATCAACAAAGAGGTCATTGTTTTTCTGTATAGCGGTTTTGGTAGTGCTGTTATAGAGGGTTTAATTTCTTTGGGGTTTTGTGTTTCGGGTTTCGCCAGGACTACATGTCCAAGCTCGGCACTCTTATGGCTTCCTGCTGTCGTGGTGTTCAAAGGGAGGAGGCGAGCCACAAGCTGAATTTGAAGATGAGGCTTGCACTTCACCTCCAGTGGCAGAAGCTTGGTGTTACACCGAGTGCAGGAGAGGCTTGCGGGTCTGGGTGATGACCAGAACAATGGTTCTTTCGCGACCCTGCTGCAGACAGCAGGGTCGAGAAAGAACCAGAGCGAGTTCATAGAGGACATGTGGTTGTTCGAGACGAGAGAACCGGCAAATTGGCCTGGAGTTGCGACAAGGGCAGGAAGACGGCAAAACGTTGTTCAAGGGCAAGTTCGGGTTGACGGATGACAAGCGATCTTCAACGACGAGGTCTCGGTGCAGATGGTGTGGCCTTCTGCCAGTGGAGAGAGTTGTGAAGGATGAACACATGAGGCTCTGTGCAGTCTTGTCCCTTTCTTGGTGTTACACCGAGTTAGGGCAGGGGAGAGGCTCTGTGCAGTCTTGTCCCTTTCTTGGTGTTACACCGAGTTAGGGGCTTCTGGGTGATGATCCTGTGCAGTGTGTGAGTTGAAAAGAGTGTGTGCCTGTGAGCCCTGTGATCGTCTGGCAAAGCTTTTTGTAAGAGGCTGTGCAGTCTGTGGACTTGTGCCCTGTGCGACTGCCCGCCAGGTTTCGGCCGCCGACGGCCGCCGAGAACTCTCGCTGTGTGTCTTCTTGTGTGGCAAAAACAGATTCCGAGCCAGATGCAGAGATCGAGTCCGAATGACAGGGAAGCCACCAACCCTAAACCCTACAGACCCTTTACCCTAAACGCCACTTTTAGTCGTCATGTGTCTGTCAGCTATCAAAAGCTCTTCGCGAGTCCGAATGAGAGGGAAGCCACCAACCCCAAACCCTACAGACCCTTTACCCTAAACCCCACTTTTAGTCGTCATGTGTGTGTCTGTCAGCTATCAAAAGCTCGATATCCACTTGTAGTCGTCATGTGTGTCTGTCACAGCTATCAAAAGCTCGATATATAGCAGTGTTCATATTCATATCTCGCTGCCATGTCGCTGGCGACCGACCCCGAAGCAGAGCGAGCCCAGCACGAAGAGAGCCAGTACCAACAGTGCCTGAGTTGGATCAAGCAGCAGTCAGGAGACTTTCGTTCTCGTCTCGTGAAAGACTTGGCGGAGTGGGAGAAAACCCTGCCCACAGAAAGCCAGAGCAGCGACCCCCAGATGCACATCTTGGAGCCCGAGATCTTTCGCACAGAATGGGGAGAAGTGACTGAGTACGTGATGCCAGAGTCTGGCATCCATGGAAGTTTCAGATTCCGAGCTCCCGATGGTCGGTTTCATTCCCATCGTCCAGGGGTGTCGCATTATGATGTGGCGATCTCGGGGGCAAGCTCCTGGTACTTCGTGGCATGCCGCCAGTGTCGCAGATGTGTCGTGACCTTTCCTGACTGCGGCGGCTCTTGGCCAAAGGCACTTCGCCATTTGGGATGGCAGGCCGCGAAGAAGTGGGCGAATGCCTATTGTCCGGCGTGTTCCCGAAGCTAGGCAGCATCGTTCGGCCTCACGGACGAAATCCTTTTACTATCCTCAACGACGAGACGGTTGTGACCCTTTCTTGGTGTTACACCGAGTTAGGGCAGGGGAGAGCAGTCTTGTGTCCCTTTCTTGGTGTTACACCGAGTTAGGGTGCCTTTTTGTCAATCCACGGAGATGAAACTCCGCGGTGCTAAAGGGGAAAATTTGGACTTCCAGTGCACTTCTAGGTGTCAGAGGCATTATAGGCAGCATCGCAGCCCCCTGTCCCTTTCTTGGTGTTATACACACCTAGATTCCGAGAGCCGCACAGATTTGCCGACAGAAAAAACGTATAAGTGCAGCTACGACGAGTTGGGCTTCATCTTTCCTGCTAGTGCTACCACTTGGTCCTTACCCATGCAAAACATGCAAGACACCGCTACGGCGAGTTGGGCTTCATCTTTCCTGCTACTGCTACTACTTGGTCCTCTAAGTGAGGCAACTAACTCACGGTTTAGGGTTTAGGGGACTGGCACCACGTGCAAGCAGGAATCTAGGCTCCTGACAACCAGGCAACATGTCTTGCTACTGCTACCACTTGCTGCCTACCCATGCACTTTCCTGCTACCCTAAACCCTAAACCCTAAACCCTCTATACCACTTGCTGCCAAGACACCGCCACGACGAGTTGGGCTTCATCTTTCCTGCTACTGCTACCACTGAAGATAGAGACAGAGAGACAGACAGAGAGAGATAGAGACAGAGAGACAGAGAGAGAGAGAGAGAGAGAGAGCGAGAGATTGCGGCCGTGCTGTGTTGTGCAGTTGTGGAGTCTTGCTTTCTGACTTGGTCCCTACCCATGCAGAACATGCAAGACACCGTTGGCCGGGTGTCGGGACTGAAGTGCCATATACGTTCCTGCTTCGGGCCAACCCACTTCGGTGGATGACAGCAGAGCACATGGGCTAAGGCGTCTGCTGGGCAGGATACTGTGCTCACCCGTGTCGACGATCCTCTCCCCCTGACCGTGCGGCCGGCGGTCACACAGGGGTGCATGCTTGCCGAGCGGGGACAGCGCCAGTGCTCTGGCGCCCACTTGGGGTGGAAGGGCGAGGGCTGCACAGTGCCTTCAGATTGCAGGGGAAGCCCATTGCATGACATTGTAGTTGGCATGATGCGGTTGTTTTCACTGCTTCGTTTGTCTGTTTCGGCCCCGTGTTGTGGGAAACACATGGACACACAGGAAAACAACGGCACTTTGTGCCGGTAAACTCGGCTGAAAATGTACCAAAACAGAGTGCTTTTTGCAGGAAAATATACCAAAACAGAGTGTTTTTTTGCAGAAAATAGGTGTATAATTTACACCCCAAGGGGTGTAATTTACACCCCCGGGGTGTAAATTACACCCCGAAATTTACACCCAAAAGTGTAAATTTCATGACAAAAATTTACACCCCAAAGGGTGTAAAAAATTAAAAAATGTAAAATGTAAATTTACACCCAAAAGATCTATCAGGAACAGTACCGAGACCAGGAAAAGCAGGTGCGGCTCGAGCAGTGGCGAGCTTCTGTCCGGGACTCGGTCACCAGCGCGACCAGCTGGGTCAAAAGACGGGCTGAGGTCGCTATGCGGCTTGCGCCGACCGTTGATCCAGTGGTTACTCCGGTACATTATGTGCACCCTGCGGCCAAGGTGCAAAACGAAGGGGAAAAATGGATGCGTAAGTGGCAAAATCCAGCCCAGCAGCCCGACCTGGATGCTTTTGACGCCATTCTAGCAAATATGCCTAATCGTGAGCAACATGATGGAAGCTTTGAGCTGACAGGTGATGAGCTTAAGAAGGCCATGCACAAGATGCGCAGGAAGGCTCCAGGGCCTGACCAATGGCGCGCGTCAGAGCTCACCAAATTGCCTTCAGCTTGGTGGCACATGTTTGCCACGTTATGGAATGGTGTCCTTGCGAGTGGAGTCGTCCCTCGTCAATGGCAGCGCTCGACCATTGTCTTGCTTGACAAGCGGGTGAATGAAACGAGACCCATTGCCTTGGTGTCGGTGGCATGGAGAGCCGGCGCTCGCGCTCTCGTTCGCCGCCTCCGGCCATGGACGGCCACATGGTGTAGTCATCGCGCGTCGGGAGGTGCACCTGGGAGGTCGGCGGCTGACTTCCATAAGCGCATTTTCGATGCATGGTCGGCAGGCACACAAACCTTCGTCCAGCAAGATTTGCATGCCTACTTTGATGCGATTTCTAGTAAGATCATCCACAGAACATTGCAAAAGCTTGGGGCCCCGCCTCAAATCATTGCTTTGGTGGATGCTTTCTACAGCCATCAGGAACGGCTTTTCACTGCAGGGGGAGTCACAGACTCGGAGTGGCGACCAGCCATGCATGGTGTGTTGCAGGGTTGCCCCCTTAGCCCGCTCCTTAGTTTGGGTTTAGGTTTCCTTTGGACCGAACATGTGATAGGACCACACGTGGAATGCGGCATCTTTGTGGATGATCGTTGCTTGTGGGGTCCAGGAGACCAGGCCACGCACGCAGAGGCACGACAAGCCCTGGCAAGAAGTGACCAGTTTGATCATGCTGCAGGCTTAACGTGTCGAGCTAAGAAGTGTTGTTTGGTGACTGTGTCAGCTGAAGGGCCGTGGCACGCTTTAGCTTCGAACCGAGGGTACGAGCAAGCCACATCCCTGGATTTCCTAGACATCCGCCTATCCCCCGAGAATGGCCAGGCTGGACTGCTGAAGCTGAGTCTGGAAAAGTTGCAGGTGCGAGCCCGCCTTGCAGCCAACACAGGCTTCAGTCTTGATGTTAAAGCTCGTCTTCTTAAGTCCTTGATCTTTCCTGCGATGTTTTGGGCGGCTGGAGTCGCTCTCCCGGACCTTAGCATCTTAGAGAAAGTTGCTTGTTCAGTGCGATTTGCTTTCCAGAAAAGCCTCACCCAGGAAGCTCCACGCATCCTGGTTGGCCAAGTGCTCGGATGGGAGCTTGATGTACATTGGCTGTCGGACTGGTCGGCTTTGCGAGCGGCTGAACGGCTCTTGACCTCAGTGGGTGAGCTGCCTGAGTCCCTCACCTTGGCGGAAATCCAGGCTGGCAGGTGCAATGGACTCCCTGCAGCTAACCAGGTTCTTCGTCGACTGGGATGGCATTTGAACCCGCATGCTAGGACCATCACGCGACGCGATGACTATGGTCAAGCCCGGTTCTATCACTTAGGAAATGATTCCCCAGCAGTGCTTCGTGGATGGCTTGTCGATCACCACAAACTCCAAGCCACATTTGCATGTGGGCGAATTGCTAGGTCCCTGCATAGACCCGACCCTTCCCTAGCGGTTGGTTTAAGCCTCCCAATGCCTACCCCGGGCACCCGCTTTGCTTTTGCCGGACACCAGGCCGTCTACCGCGCAGGGACTCAGGCCGATCGCCGTGCAGCGATGGCGACTGCGGGCCAAGCTTGGTTTCATGCGACACGTCTTCGAGTCACAGAAGACGTGGCTTGTATGTGTGGAAAGAAATGGCCGAGCCGCGCCCACTTGCTGTGGACGTGCCCGGCGTTACAGGGCGAGCGACCGGAAGTGCCGGCACCTACTGACCGAGTTGAGGAGAGGCTGTGTGGGGCCCCTTTGAGAGAGTTTCCTCCTGCTCCGCGAGTCAACAAACCGCCAGGGCCGACGTTGCGAGACATGCTCCAACAAGCTTGTGATTCTTCGCCTGATGAGATGATGCTGGCAACCGATGGCAGCTCGCAGCACGACATTGGCTCCTTCGCAGTGGTTTCTGAGAGGCCCTCTTTCAGCTATGCGGATGCCGACGAGCAGGAAGACCAGACACCGTTCCGCATGGAGCTCTTGGCTTTAACTGTGCTGTTTGAGACTCTGGTCTTGTGTGCTCGAGGCCCTAGAAAGATCACTGTGTTTGTGGACTGTGATTCCGCTATCAAGGCCGTCTTCGCTCCCAGCTCGTGTTGCCTCCCTCTACTTGCCCAGCGAGCCCAAACTGCAATTAACAACATTCGACGTCGTGGCATCCGTGTTTCTCTACATTGGGTGCCTTCACACGGCAAGCGGCCCCGCTGGTGCGCGCCGGAGGGCTACAATGCCGAGGACTGTAGACGTTTGAATGACAAGGCGGACGACGCTGCCAGGAGGCACTGTGCGCTCAGGTGCAGTGGTGCTGATCGGCAAGTCTGGGCTAGCCAAAAGGAAGAGGCTAAACTGCGTGAAGTCGACATGGTTCGTTTTTCGTCTCTGGCCGGAACCAGGCTGGAGATGCACATGATGTGTACAGCACCGGCTGCTGAAGCCGAGTGAAGCGAGTGGCCTTGGCTTAAAGCCTCGCCACAAAAGATCAGAGTGAGACGGAGTCCATCCGCTCACGACTGAGGCACGAGGGAATAAAAACAGCGCCCGCGATTAGCTTGTGGCTCAGACCAAGTGCCTCCCCGTGGCGCAAGCTGGACCAGTAGGGTACTGGTGCTAAACTTGGTCTAGGTAGTCGAGCCATGTCTCCTTCACCTGGAACATTGATCACAGAGAACATCAGAGACGGAACATGGTGGCCTGACCCCTTGCAGACCATCGATGGTGTCCTAGCTGCATGTTGTGGGACCTCATTGCAGCTTGAAAGGACCATAGGCTCTCAGCTGGTGGCTGGGATGCAAGTGGGTACAAATCACGAGGAATCCTGGCTTAGCATGGGTTGCTTTGAGCCAGCGGCGGTAGGAGACACATGTTCCCGTTCGTCTTCGACGCCAATTGCAGATGTGATGGCCACCGACCAAGAAGCCATTTCACCTACCTCTGATGAGATCAATGATATAGCCTCCGCCTGTGTGCTGGAAGTGGAGGCAGAAAGCCAGACAGCAGACTCCGCTTTGAGGGCAACTCCAGTGGACAGCAAAGACGGGATCAGTGTGGCCGCGAGGCCGAGGGCTGCAGGCGCCAATGGCGCACGCAGACGAGGCGCTTTCCGGCGCGTTGGTGCGGCTAAGTGGGTGGGCGGCCAGAGAAGGGCATGGACCCATCGACCCGTCAGATGGCGGCCGAAGCGCCGCAAAAGGCAGCCGGCCAGTTGTAGGCGCCGTGGCCGCCGGGCACGCCGAGAAGCCATGCAAGCTGCTTTTGACAGTGAGGCTGACGAGAGCTCCGTTGGGTCTGGCTGTGGCTGTGCGCAGAACACCGCGGGCCATGTTGGTGGCCTCGAATCTGGATGCTTGGGATCGGGCGGCTTTAGGCCAACATGGGGCTTGAGCTGTTGTTTCGGCTTCGTCTCCAATGTTTCCAGAGCGCTGTGGCGTGGATGGCCGAGCAATGGAGTGCGCATTGGGGAAGCAAGCCACCCCGGACCGACCGCCCCCACTGCAGGCCTTGAGGTTCTAGGTGGTTTAGGCCCGGGTTTAGTTGAGGCCCTAAAGGGTATGATAACGCAACTTGTGCAGCAGGCCGTTCAGCAAACATTGTCGCATGCGGGCTTAGCCGTGCCCCAAAGCCAGTCACCGCGGAACCAGCGGAAGAAAAAGG
This sequence comes from Paracoccaceae bacterium, assembly GCA_965228905.1. Classification (GTDB taxonomy): domain Bacteria; phylum Pseudomonadota; class Alphaproteobacteria; order Rhodobacterales; family Rhodobacteraceae; genus CALKXV01. The sequence goes on along the minus strand of CBDDII010000003.1, from coordinate 2,540,936 downwards.
CTAAGCTGAAGAAAGCTGCCCTTCGAAAGGTCTTGGCTGGAGGGTCCGGAGCGCTGCAGGCCCCTTCACCGACGCCACCGGCAAGCACGCCAGGACCGAGCAAGGGCAAGAGCAAAGGGAAAGGCAAGAGCGCAGATACCCCGGCAGAGCGGCCAAAGGGCAAGGGCAAAGGAAAGGTCGCCGGAAAGCCTCCCGAGGAGGCCGATTGGACTGTCGTCACCCGCCGGCGTGACCAGCAGGACTCCTTTGAGCTTCGACAACAGGACTGGGATCCAGCTATCATCAGGTACGACCAGCTGGCCACCAAGGTGGAGGCCAGCAAGGATGCTAGTTTCCAGGCGGTGGTGCAGTGCTTGCCGGCCCAAGTTGAGACTGCTAAGACTATGCTGAAAGCCTCTAATAAGCCACACAGTGTGTTGCTAATCGAGTTTGCCAAGGATCGCAAGCCGGAAGACCGAAAGAGCGACACATCCAACCTTAGGCAGCGGGTGCCGGTCAAGGCCGGTTGTTTCGTCAGGTTCGCTGATTCCTTTGTGCACCAAGTCACAAGCGATGGCCTGGACGCAGCCAAGCCCAAAGGCCTTACCACGGCAGCTAAGGTGATAGCAAAGGACGCCACCGTTTTGTATGTAAAGGTACCTCAGGATTTCATTGCTGCAGAAGCCTGGAAGAAGTTCGGTTCTTCACCCCGGGCTCAAGTTGCGCAGTGGGCTGCTTTGCATCGTGTCCAGCTTATTGACGCTTTCAAGTGGACAGAGGAAGTGCTCCCGGGGAACCGTCGCCAGATTTTCGGGGTGATTAAGATTAGCACCGCTGATGCCCCAACATTGTTGGCTCAATCGGGATCTGGTGGTGTCTTTGTTCAAGCCCCCAGGGACAAGTCTTCTGATCAGTATGTGCAGTGGATCGAGCGCAACAAAGATGAGCCTAGCGGGGTTTACCTCGCAAGGGCTATGCGATCCAAAGGAGCCCTGGGATTAGCATGCCGAGGCCAGCAGCTTGGAAGCCGGCACCACGCAGATGCAACCACTAAGGTCCAGCGCATTTGGATTTTCGAGGGTGTGCCGCGAACGATTGACATGGACCAAGCCAGGACCATCCTTGAGCCTTTGTTTCAAGACTTGAGCATTATCCGACAGGTGCACAAGCGTGGCACTAAGAACTTCATTTTCAAAGGCGCGTGCTGCCGAGGGAATGAGGTTGATCTGCTGCCGATAGCAATCGAAGTTGATGATGACCACATTGTGGCTTGGGCTAAGCTTGCCCCGCCCCGAGAGGCCACCATGCAGCAACGAGCCATCCATGGTGTTTCGGTCCCTTTTGTCGACCGAAAAAGTGCATTAGACCCTGTCCCAGTTACCGTTAGCCTCCCTGCTGTTAACTCCTCGACCGATGGCAGTGCACAGGCACCAGGTACTACACCAGCTAATGCCAATGATGCCACGAAGCCGGTGTCCGCTCCCAAGCGGCAGAAAGCTCTCCAACGGCAGCCGCCGGAGGGGACCAAGATCGAGGCTCAAGAAAAGGACGGAAATTGCATGTATAGGACCATTGCTTGTGCCCTAAACAAAGGACGGAAAGAGCCAACGTTCCATCATTTGGAGTTACGAGCCAGAGTGGCAACACACATACAGGCCCATCCGGAGTGGTACGAGAAAGATTGGAAGGATGACGGGTCCAAGGGGCCAGATGGCAACCAGTGCGAGAGCTGGGAGGCGTTTGTCCAAGCAATCTCCCAGCCGGGGTCCTTTTCTGGGGACCTTGAATTGCGAGCCCTGTGCAAGCTCACCAAAACCAAGGTCGTACTCATTCCTGAGGACGCACACTTCCCAGTTGTAACTTATGGTAAGAAGTGGGCCTCTACAACCCACTGTGTCTTCTACAGTTCGAATCATTTCGATTACCTCGCCCCGACTGGTGCCGCTTACCCAAAGGAGTTGCTTGATGTTGTTGCCGACCCGTGTGGCGGATTCCTTGTGGGAGGCATCTCCGAGCTGCGCACTGAAACTGCATCAAGTGTCGGCCGTGGCACCCGGGCAGCTGATTTGCGCACAGAGGTGACAGGCTCCAGGCCATCGTCGCGACGCGGAAGGTCACCAAAGAAGCAATCCCGTGGAGGAAGTTGTACGCCCAAATCACAGGTGCGTGCTGGCAGCGGGCGTGGGTTTGATGTTTCTTCCTGTGGAGGTAACAGCGCTGGAACCGTGCAGGATACAGCCGAGCTCGTTCCTGGCCCGCCCCTACCTCCTGATGCCCCGCCTCCACCCCGTAGGCGTTATGAGCCACCGGATGATCTTGCTGAGATGTTGCGGCTGAAACTCTTTCAGTGCAGATTGTGCAACTACAAACGCCGAGGCACCAACCGCAGGCAGCTTCTTGATTTTAAGGCATACCACATGAAACGGCATCACCCAGGCCATGGTGTCATGAACACTCTGAGTGAGGTGCACACTGCACGCATGATCCGAGTTCGACCAGGGGATGATGTTGCCTGGAAGTGCCCCTTGTGTGACCTTGGCATCACTAAGGAAGAGGAGGCGCGAATGTCGCGCAGCGTGTCGTGGCACCTCAAGCTTGACCATCGAGGCCTGAAGCATCCGCGGATTGATAAGGAAAGATGGAAAGAAATCCTGAGGCGACAGAAGCGACGCCAGGGCCCCCAGCAAGCGGTGCAAGCAGCGCAGCGCATTAGTCGATTACGTCGTGCAAGCGTGACACTAGTGAGTGCAAAGCTGCCGAGTTATTGCGTGCCTTTTTTGTGGCCCACCCCGACCTATGCCAAGCCGGCGAAGCAAGGGAAGAGGCGCACAAAGGCCGCCGACAGACGCATCGTTCGGTGTAGCTTCAAAAACTGGATTAAGTGCCGGCGTTGTGGCCACATATTCAATGAAAAGCCTGAGTTGCACACTGGAGCCAAGTGCCCTAAGCCGCGAGCTCAGCACATCATTGATCGGCAGACCGAACGCACTGAACGGCTCAGGGCCTGGTTGGGAGACTCAAGGGTCCCGGGCCTTACGCATGAACAGGTGCAAGCGACTTTTGAGTCGGCCCTCGTAGCCATCCGTGATCCCCCTTCGCAAAATTCATCTCGGTTCTGACCTGTAATGTCAACAAGAAGGGTATTAGTAGCTCTGCTGCAATGCATGGGGCGATGTGTGAAGTCAAAGCTGCAATCGCCTCTTTCCAGGAGATTGACATAAACACAACCTCGGCAGTGAGCTACGCCAATGAATGGCGTGCGAAAGGCTGTGGCATAGTCTACAGCACACCTGATCGTGGAAGTTTGCACCGGGTTGCTTTGGTATCCAGCTTGGCCATGACTCCGGTCAAGTTGCCGGTGACCATCGCGGAACCACGATGTGCCGCCGGTTTGGCGGCTTGGCCGTGTGGGGAGGTGCACCACCACATCCTTGTAGTTAGCTTCTACGGGTTTGCTGACAGCTCGCAGCGAACTTATGAAGCTTTTGCAGAACTACACGAAGCTTGCATGGCATTTGGGGGGCATTTCTTGATCCTTGGCGATTTTAACATCACTCAGGAGGAGGGACCCGTCTCGGTTGCCCTTGCAACAGGTCAAATACGTGCTGCAGATGAGTCCGCGACTGCACCCCTGCCAGCAACTAGCCCAGGCAACATTCGTCGCATTGACTTTGGGCTATGCCACCCTGGTCTGAGTACACTCCGTGTCCAGACCATGCGCCAGCCGGGTTTGTCAGACCATGCCCTAGTGAGCTACGACTTTGGGGCCGAGCTGTATCCTCCCACTTGGAGGGTGCCCAAGTTTCCTGAGGCCCCGGGTGAGACACCAACCGAGGCTGAGCAACGCGTAGCCATTGTGGATAGCGAGCATGAGTTCCGGCAGCTAGTGAATGCCCATAGGATTGAGGATGCTTGGGTTAAGTTGTCAAACCTGGCTGAGGTCCTTTTGGGTATCGCCCCGAGGGGGCCCCGCCGCAGTGAATTATGGAACCCGGAACGTCAGACCCGTCAGGCAGCAAGGCCATCGAGACGTGGCCATGAGTCGCCTGGCTTGCAGGCGTTGTGTCGGTTGGCACAGCGACTCCATCAGCTTAGGCAACAGCCCTGGCGACAGGATCTGGTGCGTGCCATTGCCAAGTCCATCACCCGTGTCCGGGCAGTTGTTCCTGAACTGCCTTTCGTCGACCTTTCCGACCTCACCTCTGCCAGTGCCAATGTAGACCAGCTGGAGAAACAGTACCGAGACCAGGAAAAGCAGGTGCGGCTCGAGCAGTGGCGAGCTTCTGTCCGGGACTCGGTCACCAGCGCGACCAGCTGGGTCAAAAGACGGGCTGAGGTCGCTATGCGGCTTGCGCCGACAGTTGATCCAGTGGTTACTCCGGTACATTATGTGCACCCTGCGGCCAAGGTGCAAAACGAAAGGGAAAAATGGACGCGTAAGTGGCAAAATTCAGCCCAGCAGCCCGACCTGGATGCTTTTGACGCCATTCTAGCAAATACGCCTAATCGTGAGCAACATGATGGAAGCTTTGAGCTGACAGGTGATGAGCTTAAGAAGGCCATGCACAAGATGCGCAGGAAGGCTCCAGGGCCTGACCAATGGCGCGCGTCAGAGCTCACCAAATTGCCTTCAGCTTGGTGGCACATGTTTGCCACGTTATGGAATGGTGTCCTTGCGAGTGGAGTCGTCCCTCGTCAATGGCAGCGCTCGACCATTGTCTTGCTTGACAAGCGGGTGAATGAAACGAGACCCATTGCCTTGGTGTCGGTGGCATGGAGAGCCGGCGCTCGCGCTCTCGTTCGCCGCCTCCGGCCATGGACGGCCACATGGTGTAGTCATCGCGCGTCGGGAGGTGCACCTGGGAGGTCGGCGGCTGACTTCCATAAGCGCATTTTTGATGCATGGTCGGCAGGCACACAAACCTTCGTCCAGCAAGATTTGCATGCCTACTTTGATGCGATTTCTAGTAAGATCATCCACAGAACATTGCAAAAGCTTGGGGCCCCGCCTCAAATCATTGCTTTGGTGGATGCTTTCTACAGCCATCAGGAACGGCTTTTCACTGCAGGGGGAGTCACCGACTCGGAGTGGCGACCAGCCATGCATGGTGTGTTGCAGGGTTGCCCCCTTAGCCCGCTCCTTAGTTTGGGTTTAGGTTTCCTTTGGACCGAACATGTGAAAGGACCACACGTGGAATGCGGCATCTTTGTGGATGATCGTTGCTTGTGGAGTCCAGGAGACCAGGCCACGCACGCATAGGCACGACAAGCCCTGGCAAGAAGTGACCAGTTCGATCATGCTGCAGGATTAACGTGTCGAGCTAAGAAGTGTTGTTTGGTGACTGTGTCAGCTGAAGGGCCGTGGCACGCTTTAGCTTCGAGCCGAGGGTACGAGCAAGCCACATCCCTGGATTTCCTAGGCATCCGCCTATCCCCCGAGAATGGCCAGGCTGGACTGCTAAAGCTGAGTCTGGAAAAGTTGCAGGTGCGAGCCCGCCTTGCAGCCAACACAGGCTTCAGTCTTGATGTTAAAGCTCGTCTTCTTAAGTCCTTGATCTTTCCTGCGATGTTTTGGGCGGCTGGAGTCGCTCTCCCGGACCTTAGCATCTTAGAGAAAGTTGCTTGTTCAGTGCGATTTGCTTTCCAGAAAAGCCTCACCCAGGAAGCTCCACGCATCCTGGTTGGCCAAGTGCTCGGATGGGAGCTTGATGTACATTGGCTGTCGGACTGGTCGGCTTTGCGAGCGGCTGAACGGCTCTTGACCTCAGTGGGTGAGCTGCCTGAGTCCCTCACCTTGGCGGAAATCCAGGCTGGCAGGTGCAATGGACTCCCTGCAGCTAACCAGGTTCTTCGTCGACTGGGATGGCATTTGAACCCGCATGCTAGGACCATCACGCGACGCGATGACTATGGTCAAGCCCGGTTCTATCACTTAGGAAATGATTCCCCAGCAGTGCTTCGTGGATGGCTTGTCGATCACCACAAACTCCAAGCCACATTTGCATGTGGGCGAATTGCTAGGTCCCTGCATAGACCCGACCCTTCCCTAGCGGTTGGTTTAAGCCTCCCAATGCCTACCCCGGGCACCCGCTTTGCTTTTGCCGGACACCAGTCCGTCTACCGCGCAGGGTCACTGGCCGATCGCCGTGCAGCGATGGCGACTGCGGGCCAAGCTTGGTTTCATGCGACACGTCTTCGAGTCACAGAAGACGTGGCTTGTATGTGTGGAAAGAAATGGCCGAGCCGCGCCCACTTGCTGTGGACGTGCCCGGCGTTACAGGGCGAGCGACCGGAAGTGCCGGCACCTACTAACCGAGTTGAGGAGAGGCTGTGTGGGGCCCCTTTGAGAGAGTTTCCTCCTGCTCCGCGAGTCAACAAACCGCCAGGGCCGACGTTGCGAGACATGCTCCAACAAGCTTGTGATTCTTCGCCTGATGAGATGATGCTGGCAACCGATGGCAGCTCGCAGCACGACATTGGCTCCTTCGCAGTGGTTTCTGAGAGGCCCTCTTTCAGCTATGCGGATGCCGACGAGCAGGAAGACCAGACACCGTTCCGCATGGAGCTCTTGGCTTTAACTGTGCTGTTTGAGACTCTGGTCTTGTGTGCTCGAGGCCCTAGAAAGATCACTGTGTTTGTGGACTGTGATTCCGCTATCAAGGCCGTCTTCGCTCCCAGCTCGTGTTGCCTCCCTCTACTTGCCCAGCGAGCCCAAACTGCAATTAACAACATTCGACGTCGTGGCATCCGTGTTTCTCTACATTGGGTGCCTTCACACGGCAAGCGGCCCCGCTGGTGCGCGCCGGAGGGCTACAATGCCGAGGACTGCAGACGTTTGAATGACAAGGCGGACGACGCTGCCAGGAGGCACTGTGCGCTCAGGTGCAGTGGTGCTGATCGGCAAGTCTGGGCTAGCCAAAAGGAAGAGGCTAAACTGCGTGAAGTCGACATGGTTCGTTTTTCGTCTCTGGCCGGAACCAGGCTGGAGATGCACATGATGTGTACAGCACCGGCTGCTGAAGCCGAGTGAAGCGAGTGGCCTTGGCTTAAAGCCTCGCCACAAAAGATCAGAGTGAGACGGAGTCCATCCGCTCACGACTGAGGCACGAGGGAATAAAAAAACAGCGCTCGCGATTCGAGCACCGCTGGCTCGAGCACCGCTACCCTTACCCCGCCGCATCTCCTAACTCTTTCTCCGGGTTGTTTTGGCCGCTCACCTACTTTTGGGGTGTAGGTGGTATCCCTCCTGAGCCTATGGGGTTTTGCAGTCCTCCTTTTTGCTGCCGACCCTGCGTCACACTTTTAGGGTTTGGGCATCGACGTCTCATTGTTCCTTCCACGTTTTGCGGTATCCACGCCCTGATGTACGACTGTCCTGGCCCACCTGCAGCAGATCGAAGAAGGACTGTCTTCGGATGCTGAGATACACTTAATTGCAAGTGTCTTTCAGTTAATTAGCTAGAGGCGCGGAGGATCATCAAGACCATGCTCGGTCCCGGGTGCAAGGTAAGATCACTCGAAGGCTTGACAAGACTGCTGAATCAGAAGTCCGGCAGGAGCGTTCAGCCGCGAATCGGTCCACCGTTCGTGAGTCACCACTTCTAGGCGAGAATTTGTCGCACTCGGGCGCGAGTCCGTTGCGATCAGGGCACCAATGCCTGTTGCCCGAACCTGGAGCTGTCCGTGACACAGTCCCCGGTACACGAAGTGCGCGTGTCCGCCGCCGCAGCCCGCGAATTTTTGGGCCCGGGGCAATGAGCGAATCGCTTCCCTACAAAATTCACAGTGAAGCCTTGCCGCCGCGTTTTTCAAGCTCCAGCGGCTTCCAAGAGAGTTTGTTCAGTCGAGCCTTCTTTTCGGCAGTGGCCGAAATGGGAAGACTCTTGGCAGCAAGTGTATTCTTTCAGATGCTTCCTTGCACGCCTGAAACGATTCGACATGCGAGGTGCGCGAAACAACCTCCATGTTCAATAGGTGTTTTCAGAAAGCCGGCATCCGTCCAAGGTGGTGCATCTGCAGAGGCAAAGTCGTCTGCGATTCAACTTCTCGGCGCTTCTTGTTTAAGATTTGCCGGCTCAAAACTGATTGGAAGTAGCTGTGACCATGGCAGGCTTAAGCTCGTGAGCTTTGCTTTTCAGGCAACTGTGGCTTCCCACTGCCACTAGTCACAGCCAGAGCTCAGGACAAGCTCCTCAAATCTGGAGGCCTTAAAGCCGATGGTGCCGCGGCTGGAGGCTACTGGTAGTCGGCTAGCTTTAGAAACCTAGAGTAGTCTTCAAATCAGTGTGCCTATGCTCCATGCTGTGGGCTTGAAGTGGCAGGCGAATCGGTCGACACGGCGAGTGTTTTCGAAGGCAAGAAGGCTGTTGGGCTCTACTTTTCGGCCCACTGGTCACCTGGCTGAAATTCCGACATGATGTGCGCATGTCGAACAGTATGCAATACACCCAATGTGCATGCAGATACACTGGAAGCCTTGGGATGCAATGATCCAGCTCGTTATGTGAGGGTGGGAGGAATTCAACATATAGCCCTGGCCCTGTACATTATGCCATGGAGAGTTTGGCTTGTCTGTTATCGGGTAGCTTGACTTGCGCGTGCGGAGCTCCTCCAAGTCTGCAATCGAGGAGGGGAGGCCAGCATCAGAACAGTCACCTCTTGAATTCGCGGCGAGTGGGTAGACAAAGACGTGATAGACCAGGAGCATGTTGCCAATTCAGAACGGAGTTCTTCCTCCGTCTTTCGACAGACCAGAGCCCCAGCCTGCCCTCCAAGAGGCTTTGCACCAAAGGTAGCCTGTCCGCATAGCTCTTGGGACTTCTGGTCATCCGAGGTGTCCTCCGTGCCGTGCCTGAGCTGCGCCTATGAATCGTGAAATGAGTAAAACCATGGAGATGTGAATCAAGACTGGATGAGCGCCAGTTGTTTCTCGCGCAGGCTGTAAGTCAGGTAGCATCCGTAGTGAAGTCGTAAAGTCCTGGAAAGCTTTTCTCAGAAATAAAGACCGTCACTTCGAGCAGGTATTTCTAGCGCATGCTTGTTTTGGCGGTCTTGCTAAGGTGGCTTCACACCGAAGCTGGCGGAGGCATACAAGGCTCATCTAAAAGACAAGGGCCTTGAAATCGTTTTCGTATCCTCAGACCGCTCCCTGGCAGAATCGCGCTCCGGGTGCAAATGCACCTTTTCGTTTGATACTCGCCTCTCCCTTCGCAACTGGCTTCCCATGCTGTGTCTGATGCTGAGACTCTGAAGAAGAGTTCAACAGTTACTTCGGCGAAATGCACCCCGGCAGCACTGATCTGCGAGATCTCTGGGCTTACTGCGCGGCGGCCCTTCCACAACAGTGCGTGTGTCACCTGCGGATTCACTTCGTGCAGGCTGAGTATATGGCTCCTTCTGACAGGTAGCACTCTGGCTTGCCGTCCGCATGCAGAATCGTAGCAACAGGGCCTGCGACAGGAGCAACAAGTCTCGCTTGGCATGTCGAGGCCATGGCTCGCGCTGCCTTTCAGTGAACGGACCAAAAAGGCACAAACATCACACCAGCTGCTTCCAAGGGATGTTCCGAATCATTGCCCTTGCAGTCGGCTTGCTGATCAGAGTTGCTGTCTTCAGTTATGATAGACATGAATCACCGTTGCTCCTGAGCAGGCTGACCTTTCCAAAAAGTTCAAGGTCAGCGGAATTCCGACGTCGCCTGGCTACAACAGCTACTGTAGTAAAGTATAGAAATTCAGTTCATCTGCAGGTCTAAACTTGAAGCGTAAAGCAATGCATCGCCTGCAGCCTGCAGCTGGCTTGGATATTACATGTGCAAGAACAGGTTCGTCATCATAAACGCGGAGAATGGCTCCGTCATCACGACAGACGGGCGCAACGCAATCATGTCAGATCCGGAAGGCCTTTTCCCATCAAAAGGTTTCGTCGACTTCGAGTAGCAGTTACTGACAGCAGATTGAGAAGCTTTGAGGTATTTTCTTGCACAGTACTGCCAGAAACTGTCACTCAAGCGCCGTTGACTTGGCACGAATGACGGTCTTGTCCTAGCGAAGCCTGGGAGGACTGGAAGCGATCATAGACACCACATTACTCTGCACCTCCAGCGGCCTTCGTTGCTGAACGCACATTGAAGAAATGATATCACAACTTTTCAGAGCTCTGACGGCCATCCCTGCGAGGCAAAAAGTTTCCGTGGATACCGCCCACCTTTCAGGACGCTCTAGATCGCCGAAGCCTGCATTGGGTTCAGTAGGAAGATGTCAGAATCAGTGACTTTGGTTAAGCTGACGCAGTTTTCGACAGGTCCTACAGTAGTTGTTCGGGGTTCTTCCCAGTTTCTGAAATATTGTTCGCATGCCGCCTGTCTATCTGCCTGTTTATCTTATGTGTGTATACATACACATACTTATGTGTTCAAACATTGGTTTGGCTTGAAACTGAGCACATACTGGTTTGCTGTCGTCCCAGGTAGTCAATTCGTGAGACGGTGCACTCCATCTGATGTCTCAGCTTTGCAGACAGCACACCTGCACAAAGCTTTCCGCTAGAAGCACTTGTCGGAGGATGGGCTACTGAATGAGCTGAGGGTACAAACATCAAACATTTCAGGGCAAGCACAGGGGCCAGTGCACATGTGGCTCGCTGGAGGAAGCTTTGGGTGACCAGCTCATGGATGGGGACGAGACTGTGGACAAGAAGAAGCTTGACGCCTGGCTGGTCAGGCTTTGTACCCAATGCTCTTGATCACTAGAGCACGCACCGTGCCCCACTGTGAGTGCACGAAATCGTTTTCTGATGCCCCTCCGAGGAAGGCAAGACGCTGGGCTTGTACTTTTCAGCGCACTGGCATCTCGCCACAGACTGGCTTCAGACAACAGGGCGACAGACAGAAAGACACACAAGAGAGTCGTGATGTACCCGGCTGGGCCTTTGCACATCCTCTTTGCTGCATCCGTGGTCGCATCAATGCCCTTGCAAAAAGGTTTGAGCTGGGCAGTGCTGCAGTCTCTGGGCCCGTGATGCGACTCCTGCTTGAGTTGAACATAGAAACTGTCTTGTACTGGATACTTGTGCGTCTTTCACCTCTGTGCGAGCTAGCGCCTGTACCGCACAAATCCGCGACAGCGTAGTGAAATATCATGATTTGGCATCGCTCTTCGTATCTCCCGATGCCTAGTCTTGAGTGTCGTACGAAGCATACTCTGCCACTAACTCAAGAGCATGCAAACGGCTGCAATATTGCCTTCAATGTATGTGACTTCTGAATGCTTCCCATGAATGCGCATACGGTGGATAGCATCAAGAGTGACAGCATGCAGTGTCATGCAGTCTGGAAGCGTACCGCTTCAGGTGTCCACCTTGCCGAGCATTTACGCCACAGCTGGCAAAATGGTACGCGGGCATTAAGATGCTGGGACGCAATCGGGAGTTAGCTTCGCGGACATCTTTCAACCGTTCTGTTGTTTCGTATGTAGTAGCACATGGTGGGCATGTACGCTACAACTACGTTGACATACTCATGTCTGCACAGCATGCCGGCTGCTTCAGACAGCTGCCCCCAAAGAAAGCTTACGCAAAATTGGTAGACCGTTCCCAGGTCAGAGCTCGGGGACAAGTTCGAGATTATCTTCTGCAGTGGCGACCGGGATGAGGCCTCTATGAAGGAGTACTACAAAGAGCAGAGAGAAGCTGGGGGACCTGCCAGCTGCAACAAAGATAAAGAGGTGTTCAGGGTGTAAGGATGTGGGGCATAGCTACGGCATTACGCTGTGCATGTGTCAGGAGCTGCGACAAGAACCAAGGTACAAAAATGCAAAGCCTTGTACATACTAGAGTTCTCTGTACCCGCTTCTTGTTTTCTCTCAGGAAAGTGGCTTGCTCTGCCGTTCCACAGAAAGGATGATCTGGATCCACTTTTCGAAATCCAGGGAATCCCCACCTTCCTGAACCTTGGCCGAACTTCATGGACGGTCCCTGCCTGCACCACTCAGAATCAATCCGAAAGAACAGCTTGCAGCTGCGTCGGTGCTTCGCAGGATCGTCAGCCCGGAAGGCAAAGTCATCAACAAGAACGGGCGATCTTTGACCGGTGCACCCGCCAGTGACGTGGCGGTGCAATTCGTGACCTTTCGCAATCTTTCGCACTATCCGCAGAGGTTCCCCTGAGAGCCATCTAGGTTCCTGTGTTTCGTTCTTGCCCCCAATGTAAACAGAAAGCTGACTTCAGATCGGCACAAGTGTCAAACGCGTGCAAGCAGGCCTTGACAGCAACAGACACATTGCACAAACAGGTCGAACATGCCTGGTGATGTCAAAACTGAAGAGATCCACCTCTGTCGACACTCCAAAACAACCTTGCACTCAGCGCCAGCTGTGGACATCGCTGAACTTGGTCTCCATCCTCAGCCCAGTGTTGGTGGTGGTGGTGGTGGTAGTAGTGGAGAAGGTCGTCGAAGTGTCGGCGTGCGTCGTCGCCGCCGTCGTCCTCGTTTTGTTGTGGCCGCAGTCGTGGTTCTCGTCCTCCGTAGCAGTAGCAGTGTTGGTGCTGGAGCTGGTGCTGGTGCTGGTGGTGGTGGTGGTGGTGGCGGCGGTGGTAGTGGTGGTCGTGGTCGTGCTAGTGGTAGTGGTAGTGTTGGTAGTGGTAGTCGTGATAGTCGTGGTAGTTCTGGTAGTCGTAGCAGTCGTAGTAGTTGTAGTGGTAGTGGTAGTAGTAGTGGTAGCAGTAGCAGCAGCAGCAGCAGTAGTAGTAGTGGTTGTGGCAGTTAGTAACAGCCGTAGTACTGGTAGCAGTAGTAGTAGTAGGCGCCCCCCCCCCCCCACCAACCACCCCCCCACATGCTCCTCTAACACACATCCGTTTTACTCGGTATTTACAGTACTTTCGTCATGTCGGAACATCTTATGAGGCTTAAACGCACGCCTGGGTTTTTGAAAAATCCAGGCGTCGATTCTGGACTGGCTTTGGGGGGGGTGGGGGGGGGGGATGATGACGACAGTGTTGCGCAAACACACCAAACAGTATCACCACAAGAGCCGTTTCACTCGGTATTTACAGTACTTTCGTGATGTCGGACCATCTCTTATAGTCACCAATTGTACTCTGGACTTTGCGAACTCGACATTGGGCTTTGCGAGGGCTTTCGGCGAAACTCGAAATTGGTTGGGGGGAAGCTTGTTTTTTATGCGGTATTTAAAGTACTTAGGTCATGTCGTAGTCCATTGCTGCCCACCGTTCTTTAGCAGCATTGTTGCTTTCGCGGGGGGGGGGTGGGGGGGGGGGCATGATGACGTACAGGCAGCTTCTCGAACACCACGCACCCCTTCAAAGACAAACCCTCCTACGCTGAGGTCTGGGCTTCAAAGGTGTTGGCGAGCCTCTCCCATGCACAGCTGGCATCTTTGTTTTTGATGTTTAGAAGATGTTGCGCTCCAGGTTTTGGTCGTGTTTAAACCTTCTTGGCAGCACTTGCTTGTTCTACGGTATTTACAGTGTTTTCGTACTATCCGACCACCTGTGGTTTGGCAGTTTCTTCCCCGTCGAATTTGCAACTCCAGTTGCTGTCGCAGTTTTGGGGCTTGAGCCTCTGCAACTTCACCGGCCGTGACAGTTGAGGCAAGTGAGCCTCGGGAACTTATGCAGCTGTCACATATAGGGAGCCTCAGCCCCTGCATCTGCGACAGTTAAGGCAAGTGAGCATCGGCAACTTCTGCAGCTGTCACAGATAGGGGGCCTGAGCCCCTGCATCTTCTGCAGCTGTCATTTTCGTTGGTGATGACGATGACGATGGGTTGAGGCGCCAGGTGGTTGGTGGGGGGGGGGTGGCTAGTAGTAGTAGTAGTAGGAGTATTAGTAGGAGTATTATCAGTAGGAGTAGTAGCAGTAGTAGCTATAGTAGCAGCAGTAGTAGCAGCAGCAGCAGTAGCAGCCCTTGCAGCCTTTGTGCGCAGCAGTCGAGTCGACCGCCCAGCGGCGGAATGGATAGAGCAGGCATTCTGCCCGGTGCACTGTGCACGCAGCATACTGCTGCCTCATGAGTACACATGATCATCACAGTGTCACCGCCTCGAGAGGCCTAAGCATGATCACTGCAAGTAGAAGAGTTCGGACTTCGTTCGTACACCAGAAGATAACAATCGGACTCATGTGATGCTGACTCAGTGGTCAGAAGTCTTGCACGACGATTGTCGTCGCAGCTCCAGATTTGCTTGCCTGCGAACAAATGTGCTGTGTAGTGTCCAGCACGTGGGTGTGGCCCATGATGTAGAATAGTGGCTCTGAGATTGTATGTGGTGGTACTGACATGGAGTGCGCCTCCAAGAAAATGGGAACCACCAACTGCGAATCCACGTCGACTGGATCCCTGCGTTTCTGAATTTGTCCACTGACGTTGAGGAATCTTCCGAGCTGTAACACCAGGACTTGGGGCGGTGCTGAGAAGGCGTGAGCCGCCCGTTGCGCCCCCGACCAAAAATCCATCAGCGACTGTACCTGATGGCGAACATATATATAGTCCCGGGGGAGTGCGTGGAAACGACAGAAGCACAGGCTGAGTGCAGAACCCCGTGTCACGGATTTGGACTTGCTGAAAGAGGATTAGGTCATGTGTTTGGTTCAAACAAGCCAGAAATTCTGCAGCATCATGTTGCCTGTAATGCTCCGATCACCCCGCGACCAACGTACACCAGTGTGTAGGAAACTCAGTGTGCTGCGTACGCAATGATTGAAAGAATCGACGGCCTGCCCCCACTTCATCCAACCTGGATGGTTTATGATCAAGTAGCCATTGGATGACCTGAACCAGGGTATTCATATAGCATACATTTTGCCCTCTGTTAACGAGGGCAAGCCTGGTAGCTAGCGTGGCCGAATCATCTCCTTGAGCTTTGCGATGGCCGGGCTGGGCTTGAATCCCTCCCTTTTGTAGGCGAGCCCTCCCAACTGTAGAACGGTGCATCCCTGCAGGGCCAGTAGTGATGTCCAGGCTTCCGTGGCCTGGGGTGTCCTGATGGACAAGTCCATCATGAACGATGCTGTGCCCTCCATGGTCTCGGTCAGGCGCCGTGCACGCGAATCGATGGACGAGGTCCGGAGTTGCAAGGAGCTGGGTCAGCTTGAGCGAGTGCTGGGCTTCGGGTTCTCCTGTTGCTTCCGCGCAAACTTCTTTGCTGTTTTGTAGAGATGACACAACCTGTTGTGCTCGCCAGGTCGCATAAACCAAATGAGTGCGTGATCCTGTTTAGGACCTTGATTCATGGCCCTGTTTAATTACCTGCTTCGCCAGTGTAGTCAACAGAGATGTGTCTCTTGGCCGGCTGTCCAGTTGGAAGTCCGGATCCCTCTGATCCCTCGGCCCGAACTGAGGTCGTCTGGGTTTCGATGCTCCTCCTTCCTGCCTCACTTGCCCGAAGAATTCCGCGAGCTCCTGGTCGTTGCTGTTCGCGCACTGCCAAATCGTGGTACATTTCCGGACATGTTCACGCCAGTCCTTGCATCGAACATTGCAAAAATGACAGGTGGGACACGCCGTGGCTGTACGTTGAACGTATTTCTGTATCCGATCACCGAGAGCTGTCAGAACATCAGCATGACTGTACTGATAATCACGTTTGACTGTGCGATGGGATGCGATCCATTGCCCACACAATCCACATGTTTGTAGTAGCTGTTGGGTGATGGCCGGCACACGAATGAAAGCATTGAGACCTCTGCGAGCAATTGCAATCACCTCTGACTTTTGGCCAAGCGGAGCCGTCTCTGTGGATACACTCAAAGTCTGCGATACTTCAGCCGTCTCGATCTTTGCAGGCTGATGATCATACAGAAATGTGGGTTCCGTGGGCTCATACACGTACTTGGGGCAACGATTAGCACTGATGTGATGGGCGAGTGTTTGCCACCGTGTAAATTTCTTGTGACAGAACTTGCATGTGGGAAGACCGCCAATCGAATGCACAGATTTATTGAAGATAATAGTGGCTGAATCACAGTGTTGATGCGTACGCTTCGCATGTATCTTCAAAGCAACCTGCGTCGGGAACAGCTCTTCACAAAACGGGCATGCCCACTGAAATTGCTCGGCCCTATCATCTTTGTCGGCCGCCTCGTGCTGTATCTGCAGCCTGGCAAGAAGATGTTGTTGCCACGATTCTGTGTACATCCAGTCCGGGTGATGTTGCTGTTGTGCAGCCGCCTTGTTGATGTCCTTACTGATATCATCAGCAGCCTTGGGGATGTCGTACTGACGCACTATGGTCGCATGTGAGTCTCCCGTGATATGCGCCTGATTGTTGACAATGGCCCGAACGTGCTTCATTACAGCGCGTTGAAGTTCCTTGACTTGATCACCTGATAGTCCACAAGTGGTCATACCATACATCATGGTCGAGTAGACACAACTGCGCCACACGCTGAGTTTATATGAGATTCGCACCCGTGAGGAATGCAAAATGGAGGCCAATGCCCATCTCCGACCATGTGCCTTGTTGATGCGGTGCCGCATTGATTGTTGCTCGTATTGGTCATACGATATAATCAACCTCAAGTACTCGGCTTGGGACACCAAAGGCAACCACTGTGTCGGATCCCCTGGCAACAGAAGAAGGCATCGGCCATCGTTATGTTTCCGGACGTAGTCTTTATAAAGATCGTGTTTCATGTTACCACAAACTTTGAGTATGGCCTTGGTCTGCTCGTAGTTGATGCAGAGGTGGAACTTCTTGAGACAGGCAAAGACCTGACGGAGCTCATTCATGGCGGCCTCAAATCCCTGAAGAGTACTGAAGCGCCAGCGAAGATGACTACCATCCGCATATTCAACCTGGTCGGGTATGGACGTCGATGTGTGCACAAACGAGGGCAGTCACAGCTGCCCACAGAGTGGGAGACCCAGTGCAGCCGTGACGTAGACTGCATGTCCTTGCATTTGCTGATGTCTGAAAAGATAGCGGACCGGCGACAACCACAGAATGATGATCTCCTGTGTGGCGATGTTCACGCCTGCATAGCTAAGGGCCTGCTTCACATCCGACCAGTGGATTAAGCCAAAAGCAGCGGTCAAATCCAGACTGAGCTGCAATCCGCCGCTTCCGATGGTGCGGGTCTGCCCTTGGTGCTGTTGATGAACATTGAGTGTGACCTTGGAACAGGCTTCGCGCACTGTGTGACAATGCTCATTGACCACACGGAGTGCAGTCCCCGTAGATCGACCCCTGAGATAAGCACATTGAGGGTATTGGCGGATCAACGCCATGACATCTTCCCTGGCTTGTCCAATGAGTGCACTCATGACGCATTTACCCAAAGGGGCCTGAACCCCAATAGGTCGCCAGTCCAATGGAGCGGCTGTGGGCCTTTGGTAGTAGAGCAACATCAGCGTCTGACCATTTCTGTGGGACCTCTGGGTGTGGACTCGCCCATGTTTGCTGGAGCTGTTGTGCTACCGGCTGGGCAAGGACTTGGCTAAACGCTTTCCACACGATGGCCGGCGCTTCACCCCTGGGCACTGCTTTCCGTGATTTAAGCTTGCTCAGACGGTATGCGATGTCATTCGCTGTGATGTTGATGCCCTCGTGAGCCTCGAAGTGAAAGGAGATCTCGACATCGGTGGCGGTCTCGCCATACCTGTTTCCGTAAGCCTGGAGAATCCAGGCCATCTCGTCTCAATGGGTATCATGTGTCCATTTCTGTACAGTTGCAACCGCTTCCGCGGTGTCCGAGGTGCCAGCTGTTTGATCACCTTGTAGAGCTCTCTGGCGTCGTGTTTCGATGCAGCCAATTGTGCCTGTTGCAGTAGATCCTGTTTTCTTTGCTTGGAACGTTCTTTCGACCTGAGTTTGTGGATGCGATGCGCCTGCGTGTATTTCGTCCAGGTTCTCCAGGCCGTCATAACGCCTTCCGCTGAGAACCTTTGGATCTGCATGAGTCGAAAATCCGGCTGTGTCGGTGCAATCGTCGGTGGCGTGTGGGCTGGGTAAAGTCGTTGAGCTGCCTGAACCAGGATGTGGTTGCTATCCTCCACTGGACACTGTGTTTGTTGAAGTTTGTGATGGACTTCGTCTCGTAACTCCTGCAATGTGGTGGAAGTCTCTGTGCTGCGAAGGTCCTGAATGAGGCGTTCCTGATCAATCTGAACCGGCTTCTCGGCAGCTGGCCTGTGCGTCCATTGTGGCCTAGGCAGTGGTACCTCAGCACGTACCGGAAAGTGTTTAGCTCCACTTCGCCACGCAGCAGCCGGAAAAGACTCAATGATGCCAGCCTGTTTGGATCTTGTGGCGCAATGATGTGACCTAATCATGACGAAGTCTATTTGCGATTGTGGCTGATGTTCAGTTCCCTCGAACACAAATGTTGCGACCTGACCATGCTGAGGGCGAATCCAGGTGTTGAGGGCAGTCAAATGCAAAGTCCTCTAGACCTGTTGGTGATCTTGATGGTCAGTGTAATGTAGTGGATTCGGGGGAATGATAGCTGAGCCACATACGTTGGCGTACTGCTCGCATGGACAATTGAAGTTCCCTCCCAAGATCAGTGGATTTCTGCGCGGCAGATGTGCAAGACATTTGTTGAAGTCTAATAATAAGGAGCTTCTGTCGTCGTTCAATTGTACCATCTTGTTGGTTAACTGCATACTGGTACCAGTTGACCACATCAATATGTGTATGTCTATGCGGTATTCTGATATGTAGCAGTCTCCCAGCGTGGTGCACACAGTACTGAATCTGCTCCGCCTTGGCATGTCGCGTGGAGATCATCACTAACAGACCGGCAAGTCGGTCGCGCTTGCCGTCGCCTGCAGCGCGAACATAGTGGTATTCCTGCGAGCTCCAAGTCGATTCGAAATTCCAGTTCGTCTCTTGCAACATGAAAATGTCTGCCCGAACGGTCCTTGCATAGGTTTCAATTTCTTGAAATGTAGCAGCCGTGAGTCCTGCCGCGTTCCAGCTGATGACTGTCCAGTGTGGACAAGATGTCTGTGGGGAGTGCCTGGTGCGGAGGGCTTGCGTCCTGAGAGGGGTCCGGGTGAACCACTCCATCGGATACCACTTGCCTTTGCAGTGTGCGCCCCCCTCCCTGCATGCTCTGGCGTACGCTCTCTGGTATGCTCTCTTGAGATACCGATGAACAAAGGTACTAGACGGTCGCTCACTGGCCTTCCGCGCTCCGTACAGCTTCGCTGCCGAGGCAGCTCCAGGTGCTGTGACGGATGCAGCACCAGCCCTCGCATCTATCAGCTCAGTTGTTGTTGCCATGTTGATATGAATAAGGCACAGCCACAAAATAGTAGCAAGGATTTTCGTCGAAACCCTGGGCCTGCTGAGCTGATGACCGGACTTGGGACCGGTCCGGCTACCCTTGTAGGGCGATCGCCCTGCGACGTGGTACTTCGTGTGGCTCCGTTCCTGCTGAGTGATGCCCGCCTGATGGTTCTCGAGGATATAAGGCAGCACTATGGACCTGATCATTGGCACAGAATCGTTGACCGCGAAATCCAATGAGCCTTGCCGCCTCGAAGCTGGAGTGGAACTAGGGGTCAAAGTCAATGTTCCGGTGCTCAGGTACCTGGCCAGCAAAGAGCTCATCAGTGTGCGGCAAAAGATCAGCATGTAGATCATGAAGCGAAGCATGAGGCTTGTGAAGATTGTCATGTGGTGCAGTATCGTCTTTTTGTCCGCCTGCATCCCATGCTGACTGAGCTTGTTGGCCCCATTGAGACAGCCCAAGCTGTGGTTCATGTGACATGTCATGCGACTGGAAAGCCTACGACCCAGTCTACTCAGCTCAGTCACTGTGCCTGCGCCTAGGCACAAGAGAACAATCTTGGTAAGGTGTCGACGTAAAACTTGAAGCAAAACTTGAATAGACATACGTGACAAATGAGGCGCCAGCTTTCGGCTCATCTTGGGCTTAGCTGATGCCGTTTCCAGATGCCATGGGCCCCGTGGAGCTGCTTCAAGAGCCGCGGTGGAAACAGCATCCGAGGTGGATCTGACATGGCTCAGGTCCTCCGCGTCTTCTGCCTCAGGCATGTCCTCCAAGTGCTCGGTCAGTTGACGAACCTCTTGCCCCGTCATCATGATCCGACCTTCCGCCTCCATTGGCTGTTTCTCCGCTGCCTCCCGCGCCGTCCCATGTGTCTGCATCTTCCTCCCGCGTCTCCTCGTCAGCAGCCTCGTCGTCCGCTTCGTCGGGGTCTATCACCAGGAGGTTGGGATGAAGAGCTTCACTCGGTGTCATGTGGCTGATGCGGACGGCTAACGACCGCAGGCCACGATAGTGCCATGGAACATGTGTCAGAACCTCACGGACTGGTAGTCCCAACTCCGCAAAGGCCTGGGAGATAGCGCCAGAAAGGCGGTGGGCCACCGACTGCAGCTCATTGACTGGACGAGGAGGAGGAGGAGGAGGTCCTCTGGGTGGGGGCATGTCCAGCCTCCGTGCCGGCCTCGTGCTCTGCTCTGCGTTCGATTTCCGAGCTGTCTGAAGATCTGGCGGAGTGCATCGTGTGCAGTTCGCCTGGCCAGACTCCCTGTAGTCCGGCTCTGCAAAAGCAGCCTCCGCTTTGAGCCCACAGCAACACAGTCATGTGAAGCAATTGCTGGCATGTCATACAGGCAATCTGGTTGAGCAAGCAATGCCAGTGCAGATAACAGCGAAGGGGGCACTGAGTAAGGTGGCTTAAGAAGAAGCCAAACAGGCTTCCAATGAGCCTGCGTCGAAGACGACATGTAGAGACACTGGTCGATGTCGAGGCTGCGACTGTTGTCCTCGCCACCTTCGGCTGGTCTTGCCTAAACACACCGAGCGCGGGAGATAGGTATTGTGTGGGCGGGATGGGCCTCTGGTCCATGGAGTGCAGGTCCAGTGAGTCCAGTGTCGCCGCAGTGGGAGCATGTGCTGGCGTGCTCGACCCTCTTTGTGATAGTCGAGTACTTGCTGTGTGTTCACTAGGAGGACGTCCTGTAGGCCAAAAGTGCCCAAGCCAGACTGGGTAATATAAACGAACCCACTTCCACAAAAGCTGCTCGTTTGGCGGGTAGCAGCTGTTCCTAGCAGCACACAAGGCAACTGCTGGGCGTTTGTCACCCCACTCGCGGTCGAATTGGTGACTCCACTCCAGATTTACCCTCCTGCTCAATGTAGCATAAGCTGCCCCATATAGCTGAAGAACTGCATCCTGGCTTGTGGCCTCTGAAAAAGTTCCCGGGCATACTGTTGATCTGGTCCCACTGTGATCTTGTTGCTGTTGGGTATCCACTCGTCAGCAGTTCGAGCATTGAGCCAATCTGAAGCAGACATAGCCAGAGCCAGCGCCTAGTTTGCGGGATTCCCGCACCTGATAGCCGAGATGCTTGTAGCAGTAGCAGCAGTAGCAGGAGCAGGAGTAGTAGTAGTAGTAGTAGTGTAGTAGTAGTGTAGTAGTAGTGTAGTAGCAGTAGTAGTAGTAGTAGTAGCAGGAGCAGGAGCAGGAGCAGGAGTAGGAGTAGGAGTTGTGGTCGTGGCGGTGGTGGTGGTGGTCGTGGCGGTGGTGGTGGTGGTCGTGGCGGTGGTGGTGGTCGGAGTGGGGGTAGGCACTGTGCAACGACAACAACATGTAATGAGTAGAGGAAGGAAGCTACTTCAAGCCAAGACAGGGCAAGTCTTGTACACAACATATTGACGGTGGCCGCAAATCATTGGCCAGTTGAAACGATCAAAGAACCGATGCTTCCCAAGGCGAGTTTCCCTGGCACCCTCCCATCATTGGAAGCCTTGAAGACCCGGAGGCGGGCTTCGGGCTCAGAGCAGTCTACGGTCTTGCTCTTGGTGAGCTGCTGCCTGAGTACAATTGAAGTGGCGGCTCGGACCATGGGTGCTAGCATTTAGGAGGTTTCGCGACCAGTTTAAATTCTTTGCCATATCCCCGGCAAATTGCGGGGACAGCGGTTCCAGCTTGTCAATGTAAAGCTGTGCTGCACTGTCATGGCTGCAGGGCATCAACGAGACACCATGCATGTGCCTCATGCTCGAGAGCGACTGGGGCAGATCTTAGATACATGCCCGACGGCAGCATTTTATCGAATCAATGCAGTCACTCGGGCTTTCTTCGCCCCAGGTTGCGAGCCTGCTCTCCAAAAACGCATCCTCGAAGCTGTTACCCCCATTGCCGAGAAGTACGTCAAGAGTGGTGAGTCTTTGTCGCAAGTATTGGAAGATCCTAGAATATGGCAGGAACGAGAAGTAGCTCAGGGCTCAGGGATGCTCAGGGTGTTGAAACCCCAGCAGCCGCAGGCCTGTATGCGCCCACACAAGTGAAGTTGTGATCCAGAGGCGGTTTTTGCACAGGATTGTTGGGCTGCAGCTGTTGCGGTTCAAGGGCTGAGCTTGCGACTTGTCCCTGCTTCCCTCGCTGCCAAGATGTCAGAGAGGCATGTAGTGTTTGTCATGATGCCGTCAACTGGTCACGTAAATCCTTCTCTACCAATCGTGGCAGAGCTGGCATCCCGTGGAGTGAAAGTCACCTACTACGTCCATGAGCAGTTCCGCAAGGTGGTGGAAGCCACCGGTGCGAACTGGCGCCACATGCAAAGGCCCCATGATTTGACTGACGAGCAAGCAACAAAGTACCTACCTGGCCTGGAGAAGACTGCCTGCCTTTTCCCAGCTAGTGCAGTTCCCGTGGCCGCTGCAATTCTCCCAAGTCTGCTAAGTGACATGGAAAATCTGCATCCGAGACCGTCGCTGATTTTGTACGACCCATTCTTGCCACAGGGCTTGGTTGTTGGCCGGCACCTGCACATCCCGTCAGTTAGCCTTCTGACCTACACTGGCCCTGGTGTGGTGAGCTGTCGAGAATCTGCAAGCTTGCAGTGGGAGACGAATCCAGCGGTGCAAAGCGCAGCGCAAGAAATCGAGCAGGTGTACGGCATCAACATCTTTGAGCATGGCACAGTCGGTGAATTCTATTCTATGGAGAGAAACACGGTCGCAACGTTCGAGCGCTTATTTGCACCTCCATCCTCACGCTTGCAAGTGGAGCGCCTGTCGAATGTGCCCTTTCGATGTGTAGGGCCCATGATCGCCTCGGAGGAAGCAAGGATTTCGCATGCTTGGGCTTCTGCAGAACAGCTAGACAAGAAGCTGCCGTGGAAGACCATCGATGAGGCCAGGCAACTGTCGAAGCACGTCATCTATTTATCAATGGGTAGCGTGGCAACCTCATCATTCTGGGGGCGAAAGTTTGGCCCGACTGCAGACAGCAATGGGTTGCAGGCTTTCAGCGGCAAGGAGTTTGTCCAGTTCGTCCTCAATTCGGCATTCGAGGCATTCAGGCATGAAGAGGACATCTTGGTTGTAGCAGCTATCGGTCCCCAGGTCGATGCGCTCGACGGTCTCCCTCCTGCTCCTGACAACTTTGTTCTGCAGGAAGTTGTACCACAGCTGCAGCTGCTCCAAAAGTGTGACGTGTTCATTACGCATGGAGGAGCCAACAGTTTTCACGAGGCGTTGAGTTTTGCCTTACCTTTAGTAGTTGTGCCAATGTTCGGGGACCAGCCCCTCAATGCCGATGCTCTGGCGGACACCGGTGCCGCCGTGTCGTTCAAATTTCCGAATGAGACCTTGTCAGCGCCAGCTCTTCGATCGGCAGTTCGGCAAATGCTTGAGCCTGAGAATTCTTTCCGTCTTGCAGCACGCGACCTGAGCCAGCAGATGGCTCGGAGTGGTGGCGTCGCAAGAGCCGTTGACTATATTGTTTTAGATGATGCGGCTGATGTGCATGCGAAATTCGCAAGGGCTTGAGGCTTGCTTTGCATTCTATGCAGCGCAGCCGAAGAGAAGTCTACTTGCGAGGACCAGAGCTCCAAACGCGAGATCTGGAATCTGGATCTATAGCTTACGGACAGAACAAGGTTTTGATCTTTGCCCCTTCTTGACATTGAACGAAGCACTGGCCGGATGCTCAGTTGTGGGGGACGTGCAAGCAGCCATCGGCGATTCTCAGGAAATGCTGTTCTTTGCTTCAAAGTCACCCAGCAGCGTGCCTTGGAAGGAAGGTAGAGTCCAGCTTTCAGCTGTGAAGCCGTCACATGAAAGTGTATGGGCCTGTATGGGCCTTTGCACGGAGCTTCAGCATTGCAGCTGATTCCACCCGGATCTGCATGCTCTTACGGCCAGGTGTCCACGCAGATTCGAGCACTGTGCGGGCTGGAGAGCGTTTCACAGGCTCGGTAGATACTTGCCTCAGAGACTGAATTGACCCAGAAATCCACGATCAGATCACTATCACGACTATCACCATGTCACCATGTGCTCTCGAGATCTCTTCAGGTGTCGAAGGTGGAGAAGAGCGCCGATCCTGCAGGCCCGAGCCTCGGCTTCTGTGCTGTGCCAGGCTGTGCTTGTGCTCGCGACTCACTTGAAAGCTCCGAGGGCCAAGCTTGGTGCGGACGCTTTCCTCCGACACGCCCACCTTGATTCTACTTGATATTCCAGATTCAGGCAAAGATTTCTACTGCTGTTCTCGCTAAAAGGCCTTGGCTTCCCAAATTCGTAACAGGCGGCTTCTACGTCGGGAAGATGGCAAAGGAGCTGGACGGCAGCGGCGTCACGAGCTCAAGGGGAGCACCGTCTCGGGGTTCCCTGTTGTCCACACATGTCCACGCAGGTAAGGAGATGTTTGAATGTCGAAAAGATTACCCTATTACTGCTGCATGTCGGTCCTTGCTGATCATCATCACGAGGAACATCTACATTGTCATGCTCAGGTTCAGGCCATGATCGATGGCTGGAAGGGAAAATCCCTAGAGAGGAAGCAGCTGTCTAAGCCCTAGCCGATTTCGCAGCTCAAAATGGAGCTGGCCGAGCGGCAGGACGAGAGGTTGAGTTTTCGCCAGCTTGATTACCATCCCTGCGTCTTCTTTCCTCACCAATTCGAGTTAGATTCGAGAGAAGCCAGGTTCGTCAGAAGTAGAAATGGAGGGATCTGGGGATGGTGGTGCTGATGTTGAATTCAGGGTGTCTGTCTCCTGCGAAAGGCATGGCAGCATCACCTCAACAAATGCCAGCCTGGACCGTCCTACCCCGCGGCTCAAAATAGTCGTGCTGCACAGGGCGATTTTCAGGTTGTGCAGCTCGACCCCACAGCTTCTGAAGGCTTGCCGGCGATCCCGAGCCAAGTGCCGATTGCCGCGGTGTCGCCATCGTTTGTCGTGCCTACATCTTAGCACCGGTCGTTCATCGTTTCTGACTGGTATTCATTATTTGCAGTGTATAGTACATTAGAAATCACATGTTTTCATATGGCATATTGTGTGTAGCTATGTGTGTGCATATAAAGATATGTATATGTTTATGCATAAAACATGTATATGTACATACACATGCATTCTACGGTTGATTGGCATTCTCTTGTGTAGCCAGCCTGGACCTGGGGAGAGCAGTCCCTCTGCAGAGGATTCGTCGACACATGGCACAGGTGAGGGGCGGGTGCACATGTCAATTGCAGACCTAAATCCATCAGACATGAAAGGCGATATGCAGTCAGGACATACCTGCTGGCCGAGATGGAGCAGGGCGTTTAGAACGGCCCCCATACAACTAAACAGGTTTTGAAAAAGTCTTGGAAAGGTCGATGGAATCTTGGCACTATCGCGGTTAGGCTCTTTCTTGCTAAAGTTTGCATCATGTGCAGGCTTTAGAAGTGATACTAGCCTGCCATGGCCCGGGCGGACTGCGCTCCAAATTCCGTGGAATACTGGGATGATTTCTACGACGATCGGAGGAGTGCTTCTACGACTGACCGCTCGGTTGCTCCATGCTGCTCCATGCTTCCAGAACCTGGCTGCTGCTATGTTGTGGTGCAGGACTGCCTATGATACGTTGTACGGCTATGAGGAGCGCGCAATTCAATTTTTACCGCTATGGTGTTCTGTTGGGCAGTGTGATTCGGGTTCCTTCACGTTCAAGATTTAAGGGATCTAGTTTAAACGAGCGCGGCGAAGTCCGGGGTTTTGCTGCCTGGCAGGGGCCGGTGCACGATGCTTTGCCTTTCAAGGATCTGCGAATGCTACTTCTGTCCCTGATGCCCTTCGATTCT
Organism: Paracoccaceae bacterium; assembly: GCA_965228905.1. Lineage (GTDB taxonomy): Bacteria > Pseudomonadota > Alphaproteobacteria > Rhodobacterales > Rhodobacteraceae > CALKXV01. The sequence continues at coordinate 2,514,885 of CBDDII010000003.1, read as the reverse complement.
CGGCGCGGCCAGGCTAAAGTACTACACGCAGGCCTCGGAGACAGCGAGCCCCGAAGTGTGGCCAGCACAATGCCAGAATTCCCCGACTTTGGCTTCCACATCTGCTAGGCTGCGGAACGAGCAACGTCACCGAAGGCTTGTGGCGCGATGGCTTCAGCAGATCGGCTGCAGTCCCAAGAATAAGACCGATCACGGATCCGGCTGCAGTGCCATCCATCCAACTGAGGAAGCATCCTCAACATCGATTTCAGCGATGCCCTTCTGCTTGGAATGCTTTGTTGGAAACTGTGTGCACATCGGTTTTGGCTAGTGAGGGTACATCTTACTCTTATCTGGCCAGTACCCATCCAGGTCGTCGTGAAGCTTATGGCAGACCGATGGTCGGATCGTGCGGCATTGAGCAAGGAGGGGGCTGCAATGCTCACAGCAATGCTCACAGGCTCGGAAGTCGTGTGCAGAACGCGCTCACATGGCCGGAGGGTTGGAAAGCACCAGAAAGGCGAGCAAGGAAAGCCCAGACCCATCCACAGCGCATGGAGGGTCGAGGAAGCTTGCAAGTGTTTGTGGCACTGTAGCCAGTACTCCATACTGCCCTGGCCTATGTCAGTTCCATGTCTACACAAGAAATCGGACACTGGGCGAGCCTGTGAGGTGTCCAGTGGCAGCAGATGGATCTCACGGACTTGTCGCAGTAGCCTGGCGAGAATGCACGGTGTCGCGTATGCCTGTCAATGTCCTGGTCCTGGACGTTTCCAAACCTGCAAACGGTCACGTTGCACTTGGCATTTGGATTTTTAGGTATCTAGACAGGTGACAGCGGCAGCGTGGACTAGACTCCATAACGGTTAAACAGCAGGGGAGGTGGGCCAATGCCCAAGCACCGTGTCACCATAACGGTGCATGGATTGTGAAAAGACGGCAGTAGCTGTGTCTATGTCTGATCACAGAAGTGCTAACTTCTTCCATGCGCAGGTTGCCGTCCCAGCTCCCGAACCCTAAACCGAAGCCAAGCTTGCAATGACGCTGTTTGCGTGAAGGTTGGCATCTGCTCACTTCGACATGGTGCTGGAAAAGTTTACGTGCCTTGGCGCATCTTGGCGCCATTATAGGACCCAGGCGGAGAAATAGTCACCAGCAGGAGGACATTCTAGTTGGTCGTTCGATGGCTGCCAGAGTTTCTGCCGAAGGTTTGATGCCATCCTTTGCCAGGCGAAGGAGCACCTTCCACGCATGGAAAGGTTGTGCGAACCCTTGTTCAGGGCGTCTGGCTGTCATTCGTGCTGTTGTATCCATTTTCGCTGCAAGTGCTGCAGGAGTAGTGTCCGTTTTTCAGTGATTGTAGATCTTCGATCACATTCACTACAATTTTCAGACAGCTTGCCCCGAACCATTGGCACATCTCCCGGCCCAGTGTGCAGGACGACATGCTAGATCCCCGTGGTGCGGCGGCGCTGCGAGAATTGCACCGGGTCCTGCAGCTTGGCCTCCAGAGAACCCCTAGACAATCCTGAGAGAACCCTTAGAGAGCCCCTGAAGAACCCTTAGAGAACCCCTAGAGCACAATTAAAGAACCCTTAAAGAACCCTTCCAGAACCCCCCAGAACCCCCGGAAAACCCCTAGAAAACTCTTGGAGAACCCTGAGAGAACCCGTACGAACCCCTAGAGAACTGCTAGAAAACCCTGAGAACCCTTAGAGAACCCCTAGAGAACCCTCAGGGAACCCCTACAGAACCCTTAAGGAACCCCTGGAGCTAGCAAGCATGTGTCAAAGACGCGCTCGAGTGGCTGTTTGCGTTTTCAGCTCGGCAGGGCTCTGCAACAACCAACTCTCCGACGTCGATGTAGGGCACACTCAAAACAGAATGCCCACATGCGATCCCGAGCCGACTAGGAAACTGGACGGTGTGCTGGTGTCCGTGGCCTGGGGAGCAGAGAGGTCGCGCAAGATGCAGACTTGAGCCAGCGTGTAGATAGAGCAGTTCACTGCTGAGTGGCACGGTTTCTGGGGTAGTAGCTGTTGTAGTACTGTAGTAGTATTGTAGTAGTAGTGGTGGTAGTGGTAGTGGTGGTGGTGGTGGTGGTAGTAGTAGTAGTAGTGCTAGTAGCAGTAGTAGTAGTAGTAGAAGACTACTACTACTACTACACTACTACTACTACTACTACTACTACTACTCCTACTACTACTCCTACTACAACTACGACTACGACGACTACCGCTACTGCTCGGGTTTTGCCAAATGTCAGGCGGAAGGCTTTGCTTCGAAGTGGCGGTCTGTTTGATGTGGAGGCCAGACATGCCCCGAATTGCAGGGCTCCAGTGACCCGAGTGGCGTTCAGCGTACACGTTTGACGTTTGTGGTCCGCGCACAGTTCTGAGAGTCATGCATGGTTCACAACGTCGGCAGGTGCACCTTTTGCCTGGTCAGGCTTCACAGAGACCGTATGTCTATTTCTGCAGGCTCGCCTGCTGCAGAGCTAGTTCCATACATCACAAAAGTCTGCAGTCAAGCTAAGCATGTTGAAGTAACTTCAGCAAATTGTCATTTGGCTTTCAACTGGGGTATTGCTCTCGCGGTTCTCCACCGTCAGGAAGCGACTGCCACTGCCCGGTAGCTCTGTCGCCTCACAGAGCTGCGAGAGCCGTGGCTGCAAAGGGCCCAGCCTGGAGATTCCCAAGGCCCAAGGTCTGATCGCTTGCATTGGATGTTGGATGACTTTATGCCTTTATCGGATCTTTAGCACTGGCCCACTAGCTAGCTACTGCGGGAGCCTTTATCAAGCCAGCGGCACTGATTGCTCGGCTTCATCTGCATCAGCCGTGCTGTTGTCACAGATGAAGCAGAATAAAGCAAAATGCAATCATCCGAGCAGAAGCAAGTGTTTGCGCAGCACAGAGACTATGTTCAAGCCAGGCACCAGCGAGTACAGGAGGCAAAGGAGCCGCAAGTCCAGATTCGGGCCGACGGAAGCTTGGAAGTTGCGGAGCACTCAGTTGCGGAAGGAATCGGAAAGCTTTGCTGGATTCGAAGACGGTCAACAAGCGCCTGCAATCGAGACGTGAGTAGTTGCACGCATCATGTGGGAGAGGGCGAATTGCCTTTGCGGGCTGCCCCAAACACTCCAATGAAAGCTGGTGCTCTTGCCTTTGCCACACTGTTCCAGCCAAAACTACGATCTGTGGCTCATGAGGTTATTCAGTTGGACGGTCACGCTGCCACGGACTGCTTTTCACGTACGGTGCCAAATGCGAAGTGAGCCATTCCGAATCCGAGACTTTTTGAAACATGTTTAATTGTTGCTCACCTCTACGACGAGGGTCCTCTGACTGATTACGATGTGATAGAGCTGTTTCTTGTGACTCGTTGCTGTTGCAGTGCAGGATTTGACCCTGGACCTCAGTGAGTCAGAGCTTCGCTGGTCACTGCAAGGCCTCACAAGGATCCCTGGTGCTTACAGGTGCTGTACCTTTCTTGGGGTTGGTGTACGAACAAGTTACATTGACGCGCTAAGGTCAGCACAGTTCCGGCACTGTCATTCTAGCATCACCCGGAGGGAGGGCAATCTTGTGAAGCAGGCCATTGGCTCCAAAGATCCCTTGTGTACCCTGCGAGCAGGTCCGACACCCCAACCCCGAGAATGCCACCATGCATGGCTCTTACAGCACCAAGACTAACCTCACTCGCCATGTTTTCTCTCCTTCAGGAGCCTCCCCCTGCCCTTTGCCGTCGATGCTAGCAGTGCGACAGCAAGGCGGCTCAAGGACAAGGCTCGGCTTTGCGCCTGAAAACCTGAGCATGACCTGAAGCCTCCCTACTATGCCTCGGGTTGCTTGACACGATGATGTTCGCTGCTCGTGTTGAACCAAGTGATGAAGACGTGAGAAAGACAGCGGAACTAGTGCCATGAGCTCGCCAATTTCTCCCCTGGCCGCCGATAAATTCTTCTTGTTCCAGGCACAACAGAGCAAGATCTGCATTTGTGCGCATCGAGCAGATGACAAGTCAAAACAGTTCCATGCTCGCAAATTTCCGGTCCACGTCGCTATTCTGAGAATCTGCGATCTGCGTTGGCATATCGTGGTTGGTAGACAACTGAAGATTATTCAGATATACACACACAGATTGCTATAGAAAAAGAGACGTGTTTTCGGTTTCAACCATTACAGGCGAGACAAAAGTAAGTATTGCAGCTTGCGCCTGGAATGTATTTATTAGATAGAATATAATTTTGTTCAATTTTGATTAAAAATCTTTTTAATCGAATTCTTATATAGTGTATCAATCTACATATTTCATATATCTCTAATTTATATATATATATATATTCTTATCAAATAATGATATTTGATGAAATTAGTTATATTAGCTTGATCGAAATTGGAGTTTATTTATATGAATACGAGAAATTTTATTTCTATTTAATACTTTTGCAATATTTCTGCTATGAATGATTAAGATTGAAACCTATAGATATTAATTGTTGAATATATAATGAAATTCTCTTGTAAAATGGTGTCGTGATGATGATAATTATGATTCTAAGAGTAGTCTTCTTTTCTCTTTCTATTTCTTCGAATCCCTCAAATGATTGGATTGTGTGATTAAAATTCTGGAAATTTTAGTATCACGTACGTTATTCTCTCGGTACGAACGAAGATTTTGAATATTTTAAGAGGTTTTGAGATATTAAAAATTTCTAAATATTGGTATAATAATGGAAATAATTATACAAGAAATTTTATATGAATATTCATATAAAATTTCGAAAATGAAATTAATATATATCTATAATTGATTCAATTCCTCGCCAATTATCGTCTTGCTTACCCCGATTCTCTATTGAACAAAGCAAATTCAAAAATGTATTGCTGCGAGTAGCACATAGATTATTACGGTTCAATGCCAGAGAGTCTGATGGAACTTTTGATAACGCCTGGCCTTGCGTGTCTTACCACGTAGCAAACGCAATCCGTCTTTGCTGCAAGAGTTTGTGTTCTTTCGCTTTATAGTTGCATAATCTATCTAGCGCCCAGCAGTAAAAAAGAGTGTTGTCCGAGACTTCGAGTCAGTCATATGTCGTCTAATGTACCATTATTGCTGATTTATCTGTTGAATATAGTGCGTGAATGGATTGCACAAAATGATTTACCCATGTTCATTCTTTCGGGAATGCCTAAGATGGGCCCGTTGGACGGTTTTGAAATTTTATTGGACGAGTTATTGCTCCTAAACTTTCCGAAAGGCGTTCGAGTCCTCTGCCGCCTCCTTTTAACGGGGGTTACGAAGAGGCGTATCGGACTCTTAAAGTCTTAAAGCGGGCAAAGTTGATGTTGTCGTAAGCAGGTCATCCTAGAGATGGCAATGCACATGTGTAGTTGGTGGTGCAAGTCATCAAGACCAACTTCGGTGATCCTCCTGCACTTGGGCCGAAAGGGCACTTGAATATTCTGGAGAGAATAAGAATATCCCAAGCTATGGATAGAAATCTATAGATATTAAGGAATTAGAAAAATCTCGAATAAGCTAAGAAAAAATGATCTATAAATTCTTATAAATATTACTAATCAATAATATAATCGTATATATTTTGATTTAAATTTCATCATGATCTTGATAAAAATATTTTCAATTTTGAATTTATTAGATTTTCATATGATTAAAAATTCATATAATTATCTATAGAAATATCATGAAGATTTCTTAGTATTTTTGAAATTATTTCTATAAATACAATAATCAAAATATATGAGTTCTAGAAATCAAATTTATATATTGTCTCGCGATATTCCTCTCGATTTCTTCTCTATCTCTCCTTCATTTTTGTCCCTATCATATATATATATAGACCTATCTAAGAACGTTACCGTATTATTTAATTTTCTCATCATCTCTTCCGCTTTCAAATATCCCCCCCTTCTCAATCTTATTAATCATATGAAACCCTACCCTTCAATCTCCATTATACGCAAACGATATTCCCACCTTCATGATAAAGATGACTTCGCCCTATTTCACGAGATTCCATTCGAACCGCTTTCACCTACTATCCTTCATAAAACACCGTCACCATTCCCATATTCTACACGCCCTATCCTACTAATCCACGATTCCATCACCCAACATACCCTCCCCTATTTCTCCGAACTCTTCACGAATCCCCCTTCCCCGGCCATCCCATATCATTCCTCAATTCATATCCTCCTCTCATATCGCGATCTCCATTCCACGATCCCCTCCGATTCGCCCTCGCACAATTTTCCTTCCCCTCGAGCCGCCCTCGCCCCTTACTCGTTTTTATTCCCCCTATCACTGTGGGGGCTTTTTGTTTTTGTTATCGCCCTCCAACTCCCTCCCTCATTCACTCACTCACTCCGTCCCTCACTCCCTCTGTCTCCCTCCCTGACTCCCTCTGCCAACACGCACAACACACACAACACGCACAACACACAGAACGCACATAACACACACAACACACACAACGCACACAACGCACACAACGCACACAACACAGACAACACACACACACACAACACGCACAGCACACACAACACATACAACACACACAAGACACAACACGCACAACACACAGCCACACAACACGCACAACAGACACACACACACACAACACACACACACACAAGACACACGACATGCACAACACACAGCACAGAGCTTCGCGGAGGCTCCGGAAGAGTCTAAACGCCACTAATCGCTCTCTCCGGAAGGCTCTGTTGGATGCGGCGCGCGCGGAAAGGTCCCAGAGCTCTGGGGCGGCTCCGGAAGAGTCTAGACGCTACTAAACGCTCTCTCTGGAAGGCTCTGTTGGATGCGGCGCGCGCGAAAAGGTCCCAGAGCTCTGGAAACACTACAAAACGCTCTCTCTCTGGAAGGCTCTGTTGGATGCGGCGCGCGCACGACAAGGTCCCAGAGCTCTGGGGCGGCTCCGGAAGAGCCTAAACACACTAAACGCTCTCTTTGGAAGGCTCTGTTGGATGCGGCACGCGCGAAAAGGTCCCAGAGCTCTGAGGCGGCTCCGGAAAAAACAAATTTAAACGCCACTAAACGCTCTCTCTGGAAGGCTCTGTTGGATGCGGCGCGCGCGAAAAGGTCCCACAGCTCTGGGGCGGCTCCGGAACCGCTTAAACGCCACTAAACGCTCTTTGTGAGGAGCTTTGTTGGATGCGGCACGCGCGCCTTGGGGAGGGGCGAGAGAGGGAGAGAGGGAGAGAGGGAGAGAGGGAGAGAGGGAGAGAGGGAGAGAGGGAGAGAGGGAGAGAGGGAGAGAGGGAGAGAGGGGGAGAGGGGGAGAGGGGGAGAGAGGGAGAGAGGGAGAGAGAGGGAGAGAGAGGGAGAGAGAGGGAGAGAGGGAGAGAGGGAGAGAGGAGAGAGGAGAGAGGAGAGAGGAGAGAGGAGAGAGGAGAGAGAGGGAGCGGGAGAGGGAGCGGGAGAGGGGAGAGAGGGGGAGTGGGAGAGGGAGAGAGGGAGAGAGGGAGAGAGGGAGAGAGGGAGAGAGGGAGAGAGAGAGAGAGGGAGAGAGGGAGAGAGGGAGAGAGGGAGAGAGGGAGAGAGGGAGAGAGGGAGAGAGGGAGAGAGGGAGAGAGGGAGAGAGGGAGAGAGGGAGAGAGGGAGAGAGGGAGAGAGGGCGAGAGGGCGAGAGAGGGAGAGAGGGAGAGAGGGAGAGAGGGAGAGAGGGAGAGAGGGAGAGAGGGAGAGAGGGAGAGAGGGAGGGAACTCGAGAGGTGGAGAGTTGGAGAGCTGGGTTACAGAGCTCGAGCGCTGGGTCGCTAGGGTAGATAGAGTTAGAGCTGGAGAGAGAGAGTTCTAGAACTATGGAGAGAGCTAGAGATCTAGAATTATAGAGAGAGCTAAACTAGAGCTAGAGAGCTAGAGCTAAGAGCTAGAGGTAGAGCGCTCGTGTTGGAGAGAGAAAGGTAGAGAGTTAGAGAGAGAGTTACAGCTAGAGAATTAGAGGTATAGCTAGAAAGCTAGAGCTAGCAAGTTGGAGCTAGAGAGCGAGAGCTGGAGAGCTAGAGAGCTAGAGTTAAATTCAGACAACACATACTATACGCAACACATACGCACGTGCACGTTCGACCCAGTGCACATATACTCTCACTATCATGGCATACACCTACACACGCAAACACCATATTATAACTACTTTCCTCTGAACTCATTTGGTAGTCATACGGGAGCCATTGTCATGTGGTCCTAGAGATCTGGGGCGACTCCGGAAGAGCCTAAACACCACTAAAAGCTCTCTCTGGAAGGCTCTGTTGGATGCGGCGCGCGCGAAAAGGTCCCAGAGCTCTGGGGCGGCTCCGGAAGAGCCTAAACGCCACTAAAGGCTCTCTCTGGAAGGCTCTGTTGGATGCGGCGCGCGCGAAAAAGTCCCAGAACTCTGGGGCGGCTCCGGAAGAGCCTAAACGCCACTAAACGCTCTCTCTGGAAGGCTCTGTAGGATACGGCGCGCGCGAAAAGGTCCAAGAGCTCTATGGCGGCTCCGGAAGAGTCTAAATGCCACTGAATACGCCCTCTCTGGAGGGAACACGTTGTATCATTGTGGGGTTTTTTTAGCGACGATAGAGAGAGAGAGAGAGAGGGAGGGAGAACGAGAGAGATGACGAGAGAGAGAGGGAGCGGGAGAGAGGGAGAGAGACAGAGATGCAGAGAGAGAGAGAGATGAAGAAAGAGAGAAAGAGAGAGAGAGGCGGAGAGAGAGATAGAGAGACAGAGAGACAGAGAGACAGAGAGACAGAGAGACAGAGAGACAGAGAGACAGAGAGAGCGAGAGAGAGAGAGAGAGAGAGACAGAGAGAGAGAGAGAGATAGAGAGAGAGAGAGAGGGAGAGAGAGAGAGAGAGAGAAAGAGAGAGATCGAGAGAGAGAGAGAGACAGAGAGAGAGAGAGAGAGTGAGAGAGAGAGAGAGAGAGAGAGAAGAGAGAGAGAGAGAGAGAGAGATAGAGAGAGAGAGAGTGAGAGAGAGAGAGAGAGAGAGAAGAGAGAGAGAGAGAGAGACAGATAGAGAGAGAGGGAGAGGAGAAGATATTCGGTGGGTTGCCCGGATGCCTGGTCATCGTCTTCATCTTCGATGTCACGAAGAAGGTCGGCAGGGGTTTCGAGTTCTTTTGGGTTGTGCGAGCTTCTGTCGTCCGGTGCTGTTGTTACTGGTAGGTCGGGTGAACGTGAGCCTGTTTATCCTCGATCTGGCAGGTCCGGCGAGTCCGGTTCGGTGCGACCTCCCCTTGCATGTTTCGGTGTGATGTCTGTGTCATTAGCAGATATATGTTTGGGGTATATTGTAGATGAGCAGTAGAGATGGGTATGGGGAGGGCACGGGGGAGGGGGGGAGGGCGGGACGATTTATAATCGTGACTATCCCCAAAAGGGATTGGGAGTTCCAGCTATACTTTGCGAAGCAGCAATTCCGAACGCTTCTGGATCTCCTGGATAGCGCGCCACCCGGGTTGGTCTAGACGATTCTAGTGTAGTTGTATTCTAATCCGTTGCGCTTAATTCGGAATGGCGAAACCTCTACGGAGTTCCCGGTGTGGGCTCCGATGTACAGACTCGGAGGTGGCACGACGGATAATGTCGAGAGTGTCGCGCAGAGACGCGAAAGGAATGGCTGGGAGGTGCTGCGTTGGGTAGAGGTCACGTAGCTCCTATTGTATCCAGGGTCAAAGGAGTGCCGCTATAGCTTTTTGGCTGGAGCACGTAATTGAGCCTTGCCGGCAACGCCGCAGAGGGCGCTTCGGTCGCGGACATGGCGCTGGAATCGGCGGCTCTGTCCCTCGCGTGTAACAGCGCTCCTGTGTAGAGTGCCGAAATGGATCCGTTCATTGGCCGACCGGCGCTGACGGTCAATTTGGACCTGAAGGTTTCAATAGATGTCGTTGCACTCGTAGAAATCCTTGCGAGTATTGCAAACTCGGAAATGGAAGGTGGAGAAGAAGAAGAAGATCAAATAGCAGAAGCAGGGCAAGAGGAAGAAGAAGAGAAAGGTCGAGAAGAACCAGAGGTCGCAGATAATACGGCATTTTTGATGTGGAAACCACGGATCAGGGCGGAAGAAACGGCGCGGATGCCGGTATCCGGATCCGAAGAAAAGATTCTATTGAAACGACTTCTGGGCATCTCGACCAAGGGTAATAAGATCTCGCTCAACGTTCTCCCGGATTCGATTCCTTCTTCCAAGTCGCCCATATCGCGTTCGCAAGCGCCTCGCAAGTGGACGTGGCAAGCTGGCCGCTGGCATTGCTGAGATGTGCGCGGCTTCTTGCAATATTGTACAAATCCTTGTCGGTGTATTGTTATGTTACGGACCCGGTGGGGGTCCCAAGGTGCGCGCCGTGCTGCTTGCGTTAGAGCTGCGATGGCGAGGTTTGAAGGAGCGGCTACCCGGGGTGTGTGGCGTTTTTGATATCTTGTGATGATTCCCGCTCCCAATTCTTGTCGCCGATCCCCGCGAATTCGCCGTCTTCCTCTTCTTCTTGAAGTTCTTCTTCGAAGCTGGGCGCGGCCTCTATTTCGATGATGGCAACGAGGTCGGGAGAATTCATCGAGGGTTCTTGACGTAGACTCTCCCTCGGCCCTTATAATTCTGCTACGCAGCCTCTGGGCAAGATTCCAGGACTCTGGCATGCTTCCGTGACTTAAATTCTATTTCGGCTTCGGTAGAATATTGAGGAGACGTTGATCGGCAGGTCGATTGGGACGCCAACATCGCCATGATCGCAGACACGGAGAGCGAGAGACAGATGAAGAAATTTTGAAAGAGAGAAGAGAGAGAGAGACAGAGAGAGCAAAAGCATAGAGAATACAAATAAAAGATGCAGCGCACAATACGATCTCATATATATATGGTCATGGTCACGCGCTCCGCGGCCCCCCCCCCTCCCCCCCCCCCATCCATGGTCTATGGTCCAGGATTCCCCCCCTCCTGGGGGATGGAGTGTGGGTTCCCTCTTCCCCCTGTGGGGTGGTTGTGGGGGTTTTGGGGTTTTGGGTCTAGCTTAAGCTTTTGAATTTAGGTTTAGGGTCTTAGGTTAAAAGGTACAAGGCTTCAAGTCGATAAGGGCTTAGGGAGGGTTTGGGATGTAGGTTCGTTAGGGTTGACAGTTTACGCCTGGTTTAAGCTTAGAGCTTGCATTTAGGCGGGGTTTAGGGTTGGGTGTAGGGTTTGAAATTTAGGTAAAGATTAATGAAAGCAGGAGCAGGCGCTATTGCGCTACGTTATAAGATTTATGGCTTGCGTAGAGCTTGCGTACTATGCCGGCCTTGTCTGTGACGCCTGACCGATTCTCCAGCTACAGTTCCAACAGCCCCCACCCCTCTCCCCCCACGCCAGCCCCCCCCCCACCCCGTACCAGACCATACCATTTGGGGGGGGGGGGACTGGGAACGCCAGATACCTAACCATATATCGTCGTCACTTTCTTTTGCACTCTTTTGATCTTCATACGAGAAGCACTATCATGTGGGGATATCCGATCTTTTAATTGAATTCCCGCCACTCACTCTCTCTACGACAAATCCCTCGACCTACCCTCCACCCCCCTCTCCCCCGCCCGCTATTCCATACATTCCACGGCCTCATAATTCTCGTCGCTTCTCCTTGCCGCCTTACCCCTCATGCTACCTTCCTCCCTACCCTCCTCCATATATATTCCCCCCCCATGCTCTCCCATCTTTCTACGATACTCCTCACCCTTGCCCACCACTCCACGAAATTCCTTATAAATCTACGTCCTTTGACTCCCGAAATACACACCCCACCTACCATTCCAGAATCCTCCCCTCCGCACTCCACGCATATAGACCCTCCCCATCACTCCGCAATACGCACCTCCATTCGACTCGCCCCCCGACAACGACAACGACACTCTACTCGACCCTCGCCTACCACTCCATGATAATCCCGACGAGACTCACCTCCTCGCCCCCCACTTCACGACACTCCCCACGAGACGCACGCCTTCACACACCACTCCGCGACACACCATCACACAACATTCCATGCCAATCCACCCCTTATCCATATTCTCTTACCGACACGCACGCCGTGGCACGCAACTTGCATTTCCACATTCCGATCTATAGCTACGATATCTAGTCAATTCATATGATAGACCGATAAATACGATAAATTCTCTCAATATCTTATTTCGAGATTCCAAGAAAAAGAAGTTCAATATTTCGTAAACAAAAATTGTCGGAAGGGCAGGGCCGGGGGAATGAAAGCTAAGTTGGGCTAGAGTCCTGCGCAATTATTATTCTTGGTAATTATTGCCGACGAGGTTTCAAGAATGGCTCGCAAAAGAGATACTAAGAGAGATTTGAGAACGATAAGATAAGCGTAGGGATATCTCATATAATAATTTGCAGCATTTGAGAGAAAATTCTCTAATCTATCAAATCTAAATCTATATAGAATTGTCTCTACGATTATTAGGAGTATAAGACCTATATAATCTATTCGATTTGTGGTCGGGCTTATAGAATCTAAATAATAATCGATTCTTTTCTGTTCTCTCTTGCTTCTATTATCTCTATCTCAATTTCTCTATTATCTCTATTCTCTTTTCTATCTTCTTTTTCTTATTTCTACAATTCTTTCTCTTCTTTCTCATTGTGTCTTTTATCCTCTCTTATTCTTTCTTCTCTTGTTCTCTCTCTTCTCTCCTCTCATCTTCACCTCCTATTCACCTCTTTCTCATCTGTGTCTCATCTCTTATTCTTCTTCTCTAATTCTTTTCTTCTCTTCTTCTCTTCTTCTCTTCTTCTCTTCTTCTCTTCTTCTCTTCTTCTCTTCTTCTCTTCTCCTCTTCTTCTCCCTTTCTCTCTTCTTCTCTTCTCTTCTTCTCTTCTTTCCCTCTCTCCCTCTCTCCCTCTCTCCTCCTCTCCTCTCTCTCCTCTCTTCTCTCCTCTCTCTTCTCTCCTCTCTCGTCTCTCCTCTCTATTCTCTCTTCTCTCCTCTCTCCTCTCTCCTCTCTCTTCTCTCCTCTCTCCGAAGGTGTTTTTTCTCAAGATAATCAGGAAGGGGGGTGAGGGGTTGGCCTGAAACAACCAGGTTTCCGCATAATTTATGCGCGGCCCGAAATTCACTACTATCGTAGTAGAAATGAAAGACTAACTACGCTAGTTTTCATGATATGGAAGCCTTCGCGATTCGTTTATGGGCAGAGATAGGATGGATCGGATGGGAGATAGAGTGAAGGGGCTTAGGGATCGAGAGGGGAAGAATAGAGATATTTCATGTAGTAGTGTGCAGCATCTGCGAGAAATTTGTGGGATCTATCAAGTCCAGATCTGTGCGGGGTTCGATTCTGTAATTGTTAAGTTTGCGGGATCTATGAAATCTATTCGATTTATGATGAGCCTTATAGAATCTGCATAATAGTCGATCCTCTTCTTCTCTTTCTCTCTTCCTTCTTCTCTCTCTCTATCTTGTTTTCTCTTTCGTCTCTATCTTCTCCTCTAGTTTCTTTCTTCTTTCTCTATATTCTCTCCTTGCTTCTCTTATTCTCTTATTCTCTTCTCTTTTCTCCCCTCTCCCCTCTCCCTTCTCCCTTCTCCCCTCTCCCTTCTCCCCTCTCCTTTCTCCCCTCTCTCCTCTCCCCTCTCTCCTCTCCCCTCTCTCCTCTCCCCTCTCTCCTCTCCTCTCTCTTCTCTCTCCTCTCTCTTCTCTCTCCTCTCTCTTCTCTCTCCTCTCTCTCCTCTCTCTTCTCTCTCCTCTCTCTTCTCTCTCCTCTCTCCTCTCTCTCCTCTCTCTCCTCTCTCTCTCCCCTCTCCCCCCTCTCTCTCTCCCCTCTCTCCCCTCTCTCTCTCCCCTCTCTCCCCTCTCTCCCCTCTCTCTCCTCTCTCTCCTCTCTCTCCTCTCTCTCCTCTCTCTCGCCTCTCTCTCCTCTCTCTCGCCTCTCTCTCCTCTCTCCTCTCTCCTCTCTCCTCACTCCTCTCTCCTCACTCCTCTCTCCTCTCTCTCTCTCTCTCTCTCTCTCTCCTTCAACACGGCCAGGGGAGCGTCACTCGCGATCGGCCCCCCGCACAGATTCGCGCACCGATCTCTCTCTCTCTCTCTGTCCTCAGCGTATACGCGCAAAACCGACATGCCGGTTGCCTCGGTTTTTACGAGTCTTCCTGCACTCGAAGTGCCTTTCGCATCGGTGGCGTCGGTGTTTCGTGCTTGCGTGGGTGGGTGCGGGGATTGGTTTTCCTGAGATATTCAGGAAAGACGGGGTGGAGGGGGGAAGGGGGAGGGTGAAGGGGGGGGGGGTAATTTTCCTAAGATAGTCAGGAAGGGGGAGGGAGAGGGGGTGGGGGGTTAGCCTGAAACAGCCAGGTTTCCGCAAGATTTACGCGCAGCCCAGGGTTCACTACTATCGTAGTAGAACGCTGGCTTTCGAGATATCTCTTATTTAAAACCTATCTATATTTATCATTAACTTTATTTTTCATGAAAAAATATTCATATTCAGAATATCGAATTACGAAATATTCAACGATATTTCTAATCAAATTTTGAATATTTACTGAATATGTTTAGAGTATAATATTTTCTATAAATAAAATAGAGAGAGAGAGAGAAAGAATGAAATCGAGATCTCGATGTAAGAAAATGAGTCTCCTATTCAATATATTCGAAATCTAATCTAGATTCATATGAGGATCTCGCATATTTTCGTCGATATCTTAATCGAAAGGAATAAATCGATTAGAAGACTATTGAGGGCGTCGATTCTGAGCTAAAATAGTATATTTCGACCGTCGGTTTTGATTGAATTTATATATGAGCAAGATTGTGCCTTTCTTGCAGCAAGCATACGACCACCTTCAGGTTCAGTGGCCTTGCACTGCGGTGAAACGCATCGCTGAGATTGCGGCCTCTCCCGTCTTCGAGGTATGTTTTCAGCGAAAACCTTGCTGTTGCAAGCCTAACCATGTGTTAACAGTTCTTCTCTGGTGGTGAAGTTGAAAATTCTGTTGCATGCCCTCTGTGCCTCATCAAGAGACCATGTCACCAATAATAATGACCCGCCCTCACAAAGGAATTGCTCTGCCAAAAAGAAGTAATACACCAACATGTACCAAGCCTAGCGGCAACTTACGGAAATAGCAATGCTCTTGGCAGTAGAGATAATCAGGAGGATATATCCACTGCCGCCGGTGCATGCGCGCAGAGAACCCGAGTGTGGCGACACACGTCCCAGAGCAGCTTAGCACAGGAGCACGTCGGGGAAGGTGCAAAGAGACAGCTGAGAAAGATCGAGACATCTGTGTGAATGCGAGGCGAGAAGGCATGACAAAAAAATTGGTTATGCGAGGGAGCGGAGGCACAGGCAAAAGTCTACATTTGCTTTGCTTTCACCCACTGTTTGGAAACACTCAACACGGCAGAGGCTTCTTTGTGATGCACACACTTCTCAAGGCCTCACACACGGTCCTAACCCAAACTCCCACAGACTGACATTCTCTTCCCAAAATGACCTTCCAGCGGGACTCGGGAAGGGATCTTCCTACCGACAGGCTGTGGAGCAACGCACCGTCCTACCAAACCGCAAGACTTCCGATTGATAGGAGCTGCTCAAACCTGGAGCCAGGCCGCAATCCCTGATGCTTAAATCCACAGGGCTCAGTACGAGATCGTCGTTCTCGCGTTGCGTGCCGACCTCGCATCTGAGATCTGTATGCAATTCCATGAGGCAATCATGTTCAGTACTTGGTATGATGACTTCCAACTGAGACTATGAGCAGGCACAATACTAAAGAGGCTTTACACTGATGACGATCAAGATGTCCATGCATATGGGTATGTTTAGATATGTATGTGTGTATACGCCAGCACATATACATACACATATGTACATACACCTTTAAATAACAACTACATCTACATCTACGTATGCATATACGCATACATATACAAATACATATACAAATACATATACATGTACATATACAAATACATATACATATACATATAGATTTACATATAAAAATACATATATATATATATACATATAGATTTACATATAAAAATACATATATATATATATACATATACGCATACACATACACATACATATACATATACATATGCATGTATCCATGTTTGTATGTTTGTATGTATGTATGTATGTATGCATGTATGTACGTATGTATGTATGCATGTATGCATACGTGCCTCTATATATACGTATACCTATGTACATACAAAATATGCAAAGTACGTACATACATACATACATACATGCACTCATACACATACACACGCACATACACATACACATGATATACACACATACATATATACATACGTACGTGCGTAAGTACGTCCTTGCATGCATGCATATCACTCATACGCAATAACGACGTGTCAGGATAGTCAAAACAGTAATACCGGGCTAGTAAACAATGGGGATAGACCAGTAAACGTTTAGTCCGCGATATCTCAGGACCGTGGCAGAGGATTCGTGCCGATATGCATGATCTTGGACGGCTCCTTCCAAATAAAAGCATCGGTTGCAGCATAGTGAATCGTGAGCGAATTACAGCGCTGCTCCGCCACTACCTGGAGTCTCCTTGTTGCACGACAGAAAGACGCGGGCCAGGTCTGAATATCCACCTTCGCGTCATGCACAATTCAGCCCACAAGTCGCTGCAAGCATCCTACCTATCGAGTCTACCGAGTCTATCGAGCTTCAAGATTCTCTGCATGGACCAGCAAGATGCAAACATGGCTAAAGTCTTGCAGTCAAGAGATGCGCGCCGTGGGTGCGAGCTGCTTGGAACATCTCATACCTTGGTTTAGAGTTTTGACCGCTGCGCATAACAAGGCCTGAAGGTCCACCGACCCTCAGTGCCGAGCCCATTGGTGTTGAAGAAGCACTGCTTTGTCTCGTCCGGCGCGTACCTGTCAGAAAACCCAATGCATCGGGCGCAGGAAAAACTTGGAAAGCGCTGCAGGAGAAATTCGTGATGCCAATCCAGAGCTAAAACAGTTCAAGAGACACAGCAAACACGTGGTGTCAGGCATAACATGCTGATACCCGCAACAAATCGTTGGTACAGACCCCGACAAGCGAGGTGGATAAGCTGTCTTCGCCAAACCTAGACTCCAGACAGTGTGCCTCCGGCTGCAGCAAAACTCATACAGACTCTGCTTCATTTTTAGGAACAAATACGGCCCGTTGGCACCAGAAAGCATGACAACCAGTATGGCAACTGAATGATCCGCGTCAGCTGCTGTAAGTGGGGGGGGCTGTTATTATGTCCCTGTTGATTTGCATCATGCATACAATACGACATAACACGACTAGCATCTTGGTAGGGTAAAACTGAGCCTATGCATCACAATAATCATCCAGAGTCATGCATGCTCGGGCCCCGGCCAGCCCTCCTCTATCTCGGCCAGAACTGCAGCAAGGGACAAGCTTTGTTTGATGATGCATGCATCGCCCAAGCAGAAAGTCAAGAGCATAGTGGGAGCAGTATCCGAATGGGTGGGCTTTCTTTCTGCTGGACGACGGAAGTGGTGGTGCCCTGATCAGACCGCGACGGGCCACAAGTCTGCGCTCCTTCAGCATGAACATCTCTCTGCGACGAACGCTTCTTTTGTGACTTGCGCGACGCAAACTATCTAGTTCAGATACCTTTGAGCAGGAACGCTTTCACCGCGTCCACCACTTTCATGGTCACCTGCAAGGCATGCGCTAGTGACGGACAAGTTGGCATGACGATGGCCAAGCGGCTACATCCCAACAGTGTGCTGTACTCTGCACTTGCATGCATTTCTCTGGAGCCACTTCCACCTCGTGGCCGCCATCGAAGTTCACGAGCTCTGCTCGGCTGCCTCCGCTTGTGAGGACCTCCATGCAAGTCTCTGCTATGACTGGACGGAAAGCTTCGGCCTGTGTGGGCCCTTTGATGGGGATCTCTGCGCACGACCGTCGTCTCATTTCGAGACGGCAGTGCCACCGATTAGATTCACCGACGATCATCCCATGAACATCCTTCTGAGCCGAGTAGATCAGTATCAAGGCGGCAAACAAGTGCCAGTCTTGCAGATGCGCCGAAGTGTGGCGGACTCTTTAGCAACCAAAGTCACTCACGACAGCCCTGCCTTGTGTACTTCGTGGACGCCTTCCCTGACACAGTCTGTCACATGCAGCCAGCACATGCTGACCTAACACCTGGGATTGCGATGCAAGTCAAAGTGTTGGCATTAACGCTTCGGACCCCAGTGGAGACAGCAGGAGCCCCTGAACACCCGGCGGTGCCTGGGCGCGATAACATCCTGGACGGCTGCGGACCGGATCATGCCGCAAGAGAGCAACTAAGATGGCCCTCAATCGAAATAGCTAAGTTCCTCAGCAAGCTAGATGAGCGGTTGCCGTCAGCATGAACAGTACAGAAAAGTACCGAACATCGATACTCGAAGACTCCGTCTCCTCGCTTCCCGATGCCACGAGCGCCGGTGGCGGCGTGTCCAAGGATCGGGCCACTGGGGCGGCCAGAGCCCCTGTCGGCAAGTGTCGCTTCGCAGGATGCTTCTTCGCGACCACTTGCTAGGGCAGCTAGGAAAGCAGGTAAGATCAAAAGGAGCGCGTCTGGGGCGGGATGATCGTCATCATTGCCGTATTGTCCCGCGCCTTGTCCCGTTTCGTGAACCGGCCCGAAGATCGAACCACCCCCAAGAGTCTTGAGCCTTGAGTTTCGATTTTCTGGTTCTGATTTCTCTGACCTATGTCGCGCTATTGTTCGCCGTGGCGTTCTGGGCCGACAAGCGGGCAGAGCGGGGGCGCGGCACATGGTTGCGTTCACCTGTCATTTATACCTTGTCGCTTTCGGTTTATTGCACCGCTTGGACGTTCTACGGTGCGGTCGGCTATGCGGCGCGGTCGGGGGTGGAATTCGTGACGATCTACCTTGGACCGACGCTGGTCATGGTCGGCTGGTGGGCCTTGTTGCGGCGGATGGTCAGGATCGGGCGCACGCAGCGTGTGACCTCCATCGCCGACCTGATCTCCTCGCGCTACGGCAAGTCGAACATCCTTGGCGTGATTGTCACCTGTCTCGCCGTTGTCGGAACGACGCCCTACATCGCACTGCAGCTTCAGTCCGTAACGCTCAGTTTCAACGCCTTTTCTGCCAGCCGGGGAGGCGAGGGGACGCCCTTGCAGGAAACGGCACTTCTGGTGGCGGCGGGGCTGGCCGTGTTCACGATCATGTTCGGTACGCGCAACCTTGATGCCAACGAAAGGCACCACGGTGTGGTGACCGCCATCGCCCTTGAAGCCGTCGTCAAGCTTGTCGCCCTGCTTCTGGTCGGTGCCTTCGTCGTTTTCTCGGTGGCTGGCGGGGTCGGGGCGACTTTCGATGCCATCGACAGATCGGCCATTGCCCAGTGGAGCACGCCTGCCGAACGCTGGCTGACGCTGATCTTCCTGTCTGCGGCGGCGTTCCTCTGCCTGCCGCGCATGTTCCAGGTCATGGTCGTCGAGAACTCCGACGAAAGCCACCTGCCGGTCGCAAGCTGGGCCTTTCCGCTTTACCTGTTCCTGATGAGCCTGTTCGTGGTGCCGATTGCGGTGATCGGTCTTGGCGTCATGCCCGAGGGTGCGAACCCCGACCTGTTCGTGCTGACCGTGCCGTTGCATTTCGATCAGGATGCACTTGCCATGCTGGCCTTTCTTGGCGGGTTCAGTTCTGCAACATCAATGGTGATCGTGGCGGCCATCGCTCTTTCCACGATGGTGTCCAACCACATCGTAATGCCGATCTGGCTGACCAGTCGGCGGGGCGGGGCCACCGTATCGGGGGATGTGCGCAGTGTCGTGATCCTGTCGCGCCGCATCTCGATCGCGGCCATCCTTGCGCTTGGGTATTTCTATTATGTGCTGTCTGGCGGAGGTGCTGCCCTTGCCGCCATCGGCCTGATCGCCTTTGCCGGGGTTGCGCAGGTCTTGCCGGCACTTCTGGGTGGAATTTTCTGGCGCGGCGCAACGCGCACGGGGGCCGCCGCCGGGCTGACCATCGGGTTCATTGTCTGGCTCTGGACCCTGTTCCTGCCAAGTTTCGGCGAGGCGGCGGTGCTGAGCGCCAATGCCTTTGCCGAAGGGCCATTCGGCCTGTCCTTCCTGAAGCCCCGCGCGTTGTTCTGGATCGAAGGGCTGGATCCGCTGGTTCACTCGGTGTTCTGGTCGATGCTTCTGAACACCACGGCTTTCCTTCTGGTCTCGCTTGTCACGGTCCAGTCCCCGTTGGAACGTTTTCAGGGGGCGAGTTTCGTCAACATTTTCCGCTATTCCGATTCCACGCACGGCTGGAGCGGGGCGGCGATCGAGGCGGAAGACCTCTTGATGATGTCGCAGCGCCTGCTTGGTCCCGCAGACGCGCAGACCCTTTTTGAGGCCGAAGCCGAGCGACAGGGCAAAGGCGGCTACCTTCCCGAGGTCACGCCGGGATTTATCGAGCAGTTGGAGCGCGAGCTTGCCGGGTCTGTCGGTGCGGCCACGGCCCATGCCATGCTGGGGCAGATCACCGGGGGGGCTTCGATCTCGGTCGAGGACATGATGAAGGTGGCCGACGAAACCCAGCAGATCCTCGAATACTCAAGCGAACTGGAACGAAAAAGCAAGGAGCTTCAGGAAACGGCGGGGCAGTTGCGTGACGCCAACGACAAGCTTGTTTTGCTATCGGTCCAAAAAGACGGGTTCCTCAGCCAGATCAGCCACGAGTTGCGCACGCCGATGACCTCGATCCGGTCGTTCAGCGAGATCCTGATGGACGGCGAAAGCATGACTCCGGATGAACGCCACAAATACAGTGAAATCATTCACGGCGAAGCCAATCGCCTGACCCGGCTGCTGGACGATATTTTGGACCTTTCCGTTCTGGAACATGGTCAGGTGACGTTGAACATCGAGGACGACACGCTAAGCGCATTGCTGGATCGCGCAACGGCGGCGACCGAACAGCCCGGCGAGAGGGACCGTTTTGAAATCCGGCGCGACCGGTCGCGTGAGAATGTTGCCCTACGCACCGATAGCGACCGTCTGACACAGGTTTTCATCAACCTCATCACCAACGCCCGGAAATACTGTGCGGCGGAAAATCCGGTGCTGAACATCGAAAGCCGAGAAGAAGGCGGGCGGCAGGTTGTCGATTTCATCGACAATGGCGAAGGTATCCCCGAAGCCAGTCAGAGCATGATATTCGAGAAGTTCGCCCGCGCGGACGATCACCGCGAGGCGGGAGGCGCCGGTCTTGGGCTTGCCATCTGCCGGGAAGTCATGCGCCGCCTTGGCGGCGAGATCGACTATCTGCCAGATCGTGCGGGAACGGCGTTTCGGGTGGTTCTGCCTCAGATTGGCGCTTTCGAACAAGGCGCGGCAACGAAATCGTAACCTAGATCCCCGATTTTTGGCCTGATTGCGCATCTGGAAGGGGCAGCAATGGCCGAAGCCGCCGTTCTCAAAAAGAAAGTCGCGCCCGCACGCGCCTCGGTGCCCGCAGGCGGTTCATCGGTCAGCGCCATGCTGAAGAAAGTCCTGCCGCGGGTTGCGGACAAGGAATTGTCGCTGGACGTACTGGTGGGCGATGTGTCTTTCGGCAAGGCCACGAAGGCGGAACTTCTGGACGGGTTGAGCGAACAGGATCTTGTCTATCTTCTGGAAAACTCGGTTGAGGACCGCGGTATCTGCATCGTTTCGCCCGGACTTCTGGCCGCTGTCACCGAAGTGCAGATGGCGGGCCGGGTTTCGACGAAAGAACCGCCAGAGCGTCCGGCGACGCGCACCGATGGCATTGTCGCTGCAGATGTCGTCGATCAGTGGATGCATGTCTCGGCCCGTATGGCAGAAGAGGAAGAGCATTCGGGCGCCCTGCCCATGCTGTCGTTCAAGCGGCTGAACCATGTGCTGAATCGTCGAAACGCGGACCTGGCCCTCGATCCGGTTGACTATGAAACCCTGGGCATCGAAATGTCGCTTGGGGGCGGGGCGAAGACGGGGCGTTTGTTCTTTGCCGTTCCGGTGCAGCGTCCGAAATCGTCGAACACCCATAACGCGGCGCGGGTACACAAACATCTCGCCAAGATCGAAGCACCGATGGTCGCCATCCTCGCGCGGTTGCCGGTGCGCATGTCCAAGATCAAGAACCTGGCCATCGACGACGTGATCGAAGTGCCGATTGCGGCTTTGACGAATGTCCAACTCGAAGGTCTGGGCGGCCAGAAAATCGCTTCGGCAAGATTGGGCCAGTTCGAGGGGCGAAAGGCGCTGCGGCTCTGTCGTGCCGAGGGCGAGGCGGACGGCGCGATAGCGGGGGATGGTCTGTCCTTCCTGACCGCGGAATCGGGTGACATTCCGGAAATCGCGACACCTGCCTTGCCAGAGCCGGAGCTTTCGCTGCCCGGCACCGGCGAGACCGAGGTTGGCGGGCTGGACGATCTGCCTCCGATTGGCGAAATTGGCGACCTCCCGCCGCTTGGCGCGGATCCGGACGGGGGCGATCTTCCCGACTTGCCAGACCTGCCGGAACTTCCGGATCTGCCCGACTTGCCTGATTTGCCGGATCTGCCGGAAGAGGAAAGCTGAAAAAAGCGGCAGGTGCTTGCCTGTTAAGGAACGCTTAACTTTTTCTTCGTCACTTGATGTCACGTCCGTGTTACGCTGCCAGCATAACGAAAAACAACATTTCTGGGGAGGCACCATGCCAAAAGAGGCATCACAATCCACGCGCGTAAAGTCGCTCAAGAAGGACGCAGTCGTTGCGACCGTGCTGTCCATGACCTTGGAAAAATCCACGGGGGCGGGCAGAGCGCGGATGCGGCCCGAACTTGCAGCAAACCTTGCCGAAGAGGTCGAAGACCTCTGGGATAACGTCCCGGTCTGACTGACCTTCGGGCGCAGCCCGCTCTTGAGTTTCCCGGCCCATGGCGTATGAAAAGCCATGGGTATGAACGAGCAGGTGGAAGCGGCCGAAAAGGTGCGCAGCGAACAGCGCGACAGCGTGCTGATCATCACGATCGAGAACCCGCCATCGGGTGCCCTCACCGGTGACGTACGGTCACGCCTGTTCGAATTGATCGAAACCGCCGAAGCTGATGGTTCTGTCAAGGCAATCGTTCTTACCGGCAGTGAAGGAATGTTCGCCACCGGGGCGGGGCTTTCGGAAACCACTGCCGATGACACGCCGACGCTGGCCGCGCTTTGCGACCGGATCGAGGCCTGTCAAAAACCCGTGGTGGCCGCCATTGGTGGCCCGGCGCTTGGCGGCGGGCTTGAGATCGCGCTTGCCGCACATATGCGCATTTCCACGCCCGCAGCACGCCTTGGTGCGCCTGACATAACCCTTGGTGTTCTGCCGAACGCGGGCGGCACGCAACGCCTTCCGAAAGTGATCGGCGGGGTGGCCGCCCTGAAGCTGTTGCTGAGTGGGCGTGCCGTTTCGGGTGATGTTGCCCGCAAGGTGGGCCTTGTCGATGTGCTTGAGGTGACCGACCTCATCGCCGCGGCCATCTCGCACGGTTCCCAACTTGCCGAAAGCGGTGCCGAGTTGAAACGCAGCTCTGTTCGCAGGGATCGCCTGGGCGAGGGGACCAGTTTCCTCGAAGCCGTGGCAGAACATCGTCGCGCAGCCGAGGCCTCGCCGCTGGATGCACCAAGCCGCATGATCGAATGTGTCGAGGCGGCGCTTCTTCTGCCCTATGACATCGGGCGCGGCATGGAAGAAGCCGCCTTCGATGATCTGGTGACTTCGGAACATTCAAAATCTTTACGCCATATCTTTGCCGCCGAACGGCGGTTGCAGGCGACGACCAGATGGGAAGGCCGCACAGCGTCGCGCACCATCGACAAGGTTGCCGTTATCAGCGCGCAGGGAATGGGTGCGGAATTGGTCGTGCAGTGCCTTGACACCGGTTTCGAAGTGGTCGTCGCAGATGCGAACGACGAAGCGCTGGAAGCAGGGGTCGGCCGCGTGATCGGTCATTATGACGCGCGTGTTGCCAACAAGGTGATGAGCGAAGACGACGTCGAGGATTTGCTCGACCGTATGCAGGCGGATTCGGGCTATGGAAACCTGATGGACGTCGACATCGTCATTGACCCGTCGCAGGTGCTGACCAGGGAAAGGCTGGCCACGCTCGACGCCTCCATGAAGGCGGGCGCGCTGCTCATGGTCGGGGGTGAACGTGTGCCGATGAGCAAGGTCGCCTCGATGACAAGCCGCGCTGCCGATGTCGTGGGCCTGCGTTTCTACCCTGGCATGAAAAAGAACCGGCTGGTTGAAATGTCGGTCGATGAGAACACCAGCGCGGCTGCTGTGGCGACCGCACGCGCCTTTGCCCGAAAGATCGACCGCCTGATCCTCGAAGTGACGCCCTCGAAGGAAGCGATCGGAACAAGGCTCCTCGAAGCACTCCACGCGGCCTGCGATCTCTGTCTGGAAGAGGGTGCCGGGGTCGAGCAGATCGACCTCGCACTTAAGGATTGGGGCGTGCCCTTCGGATCGTTTTCCCATCGCGACATGCTTGGCATCCGGCGTGTGAGTTCCCGGTCCGGTTCCGAAGGCGAACGGGGCGGGGGGATCGACGAGGTGCTTGTCGCGACGGGTCGGCTTGGGTTTTCGGTCGGGCGCGGCTATTACCTTTACCGGGAGCGTGGCAAGCCTGGCATGGAAGACCCGGTCGTGGAACAGATGATCGCCGCCGACCGGGATGCCAAGGGGATCGAGCCGCGCCGGGTCACCGACGCCGAGATCCGGTTCCGCGCGCTTTCGGCAATGGCCGGGGCGGGGGCACAGCTTTTGCTGGATGGAGTGGCCAAGCGACCCGCCGACATCGACATGGCCGCCGTCCACGGGCTGGGCTTTGCGCGCCGCACGGGCGGTGTGATGTTCGCCGCGGATCTTCTGGGCCTTGACGATGTGCGCAAGCATCTTCTGGAAATGTCGACCATGAGCGCCCGGATTCCTTCGCCACCCTCGATGATCCAGGATCTCATCCGGGCCGAGCAGGATTTCTCGTCGTTGAACGCATGATGCAGTTCAGCGTAAAGCGATCCCGATGACGACCATCATCAACCCGATGGCCGACAGGAACAGCGCCCCCATGTTCATCGCGACGACCTTCTGAAGCCGCGCTTTCATGGCCTCGTCGTCAAGGCCGTCCTTGCGTGCCTTCTGAACGGTCAGGATGCACCAGACCAATCCCGCCAGCCCTAACAACGTCACGGCAGCGCCAATCCAGATCAGGTTTTCCATGCTCCGCCCCTTCTTTCAGCCAGCCCCCGCCTAATGCGCCCCGGCCTTGGGATCAACCCTTGCAAGGCTGGCACGGGGGCGGTATCGAACGCTTCCAGCAAGAGAGAGTACCGCCCCCATGGACGACAGCGCAACTGACCAGAGCTATCGCGTCACCGCCGACGAACTTCGCCAGTTTATCGAACGTTTCGAACGGCTTGAGGCCGAAAAGAAAGACATCGCGGACCAGCAGAAAGAAGTGATGGCCGAAGCCAAGGGGCGTGGCTATGACACCAAGGTCATGCGCAAGGTCATCGCGCTTCGCAAACGCGACAAGGACGACATCGCCGAAGAAGAAGCGGTGCTGGACATGTACAAGGAGGCGCTTGGGATGTGATCCAGCTTACGGGGTGATCAGCGTCACCTCGGGCATGGCGGAGATGCGTTCCAGGTCGTCTTCATAGATTTCGGTCAGCATGTCGATGGTGTCCGAAGTCCATCCGGGCAGGTCAATCTCGGTTTCAACCGCATCCTCGATTGCGTGGGCTTCAAGAAAAGCCGCGACTGCCTTCCTCCGTTTGGATTGGCTGGTTACCTGGCGGGCTTCCAGGAAATCGACCAGTCGGGTCATGCCATCTGCACTGATGATGCGATCCAGCATATCGAATTCGCCGTCGATTTCGGTGAACGGATCGTGCCCGGTGATCTCGCGGATGATTTCGGACCAGATGAACGGGGTGTCTTCGTGGCACCACGCAATCAGCCTGCATCCGGGATTGGCGACGGCGATGTCGGCCAGGACATCCGACCACAGAAGATCGGTGATCGAAACCTCGTCCAATGCCTCTTCGCCCTGTCCGATCTGCATCAAAAGCTCGGGCACAAAGGTGGCGGGGTTGCGCAATGCCATTGCGAAACTCGCCCGGTGAGAGGGAAGGCATTGACGCAACCAGGCCGATTTCGCGGCCTTGGGGTAAAGCCCGTCTTCCGCCAGAACGACATCGGCGCGGCAGAGAAAATTCTCACTGGAAAGCACAACACGCTCGGCGGTTTCGTCGTCGCAGATAGCGTCCAGCAGGCTCTTTTCCGTCTCTTCATCCGCCGGATCGCCGCGCAGGGCGGTCGATGCCTCGCCCAGCAATTCGCGGTATCGGCTGGGGCCGGGAACGCCGATGCCTTCTTCGGCCAGACGCGCGCGGTTCTTCAGGATCGAACGGATCAAAAGCCCGTCGTCCGTGCAATGCGCACCCAAATGGAAAACGATTTCCATGCCGTCCTGCCTCAACTGCCTCGGGCCAAAGGATAGACCGCCACAAAAGTCGAGGAAACCCGCACACCCAAGGCTTGCTCTGGCCGTGTTGCATTGCTACATGATCCCGCGTGCCCCTATAGCTCAGCTGGTAGAGCATCTGATTTGTAATCAGAGGGTCGGGAGTTCGAGTCTCTCTGGGGGCACCATCTTTTCAGTCGCTTACCGCACCGCGAACAGATCCACGATCACCCTTGATTGCTGGCGTTGGCCGGTCCCGACGAAGATCGTGCTGTTGACCCAGGCATGGGTTTGATCCCCAGTTTCCAGACGTGCAAAGGTCCGCATGTAGTAGCTGTCGGGCGGCACCGCCTCGCCCTTGGCCAAGGCCGCAACCACCTCGGGCGGGCCGTGGCGAAAGCCGTAGTTCTGGATCTCGATCAGCGCACCATCGTCTGTCTCGAAGGCATAGCGTGTATCGAGTTCGGCAGTATCATTGGCGAAGATCGTCTGCCAGTCCGCACCAAGGTTCAGGATGCGCCCTTTCAACAGCGGGCCGGTAACCGTACCGCCGATGATGGGAATGATGCGCCTTTGTCCGGCGCGACCAGGTCCCATTTCCCGGATCGGGGCCAGTTCGACTTCAAGTCGACAGGCAAACTCAAGCGGTGGTGACGGCGGCGTTTCTTCGGGCATTGAGGACATGGAAACCTATGATGAGAAGGGCAAGGACGATCCCGGCGAACATGACCGGTGTAGTCTTCCAAAGAACAAGGATGGCCACAAGAAGCCGCGATGCAACTTCCCATCGCGCCATCGGGGCCTGATCGAACCGCGTAAGCGCCGAGGCGATGAGATAGAGCGCAAGGATCAACCTAAGACCAAGAAATGTCAGGGCCCCTAAGGCGACTTCGCCGCTGTAGCCCTCGATCAGTGCCTTTCGGCCCGTCTCGTCGGTGATGGTGACCGCCTCCTCGATCAGCAAAAGCTCGGGATACCATGCAAAGACGAAGGGGATCGTGAAGAGCACGATCCCGACGCGCACGGCGGCAATGCCCGTGCGCATCGGCTCGGTCTTGGTGATCGACGCGGCGGCGAAGGCCGCGATGGCAACCGGCGGCGTGATGGCAGAAGCAACGGCGAAATAGAAGACGAACATATGGGCCGTGAAAAAGCTGACGCCGAGATTGGCCAGCAGGGGGCCCAGCAGCAGGGCAACGTTCACATAGGCCGGAACCGTGGGCATCCCCATGCCCAGAAGGATCGCGCACAGCATGGCGCAAAACAGCGCCAGCATCAGGTAGACACCGCCGACGATGTGGATTTCGAACCCGAACAACCGGATCAACTGCGCCTGCTCCAGCCAGGACGTGACCGCGCGGGTTATTTCCCCGGTCAGCCCGCTTTCGTTCAGAAAGGCCGAGATGATCGAGACGGCGAACAGCAACAGGAAAAGGCCCGACAGCAATATCCCGCCTTCGGCCAGCGCGGTCAGCACCTTTGCGGGTTTGGCGCGGGTCTCCGCATCGAGGAACAAGAGTGGCACAAGAATCGCGACCGCCCACCAGCCGGCAGACACCGCATCGCCGGTGGCATTGACGATGGTCTGCGTCACGCCGCCGGGCAGAATGGCCGAGAGGAACCCGGTGCTGATCGCGTCCTTGTTGCCCAGAAGCAGGAACAGGATCGTCAGGATCGGCAGGAAGATGATGACAAGGTTCGACCAGTCCTGCCGCTCCATCACCAGGTCCTCGGGGATGTCACGCATCGCCTCGACCTTTTCGCGCCGGGCCTGGAACATGACGGCCAGGAAGATCGAGAAGAAAAAGAACATGGCGGGCAGGAAGGCCGCGGTGATGACCTTGGTGTAGGGCACTGCCGTCAGCGCGACGAGGACGAAGGCGGCGACCCCCATGACCGGGGGCATGATCTGTCCGCCGGAAGACGCCGCCGCTTCGACGCCACCCGCGAACTGTGGCGAGAAACCGTTGCGCTGCATCATCGGGATGGTCAATCGCCCGGTCGAAAGAACGTTGGTCACCGGGCCGCCGGTGATCGTCCCGAACATGGCGGACGACACGATTGCGGCGTGGGCCGGACCTCCTCGAAGCCGACGGGTCAGGCGCACCGCGAGCTTGATCAGCGAGGTGCCGCCTGCGCTGGAACCGAACAGTGCACCTAGGATGACATAAGGGAAGACCTGGTTCACGACGATATCCATGAACCGGCCCATGAAACCGTCCGGCGTGATAAAGACGTTGGTGGCCTTCTGGATCGCCGCCGCGCGGACATCGCCGCCATCGGCACCAAGCTTGGTCAAAAGGAAGTTGTTGTCGGAAAGATCGAACATCCAGATCAGCGCGGTGCCGACCGTATACAACACGACGATGCTGGCCACGATCACCAGCGGCAGGCCCCAGACCCGCACGTTATACAGGAAGAACAGCGTGATGATGATGAACAACAAGGGGATGATCCAGATCCCGAATCGCGCCTGACAGGCCGGTACTTCCGCTTCAAAGGATATGCCGGGTATGACGCCCTCGGACCGCTCCAGCGCCTCTTGCACCAGTCTCGCACGCTCGCCTGTGATCTGGTCGATCAGGCAGACAGAGTCGATCTCGACAAGATATCCGAAGGCCCCGAGGAAAGCCGCAAGGATCAGCCCGCCATCCAGCAACAGGCCCTTCCACGCGCGACGCGGTTTCTCTACTTTCATGGACCGGTAGACGCTGGAATTCAGCGCAACGATCAGCATCATGACGAAGAAGACAGGCGGGTAGAAAAACTCTGGTTGAAAGCCGGAAACCCGAAAGAACGGCTGCCCTGTGATTTCGCGGGCCCAGTTCTGAAGCCCCGGAATCTCGGGCATCGTGTTGACCATCCCGACGATGACCAGAAGGAAAGCCAGGACATAGGCGATGCGCTGGCCCAAGGGCCGGGAAGCTGTCTGTTCGGTCATTTCAGGCTCCAGTTTGCGATGCGGCCTGGGTCACGGCCGCATCGCCTGAGAGGAGAATGTCAGGGGCGCAGGCAGTCGGCGACCGAGTGGCCGGCATCCTCGAAGGCGCGGATCGCGCCGGGGTGCATCTTGATCTGCACGGCCCCGCAAGCGCCCTGGCTGACCCCGTCGATATCGCCAAAGCTCAACCGTACGAATGGGCCGCGCGGCGAGCCTTCGACAAACCGGCTTTCGCCTTCGAGGTAGGCCTTGGTGATGGCGTAGGCGAGCTCTTCGTCCAGTGTTGCGGGAACGATCTGGCCAAAGGCGGTGGCAAAGCTGTCAAAGCTGTCGTCGTCCACGACAACGGTGATGTCGTTGCCTGCATAGGCGTTGCGGAAATCCTCGATCGGCACCGAATAGGGCGCGTGACCGGGGGCTGCCAGGATTTGCTGTCCCAACTCGCTTGCCAGCAAGTCGGACGGCACATCGTGGATCGTGATTCCACCGGCAGCAGCGATTGAAATCTGGCGCCCGGAGGGCAGGCCCTCGGGAATGGTCCATGCGTCGACCGAACCGCCGGTGATCGAGGACACCGTGTCCGGCCAGGGGGTCTGCACGCCTTCATAGCCTTCGCCATCCTTCAGGCCGGACAAAAGCTGAATCATCGCACGCCCCGAGGTCAGGGCCGCGCCGCGCGGCGGACCGTTCCAGATGCGCTTGCCCGTAAGATCGCGAATATCCTCGACCGGGTTCGAGTTGTAATAGCCCAGCATCTGCGCCGATCCGGCATTGAAGAAGAGTACACGGATGTTCCCTGCAAGCTCGGCACCCTTTTCCGGGCCGATCCCGCTATAGGGGCCGATGCCACGCGACAGAAGGAAGGGCAGGATCAGGGGCGCAGGGGCCATGTCCAGCCGCCCTTCGGCAACGGCCTGGACAGAGTTGGTCAGGGTCGCGCCCTCGGTGATCTGCATGGTGGCAACGCCTGCGCTGTCGAGAACGGCAGCGAGCGTGGAATCGATGTAATGCGGCGTCGAGCCGGGTGTCGTGGTTTCCGCCGTCAGCGTGGTCTGGGCCGTCGCGGCAAGCGGCGTCAGCGCCAGAATCCCGCCAAAGATCGTCTTGCGAAGCATGTGTTTCCTCCCTGTTTCACCGCCGTCTCCCACAGGCGGTCACCCCTTGTCGCGGGGCATGGCTAATACGGTTGCAGAAATAATATGACTTGTCACGTATTATTTTTTCGGGCTTTATCAGGGCTGTGGAGGAAAGCAATGACCGACAAAGCAGAGATCAACCCGGAACGCATTCGTGACCGGCGGGCCAACGAAGAGCTGAACGTCTTTTCGCGCCTACCGGCGGTCTATGCCGCTTCCCGCACCCAGGGCCTGCAATTTCTGAAGCGCGGCGGGGGGCTGTCCATCGTCGAGTGGCGCACACTTTGGGATCTCTGCGAAGGCGGGCCAATGACGATTCGCGATCTGTCGGTGATCCAGCGGGCGGATCATTCGCTGTTAAGCCGGGCCCTGCCAGCGATGCGGAAGAAAGGCTTCATCACGATGGAGCGGGACGAAACCGACAAGCGCCAGACGGTGGTCCAGATCACGAGCGCGGGTCGTGCTGCCTATGAAACTGCCGCTCCCTTCATGGCGCGTCGCCGGGCCGCCCTGCGCGAGGCCATGACCGAAGAGGAGCTTCGCAGTTTCATTACTTTGCTCAACCGGTTGGAAGAGTTTCTGCATGTTCCTGCCGATGAAATCCTGAAACTGGAGGCGGCGGAATGAGCGACCGTCCGAATGTGCTCTGGATCATGGCCGATCAGCTTCGGTTCGACTATCTCAGTTGCTATGGCCATCCGCATCTTCACACGCCGCATATCGACGCCCTTGCTGATAGGGGGGTCAAGTTCACCAACGCCTACGTGCAATCCCCGGTCTGCGGCCCTTCGCGGATGTCGGCCTATACGGGGCGTTACGTCCGCAGTCATGGTTCCACCTGGAACGGTATGCCGCTGCGCATCGGCGAACCGACCCTGGGCGACCATCTGCGCGAAGCGGGGGCGCGGGCGGTTCTTGTCGGCAAGACCCATATGACGGCTGACATTGAAGGCATGGCGCGGCTTGGAATCCCGCCAAGCAGCGAAATTGGCGTACGTGTGTCGGAATGCGGCTTTGAGCCTTTCGAAAGGGATGATGGCCTGCATCCCGACAGTCCGCGCCAGAATTGGTCGGCCTATGATGATTACCTCGTTTCGCAGGGGTATGCGTCGGACAACCCCTGGGAGGATTTTGCCAATTCCGGCGTCGATGAAAACGGCGATCTTCTTTCTGCATGGCTGTTGAAGAACTCGCGCCTTGCCGCCAACGTCCCCGAAGAACATTCCGAAACGGCCTATATGACCAACCGCGCCATGGACTTCATGGAAGACGCGATGGCGGACGGCCGGCCCTGGATGTGCCACCTGTCCTACATCAAGCCGCACTGGCCCTATATCGTGCCCGCGCCTTATCACGACATGTACGATGAACGTCACATCGTCCCGCCCGTGCGATCGGATGCCGAGCGCCAGACTGGCCATCCTCTGATGCAGGCCTATCACGCGGCAAGGGTTTGTCAGAGCTTTTCGCGCGATCACGTCCGCGAACACGTCATTCCCGCCTACATGGGGCTGATCAAGCAGTTGGACGACAACCTCGGGCGGCTCTTTGCATGGATGGACGAAAAGGGGCTCAGCGAGAATACGATCATCGTCGTCACTTCGGATCACGGCGACTACATGGGCGACCACTGGATGGGGGACAAGGATTTCTATCACGAGGTGGCGGTGAAAGTGCCGCTTATCATCGCCGACCCGCGTCCGGAGGCAAATGCCAGCCGAGGCTGTTCCGCCGACGATTTGGTCGAGATGATCGACCTTGCCCCGACCTTCATGAATGCGCTTGGTTGCAAGGCGAAACCGCACATCATCGAAGGTCGCGACCTGACACCGCTACTGCACGGCAAAGACGGTTTCTCCCGGAATTACGTCATCAGCGAACACGATTACCACTGGTCCGACATGGCCCGCACGCTGGATCAGCCTCAGGAAGAGGCGCACACCACGATGATCTTCGATGGCCGCTGGAAGTACATCCGCTGCGAAGGCTTTCGCCCGGTGCTTTTCGATCTGGAAAGCGATCCGGACGAGCTTTGCGACATCGGCGCTTCGGACGTCCCCGAACATGTCGCGGTGCGCACGCGGATGGAGGCGGCCCTTCTTGACTGGGCGACGCGCCATCACACTAGGATCACCGCCTCGCCCGAGGTGCTGGCCCGCCAGAAACGTGCGGCCGAAACCGGCATCCTGATCGGGTTCTGGGACGAAGGAGAGTACGAAACGGCGACCGGAAAGGCATTCAGCGATCTTCAGCCGGTTGGGCGACCGTGAGTTTTCGGGTAGTTTTGGGTTTATGAAAATAAAGCCTAGTCAGTCGCTTCCGCGTAGTTCTTCAACTTTGACATCTTCCCAATTCCTGGGTTTAGCGTGTTTGTAGGATCGCACGTGCGATAGTGATCCTGAAGCGGTTGTTCGGCCTTATAAAGGTGCCCGACGTTATGCTCGGCCGGGTACTTGGCGCCGCGCTGATCGAGGATTTCCAGCATCGCGGCCTTGATGGCTTTTGGATCGTGACCGGCCTTCACGACATAATCCTGGTGCAGAACGTGGCAGAAGAAATGCCCGTAGTAGAGTTTCAGGGTCACCTTTTCCTCGATCTCGGGCGGCAGAACCTCGAACCACTCCTCGTCGTTTCGGCGCAAGGCAATGTCGAGTGCGATAATATCGGCAACCTTGGATTCATTGACCGCCATGTACCGCACCGCAGCCCCCGCAGCGGCAAAGCGATGAAGCCCTGCGATCTTGCCCTCCCGCGCCGAACAGGCGAACCAGTCCGCGCTTTCTCCATCCAGGTTGGCCTTCAACCAGGCCTCGGCCTCGGCAATCCCGCCATCGCGCATCTTCAGGATCAGGTGGTGATCGAACCGCGCGCGAAACGCCTCCATCCGTTTCGGCAGGAGGTTCGGGAAAAGGCGCATCAGGCCCTGCATTACCCGATCTGTCAGGTTCCGCGGGAGGATCGGGATGGGATTCAACCGGGCATCCAGCCATCCCTTGATCGCGAAAACCAGGGGCAGGCGGTCCGTACCCAGCTTGTCGATCAGCGCGAGGGTGTCCTTGCCGTAGGTCTTCGAGATGTCGTAAGCCTCGGCATGAAGGTATTCGCCCGATACCGGCAGCACCTCGAATGTCTTCAGCACATCCCGGCGCAGTCTTGTCAGAACCGAAGTATCCTTTGCGCCGATGTAGAACACCTGCTCGCGCTCGTTCTTCGGATAAGTGTCCAGCCGCACGGCAAAGACAGCGAGCTTGCCGGCGCACCCGGATGACTCGTGCAACTGGCGGGGATCGGCGTTCCAGCGCGCAGGGGTGTCGGCTTCGACATCTCGCACCCGCGTTGCATAATCGGTGTCCGAGCCTTTCGCTTTGGACGGCACGATATCGCTGTCCGAAATCGCGCCGCGATCCAGCCGGTCAAGAATGCTTTCGGGGTCATCGCCAAGGGACAGCCCCAGGTGGTTGACCAGTTCAAGGCGGCCATCCGCGTCGATCCGGGCAAAGATCGACATCTCGGTATAGGAGGGGCCGTGTTCGACCAGCGAACCGCCGGAGTTATTGCAGACCCCGCCCATGATCGACGCCCCGATGCAGGACGAGCCGATCACGGAATGCGGTTGCCGCCCAAGGGGCGCCAGTTGCTTTTCCAGATCGAACAGGGTGGCACCTGGCAGGCTGACGACCTGGGTGCCATTCCGGATCAGGTGGATACTGTCCATCCGGGTAGTGCTGATGACAACGGCGTCGCGATCATAGGTGCCGCTTGGCGCCGAGCCTTCCGTCAGCCCCGTGTTCGCGGCCTGAAAGATGATGACCACATCGGCGGCCACGCAGGCCTGAAGCACGCGCCATTGTTCGACCAGCGAACCGGGCCTCACCACGGCGAGTGCTTCACCGCCGCCCGAGCGATACCCTTTGCAATACCGCTGCATCGTCCGCTTGGACGTCAGCACGTGACGACTGCCAACGATCTGGCGCAACTGGTCTTGCAAAAGTGTCATGGTCGCCTACCGCCAGCGCAGGTTGTCCCGGCTCAGTTGATCGAGTTTCGTAATGCCCATCAGTTTCATATCGCGTTCGATCTCGGTGCGGAAGTTGCCAAGCGCCTTTTCGACCCCGGCCTGACCGGCTCCTGCAAGGGCATAAAGATACAACCGCCCGCCCGAACAGGCTTTCGCACCAACCGAAAGTGCCTTCAGGACATGGGTGCCTCGCTGAATGCCGCCCTCGCAGATGACGTCGATCTTGTCGCCCACGGCGTCGCAGATCTCGGCCAGTTGATCGAAAGGCGCGCGCGATCCGTCCAACTGCCGACCGCCGTGGTTCGATACCATGATGCCGGTGCAGCCGATGTCGACCGCGCGTTTTGCATCCTCGACCGACATGATGCCTTTCAGGGCGAACTGCCCGTTCCACTGGGCGCAGAGTTTCTCGGCGTCCTTCCAGTTCATCGACTGGTCCAGCATGGTCGAAAAATATTCGCCCACGGAAACCGCAAGATTTGTTCCCGCGCTGACATGGCCCGACAGGTGCGGCATGTCGAATTTCTCTTTCGTCAGGAAATTCCAGGCCCACATCGGATGTGTCGCAAAGCTCAACAGCGACGACGGCGTGAGTTTCGGCGGAGAGGTGAAGCCGGTACGCAGGTCGCGTTCCCGGTTACCGCCGGTGATCGTATCGACCGTCAGCGCCATGACCTGAAAGTTCGCCGCACGCGCGCGTTCCAGCAAGGCGTCATTCAACCCGCGGTCTTTGTGAAAGTAGAACTGGAACATCTTGGGGCCGGGGGCGAGCTTGGAAATCTCTTCGACCGTCACGGTCGCCAGCGAGGACACCCCGAACATCGTTCCGTATTTCGTCGCCGCCTTCGCAACCGCACGCTCTCCGTCGTAATGAAACAGGCGCTGAAGCGCCGTGGGGGCGCAATAGACCGGCATGTCCAGTTTCTGGCCCATGACCTCAACGCTCATGTCGACGTCTTCGACACCTGCAAGGACATTCGGAACAAGATCGACATCGTCAAAGGCCGTGGTGTTGCGCCGATAGGTGATTTCGTCATCTGCCGCGCCGTCGATGTAGTGAAAGATCGGTCCCGGCAGACGCCGCTTGGCCAGTTTACGGAAGTCTTGGAAGTTGTGGCAAGCAGCCGCGCCCATTGTGTTCTCCTTCATATTGGTAAAAAAATATTACCACTTTGATGTTCTTTGGGCCAAGACGACAAAATAATCAAGTGCTTTGCCGGGATGGTGGTCGTCGCAGTATATCGGGGGGGATCGCGTCACTGCCACGATTTTTCGCGGGGGCATTACGAAGAGGTTTGCGCCCTGCATTCATTCCCGCTAAGAGGTCCGTCGTGTCGGGGCGTGGCGCAGTCTGGTAGCGCACCTGTTTTGGGTACAGGGGGTCGTGAGTTCGAATCTCGCCGCCCCGACCACTTTTCCTCCTACTGAATGATGTTTTCGCTCGCCGAGCGGCGATCGGGCGCTAGATATGGTGTGTCGGACCGGGCGCGTCACCACTCAAAGCGTCGGCGAAACTCAGCGTTACGGGCAGAACGGGGCATTTTTGTCGCGACGATCCCAGGCACATTCCCGACCTCGAAACTTAGAGTATCGGGGCAAGAATACGGGCTAAGGTGTTGAACCTTGGCGGGTGTTTCAAAGGGTTAAGGCAAGGTTAACGCCGGGTTAGGAATCGGGTGCAAAAACCGGTCTGCCCGTCAACTGAATTTTCTTAAAAATCGCTGTTGACGAATCCGTTACAATTGCCGCAGGTTGTGCGGGCCGGTCGGGAGACCACAAGATGTTGTGGTGATTGGCAGGGACGCTAAACCAAACCACCACGATCCTATTTCCAGGAACGAGGATTTGCGCTCGCACAGCATTGTGCGAGGTCGGCTCTCTGTTGTCTTCCGCCAGTTTGAACCGGTCCGATCAATCGGGCCACACCAGAACGGTCATATCGGACCCTGATCGAAAAACAGGGCTGATTTCAACAAGCGGGATTTGGGGCAAAATGAAAATCGAACGCATCTTTACCGAGGCAGGAAAAGACGCTTACGCATCTGTCGAGTTCACCACCACGTCTTCGGAGATCCGGAATCCGGATGGTACTGTCGTGTTCAAGCTGGACGACGTGGAAGTCCCGTCCGAGTGGAGCCAGGTGGCCTCCGACGTCATCGCACAGAAGTATTTCCGCAAGGCCGGTGTGCCCGCGCGTTTGAAGAAAGTTAAGGAAAAAGGCGTGCCTTCGTTCCTGTGGCGGGCCGTGGCAGATGACAAGGCACTGGAAGAGCTGCCGGAAGCGAAACGTTTTGGAGGCGAAACCGAAGCCACGCAGGTTTTTGATCGTCTGGCCGGGGCCTGGTGCTACTGGGGCTGGAAGGGCGGCTACTTCTCGACCGAGGAAGACGCCCGCGCCTATTTCGACGAGATGCGCTACATGCTGGCGACGCAACGCGCCGCGCCGAACTCGCCCCAGTGGTTCAACACCGGCCTGCACTGGGCCTATGGCATCGACGGGCCGTCCCAGGGCCACCACTACGTGGACTACAAGTCGGGCAAGCTGGTGAAGTCCGACAGCGCCTATGAGCATCCTCAGCCCCACGCCTGTTTCATCCAGTCCTGTGCCGACGATCTGGTGAATGACGGCGGCATCATGGACCTTTGGGTGCGCGAGGCGCGTCTGTTCAAGTACGGCTCGGGTACGGGCACGAATTTCTCTCACCTGCGCGGCGAAGGCGAAAGCCTGTCGGGCGGTGGCAAGTCTTCCGGTCTGATGGGGTTCCTGAAGATCGGCGATCGCGCGGCCGGCGCGATCAAATCGGGCGGGACAACCCGTCGAGCAGCCAAGATGGTGATTGTTGACGCGGATCACCCTGACATCGAGGACTTCATTAATTGGAAAGTCATTGAAGAGCAGAAAGTGGCGTCGATCGTGGCCGGCTCGAAGATGCACGAGAGGGGACTCAACGGCATCTTCGCGGCGATCAAGTCATGGGATGGGGAAGAAGAGGCTGCATTCGACCCTTCCCAGAACCCGTCCCTGAAGACGGCGATCCGGTCGGCCAAGAAAGCGGCGATCCCGGAGACCTATGTCAAGCGCGTGCTGGACTATGCCAAGCAAGGCTATGACAGCATCGAGTTTCCGACCTATGATACGGATTGGGATTCCGAAGCCTATTCAAGCGTTTCCGGGCAGAACTCAAACAACTCGATCCGGGTGACCGATGCCTTCCTTCAGGCCGTGAAAGACGATGCGGACTGGGAACTGATCAATCGCAAGGACGGTGGTGTGTCCAAGGTGATCAAGGCGCGTGATCTCTGGGAACAGGTCGGTCACGCGGCTTGGGCCTGCGCCGATCCCGGCATCCAGTACCACGACACGGTCAACGCCTGGCACACCTGCCCGGAAGATGGCGAGATCCGGGGATCGAACCCGTGCTCTGAATACATGTTCCTCGACGACACGGCCTGCAACCTTGCCTCGATGAACCTGCTGACCTTCTATGAAGGTGGCACGTTCCAGGCCGAAGATTACATGCACGCCACGCGCCTTTGGACGCTGACGCTGGAAATCAGCGTGATGATGGCGCAGTTCCCGTCGAAGGAAATCGCGCAACTCAGCTACGACTTCCGCACCTTGGGTCTGGGCTATGCCAACATCGGCGGCCTTCTGATGAACATGGGCCTGGGTTACGACAGCGACGAGGGCCGCGCCCTTGCCGGTGCTCTGACCGCGATCATGACCGGTGTGGCCTATGCCACCAGCGCCGAGATCGCCAAGGAGCTTGGGCCTTTCTCGAAATATGAGGCCAACGCCAAGCACATGCTGCGCGTCATCCGCAACCACCGCAACGCCGCCCATGGCAAGACGGACGGTTACGAGGCGATGAACGTGAACCCCGTCGCGCTGGATCACGCCAACTGCCCCGACAAGAAACTGGTGACACTGGCCAGGAAATCTTGGGACGAGGCGCTGAAACTGGGCGAAAAGCACGGGTATCGGAACGCGCAAGCCACCGTGATCGCGCCGACGGGCACCATCGGCCTGGTGATGGATTGTGACACCACGGGCATTGAGCCGGACTTTGCACTGGTGAAGTTCAAGAAGCTGGCCGGTGGCGGTTACTTCAAGATCATCAACCGTTCGGTGCCTTCGGCGCTGGAAACCCTTGGCTATGGCTCTGCCGAAATCGAAGAGATCGTGTCCTACGCCGTCGGCCACGGCACCATCGGCAACGCGCCGGGGATCAACCATACTTCGCTGATCGGCCACGGCTTTGGTCAGGCGGAACTGGACAAGATCGAAGCGGCACTTCCGAGCGCCTTCGACATCCGGTTCGTCTTCAATCAGTGGACGCTTGGCGAAGAGTTCTGCACGCAGACGCTTGGCATTCCGGCCGAAAAGCTGAACGATCCGTCTTTCGACCTGTTGAAAAGCCTCGGGTTCAGCCGCAAGGACATCGAAGCCGCCAACGACCATGTCTGCGGGACGATGACGCTGGAAGGCGCGCCGCACCTGAAGGAAAAGCACTATCACATCTTCGATTGTGCCAACCCCTGCGGCAAGAAGGGCAAGCGGTTCCTTTCGGTCGAAAGCCATATCACCATGATGGCCGCCGCGCAGTCGTTCATCTCGGGCGCGATCAGTAAAACGATCAATATGCCCAACGACGCCACCATCGAGGATTGCAAGGAAGCCTATGAACTGTCCTGGTCGCTTGGGGTGAAGGCCAACGCGCTTTACCGCGATGGCTCGAAACTCTCGCAACCGCTGGCCGCCGCGCTGGTGGAAGATGACGACGAGGCCGCCGAGGTCCTGGAAAGCGGTACGCCGCAGGAAAAGGCCGCCGTGCTGGCCGAGAAGGTGATCGAAAAGGTCATCGTCAAGGAAATCGCCAAGGGCCGCGAAAAGATGCCCGAACGGCGTCGGGGTTACACGCAAAAGGCCATCGTGGGCGGGCACAAGGTGTATCTGCGCACGGGCGAATACTCGGACGGATCCCTGGGCGAGATCTTCATCGACATGCACAAGGAAGGCGCTGGCTTCCGGGCGATGATGAACAACTTCGCCATCGCGGTCTCGGTCGGTCTGCAATACGGGGTTCCGCTTGAGGAATTCGTGGACGCCTTCACCTTCACCCGGTTCGAACCGGCAGGCATGGTGCAGGGCAACGACTCGATCAAGAACGCCACCTCGATCCTCGACTACATCTTCCGCGAATTGGCCGTGTCCTACCTCGACCGCACCGATCTGGCGCACGTCAAGCCCGACGGCATGACCTTCGACGAGATGGGCCGGGGCGAAGACGAGGGCAAGCGCAACTTCTCGGAGGTGCCGGGGGCAAGCGGGTCCAGCCAGTTCGAGGTGCTGAAAAAAGTCGTCTCGGCGGGCTACACGCGCGGTCGGGTTCCGCAGGAACTGATCCTTGTCGATGGCGGAGCGGGCGCCACGGCGCTGGCCGATGCCGGCGACCCGGCGGTGGCCTTGCAGACGCTGGTGCCAGAGGTGGGAACGGCCACGGTCGCCGAAACCGCGCTTGGAACCGGGGCCGTCGGCATGGACGAACGCACCAAGGCCAAGATGCAGGGCTACGAGGGCGATCCCTGCGGCGACTGCGGGAACTACACGCTGGTCCGGAACGGGACCTGCATGAAGTGCAACACCTGTGGCGGAACGTCGGGGTGTAGCTGATGAATTCTGGTGGGGTTCCTCGGGATCCCGCCGGTGAACAGGGCCGGGCGGTCCACTGCCGTCCGGTCCTTTAAGGAAGCCCTCTCCAGGCTTCCGGGTGGAGATGCGAAGCTCCGTTGTTGCTGCTGCAATGGCACATCTTCGCCCCTAGGGCCCACGTCCCGTGGCCCTTCGGAATCCGGGGTGGGTGCGCTCACCCTGAACGCGGGTCAGGCCGCAGGCAGAAACCGGGCGGTACAAAAGAGTGAGCCTGACAAGCGAAACTGGGCCTCCTTCGGGAGGCCCATTTTATTTGTCAGGCTGTCGCCAGCCCTTGGCTTGCGCCCACGGGTGGTTCGGCCTGAAAGCCGTCCACCGGACGCCTTTCCGGGCGGCCTCACCCAAGCGAAACTGGGCCTCCTTTGGGACGCCCATTTTATTTGTCAGCCTATGCCTTGATGAAGGTGTCGTTCCTGAGGTCCTGCATCGCCTGCATAAGTTCGGCGCGCGTGTTCATCACGATCGGCCCGTGCCAGGCGACGGGTTCCTGCAAGGGGCGGCCCGAGATCAGAAGGAACCGGATGCCTTCCGGCCCCGCCTGCACCGTCACATCGTCGCCCGTGTCAAAGCGGACCAGCGTGCGATTGCCGGTCATGTCGCGGATGTTCAGCTCTTCGCCCTGAAATTCCTTTTCGACCCGCACGCCGGTTGGCTGAGATGCATCGCGGAACGAGCCGGACCCGGCAAAGACATAGGCGAAGGCATTGGCGTAAGCATCGACGGGCAATGTCTTTTTCACGCCCGGCGAGACTGAGACGTCGATATACATCGGCTCGGCGGCGATGCCGTCGACGGGGCCGGACTTGCCCCAGAAGTTGCCGGTGATGATGCGCACGCGCGTGCCGTCGTCGTCGATGATCTCGGGGATATCGCTGCCTTGGATGTCCTGGTATCGCGGCGCGGTCATTTTCAGGGAAGAGGGCAGGTTGGCCCAAAGCTGAAACCCGTGCATCTGGCCCTTCGCGTTCCCGCGTGGCATTTCCTGGTGCATGATGCCGGACCCTGCCGTCATCCATTGCACCGCGCCAGCCCCCAGGGTGCCTTCGTTGCCAAGGGAATCGCCGTGGGTGACCTCGCCTTCCAGCACATAGGTGATCGTTTCGATCCCCCGGTGCGGATGCCAGGGAAAGCCTTTCAGGTATTTCTCGGGATCGTCGTTGCGGAAATCGTCAAGTAGAAGGAAAGGATCGCTTTCGGTCGGATCGCCGAAGCCGAAGACGCGGTGCAGGTGGACGCCTGCGCCTTCCAGCGTGGGCTTGGCTTCGGTGGTGGATCGCACGGGACGGAATGTCATGGCAGGCTCCTTTGTGTGTTTCCACAAAGATAACATCCGGAATTCCGGGGTAAATGCGCGTTATCGCACAATACCTGTGGGGCAGGCGCTTAAGGTTTCGCCCCTGCCCGCGACAGGGCCACGACGCCGGTCCGGGCAAGCTCGGTCAGGCCAAGCGGGCGCGTCAGATCGGCGAAAGCGTCGATCTTTTCCGGCGTTCCCGTGACTTCGAAGGTGAAACTGTCTAGCGTCGAATCGACCACGTTGGCGCGGAAGATGTCGGCAAGGCGCAGCGCCTCGACCCGCGCATCGCCCTTGCCCGAAACCTTGAACAGCGCCAACTCGCGTTCCACGCTCGGGCCTTCGGTCGTCAGGTCGTGCACCTCGTGAACCGGGACGATCCGGCCAAGCTGGGCTTTGATCTGTTCGATCACGCTTGGGGTCCCTGTGGTGACCACGGTGATCCGGCTCCGATGGCCGGTGTGGTCGATCTCGGCGACGGTCAGGCTTTCGATGTTGTAGCCACGCCCCGAGAACAAACCAATCACGCGGGCGAGGACGCCTGCCTCGTTGTCGACGATCACCGCCAGCGTGTGTCGCTCGATCGTTTCCTCGTGATAATCACGCAGGTCATAGGCGGAATGGCTGGACGAGCCTTGTTTGATTTTTAGGGCAGACATTTTGGGACTCCGTTCCGTGATGCGAGGGGGATGGGGTGCGAAACGGTGATTGACCAGCGGGACAATCACCGTGCGAGTGTTTTCACACTAAGACCCCGCCGCCTTCCTTGATGGCGTTTTGCGTATCCACGTTTTCGCCCAGGATCATCTTGTTGTGCGGTTCGCCCGACGGGATCATAGGGAAGCAGTTTTCGTGCTTTTCAACCAGGCAATCCACGATCACCGGGCCGTCGTGGGCGAGCATCTCCTTGATGCCTTCGGCCAGGTCGTCGGGGTGTTCGATCAGGATGCCTTTGGCGCCGAAGGCCTCGGCCAGTTTGACGAAATCAGGCAGCGCTTCGCTCCAGGAATGGGAATAGCGTTCGCCGTGGAGCAACTCCTGCCACTGGCGGACCATGCCAAGACGTTCGTTGTTCAGGATGAATTGCTTGACCGGCAGGTTGAACTGAACCGCCGTGCCCATTTCCTGCATGTTCATCAGCCATGACGCTTCGCCGGCGACGTTGATGACCAGTGCATCGGGATGCGCCATCTGCACACCGACGGACGACGGGAAACCATAGCCCATGGTGCCAAGCCCGCCCGAGGTCATCCAACGGTTCGGTTCGTTGAAGTGCAGGTATTGCGCGGCCCACATCTGGTGCTGGCCGACCTCGGTACAGATATAGCGGTCCGGGTGGTCCTTGGTCAGTTCTTCAAGGCGGACCAGCGCGTGCTGCGGCTTGATCGTCTTCGGTCCCTGCTTGAACTTCAGGCAATCCACCTTGCGCCATTCGTTGATCTGGTCCCACCACTTCTGGACGGCGGGGGCATCGGTCTTGGCTCCACGCGATTTCCAGAGCTTCAGGATGTCTTCCAGAACCGAGCCACAATCGCCGATGATCGGCAGTTCGACGTGGATCACCTTGTTGATCGACGAGGGGTCGATGTCGATATGGGCCTTGATCGAACCGGGGCTGAAATCCTGCACCCGGCCTGTGATCCGGTCGTCAAAGCGCGCGCCGACGTTGATCATCAGATCGCAGCCGTGCATGGCGAGGTTGGCCTCGTACAGCCCGTGCATCCCAAGCATCCCCAGCCAGTTCTTGCCATTGGCCGGATAGGAACCGAGGCCCATCAGGGTGGAGGTTATGGGAAAGCCGGTCATGTCGACCAGTTGGCGCAACAGTTCCGAGGCGCGGTCGCCCGAGTTGATCACGCCGCCGCCGGTATAGAACACCGGGCGTTCGGCCACTTCCATCGCTTCGACAAGCGCCTCGATCACAGCGGCGTCGCCTTTCGTGGGCGGGTTGTAGTGCGACTTGACCTCTGCCGGGGCGACGTAGGTGCCACTGGCGAATTGCACGTCCTTCGGGATGTCGACCAGCACGGGGCCGGGGCGGCCGGCGGTGGCAACGTGAAACGCTTCGTGAATCGTGCTGGCAAGGTTGTCGGTTTCCTTCACCAGCCAGTTATGCTTGGTGCAGGGCCGCGTGATGCCGACGGTGTCGGCCTCCTGAAAGGCGTCGTTGCCGATCATGAAGGTGGGAACCTGGCCGGTCAGAACGACGATCGGGATCGAATCCATCAGGGCATCTGTCAGGCCGGTGACCGCGTTGGTCGCACCGGGGCCCGAGGTGACAAGGCAGACACCGGGTTTGCCGGTGGAGCGGGCATAGCCTTCGGCGGCATGGACCGCGCCCTGTTCGTGACGGACAAGGACGTGACGGATCTGATTCTGCTGGAAAATTTCGTCATAGATCGGAAGGACGGCTCCGCCGGGGTATCCGAACACCACTTCCACGCCCTGATCCTTCAAGGCTTCCACGACCATTTTCGCGCCGGTCATCTGATCTGTTGTCATCGCGCCTGTTCCTTTGTTGTGCGCATAAAAAAGCCCCCGATTTTCGGGGGCGCATGGGTATCCGTTATGGAAGTCCGTTACCGGCCCATGCGCCATTTTCC
The DNA here is from genome assembly GCA_965228905.1 of Paracoccaceae bacterium. Taxonomy (GTDB): domain Bacteria; phylum Pseudomonadota; class Alphaproteobacteria; order Rhodobacterales; family Rhodobacteraceae; genus CALKXV01. The sequence continues at coordinate 2,470,664 of CBDDII010000003.1, read as the reverse complement.
TACAAGTACGACAATGTCGTTTCTCATCAGAGACCCTTTCACGATGCAGGGGACAGTATCAGCGAATGATAGAGGGTCAACAGCCAAAATTCAGTTTCTTGCGTAAAATGGGCAATCTGCGCAACTTCCGGTCATGACGTAGGGTGAGGGCGTTAACTTGGCCGCACAAGGGTCGCTTTGTCTTGCGCCTTTCGGAAAAGCCGCTATTTTCCCGTCACTTGTAACGATCCGCCCGCCAAAGGGTGGGCATCATATCACGGGAGGATATACCTACATGGATCGTCGTTCTTTCCTGAAAAACTCGGCACTTGGCGGCACCGCCGCTGCTGCTGCAACCACGCTTGCCGCCCCGGCCTATGCTCAGGGCAATCGCACGCTGACGATGGTGACCTCGGTTCCCGAGGGATTTGCCGTCTTTGATGACGCTGCACAGTACTTTGCAGATGCCGTGACTGCCATGACCGATGGTGCACTGACCATCGACAAGAAGCCCGCCGGTACGCTTGTGGGTGCCTTCGAGGTGTTTGACGCGGTTACCGCCGGTCAAGCCGATGTCTACCACTCGGCAGACTACTACTTCGGTGGCCAGCATCCAGGTTACTACTTCTTCACTTCGGTGCCGTTCGGTGCCACGGCGCAGGAATACATCAACTGGTATCAACACGCTGGCGGCAAGGCGCTTTATGACGAACTGGGCGAGATCTTCGGTCTGAAGTCTTTCCCAGCAGGCAACACCGCAGCGCAGCCCGGTGGCTGGTTCCGCAAGGAAATCAATTCGGCGGCTGACCTTGAAGGTCTGAAGTTCCGTATGCCTGGTATTGGTGGTAAAGCCCTTGGTCTGGCCGGTGCATCTATCCAGAACGTGCCGGGTGGCGAAATCTACCAGGCGCTGTCCTCGGGTGCCATCGACGGTGCCGAGTGGATCGGGCCGCTTGCCGATGAACGTCTGGGCCTGCAGGAAGTCTGCGAATTCTACTACACCGGTGGTTTCCACGAGCCGGGTTCGGCGCTGACTGCGGCGTTCAACCTTGATGTCTGGAACGAACTGTCGGCCAGCCAGCAATCCATCGTCGAACACGCCGCCATGGCAACGCACCACTGGAACCTGTCGCAGTCGCTGGCCAACAACGGAGCGGCACTTGCCCGTTTGCAGTCTGGTGGCACCAAGATCATGACCTTCCCGGATGATGTCTGGGATGCCTTCGGCGCCGCTTCGGCAGCTGCACTGGACGAGTTCATGGAAGACGAGCTCTATGTCCGTATCCGCGAAAGCTATGATGCGTCGATCAAGGCGTCGTCGGGCTGGATCGCAGCCTCTGACGGTGCTTTCACCGCGCAGCGCGACCGGATCAAGGGTTAATCGCAAGCGTTTGAAAAACAAGGCGGCATCCGGATTTCGGGTGCCGTTTTCGACTTAGAGAGATCGAAAGCGCGGGGCCAGGCATGGAAGACGAGATCGTCTGTTCGGGGTTCTTTGAAGCCGCCGTCGAAGACACGGTAAGCTGTCTTGACAAGTTCCAGGCATCGGGATCGGTGCAATGGTTCTTCGGCAACATCCTCGAAGCCATCTACAATACCGGTCACGCGTTGATGTTTCCCGCCAATTGGCTCGGCTGGACCGGCGGCCTTGAAACGCAGGAAGACAAACAGTCGCTCATGCGGTTCATCTATTACGGTGGCTCGGTCGAGTTCTTTTTCTTCATCTTCACCGCCTTCCTGATCCTGACAGCCGTCTGCATGGCAAGGCCGACTTGGATGTGGGGCGTCGTGCGCTTCCTTGAGGGGCTTGCGAACACCGTGGGCCGCATCGCCGCCTGGGCGGGCCTATTGATGGTGCTGCAACAGGTGATGATCGTCTTCGTGCAGCGCGTTTTTGCCAGCGTGCAGATCACGCTTGGATTTGGCCTGCCGTTTTCGAAAGACATCTCCTGGTGGGCCGAAGAGTTGAAGCTTTACAACGCGATGATCGTTTGTCTTTGCGTGACCTACACCTTCGTTCAGGGCGGGCATGTGCGGGTGGACCTTGTCTATTCCGCCGTCAGTTTCCGTACCAAGAAGGTGATCGACATGGTCGGCAGCCTAGTCTTCATGATGCCGATTGCCGTGCTGACCTGGCTATATTCCTGGTATTTCCTCTGGCGGCACCTTGTGACGCCCAAAGTTGCGGCAAGCGACGATCTTGAACGCCTTGTCGGGGCCAAGTGGCGCGCCCTGAAGTGGAACGTGGAAACCATCGGCTTCTCGCCAAACGGGTTCAACGCCTACTTCCTGTTCAAGGTGCTGCTGGTCGTCTTCTGCGGGCTGGTCTTCCTGCACGCGATTGCCTTTTTCTATCGGTCCTACCTGGAATTCCGGGAAGGCCATTCAAGCGAGGGCAAGTACCTCGACCGTGACGTCCTGGGCGACGAGGAAGCCGAGCTTGTCCATGCCATCGAAGAACACCACTAGGGGACGGGAACCATGTTGTTTGGACTGGATGGCGTAGAACTTGGCCTGATTATCGTGTTTCTGATGCTGTTCGGCAGCATCCTTTCCGGTTTCCCGGTGGCCTTTGCCATCGGTGGTTCGGCCATCCTGTCGTTCGGAGTTATTGCCGGGCTGGATCAGGCGGGGCTGTTGATCCACCAGGCGATTGACACCGGATCGGCGGAATATGCCGCGATCCTTGCCGACGGGATAAAGGCCGACAAGATATCCGTCTTCAATTATCCCGAGCTTCCACGGATCGAAACGCCGGTCTTCCCGCAGGGCTGGGAAACCGCGATGGACCGCAACGTCAGTTTCATCGTGAACCGGATCAACGAGCGTGTGCTGGCAGGCCAGTCCATCGAAACCCTGCTGGCGGTTCTGATGTTCGTCCTGATGGGGATCACGCTGGAACGGTCCAAAATCGCCAACGACCTGCTGATGACAATGGCGCGGGTCTTTGGCCCCCTGCCGGGTGGTCTGGCGGTGTCGATTGTCGTCGTGGGCGCCTTCCTTGCCGCCTCGACCGGGATTGTCGGCGCAACGGTCGTCACCATGGGCCTTCTCGCCCTGCCAACCATGCTTCGGAACCACTACTCGCCGGAGCTGGCGACGGGGGTGATCGCGGCCTCGGGCACGCTTGGCCAGATCATTCCGCCATCCATCGTGATCGTCCTTCTGGGCACGCTGGCCGGTGATATCTATTCCGCCGCACAGGAAGAACGTGCACAGCTTGCCGGCTGTACCGATGCCTTGACCTATCTTGGCGAACCGGCCGTTGTTTCCGTCGGCACGCTGTTTCAGGCAGCCCTGATCCCCGGCATCATGCTTGCGGTGCTTTATGCGGGGTATGCCTTTGTCTACGCGCTGCTCAACCCCTCGAAAGCGCCCGCCGTTCAGATGGGGGCCGCCAGTTCGGAGGTGATCACGCGCGGTGAGGCGATGACGTGGTTCCTGGTCGCCCCGGTCGTGTTGATCGGCGGGTTGATCGTGCTTTCGTCGGCAGGGATCGTTGGCAGCCAGAACGTCCAGGTCGATACATTCTCGGACGCGGGCGAAAGCGCATCCCTACGCACGAACGTGGGCGAAGAATGCCAGGCCTCGATGATCGCGCTGCATGGTCAGGCCGCCTGGGATCAGGCGGTGTCCGAGCAGGAAGCCATCCGCGAGGCGGGCGGTGTTCAAGAGTCGGTCGAACTGACGGAAGAAGAGCGCGCGGCCCTTCTGGAAGAAAATCTTGCCAACGTCGCGCCGCTTGGCACTGGCCTGGCGGTCGGGATCGTCCTGTTGGCGCTGGTCATCACGACAGCCATGGGCGTGGCCCCAAGTGCGGATCCGACGCCACTCTGGATCGGCCTGGGCGGGGTTCTGGCGGCCTTCCTTGTCGATGCCTTCCTGATCTCGCCCCTGACAACGCCCGGCATAACCCTGGTGCTGATCGCCATACCGCTGGCCGTGATCCTCTGGTCTTGCCGCCATGCGGTGACACGGTTGGGGCAGAACGAATTACTACGCGTCGTTTTCCCGCCGCTTGTCCTGATTGTCGCCGTGCTGGGGTCGATCCTGGGAGGTGTGACCAACCCGACGCCCGCCGCCGCATTGGGTGCGGGCGGGGCCATCATGCTGGCGGCCTATCGCAAGCTGAAAGAGCAGGAGACCTCGGGCAAGGTGATCGTCTGGGCCAGTTTCGCCCTTATCATCATGCTGCTGATCGGTGTGAACTTCGATTTGCGCGTTCACCAGGACGACATCGCGACCGAAAACTGGATCGCCTTTATCGTGGCCCAGGCGGCCTACATGTTCGCAATGTTCGGGCTTTTGTATTCCTGCTGGGTCCTGTTCCGCTCGCGCGTTCTGACTCCCGTGGTGCGCGAGACCGCCAAGGTGACCTCGATGGTGTTTACCATCCTGATCGGATCGCAGCTTTTGAACCTCGTGGTGATTTCCTTCGGCGGGGAACATTACATCCAGGAATTCCTGCGCAGTTTCGATGACGAACGCCGCGTGTTCCTTGTGGTCATGCTGGTGTTGTTCATCCTCGGGTTCGTGCTGGACTTCCTTGAGATCATCTACATCGTGATCCCGATTGTCGGCCCGGTGATCTATGGCGGCGAGTTCGACCCGAAGTGGGTGACGATCATGATCGCCATCAACCTGCAAACCTCCTTCCTGACACCGCCCTTCGGGTTTGCGCTGTTCTATTTGAGGGGCGTGGCGCCGCCCGAAGTGACGACACAGCACATCTATCGCGGCATCGTGCCCTTCGTGCTGATTCAGGTCGCCGGTCTGGCGCTGCTTTGGTACATCCCGAGCGTTGTGACCATCCTGCCCGATCTGATCCCGAACTAAGTCCGCGCTTATTCGGTCATAATTGCACCGCATTGGCCAAGCATCATCGGCACGGGGGCGTGTCGGAGGTGTCTTGGTCGTGTTGCGTATATTTGCTGCCGTTGTTTTCATGGTCGGTTCGGCCACGGGTGCCGTATCGCAGGCGAAGGACAGGCTGGATCGCCGCGACAAGCTGTTGGGCTATGAGTCGGTTGGCCTTTTGGTCAGCCCGAGGGGCCATTGTACCGGGGCCCTGATCGCGCGGGATGTCGTGTTGACGGCGGCCCATTGCGTTTACGGGAAAGGCAAGCGGTTTCAATTCCGTACCGGCTATAGCTATGGTGCCTCGATTGCCGAGCGGGCGGCCGAGGATGTGGTGATCGCACCGGGGTACATCGACGCCATCCAACGGGGATACCGGCCCGGCGAAACGGCGAACGACGTCGCACTTGTGCGCCTTGTCAGCCCGATCTACGAGGCCGGCGCGAACCCCTACCAGGTGGCCAAGGCGCCGCGTACGGGGGCGAACCTGACGCTGGTGTCCTATGGACGCGGTCGGATGGAGGCCTTGACGCTGGAGCGGGGCTGCACCCTGCACACGCACTATCGCGACGGCGTCGTCGGCATGGATTGTTCGGCCACTTTCGGGTCGTCGGGTGCACCGGTCTTCGTGCATTCCAACGGGCAGCGGCGGATCATTTCGATCGTGTCGGGTGGGAACGAGGATGAAACCTTTGGTGTCGAACTCTCCAGGATCGTGCCGGACCTGATGCAGATGCTCAGGAACAAGCGCGCCCTTGCCCCGGTCGGCGGCGATGCGCGGCGCGTTTCGGTCGGGGATCGCTCGGGCAGCAGCATTCGCTTCCTGCGGCCCGACTGAACCGGACATTTTCGGAAATGAACTGTTCGCCGCGTCAGGGCAGGTGCGGCGATTTCCGCGATGAACGCGAAATAAAATTACCCGTTAGCGCAATAATGTTGCGTATCCATCACGGCCCTGACGCGGGGGAAACTCCTCGATAGCGCGACTCACCTGAAGCCGCCTATTCAGCACCTCCCGTTCAACACGAAACGGATCCCAGCGGACTGAGTTGATTGCTCATCCGGTGCAGGCGAGCGCTGCTCGCGCTGTATGCCGGGGCCGGGTCAGGGCGGTGCGGACAGGTAGCTCAGTGGTAGAGCAGCGGATTCTTAATCCGCGCGGCGAGGGTTCGATCCCCTCTCTGTCCTCCAAATGCGACGTAGCTCAGTTAGGTAGAGCATTCGATTGTTAATCGAACTGTCACGGGTTCGACTCCCGTCGACGCAACACTGGTCAAGTGGAGACACTTGGGGTTCGACTCCCCACCACGCCTTAAACGCGTGTTCAAAATTCGAGTCCGGGGTCGCCTCAGCGGGGGCGGTTTCAAGCCGACGCCCTTCGGGGCAGACGCGGCGGACCGTACCCGCTCTGGATGTTGGCCAGAGACCGGGATGACGGCAAAGCCGGTGTTCGCCGGGCCGGGTGGGTCTCGATCCACCCTAAGCCCCGCCTTCACCGCCGATGTCCTCTCTTCCGGCTCTCGCCAGGGTTCACGGCGCGGGGCGGTCCCGGACTTCCCGCCTCTTTTGAGGCTTCACACCTGTCGGGCACGGTGCCCGCAACCCAAACAAACCAAAAGGAGATCGCGTCTTGCGACGATGAACCGAAGAACCAAAGGAGTAACAGTTATGCGAGTTCTTGATCTGATCCTTGGGCGGCAACGCCTGACCCTGAACGAAACCCAGCGGGCGCTTGTCCTGCGCAAGGGTTTGTTCAGCGATATCCTGGGTGCCGGGGAACATTCCCTGCCGCGCCGGAACGTCGAGGTGATCAAGTACAGCCTGGACGCTCCCCGGTTCACGTCGGCGTTCGAAGACGCGCTGCTCCGGACCCGGCTCGATTTGGTCGAGCGCCACCTGACGGTGGTCGAGACCGGACCGGACGAGGTCAAGGTGGTCAACCGGAACGGGCGGGCGCATGAGGTCGTCACGCCGGACCAGCGGGTGATCCTCTGGACCGATGCGGGCGAATGGACGGTCGAGACCGTGTCGCTGGCCGAGACCCACGCGGTCGACGCCAAGCTCGCACAGCGGCTGATGCGGTCGGGCCTGACCCGCGCGCTCACCTCGCACGAGGTGGCGGATGGCAAGGTCGGGATCCTGTCGGTGGACGGCGTGGTCACGAAGCTTCTGGAGCCGGGCACCTTCTGGTTCTGGAACCTTGGCCGGAAGCATCTGGTCAAGCTGGTGGATACCCGCTGGCAGACCCACGAGGTGGCAGGGCAAGAGCTTCTGACTGCCGACCGGGTGACCATCCGGGTGAACCTCGCGGCCGATTTCCGGGTCACCGACCCGATGATCGCGGTCACGGCGGTGAAGGACTTCAGCGAGGCGCTGCACCTGGCGCTGCAACTGGCTTTCCGGAAGGCGCTTGGCGCAAAGACGCTGGACGCGCTTCTGGCGGACAAGGTTGCCGTTTCGGACGAGGCGGCAGGCAAGTTTCGCGCCGAGATGGCCAAGATCGGTGTCGAGGTCGGTGAGATCGCGTTGAAGGACGTGATCCTGCCGGGCGAGATGCGGGAAATCCTGAACCGGGTCGTGACCGCCGAGAAGGAGGCGGAAGCGAACGTCATCCGGCGCCGGGAAGAAACGAACGCAACGCGGTCGCTTCTGAACACGGCGAAGGTGATGGCGGAAAACCCGGTGATGCTGCGGCTGAAGGAGCTGGAAGCCCTGGAAGCCATCGCGGGCAAGGTCGAACGGCTGACGGTTCACAACGGGACCGAAGGCCTGATGACCGACCTCGTAAAGCTGCGGGACTGAAGAGACGGGCCGGTCCGGGGGAAACCTCGGGCCGGTTCACCTTTTGGTTCAGCGGGTCGGGCGCGTGTCCGGCAGGCTGATCTGCGCCACCTGCTCGGCAATCGGGTCGGTCGAAAGGGGGTGCGTGTCGGGCTTGTAATCTGCGGGGTTGGTCAAGGGTTTCCATTCCCCGCCCGAATAGACCTCGACCGAGGAAAAGTTGGACTTGTAGCCCATCTTCGCCGACCCCGGCACCCAGTACCCAAGATAGACATAGGGCAACCCGGCCTCGCGCGCGATTTCGACGTGGTCGAGAATGACGTAGGTTCCCAGGCTGGCTGTCGCCAAGTCCGGGTCGTAAAAGCTGTAGACCATGCTCAGCCCGTCATCGAGCACGTCGGTCAGGCAGACGGCGCGAAGTTGCTTGCCCGTTTCGTCTCTTGTGGAATACTCGACGACGCGCGACCGGATCGGCGTTTCCTCGATCATCGCCGCGAATTCAAAGATATCCATATCCGCCATTCCACCATCTGCGTGGCGGCTGTCGAGATAGGTGCGGAACAGGGCGTATTGTTCTTCGGTGGCCCAGGGGGATGTTGCTTCGCGTTGTACGTCAGCGTTCTTTTTCAGAATGCGTTTCTGGCTGCGCGACAGTTTGAAATCGGAAACCCTGATCCGGGCCGAATAGCAGGCCGAGCATTCGGCGCAGGATGGGCGGTAAAGGACGTTTTGCGACCGGCGAAATCCCTGTTTCGAAAGCGAGTCGTTCAATTGTTCCGCATGGTCGCCCTGAAGTGAGGTGAACAACTTCCGCTCCATCCGCCCTTCAAGATAGGGGCAGGGCTGCGGGGCCGTGACGTAGAACTGTGGCGCTACGGGAAGCGTGTGGCGCATAGACCATCTTTCGTTACTCTCCCGCGAACCCTAGCAATCAGAAGCGGCCCCGCCAATACCCCATTCGTCGGACTTTATCTTACGTTATTGTTCAAGGCGACCGTGCCCAGAACCGCGTCGGTCAGGCCCTGTCTGCGGGCGGTCAAAAGCATCATCGCCATCGAAATCATCTGCAAGGGAAAGGTCACGACCGAGAAGAAGTAGCCAGCCGTGTGCAGGAAGGCCATGCCGCCCGACAGCCGCTCACCATCCGCGTCGCGCAACGTGATCGCCATGATGCGCATACCCGGCGTCGCGGATGACGCCGAAATGGTCATCCAGCGGTAAAGAAAGCTGGTCACGCCATAAAGCAGCGGCAGGAAGAACAGCGCGGTGAAGATCGAGAACACGGTCAGAACGGCGGTGATGACCGTGATGATGACCACGTCGATGACCCAGGCAAAGAAACGCTTGGACGGCACGTCGCGGTACATCTGGTCCATGTACTCGGGATCGGGAAGTCCGGAGGTGCGAAGGGCGGCGGTCATTTTATGCTCCATAAAGGTTCGGTGTCAGGATCGGTGCGCTGCGGGCGTGCGGCGCACCGGAATTTATCAGGCGGGAAGCGGCGCGGTATTGCGCTCGGTGTCGAAGCTGCGCGCCCGGTCGTCGAGGAAGGTGTCAAATTCGGCCTTGTCCTTGGCATCGCGCAGGCGGGTCAGGAAGTTGTCGAACTCGTTCTGTTCGCGTTCCAGCCGCCCCATCAGATCGTCGCGATAGGCGTCAAAGCTGGCATTGCCGGAAGATGCAGGCGCTGCGTCGACCTGGGGTCTGAGTTGTTCAAGCCGGTCACAGGCGATGCCCCTGCCGCCCAATCCGGCAAGGCGGGTCCACTGCCAGCCGAGAAATGCGGCAAGAGCCAGGCCCAGAATGCCGAACTCACCCATGGCGACGATCGAAACGGGGATCGCAAAGCCGGTGAAACAGATGATGGCGAGAACCTTGACGCTGGTCGAGTGTTCCTCGCGCGCGGCGAGATATTCGTGGTTATTGGCGGTCATCATTTCGAAACCCATGCTGTTGGATGTTTCGGGCCCCGACAATACGGGACCCGAAGAGAGGACCGCCTTAGGCGTTTTCCTCGGTCTTTTCAGAGTCTTCCTTCGCGGTCTTGGCGCGGTCTTCCATGAATTGGTCGAACTCGGCCTTGTCCTTGGCGTCGCGCAGACGCTGCAGGAAGGCTTCAAAGGCGTCCTGTTCATCTTCGAGCCGGCGCAGGGTGTCCTGCTTGTAGGCGTCGAAGGCGGTGTTGCCGCTGGACTTGAAGGCGGCGCGGACGTTGGCGCGCCTCACGGCGCAGGAACGGTTGAACATGCGTTTGCTCCAGATCATGTAGGCCAGAAGGGCAAGGCCAATGGGCCAGAAGACGATAAAGCCAAGAACCATGGCTATGATCCAAGCGCCTTTCCCGCGCTCGTCCAGCCAGCGCTCGCTACGGCGCAGCCAGCCTTCGTGACGAGAGGGGGTGGCTGTCAGAGTTGCGGTGGTCATCTATGTGCTCCTTGGTTTGAGTAATGTGAATGTCTTTCACATACCTCATATCAGGAGCGCGGGGGGTCAGTTCAAGAGAAAATGTGAACTATTTTTACATTATTGGGTTAGCCGTTTGATTTCAAATGTTTTAATTTGAATTTTCTATCCAGCGGCTTCAAGGATTTGGACGCGGGTCACCGTCCCTCCAGAGCCGTAGACACGCACAAGCACGAATCCGATGAATTGACTGCGTATGCGCGACACCGTGTGATGGTTCCGGCCATACTCGCACTTTCCGGCAATCATGGCGCGCCGTTCCGGCGTGGTGAAAAAACCGTCTGGCTCATCCCCGTCCGGGTTTCCGCGATTGTAAACATTCGCGCGATCCTGCCGCACGATGGCGCAGACATCATCCAGCGGCACACCTCGTGAATTGTACGTGTCCCCCGGCGATAGCGTGGCGAAATATTGGAACATCAAGGATTGTGCGAGTGCTGTGCCTGGCAGAAGACCAAGCCCGAGGGCGAATGCGGCGAGGGTCAGAACTCTTTTCATTTCAATCCTTTCGTTCGGATCTAGTTGGGCGTTAACCTGCGCCTGGGTTCATGTCGCGACGGTGAAATCGGCGAGTTTCGCGCCAGAAATTCGCAAGAGAACCGAAGGATCAATCGGGAATATATGCCGGGGCGTACCAGCGGCGGCATAAACCGTGTCAAAATCCGACAGGCGCGCATCGAAAAAGACATGTGGCGGATTGAGGTGCCCGACGGGCGCGACGCCCCCGATGGCGAAACCGGTGACCTGGCGCACGAAGTTGGCGTCGGCCCGCCCAAGGGGTTCACCTGCAACCGCCGAAGCCTTCGTCGCGTCCACCTGGTTACCACCCGCCGTGATGAACAGCACCACCGCGCCGCTGTCCTCGCCGCGAAAAATGATGGATTTGGCGATCTGGTCGATATCGCAGCCCGCCTCGCGCGCGGCATCTGCCGCCGTGCGGGTCTCGCCCGGCATTTCCATCACCTGCGGATCGACCCCTGCCGCATCCAGCGCGGCCTTCACACGTTTCAAACTCTTGCTCATGACACCGTGCTGCCCCCAATGCATTCGGCTTGCAAGCCGAAACAGGCGAGGTAGCCTTGCTCCATGAACACCAGTTTCGCAGACCGAATAAGCCGAATGCCCCGTGCCCACGATGCCGAACGGGGCGAAGAGGCCCTGAAACACGTTCCGGGCCTTTCGGGCGAACTCGTAAAGTTGATCGAAGGGGCCGCCGGTTCTTCCCCGCACATGGCCGATTTGATGCGCCGGGAAGGGGCGTGGCTGGCAGAGGCTTTGACGGGGCAACCGGAAACGGCTTTCGAAGCGCTTTTGCATGATACGCCGCCCGAGGATCAAAAGGCGGTCATGGCGCACTTGCGACAGGGCAAGGCGCGCATGGCGATTTTGACAGGTCTGGCCGATCTGGCGGGCGTCTGGTCGCTGGAAGAAGTGACCTGCGCTCTCACACGTTTTGCCGACCGCGCCGTAAACGTAGCACTCACGACAACGATCCGGCGCGAAATCCAGCGCGGCAAGCTGCCCGGCCAGACGATGGATGACCTCACCGTTGCGGGTGGCCTGGCCGTGCTTGCCATGGGCAAGATGGGGGCAGGGGAGTTGAATTACTCTTCCGACATCGACCTGATCTGCCTTTTTGATGAAACGCGCTTTGAGACGGATGACTATGCCGCAGCGCGCACCAGTTTCGTGCGTGCGGTGCGGGCGATGACCCAGATCCTGTCCGAACGCACCGCCGACGGTTACGTCTTTCGCACCGATCTGCGCCTGCGCCCCGACGCCAGTGTGACGCCGGTCGCCATCTCGATGGAAGCGGCCGAGCGGTACTATGAAAGTTTCGGCCGCACCTGGGAAAGGGCGGCGTTCATCAAGGCGCGGGCCGCCGCCGGGGACGTCGTGGCGGGCGAACGGTTCCTCGAAGCCCTGATGCCGTTCATCTGGCGGCGGCATCTGGACTACGCCGCGATCCAGGACGCGCAGGACATGCGGCTCCGGATCCGCGAACACAAAGGCTTGTACCAGGCGCCGTCGCACCTCTGCCACGATATGAAACTCGGACAGGGGGGCATCCGCGAGATCGAGTTTTTCACCCAGACGCGCCAGATCATCGCGGGCGGGCGCGATCCGGAGTTGCGCGATCCCACCACCGTGGGCGGGTTGCGGCAGTTGGCGGCGAAGGGATGGGTGTCGCCCGACGATGCCGAGACGCTGATCGCCGACTATCGTGCGCACCGCGAGGTCGAACATCGCGTCCAGATGATCGCCGACCAGCAAACCCACGAATTGCCCGACACGGAAGAAGAATTCGCGCGTCTTGCAAGCCTTTCAGGACGCGCGCCCGCCGATTATGCCACCGAGATCACCGAACGCCTGATCCGGGTTCATCGCCTGACCGAGGTTTTTTTCACGCCGGGCGGTGACTCTGCGCCGAAAGAGGAAACCGGGCAGGAGATCGCATTCGACACCGCTCCCATGGTCGAACGCTGGATGGGCTATCCGGCCCTGCGCAGCGATCGGGCAGTGAAAATCTTCGGTCGCGTCTGGCCCAAGCTGCGCCGCCGCCTTGCGACGGCCACCCACCCCGAAGAGGCGCTCAATCACTTCGACGGTTTCCTGAGGGGCTTGCCGGCAGGTGTTCAGCTTTTTTCGCTGTTCGAAGCCAACCCCCAACTGCTGGACCTCGTGGTCGACATCATCGACACCGCGCCGGGTCTTGGACTTTACCTGTCGCGCAATGCCCAGGTCCTTGATGCCGTCCTTGGCGGTCAGTTCTTTTCCGATTGGCCGGGGCAGGATGTGCTTTTGGGCGAGCTTACTGAACGGCTGTCGCGCGAAGACGACTATGAAAAGAAGCTGGACGTGGCACGGGTCTGGGCGCGGGAATGGCAGTTTCGCGTCGGTGTGCACCATCTGCGCGGATTAATTGATGCCGGGGAAAGCGGCGGGCAATATGCGGATCTGGCAGGTGCCGTGGTGAAGGGCCTCTGGCCCGAGGTTCAGGTGCAATTCGCCGCGAAGCACGGGCCCGCACCGGGGCGCGGGGCGGCGGTTCTGGCCATGGGCTCGCTCGGCGCAGAGCGGCTGAACGCCGGATCCGATCTTGACTTGATCGTCATTTATGACGGGCAGGGGGAAGAGGCCTCGGAAGGTCCGCGCCCCCTTGCCACACGGCCCTATTTTTCACGCCTGACACAAGCCCTTGTTACCGCGCTTTCAGCCCCGACATCCGAAGGACGGCTGTTCGAGGTGGACATGCGCCTGCGTCCCTCGGGGCGGCAGGGGCCGGTCGCGACCTCACTGAATTCGTTCAGGAATTACCAAACCGAAGAGGCCTGGACCTGGGAGCATCTGGCCTTGACCCGTGCGCGGGTCGTGGCGGGCGAAGCCACGCTGATGCAAGAGATCGAAACTTTCCGGCGTGACCTTCTGGCGAAACCTCGGGATCGCGCGAAGGTGCTGAAGGACGTCAGCGACATGCGCCGACGTCTGAGCGAGGCAAAGCCAGCACGGGGCGGGCTGGATGCCAAGACCGGGGCGGGGCGGCTTCAGGACATCGAGCTTTTGTCGCAGACCGCGACGCTTCTGGCTGGCAGCGCGGATTATCGACCGGCAGATCAGCTTGGTCACGTCAGGAATGCCTTCGGCCTCGCCGAGACTGACCAGGCACAGCTTGAGGCCGCGGCGGAGGAGTTTTGGCGCATCCAGGCGGTGCTGAGGCTGATCCGAAGCGATGAGGCTGGCGAAGACCTTGGCGCGGGAGCCTGTGGTTTTCTGCTGAGGGGCAGCGGTATGGACAGTCTGGGCGACCTTCGCGCAGATACGGAGGCGACGGCGAAATGGGTCGATGCCCTGATTTCAAAGGCTCTTGGCAGTGGCGGGGCAAGCGTTTAGCGTCCGCAAAACTATGTCAGGACCAAGGCCGACCATGCAGGATGAACGCGATCCCAAGGGGTTGATCCGCGAAAGTTTCAGGATCGAAGGCATCTCGGAACCCGAATGCCGTTCGATCTTTCTGGATTGGGCGATCTCGATCCCGACCACGGCAGAGCCGAAGGCTTATCTGAAGTCGCTGCTTCAGGACTACAGCGCAGCGCACCCGGGCCATCCGATGTTGAGCGTGCTTAAAGAGGCATTGGAGCCGCCAAAGCGTACCGGTCGGCGCGGCGGCGCGCGGGGGCGTCGCGTCTAGGCGCTAAGGGCAGCGGCCTCTTTCGCCAGTGCCTCGATGCCCGCCCAATCCCCTTTTGCGACAAGATCGGCTGGTGCGACCCAGGAGCCACCGACGCAAAGGGTGTTCGGCAGGGCCAGGTAGTCGTTCACGTTCTTCAGGCTGACGCCGCCCGTCGGGCAGAAACTGACCTGGGGCAGGGGAGATGACAGGGCCTTCAGTGCGGGTGCGCCGCCGGAGGTTTCTGCCGGAAAAAACTTTTGTACCGTGTAGCCGCGTTCAAGAAGGGCCATGACCTCGCTTGCGGTGGCGGCACCGGGCAGCATCGGAAGGTCGGCGTCTTCGGCGACTTTCAAAAGCGTGTCGGTCGCGCCCGGTGAAACGCCGAAGGTGGCACCGGCGTCCTTGGCGGCCTTGACGTCATCCGGCGTCAGCAGTGTTCCGGCCCCGACAACCCCGCCTTCGACCGAGGCCATCTCGCGGATCGCGTCCAAGGCGACCGGTGTGCGCAAGGTGACCTCCAGCGCGGGCAGACCGCCCGCGACCAATGCTTCGGCCAGAGGGCGGGCATGGGCGATGTCGGAAACGACGATCACCGGCACCACGGGGGCCAAAAGGCAAATCTCGCGCGCCTTGGCGCTGGCTTCACTGGGGGTCATTGGCTGTCCTTTCGTGGTTGCGGCTTTGTGCAATGGGCAGGGGCCAAGGTCAAACGACCAATGCGCCGCCGTCCGAGGCCGCACAGCAGTTCTGGCGGAAAGCGGCAAAAAGTTCCCGGCCCAGCCCTGTTTCGTTGTCCGTGAGATCGGCGGTCACGGGTGTTCGGCTGTCAAAGTCCGCCTCCAGCACGTCCAGCGTGCCCGCAACCGCGTCGACCCGCAGCATGTCACCGTCGCGCACCTTTGCGATCGCACCCCCATCAGCGGCCTCAGGCGAAAGGTGAATGGCGGCAGGCACCTTGCCCGAGGCCCCGGACATGCGTCCGTCAGTCACCAGCGCCGTCCTGATCCCTCGCGATTGCAGCACCGAAAGCGCCGGGGTCAGCCCGTGCAATTCCGGCATACCGTTCGACTTCGGCCCCTGGAAACGCACGACGATCACCACATCCTCGGTCAATTCACCATTGCTGAAGGCGGCCTTGACGCTTTCCTGGTCGTGAAAGACGCGGGCCGGGGCCTCGATGATGCGATGTTCCTCGGCCACGGCCGAGACCTTCATCACCGAACGCCCGAGGTTGCCTTTCAATTCGGACAGTCCCCCGGTCGATTGGAAGGGATTTGCGGCGGGGCGCAGAATCTTTTCGTTCTCGGAAACGCCGGGGCCGTCTTCCCAAACGAGTTCGCCATCCTTCAGCTTTGGCTCCTTGGCATAAAGCGACAACCCGTCGCCCGCGATGGTCCGCACCTCCTCGTGCAGCAATCCCGCGTTCAACAATTCGCCAATCATGAAGGGCAAGCCACCGGCGGCATGAAAGTGGTTCACGTCGGCCAACCCGTTCGGATAGACCTTGGCCATCAGGGGCACGACCGAGGACAGGTCATTGAAATCCTCGACATCCAGGATCACGCCAGCAGCACGGGCCATGGCGGGCAGGTGCAGCACAAGGTTGGTCGACCCGCCCGTCGCCATCAGCCCAACGATCCCGTTGACAAAGGCGCGTTCGTCCAAGACCTGCGCCACCGGTCGGTAATCGTTGCCTTCGGCGGTAATGGCCAGCGCACGGCGTGCGGCTTCCTCGGTCAGGGCGTCGCGCAGGGGCGTGCCGGGGGTGATGAAGCTGGCGCCGGGCAGGTGCAGCCCCATGAACTCCATCAGCATCTGGTTCGAGTTCGCGGTGCCGTAAAAGGTGCAGGTGCCCGGCCCGTGGTACGACGCCATCTCGGCCTTCATCAATTCCTCGCGCCCGACCTTCCCGGTTGCAAAGTCCTGGCGCACCTTGGATTTCTCATCGTTCGGAATGCCGCTTGTCATGGGGCCAGCCGGGACGAAAATGCCGGGGATATGCCCGAAGGTCGCCGCAGCGATGATGAGGCCCGGCACGATCTTGTCGCACACCCCGAGGTAAAGCGCGGAATCAAAGGTGTTGTGGGAAAGGGCAACGCCGGTGGCCAGCGCGATCACGTCGCGGGAAAAGAGGCTCAACTCCATGCCCGTCTGGCCTTGGGTCACGCCATCGCACATTGCAGGCACGCCGCCCGCCACCTGTGCCGTTCCGCCCGACTTTCGCGCCGCTGCCTTGATGATGTCGGGGTAATCCTTGAACGGCTGGTGGGCCGAAAGCATGTCGTTATAGGCCGTGACGATGCCGATGTTCGGCGCCTTGTCGGCGACAAGCCGGTCCTTGTCCGACCCCATGGCCGCATAGGCATGGGCCTGGTTGCCGC
Organism: Paracoccaceae bacterium; assembly: GCA_965228905.1. Lineage (GTDB taxonomy): Bacteria > Pseudomonadota > Alphaproteobacteria > Rhodobacterales > Rhodobacteraceae > CALKXV01. Next base: position 2,454,032 of record CBDDII010000003.1, on the reverse strand, counting down.
AGGTCAGATGGGCGCGTTTCACGCCCTGTTTCTGCGCGGCGTCGATCTTTTTCAGATAGGCTGAGCGCGGTCCCTCGGAGCGTGCGATCACGCGGTCCGTGACACGGCGAACAGTCTCATTCAATCCGGTCGTCATCTGGGCCTCCCTTGGCTGATGTTTCCTTTCTACGCTCATTTGTTACCGCTAACAACGCTCAAAATGTCGCGTGCTGCATTGCAGAAATCGCATATCGGGAATGCGGAAACGTCGGTTTTCTTTCCCACGTCATCAGCCACTTATGCGGCAACAACTTAACACGAAGGTTTCCAATGTTGTACTCTACGAACGGCCGTCCCCTGCGCATCGAAGAACGGGCACGTGCCCTGCGCGCCGAATACCTGAAATCCCTGTTCTCGCGCCTGCGCAGACGCTAAGCGCTTTTCGCGTCGGGGACTTGCCGATAAGGGAGGGGGATGAACACAGCTGTCATCCGCCTCCGCCCGAAAATGGATCCGCGCCGCATCAGGCGCGGGTTTCCCTGGGTCTACCAGAACGAATTGGTTCTGGACCGCCGCAGCCGCGCACTCCCGCCGGGCTCAATCGCCACCTTGGAAGACAGCGAGCGGCGCTTCCTTGCCACGGTCACCGTAAACCCCGAGTCTCGTATCACCGCCCGTGTCCTTGAACGGGATCCCGAGGTTGCGATCGACCGCGACTGGCTTGCCGCCAAGATCACCGCCGCGCTGGAGTTGCGCGAGCGTTTCTACGATGCACCTTTCTATCGCCTGATCCATGCCGAGGCCGACGGCCTGCCGGGCACCGTGATCGACCGCTTTGGCGCGGCTCTGGTGGTTCAGCCCAATGCCGCCTGGATCGACGCGATGATCGGGGATCTGACGGCGGTGCTTTCCGAAATTCCCGGTGTCTCCACGATCCTGAAGAACGCTTCGGGTCGTGCCCGTGGCCTTGAAGGTCTGGATGACGAAAGCGCGATTCTTCTAGGCGGTGTGGATGGTCCGGTGCCCGTGCCCATGAACGGGGCGACCTACATGGCCGACCTGACCGGCGGCCAGAAGACCGGGTTGTTCTTTGACCAGCGACCCAATCACGCCTTTGTCGCCAAGCTGGCGAAGGGCACCGAGGTGCTGGACGTGTTCTCGCATGTCGGGGGCTTTGCGCTTGCGGCACTTGCCGGTGGCGCGACCAGGGCCTTGGCCGTCGATGGCTCGGAGCCTGCACTGTCGCTGGCCGAGGACGGTGCAAAGGCAAGTGGTGTGGACGCACGTTTCGAGACCTGCAAAGGCGATGCCTTTTACGTGCTTGCCGCCCTTGCCGAAGAAGGCCGGCGTTTCGGCACGGTTATCTGCGACCCGCCCGCCTTTGCCCCTTCCAAAAAGGCGCTCGACGCCGGACTTCGTGCTTATGAGCGCGTCGCGCGTCTCGCCACGCCACTGGTCGAACCGGGCGGCACGCTGACCCTTTGTTCCTGTAGCCATGCCGCCGGGCTGGATGCGTTCCGCACGGCGTCCCTTCGCGGGATCGGACGGGCCGGGGGGCAGGCGCAGATCCTGCGAACGGGATTCGCGGGGCCGGATCATCCCTTGCATCCGTCCTTGGCGGAAAGCGGGTATCTGAAGGCGATCACCTTCAGGCTTTTGCCATGAAAGTGCTGATCGACGCCTGCGTTCTGTTCCCGACCGTTCTGCGCGAGTTGACGCTTGGCGCTGCCGAAGCGTTAGCTTTTCAGCCGCTCTGGTCGCCGCGTATCCTTGACGAATGGCACCGCGCCGGGCTGCGCCATTCCCCGCGCGATGGCGAGATTGCAGCGGTGGAGATCGCCATGGCGAAGGCGCGTTTTCCGAATGCACTCGTCGAGGCGTCAGAAGCGACCGAAGCCCGGTTGAGCCTTCCCGACCCCGACGACAACCACGTTTTTGCCGCCGCCATCGATGGTGGGGCGGATGAACTTTTGACGCTCAACATCAGGGACTTTCCAACCAATGCGCTTGCCGCCGAGGGGGTGATCCGGCGTCATCCCGACGAGTTTCTGTTGGAGATCTGGCACGATGACCACGCGCGCATGTCGGGTGTCATCAATGATGTGCTAGCCCGCGCCACCGCCCATGGCATCGACACATCCGATCCGCGCAAGATCCTCAAGAAGGCGCGGCTGCCCCGGTTGGGAAAGGCTCATGCTCAGGTCTGAGCCACCTCGCTCCACCTTGCTTCCAGTTTCTCGATGGCCGCGATGCGGTCGCGAGTCTTCGGATGGCTCATCAGCCAGACCGGCGTCTTTGCACCGCGCGCGCCGGTCAGCTTTTCCAGCTTGGTGAACAGCGATTTCTGCGGTTCGGTGCCGATGCCCGACTTGGTCAGAAGGGCCGAGGCATAGGCGTCCGCCTCGTATTCGTCCGAGCGTGACAATCGCGCCGCCAGCATCGTGGTCAGCGCATTGGCGATCAACACGCCAAGGCCCGGCAAAACCCGCCCCAAAATCATCATCAACGCCGTCCGAAGCGCGTTCTGCCCCGAAAAGTCGATCATCCGGCGGCGCGAATGGCCCAAGGCGACATGGCCCAACTCATGGGCGATGACGCTGGCCATTTCTTCCGCCGTCACCTCGCCGTCGCGGTATTTCTGATAAAAGCCGCGCGTCAGGAATATGCGCCCGTCCGGGGCCGCCAGCCCGTTCACCGGTTCGATTTCATAGATGTGGACCCGCACCCGTGGCAGATCCAATGCCCCGGCCATCTTGTCGGTCAGGCGCTTCAACTCCGGATCGGCCAGTTCGGATGATTTTGAATCAAGCTCGGCCGCCGTGCGCCAGGCGGAAAACTTGTACATCACCAGCGCATAGATGATGGCCAACAGGATGGGGGTGAACTTCAACATGGGGTTAATATGGGGCGCAGAGCGGCGGCTTCCAAGGAAAAGACCGATCAGCCTTCCTTGGGGCCATGACGAAGTTGCCTGAACAGGGCGTACCCCAGGATCACCGCCACGACACCGGCGGCGACGAAACCGGCAGCATTGCTGAGGATACTGGCAAGGCTCGTGATCTCGGCGGCGAAGGCAAAGCCCGCCAGCACGTAGAAGCCGACCCAGATCGCTTCGCCTGCCGCATCCCAAAGGGTGAAACGTACTGCATTCAGCCCGCCAGCCCCGGCAGCAAAGTTGACATATGGCCCAAGGGGGGCCACGGCCCAGGTCGAAAAGAAAACGGATATGCCGCCATAGCGTTCGAGCATGTTCCGGGCACGCTCCATCGCCGCCTTGGGTTTCGGTTTCCGCGCCAGCCGCTCCAGCGCCACCGGCCCAAGTCGCTGGCCGAGGCGAAAGCCGACCTGATCGCCCACCACGGCCCCAAGCCATGCCGCACCCAGCACCTGGTAAAGCGCAAGATCGCCCGAAGCGGCAAAGGCCCCGCCTGCCAGCATGACGATCGCGGTCGGGATCGGGACCAGAAGGCAGGACAGAAAGGCCGAGGCGGCAACGGCTGCAATGCCGTAAGTTGCCACGATTGCCAGAAACGTCTCGGTCAATGGTGCGCCGCCCGATGCCTGGTAATCGCGGCTTCGATCCGTTCGATCAGCACTGCGACGGGAATGCCCCGGTCCTCGGCCAATTCTTCCAGCGTGAAACGCCCGCTTTCCGGTTGCAGGTCAAGCGTCTCGATCATGGTGTCGCGCGGCAAGTCCCAACTGTGCGAGACATAGCGCGGCGTCATCCAGCCCTGGATCGTCTGGTCGGGAATGGTCTTGAAATCATGCGCATGACGAAGGGCGCCAAGACCAAAGAACACGGCAAGCGAAAGGGCGACGAGAAAGGCAAGTACCAACAGGCGATTGTGCCGCCATATTGCGGCGAGCCGTTTCATCCCAATACCCGCATCCCGCGCGTCAGCCCTTCCAGCGTCAAGGGCACCATCCTTTCCGGCCCGATGATCTGACGGACCATGTTGATCGACTGGGTGTATTGCCAATGCGCCTCTGGCACCGGGTTGATCCAGAGCGTGTCGGGCCATTGCGCCACGGCTCGCCTCAGCCAGGTTTCTCCGGATTCCTCGTTCCAGTGCTCATTCGCGCCGCCGGGGATCGCGATTTCATAGGGGCTCATCGACGCATCGCCGACAAAGATGCACTTCCAGCCGGAATTGAACCGGTTCAGCACGTCCCATGTCGGTGTACGGGCATTCCAGCGACGGGCGTTTTCGCGCCAGAGACCTTCGTAAAGGCAGTTGTGGAAATAGAAGTGGTCGAGGTGCTTGAACTCGGTCCGCGCGGCGGAAAACAGCTCTTCCACCATCTGCACATAGGGGTCCATCGAGCCGCCCACGTCCAGCAGCAGTAGCACGCGCACGGCGTTGCGCCGCTCGGGGCGGGTCTTGACGTCAAGGTATCCGTGTTCCGCTGTCGCGCGGATCGTGCCGTCAAGGTCCAATTCGTCCGCCGCCCCTTCGCGCGCCCATTGGCGCAGGCGTTTCAGGGCCACCTTGATCGTGCGCGTGCCGATTTCGCGCGTGTCGTCCAGATCGCGGAACTGGCGTTTGTCCCAGACCTTGACCGCGCGCTGGTGGCGCGACGTGTCCTGGCCGATCCGGACCCCCTCGGGGTTATAGCCATAGGCTCCAAAGGGCGAGGTGCCTGCCGTGCCGATCCACTTCGAGCCGCCCTGGTGGCGCTTTTCCTGTTCCTTCAGGCGTTCTTTCAGGGTTTCCATCAGCTTGTCGAAACCGCCCAAGGCTTCGATTTCGGCCTTTTCCGCGTCGCTCAGGTGGTTTTCGGCCAGCTTGGTCAGCCAGTCTTCGGGCAGGTCCAACGCTTCGATCATGTCGGATACCTGGATTTGCGCCAGCCCTTCGAAAGCGGCGGCGAAGGCGCGGTCGAACCGGTCAAGGTGGGCTTCGTGTTTCACAAGGGTTGCACGTGCCAGCACATAGAATCCGTCGATGTCGTATGTGACAAGGCCGGTGTCGATGGCGGCAAGGAACGACAGGAATTCACGGGGCGAGGCCGGAACCCCGTGCGCCCTCAAGGTTTCGAAGAACCTCAGGAACATCAGCCCGCCAGCTTGTCGATCATCAGGGTTGCGAAGACGCCAAGAAGGGTGAAGGCGATGCCGTAACCGGTGGCGTATTGCAGCATGTCCAGACGGTTTCCGCTGCGTTTACGTGCAGCCCGCAGGCCCAGGAAGATACCCAGAATGGCAAAAACGATAACGATCATGCAGCACCTCCGCTGGTCCGGGATCGTGGGGAAATGGCAAGGATTTCGGCGGCGCGTTCGCGGACCTGCGCGTCGCTGCCAAAGCCGTAACGCGCCCAGGCCAGGGCGTCGCGCTGTACCCGCGCCGAGGCCTCGGCGCGGCCTTCCAGCGCCAGCGCCTCGGCCTTCACGAACAGGAACAGCGACAAGAGCACCGCGTTCTCGCCCCGTCGCGTCGCGGCAAGGTTGTCATCGACCAACCGGACGGCTTCGGCGGCATTGCCGATGGAAAGCTGGAAGGCCGCAAGTTGCAGATCGACCTGCGCACGCTGCGTCCTTGTGCTCGCACGCTGGCCGTAAAGACGTCGCGCTTCCAGAAAGGCCTTCAGGGCGCGTTCGGGATCGCTGGCAAGGCTGAGCCGACCCAGCCAGTAATAGGACAACGCCAGTTGGTCGCCGGTCCCGCCATTGAGTGCGGCAAGGGCCACGGCGCGTTCGGCGGCAAGGCGGCGGCGCTGGCGCGGGGTGCGCTTGTCCATCGCGGTCGTGATCGTGCGGGTCCAGTTCACCGACCGGGGCGGCGGCGGGGCGATGCCGCCACGGCCGCCACGGGGATTGATGCGGGCCAGGATGCCGGGAAGCCGCGCTGCAACCTCGGCAGGCGACATGCCAGCCTTGAGCGCGGGATCGTAATGCGCTCTCAGGATCAGCATGTCATAGCCGGTCAGGACGGAATGGAAATTGTCGTCGTTGAAGATGCTGTCGTTCAAGCGGAACAGATCGTTCACCGGGCCAAGGGCTTGGGCGATCTCCTCGTGCAGGCAGTCGCGGATTTCCTGAGGCGACTCGTCGCCCGGCAGGAACACCGCCATCTGGCGTCGCTCGACAAGGTTCGGCCAGGCGGTGTCGGGGTCGTTCCGGCTTGAGCGGAAGTCATCCCAACTTGAAACATTCGGGCGCACGATGCAGGCCGCCGTGGGGGCCGCGCGCTGCAATTCGGCCAGCGGAACCGCCTCGACCATGATCGAAGGTGTTTCGCCCGGTCTGGCACGGCGGATCTCGATCCGCGCTTCCGTCCTCAGGCGTTGAAGCAACCGGTCCAGATCGCGCTGCATCGTCTTTGGCGCACGTCCGCGAACGCCCACGGTCACCGGTCCTTCGAAACGGCTGAAGGCCCTCAGCCGCCGTCCGCTTTCCAACTCGAAGGCAAGGTCCAGGAAATCCCGCGCGATCACGGCGTTCGACACCCGTGGCGGGGCCTTGCGCATCTCAGAAAAGACGCGCATCGGGGGAAGGGAGGCGGCCGAACTGTCCAAACGGCTGGTTTCACCGCTCGTACAGGCCGAAAGCAAAAGCGCGGCGATCATCCCGACAGCCCGGATCATTCGGGCCGCCTGTACTTGATAAACGGCGTCTCGACGCCAATACGGTCATAAAGTCTCCGCGCGGTTTCGTTGAAGTGCTGGGTGTTCCAATAGACAGAGGGTGCGCCGGCTTCGTCTGCTGCCTTGTAAACCGCCTCGATCAGCGCCCGGCCCACGCCCTGGCCACGCACGGAAGGGTCGGCATAGAGGTCTTGCAGGTAGCAGATGTTCTCGATCTTCCATCCGTGTCGGTGAAACAGGTAATGCGTCAGGCCGACCGGCGTGCCGTCCACTTCGGCGATCAATCCGTGGAAATCCTGGGGGTCGTCACCAAGCAGACGCGCGAAGGATGAGGCATAGATTTCTTCGCTGACTTCGGCCTCGTAAAACTCCAGATACGCCGTCCAGAGCCGCCGCCAATGGGGGGCGTCTTCTTCTCTCAGGGGGCGGACAAGGCACGTCATCGGCGCGACCCTAAACCGGTTGCAAATGGGATGCCAGAGCGTGCCATCACGCCAGCCACGCCAGCGACAATAGCGAAATCAGGCTGGTCCAGATGATGACCGGCGCGATCCTGTCGGTGCGCACGCCGTGCAGTAGGGCCAGCGAAAACGCCATCGCCCCGGATGGCCCCGCCGCGCAAAGGATGAACAGACCTTTCCAGGGATTCTCGGGCGAGGCGACTTCGAAAGCCAGCCACAAAAGCACAGGGAAGATCACCAGTTTCATGGCCGAGACGCCAGCGACCGGCAGGCTTGGAACGACGGAATGCGAGGACAACACCACGCCCATGGCAAAGAGCGTCATTGGTGCGGCAGCGGCACCTGCGAACCGGGCCGCGGTCATGATCGGCTCGGGGATTGGAACGCCCGAAAGGTTTACAACAAGCGACAGGATGATGGTGATCAGGATCGGGTTGCGGATGATCCGGGGCAGGGCAGAGGCGGCCCCGCCTTTCCCCGCGATCAGCTCGATTCCGATGATGAAAAACGCGAATGAGATGGAAGCATCCATCGCCACGATGGCCGCAATCGGCAGGGCGCCTTCGTCACCATAGATCAGCGCCGAAATCGGCCAGATATACAAAAGCGAATTCACGAAGACGACGCACATCCCCAACAGAAAGGCTTCGTCCCTTTCGCAACCGAACAGCTTGCGACATAGCGTGAAAGTCGTCAGGAACGCCACGACCTCGACCGCCGCATAAAGCCCGATGGCGTCCAGCCGGATCGTTGGAAGATCAAGACCGGTAAGAAGAATGAAGATCAACGGCGGTTGCAGGACAAGAAAGGCAATGCGGTTCAGGGCGCGCGCTTCGTCCTGCTTGGCCGTGCCAACACGGCCCATGACAAAGCCAAGGGCCAGCATGGCGAACACCGGCAGAATGTTGTGAGTCAGGACCTGGAGCATGGGCGCTTAGAACCGCCGCGCATCTTGGGGCATCATCACCGACCGCCGCGCGACATGAAGGCCAAACGCTCAAACAGGGCCACGTCCTGTTCGTTCTTCAGCAGGGCACCATGCAGTTTCGGCAGGCTGTCCTTGCCATCGCGCGCCAGATCTTCCGGGTCCATATCCTCGGCCAGAATCAGCTTGAGCCAGTCCAGAACCTCGGACGTCGACGGTTTCTTTTTCAGTCCCGGAGTGTCCCTGATTTCGAAAAACTGTGTTAACGCAGTGGTTAACAGGCGGTCTTTAATGCCCGGAAAATGCACGTCGACGATGGCCTTCAGAACCTCCATGTCGGGAAACTGGATGTAGTGAAAGAAGCACCGGCGCAGGAAGGCATCGGGCAATTCCTTTTCGTTGTTCGAGGTGATGATCACGATCGGGCGATGTTTCGCACGGATCGTTTCACCGGTTTCGTAGACGTGAAATTCCATCCGGTCGAGTTCTTGCAAAAGGTCGTTCGGAAACTCGATGTCGGCCTTGTCGATCTCGTCGATCAGAAGAACGACCCGCTCATCGGTCTCGAAAGCGTCCCAAAGCTTGCCGCGCTTGATATAGGCCTTGATATCTTCGACTTTCCCGTCACCCAACTGGCTGTCGCGCAACCGGCTGACGGCATCGTATTCATAAAGCCCCTGCGCGGCACGGGTCGTCGATTTGACATGCCATTCGATCATCTGAAGACCAAGCGAATTTGCCACCTGTCGGGCCAGTTCGGTCTTGCCCGTTCCCGGCTCGCCTTTGACCAGAAGAGGGCGCTCCAGAAGGATCGCGGCATTGACCGCAACGGCCAGATCGTCTGACGCGATGTAACCCTCGGTGCTCTTAAACCTCATGACTGCCTCATTTTTCCGGTTTTGGGACGGCTGACCCTAACTTGGACATATTTCCCCTTCAAGGGTCACACATCGTGTAGTGACAAGCTGAAAAGGATCGGGTATCCCCCGCCACAACAGAGGCGCTAGAACGGCCGAGCACTGTTGACCAGTCCCCTTGCCCGGGATGTTTAGAATGAAAAAAAAGGGATCCAAGATGAACGCCGAAGTCAGTATTGACGACGACTATCGCCCTGCCGAAGACGAACCTTTCATGAACGACCGGCAGCTTCAGTATTTTCGCCGGAAGCTGCTGAACTGGAAGGCTGAACTTCTGGACGACAGCAAAAGCACCATCGAAGAGCTTCAGCAGACCACCCGCAACATTCCCGACATCGCCGACCGCGCCAGCGAAGAGACGGATCGTGCGCTTGAACTGCGCACCCGTGACCGTCAGCGCAAGCTGGTGTCCAAGATCGACGCCGCGATCCGGCGGATCGACGAGGGCGAGTATGGCTATTGCGAAGAAACGGGCGAGCCGATTTCGCTCAGACGCCTCGATGCCCGTCCGATCGCGACGCTGAGCCTCGAAGCGCAGGAACGCCACGAGCGCGCGGAAAAAGTCCACCGGGACGACTGATGCGCCCGCGTTAGAAATTCCGGCCCGCCCCGAGGATGCTCTGGGCGGGCTTTTTTGTCCGAGGGTCAGATGGGATTGAAGATCACGATTGCGGGGGCCGGGATCGGCGGACTAAGCGCCGCCATCGCCCTCCAGCGTGATGGGCACAACGTGACGATTGCCGAACGCGCCGACGAGATTTCAGAAGTGGGCGCGGGGCTTCAGATCAGCCCGAATGGCCGTGCCGTGATCGACGCCCTTGGCCTCGGGGCTGCGCTGGAGGCCGTTTCGATCCGCGCACAGGCCGTAAAACTGATCGACGGGATGAGCGGTCGGGCGGTGACGACGCTGGATCTTGCAAAGGATGCCGGTGACCTTTCATGGGCCTTCGTTCATCGTGCCCGTCTGATCGAACTGTTGGAGGGGGCGGCCCGCTCCGCCGGGGTCCGCATCGAGACGGGGCGCGAGATCATTGCCCCAGGCGGCGGCGCGGCATTGGAAGGTGACGATCTTTTGGTTGGAGCGGACGGCCTGCACTCCGGCGTTCGGCAAATCCTGAACCCAAGCGTCACGCCATTCTTCACCCATCAGGTTGCCTGGCGGGCGCTGATCCCCGAACCCGATCCGAACCCCTGGGCAGAAGTCCACATGGGGCCGGGCCGCCATCTGGTCAGCTATCCCCTGGCAAATGGGTTGCGCAATATCGTTGCCGTCGAGGAACGTACCCAATGGGCGGACGAGGGCTGGAGCATCGAGGACAGACCAGAAAACCTGCGTGCCGCTTTCGCGCGGTTCTCTCCCCGCGTGCAGAACTGGCTTGAAAAGGTGGAAACCGTCCACCTTTGGGGTCTGTTCCGCCATCCCGTTGCCCGCACATGGGGGCAGGGGCGGCAGGTGATCCTCGGCGACGCCGCCCATCCCACGCTGCCCTTCCTTGCTCAGGGCGCGAACCTTGCACTTGAAGACGCCTGGGTTCTGGCCTCGGCCCTGAAACACCACGACATCCCCGAAGCGCTGGAGGCCTATCAAACCACCCGCGTGGAACGGGTGCGCCGCACCGTCGATGCGGCGACAAAGAACGCGCGAAATTATCACATCAGCTTCCCGCCCATGCGGTTTGCGGCGCATACCGTGCTGCGCACGATTGGCCGATTGTCGCCCGGTGCCATGCTTGGCCGCTTTGACTGGCTCTATCGCCACGACGTCACCAGGACGGAGAACTGACTTGAAACGCCCCGGTCCGCATGGTTCAGAGCCGCCATGGGCGTATTGACCGACAGCTATCATGCGCGGATCGACGTGGGCGAGTTGGAACTCGACCCCGCGCAGGCCCATGTCCTGCCGGAATTCGACCGGATCGCCGAGGCGCTCAGTGCCACACCCCCCAAGAAAGGGTTCGGCGGGTTCTTCGCCAAGAAGCCCGAACCGGTCCAGGGGCTGTACCTCTGGGGCGGAGTCGGGCGCGGGAAATCCATGTTGATGGACATGTTCCATGAGGTCGCGGGCGGTACGCACTCGCGGCGCATCCACTTTCACGCCTTTATGCAAGAGGTTCAGTCCCGCCTGCACGAGGCCCGCAAGACCGAGGTGGACGACGCCCTTGTCCCCGTGGCTCGCGACATGGCCGAGGGGCTTCGCCTCTTGTGCCTCGACGAAATGCAGATCACCGACATCGCCGATGCAATGATCGTCGGGCGCCTGTTCGAACAGATGCTGAACGCCGGGGTCGCCATCGTCACCACCTCGAACCGCCTGCCGGACGAACTTTACAAGAACGGGCTGAACCGAAGCCTGTTCCTGCCCTTCATCGCCCTTCTGAAAGAACGCATGGAAGTGGTCGAACTGGCGTCACCGCGCGACTACCGGCAGGATCGTCTGGCTGGCGAGCAGGTTTACTTTCACCCCCATGACGCCGAGGCCGTGGCCGCGATCAACGCCATCTGGGACGATCTTTCAAATGGCCAGGCGGCTCCCCTTGTTCTGAAGATCAAATCGCGGGAGGTTGAACTGCCCGCCTTTGCCGCAGGTGTCGCGCGCGCCAGGTTCTATGACCTTTGCGGGCAACCGCTTGGCCCCGCCGATTACCTTGCCATCGCCGAAGCCGTGCGTGTCCTGATCCTCGAAGACATCCCGCGCCTCGGTTCGGAAAACTACAACCAGGCCCGCCGCTTCGTCACCCTGATCGACGCCCTCTACGAAGCCCGCGTGCGCCTGATCGCAAGTGCCGCCGACGTGCCCGAGCGGCTTTATATCGAAGGCGAAGGCAGTTTTGAATTCGAACGCACCGCCAGCCGCCTGCGGGAAATGCAGTCGGCGGACTGGGCGGCGGACTAGGGTTCAATCTCGTCGATCTTCAAGACCAGGATCAGGGCCAGCACCGCCAAGGTACCAACACCAATGGAGGTCGGTATCAATGTGCCGTTGAACGCCTGCCCGATCGGAGCGGCAATCGAGATCGCGGTCACGGTCGCAACAGCCGTGATCAACGAAGCCGCCAGCCCCGCCATATGGCCGACAGGCTCCATCGCGATGGAACTGAGGTTTCCGATCCCGAACCCCGCCAGATAGAAGATCGACGTGTACCAGACAAAGCCGACGGGAAAGATCCACGCCGGCGACAGGGCGCCCAAAACCATGAACAGGAAAAAGATCAAGGTCAGACAGCCCTGACAGATCAAGGCCCATTTCACCATCGCCCTCATGCCAAACCGCATCACAAGCGAGGCATTCACAAGGTTCGAGCCCGCCGCAAGAATGGCCATCAACCCGAACCAGAGGTGGAAATATTCGCCCTGGTGAAACACCTCTTCAAAGGCCTGCTGGCTGGTCATCAGGGCGGTCATGAGGATCGAGAACACCAAGGACTGCGCGCCGGTCGCATAGACGACCTGCCGGTTCGACAGGATTTCTTTCAGCCCCGACCAGAGCATTGCGGGACGAAACGCCCGCTTGTTCTCGGGCAACAGCGTTTCCGGCACGCGCAACAAAAGCCACCCGCTGGAAATCATTGTGAAGATGGCGAATGACACGAAAATTGCCCGCCAGCCAAAGCCCGCCGAAAGCGCCCAGCCGATGCTGGGGGCAAAGACGGGGGCAAGGGTGAAGGCAAAGATTATGAAACTCATGATCTTTGCCATCTCTCGCCCGCGGAACAGGTCGCGCACGATGGCCATGGCCGCAACCCGTGGGCCGGACGATCCCAAGCCTTGCAGGAAACGCGCGATCAACAGGATCTCAAGACTGGGTGCGATGGCCGAGATCAAGGCACAGATCACGATCAGAACCGATCCGCCGACGGCCACGCGCTGCCGTCCGATGGCATCCGAAAGCGGCCCTGAAAAGAACGTTCCGCAGCCAAGCCCCATCATGAAGGCCGCGATGATCAATTGCACCCGGTTGGGTTCTCCGGGGCTGAGTTCCGCACTGATCTCGGGAAAGGCGGGCAGCATCGCATCCGTGGCAAAAGCCACCGTTGCGGTCATCATTGCCAGAACCGAAACAAGCTCGGTCAGCGAAACGGGAACCTCCGGGCGTGGCGGCGTGGCGTCCATCCCGGGTTCGATACTACTCACTCTCAACCTCGGCAGCGGCCATCAACTCGTCCATGACTTTGGTCCATAACTCGACCGGCTGCGCGCCGGGCACCACATGCTGATTGGCGATCACGAAAGTCGGAACGCCTGTCACCCCGCGTTCGCGGGCATGGGCGTCGCGGGCGCGAATATCCTCGACGTCGGCGTCCGATGCCAAAAGCCTTTCGGTCATCGCGCGGTCCAGCCCGATGCCCTCGGCAATGTCCAGAAGGACGGCGCGTTCCCCGATGTCCTGCGCCTCTTCGAAATAGGCCTTGAACAACCGTGACACTGCCGCCGTCTGACGCCCTTCCAGCCCGGACCAGTGGATCAGACGGTGCGCGTCAATGGTGTTCGGGGTGCGTGGGATGTCATTCAGTTTCAGGTTCAATCCGGCCGCAGCGCCCGCTTCGCCAATCCGGCCGTAAACATCGTCTGCCTGTGCCCCGAACTTGGCAGTCAGGTAAGCCTGACGGTCCATTCCGTCGGTTGGCATGTCTGGGTTCAACTGGAACGGATGCCACTCGATCTCGAACGGATGATCGGGCCGTGCGGCCAAGGCACGGTCAAGGTTCGCCTTGCCGATATAGCACCAGGGGCAAATCGGGTCGCTGAGAATATCAAGCTTGATCATGACTCTTCTTCGTTCGCAGCCCTGAGAGCCTTGCGCAAGAGCTTTCCATTCGCATTTCTGGGCAAGCTCTGTTCGTGAATGAACAGACGAGGCTGCTTGTATCGTGCAAGTTCAGCATCAGCATGGGCCGCGAGAACCGCATCCTCCAGCTTTTGACCGGTGTAGTGAAGCGCAATCAGAGTGGTATCTGGCGAAACACGGCAGTCGACCGCCGCCGCTTCCTCGACACCGTCAAGTTTCATCATGGCCGCTTCCACGTCCAGGGGCGACACCCGGAATCCGCCCGAAGTCAGAATGTCGTCATTGCGGCCGTGATATTCGATCGCTCCATCTTTACGCATCAGGCCCATGTCGCCCGTGGGAAACCAGTCGCCGCGCAGGTTCAGAGGGCGGGTCAGATACCCAAGGGTCAGACCGGGGTCGCTGCCATGGATGGCGATCTCTCCGACCTCGCCGCGCGCTACCGGTCGATCTCCGTCAAGGATCGCCACCGCGCGGCCGGGCTGGACATAGCCAAGCGAACCCTCAGGCGCGGGCCGGGCGGGTGATCCGGAAATGAACGTCGAACACTCCGACTGACCAAAGGCTTCGTGCAATGTCGTACCGGTTTTTTCTTCCCAGGCCCCGCGCAGGCTTTCCGTCAGTTTCTCACCCGCCGCCAATCCGTGGCGCAGGTGGGGCAGGGCCGGCAGATCGGCGCGCAGCAGGCGGCGAAAGATGCCCGGCGCACCGGCAAGGATCGTCGCCTCGTGCCTTTTGGCTAGAAGAGGTATCAAATCCGGCTTGGTCCCCTCGGCCAGAACCAGCGCTGTCGCCCCCTGCGTCCAGGGGTCCATCAACCCGGTGCCAAGGGTGAAGGTCCAGTTGAACGCGCCCGCGTGCAGCATCCGATCCTCGGGCGTCAATCCATACCATCCGTCGAACATCATGCTTCGGGCCAGAACCGCGCGATGCGCATGAACCACGCCGAGAGGCGAACCCGAGGTGCCGGAAGTATAGACGATATATGCGGGTGCATTGCTTTCAGCCTCGAAAGGTGCGTCCAGCGGTGCATGATCGGCAAGGTCTGCGGGGCGAAGCGGGGCCGTATCAAAGGGCGGAAGCGCGATACCGTCATGGGCGACGATGGCTTCGGGCTTCAGGTCGTCGGCGATCTTGGCGATCTCCGCCTCGCCAAGGGCTGAAGAGGTCGGCACGGGCACCACGCCTGCTGCAATGGCCCCAAGATAGACAATCGGAAAATCCGGCGAATTGCCCAGCCGCATCAGTACGCGCGCACCGGGCTCCAGCCCCGAAGCACGAAACCCGCCCGCCGTCGCCATCACGCGGGCGCGAAGGCGGCCATAGCTCCAGCGTTCGACCTTCGTGGCAGACAGCACCACAAGGGCAAGTTTGTCGTCAGCCGCGCCGCCCGAATAAAGGACATGCGCGGCAAGGTTCATGCGTCCCGGCACCTCTGGTCCCGGTCTTCGATCTTCGATGGCCAACATGAAACCGAAGTATCAGCCTTGGCCCGATCCGCAAGATGGAAGACGCCTTACGCGGCGCGAAGCGTTCGATCCTGTCGGGAAAGCGGCGGCGACAAAGACAATGCCTGCACCATCTCTTCGGCTTCCGCCCGGGTCAAATCGTTGCAGAACGACAAATAGTCGATCAGGGCCGTATGGTCTGCCAGGCGGGCGGTGATTTCCGCTGCCTCCGCAACAGGAAACCAGCGTTGCAACCGTTCGGGATCGACGGTCGCGGGATCAAAGGAAATATCGTGTTCGGTCATGAAGTCCTCCGTGACTCCAAAACCTTGGCAGGAGGTTCCTAACCAAATGCTAACAAACAGCGCATGAGCCGCAATTTGGCCGAAACCCAACCGGGCCGACGAAAATCAGAGCGAACGCTGAATGGCCCGCGTGCCAGCCGAAACGTCGTCGGCAAAGCCCGCAATCGTGTTACAACCGCTAAGGCCCGCCAGAAGGGCCGCAAAAAGAAGCGCTTTTTTCATCTATTTTTACTCCTCATACCACCAGACATCCGGCTGAAACCCGATCCAGTCCCCATACATCGGCAGGTCTTCGGGGTATTTCAATTCTTTTGCATGGGCAATCCGTGAAATCGGGGAGTGCCAGGTCGGGATCACATAACGCCCGGTCGTCAGAACCCGGTCCAGCGCCTTGACCGCAGCCACGAAATCTTCCTGGCTTTCCGAGGTCAACAGCCGTTCGATCATGGCCTCGGCAGCGGGGCTTTTCATGCCCATCCAGTTCCGGCTGCCCTCGGTGTCGGCGGCCTCGGCGCTCCAGTAAAGGTTTTGTTCGTTGCCGGGCGACAGGGACAGCCCGCGCACATACCACGCCATGTCGAAATCAAATACCTTGGTGCGTTCCGTGTATTCCGCCGAATCCACCGTCGTCACCGTCACATCCACCCCGATCCGTTCCAGCGATGCGCGATAGATGTCGACAATTTGCTGCGTCTCCGTGGCACCCGAGGTCAAAAGGATTTCAAAGGCAAAAGTCTCGCCCGCGTCGTTCTTCAAAACTCCATCGTCAAGGCTCCACCCGGCCTCTTCCATCAGGGCAATGGCCTTTCGGATATTACGCCGGTTCCGCTCGGTCCCGTCACCCTGGGGCAGGGTATAGCCCTCCAGCGCGCCCGGCGGCAGGTCATCCGCGAAAGGCTCCAGAAACTCTTTCACGCGCCCTTCGGCCGGCCCATCCGCCATCCCCAGGACCGAGTTCGAGAAATAGGACGAAATGCGCGGCTGCATCTCGCCGTTGATCGTCTGGTTGATGAACTCAAAATTGAAGGCGGTGATCATCGCCTCGCGCACCCGCCAGTCCTGAAACTGGGGATTACGGGTGTTCATCACCAGCCCCTGTATGCCCGTGGGGCGCTGGTGCGGGATGATGGATTTCACCATGTCGCCCGATTGCATCGCCGGGAAATCGTACTGCGTGTCCCACTTCTGCACACTGGTTTCGCGGTTGGTCGTCAGGATGCCCGCCTTGAAGGCCTCGAACATGGCGGTGCCGTCGGAAAAGAACTCCATGCGGATCTCGTCCAGATTGGCGAAACCGCGCATCAGGGGCAGGTCCTTGGCCCAATAGTCAGGGTTGCGCGTCAACACGACATAGCGGCCCGGATCGACGTCGGAAATCACGTATGGGGCCGAGGAGATCGGGATCACATCCGTGCCGCTTTCGGCGAAATCCATCCCGTCCCATTGCGCCTTTTTCAGGATCGGGCGCATGCCCATGATCAGGGGCAATTCATCGTCGCGGGTGTTGAAGGTGAAGCGGACAGATCGCTCGCCGGTCTGTTCCGCGCTTGCGATCTTGTTCCAACTGCCGTGGTAGCGCGGATGCCCGACCGTGCCCAAGGTCTCATAGGTCCAAAGCACGTCCTCGACCGTGACCGGGTTGCCATCCGAGAACCGCGCCTCTGGCCGCAAGGTGAATTCCACCCAGGACCGGTCCTCCGGCACCTCGATTGATTCGGCCAAAAGACCATAAAGCGTGAAGGGCTCGTCATAGCTTCGCCCCATAAGGCTTTCATGGGCAAGGAACCTTAGCTGCCAGGGCACCCGGCCTTTCAGGATGTGGGGATTGAGGGAATCAAAGCTGCCGACCTCGCCCTGAACGATCCGGCCGCCCTTTGGCGCCCCGGGATTGGCATAAGGCAGGGACACAAAATCGGGTGGCAGCGCAGGCTCCCCGTACATAGCTATGCCATGTTGCGGCTCGGCCCGGGCAGAACCTAGGGTGATTGCGCAGGCTGCGGCGGCTAGAATATGGCGACTAATCATCATCTGAGGACAATCCCTATGCTCGGCCCTTTTTGTGCAAGCCTACGGACCGTTTCCAGAGTTATCAAACTTTTAGCTTGGACAGCAGCGAAAGGTTGCGTATAACCAAGTCACTGCTCGATAGGTTTCTTGCCTGTATGAAACCTGCCTCAATAACTTAACGCCCGCCTTGTGCGGGCGTTTTTTTCTGCGCTGCTTGAGAATTCTTAACGCGGCGATTTGCACGCCCAGACGCGAATCGTTCAGACGGCCCGGCGGTTTGCCGAACGCTCCTGAACCACAAGCCAGATCAGCGCACCAGCGGCCAGGATCAGGAAGGGGATCATCGCCAGGTTCACAAGGCTCCAGCCTTCCGCCGGATTACCACCGAGGCAGTTCATCAATCCACCTGAAGAAAGCGAGGCAAGTGTCACGCATCCAAAGACAATCATGTCGTTCATACCCTGCACGCGGCCGCGTTCTTCGGGCCGGTGCGCGCCGGCCAGCATGGTCGTGGCACCGATGAACCCAAAGTTCCAGCCGATGCCCAGAAGGATCAGCGCGCCGAAGAAATAGTTCAATTCGGTGCCCGACAGCGCGACAAGCCCGGCACCCGCCAGGATCAAAAGCCCAAGGCCGACGATCTTTTCGACCCCGAAGCGCACGATCAGATGCCCGGTAAAGAAGGACGGGATGAACATCGCCAATACATGGGCCGACACCACGTCGGCGGCGTTGTTCGTGGTGAACCCGCATCCGACCACGGCAAGCGGGGTCGATGTCATGACAAGGTTCATCAGCGCATAGGACACCATGGCGCAGATGATCGCGACCAGCACACGCGGAGATTTCAAAAGCTCGATCCGGCTGCGGCCGCGTTCACTGTCCTCTTGCGGTTTGGGTTTGGGGATCTTCAGGAAGAAGAACAGGAAAGACCCCAAAAGGTTGATCGCGATGATCGCAATGTAGGTGCCGAAAAAGGTCACCGCCGTCCAGTCCGAGGTCACCTTCACCAACTGCGGGCCGAAAATCGCGCTGACCAGGCCTGCGGCCATAACGTAGCTGATCGCCTTTGGCCGGAACGCCTCGGTCGATGTGTCGGTCGCGGCGAACCGCAAGAAGCCCTGCGACGAGAAATAGACCCCCGACAACATGGAGCCGATCAGGAATATCGCGAAACTGCCGCTGGACAAACCCCAGGCCGCCACCGCTGCACCCGTGGCCCCGCCAAACGTGCCCAGCATGAAGCCCAATTGCCGTCCGTATTTCTGCATGAAGGCCGACAGCGGCGTCGCCGTCAGCATCGAACCCAGAACGATCAGCGAAATCGGCAGTGTCGCAAGGCAGGCGTTCGGCGCAAGCGACTGACCGGCAAGCCCCGCAACCGTGAACATCATCGGCATCTGCGCACCCAGAAAGGCCTGGGCGATCACCAGGACCGTGATGTTCTGCCTTTGATACATATGGGCCGAGGTGTCTTCCATGTGATCCGCGTACTCCCATCATCACGGAGGCACAAGCGCCACGGGTGTCGCAGTCTTTCGTTCCCGGTCTCGTCGCTCTAGTGTCGCGTCGAAAAGCGAAACCAAAGGCCACCCCATGTCCGACCAGATCGGCCGTATCATCCGCACGCCCGCCTGTGTCGAAGAGGGGGCCGCCTGGCTTGCCGCGCTTGATCCAAGGTTCCGCGCAGCCCTCGACCAAACCGGCCCCTTGCCCCTGCGGTTGCGCAAGGATGGCTTTGCCGCACTTCTGGACGCCATCGTCAGTCAGCAGGTTTCGGTCGCCGCCGCTGATGCCATCTGGAACCGCCTGAAAGCTGCAGGTCTGACGGGGCCGCGCAAGATCATGTGGGCCAGCGATGACGATCTTCGTGCCTGCGGGCTGTCGCGCCAGAAAATCCGCTATGCCCGCGAGTTGGCATCCAGCGGGATCCGCTTCAAGGCCCTGCGCGATGCACCGACCGATCAGGTGATCGAAGAACTGATCATCGTCCCCGGCATCGGGCGCTGGACGGCCGAGATCTATGCGATGTTTTCACTTGGCCGTGCTGACGTCTTTGCGCCCGGCGATCTCGCATTGCAGGAATCCGCCCGCGCCCTGTTCGAATTGCCCGCGCGCCCAAGCGAAAAGGAACTTCGTCAGATGTCCGAGGCCTGGTCGCCCTGGCGTGGCGTTGCGGCCCGGCTCTTATGGGCCTACTACCATGTGTCCAAGAACCGGGAAGGGATCAGATGAGCGAGTTGAATTTCAAGCGCAAGGCCAGCACCTCGGGCGCGGACAGTTCTGTCGTCCTGTTCCTGCACGGATACGGCGCGGATGGTGCCGACCTTTTGGGTCTCTCCGAACCTTTGGCGCCGCATCTTCCCGACACGGTTTTCTACGCCGTCGATGCGCCAAGCCGGTCGATGGCCAATCCAATGGGGTTCCAGTGGTTCCCGATCCCATGGATCGACGGTTCGTCCGAAGCCGCCGCCGCCGAAGGTCTGCGCCATTCCGCCAAGCTCCTCGATGATTTCATCGACAAGGTGCTGGCAGACGAAGGTCTTTCGCCCGAGAGCCTGATCCTGTTCGGGTTCAGCCAGGGCTCGATGATGAGTATGCACGTCGCCCCCCGCCGGCAGGATCCTGTCGCCGGGATCGTTGCCTTTTCCGGCCGCCTGATGTTTCCCGAAATGCTGGGCGCAGAAATGCTGTCGCAACCGCCGGTCATGCTGATTCACGGCAACACCGACGACGTCGTCCCGTTCGAGGAAATGCAGGCCGCCGCTGAAACGCTTCAGGCCAGCGGTTTCGACGTTTACGGCCACGTCATGGAAGGCACCGCTCACGGGATCGCACCCGACGGGCTTTCCGTCGCGCTGGCCTTCATTCGCCAGCAACTCGGCATCGACTGACCCGGTCGCAAAAACTGTCGCACATTTGTGATGTAACAGGTTTAGCCTTCCCACAATCATGGGGCTTGTCAGGCTTTCACCGCGATATATAGTCCCCGATATGAGGCCGTGACACATGGCCCGTCGCGGCCCACGCGTTGCACGAAGCGAGGGACGAGATCGGTATGAGTGGAAGTTTCAGAACAAACTTTGTTCGAGAGCCGAACGGGCTGAAGCACCATCCCGCGCTGGTGCTGAATGCCGATTATCGGCCGCTCAGTTACTATCCCTTGTCGCTCTGGCCCTGGCAGGATGCGGTCAAGGCGGCCTGGCTCGACCGGGTCCAGATCATCGCCGAGTATGACGAGGTGGTGCGCAGCCCCTCGACCGAGATCAGGCTGCCTTCCGTCGTCGTTCTGAAGGATTTCATCCAGCCCCAGAAAAAGGTCGCCTTCACCCGGTTCAATCTCTTCCTTCGCGACGAATTCTGCTGTCAGTATTGTGGTGCCGTGGGTGAGTTGACCTTCGACCACGTCATCCCGCGCGCGCGCGGCGGCGTGACCAGTTGGGAAAATGTCGTGGCCGCCTGCGCGCGCTGCAATCTGAAAAAAGGTTCGAAATCCCTCAAACGCGCCGGAATGAGCCTCCGCCGCGCGCCCCGACAACCGGGAGCCGAAGAACTGCGCAACCAGGGTCGGAAATTTCCGCCCAACCACCTGCACGACACCTGGCTCGACTTCCTTTACTGGGACGCCGAACTGGAAGCCTGACACCCGCTTCGCGCGGTCGGCCGCGAAACGCAGAACCGACGCGACATGACTGAGGCTGTGCGGTCGAAAGTGCTTGTATGAGCTTTCGGCTTGATCTTGGCCACTCAAAGACAAACTCAGACCCATCCCCGCTTGGCTCAATGCCTAAATCGTCATTTGTGTACCAGTAACATCTCCCAGTTTGTCGGATCCAATGCAGCCTGCCCGGTTGGCGTCAAAAAAGTTCCATGTCGCCGGGATCGACCTGATCGTCCACAACATGCTCCAACTCGCCAGCCAAGGGCACGCGCAGCAGTGCGTCCTGAAGGCTGCGCAATGTCATCGTGTTGGCTAGTCCCTTTTCGGTAATGTCGTTTTCGCGCAGACCCTGGGCCAGTTTCGGCAGGAACCGAGCCAGGTCCGCATGGGTCTGGGTGACAAGATCGATGTGTTGAAGGTCGGTCACGTGCAATCCGTTGCCTTGGGTCGAGCACGTCATCTCGGAAACGGCATTCTGCACGGCCAGATCGCGGTGATGAAAATCGATCATCAACTGGCCAAGCGCACCGACGACACGCGCGGCAAACTCCCTGGGATCCGGAGCCTGGTGTTGGGATTCGTTCTCCACCTAAAGACGTCCGACAATGGCCTCGATGGCTGATTTCAGCTGATCATTCTGGAAAGGTTTGGCCAGGTAGTTGTTCATACCCAACTGTTTTCCTTTGTTGATGATGGCCGGGTCCGCCTTTCCGGTAATCAAAAGAAATCCGGTCTTCTGCGTCTGTGGTGAGCTGCGCAGGTAGTGGAGAAGATGCAAGCCGTCCATTTCTGGCATGTTGTAGTCGGAGATTACGAGGTGAACGGGCGATTTGCCGATCAGGGCCAGGGCCGATTTCCCGTCCGAAGCGGTCGACACGTTGCGAACTCCGAATGCGTCCAGTGCCTGTGTGATCAGGCCCCGGCTGGTGGACATGTCGTCAACCACCATAACGCGCAACTGGTCTCTCAATGCCATCGGTCTTTCCGTCCTTTTTGTTCTAGCTGCGTTGGTAAATCGTGACGCCGGCGGTCTTGAACCCGGTCGTATCAGGGGCCTGAATGCGCTCGGAATGGCCAAGTATCAGCCAGCGGTCCTGTTCAAGATGCTCGTGAAACCGTGGCCAGAGTGCGCGTTGATGGGCGTCGTCGAAATAGATCACCACGTTTCGGCAAAAGATCACGTCGAACTTGGTCTTGATCGGCCAGGCCCCGTGGAGATTCAATTCGCGAAACCTTATGAGGGCTTTCAACTCGTTGCTTGCTCGAAAACGCCCATTGTCGTCATCCAGCGGTGAAAAGTACGCGGCGCGATCCCTTTCGTTGACATTGGCAAGATCGTCGGCCGTGTATTCACCAGCAATGGCGCGATCCAGGATCTTGGGATCAATGTCCGTTGCGAGAATAAGCAAGTCCTTGAAGTTGCAGCCTTGAAAGGCCTTCAGACACTCGATTGCGATGCTGTAGGGTTCTTGCCCGCTGGAGCAGCCAGCGGACCAAAGTCTCACACGGCCACCGGTTTCCAGTTTCTTGCGAAGAACAGGGAAGACGGTTTCGCGCAGAAAGTCAAAATGATGGGACTCGCGGTAAAAACTCGAAACATTCGTCGTCAGTACCGAGATCAACTCGCGCGTCTCGGCCGGACTTTTCTCGATGAAGTCCAGATAGTCCTTGCAACTTCCCAATTCGAGGCTGCGCAGGCGGCGTGCGATCCTGGATTGTACGAGGGACTTTTTCGACGATGGAATTGCGAGACCCGCCTCGCGGGCAGCGATGGCAGTAAGTGCCTCGAATTCCTTGTCGGTCAACTCGACCCCGGGAGAAGGCATCAGCGCATTCATGCGGCGATCTCTTCGCTTGACGGCAGGACGGCCTCGAGGTCCAGGACACGCACCATGCGTTCATCCAGAATTGTCAACGCGCGCACAAAACGGGATTTCGAGGTCATGTCGGGCGGCGGCTGCAATTGATCGTCTGAAAACGAAAGGATGTCGGAAACCGCATCGACGCGAAGGCCCATCACGCGCGAGCCGACATCCACGACGATGATCACGTTTCTCGCCTGTGGTTCCGAAGCCTCGAGGCCCAGTCGAACGGCCAGATCGACGACCGGCAGAACAGTGCCGCGCAGGTTGATCACGCCTCTCACAAAAGGGGGCGCATGGGGCAGCGACGTGGTTCTGGTCCAGCCGCGAATTTCGCGTACCGACATGATCTCGACAGAGTATTCGTTTTCTTCGATGCGGAATGACAGATATTCCGTCTGTGACGAGCTTCCTGTGTCGGGAGCTTTGGATTCGGTCTGCTCACTCATCCTTAGGATACCTTCTTCTGCTTGATGACCCGGTCATCGCCGGTCGCGTTCTGAACAAGATCGTTGGGGTCGAGGATCAGGGCGATTTGCCCGTCACCCAGGATCGTGGCCGCTGCAACCCCCGGCACCCGGCCGTAGCTTTCCTGCATCCCCTTGATCACGACCTGTCGCTGATCTTCGATCGTGTCGACGAGAAGCGCGACAAGAACGCCCTCTTCGGGCGAGATCAAAAGTGCGATAGTGCCGTCCTTCATGGCTGCCACGTCGCGGTATCCAAGCTCGACGCCAAGATCCAGAACTGGAACAAATTGCTCGCGAACGCAAAGTACCGATTGTCCGGCCGCTACCGGTTTAAGATCGTCGACGGAAAGAGACAGGGTTTCGACGATGGCGTTAAGCGGGATGACGAGCGTTTCCTTTGCCACGGTCACGACCATGCCATCGAGGACCGCAAGGGTCAGCGGCAATGATATCGCAAAGGTCGTGCCCACGCCGGGATTGGATTCGATGGTGACGCGCCCGCCGAGCGAGGTGATCTGCGTCTTGACCACATCCATCCCCACGCCGCGCCCCGAAAGATTCGAAATCTCGGTGGCTGTCGAAAATCCCGGCAGGAACAGCAGCTGGTCGATTTCGGTATCGCTCAAGGTGACATCGTCAGGGATCAGTCCCTTTTCAATCGCCTTTGCCTTGACCTTTTCGCGATTGATTCCGCCCCCGTCGTCAGAGACTTCAATCAGGACGCGACCGGATTTATGAGCAGCGCTCAGGCGGATTTCACCCTGTGCGTTCTTGCCCCGTTCGGTCCGGGTCGCCGAATCTTCCAGCCCGTGATCTACCGCGTTCCGGATCATGTG
The DNA here is from genome assembly GCA_965228905.1 of Paracoccaceae bacterium. Lineage (GTDB taxonomy): Bacteria > Pseudomonadota > Alphaproteobacteria > Rhodobacterales > Rhodobacteraceae > CALKXV01. The sequence goes on along the minus strand of CBDDII010000003.1, from coordinate 2,429,785 downwards.
CGTAAGCGGGTCCGCCAGCCGTTCGATGGCGGTCTTGTCGATTTCAGTGTTCTCGCCGACCGTCACCAGTTTTACCGACTTGCCCACGGCGGCCGAAGATTCCCGCACGATCCGAGACATCCTCTGGAACAGCGATTTGACCGGCTGGGCCCGGATCATCATCACGCTTTCCTGAATGTTCCGGGTCAGTTGCATGAATTCGTCCAGGCCGGTGGCGACCGGTGAATTCGGCGCGATGTTTTCTTCGGCGATGGATTGCGACAACATTGCCTGGTTAATGACCAACTCACCGACGAGGTTGACCAGGCGCTCAATGCGCTCGAGATCGACACGCACCGTCGGTGAAGCCTTGGCAGCACCTGCCGCCTTGGTGCTGGCCGCGGCGGGTTTCGGGACACTGTCCTTGGTTGCAGGTGCCGGCGTGGTAGGTTCCTCAGCCTTTGGTTCCGGTTCGGCGGACGCATTCGGGGCGGGGACGTCAGGCGGCGGGGTATCCGGTACCGATGCCGCAACTTCACTTTGGGTGGAGTTTTCGGCTTCGGTTTCCACCGTGCCGGGCAACGCCGCGCCGGTTTCCACGTTGAGCGTACACAGCCCTTCCGCAAATTCGAAAATTTCGTGAACCGCGACCGGCTGTGCCTCTGTCTCGATGGCGATCTTCCAATTCAGCCGACCGCCAAGCGACGAAAGCTCTTCGACCGATGCGGGGGGATCAAATTCAAGAACGGTGCTGCATCGCCCGAGGTCGGCGAGCGTCTTGATGAGGAACAGCGGTTCGTTCGCGCTTTCATAAAGCTCTTTCTCGGGCGCGAAAGACACGACCAATCCGGCGGACTGCGCATCGTCGTCCTCCGGTGGTGCTTGGCCCAATTCATCAAGCGGCGGCAGATCGAGCGGAGGCAAATCCATCTGTGGGGCGTCATCCGATGCGCCCAGATCGTCGAGGCTGAGCGTCATCGGCTGGAAGTCGATGGCTTCTTCCTCTGCTTCGGAGTCGTCCGCATCGACGAAACCGGAAAGCTCGGTGATCAATTGCTGGGATGTGGCGCTGTCGGCTTCCTCTCCGTCGCGAGAGCAGCGGATCAGATCATACAGCATGTCGCTGCAGCGGAAGAACAATTCGCTCAATCGCTCGTCGATGGCCAGGGTGCCCGACCGGCAGGCATCCATGACGGTTTCGAACTGGTGTGAAAAGTCGACCAGGGCATCAAGACCGAAGGCTCCGGCACCACCCTTGATCGAGTGGACGGCGCGGAAGGCGACGTTGATCGTCTCGACGTCGGTTTCGCCGTCGGACATGGATTGCAAGGCATCCACCAGCGATTCATGGAGTTCTTCGCATTCGACGAAGAACGATGCCATGATTTCCTGCATTGGATCAGACAAGATACATCTCCTAGCCGGCGACCATGCGCAGGGCGCGCACCAGTTTGTCCTGGGCAAAGGGCTTCACGATCCAACCCGTCGCCCCCGCGGTGCGGGCGCGCGCCTTCAAATCCGCCGAACTTTCCGTGGTCAGAACCAGGATCGGCACCGTGCGGGTGTCATCGCGCAGGCGCACCGCGTCGATGAACCCGAAACCGTCCAACCGGGGCATGTTGATGTCGGTGATGATCACGTCCGGGTCAAGGTCGTCCAAAACTTCAAGCCCGTGTTCGCCATCGTCGGCAAGGTGAACCTCGAACCCTTCCGATGTCAGGGCAAGGTTGATCATGTCGCGCATGGTGCGGCTGTCGTCGACCGCCAGAACGGAAATGCTCATGCCGTGCCCCCCTGGAATGCCTCTTCGCTCAGCCCGAAGCGGCCAAGGTCGTCTATCATCTGTTGGGACGGGCTTTCGATCGTCACGGCCTTTCCGGCCTGGCCCCAGAGATGGCGCACCGACAAAAGGAGTTCGAGGCAAAGTCCGCCCAGTTGTTCCACGCCGCTGCCATCCAGGGCTATGTCATCGCCTTCTGCCTCAAGCAGCTTTTCGCGCAGGGTTTCCGCGTTTGCAGAATCCAGCTTCGCGTCAAGGACAACCCGTTTTGCCATCCGTCACCTCAATACTCTGAGTTCGTGCCGGGGCATGTCCCGACAAGAGGGGTGCTAGACGGACCTTCTTAAGATGCAGTTACCCGATGACGGGCGAGATCAATTTTTCTCGCGATCTTCCAGATGAGATGCCAGACCTTCAAGTGCAGCAAAGTCATCCGCGATCACCGATACCGGAAAACGCGCCATGAAACCGGTGAATCGTCCCTTGTCGCGAAAAGCCGTGGCAAAGCCGAAGCGGTCGAAATAACGCGACATCGAACGTGCCACGCCGCCGATCAGGAAAACGCCGCCAAAGGGCAGGTGGACAAGGGCAAGATCGCCTGCGACGGTGCCGATCATCCGAACGTAGGTTGCGACGGTCTTTTCGGCCAGAGGATCACCGCTTTCGCACAACTCCATGATCTCGGCGGTCGAAAGGCTTGATTGCGCACCGGCCTCTTCACAAAGCCAACGGTGAATGTGCTGAACGCCGCGTCCCGACAGAACGTCTTCGACCGAAGCAAATCCGTGCTCGCGCTTGACGAACTCCGACAGTCGCAAATCCTCGGCGTTGCGCACGGGCAGGGTGATGTGGCCGCACTCCGACGGCGGCACCATACGCCCGCCGGGACTGTGAAGCGCAAGTGCGGCGTTGACGCCGGTGCCTGCGCCGATCACCAGCCGTGCCGCATCTTCACGCCCCGGTTCGCCCTCGATGACGGGGGCAAGGCTTTCGGGGCGGATGTGCCCAAGCGCGAAAGCCTGCGCCTGAAGATCGTTCAGAACCGCGGCGGTTTCGGCCTGGGTGATCTTCGCCAGTGTTTCCTCGTCCATCGACCAGTCAAGATTGGTCAGCGTTCCGCGCCCATCCCGCACCGGCCCCGCAATCGCGACAGCGGCGGCATGGCAGTCGACATCGTTCTCACGCACGTAGGCGGCCAGCAACGCGCCCAGGTCTTCGGCCTCGGCATTGGGGACCTTGCGGACGGTTTCCTTCAAAAGGCGGCTGCCTTCGGCCAGGGCGACGCGGGTATTCGTGCCGCCGACATCGGCGACAAGTGACAGGCTGTTCGCGGGATAGGTCATGGCAGGCCCCTCAGATCACGGCTTGGCAGTACATCGAAGCATATCGCATGCGCAAGCGGCGCGCTCAGGCGTGATCCAGAAAGGCACGCACGGCAGGGGCGGGGCCAGTGGAATGCCCAAGGGTCAGTTCCGCCTCAAGAAGCACCTCTTTCACCACATCCGCCCCGGCGATTTTCTGAAGAAGCACGCTGGCGCACTGCCGCCCCGCTTCGCGCACCGACGACCGGCAGGCGGTAAAGATCGGCACGTCGCCCTCGTTCTGGAAATAGGACAGCACATCGTCATGGACAACGACGGAAACATCCCGGCCCATCTCCAGCCCCAGGTCATGGACCGCGCGGCGCACGCCGATGGCGGGGATGATCGAGGAGACGATAAAGGCGGTCGGCGCATCCTCGCGCTCAAGAAGACGTCGCGCTGTGGCATAACCATAAGTCTCGGTCATCTCACCGCTGGCGATAAACTCGTCTGGCACTGCTACGCCTCGGTCTTCCAGAGCATCTCGAAAACCGGCCAAACGCCGCGCGGCGAAATCCATGAACGTCAACCCGTTCAGCAGCGCGATGTTGCGATGGCCAAGGTCCAGCAAAAGAGCGGTCGCCCGGCGAAAGGCCCGGCGGTTGTTGACGTCGACCCAGTCGTAACTTCCGCTCACCTCGCTGGAACGGCCGTGCACGACGAAGGGCATTCCGAGGTCACGCAAAAGGTCGATGCGGCGATCCTTCACCTTGGGGCCGTGCAGGACCACGCCGTCCACCGTGCCGCGCCGCGCAAGGCGCTGATAGGTCTCGGCCTCATCCTCGTCGCGCACAACTGAAAGGGCGAGGTCATAGCCCGAGGCGGAATAGATCTCGCCAGCACCGGCAATGAAATCGGAAAACACCGGGTTCACCATTTCATGTTCGTTCGACAAGGGCAGGATATGCCCGATCGTCATGGCGCGTCCGGTGGCCAAACGGGTGGCACGCGAATTCGGGATATAGCCCTGAAGCTCGGCCGCCTCGCGCACGCGCTTGCGGGTCTGCTCGCTCACCTCGGGATAGCCGTTCAGCGCGCGGCTGACGGTTGTGGGTGATAGCCCCAGATGCTGCGAGAGTTCCTTCAGGTTCATAGACGGCGCGTTCTTCAAAGCGGTTTGGATTGAACGCTAGAATACGGAAGCCGTGGGCTTTGTCAAAGTGGGGATTTTGACAAAACTCCGTTGACTTCTGCTCCGGTTTGAGCGACCTTGCAGCATCCAAAGCGGTTTGGTAAATCCGCCGTTTCGATGCAAGTGAGGTGCACAAGCGCCTCTCCAAGGGAGGAAACTCATGAAAAAAACACTCTTCTCGGGTGTCGCTGCCGTCGCACTTGTTGCCTCCAGCGCCAGTGCCGAGCAATTGACCGTCTTTGGCCCGTGGCTTGGCCCGGACCAGGAAAACGTCGAGCAGGTGCTTGCCGACTTTGCCGCCAAGTCCGGTCACGATGTGCGCTACGTCGGTTCGGACAGCTTCGAGCAGCAAATTCTCGTCGATGCCGAAGCCGGTTCTGCCCCTAACATCGCCGTCTTCCCGCAGCCGGGGCTCGCCGCCGACATGGCGTCGCGCGGGTTCCTTACGCCTTTGAAGGACGGCACCGCCGACTGGATTCGCGACAATTACGCCGCCGGACAGTCCTGGGTGGATCTGGGCACCTATGCTGACGAAAGCGGCAACGACCAGCTTTACGGCTTTTTCTACAAAGTCGATGTGAAGTCGCTGGTCTGGTACCTGCCGGAGAACTTTGAAGACGCGGGTTACGAAGTGCCCGAAACCATGGAAGAGCTGAAGGCGCTGACCGATCAGATCGTCGCCGACGGCGAAACGCCCTGGTGCATCGGTCTGGGGTCTGGTGGTGCGACCGGCTGGCCGGCCACCGACTGGGTTGAAGACCTGATGCTGCGCACGCAGCCGACAGACGTCTACGACGCATGGGTATCCAACGAGATTCCCTTCACCGATGATCGGGTTCTCGCCGCCATCGACGAATTCGGCGCATTTGCCCTGAACGACGACTATGTCGCCGGTGGGAGTGCTGCAGTGGCCTCCACCGATTTCCGTGACAGCCCCAAGGGCATGTTCGACAGCCCGCCGCAGTGCTACATGCACCGTCAGGCCTCGTTCATTCCCGCCTTCTTCCCGGAAGGCACGGTCGTGGGGGAGGATGCGGACTTCTTCTACTTCCCGTCCTATGGTGACAAGGATCTCGGCAACCCCGTCCTTGGCGCAGGCACCCTTTGGGCCATCACCAATGAAAACCAGGCTGCCCACGACCTGATCGCCTATCTTCAAGAGCCTGTCGCCCATGAAATCTGGATGGGTCTCAAGGGCTTTCTGACGCCGCACAAGGGCGTGGATGCCTCCAAATTCTCGGATCCGACGCTGGCCAAGATGAACGAGATCCTTCTGGGCGCGACGACCTTCCGGTTTGACGCTTCCGACCTGATGCCCGGTGCCGTGGGGCAGGGATCGTTCTGGACAGGTATGGTCGACTATACCGGCGGGAAATCCGCAGGCGATGTCGCGGCCGAGATCCAGTCGTCCTGGGACGCTGCGAAGTAAGCTAACACGGCGGGGCGGTCTAACCGCTGCCCCGCCATCCGCGTTTCCTTAACGATTTGTTACCGGTGCGTTCGCGCCAAGTAACTGGTTTCGCATGCGAAACTTGGATTTTTCGGGGAGGGACAATCCATGGATGCCGCACTTCTTGGCCTTTTCACCGTGGTGATCGGTGTCGGTGGATGCCTGGGCTATTTTTACTTCTCGAACCTCTTTCTGGACAAGGTGCTGTTCCCGGCGACCGGCCCCAATGCCGGGCGAAACATAAACCGTGCCAACCAGATCCGCCCCTGGCTGTTTCTCGCACCTGCCATCCTCGCCCTCGGGCTTTACCTCGGCTATCCGGTGGTTGAAACCTTGCGGCTTTCCCTGACCGACCGCTCTCAGGGCGGCGCCTTTGTCGGTCTGGCCAATTACCAGCAGATGATGGGCGAAGCGAAGTTCTGGGAGGCGATGAGGAACAACATGCTCTGGCTGATCGTGGTGCCCGCCGCCTCGACCGCCTTCGGCCTTCTCGCCGCACAACTGACCGACCGGATTTCCTGGGGCAATATCGCGAAATCTCTGATCTTCATGCCGATGGCGATTTCTTTTGTCGGTGCCTCGGTGATCTTCAAGCTGATCTACGACACGCGCCCCGAGGACAAGGAACAGATCGGCGTGCTGAACGCCGTCTGGCTTCAGTTCGAAGGCGGGGCAGGGTCGTTCATCTTTCTGAAGCTCCTGCCGTTTCTCATCCTTCTCGCTTTCGCCGGGATCACGGCCTATGTCGGCTATCTGGTTCTGCGGGCCGGGCGCGAAGGATCGCCGCTGATGTGGATCGTCCGCATTGCGGTCGCTGTTTTCGCGGCCTGGATGGTGTTCCTGTCGCTGCGCTCGATCTTCGGGATCTTCACGACCGAACTGCCTTACGGCGAGCCGCAAACCTGGCTGACCTTGCCGTTTTACAACAACTTTTTCCTGATGGTGGTGTTGATCTGGATTCAGACCGGATTTGCCATGGTGATCCTATCAGCGGCCCTAAGGGGCATCCCGGAAGAAACCGTCGAAGCCGCCATCGTCGATGGCGCGAACCCCTTGCAGGTCTTTTTCAAGATCAAGGTGCCGCAGATCATGCCGACCATCGTGGTGGTCTGGACGACGATCACGCTGGTCGTGCTCAAGGTCTTTGACATCGTCTTCGCCATGACCAACGGGCAATGGCAGACGCAGGTGCTGGCAAACTACATGTTCGACAAGCTGTTTCGCGCAAATGACTGGGGCGTCGGTTCTGCCAGTGCCATCGTCATCATGCTTCTGGTCTCGCCGATCCTGGTCTGGAACGTCTACAACGCCAGAAAGGAGATGCGGTAATGGATAACATCGCTGGCTCCAAATCCTCGCTTACATGGGCGGTTCATCTTTCCGTTCTCGCTCTGGTCCTTCTGTGGTTGTTCCCGACCATCGGGCTGTTGGTGTCGTCCTTCCGCACGGCGGATCAGATTTCATCCTCCGGCTGGTGGAAGTCGATGTTTCCAGCCGAGCAAAACGTGGTGGTCCGTGCGGCTGATCCGGATGAAAACCGCACGGCTGACGGAGATCAGTTCGTGGTCGCTGGCAACCTCTTTGAAGGCGGCGAAAGCACGGTCAGCGTCTGGGGTACGTCGTCCCGCGCGATTGACGCTTACGCGGCGGGCGAAGTGGCCGACCTTGGCGATGGCGAAAGTTTCACTGTTGCCGAGAACGGCGATTACGAATGGCGCGGCAATGACGACCAGATTTCGGGCCGGGGCCAGCGCGTCTTTGCCACGATCACCAGCCCGCCGGAGTTCACGCTGGCGAACTATGACGACATGCTGCTGGACCCGACGAACAACGAAGGCATGACCAAGGCGTTCTTCAACACGCTTACGGTTACCATCCCGGCCACGATCATCCCGATCGTCATTGCCGCCTTTGCCGCTTACGCCTTGGCCTGGATGGATTTTCCGGGGCGCGCCTTGCTGATCGCCTGCGTCGTCGGCCTTCTGGTCGTGCCGCTGCAACTGGCGCTTATTCCCTTGCTGAAGCTCCACCTCGGCATCGGGATCGGCAAAGGCTATCTTGGCGTCTGGCTGGCCCATACCGGGTTTGGCTTACCACTCGCGGTCTACCTCTTGCGGAACTACATGGTGGGCCTGCCGCGTGACATCATCGAGAATGCCAAGGTCGACGGCGCCTCGGACTTCCAGATCTTCACAAAGATCATCCTGCCCCTGTCGTTTCCGGCCCTTGCGTCCTTTGCGATTTTCCAGTTCCTGTGGACCTGGAACGATCTTCTGGTCGCCAAGGTCTTTCTGATCGATGCAACCGGACAAACCACAGTCATGACGAACCAGATCACCGAGATGCTGGGCACCTTTGGCGGCAATTGGGAGATCCTTGCCACCGCCGCCTTCGTGTCCATCGCGGTGCCTTTGGTCGTCTTTTTCGCCATGCAACGCTATCTCGTGCGCGGCCTTCTGGCCGGCTCGGTCAAATAGGACAACCCATATGAGTTTTGCCGAAACCATGCCGGCTGAGAATACCAGCATTCTTGCCTCTGACCCCGATTGGTGGCGGGGGGCGGTGATCTATCAGATTTATCCGCGCAGTTATCAGGACACCAATGCCGACGGGATCGGGGATTTGCCCGGCATTATCAACCGTCTGCCGCATGTTGCGTCCCTTGGGGTGGATGCGATCTGGATTTCGCCCTTCTTCACCTCGCCAATGCTGGACTATGGCTATGACGTGTCGAATTACAACGACGTCGATCCGATGTTCGGCACGCTGGACGATTTCGATGCGCTGATCCACCGGGCCCATGCCCTGGGTCTGCGGGTGATGATCGACCTTGTGTTGTCCCATACCTCGGACCAGCATCCATGGTTCAAGGAAAGCCGTCACGGGCGTGAGAATGCGAAGGCCGACTGGTACGTCTGGGCCGATGCCAAGCCTGACGGGACGCCGCCCAACAACTGGCTTTCGATCTTTGGCGGCTCGGCCTGGGAGTGGGACGGGGCGCGGATGCAGTATTACCTGCACAATTTCCTGCGCGAACAGCCTGACCTGAACTTTCACAACATGGATGTGCAGGCGGCCTTGTTGGATGTCGCGCGGTTCTGGCTGGAGCGGGGGGTGGACGGGTTCCGTCTGGATACCGTGAATTTCTATGTCCATGACAAGGAGTTGCGCGACAATCCGGCCCTGTCGAACGAGGAAAAGAACAGCGCAATCGCGCCTTCGGTCAATCCTTACACCTTTCAGAATCACGTCTATGACAAGTCGCGGCCCGAGAACCTGGATTTCCTTGCCAAGCTCAGGGGGGTGATGGACGCGTTCCAGGACATCACCTCGGTCGGTGAGGTGGGTGACGACCAGAAAGGGTTGGAAATCCAGGCGGAGTATACGGAAGGCAAGAAACGTCTGCATATGTGCTATGGTTTCGACTTTCTGTCGCAGCCCTATCCGACCGGCACGCGGGTTTCGGAAATCCTTGATCGGTTTCAAAGGCTTGCGCCGGATAGCTGGGCCTGCTGGGCCTATTCCAACCACGACGTCGAACGCCATACGTCGCGTTGGTCGCTGTCGGAAGAGGCGCACCGGGTCTATCTGGCGCTTTTGCTGTCAATGCAGGGGTCGGTCTGTCTTTATCAGGGCGAGGAACTGGCGTTGGAGGAGGCCTATGTGTCCTTCGAGGATCTGCAAGATCCCTATGGCATCCGGTTCTGGCCGACCTTCAAGGGGCGTGACGGGTGCCGGACGCCGATGGTCTGGTCGCCAGAGCGTGAGAACGGCGGGTTCAGCGATGGCAAGCCCTGGTTGCCCGTGGGGATCGAGCATACGTCGCGGGCGGTCGAGGCTCAGGAGAAAGACCCGGAAAGCATGTTGCACTTCTATCGCCGGATGATCGGATATCGTCGCGACCGGCCTGCCCTGGTCAAGGGCGAGATGGATATCGTTGCGGCGAGCGAGGACCGGCTTTGCCTGATCCGGAGCTATCAGGGGCAGCGGATGCTGTGCGATTTCAACCTGAGCGGGGAGGCGCAAACGGTTGGATTGCCAAAAGGAAATTGGGTGCTGGACGCTGAATCACCGTTCGACGTGGAGATACAGGGCAACGAGGGCGTGCGCCCGGGTTGGTCGGTTCTCTACGCGATCGAAGGTTGACGGCATAACGGAGGGGAGAGGACAGGATGGCCAATCTGAAGCTGACGGATGTTGCGAAATCCTATGGCAAGGTGGATGTGCTGAAGCACATTGATCTGGACATCGAAACCGGCGAACTGATTGTTTTTGTTGGCCCTTCCGGGTGCGGCAAGTCCACGCTCCTTCGGATGATTGCGGGGCTGGAAAAGATCACCGGCGGGACGCTGGAGATCGACGGGATGGTGGTGAACGATGTGCCGCCATCAGAGCGTGGGATCGCGATGGTGTTCCAGTCTTATGCGCTTTATCCGCATATGACGGTGCGCGAGAACATGCAGTTCGCCCTGAAGATCGCCAAGAAGTCTCCCTCCGAGATTGAGGAGCGGGTGGAGAAGGCGGCCAAGACGCTCCAGCTTCATAACCTGTTGGATCGCTTACCAAAAGAACTGTCCGGCGGTCAACGGCAGAGGGTGGCGATTGGCCGGTCGATCGTGCGCGATCCGAAGGTCTACCTGTTCGACGAACCGCTTTCCAACCTCGATGCCGCCTTGCGGGTGGCGACGCGGATCGAGATTGCGCAGTTGAAGGAACAGATGCCGGAAAGCACGATGATCTATGTCACCCACGACCAGGTGGAAGCGATGACGCTGGCCAGCCGGATCGTGGTTCTGGCCGGGGGCGGGATTGCCCAGGTGGGTAGCCCCTTGGAATTGTACGAAAAACCGGAAAACGAGTTCGTTGCGCAATTCATCGGATCGCCCGCGATGAACCTTTTGCCCGGCACGATCAGCGGGACGGGGGAACAGACGACGGTGGACCTGGACGGGGGCGGAACGGCGGTGTCGCATTACCCCTCGACGCCCGAGGATATGGGCGCGAAGGTGAACGTGGGTGTGCGGCCGGAGGATATGGTGCCTGCGTCCGAACCTTATGTTTTTGAAGGGAAAGTCAGCATCACTGAGGCGCTTGGCGAGGTGACGCTGCTTTACTTTGAACCGGTCGGAGACGCTGACCCGGTGATCGGGAAATTGCAGGGGATTCACAAGGAGTTGCGCGGTCAGACCGTGCGGCTTGGGGCGGATCCCTCGAAGGTGCATGTCTTCATGGAGACGCAATCGCTGTTGTATCGCGGAAGGCCGATCAAGCACATCGCGACGCGGGCGCATTAATCCTTTGCAAAGCTGCGTGCGCTGCCCGTTGCGGATCCGGCGCGAAAATCATGAACGCGAGGAAAAACAGGCTTTCGGGCCGAAAACGCAGCGTCGGTATTACGTCGGTATTACGTCGGTATTACGTCGGTATTGCGTCGGTATTTCGTCGGTGCGTCAAACCGATGGATTTCGCCAAAGCAGCGGGCGGTTACCAAGATTAACGGCCGTCAATCAATTGCCCTGCGCTGTTTTCTTGCATGTGTGAAGATCACCGATCAGGACTTCTGGAGGCGATCGGGCAGAACAAGTTCCATACGTGAGATCGACGGAGGTAGAGAGACAACGCCTGCCGCCTTCGCCATCGGACGCGGGTCTGTTAGACAGCGTACTTCACGCGCGATATACGCGACACTGAACTTTCCAAGATAGTGTTCAATGAGGGACTGACATTGCTGAATCCTGTGTGTGTTGCCGTGATCATGGTTTTGGGTTTGGCCATGCCGATTGAAGCCCAACAGTCAAAGACACTTTCAGCAAGCGAGGTTTGGGATCGTTTCAAACTTGTTTGTGAAAATGCTCTTTCGGACCCAAACGGATATTTGGCCAGCATAGACCGCCCCGGCCCTTTTGGAGAAAGAGCGGTGTCGATAAGCCCTGATGGAAACGTCGTGTCAGTCTATCGACGCGAAGCCAACAGCTATGAAGAAGTTGAGTTCCATGTGATCGGTGAGCGGCAGGTTTTCGACTGTTCGGTGATTGGCGAGTTTTACGATGTGGAGACGTCATCGCTTGCTCAGCAGTTCGAGGAGATGATTTCGTCATCAGGCGGGATGAAAATCAGTGGAGGTCATGCGCCGCAGGACTATGTGGAAGAAGGAGGGTTATATTCTGAAAATGACATCTTTCTGTATGCAATTGATGGTGTGTGGCCGCAGCCAGGGATTATCGTAATCGCACATGTGATTGCCGGGGAGTTGCAAATCTACGTCCATCAGACCATCAACTGACCCCTGTGCGCCGGCGGCATTCTTTTCGTGATCCTGTCTGAAACTATTGTGGCGCGGCAAATTTCTGGATTTATCACGGTTCGGCCATGACGCATTTCCCGCCTCCTCCGAAGCTGCCGCCGAAGGTCGGCCCACTCCGGCGTTTCCCGCCTGCGGTTTTCCCGGCGGTGCTGGGGCTGCTTGGGGTGGTGCTGGCCTGGAAGCGGGGCGTTCTGGTCTTCGGGCTGCCTTCGGCCCCGGTCGAGGTTGTCGAGGGCATGGTCACGCTGTTGTTCCTGTTCTTCGTTGCGGCTTACGCGGGCAAGGCCGTCTTGCGGTTTGGCGCGGTAGTCGAGGATCTGAATACACTGCCGGGGCGGACGGGGCTTGCGGCGATGGCGGTCGGGTTCCTGGTGCTGGCGCAGTATTTCGCGCGCCGGGTCGAGGCTGTGTCGGCGACCTGCCTTGTGATCGGCTGCGCCTTGCTGGTGGTCTTTGTGGCCTATGTCGCGTTCCACCGGTTGCGCGGCACGGACCAAGCGGGGCCGCCGACGCCCGCGATGCATCTGATCTTTGTCGGGTTCGTGGTGGCACCGGGGTCTGCACTGCCCCTTGGGGTGTCCTTTGGCGTGATCGAGGCGCTGGCGGTCTATTGCGTGGTGGCCGTGATCGTGACCATGGTGCTGACCGCACGGCCCTTGCTGACCGGGGAGGGGGCGCCGCCTTTGCGCCCCTTGCAGGTGATCCACCTGGCACCGCCTGCATTCCTGACGACCATCGCGGTGATGACAGGGCATCCTGTTCTGGCGGCGGTTTTCATCAGTTGGGCGAGCCTTGTGTTTGTCCTGCTGCTGGTTCGCCTCGCGTGGATGATCGAGGGCGGGTTCAGCGGGTTCTGGAGCGCCTTTACATTTCCGGTCACCGCCTATGCCGGGGCACTGTTGATGTTTTCGGGAATGTCGGGGGCATCGGGCGCGCGGATGCTTGGCGGGATCGTCCTTGTTGCGGTCACGCTTTACGTGCCGGTGATCGCTATCCGTGTGCTGAAACTCTGGGCCAATGGGGCGCTTGCGGCGAAAACCAACGCTTCGATTGCCTGAGGCGCGAATTTCCCGCGCGGATCGCACATATAGGGGTTTCCACTGCGCAAAACACATGCAATAGGGAGGCGTCAAACGAACCCCTTCAAGGAGAACCCCTATGGAGATTCGTGAGGCGCTCACGTTCGATGATGTATTGCTTGTGCCGGGGGCCTCGAAGGTCTTGCCGTCGGATGCCGATACGCGCACCAGGGCGACGCGCGACATCGTGATGAACATCCCGCTGATGTCCTCGGCGATGGACACGGTGACCGAGGCGCGGATGGCGATCTGCATGGCGCAGGCAGGCGGGATCGGGGTGATCCACAGGAACCTTGGCCTGGAAGAGCAGGCGCGCGAAGTGCGGCGGGTGAAGCGGTTTGTTTCCGGGATCGTCTATAACCCGATCACGCTGACGCCCGACCAGACGCTGGCCGATGCCAAGGCATTGCAGGAACGCTACAACGTGACCGGTTTCCCGGTGGTCGACGAGGCGGGCCGGGTTCTGGGGATCGTGACCAACCGCGACATGCGCTTTGCCGAGGCCGATGACACGCCGGTCAAGGTGATGATGACCTCGGACGACCTGGCGGTTCTGACCGAGCCTGCGGATCTGGACGAGGCGCGCAGCCTGATGAAGGCGCGGCGGATCGAGAAGCTCTTGGTGACGGATGGGTCGAACAAGCTGACCGGATTGCTGACCCTGAAGGACAGCGAGCAGGCGGTGTTGAACCCTGTCGCCTGCAAGGATCGGCTGGGCCGGTTGCGGGTGGCGGCGGCGACCACTGTGGGCGATGCCGGTTACGAACGGTCCGAGGCGCTGGTGGATGCCGGGGTGGATATCGTGGTGATCGACACGGCGCATGGCCATTCCGAGGGGGTGGCAAAGGCGGTGGAGCGGGCCAAGAAGCTGTCGAACGAGGTGCAGATCATCGCGGGCAACGTGGCGACGGGGGCGGCGACGCAGGCGCTGATCGACGCGGGTGCCGATGCGATCAAGGTGGGGATCGGCCCTGGCAGTATCTGCACGACACGGATGGTCGCCGGTGTCGGCGTGCCGCAGTTGACCGCGATCATGGATTGTGCAGCGGCGGCAGGCGATGTGCCGGTGATCGCCGATGGTGGGATCAAGTTCTCGGGCGATTTCGCCAAGGCGATTGCCGCCGGTGCGTCTTGTGCGATGGTCGGCAGCATGATCGCGGGGACAGATGAAAGCCCCGGTGAGGTGATCCTTTACCAGGGCCGCAGCTTCAAATCCTATCGTGGCATGGGCAGCCTTGGGGCGATGGCACGCGGCTCCGCCGATCGGTATTTCCAGAAGGATGCCGCCAGCGACAAGCTGGTGCCGGAGGGGATCGAGGGGCAGGTGCCATACAAGGGGACCGCGACGAACGTGATCCACCAGTTGATCGGAGGATTGCGAGCCGCCATGGGCTATACCGGTTGTGAAACGGTTGAATCCATGCGCAAAAACTGTGACTTTGTGCGCATTACGGGGGCAGGGCTGAAGGAAAGCCATGTCCATGACGTGCAAATTACACGGGAAAGCCCGAATTATCGTTTAGGAAGCTGAGAACATTAAGGTTTAAGATTTTGCCCTGAAAGGGTAATATCGTGTCTATCAGGGGTGTGCGTGAGGACACCGATGGCGGATCGTAAAGCCAAGACAGCCGGAATTCCGAAGGAGCCGGAAGAGGTTGTCGAACTGGACAAGGATGAACGCTGGCAGGCGCGTCTTGAGGAGGCTCGGGCGCGGCGCGAGATTGCTTTGCGTGAAAAGGCCGCCTCTGGAAAGACCAAGCAGCGCCGCAAGCCCTGGGAAGAAGAGCCGGGCGACGATGCGGATGACTTTGAAATCAAGCCGATCATCCAGGACAAGCCCGCCGATGAAAAGGACGTGGATCTGGCCGACCGGCTGGAAGCGGCTCGCGATGCAAGGGCAGCGCGGGTTGAGGCGGTGCCGCCGAAGGCAGAGCCGAAGCCCGTTCCCCGGCCCGAGCCGGTGCCCGACGCGGAGATCGAGACGCGGGTCGTTCCGCGCTTCAAGTCTAAGGCGCGGAGTTTCGACGAGATCATTCCGCCCGAAAGTGCCCCGACCGTCGCGCCTGCGCCTTTGCCAAAGCGCAAGAAGCGGCGCGGTGGCGATCTGGTCGCGCCGGGTGCGCCGGATGTCATCGACCTAGCGCAGCGCTATGCCTCGACCCTGAAGCCGCCGGTCAATGTGACGCGGCCCTTCGACACGCTGCCGCAGACGGTAGAGACGAGTGCGACGCCGGAGCCGATGATCCTGCCGGTGCGGCAGGCGCGGACGCGGCGGCCCTTCGGGCTTGGCCTGGCGGTGCTGGCGTTTTCCTTCATTCCGCTGTCGCAGATGGCACCGCCGCTTGAAAAAGGTCCGACGCCGCCGCCCAACCCCTATTTCGGGCTGCCGCCCGCCCTTGGGCTGACAACCTCGATGGTCTGGCCTGTGCGGCGGACGGTTTCGGGCGAATGGGTGCCGGGGCCGGTGCCGCTGGCGCTTGGTGCGGCCCCAAATGTGGAACTGTCACCGTTTTCGTTCCTGGGTTCGGACAGCGGTGTTCCGGAAATTCCGGGGGGCGTTCTTCCGGGCGGCGAAACCGGTCTTGTGGCCCTGCCGGAACCGGATGCGCCTTTGTCGATGGCTCCGCCCGCGGTATTGGGAGAAGCACCCGGCATCGACGGGGTGCCAGAGCCCCTTGTCGTGCCGATCCCGCGTCCACGTCCGGAGCCGCCCGTGTCGGAGGCCATCGAGCCGCCGGTGGAGGCACCTGCACCAGAGCCCGGACCCGGGCGTGAAGATGACACGGAAGTTGACCGCGCCGCGCCCGAAATCCTGACGATGGATGCCCCGGACGCACGCCCCGAGGTGGACGCGCCGGTTGTGATCCCGACACCGGCTTCGCCCCTGAAGGTCACGATCCTTGTGCCTGCATCGTCGGACCTTGGCGAAGCGCGGGCGATCGCCTCGGATACCGAGGCGCGGGGGCACGAGTTGGCCCGCATTCGCGAGGTCGATGTGTCGATCAGCCAGCCGAACGTGCGCTATTTCTTTGACGAGGATCGCGCCGAGGCGGCGCGCCTGGCCGAAGCCTATGGCGCGGAAGTCAAGGATTTCACATGGTTCCGGCCTGCGCCCGAGCGCGGCACGATGGAGCTTTGGCTGTCGGGTCGCGGTAGCGGTGGCGACCGTGCGCCGGCGCCCGCTGTACGGACGGTGGAAGACACGCCCCAAGCGCCGCCGCGCACGATCACGGTGATCCGCAAGCAACCGACCCTGCTGGAGCGTCTTTTGACCGGTGCCGAAGACGAGATCGAAATCATCCTGCCCGATCCGGTGTCCATTCTGAACAACGCCCGAACCGCCGGTTCCGGCGACAACTGACGTTTTCG
Source organism: Paracoccaceae bacterium (assembly GCA_965228905.1). GTDB lineage: Bacteria > Pseudomonadota > Alphaproteobacteria > Rhodobacterales > Rhodobacteraceae > CALKXV01. The sequence goes on along the minus strand of CBDDII010000003.1, from coordinate 2,413,331 downwards.
TCCGGCCGATCGTTCCATGACCCCTGCCGCGCGTGTCTCTGCCGCCATCGAATGCCTCGATGCCATCCTTGCCGGGAGTGCGGCCGAAAAGGTGCTGACCACCTGGGCGCGGCAGCATCGTTTTGCAGGGTCGGGCGACAGGGCGGCGATCCGCGATCTGGTCTTTGGTGTCTTGCGACGAAAGCGGTCCTGCGCCTGGATTGGGGGCGGCGAAACGGGGCGTGCCTTGATGATCGGGGCCTTGCGGCTAGAGGGGGGCGACCTTGGTGCGGTCTTTTCCGGGGAACGTTTTGCGCCCGCCCCCTTGAGTGCCGCGGAGGCCGGTGCGGGGGCGCCTTTGGAGGATGCGCCCTTTCCGGTTCAGGTGGATTGCCCGGAGTGGATCTGGCCGATGATGGAGGCGTCCCTTGGGGACAAGGCGGGCGCTGTTCTGGCGGCCCTTCGTGCCCGTGCGCCGGTCATGTTGCGGGTCAACCTTGTGAAAGGTGGCGTCGAGGCGGCGCGAGAGGCACTGTTGCGCGGCGGGGTCGAAACGGGGGTGCATCCCTTGAGTGCAACGGCCCTTGAGGTGACGGCGAACCCGAGACGGGTGGCGCAATCGGGGGCGTTTCGCGACGGGCTGGTCGAGTTGCAGGACGCCGCATCGCAGGCCGTGGTGGATCGGCTGTTGCCCTATTGCCGGGGCAGATCCGTGCTGGATTATTGCGCGGGCGGGGGCGGCAAATCCCTTGCTTTGGCGGCTGGCGGGGCGGGTCGGGTGACGGCCCATGACGCGGAGGCGCGGCGGATGGCCGACATTCCGGTGCGTGCGAAACGGGCGGGGGTGGAAATCGATGTGGCGGAGCGCCCCGAGGGCGTTTTCGACATGGTGTTCTGCGATGCGCCCTGTTCGGGAACCGGGGCCTGGCGGCGGCAGCCGGATGCGAAATGGCGGTTGGATCTTGATCGGTTGCAGGCTTTGAACGCGGTTCAGGACGAGATCCTGGAGGTGGCGCCAGGGTTCGTCGCCGAGGGCGGTATTCTGGCCTATGCGACCTGTTCCTTGCTGAAGGTTGAGAACGAGGACCGCGTTCAGGCGTTTCTGAACCGGTGCGAAGATTGGGAAGAGATTGAAAACCATAGGTTTTCGCCGCTGGACGGGGGCGATGGCTTTTTTCTTTCTATTCTTCGACGAAAGTCATTTGGTTAACGATCTTTAGACTTTGTTAACCATATTCGCGTCATCTTTACCGAGATTAACGCGGAGTGAGGATTGCCCCGGCGCCTGTTTTTTCCTGCGGCCCTGACACCAGCCGACAGTGGCGGTCGGATGGTGGTTTTCCTGTTTTTGTCCGGTCTTGCGCTTTTGGTGAGCCTGACCCTGCCGTTCAGGGAGGTCCAGGCGCTTGTCCTTGGGGCGGGCGCCGGGTTGCTGGGGGTCGGGCTTGTCTTTGGCGGGCGGGTCTTTGTTTCCTTGATGGCCGGGTGGCGGGCAGGTCAAGGTGCGCAGCGGATCCTGAAAGGCTTTGACGGCCCTGCGTTTCTGACGGACGGGCGGGCGCGGTTGATTGCCATGTCGGCCCCTTCGGAAGATTTTGGCGGTCTTGTGCGGGGGCAGGGCCTTGCGCGTGCCTTGACGCGGGAACTGGCCGACCCTGAGACGGTGGTCCGGCAGATGGTGACGCTGACCGCGCGGGTGGGGGGCGCGCGACATGAGTTGGCTTCGGGCCGTGTCTTGCGGGTGACGGACCGGGAGGCCGGTTGCCTGCTTTGGAGCATTTCAGAACTGCCGGGCGAGCGCGGGCAGACGCCGCTGCCGGAGCTTCGCCTGGGGCCGGACAATGCGCTTTTGTCGATGAATTCAGCCGCCAAGGCGTTTTTTCGGGACGCTGACGGTTTGGCAACCGAGCGGATTGCCGATCTGCCCTTGATCAACGGAAGGTCGATGACGGTGAGGTTCGGCGACGAGGCGCGGCGGGTGACGGTGGTGGTTTCGGCAGAGGTGGAGGGCGTGCAGCGCGTGACCCTTGTGCCGGACACGAGCGCGGCGGCTGAGAGAAAGGCCGAGCCGGTGCTGGTTCAGGCCGGTCTTCTGGATGCCCTGCCGGTGCCGATGCTGAAGATCGGAACCGATGGCACCCTGATCGAAGCGAATGCAGAGGCGCGGGCGATCTTTGGCATCAAGGGGCGCAACCTGCCGCCGCTGTTCGAACTGGTCGAAGGCATGGGGCGTCCGATCTCGGACTGGTTGCGGGATGCGGCCGATGGACGGGGGTTGCTGAAGCCGGAAATCGTGCGGGCGGTTCTGCCGGGCCAGGAGCTGTTCCTTCAGATCGCACTGGGGCGGATGCTGGAGGACGGCGAGGTGGTGCTGGTGGGCATTCTGAACGATGCGACCGAGTTGAAGACTCTGGAAGCGCAGTTCGTGCAAAGCCAGAAGATGCAGGCGATCGGGCAATTGGCGGGGGGCGTGGCCCATGATTTCAACAACCTTCTGACGGCGATTTCGGGTCATTGCGATCTTTTGCTGTTGCGCCACGATGCGGGCGATCCGGAATATTCAGACCTGATCCAGATTTCGCAGAACGCGAACCGCGCGGCGAGCCTTGTCGGCCAGCTTCTGGCGTTTTCGCGAAAGCAGAACCTGAAGCCGCAATCCCTGGATATTCGTGACACGATGTCGGATCTGGCCCATCTGTTGAACCGGTTGATCGGCGAGCGGATCCAGTTGGACGTGACCCATGCGCCGGGGCCGCAGGTGATCCGTGCCGACCGGCGGCAGTTGGAACAGGTGATCGTCAATCTGGTGGTCAACGCCCGCGATGCGATGCCGGATGGCGGGACGATCACGGTGCGGTCCCATGCGGAGTTCTTTGAAAGCGAAACCTATCGCGACCGGGCGCGGCTTGCTCCCGGGTCTTACGTGGTAATCGAGGTTGAGGATACGGGTGTGGGGATCAGCCCCGACGGGTTGTCGAAGATTTTCGAGCCGTTCTATACCACGAAGAAAACCGGAGAGGGCACGGGCCTTGGGCTTTCGACCGCTTACGGGATCGTCAAGCAGACCGGCGGATACATCTTTGCCAAGAGCGAAGTCGGCACGGGCACGACCTTCAGCCTTTATTTCAAGGCAAGCGAGATGGAAAAGCCCGAAGTGGCGGTGGAAGCGCCGAAGGAACAGCGGGCGGGGCCGGGCGATGGCGTGGTGCTTCTGGTCGAGGATGAAGCGCCGGTCAGGGCCTTTGCGACGCGCGCCCTTCGGCTCAGGGGCTATACGGTGATCGAGGCGGAATGCGCCGAGGATGCGCTGGAAATCCTGACCGACGAGGCGCTGTCGATCGACATCTTCGTGACCGATGTGATCATGCCGGGACAGGACGGGCCGACATGGGTGCGCAAGGCGCTGAAACAGCGCCCCGACACGCCGGTGATCTTCATGTCAGGCTATGCCGAGGAGGGCAGGGCGGAGAAACAGGCTCGGATCCCGAATTCGGTCTTCCTGCCAAAGCCGTTTTCGCTGCAACAGTTGACGACGCTGGTGCAGGAACGTCTGGCCTGAGATCCGGGGCGCAAGGGGCTGGTGGACCGGGATCAGGCGGCGCGGTCTTGCCGCGCGGTTTGGCCGTTGTCCGACGGAATGCGCAGTTTCCCGACGACTTCGGATAGTTGCGCGAAAAGGGCGATCATGTCTTGAGCGGCGGCGGTGGTTTCTTCGGCCATGGCGGCGTTTTTCTGGGTGACCGCGTCAAGCTGGCCCACGGAACTGTTGATGTCGGACAGGCCTGTCGCCTGTTCCTGCGCGGTCGTGGTGATTTCGGACACGAGCGTCGAGACCTCGACAACATTGTGCGCGATGGCTTCGAGCGCCTCGCCGGTGCGACCGACCTTTTCTGTACCCTGGGACACCTGCTTGGAGCTTTCGTCGATGATTTCGTGGATTTCCCTGGCGGTGTCGGCGGCCCGCCCGGCAAGGGCGCGCACTTCGGAGGCGACGACGGCAAAGCCGCGACCGTGATCGCCCGCGCGCGCGGCTTCGACACCGGCGTTCAGGGCAAGGAGGTTTGTCTGAAAGGCGATTTCGTTGATGGCACCGATCTTGGCAGCGATCTGTTTCGACGAGGTCTCGATCGCTTCCATTGTGTCGATCGCTTCGCGCACGACTTCGCGCGCGCCTGTGGCGCGGTCGCTTGCCGCCTTCATCTCGCTATCGACCTTGGCGGTGTGTTCGGTGGATTGCTGGATCGAGCGTGTAAGCTGTTCGACCGCTGCGGCGGTTTCTTCCAGCGTGGCCGCCTGGCTTTCGGTGCGGCGCGACAGATCGTCGGTCGCCGACTGCACGTTCTGAGTGGAGGTCGACATGTCGCCGGTAACACCGGAAATCGTCGCGCAGATCTGGCCCAGGAGGGAAACCGCCTTGTTATAATCCTGGCGGACGGAATCGTAGCGTTCGGGAAAGCCGCTTTCCGCGGGTTCGCCGATCAATTGGGTCAGATCACCGTTTGCCATGTGATCCATCCCGCGCGAAAGCTGCTGGAAAGCCGCGTTCAACTCGGCCTCCTGCGCCTTGGAATAGGCATCGACGATGACACTGCTGTCGAGGGCGAAGGCGCTGTTGACGGCGGCGATCATGCGCGCGGTTTCGGCCCCTGAAAGCCCGGCTTCATTGACGCTGTCGGCAAGGTGCTGAACCAGAAGCGAACTGACCCGCGAATAGGCCCCGAAATAGAAATCGAAGGGCAGTTGGATCTTGAAATGGACATTGCCGACGGCATGGGCGGAATCGATGTAGGTTCTGTCGAAACGCCCGGACAACAGGATTTGCCAGTGTTCCTTTTGGCGGGCCCGCGCATGGCTGACATCGCCTGAAGGACCGAAGAAACGCGCCATGTCCGGGTTGGCGAGCGCGAACTTGTAGAAATCGTCAAGCGCGGGGTCGATCCCGCGACTGGTGATGTCGTAGGATTGCCTGAGCGCATCGAGCTTGTCGCCCTCAAGTCCGAAGGTTCTAAGGTTGTCTGCAAGCCGCGCGGGGATTTCCGACATGGTTTTCCATAGCTCCCGATGAGTCGGGGTCAGATAACGGCGAAGTGGTAAACGATCCCTTTCGGCGCGACGAAAATCCGGGTCGGTCGCGTTTGGTAACCGAAAATTAAGATTGAATTTGCATCTAGATCGAAGAATTTCGTTGCAATGTTCTCTTTTTGGTCTCATACGTTCCGAAAAGAACAAGAGGCGAACAAAGGCAGCGTTGCCGCGGCACGCGGGACGTGGAATAAGAAGGAAACAGGATAGATGGCGACGGCAGAACTTCTGGATATGACCAGCAAAAAAGACAGCGAAAAGCAGAAGGCGCTCGATTCGGCGCTGAGCCAGATCGAACGGCAATTCGGCAAGGGCTCGATCATGAAGCTGGGCGGCGACAACCCGATGCCGGAGATCGAGGCGACTTCGACCGGATCGCTTGGGCTGGACATCGCGCTTGGGATCGGTGGTTTGCCGAAGGGGCGGATTGTCGAGATTTACGGGCCTGAATCCTCCGGTAAAACCACGCTGACGCTGCATTGCGTGGCCGAGGAACAGAAAAAGGGCGGGGTTTGCGCCTTTGTTGACGCGGAACACGCGCTGGACCCGCAATATGCCAAGAAACTGGGTGTGAACCTCGACGAATTGCTGATTTCGCAGCCCGACACGGGCGAACAGGCGCTTGAGATCACCGATACGCTGGTGCGGTCGGGCGCTGTTTCGCTGGTCGTGGTCGACTCGGTTGCGGCGCTGACGCCGAAGTCCGAGCTTGAAGGCGACATGGGCGATGCGAGCGTGGGTGTTCACGCGCGTCTGATGAGCCAGGCCATGCGCAAGCTGACGTCATCTATCGCGCGGTCGAACTGCATGGTGATCTTCATCAACCAGATCCGCATGAAGATCGGGGTGATGTTCGGTTCGCCCGAGACAACGACGGGCGGTAACGCCTTGAAATTCTACAGTTCCGTGCGTCTGGACATTCGCCGGATCGGCGCGATCAAGGACCGTGACGAGGTTGTTGGCAACACCACGCGTGTGAAGGTCGTCAAGAACAAGGTTGCCCCGCCTTTCAAGCAGGTGGAATTCGACATCATGTATGGCGAAGGCATCTCCAAGATGGGCGAATTGATCGACCTGGGCGTCAAGGCCGGCGTGGTCGAGAAGTCGGGCGCCTGGTTCTCTTATGGTGACGAGCGGATCGGGCAGGGGCGCGAGAATGCCAAGACCTTCATGCGCGAGAACCCCGATATTGCCTGGGAGATCGAGGACAAGATCCGTGCCGCCCACGGGCTGGACTTTGACGAAAGCTCGAAACCTGCGGCGAAGGACAGCGACGACAGCGTTGTCGAGGTCTGACCGGTCGGAGAAGGCCAACTCCTGAAAAGGCCCGCGCCTTTGACGAGAGGCGGAGAATATGCGGGAAAGGCCGTCCGACGGGGCGGCTTTTCTCATTTGGCCCGTGCGTTTCGGACTTTCAGGTGTTTGGCGAGGTTCTTTTGGTATCTGTCAGAGGTGCGGCGGATGGATTTGAAGCCTTTGCGAATGTCTTGGGCGGAGGACTGTCGGGAAATGCCGGCTTTCTGGAAGGTGCGGAACTGGCCGCAGTCGGACATGGCCTGGTGTGCCGGGTGGCCGGCGAAGGGCAGGGGGACGGGGGTGAGGTTTTCAAAGGTCCGAAGGCAGAGGCGGGCGTGGAGGGCGTCTTCGACATCGAAAGGGTCATAGACGAGGTCGCCGGTCAGTTTGGGATCGCCGTGGTCGGCGAGTGCGCCTTGAGATGCGGTGCCTGAACCTTCGTAGCGGTCGCACCAGAGGCTGTTGCCTGCGTGTTCGCGCCAGACCGAGAATTGGGGCGAGACGAGAAGGACGCGGGTGGGTTTGAGGGCGGCAGAAAGGCGCAGGGCCGCGTAGCCGCCCATGCTGAAGCCGAGGGCGTGGATGCGCTGGAACCGCGCGGAAGTTTCGCGAAGGGCGGCTTCGAGGCGGGCGGTGTCGTCGTTGACGAACCAGTCGTTCCGGGCGGTCTTGATCGAAAGCTGGGAAAACCCCTGTTTCGCCCAGAATTTCCCTTGGTTCCAGGGGCCAAAGCCGGATTTGCCGTGGGACCAGTGATCGAAGGTCACGATCAGCTTGCCGGAGGGGTCGCCAAAGAGAAGGGCGCGGAATTGTTCCGAGGCGTGGATGGTTCGGGGCGTGGTCATGGCTTGGGGCCGGGTCCGGTTTGCTGGCCCTGGTCTTATCCTATGACTTTGCAGCCGCGACCAGAGGCGTGTTCGAGGCAGCGGGATCACGGGCAGGCTGAACCAAACGTGATTCCGGGGTGATCGGGATATCCGCTAGGGATTTTTCCCAACCGAAAGGGAGGTGTCATGGTCTGGAACCGGCGCAGAGTGTTGAGCGGCGCATCGGCGCTTTTGGCCCTTGGGGGTGGTACGGGTGGCTTGATGGCCCAGGCCAACCCCGAGGAATTGCCGGTCGAGACGTTGCTTTATACGCTCGCCAGTGGCGATCCGGAACTGACCCTTGCGTCGCTGCATCTGATCGCCGAGCGGGGCGGGACGGACCTTGTGTCCTCGGTCATCCTTGCGTCGCGGTTCGCCCGCCATCCGGCTTTCGATGTTACGCTGGCGGAATTGACAAAAGAGGACCGCAGGGGCTGGTTCGACTGGATGCTCTGGCAGGAAGAGAACCCAGGCGTCCTGTCCCACCCGGCCTATTTCCCGTTCAAGACCGATCTTTTCCTGCAGATCGACCCGAATTTCGCGGTCTTCCTGGCGCCTGAGCATATCGCGCCGGGGGCGATGAAGATCCGGTTCGAAGAGGTGACCTGGGGCGGGGTGCGAAAGGACGGGATACCTTCGCTGGATCATCCCGAGATGATCGGACCGGAGGGTATCGGGGCCGGGGAGGCGGATTACCTGTTGGACGACGATCTGATCTTCGGGGTGTCGATCAATGGTGATACGCGGGCCTATCCTTTGCGGATCATGGGCTGGCACGAGATGTTCAACGAGGTGATTGGCGGGGTGCCGGTTGCCCTGGCCTATTGCACACTTTGCGGTGCGGGCATCCTGTTTGAAACGGATACCGGGGGGGAGGCGCCCCTGGTGTTCGGCTCGTCCGGGTTTCTTTACCGGTCGAACAAGCTGATGTTCGACCGCGAGACCCATTCGCTTTGGAACCAGTTCACGGGCAAGCCGGTGTCGGGGGCGCTGGCAGAAAGCGGGATCGAGCTGGTTCAGCGCCCGGTGGTGATTACCGAATGGGCGCGTTGGAAGGTTGAGAATCCCGAAACCAAGGTATTGTCGCTGAAGACCGGACATGCGCGGGATTACGGCTCGGGCGTGGTCTATAAGGACTATTTTGCCAGTGATGATCTGATGTTTCCCGCCATGCTGAAGGGCGAGGCGCTGGCCGAGAAGGATTACGTCTTTGGCGTGCGGCTGTCGGGCGGTGCGAAGGCCTGGCCCATGGCGGCCTTTGACGGGGGCCGGGTGATCAACGATCAGGTCGGGTTTCACAACCTTGTGCTGGTCGGCGACGGGGCAACGCGAACCGTGCGGGCCTATGACAGGGGCGCGTTGGAGCTTTCCGCCGATCTGGAGGCCGATGGTGTGACCTGGACGGTGAGCGAAGAGGCGCTGGTTGCCCCGGACGGGCGCAGGATGCCGCGCGTTGCGGGCCATGTGGCCTATTGGTTTGCCTGGGCGGGCTATCTGGGCGAGGATTCCGAGTTCTTTGACGGCTGAACGCGTTTTGAGGCCGGGAAATGCGTATTTTCCAAAGCGGTGAAGGGGAGGTCGGTTTTCTCTTGCAATCGGGCGTGCTTCGGCATATTCCGCGCGCACTTCACAGGCAGGGCTTGGGCCGAGCGGGGAGACATCCCGTGACGTCCGCCGGTTGGGAGAGATCCCTGATGGCCCTGCCGAGGCGCGAAACCGGAAAGGAATTTGGACATGGCGCTCCCTGAATTCACGATGCGTCAGCTTTTGGAAGCTGGCGTTCACTTTGGTCACCAGACGCAACGCTGGAACCCCCGCATGGGCGAGTTCATCTATGGCGACCGCAACGGCATCCATATCATGGACCTGACGCAGACCGTCCCGATGCTGGACGCTGCTTTGAACGTGATCCGCGAAACCGTCGCCAAGGGCGGTCGCATCCTGTTCGTCGGCACCAAGCGGCAGGCGCAAAAGCCGATCGCGGACGCTGCCGAGCGTTGCGCACAGTACTACATGAACCACCGCTGGCTGGGCGGCACGCTGACCAACTGGAAAACCGTTTCCCAGTCGATCCAGCGTCTGAAAGCCTATGACGAGCAGATGGCGGACGGGGCCGATGGTCTGACCAAGAAGGAACGTCTGGGCGTCGAGCGCGAGCAGGCGAAACTTCAGGCTTCGCTTGGCGGTATCCGCGAGATGGGTGGTGTGCCTGATCTGTTGTTCGTCATCGACGTCAACAAGGAAGACCTGGCCATTGCCGAAGCCAAGAAGCTGGGCATTCCGGTTGTTGCGGTGGTCGACACCAACTGTTCGCCCGATGGCGTGGATTACATCATCCCCGGCAACGATGACGCGGCCCGTGCGATTGCGCTTTATTGCGATCTGGCCAGCCGCGCTGCCCTTGACGGCATGAGCGCGCAGCTTGGCGCCGCCGGTGTTGATCTTGGCGCGATGGAAGAGGCCGTGGAAGAGGCTGTTGCCGAGGGTGCAAGCCCTGCGGAAGCCGCCGACGCCGTGGTCGAGACCGAGGCCGAGGCACCCGCTGAAGACGCGAAAGCCGAGTAATACGTAAACTTGAAACCGGGCGTGGGTGATCTTACGTCCGGTGACTTCCAGATAATCAGGAGAGCCAAGATGGCAATCACGGCAGCACTTGTGAAAGAGCTCCGCGACGCGACCGGCGCGGGCATGATGGACGCCAAGAAGGCGCTGACGGAAAACGATGGCGACATGGACGCCGCCGTTGACTGGCTGCGCACCAAGGGCCTTGCAAAGGCAGACAAGAAGGCCGGGCGCACCGCCGCCGAGGGTCTTGTCGCCGTCAAGGCCGAGGGTGGCACGGGCGTCGTGGTCGAGGTGAACTCGGAAACCGACTTTGTCGCCAAGAACGAGGAATTCCAGGGCATGGTCGCCGGTATCGCCGGTGCGGCCCTTGGTGTGGCCGATGTCGAGGCGCTGAAATCGGCTGACCTTGGCGGCAAGCCCGTCAGCGAGGTTGTTACCGACGCCATCGCCAAGATCGGCGAGAACATGGGCGTGCGCCGCATGGCCCGGATCGACGGTGAGAACGTGACGTCTTACGTCCACAACGCCGCAGCCGACGGCATGGGCAAGATCGGTGTTCTGGTGGCCTATTCGGGTGGTGACGAGGATTTGGCGCGTGGCATCGCGATGCATATCGCTGCGATCAACCCGCTGGCGCTGGACGAAGACGGTCTGGACCCGGCCGTGACCGAGAAGGAGCACCAGCTTCTTGTTGCGACCGCGCTGGAAGAAAACGCCAACTCGGACAAGCCGAAGCCGGAGAACATCATCCGCGACAACATCATTCCCGGTCGCTGGAAGAAGTTCCTGTCGGAATCGACGCTTTTGAACCAGCCTTACGTGCGTGCCGAAGACGGCAAGACCACGGTTGGCAAGACGGCGGCTGACGCTGGCATGACCATCAGCGGATTCGTGCGCCTTGAAGTGGGCGAGGGGATCGAGAAGAAGGAAGAGGACTTCGCAGCCGAAGTGGCGAAAGCCGTCGGCGGCTGATCCTCGGCCCGATATTATGCGAAAGCCCCCGGCGCGGAAGCGTTTCGGGGGCTTTTTCGTGGCCGGAAAAAATGGGCGGTGTCATAGGGATGGTTACGACACCGCCAGATAACAATAGACCGGAGCAACGCCAAATGGGGAAACAGATGGCGGCGCACCTTCCAACTCGTTCGCCTGGCCCGAGCCGCAAGCCACCACGCTAATCACGACCCGAACATCAATCTCTCTTGCACACACCCCAGAAAGGCCCAAGAGACCGAATGTTCCACGTGACCGGGATGATGGCCCCGCGAAACAGCGCTACTTTCCTTGAAAACTTGACTTAGGGGAAGGTATGGGAATCCATACCCCTGATAGTTGAATCGCCCGTTCTGTTCAGGTTTCGACGACGAAAATCTGGTTCTGGATACAGGCCTTGCGCAGGGCCTGGGCGGTGGTATCCACCCCAAGGCTATCGCGGGCGCTTTTCAGGTGTTTTTCGACCGTTGCACGGGTCAGGCCAAGGATCGTGGCGATGTCCTGCGTGGTTTTGCCATCGCCGACCCATTCGAGCACCTCGCGCTGGCGCTGCGACAGGCGGCTGCGGGATTTCGGCAAGGGAAGCGATGTGAATTTCAGGTGAGCAACCTGGTTCAATGCATTGATTTCGTGCGATTTTGCCTGCCAGGCCTGATCCAGTTCCGATTGCGTCACTGTCGGTCTTCCCACCAGAGCAATCGCGCCCTTGTAGCGCGTGTGGGCGTCCTGAAAGGCAATCGTATAGCCTGCGATCATCCCGTGGGAACGGTTGAATTCAACAACCTCGCGTTCCTTGGGCGTGAAGCGGTGCATGTTTTCGGAAATCCAGTCCCACGACATTGCACCGACATTTTCACGGGCCCATCTGGTCAGGGGCGCGTCGAGGTAAAGCGCGTCGTCGATGAAACGGTCGAGATAGCCATCGGGCATACTGGACAGCAAAAGCAGATCGTCGCTATGGCCGACGCTGGCCTCGGTGTTGAACCGGGTGAAGCCATAGAGCATCCGGTCGAACCCATAGCGTGCCATGGCTTCGCAGTGGATACTCCAGGCGTCTTCGACAGAAAGCGTCGAAGCGAGCCTTGTGATCGTGGAGATCGTATCAGGGCAGTGGCAAAAATCCCGGTGATTAAATTCGTTCGTCATTTCACTGACTTAAAGCAACAGGGTAAAGTTTTTCAAGATACCAATGGTCGCGGTTTCCGGAATGTGTGAAGTTAACATAATTCTGATTAGGCGCTTAATGGAGTGCGGTATGGCCGGCCCTGTCGGCTGAGGTCTGCATGAGTGGTTCAGCGGCCAAACAGAAAAAAGGCCGGGCGTAGACCCGGCCTTTTCATGTGTTCGTTTTGATCCGGCTCAGTTGTTGCCGAGGCTCAGGGGTACCAGAAGCGGCTGCTGCGCGGGCTGGTTGCCACCCTGGGCTGTCCGGTCGCCCGAGACTGCGGAGCGGATGATCGCGGCGCGCTGGATGGTCTGGTTGGGCAGCACCGCGGGAGCTTCGTTGTTGGCCAGTGCATCGAGGCCGAGGTTGTACCAGGAGGTTGCGACCTGGCTGTTGCCTGCGGTGCCGAAGCCTTCGCGGACGTGGTGGCCGACCATTTCGGAGTAAGGCGTGCGCCCTGCCCCGGTCAGCATGACGGCACCGGCAAGGGCCATGTCGGCGTCGTTGCTGCGGTAGCCGAGACCGATGCAGACTTCACCGTATTCAGCCGCCTGTGCCGGGCTGGTGAGGCCAAGGCTGCCGGAAATGCCGCTGGCCTGGGCGTTGATCGCCTCGGGCGCCTTGGTGGCCAGGGCGTCCATCACGGGTTGCATCTTGCCGGCGATCTGCTCACAGGAAGCGATCAGTTGTTCTTCCGTGGCCCGCGACGATCCCAGAACGTTCTGGACGCGGCCCATCAGGAAGGTCCGGGCGTCGCAGAATTGCTCGCTCAGGGCCTGATCGGGGTTGGTCATCGAATTTGCGAGGATCTGGCCGCCATTGGTCTGGGTTGCCAGTTTGACGATATCGCAGTGGTCCTGCATGGAGGCTTCGACTTCGCCGATCTGGCCAATCGGAGCCAGCCCGGCCTGTTGACCGATCGGGGCCAGACCCTGGTCAGAGTCTTGGAAGCCGACCGAGCGCGGCGCGTTGCCGAAGTTCTGAGTGGGTTGGGTTTGCTGCGGGTTGTTGTTGACCCAGACCGGTTCGTTCCCGCCGTGGTTCTGCGGAATGCCCTGGTTGTTGTTGGCCCGCCAGTTGTTGTAATAGTTCGGGTCCATTGCGGCCCGTGCGAGGCCGCGAAGGCCCTCGGACTGGTAAAGGCCCGGATATGTCGAATTGTGCATCCCGGTCGTGTAGGAGTTGTGGGCCTGGAGGAGCGCCTGCTCTTCCCAGGGGTTCAACTGTCCGGTGACAGGCAGGCCCATGCCGGCCTGATACTGGCTCATCCCGCGGCGGGTGTTCCCGCCGTAGACGCCGTCTGGCGAACCAACGGGGTAGCCGAAATCATTCAAGGCCCGTTGGACGGAGGCACGTTGCTGGCGTGCGGGCGACCAGACCTGCGAGGAAGGGGCGCGGTTTGTCGTTACTGTGCGTCTCTTGCCGTTGCAGTTGGCCCGGCCGGTCACGCAGTCGCCGACGCGGTTGCCGAGGGACTCACCAAAGCCCTTGACGAAAGCGTCACCCAGACTTTGCGCACTGACCGGAGCGGCGGTTGTTGCCAATCCCGCGACGGTTGCGGCGACCAACCAGTTCTTACCCAATCCCAGCTTCTTCATAGTAACCTCCAAAATGAATTCTCGCTTCGAAGTCCACAATACGGTCGTCGAAGCGGAAGTCCCGTTACATTAATTGTAATCGTCAGCCCCAGCATGATCGAACAGACCTACCAATTAACAACCCCGATTCGGTTTACCATAACAAGTTTTCGCAATTTGTGGAGTATAAGCTAGCCCTGCCCCACAAGAAAAAACGGTGCCCAAACAGTGGGATGTGACATGGGCAGGTCGGTGGAATCGCGCGTTTCGTCGTCGTGGATCGCGCGCATGGCTTGTCTGAGGGCCTGATCGCGCGGGGTGCCGGTGAGGCTGGATTCCACGGTGGAGGCGGTCAGGCGCGACGCCACGGCGTCTTCCACGCGCCAGTGGGACACCATGAGATTCAGAGCCCCCGCCTGAAGAAACGCCCGGACAAGGCCGTTCAGCCCGTCGATACTATTTTCAAGGTTTGCCGCGCCGGAGGTGTCGCAGGCCGAGAGGATCACCCATTCCACCGCCAGTTGCAGACGTGCGATTTCCGAGGCGGTCAGAAGGCCGTCGTCCAGCCAGCCGGTCTTTTGGCTGATCGTGCCGTCAATGGGCGGCGTGAGCGCCAAAGCGGGTTCATCGAGGGTCGATAGCCCGCCGGACAGGAGGCCGTGGGTGGCGAAGTGAAGGACCTGGAGGCCGGAGAGCCTGCCATTCATCGCGGTGGTGACAAGCGTGTTCTCCGAGGCGTCGGGGCCGAGGAAGGCGGCACTTTTTTCCTGACCGAAGGCGAGCGAGAGCCTCAGCACCTCGTCGCGCGTTCCCGGCAGGCGCGGCAGGCGACCGACGGCGCGGGCGCGTTGCAGGCCGGCCTGAAACACCTCGCCGGATCTGAGCGCGGCCCCTGCCCGGCCCGAGAACGCAGGGTCGCCGAAGCCGACGTAGGCCAGTTGGTCCGGGGCGGCTGTCAGCGAAGAGGTCTGGCGAGGCTCAAAGGCCGAGACGCCGGGCAGGATGGACAAGGATTTTTCAAGTCCCAGCCATTTCAGGGCGCGCAGGTCGTCGGCGGTGGTTGGCCGGTGTTGGGCTGGCTCCATGACCAACGCGGCGAAGGGCAGGTTCATCGCTACGCCCTGGGGCGCGATCAGCCAGCGGTCGCGGCTGGACAGGACTTTGGCGATTTCCGGGTGACCGAAGAGGTGTTGATAGAGGTCTTGCGCCGCGGCGGCGTCAAAAAGTGCGCTCTGCCCCCTGCCCGGCGTCTGGTTCGGGGCGACGGGTGCGCGTTGCAAGGGGCCGGTCGGGCGTCGGTCAAGCTCGCGGTGCAATGTGGCAGAGGCCAGGGCCAGTTCGCGCGACGTGATCTTCAGGGGCGCCCAGGCGATATCGCTGTCGGTGAGGGCGAAGACGAAGCCCGGGTTGGTTCTTTCCATGCCGAGGGGGGCTGGCGCGATAAGGACGAGGGCTTCGTCATCCTCCAGCATGTCGGTCTGGATCTCGGGTATGCCAAGCGGTTGAGGCAATGCGCGGGATGCGAAATCCGGGGCCAGTTGGCGCAGTTTGCTTTCGGCGGCGTCGAGTTGGGCTGCGGCTGTCGCGTCACCCTGAAAGAGGGCTGCGGCGAAGGTTTCGACCGCCCGGTCCCAGTCTGCGATGGCGTCGGCCTGTTCGGGATTGGCGGAGGTGTCGCGTGCCCTTGCCCGTGCAAGGGCGCTGGCCGCACTGCCGAACTCCGCGACCTGAACCGCCTCGAAGGCGCGGTTGCGGAGGGCTTGAAGGTTTTCTGGCGGGGCGGTCTGGCCTGCCTCCCATGCGGCTTCGGCCAGGTGCCACGCGGCAGAGCCGTCGACCTTGGTGTCGCCGCGAAAGGGTTCGGCGACGTCGCGTGAGAAGATTTCGCGGGCGTGGCTGAGGGCGGTGGTCGCCTTGTCGAAGGCGGCGAGTGCGCCCGGAAGGTCGCCGCTTGCCTGAAGGACGCGGCCTTTCGCATCCAGCAGGCCGTATTGGACAAGCAGCAGATCGTCGCCGGGCGCGGAAGCGGCCGCTTGTTCGAGTGCGAGGCTTTCGGCAAGTGCCTCGTCCAGGCGTCCCGCGCCAAGCAGGGTTTCGACGACTTCGAGGTTAGCAAGGGCGGCTTCGAGGCTGAATGTCTCGCCAAGGCCAGCTTCGGCTTCGGCAAGGCGGCGGAAGATGTCGATGGCACCGTCGCTGGTGTTTTGCTGAATGATGCGTTGGCCGTTGTACGTGCCTGCGAAGATTTCGGAGGGGACGTCCCTGAACGCCGCGACGTCCAATGTCTCGGGGTCTGCGGTTGTCAGGCGCAGGTATGTTTCCAGCACCTGTGGCGGAACGTGCGGGGCGACGACGGGCAGTCGGGCCAGCGCGGCCCCTGCCTTGAGGGTTTCAAGCGCGTCGGGGCCAAGTTCGGTGCGGTAGATCTCGTGGGCGGCGCGAAGCGGTTGGTGGGCGGTGCCGAAGGGGGCGGACTTCCGGTCGATTTCTCCGAGGGCCGAAAAGGCCCGTGCGGCGATGAGGATATCGAGATCCCGGTGTGTTTCGACCAGTTGAAGGAGCTCCAGAAGCACGTGGCGGGCGTCGTCGAAGTGGCCGAATTCCGCAAGGAGGCTGGCATGGTTTTCAAGGGCCGCGGCGCGTTCAAGGGGGGCGAGGTTCGCGCCTTTGACGTCTTCGAAATGTTCCACGCGGAGTTGATAGTATTGCCAGATGCGGTCGGCGGCGCCGTGAGCGTTGGAATGGGCGAGTTGCAGCATCAGGGTGGTGCGGTGCCCTGCCCCGAAAGCCTGTTCGGCGCGTTTCAACCCGGCATCCAGCACGGCGATGGCGTCTTCGTGTCGGTCGAGATCGGACAGGATGCGGCCATGTTCGAGGTCGATCATCGCGACCATTTCGGGGGGAAAGCGGCCCTCGCCACTCCAGCGGGTGGCGGGTGTTATCACCTCTAACGCGCGTTCGGGATTGCCTGCTTCGCGTTGTGCAAGTGCGAGCATCTGGAGGAGCGGCGTGCGCTCGGGCGTGTCCGGGCCTGATGCCTGAAGGTCTCTTTGCAGTTCGTCTTCAAGGATGGTGGCGGCTTCGGTGAAACGCTCCTCCTGGATCAGTTGCAGGGCCATTATGGATTGGCCGATGTCGGTTTCGGCGGGGGGCGGCGGAGCCTCGTTCGCGAGCATCCGCGCTTCGTCCAGCCGGTCCGCTTCGATCAGGGCCGAGATGAGCCTGCCGCGGGCGGCTTCGGCAAGCGGGCTGTTCTTGCCGGTCGCCACCTCGGCAAAGGCCATGAGCCAGCCTTCAGCCTCGACAACGGCGTTCGGGTCGTCCAATTGGCGCGACAGGATGGCGATGCCGCCGAAGACGCGGATCTTTTCGTCGACCGAGAGGTCGGGCGATTGCATGATCGCGGGGGCGAGCCGGTCCAGTTGAAGCTGGAAATCACGCGAGGCCCCCTGTTCGGCGCTTTGGCGCAGTTGCGAAATGCCGTTCAGCAAGGGGTCGGTCTGGCCGTGGGCGTTACCGCCGAGACAGAGTGCGAGCAGGACGCCAAGGGTTGCGAATGCGCGTCTCATCCCCATTCAGCCATCGCATCCGACAAGGCTTGAGGCCGGGGCGAGAAAGACGGCGTTGGCCGTCCCCTGCCCGAGGTTCGAGATTTCGACGGTGACGGCCATGCAGGTTTCGGGAAAGAACTCGATATAGACCCCGACGCCTTCGATGCCGCTTTCGGGGCCGGTTTCGGCGGCAATCTGGACGTCGTCGGCAAAGACCACGACATCAAGGTCGGCCCCGGTGGAGCCACGCTTCAGGCGGGCTTCGATGACGGCGCGTTCTTCGCGGGCGACGGTCAGAGTGACGCTTTCGTGCGCGCCGGGGGCAAGCACGGTTTCAAAGCGGGTGGTGCCGGAGATGACGCCACGGGTCGCGGTCTGGTCGAGTGCGGCAAGAAGGGCGGCACCGCCGGGCATGGCGGCAAGGGATTGGGCGAAATCGGCCATGCTCCAGGGATCGTCCTGGTCAAGGGTCGCCCCGCCGGAGAAGGCAAGTTCGAGGGCGGCGGCAAGGACGTCGGGGTTTTCGGTTTCGATGGCCCATTCGGCCAGTGTGTTCGCCGCATCGCGGGCCTGTTGGCCGGAGATTTGCGCTTTCTGTTGCGCTTGCAGGTGGGCGATGGAGGCCAGTGTCAGGGCAGAGGCAAGTGCCACCGGTCGGCCGAGTTTTCTTGCCAGGGCGATCATTCGGCCACCGTCCGGACAGTCAGAACCGCCGCACCGGAAGCACGGAACCGGGCGTCTGCCTGGTCGGCACTGCGCAGGGCAAGCACCTCTGCCCCGCTTTCCAGATGCCGGAAATCCACCGGGGCGTGACCGTCTTCGTCTGCTTCCACGGCAAGGAACACCAGCGCCACCTCTCCTGTCATCGGGGTTCCGTCAGAGCTTGGCTGAATGTGTTCCCGGTAGGCAACGGTGTTTTTCGTGCCGGGTGGCAGGCGAAGGCCGCCCTGTTCGGATCGGGGATAGCCCGAAAGGAAATAGGTGCTGCCGTCCGGGGCGAGGTAGAGCGGCGTGATGTCGAAGGTTTTTTCGCTGTCGTTCGTGAGGCGGATTTCGACGAGGTCGCAGTGATGGACGCGGGTTTCGCCTGTCTGGGGCGTTCGCGTGGTGTTCGGGCTGCATGTCTCAGATGCGCTGGCGGTCGTGGTGAGGTCCAGCCGCAGGGTGCGCGAGAGCGGGCGCGCGGCGAGGTCTTGCGCGACGGAAAGCAGTTGGTGCCTTTTCTGGAGGCTGTCCAGAAGTTGATGGTGATTTTCGCCCAATGTCAGGGGGTGATCGAGTTCGGGGACGTGCAGAAGCGTGCCGTTCGGGGCAAGGTCGATTTCGATGGCGCGGGCGTCCTTGTTGGCGGTTGGGGCGGTGAGCGGCAGGTGGTCGAACAGGCGAACGGCGGCATGTTTGACCGAAATGGTCTGTCCAACGCGGACCGGAAGAGGCTTGGTCAGGGCCTTGGTGTCCTTGGGCCACAGGATGAAGGCCGGTGCGCGTGCGGCGAGCCATCTGGCCCTGTGGCGCTTTGGGTCGAGACCCTCTTCGCGGATCAGTTCGTCTAGGCGTTGTGTTGCGTGGCTGTCTGCGGGGGGCAGAAGGATTTCCGAGGCGGAAAGCCCAGTTTCGCCGATCCGGGCCGTCGCAAGAGGCGTGTCGGGGTCAAGGCCCAGGATCACTTCTTGCCCGGGTTGAAAGCCATCCAGCGCAGAGCCGGTCGTATGGATGTCGTTGCCTGCGGCAAAGAGGGAAAACCGGAGGCCGGACAGGGGATCGTTCCCGATCATCGGGGGAAGGCCGAGGGCGCCGGAGAAGGCGGGCTGCGCCTGCCCCGCGCTGGCCTGCCACATGGCGCTGCGGACTTTGCCCGCAAGCTCCTGATAGTTGCGCGCGCCGGATTGCACCGCCTCGGCAAAGGCCCAGGTCAGCAGTCCGTGGGTCTGGCGTGTTCCGTCCCGCTCGAACTCGCGCTCATAGGCGAGGGCTCCGGCCTTTGCGCCGTAAAAAGCGATGAACTGGCCGGTGATGGATTGTGGTTGGGCGATGGTGGCGCGGGTGTCGGGAGTGGTTTCAGTTGCGCTCGTCATGGGGAACATGCGGGGGGTCAGGCCCGTCGGGCTGTCACGCCGCAGGGTGCCAGCATGGCAGGTGTCGGCGATCAACAGGACATGGGTGCCCTTTGCCAGCATCGTGTCGAGGTGCCGCCCGATCTCGTCATCCCGGATGGCGTTCTGGGGCTTGCCACCGGTCAGGGTGAAGTCGGCGGGCAGGAACACTTCGTCCAGCCCGTCTGGTTCGCTGTCCCTGCCCCCGGTGCTTTGGTCCGGGAGTTGTCCGCCGTGGCCGGAGAGATAGATCAGCACGCGATCCCCGGCGGTGGTTTCCCCGGACAGGCGGGTGAGTTCCGAGAGGATTTCGGCGCGAAGGGGAAAGGCGGTGCGTCTTGTTTCTTGAAGCGTGGTTGCAGGCGTATCGGTGAGGACGGTGATGTTTTCGGTCGGTATCCCGGCCTTTTTCGAGACCGCGTACATCAGGGGGACGTCGTTTTCGGGGCCGTTCAGGCGGGGCGTCAGGCTGGCGACCTCAGGGGGATAATCGGAAACCCCGATCAAAAGCGCGTGGTCTGCCGCCCGGCCGAACGAGGGACAGTGGAGTGATGCGACGATCACGCAACAGGCGATCCGCGCGGCAAGGCTCAATTTTCTGCGCCTCGGTCGAGGAGTTCGATGGCGATGTGCCCCCGCTCGGTCAGGCCTTGGAGTTGAACGTCGCCGGTCAATGGTTTGTCATTGCAGGAGAAAACGTGCTTGACAGTTTGTGCGCAGGTGGTGCCTGAGCGGTCGATCAGGCGTATCATGCTTTCGGTGGCGACCCCGCCGACACGCCCGATGCCTTTGTCTTCGGGCAGGGTAAATTCCCCTGCCCCCTGAAGTCGAATTGCCGGGTTCGCGGGATTGAAAGTGATCCCTGAGACCCGTTCAAGAAGCGCGGTATTGCCGAGGGCGAGGAGACGGATTTCGACGAGGGCGTCCTTGCTCCAGGCCTCGCCACCTTCGGGCGAGATGTCAGCGATGACCTCGACCGCCGCGATGGCAAGGTCGGCACGGTTTTCGGCGATGGCGACTTCCCACAAGGTCAGGGCGGCATGAAGGCGTTTGAAATCGTCGGCGTCGTCGGCCTTTGCACTGCCGAAGGTGGCGACGAGGAGCAGGACGGTCAGGCAGCAGTGTCGCATGGACCCTCCAGCGTGATGACGGCCATCGGTTCGCCGGTCGCGGGATCGGTGTCGTTGCCCGCCGAGACCGTGAAGCCGTGCCACCTTGTGATCATGTCGACCAGGGCGAGGCCAAGCCCGAAGCCCGAGATACTGCGGTGGCCTTCGGCGCGGGACAGGCGTTCGAAGGCCTGATCGGTCCATTCGTCGGGAAAGGCGCTGCCGGTGTTCCAGGTGCGCAGGCGGAACCGCCCGGCGTCTTCGGTGAGTTCACTTCCGATCCGGGCCTTGTCCGGTGCGAATTTTGCCGCGTTTGACAACATGTTAGCTATGGCAAGTTCCAGCAAGGGCACATGGGCATCAATGCGGACATTATTGGCCAGATCAAGGGTGATTTCCCGGTCGCGGTCGATCAGGAGGTCTTCGAAGACTTCGAATTGTTCGGCGACCAATGCGCCGAGATCGACGTTGGTTTCGAGGGTGACCTGATCGTCGGCGCTGAGGCGGAACAGCCGCATGACACTGCCGAGCCTTGCGTTGGTGGCGTCGATCGTATCGTCGATTTCGACCGCGATCGCCTTGCGGTCGGCGGCGTCTTCGCTGGCGGAAAGCCGGTTCACATCGGCGCGGATGATCTGAAGCGGCGTGTTCATTTCGTGGGCGAGGTGCGCGGTCAGGGCGCGCAGGTCGGTGACCAGCCGGTCAAAGCGCGGCAGGACGATGTTCAGATGGTCGCTGAGACGTTGCAGCTCGGGCGCGTCGGTTCTGACCTCGACGTCCGCGCGGGTGTTGCCGGCGGCGAATTCGTCGAGAACGGCGTTGATCTGATCCAGCCCGTCGGCGTAGCGGCGGCGGTGGTTGAGATGCAGGATCACGCCCATGAGGACGGTCAAGAGCACCGCGCTCCAAACCATGACCAACTGGCGTCGGGCGGTGAGGGTCGCAGGCGTCGGCACGGGGATGGCGTAGCTGACGCGCACATCGGCCATCTGGAATTCCCAGTCGCGCGAGGCCTCGGCGATGTCTGGCGAGTGGGATTTGTAGCCTATGTCTTTGAATTCAAATATTTCTTCGGGGGAATCCAGGTTTTCCAAGACTTCGGCCATGCCCGGCACTGTTTCGCTTAACAGCCTCAACTCGCCATTGATATTGCGCCAGACGGCGAAGGCCACATCGGCGGTTTCGGGCACCAGACGGTCTTCGCCCCGGTCGATCTCGGCCACGAGGCCGGAAAGGCCGCCGCCTTCGAGGAGACCGAATGCGCGGGTTTCGACAGCGCGGGCGAAGTCCTGGTTGCTGTTGGCCGCGCCGGTCAGGACCACGAGGCTGAGACCGGCGGCGACCAGAAGCGAAAAGGCCAGAAGGCCCAGCAAGAGCACGCCGCCCGACACCCCGCGCAAGAGCCTGCTTGCCTGGCCGACGGGATGGGTCACGCCCCCTGCTCTCTGCCCGGCAATTGGAGAAGCGGTTCGGCCCTGAAGCCGTAGGCTTCGCCCTCGGTCACCAGAAATTCGATCCAGTTTTCGCCGCGCGCTTCGAGCCAGGTCTTGAAATCCTTGACCAGACGATGCCGGGCGGCTGTCACGGGGTTCGAGCCGAAATCCATGTAGACCTTTTCCCAGACATCGGCATAGATCATGCGCTTCGGGATCATCAGGCCCTCGCGCTCGGCCAGGTAGATCAACATGCCGCATTCCTTGGGGCGGAGTTCGACCCGGTCGCCGCGCCAGCGGACGATCTTGTCGCGACGGACAAGCTCCAGCGGGCCGAAGATGACGGTTTCGTCGATGTCGCGCGGGCGCAGAAGCACCTGCACGCGGGCGACGAGTTCGTCGCCGTGTACGGGTTTGCAGATGTAGTCGTCGGCCCCTGCCTCGGTCAGGCCCTTGATCCGGTCGGAAATCGAATCCAGCGCGGTGAACAAAAGCGCGGGCGTGCGAAAGCCGTTTCGGCGCAGAAGGCCGACGAAATCGAGCCCGTCACCGTCCGGCAGGTTCCGGTCGACGACCATTGCGTCGATGGTCATGGTTTCAAAACGTTCCCGTGCCTCGGCCAGTGTGGTGACGCACTGGGCCTCCATCCCTGCGGCCTGCAATTCGTTGACCACCCAGGGTCCGGTCTTTTCATTGTCTTCGACCACCAGGACGAAGGGCGGACGCGCCCCGCGCATCAGCGCGCGGGTGCGGATCACCAGATCGCCGTCGGGGGCGTCCACGTCCATCACGTCACCTGCCCCGGCGTTCAAAAGCGTTTCGCGGCAGGAGCGGAAGGTTTCGCCGTGGGCAAGTTTGAAGATCGCAAAGACAATCAGGCCAGAGGCGGTCAATTCCTTGATCTTACTTGCGGTTTCTTCAGTCTTGCCCGCGCTGCCGTCGACGATGGCAAGCGCGGTGTCGGGTGGGATGTCCCCTATCGCCGTGACGGGATGGACTGGGAAATGGTGCCGTTCGAGTTCAGCAATGCGTTTGTCTGCCTTGGGAACCTCTGCACCGATATACGCACAAGTCTTCATCGTTCACTCATCCCTGTTCCCTTCGGTCTTCCTTCAGGCCGCATGATCGAAACCGGCTGTGAGGGCGTTTCTGCCTGCCACACTCAGCGGCAAGGCTTTGGTGATCATACATGAGGCATGTTCCGAGGCGATGTCAAAAAGCCTGGCCTTGCCTTCGGGCGAGGCGAAGTTGCGCATCTTGCGGCGTTCGGTGCGCGACAGGTCCGGGGCGGAGGCGAGGAGCGAGGCGTCGCCGAGGTCAATGTCGTGGCGTTGGCAGGTCAGGTGCGATCCGGCGAGGTTGGCAAGGCTTTCAAGCGCGGCACTTGCGAAGTGTTCGCCATCGGCGATCGTGCCGCAGAGGGCGCCGAGCACACGTCCGAAGGCGGTTTCGCGGAAACCTGTCGCCGGTTTATAGCCGGGGCGCGATACACTGCCGGTGCCGAGGCTTGTGACGTTCAGCGTTTCGTTCCGTGGCTGTTGAGTCATCGTGGCAAGAAGGAAGGCCGGGTTGTTGAAGGGGCCGATTCCGCCGTCGATGCATGTGTTTTCGGCCCCGTCCGGGCCGATTGGCAGGGAAACGGGGCGGAAGAGGCCCGGTGCGGCGGTGCTGGCGCGCAGGAGATCGTCGAGCCGCAGGGCATCGCCGCGCAGCTCCGCGCCGAGGCTTTGCACGGGGGCCTTGCCTTCGTGGGTGGTGGAAAAGGCGGTGGGGGTGCCGGTGCTGAGGTTCTTGACCATGATGGTCAGGTCGCAGGCCAGGTCGGCGCGGCGAAGCAGGCGATCCCCGGTGCGCCCGGTCAGGTAGCTTTTCAGCAGAACGTCATCCAGAACGTCGTGCAGGCCCGGAATGGCCCACCGGCGGCGGCGAAACCCGCGCGGGGCGTCCTTCAGGTAGAAATCCGCGATCTCGCCAGCGGTCAGGCCAAGGGCGATGCCGGTGGCGATGATGGCCCCCGTGCTTGCGCCGCCGACGTGATCGAAAGAGTGGCAGAGCCGGTAGTCGGGACCGTAAGCGTCCTGCCCGAGCGCTTCGAACCGGGTCAGCATCGCGGCGGGGATAACACCCAGAAGCCCGCCTCCGCTGACCGAAAGCACCTGTTTCGTCCCGGTGGCGGTCTGGGGGAAGGCAAGAAGGTTGTCCTCGGTGGTCTGGGCGTTCATCGGTCACTCCGTAACTGGCTTGCAACCGTCCTAGACCCGACCTGCCCCGCAGCGAAGTTACAGAAATTGTGAGTGCCGCCGGGCGCGCATCCCGTGACAAATCTTGTAATCCGGAAGCGCCAGATAACCTGTTGACCTCTTGAGGCGAATTGTCTTTGTTGGAGGCCGACGGACATGTGTTTTTTGCAGACCTGTTCGGGGGATGCGCCTGGGGGGTTGGTACTTTCGCAACATGAACCTTGGCGGTGCCGGCGGTGGCCGGGCCCTTCGAAAGGTGCGTGACTGCAATGCGCGGCGTCCGAAGATTGATGTGAAACAGTTCCGGACGGACATTGCCTATGGCTGACCATTTTCTCACAAAGACCCGGATCTCGCTGGATCAATGCCTGCAGCATGGCGATCAACTGGCGCTGGACGCCTATGAGACCCTGCATGGCGCTATCAAGAGCCGGGTCGGCAATGAGGCGGCCGAGCTTTTTGCCGAACCGCTGGTCAGCCGGGGCAACGACAGCGCACAACCGTCGGTGTCATGGTATTCCGAGGTCGAGGGCAAGGGGCAGCCCCTGTCGCGGATGGACAGTGCCGCCCAGTCCGGCATCGCGGCCAGTCTTTCGCGGATGTTGCAGCAGATCGCGCCCTTGACGCAGGATCCGGAAGTCGGCGGGTTGGTCGCCGCTGCGATGCATGTGCGCGACAATGATGACATCTGGGTGGTTGCGGGCCGTCCGA
Source organism: Paracoccaceae bacterium (assembly GCA_965228905.1). Lineage (GTDB taxonomy): Bacteria > Pseudomonadota > Alphaproteobacteria > Rhodobacterales > Rhodobacteraceae > CALKXV01. The sequence goes on along the minus strand of CBDDII010000003.1, from coordinate 2,388,674 downwards.
TCCTTTTGAACTGGGGCATGTTGCCGGAAGGTGCCGCGACGGACACGGCCAGCCGCTCGGCCCATTATGCGCAGACGCTTGGGCGGTTCCTGCCGCTTGCGGCGGCCCCTGCCCTTTCTGCGACGGAACGCGCGGCGGCTGCCGCGGCCGCACCGGCTGTGAGCGAAACAGCCTCGGCGGCAGCGCCTGCGGCGGTGGGTGCGGCAGCGAAGGTTGCTGCGGCCTCGGGTCAGGGCACCACGCCGCCTCCTTCCCCGCCCCCGCCACGGGAACGCAGGAACGTGCCCGCAGGCGCCTGGGTTCCATTGTTGCTGTTGCTTCTTCTGGCCGGTGGCACCTTGATCTGGCTGTTGCTGCCGGGAAACCGGATATTCCAGGAACGCGCCGTGACCGCCGTAAGCGCCGAAGAGGCCGCCGCCCTGTCTGCCGAGGTCAACGCATCGCTTCAGGAGCGCGTTGTTTCGCTTCAGACCGCTCTTGATGGCGCGATGTGTCAGTCCGATGGCACCTTGCTGATGCCCGATGGTGTGACGATCGAAGGGCTTTTGCCGCCCGACGATCTGGATCCGTCGGATGCGCCGGGCGGTGTCCAGGAGGCGCGCGCGCCCTCGATCCTGCCGCCCGCCGCCGAGCGGGTTCAGGTGGCGCGCGAAGGTGGTTTCCCGGACACGCAGTCCCTCTTGGCCCATATCGAGGAACGCACCGCGATGGTGCTTGTTCAGGGTGAGAACGGGGTCGGCAACGGAACGGGGTTCTTTGTTGGCCCCGATCTGCTGGTCACGAACTACCACGTGATCGAAGCCTCGGACGGCGGCGGGATCTATGTGACGAATGAAGCCATCAACACGCTGGTGCAGGCCGAACTGGTCAAGTCACTGGGGCCGATGGACCAGACCGGCGGGGATTTCGCGCTGTTGCGGGTGCCCGGTGTGTCGCAGCCGAATTTCGAGATACTGGCGTCGGATGCGACGCTGAGATTGCAGTCGGTCATTGCGGCGGGATACCCGCGTGATCTGATGGACACGGACGATGCCTTCAACGAGTTGCGGAACGGGAACCTTCAGGCGGTGCCATCGCTTTCTGTCACCGATGGCACGATCAGTGCCGAGCAGCGGTTCGAGCGGGTCACCGAGGTGATCGTTCATTCCGCGCCGATTTCCAAGGGCAACTCCGGCGGACCGTTGATCGACATGTGCGGGCGGTTGATCGGCATGAACACCTTTGTGAAACAGGGCCCGATGCGGAACCTGAACTTTGCCTTGGCGGGGCGCGAGCTTGTGCGGTTCCTGGACGGAACGGATGCGCTGCCCTCGGTCGTCAGCTCGGTCTGTGTGCCACAGATCGAACGGCCGCAAGCACCGCTGGTCGAGGCATCGACCGAGACGAACGAGGGGCTGGCCGACGGTTTGGTGCCCTTGAACCTTGGCGGACAGGATCAGTGAGCTAGGGCCAGTGGAAAACGTCTTTATCGTCACCACGTCCACCGAAGGACTTACGCCACTTGGCACGGCGCCGCAGCGGTCGTTCGAGCTTTTGGCTTCGGCGCTGAAGCCCGAACATGCGGCCCTTTTTGCCGAGCCGGTGTCGTCGGATTACGGCGACAAGATCGACTGGTACACCGAGCGAAGCGGCAAGGTCAGCCCGCTGTCATCCCTGCCGGAAGAAGAGCGGGCCGAGGTGCGCGCAAGGCTGGACACGCTTGTCGGCGAGATCCGCGAGATCGCGGAAGACTATCTGGCGGACGAAGACGACATGGACCGTCAGCGGCTGGGGGTTTCGCTTCAGAACGCGCTGGAAATCCCGAACGAGGGCAGCATCTATGCGCAGGCCAAGGCCGAGGGCGGGTATGATCCGATCCTCATTCACTGGGCCTGGGTGGAAGACCGGCAGGCCGTTGTGCGGGGGGTACTGAGTGGTTCGGACACACGGGCGCCGAAGAAGGCCGTGGTTGCGGCTGGTGCGTCGGCTGCCGGGGCAAGTGCCGGGGTCGCAGGGGCCGAGGCTGCTGCACGCCGGAAAGCCTCGGGCGGTGATGACGCGCTTCGGGTGTCGCCCCTGTTCTGGTGGCTTTACTGGTTGGGTTGGCTTTTGCTGGCGCTGATGATTGCCGCCATTCTGTTGCTGTTGATCGCGCCTTGCGCGGTGCGCCTGCCGTTTTTGCCGAATACCTGTCTTGCCGCTGGCCCGGAAGCCTCGGAGGAGGCGCGTCTGTCATTGGTCTTGCGTGATCGCATCGGTATCCTTGAACGTCAGATCGAGATTGCCGACCGCGCCTGCCAGCCCGCGCCCGGTATCCCGGATTTCCTGCCGCCGCCGCGCGAGGCGCGCCAGGCCCCTGTCGTCCAGCCCCCCGTGCAGGATCATGGCGACATCGACGGGCGTCTGGAGCGTGCGGGTGCCGAGGTCGGCGATCTGACATTCTCGCTTGTCTGGGACGGGCCGGATGACATGGATCTGGAAGTCACCTGTCCGGGCGGCGTTCGCCTGTTCTGGGGCACGCGATCCGGCTGCAACGGCACGCTTGATACGGATTCCGGTCTTGGCGGGCCTGCGCTTGAGCCGGTCGAGAACGTCTTTTTCAATCAACCCGCGACGGGAGAGTACCAGGTGCGTGTCACCCTGCCCACCTCCCGCAGCGGCGGCGCACCGCAACCGTTCCGCGTTCTGGTTCAGGACGGCGATGACTCGCAGATCCTCGAAGGGGTTCTGTCGGGCCGCGAGCGGGAGTGGACACATACATACCGTTTCGGGGAACCTTGATGTTGAATGAACGTACCGGCTGGCTTCGCAGCCTTGTGGATTTTCGCGACGAGATCACACTCGTCCCGTTCTCGGGGATCCAGATGCTCGATTTCGGGTTCAATATCAACGAGATCGACGTCAAGCCATCGAAGTTCATCGAACGCACCATCGGGCAGACCGACGAAGGCGTGCCCGAACGCAACCTGATCCCGCTGAGCGGTGACATGGAGCGTGACGAGGAGTTTCTGAGAAACTCCAGCAAGGATGACGAGGAATATTCCATTCGTCCTGTCGCGGCACTTGAGCCTTACCTGGAAAAATGGGTGCCGGTTCCGGTTCTGCGTCTGAAAAGCCGGTATGGCCCCAAGGGCGAAGAGATGTTCGACCCCGGCCCGTCAAGCTGGGCGCGGCTGCGCACCGTCGAGTTGGAAGAGCCGGACCCCGAGACCGGTCACACGCACCGGGTGCAGCTTGCGCTGGATACGACCCTTGCCGAGACCGAACAGGGCGACCGGTTCCTTGCGCCCGAAGTCTCGGACGCCGAGAAGCAGCGCGAGTTTCGCCTGACCTCGGACCCACTGGACATGGACTGGTTTCTGCGTCGTCTGGACACGGACGAAGACCAGAACGTGATCGACTATCAGTTGTGGGTGTCGGACTGGCTGAAGGAGCTGTTCCTTGAGTTCAAGCGCGCGCAGAACCCCGCGCGGCTTTTTTCCGAAGACAAGCTGCCCTACCTGTTCGAGCATTGGGCGCGGTACTTTGCCTATCTGAACCTGATTACCAAGGTCACCAAGCCGCCGAAGATCCAGTTTGCCAACACGGTGTCCACGCTGGACGCGGTGACGCCGGTCGGCGTGGATCTGGTGCTGGACGTGGGCAACAGCCGGACCTGCGGTATCCTGATCGAGAATTTTCCCGGTGAAAGCCGGGTCGATCTGGCGCGGTCCTATCCGCTTGCGATCCGCGATCTGTCGCGGCCCGAATTCTATTACACCGGGTTGTTTCCAAGCCGGGCCGAATTCACCGAGCTTAGGTTCGGGCACGAACGGTTTGCCAGCCGGTCGGGACGGCGGAATTCGTTCCTTTGGCCCAGTTTCGTGCGGATCGGTCCCGAAGCGGTGCGGCTGACACAGGGCGAGGAAGGCACCGAAACCCTTTCGGGACTGTCGTCGCCCAAGCGGTATCTCTGGGACAACGAGCCATCAAAGCAGGACTGGCGGTTCCAGAACCATTTCGATCCCAACAACCTTCCGAAATCTGTCCGCGCGGCGATGCGCCATCTGAACGAGGCCGGGGATGTACTGGCCCAGGTCGAACACGAGGAAGACCAGCGGCTGAGGCGGCGGGGCGAAACCTCGATGACGACGGCCATTCGGCCACGGTTTTCCCGCTCGGCGCTGTTCGGGTTCATGATGTCCGAGATCATCTCGCACGCGCTGGTGCAGGTGAATGACCCGGCACTCAGATCCCGGCGGGCGCAAAGCGACCTGCCGCGCCAGTTGAAGCGCGTGATCCTGTCGATGCCGACGGCGACCTCGATACAGGAACAGGCGATCATCCGGTCGCGGGCCTCGGGCGCGCTTAAGCTGGTCTGGTCGACGCTTGGGCTTCCCGACGATGACCGCCCCGAATTGCTGGTCGATTTCGACGAGGCATCCTGTACGCAGCTTGTCTATCTTTACAGCGAGTTGACCCAGAAATTCGACGGGCGGATCGACACCTTCCTGCGTTTGAAGGGGCGCGAGCGGGCGAATGCGGACGGCACGATGGAGCCTTCCTTGCGGCTGGCCTGCATTGACATAGGCGGTGGCACGACCGACCTGATGATTACCACCTATCGCGGGGAATCCGACCGGGTGCTGCATCCCGAACAGACCTTCCGCGAAGGATTCCGCGTGGCCGGGGACGATCTGGTTCACCGGGTGATCGGGGCGATCCTGCTGCCGAAGATCCAGACCTCGATCGAAGCTGCCGGTGGCCGCTACGTGGGCGAGAAGCTGCGCGAGTTGTTCGGCGGTGACATCGGCGGGCAGGATCAGCAAGCGGTGCAGCGGCGGCGGCAGTTTGCCCTGCGTGCGCTGGTTCCGCTGGCCGAGGCGATGATCGAGCATTGCGAAAACTCGGAAGAGTTCGAGCGGTTCGAGCTTTCCGTGGCCGAGATCCTGGGCGACGGCCCCCTGCCCGAAGAAGAGCCGGTCGAGGTCGAGGATGGGGAAGAACTGGAAGAACGGGTGCCCGAGCTTCATCTTGGCGACGGCATTCTCAACTATATCGAAGGGGCTGCCGCGTCGGTCGGCGCGCCTGAGTGGCGGTTTGCGAACCTTGTCCTGTCGACCACCCGTGGCGAGGTCGATGCGATCAGCCGCGAGGTGTTCCAGAAGGTTCTGGGCAACATGTGCGAGGTGATTGACCACCTTGGCACGGATCTTGTGTTGCTGACCGGGCGTCCGTCTCGCCTGCCCGCCGTGCGGGCGATCATCGAAGAGATGCTGGTCGTTTCGCCGAACCGCTTGATTTCCATGCATACCTACAAGACGGGCCGGTGGTATCCCTTCCGCGATCCGATCACGCAGCGCATTGGTGATCCGAAAAGCACGGTGGCCGTCGGAGGCATGTTGATCGCGCTAAGCGAAAACCGCATTCCGAACTTCAAGGTCGTCACCGGGGCGTTCCAGATGAAATCGACGGCCCGGTTCATCGGCGAGATGGACAGCAACGGTCAGATCGTCGAGGACCGTCTGTTGTTTTCGAACTTCGATCCCGACCAGTCCATGGGGGGCGAAACCGCTGTTGTGCGGCTGTTCTCGCCCGTCTTTATCGGATCGCGGCAATTGCCGCTGGAACGCTGGACGACGACGCCGCTTTACCGGCTGGATTTTTCCAACGCGCAGGCACAGGGGCGGCCGGGGCCGATCCAGATTGAGTTGCAGAAGGCGGAATTCGACGATGACGACGCCGAAGATTCCGAAGCCAAGCTGAGGCGCGAATCCATGCAGGAAGCCATCAGGATCGGTGAAGTCACCGATGGCGAGGGCGATGCGATGAAGGTTTCCGACATGACGCTTTCGCTGCACACGCTTGGGTTCGAGGACGATTACTGGCTGGACACGGGCGTGTTCCGGATTTGACGAGGGGAACGAGAGAATGAGTTCACAAGACACACTTGCCGCCCGTTGCGACGAGATCGCGCGTCTTTCGCGCGAAGCCCTCGACTGGATCAACGACGAAGAGAACGACGAAAAGGTTGCGGCGCGCAAGAAGGAGCTTTCAAAGCTGCTGCGCAAGGGGGCGCGGCGTGCGGAGCGGTTGGGCAAGTCGGCGCAGACGAAGATGAGCGTCAGCGTGTTCGGCCCCAGCCAGGCGGGCAAGTCATTCCTTGTGTCGGTCCTTGCGCGGCCCGAGGACGGTCGGCTTGTGGCCGATTTCCCTGATCCGCAGGGAACGCTGGATTACATCAGCCAGATCAACCCGGCGGGCGACGGGGAATCGACGGGTCTGGTGACACGCTTCACCATGAGCAAGGATCCGACGCCGCAGGGGTTTCCGATCAAGCTGAACCTTCTGACCGAAGCCGATATCGTGCGCACGATCATCAACAGTTTCTTCGAAGACGGCGACCAGTCCGAACCGCAACCCGACCGGGATTCGCTGAAGGCGCATTTCGATGTGCATTCGGGCAAGGCGAACGGGCCGGAAGTGCCGGGGATGTCGTTTGAAGAGGTCTACGAGATCGCCGAATACGTGGAAAAGACCTTCGGCAAGGTGGCCTATGCCGCTGGTCTGAAGGGTTTCTGGGACGAGGCGGCGGCCCTTGCGCCGCGCATGTCGACGGCGGATCGCGGGGCGTTCCTGTCGATCCTCTGGGGCGGCTATCAGGAGTTGACCGACCTTTACGTCAAGCTGGCAAGCGCTTTGGCCAAGATTGACCATGCCGAGGTGATCTATGCCGGGCTGGATTCACTTCAGCCGCGCGACACCTCGATCATCGACGTCAACACGCTTCAGGGGTTGTTCGGTCCCGAGGATGTGGACCTCTTGAGCGTTCAGACCGCCAGCGGCAAGACGGCGAGCCTGAACCGCGCGATCATCTGTGCGCTGGCCGCCGAGCTGGTGTTCCCGATGCAGACACAGCCTTCGGAGTTCTTCGCGGAAACCGATCTTTTGGACTTTCCGGGCGCACGTAACCGTTTCGAGCTGCCCCTGGCGAAGACGCTGGAAAACCCGGAAGAAGCCGTGACGAACATGCTGTTGCGCGGCAAGGTGTCTTATCTGTTCGACCGATATGTGGCGAACCAGGAAATCACCTCGATGCTGCTCTGCGTGCCGGACAGCAACATGGAAACGCTGAGCCTGCCGGGGCTGGTGGAAAACTGGATCGACCTGACCCACGGCACCACGCCCGAGGAACGGGCCAAGAACGACTGCATCCTGTTCTTCGTGATGACCAAGTTCGACAAGCACCTGATCGACAGCGCGTCGAGTGCCGAAGATCACGAACGGTTCGAGCGGCGGATGGATGCCTCGCTTTTGAAAGGGTTCGGCAAGGTGTCGGATTCCTGGGTCCACAAGTGGACGCCGACGACGCCGTTCAACAACTGTTACTGGCTGCGGAACCCCTATTACCCGATCAAGTCGCTGATCGTTTACGAGGACGACCGCGAGGTCGAGTTCCGCCCCGAGGAAGTCGAGCGGGTGGCCGAATTGAAGGCCGGGTGCCTGAGGGCCGGTCCCGTGCAGCAGCATTTCAAGGATCCCGAGCGGGCCTGGGACGCTGCACTTGGGTTGAATGATGGCGGTGTCAGTTACCTGGTCGAGGAGTTGACCAAGGTCTGCAAACCCGAAAGCAAGTTGCGCCAGATTTCGAACCAGGTGGAACATCTGGCCGCCAGTCTTTTGGCCGAACTGGCCGGTTTCCATGTTTCGGACGATATCGAGAAACGGATCGAGGAAAAGCGTGCCCTGGCCGGGTCGATCATCGACCGTCTAGAGCTGACCTTGCAGGGGTATCGGTTCGGGGCGCTGCTTGGTTCGCTTTGCGTGGATCAGGACTTGATCGAAGACCGGATTTCGCGCGTTCCCTTCATCGTGCGGCTGACCAACGCCGCGCAACCCGAAGAACTGGTGAAACCCGGTGCCGCTGCGGGGGCCGCCCCTGCCGGGGGGGCTGCCCCGATGCGGCCCGGCGCGCCCCTGCGTCCCGGCGCGCCTGCGCGACCCGCCGCCCCCTTGCGCCCCGGTGCAACGAACGGGGCTGCCACGGCCGAGGAACCTGCCGCAGAACCCGCGAGTGCCGCGCCCGACGATCCGTCTTCGGCGCCGCCCCAGATCAAGACGATGTCGCCCGAGGCGTTTCAGGCCGATACGGCGGTCGATGTCTGGATCGAGGGGTTGAGCCGTCTGAAGGATGACGAGCACCAGTTGGCGGTCTTTCAATTGACTCAGGAAAACGCCGCCGCCCTGATCAGCGAAATGGTGCATGGGTTCCAGCGGTTGCAATGCCGCGACCTGATGCTGAGCGATCTGCGCAAGGTCGGGTTCGGTCTGACGGTCGACAAGCAGGCCCCGCCTGCCGCCATCGTTTGCAGCGAGCGGATCAATGATTTCGTCACGACCCTTGGCGCGTCCTACATGTCGGACAGTGAACGCCCGGAAATTCCCTTGCCGGATGGTTCGGTGCGCCAGGCCTTCGAGGCAAGAACCACGTCGGACACCGCGGATGATCTGCCCGCAGTTGCGCGTGCGGCGCATACCGAGCTTTGGACCGATTGGGTCTTCACGCTGGAATCGCTTTTCGTCGGCAATGCGCAGGACGGCGAAAGCGGTGCAATCAATGTCGAACAGAACATGCGCATCGGCCAGATCGTCAATGGTCTGAGCGTCTGATCGGGGAAAACGGAATGCTGTCCATCAAGCCAGACCCAAGTCACCCGCGCGGCGGTTATGCCGTGGTCACCGTCGATGCCGGTGCCGTCGAAGGCGAAGCGGTGACGTTGACGATCCGCAACAGTTTCAACGAGCGCTATCTGGGCGAGGATGGCTGGCAGGCGGGAAAAGCCTATTTCGGCCCCTATCCCGTGACGGTCGATGACGGGCAGGCAAAGTTCGTGGTCGGCACCGAAATCGTGAACCTCATTGAGGAATACACGCCGATCGTTCTTGGGATCGGTGATAGCGAGCACGAAACAAGCTGGCCCGACGACATCATGCACGGGCCTGCAGCCGCGACCCTGGGCGGGGTGTCCCCGACGCCCACGCTTCAGAGCGCATCGAGCGGTCCGAACCTTGTGGGCAAGGGCAAGCTGGACAAGGACGATGAGGGGGATGCTGGCGAGGGCGGCGATGGTGATGACGGTGATACAGGTACTGGCACCGGCACTGGCACTGGCACTGGCAAGCCTGAGGCCGCAGAAGGCGGGTCTGGCAAGGGGCTTTGGATCGGGTTGATTGCCTTGGTCGTGGCTGCGGCGGTTGCCGGGGGAGCCTATTGGTACATGACGCAGCAGGAAGAGTTGCCGCCAGAGCCGCCTGCCCCGGTCGAGCCGGAACCCGAGCCTGAACCCGAACCGGAGCCTGAGCCTGAGCCGGAACCCGAACCGGTTCCCGAGAACCCCTGTTCTGCCGGAGCACTTCGGTCGGTGGTCGATCAGGGCTATGGTGCCTTGCTTGACCAATTGGCCAGTTGCGGCAGTGCGGTGACGGCGGACGACGCGCTTGGGTTGATCGAGCAAGGTGTGGCGGCTGAAGACCCCGCCGCTCTTGTCGCCCTTGGGCGGATGTATGACGCGGACGCGGTGATCGAGGTCATCGAGACCGACATCGGCCTGACCTTTGCCGACAATCCCGCCCGCGCGGCGGAATATTATGCACGCGCCCGCGACGCAGGCGACGGTGTCGGCGCTGCCGAGGCGCTGACGTCCGTTTGCGAGCGGCTTGCCGCTGTCGGAGACACCCTGTCAGAGGGCGCATTCGAGGACTTTTGCCAATGACCAAGGTTACGATCAAATCTCACCTGCGCATTCTGGGGGCCGCTTTCATCGCACTGTGGCTCGCCCTGCCCGCAACGGCCCAGACGCCGCTTTTGGTCGAGGGCACGTCGACGGTGTTCCAAAGGGTGCTGACGCGCCCTGCGGCAGAGTTGTACGATGCACCCAATGGCCAGTTGATCGAACGCTATGCACCGTTCCAGCCGTTCTATGTCTTTGCCCGGCAGGGGGATTGGGTGCAGATCGGCCCGTCCTCGGCGCGGCCGCCGACGGGCTGGAGCGAGGCCAGCGGGTTGGTGGATTGGAAGCACAACGTCATTGCCGCCTTTACCAACCCTGCGGATCGCAGCCGGCAGTTGATTTTCGATTCCGAACAGAGCCTGCGTGACCTGATGAACCACGAAGCGTTGGTGGACGTGCAGGAACGTCTGGTGGCCGAGGCCGAGGCGGGATCCGTCGAGGGGCAGCTTGGGGTCGTCAGCGTCGAACCGGCGGAGTTCGTCAATATCCGCGATGAGCTTTACGTCATGCCGATCCTGGATTTCGTCGAGGATCTGCACCCGCTCAGTTACGAAGACATCCTGTTGATGGAGATTGCCAGCATCAACAAGGAAGAACAGCGCGCGCCGCCGCCTTCAAATGCCGAAGCGGATGATTTCGACGTGGGTATCGTTTTCGTGCTGGATACGACCTCTTCGATGCGGAACTACATCGCGCTGACCCAGAGGGTGTTGGAAAACACGGTGCAACGGATTGCCGGGACCGAGATTGGCGAATTGGTGAATTTCGGCGTAGTTGGTTTCCGCGACAGCACCGATGCGGTGCCGGAACTGGAGTATCGCACCAAGATCCTTGCCAATCTTGAACGGCGTGACGATGAGGCCCCGGTTCTGGCGGCCCTGGCCGAAGCGACCGATGTGACGCTTGTCAGTTCTCCGGGGTTCAACGAGGACAGCCTTGCCGGTGTCGAAGACGCCATCGACAAGATCGACTGGGAGCAGTCGGTAAACGGCGGAGGTCCGGTCAATGCCCGTTACGTGATCCTTGTGACGGACGCCGGGCCGAAAGATCCGCGCGATCCGAACGCGCGTTCGCCGATTGGTCCGAGCGAGCTTCAGGCCGAGGCGGAAGAGCGCAACGTGGCCCTGATGACGCTTCACCTGAAGACGCCGGGCGGGTCCGGGACACATGAATATGCCGCAGACGCCTATCGCGAGTTGTCGCGGTTCGGCGACCGCAGTTTCTATTTCCCGATCGAGGATGGCTCGGAAGAGGCGTTTGAGGGTGTTGCCAGTCGTCTGGTCACCGCGATCACCGATCACGTGCGCAAACTTCAGGGCGAAGAGACCGTCGCGCCCGAGGCGGAGACCGACGAGAACCTGAAAGGTCTGTTCGACGCGATGGAACTGGCTTGGCTTGGCGACCGCAACAACACGCGCCCGCCGGATGTGATTACCGGCTGGGTGTCGGACAAGGCCGTCGAGGCGCCGCGCAAACTGTCGATTGAACCGCGCCTTCTGATTACCAAGAACGAGATGGCGACGATGGCCAAACTGTTGGAGGACCTTGTGCGTCTGGCCGAGCAATCGGGCGATGCCGAGGAAATGCAGAGCTTTCACGGCCAGATCCAGACCACGATCGAAAAGGTCGTCACCAATCCCGATCTGTTGTCCGAAAGCAGTTCGAATGAAATCGGGGGGTCGCTGGAATACCTGGACCGCCTTCCCTATCGCAGCACCATCCTGCGCATGACCGAAGATCGCTGGCTGCAAAGCGCGATGATGCGCCGCGATGTGATCGACGGGTTGCGCCAGAAGCTGACCCAGTATCGCAAATGGCTGTTCGATGCCGGGGTCTGGACGCCGCCTTACGAGGGCGCGCCGGATGGCGAGCACGTCTATGCCATGCCGTTTGACGTTCTGCCGTGACTAGTGCGACCTCCGATCTGCGGATTGAAACCCTTGCCGTCGGAGCTTCGGACTCGGATCGCGCGTTTCGGCTGGAGGTCGATCATCTGGAGGTGCAATCGGGTGACGTGATCGGTGTCAGCGGTCCGAGCGGCACGGGCAAGACGATGCTTTTGGAAGTGCTGGGCCTTTTGCGCCGCCCCTTTCCCGGCAGCACCTATCGCGTGCGGACGCCGGACCTGGACGTTGATTTGGCAGCGATGTGGGAAAAGGGGCGATCCCAGAGCGATGCCCCCGCCCTGAGGGGCAGTTTGTTCGGGTTTGTTCCCCAGTCGGGGGGCTTGTTGCCCTTCCTGTCGGTGGCCGAGAATATCGCGGTCAGCCAGCGGATCGCGGGGCGGATTGATGATGCCTGGCAAAGAAGCCTTGAAGAAAAACTGGGGCTGGATCACCTGAGAAAGCTGTTACCGCAGGCGCTTTCCATCGGGCAGCGTCAAAGGGTGGCCATTGCGCGCGCGCTTGCGCATCGCCCGGCCTTTGTCATCGCCGATGAACCCACGGCCGCGCTTGATCCCGACAATGCCACGACCGTTCTGAAGATGTTCATGGAGGCTGCCGAGATCGGCGGGGCGGCGGTTGTCATATCCTCGCACGACCTTGATCTGCTGGACTCTTGCGCCCCACGACGATTGCGCCTGGAACTGGAGCCTACGGGCGATGCCGGGCAGGTTCTGAGCCGGGTGCGTGAAATGGCCGTCGAGGGTGCGGCATGAGGTTGATTGTCTCGCTTGCCCTGCGTGAGTTGTTTCACCAGAAGATCCACCTGATCTGCAACATTGCCATCATCGCCGGGGTGCTTGTGCCCTTGCTGGTGCTATTCGGGGTAAAGAACGGGGTTTACGACGCGCTGATCGGACGCTTGCTGTCGGACCCCAGAACTTTGCAGATCGACACCCTTGGAAACGAGGTGTTCGGGCCTGCCGAAGCCGAACTGGTGGCGTCCTGGGAGGAAAGCGGGTTCGTGACGCTGAAGACGCGCAGTGTCTTTGACTATGTGAACGTCCGCGCCGAAGGCGGGCGTGAGCGGCGCGAGGCGCTTTTGGTGCCTTCGGGTACGGGGGATCCGAACCTGTCCGACGACACCCGGATCGGACCGGGCGACGCGGCTATCAGCGCCAACCTTGCGGCCCAGCTTGAGCTTCAGATCGGCAGTCGCATCCAGGTCGTGACTCAGGCCGAGGATCGCCCAAGGCAGTTGTTGCAGACGCTGACCGTGGTCGAAGTCTTGCCAGGTGCGCGGGCCAGTGGGCGCAGTGTTCTGGCCTCCATCGAGGTGCTGGATCTGGTCGAAGCCTTTTACGACGGTTATGCCCTGCCCGATTTCGGGATCGAAGACGGCCGACCGCTTGGCCAGCGCAGTGGCGAGTTCGAGGGTTTGCGTGTTTTTGCGCGGGATCTGGAAAGCCTGGCCGTACTTCAGACACGCATGGAAAGCGAGCTTGCGGTTCAGACCGAGGCACGCACGGCAGAGGTGGCGGCGGTTCTGGGGCTGGGGCGTAACCTGAACCTTGCCCTGATCTTTACCGCGTCGATTGCCGGGGTCGGGCTTGCCGCCGCGCTGATCTTCGGGTTCTGGGGCGAGATGGTGCGCAAGCGCAGAACTTTTGCTGCACTGGCGCTTCTGGGCATTGGCGGGCGTGGGCTTTGGCTTTATCCGACCGTGCAATCGCTGGTGTCCGGGGCCTTGGGGTTGGTGTTTTCCTTTGCGCTGTATCTCGTCTCGGCCCGGATCGCCGAGCGGCTGTTCGACAGCGGGCTGGTCGAGGAAAACCGGTTGTTGTCCCTTGGCTTCGGGCAGGCGGCAGTGATTTCCGTGCTTGTGCTGTTGTTCGTGGTCGGCGCATCCTTTGCCGCGGCACGGCAGGCGGCGCGCACCGATCCCGCGGATGTCCTGCGCGAGGGAGCGACATGATGAGTTTCAGGCGTTTGATCCTTTCGATGGTTGTGCTGGCCGCACCGGTGCAGGCCCAGGAAACTTGGCCGCCCGAGTTGATCGACCCCGGCCCGATCCTGTCGGGGGCGGCACCTGCCGATCTGATCGTTCCCCTGCCCTGCGGTGGCGGCATGGCGTTTCAGCGTGTGACCGTGCCGACCGACATCGACAATCCCCTGTCCGACCGCCCGTTCCGCATGGGGCAATCCAACCCGGATTCGGGGTTTTCCGACTACCTGCGCCCGACCCATCTGCGTGGACCATTCATCGACCGCGAGGCACGGGCGAGTTTCTTTTTCATCGCGCGTTACGAAATGAACGTCGCGCAGTACCGCGCGATCACGGGCGATTGCGATGCGCCCTTCACGCGCCGCGATCAGTTCGCGCAGGGCGATCTCAGTTGGTTCGACGCGGTGGATCTGACACGGGCCCTGACCGAGTGGATGATGGCGAATGCGCGTGATGCCCTTCCTGCCGAGGGCGACCGGATCGGGTTTTTGCGCCTGCCGACGGAAGTGGAATGGGAATATGCGACGCGGGGCGGCATCGCGTCGGACCCGAGCCTGTTCCTGGGGCGGCGGTTCTTCGGGGATGGCGAGCTTTCCGATTTTGCCCATTACCAGGCCCCCGGTCAGGGCCGGGGCAAGCTGAGGCCGGTCGGGATCCGCTCGCCCAATGCGCTTGGCCTGTTCGATCTTTACGGCAACGCCGAAGAGTTGATGCTGGAGCCTTATCGGCTGAATGCGGTTGGTCGGTCCCATGGACAGGCAGGCGGGCTTGTGACGCGAGGCGGGTCGATTGATACGGAAGAACGCGACATCTATACCGCGCATCGCCGGGAATATCCGATGTTTTCCAGCGGCACCGGGGCGGCATTGGTGGGCACCTTTTTCGGAATCCGTCCTGTGATCTCGGCCCATATCGTCAACGATGCGGATTATGTCGCCATCCAGGAAGGCTGGATTGCCGAGGCGGAAGGCGGCAGCGAAAGCACCGGTGATCCCATGTCGGAACTGACGTCGATGCTGGAAACCGAGGTTGACCCGCGACGGAAGGAAGCCCTGAGCGCGCTGCAACTGGAGTTCCGGGTGGCGCGGGAAGCGGCGGAACAATCGCTGGCCGAGGCTGCGAAATCGACGCTTTTGAGTGGGGCCGCCTTCGTGGATTCGCTGATCGAAGACAGCGACGAGGTTTCGCGGCTACAGTACTCGGCTTTGGGCCTGCGCGACTTGGCGGAAAGCACGCCCTCGGGGCCACAGCGTGACCGCATCCTGAAGCAATGGGGCGACACGAATACGCGCATCGCGAACCTGCGCAGCAATCTTCTGACCTATCTTTTATCCTATCGCTCGGCCCTTGAGACCCTGACCAGCGATATTGGCTCGGAAGAGCGTCAGGGGGCCTTCGACACCCTGAAAAGCGAGTTGGAAGGCTCCGGCCAGACCGAGCTTTTGACGTTGTTGACCCGGTTCTGGGAGGATTTGGCCGCCTATGGCGAAACCCCGGACATGAGCGAGAACGAATTGCTTTTGCTGGCAATCGACGCGAACTAGGGCTTTGGCGGGCCTTTCCGGGTGGGCATGTTGTCCGGTAATTCCGGCTCGGGCGGTGTGTCGTCGACAACCGGGGCGGTGTCTGAATCGATGGCAAATTCTTCGTCTCCGGGATCGAAACTGGCCGAGATATAGGGGCGCTTGGCCCCCCGTCCGGGCTGATCCGCGGTGGAGACAAGACTGAACAATTGAACCGGACGACCCTGAAAATCGGTGAAACTCCCCACGGGCGCTTCGCCCTGGTTGGGGATGGTCTGCCAGTGTTCGAGGATGTCGATGGCCCGAACCGGCTCGGCATGGGCCAGAAGAACAGTGCCGATGAAGGAACCGTTGGTGGATGGCGAGGTCAGTCCCTGGAATTTCGCATCCGGTATGAGCGCTCGCAGCGCGTCGTTTGCGCCGACTTGATAGGAATTGTGATCGGTGCCGATCAGGATACCGCCGCCGGCGTCGAGGATGGCGGTCAACTGGTTGATCGTCAGCGCGCCGGTTGCGCCGTTTATTCCGGGAAAGTTCGTCGTCCGGTTGTGCCGGATGGATCGAATCCAGAACGAGCCATCCAGCATCAACGCCCGCTTCCCCGAGGCATAGAACCCCTGAAGGGCGGCAAAGTCGTCCGCGTTCAGGTAAGACCGGTTGGCCAGAAGGTCGAGAACGAGGATGTCATAGCTTTGGGCCGCTATGGCCTGGGCCAGTGCCCCGCCCTGTCGGGACGAGACAAAGTTCACCCGAAAGGTGTTACCGCCCTTATAGGCGTCGACGAAATCGGCCATGCGGCGGCGGTGTTCCACGGTATGGTTCGGGTCGGGAACGTTTCCATCGAACCACAGGACCGCGCCGGTCCGCTCGATTGCCAGGCTTTCGCTCGCGCTGGCGACAAGGAACATCATAATCGAAAGCGCAATTGCAATTCGGCGCATTGCCATACTCACCACATTTCCCCCTGACATCGTAAGCGACCGTGCCAGAGTAACTTCATTGCATCCATTGGCAATGGCGAGTTTTGGAACGGCAGGTGCCATGCGATCCTTTCCTTTCGGCGGTTCTTGCCGGTCAGGATACCGCGTATTCATGGGCTGACAACTTACAGAAACTGTCATTCGCACCCGCTGCGCGGCAATTGACCCCGGCGCGAATTCAGTCCACCCTTTCAGCGGGTTGTTAATCTGTCTGGTCTGCCAATGCCTTTGCTTTTGTTCCTGTCGCTTTTGTCCCTGACGATGGTCGCCGTCGTTGCTGTTGCCGCCGTTCTGGTGCTTCAGTCCTGTGCGCTGGATCTGGCCTTTCTGGATCGCTATGGGGATTGCCGTTCCACCAGTGAGATTGCCGCCGAGACGCAGCTTGTGGCGCTGGATGCCTCGCGTATGGATCTTGTCAGGAACATCTATGCGCTGGAGGACGAATTGGCGGGGCTTCAATGCGTGGCCACCCATCCCGATCCGAAACGCCCCCTGATCGAACGGGGCTGGGTCAACCGGGCCGATCCAATGCTATATGGTTGTTGGGACGTTTCGCTGAATTACCAGACGCGGGATGTCGATGACAATTCCGTCGCTTCCTATTCGGAATGGCAGATGTGTTTCGATGCGGCCGGAAATGGCAAGGAGATCATGCGCGACACTGCCGGGGTAACCTGCGAAGGCCCGATCACGGCAGAGTACAACGAGCTTGGGCTTTCCGTTGTCGAACCCGGCAATCTCATGTGCAGCGATGGTGGTTACGTCCACCAGCGCCAGATCCAGTGTCAGCTTGCAGAAGGCGGAGCAGCGGTCTGTTCGACCTTGCAGCCGGAAACCGGTGGTCAGGCCGATGTGGGGATCGCGCGGCGTTGATTTGACCGGGGCATCCTTCCCCACCCTTCATTCAGCCAAGGGCATAGCCTGCGCCGCGCACCGTGCGCACCGGGTCTTCCCCGCCGTGTTGGCAGAGCGCCTTGCGTAAACGCCCGACGTGGACATCGACGGTGCGTGTGTCGACATAGATGTCGCGGCCCCAGACCCGATCCAGCAGTTGTTCGCGTGACCAGACCCGCCCCGGCTTTTCCATGAAGGTGGACAAGAGCCGGAATTCCGTAGGGCCAAGTTTGATCGGATCCTCGCCGCGCACCACGCGGTGCGTTTCGGCATCCAGCGTAATGTCGTCGTATTCCAGCCGTTCTCCAACACTGGCGGGACGCACACGGCGCAACTGGGTGCGCACGCGGGCCATGAGTTCGATGACGGAGTAGGGTTTGACGACATAATCGTCTGCCCCGGTTTCAAGCCCCCGCACCCGGTCGGATTCCTCGCTTCGCGCGGTCAGCATGATGACCGGGATCGCACGGGTTTCGAGCTTGGTCTTCAGACGGCGGCAGATTTCGATGCCGGACACACCCGGCAGCATCCAGTCAAGGATGATGACATCGGGCTGGACTTCGTCGACCAGCATCAGCGCTTCGTCGCCCGTTTCGGCCTTGGCGACGCCATAGCCTTCGGCCTCGAGGTTATAGGCCAGGACTTCGCGCTGGGCCGGTTCGTCCTCGACCACCAGAACATGCGGATGTGCCGCGGACATGGCGTCAGGTCTCCTCGCTCACAAAGGACGTCTGGTCCTGTTTGGGACGGGCATCGTCAGGCATACTGCCGGTGACAAGGTAAACCACCTGTTCGGCGATGGATGTGACGTGATCGCCCATCCGTTCCATGTTCTTGGCGATGAAATGCAGGTGCATACAGCTTGTGATGTTGCTGGGGTCTTCCATCATATAGGTCAGGAGTTGACGAAAAACAGCGTTATACAGCTTGTCGACGTCTTCGTCCCTGAGGATCACCTGTTCGGCCAGTTCCGCGTCGCGCTGGATATAGGCATCCAGCGCGTCCTTAAGCATCAGTTGCACCTCGCGCGCCATCCGCTGGATCGAGACGTCTGCGCCGTCCACTTGCGTGGATTCCGACAGCACCGTGGTGCGTTTGCCAAGGTTCTTGGCGTAATCGCCGCAGCGTTCGAGGTTGGCGCTGATCTTGATGACTGTCATGACGGTGCGCAGGTCGCTGGCCGTGGGGGCACGCAGGGCGATCACACGGGTCGCTTCCTCGTTCACCTGTTCTTCCAGCGCGTCGATGGCCTTGTCCCCGGCCCGGACCTTTTCGGCCAGTTCCACGTCGCGGTCGGCCAGCGATTTGGCCCCGTCGAGGATGGCGGTTTCGACAAGCCCGCCCATTTTCATCAAGAGGCCCTGGATGGTTTCAAGATCGCGGTCGAAGGCCGAGGCAATATGTTGTTCGTTCATTTTGCTGCTCCTACCCGATCCGGCCGGTGATATAGCTTTCGGTCCGGCTGTCTTCGGGGTTGGTGAAAATCTGCCCGGTCTCGCCGTATTCGACGAGTTCGCCGAGGTGGAAAAACGCGGTCTTCTGGCTGACGCGCGCGGCCTGCTGCATCGAGTGGGTGACGATCACGACTGAGTAGTTCTGGCGCAATTCGTCGATCAGTTCCTCGACCTGGGCGGTGGCGATCGGGTCGAGCGCAGAACAGGGTTCGTCCATCAAGAGGACTTCGGGCTCGGTAGCGACGGCGCGGGCGATGCAAAGGCGCTGTTGCTGACCGCCTGATAGCCCAGTGCCGGGGGCGTGCAGGCGGTCTTTCACCTCGTCCCAGATGGCGCCACGGCGCAGGGATTTCTCAACGATTTCATCAAGATCGGCCTTGCTGCGGGCCAGTCCGTGAATGCGGGGGCCATAGGCGACGTTGTCATATATCGACTTTGGAAAGGGGTTCGGTTTCTGGAACACCATGCCGACCTTGGCGCGAAGCTGCACCGGGTCGACCTTGGGGTCATAGATGTCTTCGCCGTCAAGGATGATATCGCCCTCGACCCTGCAGATGTCGATGGTGTCGTTCATCCGGTTCAGGCACCTGAGGAACGTCGACTTGCCGCAGCCCGAAGGCCCGATAAAGGCGGTGACGGTCTTGTCGAGGATGTCGACGTTCACGTCCTTGATGGCGTGGTTATCGCCGTAAAAGACCTGGACGTCTTTGGCACTGATCTTGAATTCATCCATTTGTGTCGTCCGCTCAATCGTTCGCATGTCGTTCATCGGGTATATCCTTCCCTTACCAGCGGCGCTCGAAGCGACGGCGGAGGATGATGGCCAGTGTATTCATACACAGAAGGAAAATCATCAGCACAATGATGGCGCCCGAGGCCCGTTCGATAAAGGCCGGGTCGGCGCGGGTGGACCAGCTGTAGACCTGGACCGGCAGGGCCGTGGCCGGATCGAAGAAGCCTTCGGGCGGGCCTGCGGGATATTCGCGCACGAAGGCCACCATGCCGATCAGCAAAAGCGGGGCTGTCTCGCCGAGGGCTTGTGCGAGGCCGATGATCGTGCCGGTCAGGATGCCGGGCGCGGCCAACGGCAGGACGTGGTGGAACACGGTCTGCATTTTCGAGGCCCCTACCCCAAGCGCGGCCTCTCGGATCGAGGGCGGAACGGCCTTCAGCGAGGCGCGGGTCGCGATGATGATCGTTGGCAGGGTCATCAGGGTAAGGACAAGGCCGCCAACCACCGGCGCCGATTGCGGCAGGCCGGCAAAGTTGATGAAGATCGCAAGGCCAAGGATGCCGAAGACGATGGAAGGCACGGCGGCGAGGTTCGAGATGTTCACCTCAATCAAGTCGGTCCAGCGGTTCTTCGGGGCAAATTCTTCCAGATAGATCGAAGCGGCGACGCCGATCGGCAGGGACAGGGCCAGCACCACGATCATCATGTAGAAAGACCCGAGGATCGCCACGCCAAGCCCTGCGGCTTCGGGGCGATTTTCCGAGGCGTCGGGCCAGCCGATGAAGTTCCAGTTCCAGCGGGTCTCCAGTGCGCCCGTTTCCTTCAGCGCGTCGGCCAGCATCAGTTGCTCGGGTGAAATGTTGCTGTCACGCTCGGCGCTCTGAAGCGTCACGCGGCCCTTGTAGTACCCGTCGATCCGCCCGCTGGCGAGGACTTCGAAACTGCGGGTCTGGCCCACGACCTCGGGGTTGGCGAGGACGAAATTCCGCATTTGCGCGGCGGCTTCCTTGGAGACGAGGGTTTCCGGTTTCGTTAGCCCTTCGATCTCGATCCCGTTGTCGGCAATGGTTTTTTCCAGCGCGGCCTTGATCAAGGGCGTGTAGCCGAAGGTGGAGACCTTGGCCATTTCCTGCGGGTCACGGTTGCCGGTCTTGTCGAGCTTTTCTTCCAGAAGTTCCACGTCGAGCGTCAGGTAGGTCTGATAGAAGGCGCCCGAGCCATTGATCAGGATCGACACCAGAAGGAACAGGAGGGCCACGACGGAAATGCCGATGGCGATTGCGCCATAAAGTTTGAAGCGGGCTTCGGCGGCGTTGCGGCGTTTGGTGCGCACGTCCTGCGCCAGAAGCGAGGATTTGGCGGGTGCGGCTCCGGCGGTCATGTCGGTCATTCGTATTGCTCCCGGTAGCGGCGCACGATCCAGAGTGCGAGGATATTGAGGCCCAGGGTAACGATGAAGAGCGACAGCCCGAGGGCGAAGGCGACCAGCGTTTCGGGCGAGGCAAATTCGGTGTCGCCGGTCAACTGGCTGACGATCTTGACGGTTATGGTCGTCATCGCCTCGAAGGGGTTCATACTGAGCTTGGCTGCGGCCCCGGCCCCCATCACCACGATCATGGTTTCCCCGATGGCGCGGGAGGCGGCCAAGAGAATGGCCCCGACAATGCCCGGCAGGGCGGCGGGGATAATGACCTGTCGGATGGTTTCCGAATGGGTCGCGCCAAGGCCGAAGGACCCGTCGCGCATGGCCTGGGGCACGGCGTTGATGATGTCGTCAGACAGCGAGGAAACGAACGGAATCAACATGATACCCATGACGAGGCCCGCTGTGATGACCGAAGACGACGAGTTGCCGAAACCGAGCGGTGAGGCGAAGTAATCGCGCAGAAGCGGGCCGACCGTAATCAGGGCGAAGAGCCCGTAGACGATGGTCGGGATACCCGCCAGCACCTCGATCATCGGTTTCGCGATGGAGCGGATGCGGGGGGAGGCATATTCCGAGAGGTAGATCGCGGCAAAGAGGCCGACCGGCACGGCGATCAAGAGGGCCACGAAGGACACGTAGAGCGTGCCCCAGAGAAGCGGCAGGATGCCGAGGTCGGAGCCGCCCCGGAACTGCGGGTTCCAGGTAAGGTTGAACAGGAAATCCTGCCAGGGGTACATCTGGAAGAACCGCGCCGTCTCCGACAGAAGCGACAGGATGATGCCAAGCGTTGTCAGGATCGCGACGCTGGACGCAAGGATCAAAAGCGCCATGATCGCGCGTTCCGAGACATTGCGGGCGCGGAAATCCGGGGTCAGCCGCGAAAAGGCATAGGCCGCGCCCGCAAGGCTTGCGGCGAGAACCACGATGCTCATCGCAAGGCCGAGGTTGCCGGTGATGCCGCGATATTCCTTGGCCGCCTGAAATACTGTTGCCTTGATTTCCGATCCGACGGCGACGCCAACCTCGCCCAGACGCGCACGCACATCGGTTGTGTCGACGCTCATGGCGTCGATCTCGGCCTCGGTCATCATGCCCTGGTCGACGGCCATGTCGAGACCGGAGGAAATCCGGCGCACGTCCGACATGACAAGGCTGCGCGAGCTCCCGTCCTGGATGTCGACACTGTCGATCATGCCCGAGACGCGGTTTTCGACATAAAGCGGCTGTGCCAGCAGCCAGACGATCATCAGAAGGAAGGCGGGAACAACGGCGAAGAGGAAGACGCTTTGTCCGTAATAGCCCGGAAGCGAATGAAGTTTACGGATGTCACCACCGGCGCTGGCCAGCGATTTCCGACGTCCCATGAAAAATCCGACCGTTCCGATAACAAGGACGATCAGGATCAGAAACCCGACTGGCATGGAAAGTCCCCCGCTGGAAGTGTGCTGGCGATGCCGGGGTCACACCCGGCACCGCCAAGGTTTCATCGTCTTAGTTCAGGGGGGCCATCGGCGTGCCGCTGGAGACCATTTCCTGGGTCTGGGCAAGCTCGGGGTCCGAGACGAGGCCGTATTCGGCGAGCGGGCCATCAGGACCGGCGATTTCGTCCGAGACGAAGAAGTCGATGTATTCCTGAAGGCCGGGGATCACGCCGAGGTGCGCTTTCTTGACGTAGAAGAACAAGGGGCGCGAGATGGGGTATTCGCCGGTCGCGACGCTGTCGGTCGAAGGCAGAACGCCGTCCATGGTGGCAACACGCAGCTTGTCGGTGTTGTTTTCATAGAAGGACAGGCCGAAGACGCCGATCGATTCGGGGTTGGCGTCGAGACGGGCAAGCGTTTCGGTATAGTCACCGTCGATGTCGACCGACACGCCGTCGGTGCGCAGGGCGATGCAATCGTCCTCGCTGGCCAGCATTCCGGCAGCGCCAGTGGCTTCACAGCCGGCTTCCAGGACTTTCACGTCGAAGACTTCGCGCGTGCCGTGCTTGGTGCCGGGGATGAAGGCCAGAATTTCCTGTGCGGGAAGGTCCGGATTCACGTCGGCCCAGGTGGTGTGCGGGTTGTCGACCAGAGCGCCGTCAACGACGACCTGCTTGGCCAGCGCGTTGTACCAGTCGGCCGGGGTGAAGGCGAATTCAGCGCCGTCGATGTCCGAGGCAAAGACGATGCCGTCATAGCCAAAACGGACTTCCATGATCTCGGTCACGCCGTTTTCGGCGCAGAGGTCGATGTCGGATTGTTTGATGCGGCTGGACGAGTTCGCGATGTCGATCGTGTTTTCGCCAACGCCTTCGCACATCTTCTTGCGGCCAGCGCCCGAACCGCCACCTTCGACAACCGGTGTCGGGAAGTCGAAGTTTTCGCCGAAGGCTTCGGCAACGATGGTGGCATAAGGCAGAACCGTCGAGGACCCTGCGACCTGAACCTGGTCACGGGCAGCGGCGGTGGTTGCGGATACTGCGAGGATCGCCAGGGCAGAGGCGGTCAGTTTCGCGTTCAGCATGGAATATCTCCTGAATGGTTCCGGAACGCCCCACGCGCTCCGTTGCGCGATCCCTAGGCGTCCTGCGCTATGCTTTTGTGACAGTTGCGTAACAGTTTTATGACAGGCCGGGATTTGCTTGTATGACGTGGCGGAAAGAGGAGCCTCTGTCAGGTCTCCACGGGCAGGATCACCGAGAAAACACTGCCTTTTCCGGGTGTGCTTTCGATCTGAAGGCGGCCCCGGTGGCGGTTGACGATATGCTTGACGATGGCAAGGCCAAGGCCGGTGCCGCCCAATTCGCGCGAGCGGTGCGAATCTATCCGGTAGAATCGTTCAGTCAGTCGGGGAATGTGCAAAGGGTCGATCCCCTCGCCCTGATCCTCGACCGAGAGGATCACCGCATCACCCCGGATCATTGGATGCTGGGTGGCGTGGGTCAGGCGCAGGGTCACCTCGCGGTCGCGGCCTGAATATTTGATGGCGTTTTCAAGCAGGTTGGACAGCACCTGGGAAAGCTGGTCGGGATCGCCCGGCACGCTGGCATCACTCTCAAGGCCGACGGTACGGATCGTTGTGCCTTGTTCCTCGGCCACGGTGGACAGGGTGCTCATGACGGATTTCACAAGAGGGGTGAGCCGGACTTCGGTGGTCGGGCGCACACGCTCGTCCGCTTCGACGCGGCTGAGCGACAGAAGATCGCTGACCAAACGGTTCATCCGGTTGGCTTCGTTTTCCATGATGTTCAGGAATCGCTCGCGTGCATCGGGGTCGTTCCGCGCTGCGCCGCGCAGGGTTTCGATGAATCCCAGAACTGCCGTCAGGGGCGTGCGCAACTCGTGGCTGACATTCGCGACAAAGTCCCTCCGCATCTGGCCGGCCGCCTCTTTCGCCGTGTGATCCTCGAAACAGGCTAGGACAGCCGCCTCACCCTGCCCTTCGGCAGTTTCGGCAATCGGTGCGATCGAGACTTCGAAGGTCACATCGCCACGGGCATCCTTGGCAAGGTAAGGTGCCTTGGTTTTCTGACGGGTCGCGCAGGCCAGCTCGATGGCGTCGAGCAGGATCGGCTGACGAAGCGCCGTGATGTAGTGGCGACCGTTCATGCCCTGGCCGAACATCTGCCGCGCAGACCCGTTTGATGCCGAGATCCGCCCGTCGCGGTCGATCAGAACGGCAGGGATGGATATCGCTTCGACCACTTCGCTCACACCAGTCGCTCCGCAGACCCTTTGGAAAACGCCACATCTTCTGCCGTCAAAGCCGGTGCTTCACAAGCCGATTCAAGGACCCGACGTCAAATTCTTCAATCATTGGTTGAGTTGCGCCTTATCCTGAGATATAGATTAGCAAAACTAATGCTAAATTTAAGATTTGATTCTAGGTATTTTTCCGACGAGAGACAGTAACCAAGTGGGGATGAAATGGGGCGCGAAAATGTATTGCGCGGGACGACCAAAGTAGACAAACGCTTTAGTGCCGCGACCGGAGATTCGTCGTTTGTAAGACTACTGGCGATTGGCGATCCGGACGAATGGTGCGAACAGGGAAACGCTTTGCCGATTGGCGGGCAGATGTCCTTTCTGGCGTTTCATGAACTTTCCGAAGCGGCGATCGAGCACTTTCAGCCTTCTGTCATCTACTCGCCTGTTCTGGCGCATGACTTCGACTGTATCGAAGTGGCGATGTTGCTGAGTACGCTTGGCTTCGACGGTATTTATCGTGCCTTTGCAACGGATTTGCCCCGGCCCGACGTGATCGAGCGCGAGGTTCGCCAGTTGTGCGACGATTTCACCTTCGAGATCATCCAGGGCTAGGACAAGGCGCTCGCAAAGGCTTCGACCAGCGTGTCCGGGTCTTCGCAGCCGACCGAGATCCGAAAGAACCCTTCGGATATACCCAGGGCAAGCCGGCCCTCTTCCGTCAGGGCGCGATGCGATGAACTGGCCGGGTGACTGACCGTCGTGGCAATGTCGCCGAGGGTGGGCGCAAAGGCCACGCCTTCGAGACCGCGCACGAATTGATTGGCCGCCTCGCGCCCGCCGTCGATTTCAAAGCTCACCATGTTGCCGCTGCCCCTTGCCAGAAGGTTCTGCGCGCGATTGTGGTCGGGGTGGTCCGGGCGGCCGGGATAAAGCACACGTTTAACGCGACCAAGGCCCGCCAGACGTTCCGCCAAAGCCTCGGCGGTTGCGGAGGCACGCTCAAACCGCATGTCGAAGGAATAAAGCCCGCGTTCGGCCATCCAACAGTCAAAGGGTGATGCGTTTGTCCCGAGCGTGGCCGAGAGAACGGTGAAACGGTCGTTGAGATCAGCGTCGCGGGCGACGAGGTAGCCGAGTGTGGCGTCCGAATGTCCCGCCAGCATCTTTGTGACCGAATGGATGATGATGTCCGCGCCAAGTTCGAAGGGATTGACCAGCGCAGGTGTGGTGAAGGTGTTGTCGACGGCCACCAGCGCGCCGTGCGACTTGGCCAGCGCCACGATGCCTTCGATGTCAGCGATGCGCAGGGTCGGGTTGGCGACGGTTTCGATCAGGATCAGGCGGGTTTCGGGCCTGAGCGCCGCCTTGACCGCGCCCACGTCCGTGGGGTCGACCAGCGAGGTTTCGATGCCCATGCGCGGCAATTCCTCGTTCATCAACCGCAGCGAACGGCCATAAAGCTGATCGGCACCGATCACGTGATCCCCGGCTTTTAGAACACCCATCAGCGCGACGGTCACGGCGGCCATGCCGGAACTGAGAATGACGCCGCCCGAGGCGCCTTCCATCCGGTCGATCAGCCCGGCAAGCACATCGGCGTTCGGGTGGCCTTCGCGGGCATAGGTATAGCCGCTTGTCTTGCCCTCGTACTGCGCGTCCAGCGCATCGGGGTCGGGCGAGGCATAGACGACCGAGGGTTGAAGGGGCGTGACAACGGCGCGACTGACGCTTTCGGGCCAGAGCGCGCGCGTGCGGGGGGATTTGGTCATGTGTCGATCTTTCGAAAGCCTTCGCGGTATTCGCGCTGGCGGTTCTGATAGTGTTTCGCGGTTTGCACGTTGCGTTCGATGTGGCGGGGTTCCATCTGGCGGACGACCTTGCCGGGCATTCCCATGACAAGCGAACCGTCGGGGATCTCTTTCCCCTCGGTCACCAGCGCCCCTGCCCCGATGATGCAGCCCTTGCCGATGACGGCTCCGTTCAGAAGGGTCGCGCCCATGCCGATCAGGCTGCCATCCCCCACGATACAGCCGTGCAGCATGACCTTGTGGCCGATGGTGACGTTCCTGCCGAGGGTCAGCGGATAGCCCATGTCGGTGTGCAGGACGCAGTTTTCCTGCACGTTCGAGCCTTCCCCGATGATGATGGGTTCGTTGTCGCCCCGAAGGGTCGAGCCGAACCAGACGCTGGCCCCGCTTTCCAAACGCACGTCGCCGATCAGGTTGGCATCGGGCGCAACCCAGAATTCACCGTCTTCGGGAAACTGCGGGCGGCGATCACCAAGAGCGTAAAGGTTCATTCGCCCTCCTCGAACTCGGCATGAAGGTGACGGACGTGTTCGGAAAGGTCGGGCTGTTGCGAGCGGCGCAGGCGTTCGGCGGTGACGATAGTGGTTAGCTTTTGCTCGGTCGCGTCCAGATCGTCGTTGACCAGAACATAGTCGTAAGCGCCCCAATGGCTGATTTCGTCCCAGCTTCGCGTCATGCGTTTCTGGATAACATCCGCGCTGTCCTGCCCCCGGTTTTCCAGCCGTCGCCGCAATTCGGTGATCGAGGGCGGCAAAAGGAAGATCGACAGGACATGGGGCGCAAGGGGCGAATTGGCGATTTGCTGGGCTCCTTGCCAGTCGATGTCGAACAACACATCGGCCCCGGCGTTGATCGCGTCTTCCACCGGGCCACTGGGCGAGCCATAGAAATTACCGAAGACATGGGCGTGTTCCAGCATCTGGCCTTCGGTGACCATGCGCTTGAATTCGGCTTCGGTCGTGAAGTGATAGTCGGTGCCATCCACCTCGCCCGGTCGTGCGGGGCGTGTCGTGGCGGAGACGGAAAAGCGGATCTCGGGATCCCAGTCCCGCAACCGGCGGGCCAGTGTGGATTTGCCTGCCCCGGAGGGGGACGACAGGATGATGAGAAGTCCGCGGCGTTTCATTCGACGTTTTGTACCTGCTCGCGCATTTGGTCGATCACGGCCTTCAGGTCAAGCCCGATCGCGGTCAGTTCCGTCGATTGGGATTTCGAGCAAAGTGTGTTGGCCTCGCGGTTGAATTCTTGCATCAGGAAGTCGAACTTGCGCCCGCGCGGGCCGGTTTCGCCCAGCAGGGCGCGTGCGGCGGCGATATGGGCGGTCAGCCTGTCGAGCTCTTCGGTCACATCGGTCTTCACGGCGATCAGGGCAAGTTCCTGCAAAAGGCGGGCTTCGTCGGGCATGTCGGAATTTTCCAGAAGTCGCGAAAGGCTACGTTTCATCGCCGCCCGTGCCGCCTCTTCCCGGCTACCCAGGGCCGCAGAAGCGTCGGCGGCCAGGGACTCGATGCGGTCGATCTGCTCACCCAGAACCGCGCCGAGAGCAGTCCCCTCACTGGCGCGGTTGTCCTGGAAGGCAGCAAGTGCGCCGGTCATGGTCTCAAGGATGGCAGTGCGCAGGGGGGCGACGTCGGGAATGTCGCTGCTTTCGTTCACCTCCATGATGCCACGCATGTGGGCGATGTCGGCAGCACTGGGAGGCGTGAGCGCCAGCCCGGAAGCATCGGCGGCCTTTTCGATCTGGTCGAGGGCGTCGATGGCCGCGGCCAGGGCCGCAGTGTTCAGGGTCAGCGCGGCAGCATCGACGGCCCGCTGAAGCTTGAGGTTGACCGTCACATTGCCCCGCGACAGCCGCGCCTGGCAGAGCTTCCTGACTTCGGATTCCAGCCCCTCGATCCAGTCCGGTAGGCGCATCCTGAGGTCCAGACCCCGCCCGTTGACCGACCGGATATCGACCGCCCAGGTCCATTCATCAAGCGCACCGCTGGCCGAGGCAAAACCGGTCATCGACATCAGGCCGCTGTCTGAGTTCTTCAACATCCCCGTTAACCTTCCGATCAAAATAATGAGGCGCTTGCGTCAAATTTGTGGCAGAATTTAGGAGGTGGTTAAAGAGAGGTTCGTCCGGTGTGTGTTTTTGCCGGGCATCTGTGGAAGGTTAAGAAATGTCCGAGAACGAGAAGACGCCCGAAGGCAACATCCTGTCCCTGATCCGCAAGCGGACGGCGGTGTCGCTGACGTCGCTGGACAAGATCGAGCGGTATTGGAACGTGGTGCGGGCGAACCGGCTGGTGCCCTCGCGGTGCGAGATTGACCCGCGCGGGCTGGAAGGTGTTCTAAGCAATGCCTTCATTCTGGAGCGGATCACCGGCGGGCTGGCACGGTTCCGGATCGCCGGGTCGCATATCAACGATCTGACGGGGCTGGAGTTGCGGCAGATGCCGATTTCGGCGCTGTTCATGCCGAATTCGCGTGAAATCCTTTCGGAAGCCCTCGTCGCGGTCTTTGAAGAGCCTTCCATGGTGCGCCTTCGGATCGAATCCAAGGGCGGTTTCGGGCGCGAGAAGATGGAAGGCGAGATGATCCTTCTGCCCCTGCGCAGTGATATGGGGCAGATCGACCGCGTGTTGGGTGGCATCGTGATGGGGGGCAAGATTGGTCGCACGCCGCGCCGGATCGAGATCCTCGGCCAATCGCGCCAGTCTCTCGTGGGCTATGCCGGGCCGCAACATGCGCCCGCCAACGAAGTGCCGCACAAACGTGAAATGCCATCTGTCGTGGAAAGCAAACCGACCCGGTCGTTCCTGTCGAAGGTGTCGGAGCCTGCTTCGGTTGAGCGGGGCCACCTGCGGCTTGTGGTCGATAACGGCTGAGTGCCAGCCAACAGGGAAAAAAGAAAACGGCGGCGCCATGGGCACCGCCGTTTTTTGTTGTCAATCGGGGCGAGGCTTCAGCCGACCGCCACCTTGCTTGTGCCGTTCCGCCGCGCCGAAAGCTCTTCTGCGACAAGGAAGGCCAGTTCCAGCGATTGCGAAGCGTTGAGGCGCGGATCGCAGGCCGTGTGGTAACGCGCGGAAAGGTCTTCGTCGGACACGGCCCGCACGCCGCCCGTGCATTCGGTCACGTCCGAGCCCGTCATCTCGAAATGCACACCGCCCGGCACCGTGCCTTCGGCGGCGTGGATCTGGAAGAACTCGCGCACCTCGCGCAGAACGGAATCGAAAGGCCGGGTCTTGTAGCCGGTCGAGGACTTGATCGTGTTGCCGTGCATCGCATCGCAGCACCAGACCACGTTCGCGCCCTCTTCCTTGACCGCCTTGACGAGACGCGGAAGATGTTCGCCCACGGAACCGGCACCGAAACGCGCGATCAGGGTCAGACGCCCGGCCTCGTTTTCCGGGTTCAGTTTCTGCATCAGGACTTTCAGGTCCTCGGCTGTCGTCGTCGGGCCGCATTTCAGGCCAATCGGGTTCAGGACACCACGGGCGAATTCCACATGGGCACCGTCGGGCTGGCGCGTACGGTCGCCGATCCAGATCATGTGGCCCGAGCCTGCAACCCATTTGCCAGAGGTGGAATCGACGCGGGTCAGCGCCTCTTCGTATTCCAGCAGAAGGGCTTCGTGGCTGGTGTAGAAATCGACCGTGCCAAGTTCATGGGCGGTTTCCGCCGTCATGCCTGCCGCTGCCATGAAGTCCAGCGTGTCCTGGATGCGGTTGGCGATGTCGCGGTACTTCTCGGCCTCGTCGCGTTCTGTGAAGCCGAGGGTCCAGGAATGGACGTGATGGACGTCGGCGAAACCACCGGTCGAGAAGGCGCGCACCAGGTTCAGCGTTGCAGCGGCCTGGGTATAGGCCTGGAGCATCTTTGCCGGGTTCGGCACGCGGGCGGCTTCGGTGAAGTCCAGATCGTTGATGATGTCACCGCGATAGCTGGGCAATTCCACGCCACCAACGGTTTCCGTCGGGGCCGAACGGGGCTTGGCGAATTGCCCGGCCATGCGACCGACCTTAACCACCGGCACCTTTGCGCCGTAGGTCAGCACGATGGCCATCTGCAACAGCACCTTGAAGGTGTCACGGATGTTGTCGGCGCTGAATTCCGCAAAGCTTTCGGCGCAGTCGCCACCCTGCAAGAGGAAGGCTTCGCCACGCGAGGCAGCCGCCAGTTTCGCCTTCAACGAACGGGCTTCGCCTGCAAAAACCAGGGGGGGATACTTTGCAAGCTGCGCCTCGACCGCATTCAACGCGGTTTCGTCCAGATACTCCGGCATCTGAATCCGGGGTTTGGAGCGCCATCCATCCTTCTGCCAATTGCTCATCGGTCTATCCTCACCATAGGTTGCGAGCGCCGCTTATAGACCGCACGGAACCGGTTGAAAACCGCAGAATGACCCTTTGAAAGCGCAGAGTAGTTCGGAAATCGTGTTTCCGGTGCATGTTCGGGAAACGTCATGTCTTGTCGCAGGTGAATATTTGGTGTTCGGTAGGCGGGCCAGGGCAACCGCGACCGGCATGAAGGGACGATTATGGCGGATCATTCTGTTCAGACCATCGACATCGACGCGCCGGATGCGCCGCGCCGTTTTGTCTTTGTCCTGCTCGATCAATTTACGCTGCTTTGCTATTCCTGCGCGGTCGAAAGCCTCAGGATCGCGAACCGTATGGCGGGAACGACGCTTTATGAATGGCGCGTCATTGGCGAGGGTGGAGAGACGGCGGAATGTTCAGCCGCGACGCAATTCAGGCTGGACGGTGATCTGGAGGACGTGCAGCGCGGTGATACCGTGGTGATCTGCGGCGGCATAGATGTGGGCAAAGCCACCACGAAACCGGTTTTGAACTGGATCAGAAAGACCGCCCGCCGTGGTGTGCCCATGGGGGGCTTGTGTACGGCCGGATATTCGCTGGCCAAGGCCGGGCTTCTGGATGGCAAGAAGGCGACGATCCACTGGGAAAACCAGGACAGTTTCATCGAGGAGTTCGAGGAGGTGACCCTGACGAAATCGGTCTTCGTGGTGGACGGCAAGACATTCACCACCGCCGGGGGAACCGCCTCGATCGACCTGATGCTGAAGTTCATCGCCGACGATCACGGCGAGGAACTGGCAGGCGCCGTGGCCGACCAGTTGATCTATACCACGATCCGCACCGACCAGGACACGCAGCGCCTGAGCGTGCCGACGCGGATCGGCGTGCGCCATCCCAAGCTGTCGAGCGTCATCCAGATGATGGAAAGCAATATCGAGGAACCGAAAAGCCCTTCGATCCTTGCCAAGGAGGTCGGCATGTCGACCCGTCAGCTGGAGCGCTTGTTCCGTCGCTACCTGAACCGTTCGCCCAAGCGGTACTACATGGAGTTGCGGCTGCAAAAGGCGCGGAACCTTCTGATGCAAACGGATATGAGCGTGATAAACGTGGCGCTGGCCTGCGGGTTTGCCTCTCCGTCGCATTTTTCCAAGTGCTACCGCGCACAGTACAACACGACGCCTTACCGCGAACGCGGCGCGCATTCGACGCGGTTGGCGATCTGAGGCGGTTGTTTTTTCCATGGACCTTGGCCTGAGCCGGGCCTAGCGTCCGGCCATGACGGTTTCCCAGCACGACAGCGCCTATTCCTGGACCCGACTAGGCATCAGCCTGGCGTTGTCCATCGTCGGCAGTATCGGCATGTGGGCGACGATCATCGTCCTGCCGGATATGCAGGCCGATTTTGGTGTCAATCGCGGAACCGCCACGCTGCCCTATACAATGACGATGGTTGGCTTCGGGGCCGGGAACCTGTTTCTGGGGCGTGCGGTTGACAGGTGGGGGATGGCGCCGGTTCTGGCCGGTGCTGCGCTTTGTCTTGCCGTGGGATTCGGGGTGTCCACGCTCGGCACATTCCTGCCCCTGGTCGCGGTGCTTCACATCCTGCCGGGGCTTGGGGCGGCGGCCTGTTTCGGGCCGTTGATTGCGGATGTCTCGCAATGGTTTCTGAAACGCCGGGGCATTGCCGTGGCGATCACGGCAAGCGGCAATTATCTCTCGGGCGCGGTATGGCCACCGATCCTGACCTGGGTCATGACGGATCACGGCTGGCGCGGGGCGTATCTTTTGCTGGCGGTGGTTACCCTGGTCGTGCTGCTGCCCGGTGCCCTGCTGCTGCGCCGGCGTATCGACGAAGCCTCGAACACCCATGCCCGCAACATCGCCGCCGCCAATGCGGCCGAGACCGGCCTTTCGCCAATGGCGTTGCAGGTGCTGTTGATGCTGGCTGGGATCGGGTGCTGCGTGGCGATGGCGATGCCGCAAGTCCATATCGTCGCCCTTTGTATCGACCGGGGATTCGGGCCAGCGGCGGGGGCCGGAATGTTGAGCCTCATGCTGGCAGGTGGCGTGGCGTCGCGGATGTTCTTTGGAGCCTTTGCCGACCGTTATGGCGGGTTGGTCACGCTGTTCGTGGGCGGTAGCCTTCAGATGCTGGCCTTGTGCCTGTTTCTATTGAACGGCGGGCTGACGTCGCTTTACGTTGTCGCGCTAATTTTCGGCCTGTCACAAGGCGGGATCGTCCCCAGTTATGCGATCATCGTGCGGGAGTTCATGCCGCCCGAGGAAGCTGGTCGGCGGGTCGGTATCGTCATAAGTGCCACGATCGTCGGCATGGCGCTCGGCGGCTGGATGGCCGGTTGGTTGTTCGATCAGACAGGGAACTACGTGGTCGCGATCTGGAACGGAATTGCCTGGAACGGATTGAACGTCGTGATCGCGCTGATCCTGCTCTTGCGCATCGCGCCGAGAAAGCCCGTCTTCGGCTGAGGCGCGATCAAGTCAAAGCCGCTGTGCGCTGAAGGTATCGCAAGCCCTCACATCCCCGGTTTCGAACCCCTTTGCAAACCAACGCTGACGTTGTTCGGATGTGCCGTGCGTAAAGGTGTGCGGCTGAGGCACGCGGCCCGCATTTCTTTGCAAAGTGTCGTCGCCGATTTGGCGGGCGGCGTTCATGGCTTCGGCGATGTCGCCGCGTTCCAGCGTGCCGAAACGTTCGTCGGCCAGTCGCGCCCAGATGCCGGAAAAGCAATCGGCCTGAAGCTCGATCCGCACCGAAATCGCGTTTGAATCAGCCTGGCTGGATTGCGCGCGCACGCGGTTGGCCTGTCCGAGAATGCCAAGCTCGTTCTGGACGTGGTGCGCCACCTCGTGGGCCACGACATAGGCAGCGGCAAAATCGCCCCCTGCCCCCATGCGCTGCTCCATCGTGGTGAAGAAATTCGTGTCCAGGTACACTTTCCGATCACCGGGACAATAGAATGGCCCCGTCGCGCCCGAGGCACTGCCGCAGGGCGATTGGGTGACGCCCTTGAACAGGACAAGGGTGGCAGGGTTGTACGGTTCGCCCACCTGCCGGCGGAAGATGTCGGCCCAGATTTCCTCGGTATCGGCAAGGGTAACGGACACGAACTGCCCGGCACGCTGATCGGCCTCGGTCAATTCGCCGCCGCCTTGCTGTACGGTGCCGCCGCCCTGACCCTGCAAGAACGGTGTGACATCGACGCCGAAAATCATTCCTAGCCCGAGAATGACGAGAAGCCCGACGATCCCGATGCCGCCGCCGCGACCGACAGACATGCGCCGTCTGTCTTCGATGTTTCCGCTGCCTCTGCGACCTTGCCAACGCATACCCGTCTCCCTCGCACCACCGTCAGGTTGTCCGCATTCTGCACAAGCCGCGCCGGTACGGCAACGGCGCAAAGGCGGCAACATCCGGCCCGTTCACGGTTTTTTTCCCGACAAAGGCCCGGTGGCACGCATTTGACCTATGGTCTGGGGGGGCGGGGTTTGGTAGGGCGAGTTTCGCAGGCAATCAAAGAACAGGAGTGGCCCGCGTGGACGCGCAGTCTTTTGACGAGATGCCAATTTCGCGGCGGCTTTTTCAACTGGCCGAAGACGCCGAAGGCGACAGCGCCACGCTGGACTGGCTTTTGGGCCAGCTTCACGAACGCGCGTTTGGCCTGTTTCTTTTGATCCTGGCACTGCCCTGCTGCATCCCGTTTCTTTACGGCATCCCGCAGATCGTTGCCTTGCCGCTGATGTTCGTTTCGGTGCAAATCCTTTTCGGGCGCACTTCGCCCTGGCTGCCCGAGCGGCTGGGCGCAAGGGACGTGTCGAAAGCGGGCCTGCAAAGTCTGGCCGAGCGGGCAAAGCCCTGGCTTGAACGGTTGGAGGCGGTCAGCCGTCCGCGCCTTGGGGCACTGACACACCCACCTGTCGATCGCATCGTCGGACTTGCGCTGGTGCTGTTCAGTGCCTCGATCCTAGTACCCTTGCCGGGAACCAACACGGTTCCAGGCATCGCGGTGGTGATCATCTCGACCGGGTTGTTGCAGCGCGACGGATTGCTGGTTCTGGGTGGAACTGTGATCGGAACCGTCTGGATTGCCACGCTGATCCTTGCGGGGGCCACGGTTGTAACCCTTTTGAAAGGATGGCTGGGCCTATGACCCGCAAACACCTGATGCTCTTGGCCGCTTTCGGCTCGCTTGCACTGCTTCTCGGCGCATTCATGTTCCAGATGCTGGGCTATGCGCCCTGCAAGCTGTGCCTGTGGCAAAGGTGGCCCCACGGGGCGGCCATCGCCATCGGTGTGCTGGTGCTGGTGCTTGGCCCTCTGACGCTTCTCGGGCTTGCCGGTGCGCTTTCGGCGCTCACCACGGCAGCGATTGGTGTCTATCACACGGGCGTGGAACGTGGCTTCTGGGAAGGACCGGCGTCCTGCACCGGGGACGGCAACGCCCTGTCGGGGTTGTCGGGCAATGATCTTTTGTCGATGGACGTGGAAAACACCATCGTCATGTGCGACGAGGTCGCCTGGATGTTCCTCGGGCTTTCGATGGCCAGTTGGAACGTCGTGATCTCGCTGGTGCTGGCCTATATCTGGGTGCTGTCGCTGCGGATGCCGAAGGCTAGTGCAGCGTGAATTCCCCGGTCACATTCTGCCACTCGCCCGGTGCAAGCTGCTTGCGGTGCACGAACCTGACCGAGTGAAGCGGGCCTTCGATTTCATCCTGCCAGAATTCGACGAATTTGAACAGGCGCGGATGGTCAGGCGCCACGTCATAGTCCTGCCAGACAAAGCTGTTCAGCACATGGGCGTAGTCCGGCATGTGATAGAAGAACTCGGCCGTTGTCAGGCCGTATCCCTTCAGCAAGAGTTCTGTTTCGCTCAGTTCCATTGTCGTTCCTTTTCTGCCTCTGAACCCAGTGACGCACAGCTTTGATTAATTTTCAATAAAAACAGAGGATTGGTACTCCTCCGGTGCATGTGCTGCCGTCCCCTGAGACATTGGGCGTGAAATCTGCCGAAATTAAGGGCAACTCCATGCCTTGTGGGGGGAAAACCGCATTGCACCTAGGTCTAGCGGTCTGATACAAGGGATTAACAAAAACCCAGCCTCGGCATCAAAAGCGAGCACAGACGTGAGCGACACCCCGGAAACGCCTGAAAACGAAGACGAAATGCCGCCTGAGCGTCCACCTTACGACGGGCCGACGGTGTCGATCGAAGACGAGATGCGTACGTCCTACCTGGACTATGCCATGTCGGTCATCGTCAGCCGCGCCATTCCGGACCTGCGCGACGGGCTGAAACCGGTGCATCGGCGGATTTTGTATGCCATGCACGAAACTGGAAACACCCACGACAAGGCCTACAGGAAATCGGCACGTCCCGTGGGCGATACCATGGGGAAATACCACCCTCACGGTGACAGCGCGATTTATGATGCCCTTGTGCGGATGGCACAGCCGTTTTCCATGTCGCTGCCTTTGCTGGACGGTCAAGGCAACTTCGGTTCGATGGACGGGGATAACCCGGCGGCCATGCGGTACACCGAAGTCAGGATGGACAAGCCCGCCGCCTATCTTCTGGCGGATATCGAGAAAGACACGGTCGATTTCACCGACAACTATGACGGCAAGGATCAGGAACCGACGGTTCTGCCAGCGCGGTTTCCGAACATGCTGGTCAATGGCGCGGGCGGTATCGCCGTCGGCATGGCCACGAACATCCCGCCCCACAATTTGGGCGAAGTGATCGACGCCACGCTGGCACTGATCGAAGACCCGGACATGTCCACCGAACGGCTGATCGAAATCGTTCCCGCCCCGGATTTCCCCACGGGCGGTGTGATCCTTGGCCGATCCGGTGCGCGCAAGGCCTATCTTGAGGGGCGTGGCAGCGTCATCATCCGCGCCAAGACCCGTGTCGAGGAAATCCGCAAGGATCGCTATGCGATCATTCTGGACGAGATCCCCTATCAGGTGAACAAGGCCTCGATGATCGAAAAGATCGCCGAGCTTGTGCGCGACAAGAAGCTGGAAGGCATTTCCGGCGTTGCGGATGAATCCGACCGGATCGGCGTGCGCGTGGTGATCGAGTTGAAACGCGATGCGACCCCGGACGTGGTGTTGAACCAGTTGTTCCGCTTTACGCAGATGCAGACCTCGTTCGGTTGCAATATGCTGGCCCTGAACGGTGGTCGCCCCGAACAACTGACTTTGCGCGATTTTCTGACCTATTTCATAGGCTTCCGCGAAGAGGTCGTCGCCCGGCGCACGGCCTATGAATTGCGCAAAGCGCGTGAACGCAGTCACATCCTTTGCGGTCTGGCCGTGGCGGTGTCGAATGTCGACGAGGTGGTTGCCACCATCCGCGCCAGTGCCGATGCCGCCGAGGCGCGCGCCAAGTTGATGGAACGTCGCTGGCCCGCAGCCGACATCGCCGATTACATCCGCCTGATCGACGATCCGACCCATACGATGAACGACGACGGCACCTATAACCTCAGCGAAACCCAGGCCCGCGCGATCCTTGAATTGCGCCTGCAACGCCTGACCCAGATCGGTGTGAAGGAAGTCACCGACGAGTTGGAAGAGCTGGCCGCCAAGATCAAGGATTACCTGGATATCCTGTCGTCGCGCGAGCGGATCATGGAGATCATCTCGAACGAGTTGAAAGAGGTCCGCGATCAATTCGCCGTTCCCCGCCGTTCGGAAATCGTCGACTGGTCCGGCGACATGGAAGACGAAGACCTGATCGAACGTGAAGACATGGTCGTGACTGTCACTGCGGGCGGTTACATCAAGCGCACAGCCCTGGCCGAATTCCGTGCTCAGAAGCGTGGCGGCAAGGGGCTGTCGGGCGGGTCTTTGAAGGAAGACGATGTGGTGACGACGCTATTCGTCGCCAATACCCATACACAATTGTTGTTCTTCACCACCGACGGGATGGTCTACAAGCTGAAGACCTGGCGCCTGCCCCTTGGCGGGCGCACCTCGCGCGGGAAGGCCATCGTCAATATCCTGCCGATCCCGACAGGCGTTTCCATCGCGGCGATCATGCCCGTGGACCGGGACGAGGACGAGTGGGACCAGTTGCAGATCTTCTTTGGAACCGACCAGGGCGATGTGCGCCGGAATGCCCTGTCGGACTTCACCAACGTCAAGTCAAACGGCAAGATCGCGATGAAACTGCCGGATGAAACTCACCTCGTAAACGTCCGTATTTGCACGGAAGATGACGATGTGATGCTGGTCACGGCCAAGGGTCGCGCGATCCGGTTCCCGACGACAGCGGTGCGTGTGTTCAAGGGCCGGGATTCCACCGGCGTGCGGGGCATCAAGCTGGCCGACGGTGACAAGGTGGTTTCGATGGCCGTGATCCGCCATTTCGAGGCCGAGGCTTCGGAGCGTGCCGCCTATCTCAAACAGCGTCGCCTGATGGCCGGCGCGCCCGAGGAAGAGGTCGAACCCGACGAGGATGAAGAAGCCGTGGCCGAGGGCCAGCTTTCGCCGGAACGCTATGCCGAGATGTCGGCGTCGGAAGACCTGATCCTGACGATTTCGTCTGGTGGTGCCGGGAAACTGTCATCCAGCCACGACTATCCTGTGCGCGGGCGTGGTGGTCAGGGGGTCATGGCGATGGACAAGGCCATGCGCGGTGGCGACCTCGTCGCGTCCTTCCCCGTCGATCCGGCGGACCAGATCATGCTGGCCACCTCAACGGGCCAATCCATCCGGGTGCCGGTGGAGGGGATTTCCTTCCGGTCACGTTCGGCTGGCGGAGTGAAGGTGTTTAACACCTCGAAGGGCGAAGAGGTGGTTTCGGTCGCCTGGATTGCCGAGCAGGACGAGGAAGACGTCACCGACGAGGGTGGTCAGGCTTAACGTGACGGTAAGTCATGGGCGTTATGTCGGCGCCCATGAACCTTTATCACTGCATGATCACGTTGAAATCCGATGCGAAGGCCCTCGCCTTTGCGTCGGCTGTGGATCATTGGCTGGGCGGGCTTGCAGAACAGGGCCTGATCGGTGGCTGGACGCTTTATCGACGCAAGTTGGGTCTGGCCTCGTCAGATCACTCCGACGTTCTTCTGATGATCGAGGTTGAGGATATGGCGCAGTTGGAAAACGCCTTTCAGAAGCTGTCCGAAGGCGCGACTGACATTGACCAGCGCCACTATGAACTGGTTCACGACATGATCGCTGAAGTCCAGGTCGGGCTTTACCGGCCCTACCCGGATTCGGGGCAGCGCGAGAATGTCGCGCTGATCTGAGAAACTGCACCGATGTTACCCTTTGGCACCCGGTCGAAGGGACGGTCAAGGGTCAAGCAGATTAACCGCGATTTTCCAAGCAAATCAATCCGCTCGACCGGAATAATAAAAAGGTTAATTCCTGCCGTTAACCTTCTGATTGCATTTATGTTTATTTCAAAACCAATTTTAGCTAAAACAACTCTACCGGTTGGGGTGCCGCGTTGGAGAGTGTGTGGTCATGAAGAGTGTTTTGGTAGCGATTTTCGCCTGTCTTGCTGTGCCGGTATCGGCGCAAAGCTCCCTCGGGATTACGGGGGCCGAGGTGGCTCTGGGTGTGGCTGCGGACGAAGCGGGCAGCTCTCGGGTGGATGGCCGGGCGGTCGTCGACGTCGCAATTACGGATGTGCATGGGTTTCAAGGTGATCTGAGTTTCGCCGATACCGCCTCGGGTGGCGTCGGCACTTTGGTGGCACATCTCTACATGGCCCCGGCAGCGGGCCAGAAATACGGGCTGTTTGCACAGCTTGGCGACGTTGACGGCCGTTCGCTGACCTATGGCTCCGTCGGGGCTGAAGGGATGCTGAATATCGGGTCCGACAGCGTGCTGGAGGCCAGCGCAGGGATCGGAGCGGCCAGTGATGGCGGGCTGGATTACATCTTTGCCGGGGTCGGTCTGACCCATGCCTATTCCGACGCGCTGGAGCTTTCGGCGACGCTGGACCTTGCCGAATTCGACGAACCTGCCCTACAGGCGATTTCTTACGAGGCGGGTCTCAGGGCCGAATACAGCCCCGAAGGCGCGCCCTGGGGGGTCTATGCCAGTGTTTCGCATGGTGGGCTTTCCGGTCGTGACAGCGCATCCGGTGAAACGCGCATCGGTGTCGGACTTTCCCTGTCGCTCGGAAATTCGGGGGGCGCGGATGCCCATACCCGACCCTTCAGGTCTGTCGATCCCCTGGTGCCGCTGCTGCGCCGTGGTCTCTGGTAAAGCACACTTTGGGCGACAGATCCGGGCGGCGTTCCCTTGCGGGAGCGTCGCCTTATTTTTGCCCAATACCTGTGTGAAGGGATAATCTGTTTCCGCTCGCGAAACGTCGTCGGGCCTATTTGGCGCGACACCGGACCTTGTGTGGCCTGTCCGGGAATTGCCAGTTTCCTTTTTTGCAAAACGAATTGAACCGAAGGAACCGAGCCTTGCGCGATCATCTCACACAGGCCTTTGCCGCCTCGCAGATCACCCGCATTCTGATCCTGTCCTATTTCGTGGCCCTTGCTCTTGGCCTGATCGAAGGGGCCGAGGTTGCACGGTTGGCAGAGCCGTTTCTGGGCGATGCGAATGCGATCTATGCCATGAGTGGTGTTGTCATCAGCCTTGCCGCGCTGATCCTTTTCGGGGTTTTGCGCCGCCCCGCCGCGCTGGTTCTGTCGTTGATCCTGTTCTTTGCAAGTTACATGACCATGTTCGCCACCGGCGATCTGACCGGTTTCTGGCGCGATCTCGCGCTGATCGGCGGGCTTTTGATGTCGGCAGGTGTCGGTCAGGGCTGGAGCGTGAAGAGCCGCCCCGAAGCCTTGGGGGATGACGCCGAGGTTCTGCAGTCTCACGTCCAAAAGATCGTTTCGCAACCGCAGATGATCGAGGATGCGCCAAAGCCACGTCGTACTATTTCGCGTTTCCGGGAGGATTTGAACCTCGCCCGCGAGGTCTGATCCCTTTTCAATCCGGCGCACGGGCGCTACATCGCCCCAATGGACAAGACACTCCACATCATCGGCGGCGGGCTTGCAGGCTCCGAAGCGGCCTGGCAGGCGGCAAATCGGGGGATCTCCGTCGTTTTGCACGAAATGCGTCCCGAACAAGGGACTTTTGCCCATCGTACTGACAAGCTGGCCGAGATGGTCTGTTCGAATTCCTTCCGCTCGGACGATGACGAACAGAACGCCGTCGGGCTGTTGCATTGGGAAATGCGCCAGGCCGGTGGTCTGATCATGGAGATGGGCGATCGGCATCGCCTGCCCGCCGGTGGTGCGCTTGCCGTGGATCGCGAAGGGTTTTCCGAAGCCGTCACCAAACGTCTGCTGGCCCATCCGAATGTCACGCTGGAACGCGGTGAAATCACCGCCCTGCCCGAAGATGGCCATTGGATCATTGCCACGGGGCCGCTGACCTCTGGCGCTTTGGGCGAAGCGATCCGCGCCGAAACCGGCGAAACCGCGCTGGCCTTCTTCGATGCCATCGCCCCGATCGTCTATGCCGACACGGTGGATATGTCCGTCGCCTGGGCGCAATCGCGCTATGACAAGGGCGAGACGGAAGAAGAGCAGAAGGCCTATATCAACTGCCCGATGGACAAGGCGCAATACGAGGCTTTCATCGACGCCTTGCTGGCCGCCGACAAGACCGAGTTTCACGAAGGCGAAACTGCCGGGTACTTCGACGGTTGCCTGCCGATCGAGGTGATGGCGGAGCGTGGGCGCGAAACCTTGAGATTCGGCCCGATGAAACCCGTCGGGCTGACCAATCCCCATCAGCCGGACGTCAAACCCTATGCTGTCGTGCAGCTTCGCCGCGACAACAAGATGGGAACGCTGTTAAACATTGTCGGTTTTCAGACCAAGATGAAGTACGGCGCGCAACGCGATGTTTTCTCAGTCATACCGGGGTTGGAAAGTGCCAGTTTCGCCCGCCTTGGCGGCATCCATCGTAACACTTTCCTGAATTCGCCGATCCTTCTGGACGACCAGATGCGGCTGAAGTCCAAACCCCATATCCGCTTTGCCGGTCAGATCACTGGCGTCGAGGGCTATGTCGAAAGCGCGGCCATGGGGCTTTTGGCGGGGCGGTTGGCGGTTGCGGAACTAACGGGCGGCACCCTGCCCCCGGTGCCGGACACCACGGCGACAGGTGCGCTGGTGCATCACATCACCGGCGGGGCCGAAGCCAAGACCTTTCAGCCGATGAACGTGAATTTCGGGCTGTTCCCGCCGATTGACGCCAAGGGCGGGCGGCGGAACCGCAAGGACCGCTACAAGGCCTATACCGACCGCGCCAAGGCGGATTGGACCGCGTGGCTGGACGTTGAAGACCAATTGGCCCCCGCCTGACTTGGCACTGGACCCCGAGACGCGCTTTTGCAAGGTTGCCCCATGACGAAAAGCCCCGACGATCAGCTTTGGACCCGCCACAGCGTTGAAGAAACGCAGGAGATCTATCGCACCTGGGCTGAAAATTATGACCAGGACGTCAAGGATTGGGGCTATGCCACCCCGCCTCGGGTCGCCCTTGCGCTGCGGCTATCGGGGGCTAACGTTGAAAAGGGCGTGTTGGACTACGGCTGCGGCACGGGGCTGGCTGGCATGGCGCTTGCGGCGGTCGGGTTCCAGGTGATTGACGGCACCGATGTTTCGCCCGAGATGCTGAAGCAGGCCGAGGCACGCGGTGCCTACCGCCAAGTCTGGCTTGGGCAGCCCGGTTCGCTTGGCCATATCGGTGCGGGCGATTATCCGACCATCTGCGCCTGCGGCGTGGTCAGCATGGGGGCGGCCCCGCCGGAAACGCTGGAACTGCTGGTCGGTGCGATGAGCCACGGCAATTTCCTTGGCTTTTCCTACAACGACGCGACGCTGGCCGACCGGGGTTATACCGATGCGCTGGATCGGGTCTGCCTGATGCCGGACATGGAACTGGTGTTCGAGGAACATGGGCCCCACCTGCCCACCAAGGACATCGGGTCGACCGTCTATGTCCTGAAGCGGAATTGAGAACCCGTTTCGCGCCCTCGCCCACGGGGCCTCTGCATCTGGGTCACGCCTATTCGGCAATGCTGGCCCATGACATGGCACGGGCGGCGCAGGGCACGTTTCTTTTGCGGATCGAGGATATCGACCAAAGCCGTGCCCGGCCCGAGTGGGAGGCGCTGATCTACGATGATCTCACCTGGTTGGGTTTGGATTGGGAACGTCCCGTGATGCGCCAATCCGACCGGATGAACGCCTATGAAGCCGCGCTGGACCGACTGTGGGGAATGGGTTTGCTTTATCCCTGCACTTGCAACCGGCGCGACATTCGCGCTGCCGCAAGTGCTCCGCAAGAAGGCGAACCAATCAGCGGACCGGACGGAATCGTCTACCCCGGCACTTGCCGACCAGAGCATCCGCCAGAGGGAAAGCGCCCGGAACGGACCTCACTTCGCCTGGACATGGCACGCGCGCTTAGCTGGCTGAAAAAACGTCAATCTGAAGTCACTGAAACAGGCGAAAGCACCAGCACATTTCCAACTTTCAATGCGTTAGACGAACCCGCACAAAGGAAGGGAATCCTGGTTAACGCGGGCGAAAACGCGAAAGATGAACGCGCCATTAAAGACAGCCCTGCCCCGTTAACCTACGAAGATCTTAACGTGCCCCTGACTGCATTAACTTTACGGGAAGTTAAAACCTCTCCGGACACGTTAACCAAGAATATCGGCGACGTCGTCCTTGCGCGAAAGGACATGGGAACCTCCTATCAGCTTGCGGTCGTCGTAGATGACGCGGCGCAAGATATCAGCCATGTCATCCGAGGCGCGGATCTCTTCGATGCCACCCCGATCCATGTGCTCTTGCAGATGCTGCTGGAGATTCCGACACCCACGTACCTGCACCACCGCCTGATCCGCGACGAAGACGGCAAGCGGCTGGCCAAACGTGACGATGCCCGCGCCATCCGGCTTTATCGCGAGGCCGGAGAAACGCCGGAAGACATTCGCCGCCGCGTGGGGCTTCCGACCCGCTCTGCTTGACCCACCTGGACTTTCCACGACGTCGCGATAAACTGGCCGCATTCATCTCCCGGGGCCGAATTTCCGGCCCTTTCGCCTGCGATTTTGTGGGCAACGAAGATTTTTTAAAGAAAGCCATATTACCATGTCAGACGTTCTTTTCGGATTTGGATTCGCCCTTATCACCGCGCTTGTCGTCATTTTCGGCGACTATGTGCTGAAAATCGCCGCCGACGGCGGACACTCCACACTTTCGACGCTGGTCGTGATCGGGGCCGGGCTCTATGCGGTCTCGGCACTGTTCTGGTTCTATGCCATGCAGCATGTCACGCTGGCGCAGGCCGGGGTCGCCTATTCTATGCTGACGCTGCTTGCCCTTTGCGCGATCGGCGCCGTTTTCTTCAATGAAAAGCTCTACGCTCGCGAATTGGCAGGCGTCGCCTGCGCTCTTTTGGCCATGGTCCTGATGATCCGGGTGGAGTGAGTGGCCGCCTCAAAGCGGCTTCATCAGTTCCACTTCCTCGCCCCTCTGCACGCCGGTGTAAAAACAACTCCGACGGC
Source organism: Paracoccaceae bacterium (assembly GCA_965228905.1). Classification (GTDB taxonomy): domain Bacteria; phylum Pseudomonadota; class Alphaproteobacteria; order Rhodobacterales; family Rhodobacteraceae; genus CALKXV01. The sequence continues at coordinate 2,344,635 of CBDDII010000003.1, read as the reverse complement.
CTGTGTGACAGGCCGGACCTTCTTGACGAACCAGCAACAACAGGCAATCGCGGTCGCAGTCCAGCCTGAAATCCACGAGTTGCTGCGTGTTCCCCGAGGTTTCACCTTTGACCCAGAACGCCTGACGCGAGCGCGACCAGTAGGTCACCCGTTTCGTCGCAAGGGTACGGCTGATCGACTGGGCATTCATCCAGGCCATCATCAGCACCTCGCCGGTTGCCTCGTCCTGCGCGATGGCGGGGATCAACCCCTGGTCGTTGAATTTCAGTGTTGCAGGATCGAAGGTCATCGGCCAATCCTTTTCTTTGACGGTCCGGACCCTAGATAGGGGGGACGGGCAGAGAAGGAAAGCAATGGCCGAGACCGATCTTGTCAAACTCTATTCAGGGCGCATCCTGGAACTGGCGGCGGAGATTCCGTTGACCGACAGGCTGGACACCCCGGATGCCACGGTGCGTAAACGCTCGCCCCTGTGCGGGTCGACCGTGACGGTGGATGTGGCGCTGTCTGACGGCCGCATTGCGGGCTACGGACAGGACGTGAAGGCCTGCGCCCTTGGCCAGGCCTCTGCCGCCGTGTTGGGTGCCGTGGTGATCGGGAGGAGCCGGGCCGAGATCGAGACCGCCCGAGACCAGCTTCGCGCCATGTTGACCGAGGGTGGCCCGGTTCCAGATGCGCCATTCGACGGCTACGAAGTGCTGATCCCTGCCCGCGATTTCCGCAATCGCCATGCCTCGATCATGCTGGCCCTCGAGGCCACTGCCGAAGCCGTCGCCGAAGCCGAACGCGCGGCCTGCGCTTAAGCAAACCGTAACGCCCTTGGACTATCCCGCATCCAGCGTGCTGGAGCCCGGATATGACCTTGCCTGCGATCGCGCCTGGCGATCACGACGAAAACACTTCGCAGTTGAACGAACTGGCGCGTCAGGCCACCCGGCTTGGTGGCGAGATTGTCGAGGTTTCGGGGATACTTGATGAAATAGACGCCGACAGCCGTGCACAGATCGACGCGCTTGCCGCTCTGCGGAACGGCGCGAAAACGCTTCTGGACGCCAACCGCAGCGTCGAGGAAAAGGCGGTGGAGGTAAAAACCCGGGCAGAGGCGTCGCAAACCGCGCTCGAAGACCTCATTCGACAGATCCACGACACGATGGAAACCTCGACAAGATTGTCGGATTGGGTTGCGGCACTTGAGGCGCGTGTCGGCCAGGTTGCCGCCATGCTGAGCGATGTGCACAAGTCCAACGATCTGGTCAGCAGCATTGCAAACCAGGTCAACATCCTTGCCATCAATGCCAAGATCGAAGCGGCCCGCGCCGGTGATGCGGGACGCGGCTTTGCGGTCGTCGCCGAAGAAGTGAATGCCTTGTCCCGCAAGACCGGCGACGCGGCGGCCAGTATCTCGTCGCAGGTGAACAGCCTCGGGTCCTGGATCGACACCCTGTCGGAAGAAACTCAATCGTTCGGCGCACTTGCGCTTTCCGTCCGTCAGAATGCAACGCAGACCGACAACGTCCTTGGCGAGGTTCAAGGCAAGGTCGAGGCGACGAAAACCGACGCTGACGAGATTGTTTCAAAGGCCGTCGCGGTGCGCGAGGCGGGCGACGGTTTCGGCCCGACATTCGCGCGGATCGGCGAAAGTGCCAGTGATACGGGTCAGCGGATCGTGGAAACACGCGACAGGCTCTACGGGCTTGTCGATCTGTCCGAAGGGATGCTGCAAGGCACGGTCGCCGCTGGTGGCATGGCGGGGGACTCCAAGTTCATCGACCGCGTGACAAGCGATGCGGCAGAGTTGAGCCGGTTGCTGGAAGCGGCATTGGAGGCCGGTGACATCGGCGAGGCAGAGCTTTTTTCCGAGACCTACACCCCTATTCCCGGAAGCGATCCCCAGCAAGTCCAAGCGCCCTTTACCGGACTGATCGACAGGCTTTTTCCCGAAGTGCAAGAGGCCGCGCTTCAATTCGACGACCGGGTGGTCTTCTGCGCGGCGGTGGATCGCAACGGCTATCTGCCGACCCACAACAGGAAATTTTCACAGCCCCATGGCTCTGATCCCGTCTGGAACGCGGCAAATGGCAGAAACCGTCGGATTTTTGACGATCGGGTCGGGTTGAAAGCGGGTCAGAATACGAAACCCTTCCTTTTGCAGGTCTATCGGCGCGACATGGGCGGTGGCGAATTTCGCATGATGAAGGATCTGTCCGCCCCGATTGTCGTGCGTGGTCGGCCCTGGGGTGGGCTGCGTCTGGCCTATACGATCTAAAAAAACCGCCGCACATCACGGGGATGGCGGCGGGGAAGTGGCGTATCTGGTAAGGCACCGGTCGATAGGCCCGGGACGGGGCCCGTGACGAGGGACAGGTCACGCATCAATTTGGGACAGTTGCGCCAACCGGAATCCAGACCGCAGGCAGTTCAAATCTTCAAAGAAAGGCCGGAAGCGTCAGACCTGTGAAAAAGATCACGACAAGGGCGGCCACGCCGGCGAGATCACCGGGAAGCGTGGCGGCGTTGCGGCTTAGGGTATCTTTCAACTCTTGCATCTCAATCTGGTCCTTCTGTCGGGTCAGGCGCAGCGGGCGGGCTGCTTTGTTGCCAGATTGTTCTCAAATTTGAGACGGTGTGTAAAGAACTTTTTGAGAACATTCGTGAACAAAATGTTCACATCCGTTCTAACCCACTGAAATCATTTGGATCGCCTTGTCCTGCTCCAGTAGCCAAAGCAGAACACGCACCGCCTGCCCGCGTGGTGATGTGAGGTCGGGATCAGCCGCGATCAGTGCGCGCGCGTCGTCCTTGGCGATAGCCATCAACCCGGCCTGACGCTCCAGATCGGCAATCCGGAAACGCGGCAGACCCGATTGCGCAGTGCCCAGAACATCGCCTGCCCCGCGCATCTGAAGGTCTTCTTCGGCGATGCGGAACCCGTCTTCGGTTTCGCGCAGGATCTCAAGCCGGCGCCGCGCGGTTTCGGACAGGGGCGGCTGATACATCAACAGACAGGTCGATTGCGCCGCACCCCTCCCCACGCGACCGCGCAGCTGGTGCAACTGGGCCAGGCCGAACCCTTCGGCCCCTTCGATCACCATGATCGAGGCATTGGGAACGTCCACGCCGACCTCGATGACCGTTGTCGCGACCAGAACCTTGGTTCTGTCCGCCTGGAAATCGGCCATCGCGGTGTCCTTTTCGCGGGGCGGCATCTGGCCGTGGACAAGACCCACGACGCCCTCGCCCAAGGCGGCGCGCAGATGCTTGAACCGGGCTTCGGCAGCTGTTTTTTCGATGCTTTCGCTTTCATCAACCAGCGGGCAAACCCAATAGGCCTGCCGCCCTTCGGCAACCGCCTTGCGCAACCGGTCGACCACCTGGTCCATGCGATCGGCCGTGACAAGGGCCGTGGTCACGGGCGTACGTCCGGGCGGTTTTTCGTCCAGGACCGAGATGTCCATATCGCCGTAATTCGCAAGGGAGAGCGAGCGCGGAATGGGTGTGGCCGTCATCACCAGCATGTCGGCGGCCCGCCCCTTGCGCCCCAATTCCATGCGTTGCGCCACGCCGAACCGGTGTTGTTCGTCCACGATGGCCAGTCGAAGATCATGAAATTCGACGTCTTTCTGGAACACCGCATGGGTGCCAACCAGGATTTGGATGTCGCCGGAGGCGAGGGCGGAAAGTTTCGCCGCCCGTTCGCTGCCTTTGTCGCGCCCGGTCAGGATTTCAAGGACGACGCCCGCACTTTCGGTCAGGGGCTTCAAACCCGATAAATGTTGGCGGGCAAGAATTTCGGTCGGGGCCATCAAAACGCCCTGCCCGCCCGCTTCGACGGCAACCAGAAGCGACATCAGGGCGACCAGCGTCTTGCCCGCGCCCACATCGCCCTGAAGCAAACGGTTCATCCGTTCACCCGCAGCCATGTCATCGGAAATTTCCCGGATTGCCCGCTCCTGCGCCCCAGTCGGCCTGTACGGCAGCGCCGCGAGAACCTTTGACTGAAGCTTGCCGGTGGCCAGTGATGGCCGCCCCTTGCGTTGCCGCTGCCTTGAGCGCGCCAAAGAAAGGGTCACCTGATGGGCAAACATCTCGTCATAGGCCAGCCTTTGCCGTTCTGGCGCATTCGGTGCCAGATCCGCAGTTGTTGCGGGAGAATGCGCTTTCTGCACGGCTGGCAACCAATCCGGCCAGCTTTCGCGCGTTTTCAATCCGATATCTACCCATTCTGCAAGGTCGGGCGCGCGGGCAACGCAAGCCGCGGCCGCCTTGGTCATGGTTTTCAATGTGATCCCTTGGGTCAGCGGATAGACCGGTTCGAAGGCGGGAAGTTCAGCGGCCTCGCCGACTTTCAGGATGTGATCGGGGTGAACGATCTGAGCAACCCCGTCAAAAACCTCGACCTTGCCCGAGACGATGCGCCGTTCGCCTTCCGGCAGTTGGCGTTGCAGGTAATCGGCGCGAGCGTGGAAGAAGACCAGTTGAAAGGTGGTTTCCGCATCCATGACGTCAATCCGGTAAGGGCGCCCCTTGGTGCGGTTCGGGTGATGCCGCTCAACCAGAACCTCGGTCGTTACGGTAGTCGGCGGGGTCACGTCCCTGACTGTCGGGCGCATCCGCCGATCGACGCCCGCAGTCGGCAAGGTGAACAGAAGATCGCGCGGTGTCTCGATACGCATCTGGGCGAAATGGGCTGCGGTCTTGGCCCCCACTCCGGGAAGCGTCTCTAACGAGGCGAAAAGGGGGAAAAGAACCTCGGGCCGCGTGCTCATGCGTCGCCGATCAAGGCCAGCCAACCGTCCTCGTCCAGCGTCTCGATGCCGAGTTGAGCGGCTTTCGTGGCTTTCGATCCGGCACCGGGGCCGGCAACCAGAAGATCGGTCTTGGCCGATACCGACCCGGATACCTTTGCGCCCAATGCTTCGGCCCGGGCCTTGGCCTCGGCCCGTGTCATCTTCTCAAGCGTTCCGGTAAAGACGACGGTTTTCCCGGCGACCGGGCTGTCGCTGGACTGCGCCTCGGGCGGGATGATTTCCAACTCGGCCGCCAGCGCGTCGATGGACTGGCGCTCGTGGTCCTGCGCAAGCGTGGTAACCAGCGATTGCGTCAGCGCGCGGCCAATCCCGTCGATATGAAGAAAGCTTTGCCAGGCGGGACTTTGCTGAAGCGCCTCTTTACCGGGGTCGTGGGCTGCAGGTTCACCGGCGGCGCGGTCGGCAGTTTCAGCAAGGCTAGGCCAATCGGCGAAATGGCGGGCCAGATCCTTGGCCGCCGCTTCGCCAAGGTGGCGGATGCCGAGGCCGAACAAGAAGCGGTGAAAGTCGATGCGGCGGCGTTCGTCGATGGCATCGAATAGGTTGTCGGCCGATTTTTCGCCCCAGCCTTCGCGGTTTTTCAACTGTTGCAGGCCCGCGCCGAAGCGCTCGCGCAGTTTGAAGATGTCGGCGGGTTCCCTGATCCATTCATCCTCGTAGAATTGCTCGACCTGTTTCGCGCCCAGCCCTTCGATGTCGAAGGCCCCGCGCGAGACGAAGTGCTTCAACTTCTCGACTGCTTGCGCGGGGCAGATCAATCCGCCCGTGCATCGCCGTACCGCGTCGCCTTCTTCGCGCACCGCGTCAGAGCCGCACCTTGGGCAAACGACCGGGAAAACATAGGGTCGCGCATCACGCGGTCGTTTCGACAGATCCACATCCGCGACCTTGGGGATCACGTCGCCCGCGCGATAAACCTGGACCCAGTCGCCGATGCGGATGTCCTTGCCGCCCCGGATCTCTCCGCCTTGTGCGTCGCGGCCCGCGATATAATCTTCGTTGTGCAGCGTGGCGTTGGAGACGACGACGCCGCCGACGGTGACGGGATGCAGGCGGGCGACGGGGGAAAGCGCGCCGGTGCGACCGACCTGGATGTCGATCGCTTCAAGCCGGGTCCAGGCCAGTTCGGCGGGAAACTTGTGGGCGATGGCCCATCTTGGCGTGGTCGAGCGAAAGCCCAGACGCTGTTGCAAGGACAGATCGTCCACCTTGTAAACGACGCCATCGATGTCATAGCCGAGCGTTGCGCGCTGTTCTTCGATTTTCCGATAGTGGGCGATCATCTGGTCGGGGCCGTCGCAAAGCGCGGTCAAGGGGTTGGTTTGAAACCCCAATTCCGCCAGCCGGGAGATTGCGCCGGACTGAGTTTCGGACAGTGGCGCGATGAGGTCGCCCCAGGCATAGGCAAAGAATTTCAAGGGGCGTGCGGCGGTTATCGTTGCATCCAACTGTCGCAGGGATCCGGCGGCGGCGTTCCTGGGGTTTGCAAAGACCTTTTCGTTTGCTTCGGCCTGCCGCGCGTTTAGAGCCTCGAAATCCGCGTGACTCATGTAGACCTCGCCGCGCACCTCAAGCACGTCGGGGGCTGAGGACAGTTTCGTCGGCACGTCGTCGATTGTGCGCGCATTGGCGGTGACGTTTTCCCCGGTCGTGCCGTCACCGCGGGTTGCGGCATGGATCAATTCACCCTTTTCATAACGCAGGGACAGGGACAGACCGTCGATTTTGGGTTCGGCGGTATAGGCCAGTGGCGCGTCAGCGCCAAACCCGAGGTATTTTCGGATACTGCGGTCGAATTCATGAATATCATCATCGTCGAATGCGTTGCCAAGTGACAGCATCCGCACGGCGTGGGTGATTTTCTGAAAACCCGATGTGGGCGCCGCGCCGACCTGGTCCGACGGGGAATCTACGCGTTTCAATTCGGGAAAGGCCAACTCGATCTCGGTGTTGCGCATCTTCAACGCGTCATAGTCAGCGTCCGATATTTCAGGCGCGTCTTCTCCGTGATAGGCCTTGTTCGCATCCCCCAGGATTTTCGCAAGATGTTGGAGTTCCGCTTTCGCTTCGTCCGGAGTCAGCAACGCGACATCTTTCATGGCCCGACCCTTTGCCTTTCTTCGGCAATATGGATAGGCCCCGGCCCCGCTGGCGTCCAGTCAAAGGATGCCGCTCAGCCGGGTTCCCCCCAAAAGAAAGACCGCCGGTTTCCCGGCGGCCTTCCTTTCCGAAGGAGGGAGAACATTTCTTCGGTCTTAAGCCGTCGCCCGCACAGGTTCGGCCGGCATTTCAAGCGGTTCCGGGTCGCGAAGCACATATCCGCGGCCCCAGACGGTTTCGATGTAGTTGTCACCACCTGTTGCGACCGAAAGTTTTTTCCTGAGCTTGCAGATGAAGACGTCGATGATCTTCAACTCCGGTTCGTCCATGCCGCCGTAGAGGTGATTGAGGAACATTTCTTTCGTCAGGGTCGTGCCTTTTCTGAGCGATAGAAGTTCGAGCATCTGGTATTCCTTGCCCGTCAGATGCACCGTTTTTCCATCCACCTCGACCGTTTTGGCGTCGAGATTGACGGAAACCTTGCCTGTATGAATAACCGATTGCGCATGGCCCTTCGAGCGGCGGATGATCGCGTGGATACGCGCCACCAGTTCTTCCCGATGGAACGGTTTGGTCAGATAATCGTCCGCGCCGAAACCGAACCCCTTGATCTTGCTTTCCGTATCGTCCGAACCCGTGAGGATCAGGATCGGGGTGTCCACCCTTGACAGGCGCAACTGGCGCAAAACCTCGTGACCGTCCATATCCGGCAGGTCCAGATCAAGAAGAATCAGGTCGTAATCATAAAGTTTGGCCAGATCGACCCCTTCTTCACCCATGTCGGTTGCGTAGACGTTCAGATTCGCATGGGTCAGCATCAATTCGATACTGCGTGACGTCGTGGGATCATCTTCAACCAAAAGTACGCGCATTACACTTCTCCGCAGTCATGTCCTGTTCTACGTGATCAAAATGAAGTCAATTGGTTAACTGCCGGTTACTACCCCTAATAAATATCACTACACGTTAAGGTTGTCTATAGCGCTGAATTGTCGTTGCTTTCAGCGCAGTCTCGCCATGCTGCTCAACCGCAGCGTGCCAGGTGTCTAGTTCTTCTTCGGAGAGGTCGTAGAGTTTCAGGGCGTCGTCGCGGGTGATCAGGTCGTGTTCGATGGCGCGCACGACGCTGGCCTTTCGGCTGGCGACCCAGCGGCGGGTTTCGGGGTCGGGAAGGTCGGCGCGGGTCATGACACTGCCGTCGGGCAGAGTAACAGCGCGGGGTCCGTTCACCTTTTTCAAGTACATCTGAGCAGCCAGTTTCACCTCGTTCGCCGCTTTTATGGCCGAGGGAGCTTAATCGAGGGTGAAGGCCACCCCTTGAGACTTTGCACAATTTTCCTATATTCCGCGCGATCTCCTGAAGTCGGTGAAACCATGGCGCTCGATCGTACATCCGGGCTGAACTCCCTGGGCTTTGCAAAGCCCGAAAGCGAAACCCGCGTGGTGGTGGCCATGTCGGGTGGCGTCGACAGCTCGGTCGTCGCGGCCGAACTGGCGCGCGAAGGCTATGACGTGGTTGGGGTCACGCTTCAGCTTTACGATCACGGCGCGGCCCTGGCCAAGAAAGGTGCCTGTTGTGCGGGCATCGACATTCACGACGCCCGCCGCGTGGCCGAGGACATGGGCTTTCCCCACTACGTACTGGATTACGAAAACATCTTTCGCGACGCGGTGATCGACGAGTTTGCCGACAGCTATCTGGCGGGCGCGACGCCGGTGCCCTGCATTCGCTGCAACGAGAGGGTGAAGTTCAAGGATCTGCTTGAAACCGCTAAGGATTTGGACGCTGACTGCATGGCGACGGGCCATTATATCCAGCGAAAGGTCGGGGCTGTTGGCCCCGAGTTGCACATGGCGGCCGATCCAACGCGCGATCAAAGCTATTTCCTGTTTTCGACCACGCCGGAACAGCTTGGCTTTCTGCGGTTCCCGCTTGGGCACCTGCCTTCGAAGGATGATACCCGCAGGCTGGCGCAATCGCACGGGCTGGTCGTGGCGGACAAGCCGGACAGCCAGGACATCTGTTTCGTGCCCGATGGCAATTATGCCAGCGTGATCGAGAAACTGCGCCCCGGTGCGGCGGAACCGGGCGAGATCGTCCATGTCGACGGCCGGGTTCTGGGAACGCACAACGGGGTCATTCACTATACCATCGGTCAACGCCGGGGCCTTGGCATCGGCGGGCTGGACGAGCCTTTGTACGTGGTGAAACTGGACGTGGACGCCGGACAGGTCGTGGTTGGACCGAAGGAAATGCTGGCCACAAGGCAGGTTCCGGTGCGCGAGATCAACTGGCTGGGCGATGCGCCATTCGACAGTGCCGAGGCCTGGGAGGTGTCGGTCAAAATCAGGTCGACAAAGCCGCCTATGGAGGCTGTTGTACGTCCGCTTTCCGCCGGTGAGGCAGTGGTCGAATTGCTGTCGCCCGAGGAAGGTGTCTCGCCCGGACAGGCTTGCGTCTTTTATGAAACCGGTGGGACGCGGGTGCTGGGCGGCGGCTGGATCTGGCGTGGGTATTAACCCTTTTTGAACGGCGTGCGGTGGCGGTTTTGCCGTTTTGTACGTGGTTTCGGAAGGGCCTTTTCCGTTTTGTACGTTGTTGCGTTCGGTGGGGTTAACCGGGTCTTTCGGCGCTGTGCGATGGTTTCGGTGCGGTGAACGGGGCGTGCGGTGGTGTTGCGCGGGCGGTCCGGTGTGATTCGGTAAGAATTGGGGGTGACGGGCGGGTTTGAGGCCTTCTTACAGGATTTCGACTTTGTCGAATGTTTGGAGATTAGAACCAGTCCGCTAAGCAGAAAGTCGGGCTGCAATCTCACGCCCAAGCGCAGTAACTGTTGTCGAATGTTCTTTCTGCGAAACCGGCATATGTTGTACGCATCGAAGTTGCGTGAGATGATCCATTACCATCGCCGCATTATGGATCGGAATTCCCTCTTCCTGCGAAAACGAGATGACTACACTGCTACGTAAACGTTTTTCGCCATCTTTTCTGAAGGTGTTTGTAAATATGAGAAGTCTTGCAGACAGCGGTGTTAGCCTCTTAAAGACATCCAGTGTTATACGATCCAGCTCTGATTTCTTCTCATCATCTCGCATCGCCGACACGAGTAGCTGTGACCATTTTTCTTGAAGGAATTCATCGTCTTCATCTGCCATTCCCCGAACGGCTTCAACTTTTACGCGCCACGGCAAAGATTCCGGGTCAAGGACCAGTCCATTTTCCGTAGCAAGTTTATGGACTCGCGATTGAATCCGAATGACGTTCTCGACTTGCTTTCCGATGATCCAGTCACCGCCCAACAAGGAGACAACTGCGCGAGGAATTTGCTTTAGACTGCTTCCAGACAAAAAATGGCCAAGCTCTCGACCGGCATCAACGGATTTACCGAAAGCATCTGAGACTTTTCCGCCTGCCTTCGCCACCTCTTCGACGGCCTTCGCTGAAACTTCTAACTCAGACATCTTTCATACCTCGCACGGCTTAACTTCGAAGATGGTAGAACATCCAAACAAAGAGTGCGATGACGAAAGCGGGCATTGACGTACAAGTTGTTAGCGTCCGCTTCGTCTCGCAAAGGCGCCGTTGGTGCGACGGTCGGAAAACGCTAGGTTGCCTCGACACGACAACCTCGGGGGGAAAGATGGCGAAATCGGTACTTATCAGCGGTGGCTCGCGGGGGATTGGCCGTGCGGTGGCCATCCAGATGGCAAAGGACGGTTGGAACGTCGCCTTTACCTATGTCAGTGACGCCGATGCTGCCGGGGAGACCCTTGCCGGGATCGAAGGTGCCGGGGCAAAGGCGCTTGCCGTGCAGGGCGATACCGCCGTTGAGGCGGATGTGATCGGGGCCTTTGACGCCACCATTAACGCCTTTGGCGGGCTTGATGCGGTGGTCGTCAATGCCGGCGTGGTTGCGCCTTCGATGCCGCTGGCCGAGATGGATGTGGTCCGGATGGCGCGGGTCTTGAACACCAATGTCATGGGGGCCTTGTTGTTCGCGCGGGAGGCGGCGCGGCGCTTGCCGGGGGCGCGGACCGAGGGCGATGCGTCCATCGTTCTGGTGTCGTCCGTGGCGGCGCGTCTTGGAGCGCCTTTCGAATATGTCGATTATGCCGCCAGCAAAGGCGCGGTGGATACGCTGGTTGTGGGGCTGGCCAAGGAACTGGCCGGTCAGGGCATTCGCGTGAACGGGGTGCGCCCCGGCATCATCGACACCGAGATCCATGCCAGCGGCGGACAGCCGGACCGGGTTGAACGGTTGGGCCAGACCGTGCCCATGGGGCGTGCGGGACGCGCAGAAGAGGTCGCCCGCGCCATAGCCTTTCTGGCGAGCGACGGTGCATCATATTCCACCGGGTCGATAATGGATGTCTCGGGCGGTCGGTAGGGCTGGATTGATGAGGCTTCGGGTTTGCCCTGCCCCTAGTTTCCTTCCATCACCTTGAGTACAGAACGGGCCGCGCGCAGTCCCGGCGGTTCGGCCCCGCGCCCGAGGATTTCCATGGCGCGGGTCATGGCCTGAAGCTGGGCGCCGCGGGTTTCAGGGTTTTGCAACAGGTCGTTCAGCGCACCGGCGAGTGCCTTTGGCTGGCATTCAGGGCCGAGGAATTCGGGGATGGTCTTTGATTCCGTGACGAGGTTCACGAGTGTCACCGTATCCACCTTCACCATCCGGGACATGATCGCCCAGGTCAGCCAGTTCATGTCGTAGCCGATCACCATGGGCGTGTCGTTCGCGGCCAGTTCCAGCGAAACGGTTCCGGAGGCCGCCAGAGCGAGGTCGGCGGCCCTGAAGGCGGCGCGTTTGGTGGCGGCGGCGTTGGTGTCGTCGCGGGGGTCGAGGACGATTGGCTTGGTGGGCCAATTGGCGGTCGCTTCGATCACGGCAGAGGCAACGGGGGCTGCGGCGGGGACGACGGTGCGCAGGGTCGGGTTCTGGGTGGCGAGCGCGCGAAGCGTTTCGCCGAAGATCGGGGCGAGGCGCTGGACCTCGTTCCGGCGCGATCCGGGCAGGATCATCAGGAGGGGGGCATCGCCGATACCGTGGGATTTGCGGAAGGCCTTTGCGTCTTCCGTGCTTGCGACGGGTTCGGCGACGACGGGATGGCCGACGAAATCGCAGGTCATGCCTGTCTTTTCCATCAGGGGTGGCTCGAAGGGCAGAAGGGCAAGGACGTGGTCGATGTGGCGTGCCATCTTTTCCGCCCGTCCTGCCCGCCAGGCCCAGACGGAGGGCGCGACGTAGTGGATCGTCTTGATGTCCGGGTTCTTTTCGCGGACGGCCCTGGCGAGACGCAGCGAGAAATCGGGGGCGTCGATGGTGATGAGCGCGTCGGGGGCGAAGGCGAGGCAATCGGCGGTGGCCTGGGTCAGGCGGCGTTTCAATTCGGGGTATTTCGGCAGGACTTCGGCAAGGCCCATGACCGAGAGGTCTTCCATGGGGAACAGGCTGTCCATGCCCGCGGCCTGCATCTCGGGGCCTGCGACGCCTTTCAGTTCCATGTCGGGGCGCAGCGTTTTCAGGGCCGATAGCAAGGCACCGCCGAGCTTGTCGCCCGAGGGTTCTCCGGCCAGGAGGTAGAGCTTCATGGCCCGCTCCGGATTTGCGTATTTGGAAAGCGGTGAAGGATCATGGGGTGCGGATCCAGAGGAAGCGTTGGTGTTTGTTGGCTTCGGCGATGGTCTTTTCGAGGTCGAGGACCATGACGCCGCCGGCCTCGATCACGATGCCGTGGAGGTTTGCGCGCGTGATTGCGGTGATCGTGTCGGGGCCGATGGTGGGCAGGTCGATGCGGCGGTCCTGGCCCGGTTTTGGGGCCTTGTAGAGGAGGCCGCCGGGGCCGTCGGGGCGGTTTTGGAGGCTTTCGAGCATCCAGTCGGTGCCGAATTTCGCCTCGACCGCGATCACCTGGCCAAAGGAGGTGACGCAGGCCTGTCCGATGTCGGCCGCACCGAGCGTTGCCATGGCTTCGGCGGCGCGTGTCGCGTTTGTCCGGGCCACTGCGTCGGGTTTTTCGCGGGTCGGCACGCCTTCGGGAGGCAGAAGGTCAGGCGCGATGTCGTGAGCGGCGCGGATGGCGAAGCCCTGGTCCTGAAAGATGTCGAGGATGATGCGCAGGGCGTTGTCGTCGCCCTTGTTCGCCGTTGAAACGAGGCGTTCGGCCAGCGGGCGGGTTGCGGCGTCGAGTTTCGTGCCGTCAATGCGGGGACGGGTCACGCCGCCTGCGAAACAGACCTGGGTAACGCCCTTGTCCTTCAGGGTGGCAAGGAGTGTGCCGAGGGTTTCGATGCGGAAGGTCAGGTCGGGTTCGACCGTCGTGGGCGTGCCTTCGAGAGCGGCCACCAATCCGGCCTTTGGGGCGATCACGCCCGGCAAGGCCCCCTGCCCGGCGATCAGCGCGAGCATCCTAACGCTCCGGCGTGAGGTAGTGACGGTCGGTGGCGCCTAAGACGAAATCGACGATCTGGCGGACATAATCGCTGCTGGTTTCCTCGCCCAGACGGCGGGCGCGGTCCTGGAAAGCACCTTCGCCCTGGGCCAGCATCTGGAAGGCGGCGCGCAATGCGGTGATGTCTTCGCGTTTCACGCCCTTGCGTTTCAGCCCGACAAGGTTCAGCCCGTCCAACTGGCCGCGCGGACCCTGCACAAGGCCATAGGGGATTACATCGTTGGTAACCATGGTGACCGCCCCAATGATCGCGCCCTTGCCGATGCGCACCCATTGATGAATGCCCGAAAGGCCGCCGATTATGACGTCATCTTCGATCACGCAATGTCCGGCGATGGCCCCCTGGTTGGCAACGATGACGCGGCTGCCGACGCGGGCGTCATGGGCCACATGGGCCCCGGTCATGAAGAGGCAATCGTCACCCACGGAGGTGACGCCACCGCCGCCTTCGGTGCCGGTGTTCATGGTGACACCTTCACGAATGCGGTTGCGCTTGCCGACGACAAGGCGCGTCGCCTCGCCCTTGAATTTCAGATCCTGGGGGATCTCACCGATCACCGCGCCGGGAAAGACTACCGTTTCGTCGCCCACATCTGTCAATCCGGTGACAACAGCGTGGGATTTGACGATAACGCCCGAACCGAGCGTCACGCCGGCGCCGATGAAAGAGAATGGGCCAACCTCGCTGTCCGGCCCGATCGTGGCCCCCTCTTCGACGACGGCCGAGGGGTGCACGCGGGCGGTTGGATCGACGCTCACTTCGGCAAGTCCATCATGGCGGTAAATTCGCATTCCGACGCGACTTCGCCGTCGACCGAGGCCACGCCCTTGAATTTCCAAACCTTGCCTCCGCCCCGGATGGTTTCGACCTCCATGCGAAGCGTATCGCCGGGGACGACCTTGCGGCGGAACTTCACGCTGTCCATCGCCATGAAATAGACGCCGAAATCCTTGTCGGCGAGGTCGAGCCCGACACCGGCCATGACGGCGGCGGTCTGGGCCATCGCCTCGACCTGGTAGACGCCCGGGAAGACGGGTTCTTTCGGGAAATGCCCTGTGAATTGCGGTTCGTTCATCGTGACGTTCTTGATCCCGACGCCGCGTTTCGTGCCGTCGATGTCGATCACCTTGTCGACCAGAAGGAAGGGATAGCGATGGGGAATGATCCGCTGGATCAACCCGATGTCTGCTGTTTTCAAAGCCTCGGACATTGTCTTTCCTTTTTTTAAAAGGGGTATCAAGGCCCGCGCAGTGCTGCAAGGAAAGCGTGCAGGGTCCGGGGCAAAGGTCCGCCGGTGGTTGAAATGTTCTGTAACCTTCAGGGGATCAGAGTGTCATCGACATTTCGTGCCAGGTCATGCCGCCGTGATCCGAGGCGGAGGGTCCGAGGTAGGAAAAGCCGAATTTTTCGTATAGCGGCACATGGCGTTTCTTGCACATCAGGTGGATGGTGGATTTGCCCATTTCCCGCATCCGCCAGGTGAATTCCTCCATCAGCGCCCGTGACAGACCTTTGCCCTGTTCGCCTGGGTCGACGACGACCGACATGATGACGACATTCGGGGCGTCGGGGTCGTGGCCGACAAGTTCCTTGAAGGCCTCGTCGGACATTTCAACCTTGTGGGCACAGCCGGAGTTGATGAAGCCCGCGATCCGGCCGTCGGTTTTAGCGATGAGAAAGCCCTCGGGATAGAGTTCGATCCGTTTGGCGATCTTTTCCAGTGTCGCGGCCTCGTCACCATCGTAGGCGGAGGTTTCGATCTGGAAGCAGCGATCGGCGTCTTCGGAGCGGGCGTTTCGGAAGTGTGGCATAGGGGAAAGTTAGAACGGAGTTTTCTTTGGATGGCTAGGCTGGCGGCGGTGGACCGGCCTTGACCGCACTCATCCTGTAGTAGGTGAGCGAGAAGAAAAAGCGCCCCTCGGCGGCAAGGCTCGTCTGTTCATCGAACCATGCCCTGGTGTCGGCTTCGCTCATGTAGCCGTTCTCGGCAGCATAGTGCGACATAAGGTGCAAAAGCATGATGGCGATGCCATCGGGCCGGAGGGTCGTGTCACAGAAAGTGAAAGGTTCGACTTCGACTGCGGCAAAACCGGCGTCCCGAGCAAGGCGCGGCCAAAGGGCGGCGACGCGGGGTTCGGTGTAATGGTGATCCCACGCGGCAAGCACGCGGCGCATCCGGTCTTCGTCATCCGAAAACCAGTCGAGGGTCTTGCATCCCGTGTCGACCGCAACGAACCGCCCGCCGTGTTTCAGAATTCGGTTGGCCTCGCGCATGGCGGCGGGGATGTCGGGCAGGTATTCCAGTACCTGGACCGAGGCGGCCTTGTCGGCCTGCCCGTCCGGAAGTGGCAGGGCGTCGGCGGTGCCGTCCTTGATCTGGACGCCGGGAAATTTCGCCGTGCGTTTCATGGCCAGTGCCCGCATGTCCGCACTGGGGTCAAGCGCGACAACCTGCCCGGTCGGCCCCACGGCGCGGGCGATTTCTTCGGACAAAAGCCCGTTGCCACAGCCGATGTCGACGACCGTTTCGCCTTCGCAAAGATAGAGGGCGTCGAAGGCCATGCGTCGGCGGCGGCTGACATCGCCGCCCTGGTAGGCTGTTTCAAGAAGTCTTGTCGTCGCTTCGTCGAACTTCAACATGCCTCAGCCTAGACCGGGTTGGCCCAATCGCCAAATCACGGCGCCCCTTGCTCTATTCGCCCGATTCCGCTTCGTTGATCCGGCGGATGGCTTCGTCGGTTATGTCGACGCTGTCTGCGGAGAGGAAGACGTCGCGCCGGTCCATCACCACAAGGCCGCCGCGGGCGCGGACGATCTCGGAGATCGTGCCTGCAATGTCCTGAAGGAAATTCGCCTGTGCCTCGTCACGGAGGCGGTTCAACTGGCGGGCCTTTTCGTCCTGTTCGGCGCGGAGTTTCTGGACCCGTTCGTCGAAGGCGTTGGCGAGGGTTCGAAACTCGTTCGCAGGCAGGGTGGCGCGTTTTTCGGTGAGGTCCAGTTCTTCGGCGATGAGTGCGTTTTCGATCTTCTGGTTTTCGGTTGCCAGTTCCTGGGCCCGGGCTTCAAGGGCATCCTGCGCCTTTGCCCCCAATTGAGTTTCGGCAAAGAGCCGGTCCTGGTCGATCGTCAGGACCGGGGACGGGGATTGCGCCAGAGCCGGATGCGACCATGCCAGCGCAAGGGCCACAAGGGCCGCGCCGATGACCCTAGAAGGTGGTCGAGATCGTGACATCGAAAGAGCTGGTTTCGTCCAGCGCGTTTTCCTTGATCGGTTTGGCAAAATTCATCCGCAGGGGGCCGATCGGCGTGTCCCACAGAAGCGAAACGCCGATGGCCGAACGAAGTTCAAAGCTGTCGTCCACGACGGCCGCGCCGTTCACGTTGTCCAGATCCCAGAGCGAGGCCATGTCATAGAACACCCCGCCCGAAACGCCGTATTCGGCGGGAAGGGGCAGCGGAAAGTCGGCTTCGAACCTGAGCGAGGCATAGGAGTTTCCGCCAAGGACGTCCGAGTTCCCTGCCCCGGTGTCACGCGGGCCGATGCCACGGGATTCAAAGCCGCGCAACTGGCGGGTGCCGACGAAGAAACGGTCGGTCACCCGGCTGGTGCTGCCGCCGAGCGAACTGAGGTGTCCGGCTTCGAAGATGGCGCGGATGGTGACTTCGTCGTTCCAGACCTCACGCTCGGCCACGACTTGCGCGGTGGTCTTCAGATATTCGGAATCGCCACCGAACCCCGCCAGTTCCTGGCCGAAGGTCAGGCGCACGCCCCGGTTCGGGTTAAGGCCGCCGCGCAGCAGGTCAAGCGTGTAGCGATAACCGATTGCACTGCGAAGCTCGTTGCCGGCCTCGGCCTGGATGATCGGCGAGCTGTCGGCGTCGATGTTCAGGATCTCGTTGTCGGACAGTTCGTAGTAGAGCGAAAGGCGCGAGTTTTCGGTGACGGGAAAGGCCAGCGAGGGCGAGATCTTGGCAACTTTCGTGTCATAGCTCGCGTTGTCGTAGGCTTCGGTCACGTAACCGATGTTGATCCCGAAGGCCAATTCCCGGCCCAGGAAGGCCGGTTCGGTGAAGGAGAAAGTGGTTTGCGAGGTCTCGTCGCCGGATTCGACGTTGACCGCGATGCGCTGGCCGCGTCCGAGGAAATTGCGTTCGGAAAAGTTGACCAGAAGCGCGAAACCGCTGTCGTCACTGTAACTGCCGCCGAAGGTCAGGCTGCCGGTCGGCTGTTCCTCGACATCCACATCGACGATAATCTGATCCTGCGAGGTGCCCTGCCGGGTTTGCACGTCGGCGGTGGAAAAGAAGCCCAGGGCGCGGATGCGCTCGGCGGCGTTGCGGATTTCGCGGGGGTTGAAGGGATCGCCCTCGACGGTGTCGAACTGGCGACGGATCACGCGGTCAAGCGTGGTCTGGTTGCCTTCGATGTCGATGCGCTCAACGAAAACCCGGGGGCCACGCACCAGCGCGAATTCGACGTCCAGCGTCAGGTCGCGGTTGTTGCGGGTGATACGGGGATCGACGCGCAGGAAATCGAGGCCCTGGCGCAGGGCCAGCCGCTCTAGCCGTTCGATCTGTTCCTCGATCAGCGAGGGCGACCAGGTTTGACCCGAACGGACCCGAAGGGCGCGTTCGTATTCCTGGAGGTCGACATTGGCGAATTCGCTGGAAACCGAGATCCGGCCGACGTTGTAGGATTGGCCTTCGCGGACGTTGAACGTGACGAAGGTGGCGTCGCGTTCGCGCGACAGTTCGGTGGCAACATCGAGGATCTGGAAATCCACGTAGCCGCGCGACCGGTAGAAATCGACCAGAAGCTGGCGGTCGAAAATGATGCGTTCGGGGATATAGGTATCGCTGCCAATGATGCTGCGTAGGAAACCGGCCTGTTTCGTTTCGATCACGCGGCGCAGGCGGCGGTCGGAATAGCGGCGGTTGCCGACGAAACTGATACGTTCGTTTTCGACCACCCTGCCCTCGGATACTTCGAACACCAGGTCCACACGGTTGTCCGACCGACGGATGATACGGGGCGTGACATTTGCAGCCTGGCGGGCCGCGGAGGAATAGGCGTCGGCGATGGCGGAGGCATCGGCCGCCGCGACCGAGGGTGAATAGACCCTGCGCGGCGACGACGTGATGACTTCGAGCAGCACTTCGTCGTCGACCCGGCGGTTGCCTTCGATGTTGATGCGGCTGATCGTGGGGCGTTCGACGACCACGATGCGGATGCCGCTGTTGGTCGGCACGATCTGGGCCGTTTCGAACAGGCCAGAGCCCATGATGCCCTGCACCGCGTCGTTCAACTGTCCGTCCGTCGCAACCTCACCGGGTGTCAGGCCCGAAAAGCTGATGATCGAAGCGTCGGGAATGCGTGCATTGCCTTCGACCGAAATCGCGTTCAACCGGGTCTGGGCTTCGGCCAGTCCGAATGAAATGACACTGAATGCCAGAAACGCGAAAACCCTTAAATGGAAGGATACCGCCCCGTTCATGCTGCCCGCCCCACGAGTTACTTTGTTTCCCTTCTAGGTAGAGGGATTCTCTGACGCTGTCAAAATGACTGACGCCGCCCGAAATGGGGCGGCGCCTGACGAGTGAGTGTGTGTGTGTGTAAGCGTACCGAAGGGCCTAAAGGCTTCCGACGTAGGCCCCAAGGAACAACGCGGCAGCCAGTGCCAGCGGAATGAGGAACCGGTCCAGGTTCACTTCCACCAACAGTTCTAGCCCCTTGTAGCCTTTTTGAAGCGTTTGCATCGGATTTGTCCCGTAATAGGAGTTCGTACCCCCATTGCTAGAAAGCAAATGTGACGCGATTTGGGCAGGCGAACGGCACTTGCGTGACGGGATGGTTAAAAACGTGCCTTTTTGCCACCAACCGGCGGAAATCCGCTAATGGTTGAGGTCACATCAGGAATCGGCACCAGATGTCGTTTCCAAAGGCGAAGACCATCAAACTGCCGACCAGAAACAATCCCGCCCCCATCATGACATTGAGGGCGCGATCGCTTGGCGGGCGTCCGGTCAGGGCTTCCCAGGCGTGGAACACAAGGTGCCCGCCGTCCAGAACCGGTACGGGAAAGAGGTTGATGAACCCCACGGCGGCCGAGATGAAGGCGACGAAGAAGATGAAATCGGCAAGCCCTTTCGCGGCCACCTGCCCCGAGGTTTTGGCGATGGTGATCGGCCCCGAGACGGCGCAGGTCGAGATCTTGGCGGTGACGACGCTGTAAAGCCCCTTCACGCTGCCTTCCAAAATCGTCCAGAGCCGCACACCGCTGTAATAGGTCGCGTCGATCAGCCCCGGCGTTTCGCTTTCGAAGGAAAAGATGCTGGTCGGTCCGCCCGTCATGCCGATCAGGTAGCGGGTTTCGAATTCGCCTTCGCGGTTCTGGGTGTCCTGCTTTCTTGGGGTGACGTCAAAGGTCAGAGCCTCGCCGTCGCGCCAGACGCCCAGGGTCAGCGTGTTGCCTTCGGAATTGCGGGTGGCAGAGTTCAGTTCTTCGAAGTCGAAGACCGGATTGCCGTTGATCGAGACCACGACGTCGCCTTCCTGCATCCCCGCTTCCTCGGCCGCGGAATCCAGCGAAAAGCCCGATGCGGCGGGCGGTGACAGCCAGGGGCCCTTTACGGTGATTTCCGCGCCGTCGCGTTCGACCAGATAGTCGATGGTGGTTGCGGGCGTCAGAGCCTCGGCCGCGTCGCCAAGAGTCTCGCGGCTGTCGGCCTGCAACCCGCCGATGCCCAGGATCATGTCACCCGGCTGCAATTCGGAAATGCCGTGGGGTGTCGCCTTGACCTCTTCGATCACCAGGGGTTCGCGTTCGACGCCGTAGTACATGACGAAGGCAAAGAAAATCAGGAAGGACAGGATGAAGTTGAACAGGGGCCCGGCGAAAACCGTGGCAGCCCGCGCCCAGAGCGGTGCGCCGTGCATGGTTTCGCGCCTTTCCTCGGGGGAAAGCGCGGACATGAATTCTTCGTCCGGGTTTGAGGCCGCGCCCTGATCGCCCTTGAATTTCACGTAGCCGCCGAAAGGAAGGGCCGCGACTTGCCACTTGGTGCCATGCTTGTCGACGCGCGATGCCAGCACCGGGCCGAAGCCGAGCGAAAACACCTCGGCCTTGATGCCGGACCAGCGCCCGACAATGTAATGGCCGTATTCGTGGATCGCGATGATCACCGAAAGCGCGACGATGAAGGCCGCGATGGTGAACACAAGGTTGCCGAATGTGGGGATCAGTGCTGCAATATCCAAGGAACGTTTGTCCTGTTGTTATCGTGCTGCCATGAACTCGAAAGCGCGTATACGCGCCATCTGGTCCGCCTCGCGCACAGAATCAAGTGTAATCGCGGCCTTTCCTAGACCATCCCCTGACATCTTTTCGATCACATTGCCGACAGTCGGGGCCATGTCGGTGAAGGAAATGCGGTGGTCGATGAAGCCGTCAAGGGCCGCTTCCTTGGCCCCGTTGAAGACGGCACCGGCCAGACCGCGCAGTTCCATCACTTCGCGCGCGATGGTCAGGGCGGGGTATCGCGCGGGATCGGGGGCGCGGAAGGTGAACTGGCCGATTTGGGTCAGGTCGAGCCTTTCCAGCGGCAGGTCCGGCCGGTTGGGATAGCCGAGCGCATAACCGATGGCATGGCGCATGTCGGGCGGGCCGACATGGGCGATCAGGCCCTTGTCGCGGAAGCCGACCAGCGCGTGGATCAAGCTTTCGGGGTGGATGACGGTTTCGATCTGCCCGGGTGTGACGCCGAAAAATTCCCGTGTTTCAATGAGTTCCAGAGCCTTGTTGAACATCGAAGCACTGTCGATGGTGATGCGCTGACCCATGTCCCAGTTCGGGTGGTTTGCGGCCTGTTCCGGCGTGGCATTGGCCAGTTTGTCCAACGGCCAGTCGCGGAAGGCCCCGCCCGAGGCGGTGATGATGATGCGCTCGACGGTATCGAGTTTCTCGCCGTTCAGGGCCTGGAAGACGGCGGAGTGTTCGCTGTCGACCGGCAGGATGGTTGCGCCATATTTGCGGGCGGTTTCCAGCAGAAGCGGGCCTGCGGTGACAAGGCTTTCCTTGTTGGCGAGCGCGAGGGTCGTGCCCTGTTCCAGCGCCTTCAGCCCCGGTGGTAGGCCAGCCGCGCCGACAATGGCGGACATGATCCAATCTGCGGGGCGGCTGGCGGCTTCGCAAAGGGCCGCTTCTCCGGCGGCACATGCGATGCCGGTGCCGGAGAGGGCGTCACGGAGGTCGTCCAGCCTGTCGTCGAAGGCGGTGACGGCGATCTCGGCATTGAATTCGCGCGCGGCTTTGGCCAGTGCGGCGATATTGTGACCGCCGGTCAGGGCTACAACCTTGTAAGCCGTTGAATCAAGACGCAAAAGCGCCAGCGTGCTTTCCCCGATGGAGCCGGTCGCGCCGAAGATCGAGATGCGGCGTGTCACAGCGGCACCGGCGGGAAGGGAATGATGCGCCCGATCACCAGAAGGAAAAGCGAGGCGCCCAGCATGGCATCGAAACGGTCGAACATGCCGCCGTGCCCCGGCAGGATATTGGAACTGTCCTTCACGCCCGAGCGTCGCTTCAACGCACTTTCGGCGACATCCCCCATCTGCCCTGCGATGGCGATTGCGATGGAAATGCTGACCAATTGCCAGCCTGCGTAGCCCATCATGACATAGACAAAGGCCACAAGCGCCGCGCCCAGCCATCCGGCCAGCGTGCCCGACCAGGTTTTCTTGGGCGAGACCTTGGGCCAGAATTTTGGCCCGCCGATCACCTTGCCTGCAAAATATCCCAGAACGTCAGAGGCAATCACCACGAGGGCCAACCAGGCGACCCAGATGAACCCGTAGGTGTCACGCAGGATCACAAGGCCAAGGCCCGCGATCATGATCGAGACGGTAAAAAGGGCAAAGGAGACCTTGTGGCGTTGGAGCTGCCCGATCCCCAGAAGGGCCGGTACGAAGACCAGAGGCAAGGTGTAACTGATTGGAAAGCTGGTCAGGATCAGATGACCTGTGCCTGCCAACAGCCCGAAGTATATGGATTTTTCGCCCGCCTGCACCATGCGGGCCACTTCCCAGACCATGATGCCCGAGATCACTGCGACAAGGAAGTGAAAGGCCATGCCGCCCAGCCACATGATCCAGAGACCAAGGACAGCCGCGATCCCCCCGGACAACAGCCGCGGACCCAGATCGCCCCACTTCCCCCCCTGGGATGTCATCCAGGCACGGCCCCGAAGCGACGCTCTCGCCGTTCGAAACGCGCCAGCACACGGGCAAATTCATCGCGGGTGAAGTCTGGCCAGAGTGTGTCGATGAATTCGTATTCCGAATAGGCCGACTGCCAGAGCAGGAAATTGGAAATCCGCGCCTCGCCCGACGTGCGGATCACCAGATCGGGGTCAGGCAGGACATAAGTATCGAGGAACCGCGCCAGCGTTTCGCCGTCAACCTCTTCGGGGTCGATCCGACCGGCGGCCACTTCGCGCGCCAGCCGTTTGGTGGCGCGGGCCACCTCGTCGCGGCCGCCGTAATTCAGCGCGATGGTCAGGTGCAGTTTGTCGTTGTCGCAGGTTAGAAGCTCCAGATCGTCCATCAAGGCGACAAGGCGTTCGTCCAGCTTGATCCGGTCGCCGATGAAACGCACGCGCACGCCCGCTTCGACCAGTTCCTTGGTTTCCGACATCAGGTAACGCTTGAACAGCTTCATCAGGCCCGAGACTTCAAGCTGCGTACGCTTCCAGTTTTCAGTAGAAAAAGCAAATATTGTCAGATACTTGACGCCAAGATCGGGGCAGGCTTCGACGATTTCGCGCACACGGCGCGCGCCCGCGTGATGGCCAAAGAGACGCGGCTTGCCGCGGGCCTGTGCCCAGCGCCCGTTCCCGTCCATGATGATGGCCACATGCTCGGGCGTGGCCCTGTCCTTACGATTGCCCAAACCGGCTCTCCTGATCGCTGCCCCGCAAGATCTTCTTACACCTGCATTATTTCTTCTTGCTTACTTTCCAGAGCCGCGTCGATCTTTTCGATCGCCTTGTCGGTGGAGTCCTGCACGGCACTTTCCCAGAATTTCTGGTCGTCCTCGCCAAGGCCGTCGGATTTCGCCTTTTTAATCTGGTCCATCCCGTCGCGGCGGACGTTGCGGATCGCGACACGGGCATTTTCGGCGTATTGGCCCGCGACCTTGCTGAGTTCGCGGCGGCGTTCTTCGTTCAATTCAGGGATCGGCAGGCGGATGATCGTGCCGTCGACCACGGGATTGATGCCAAGCCCGCTTTCGCGGATCGCCTTTTCGGCCTTGGAAACAAGGCCCTTGTCCCAGATATTGACGGTGATCATGCGCGGTTCGGGCACGTTGACGGTGCCGACCTGGTTCAGCGGGGTCATGGCCCCGTAGGCATCGACCATCACCGGTTCCAGCATCGAAGCCGAGGCCCTGCCGGTGCGCAGGGACAGGAATTCCTGGCGCAGGGCCGTCATCGCGCCATCCATCCGGCGTTCCAGATCGTCGAGGTCGAGTTCAAAGTCGTCTGCCATGCTCAATGTCACTCTTTTTCGCGGCAAAGCCGCCGTTCTTTCGGCTTCTATACCGTTAACCCCGTGCAATTGTATAGAGAAAGCGTGGTTTTGCTGTGCAATCGTTGTGTAGATACCAAGGGTTCAGGTTTCTGTGTCGATCCAGATGGTCACGGGGCCGTCGTTTGTCAGCGCGACTTTCATGTCGGCTCCGAAGCGGCCCTTTTCGACAGGGATACCAAGGGCTTCGAGCGTGTGGGCAAGCATTTCGACCCGTTCGGCACCTTCTTCGGGCGGGGCTGCGGTGGAGAAACCGGGGCGATTGCCGCGCGAGGTGTCGGCGGCAAGGGTGAACTGGCTGACGACAAGGGCGGCGTGGCCTGTATCCAGGAGGGAAAGGTTCATGCGCCCCACCTTGTCGGGGAAAATGCGCAGTTTCGCGATTTTAAGGGCAAGTTTTTCGGGCGCGTTCGGGGGATCGCCAGCCATGGCGCAGGCGAGGATCAAGAGGCCGGCGCCGATTTCGCCGATTACCTCGCCGTCGACGGTCACACTTGCCTGGCTGACACGTTGGATCAGGGCGCGCATGTGCTTTTTCCTTTCAAATGGTCCATAGCGGCGGTCCATGCGGGATCGCGGCCTTTGGCCAGGGCGTCGGGCGGTGTCACGGTGTTCAGGACCGGGGCGAGCGTGCCGCAGGCGGTCATCTCGGCGGCGATTTCGGGGGGTGTCGATGGTCTGGCGGTTCCGTTCAGCCAGTCGTGATAGCCGTCGGACCAGCGGAGTTTCGCGCCTGTGTCGGGCAGTTCGGTGGTGTCGCCTTCGGCGTGGAACACCTCGCTATCGCCCATATCCTCGCCCATGATCGTCGCGTTGAGGTCGTGTTTGCAGAGGGCGGCAAAGACGATGGCCGCCGAGAAGGTGAAACGGTCGACAAGGACGCCGATGCGGTGGTGCTTTGCGCGGGGGTTCAGGGCGTCGAGGATCGGCAAGTGCGCGCGGTAGTTGCCGCCGGGGTTGCCGCGCAGGTCGATGATCACGGGACCGGGTTGGAAGGTTTCGATGGTTTCAATCGCTTGGGAAAGTCGGGCGGGCAGATCGTCGGTGTCGCTGGTGGTGAACCGGGAGAGGCGCAGGGTGTTGGGGTGTTGGAAGGTCGCGAATGGGTCGGAGGCGCCGTCCGGCGATCCGGTTTCGAAGATCGGATAATGGGTCAGCGCAGGCGCCAAATCGGAGGCTTCAAAGCGGCGTTCGGTGCCGTTCGTCATTTCGTAGCGAATGGCATCGACGTCGGGCACACCGGCCCGCGTGAGAGCAGCGGGCCATGCCATCGGCAGACCGCCGATCACCCGTTGCCGCGCGGGCGTTCCTGCCAGAAAGGGCGTCAGGCGTTGGAAGATCGTTTCCACGGGAATACCGTTGATGGTGACCACCTCGGCGGGGGTGTCGCCCATCGCCCAAAGCCCTGCGTCGGACCAGACAAGGCGCAGAGGAAAGGTTTCGACCGCGCTGTTGGGCATCAGGCGGGTGTGGCCGTTTCCGGCAAGGGCGAACAGCGCCATCGCGGCCAGGAGAAAGATGTCGTGGTCGTCCGCGTCCAGGGGGGAGAGATGTTTCGCCACGAGCACCGGGTCAACCTCGGCCATGGCGGTGTCTGTCCTGCACGTTTCCTCGATCAGCGCCCGGTCGCGGGGAAATCTCACGTCAGTCCTGCACGATCGTATAGGTGCCCTGCCCGGCGAGGATGCCCTTGAACCCGCCCGGTTCGTCCAGCGAAAAGACGATGATCGGCAGTTTGTTGTCGCGGGCAAGGGCGATGGCGCTGGCGTCCATGACCTTCAGGTGCTTGGCCAGCACATCGTCATAGCTGACCTTGTCGTACCGCTTGGCCTCGGGGTTGGTCACCGGGTCCATGTCGTAGACGCCGTCGACCTTTGTGCCCTTGAAGATCGCCTGACAGGACATTTCACTGGCGCGCAGCGTCGCGGCGGTATCGGTGGTGAAATAGGGGTTGCCGGTGCCGGCGGCGAAGATGCAGACGCGCTTTTTCTCAAGGTGGCGGACGGCGCGGCGGCGAATATAGGGTTCGGCGACCTCGTTCATCGTGATGGCCGAGATGACGCGGGTATGGATGCCAAGGCCTTCGAGTGCGGATTGCATGGCAAGCGCGTTCATCACGGTGGCAAGCATCCCCATGTAGTCGGCCGTCGTCCGTTCCATCCCCTGGGCCGAGCCTTGCAGCCCCCGAAAGATATTGCCGCCGCCGATCACCATGCAGACCTCGACGCCCAGGTCGTGGACCGATTGTACCTCTCGCGCGATCCGTTCCACCGTGGGCGGGTGCAGCCCGAAGCCCTGGTCGCCCATCAGCGCCTCGCCGGAAATCTTCAAAAGCACGCGGGAATAGGTGACTTCGGCGGAAGGTGTCATGGCGGCGGTCCTTGGCTTTGATCGGGCTTTGCGCCCGGCGCGAAAATGTCGGAAAACGCGGGGATGTTCAACGAGGGATCTCTCAGTTCTGTTGCGGCGGGCCTTGATGGCGCGCGCCCGGTGCTGATCGCGGGGCCGACGGCAAGCGGCAAGTCCGCGCTGGCGCTGGAAATTGCGGCACGGACCGGCGGGCCGGTGGTCAATGCCGATGCCTTGCAGGTTTATGCCGACTGGCAGGTTCTGACGGCGCGGCCTTCGGTGGCGGACGAGGCTTTGGCGCGTCATGCGCTTTACGGTCATGTGCCGGGGGATCGGGCCTATTCGGTCGGTCAGTGGTTGCGCGAGGTCGCACCCTTCCTGAACGGCGCAGCCCCTGTAATCGTGGGCGGCACGGGGCTTTATTTCACCGCGCTGACCGAGGGGCTGGCCGATATCCCGGATACCCCGGCAGAGGTCCGTGAAACCGCCATGGCGCGGATAGAGGGGGGCGAGGTTGCCGCGATGCTGGCAGAGTTGGACGAAGGGACGGCGGCGCGGATCGACCGGAACAACCCGATGCGGGTTCAGCGGGCCTGGGAGGTGCTGACCGCAACGGGACGTGGCTTGGCCGAGTGGCAGGATGACACCGGCCCGCCCCTGTTGCCGCTGGTGGACGCGCAGGCGCTTTTGATCGACGCGCCGAAAGACTGGCTGACCCCGCGCATCGAACGCCGGTTCGACCTGATGCTGGAGGGTGGTGCGCTTGAAGAAGCCCGCACCAATGCGCCGGGCTGGCACCCCGCCCTGCCCTCGTCCAAGGCCATCGGGGCGGCGGAACTGATCGCCCATGTACGGGGCGAGATGGCGCTTGAGGATGCGCGCGAAGCCTCGGTCATTGCGACACGGCAATACGCCAAGCGCCAGCGCAGTTGGTTTCGTGCGCGGATGAAGGGCTGGCGTGCGTTGACTGTGGCCTGAACAGGCTTACGAGTGTCAAATACCATGACTGACAACATCACCTTCACCCGGCTGACCGAGATCGCACCGGATCGGATCATCGCCCATATGTCGGATCCGCGCGTGGCGGAACACATGCCGCTTCTTACATTTGAATGGGACGCGGAGGCGCTTGCCAGTTTCATAGCCGCCAAGGAGGCCTGTTGGACCCGTGACGGGCTGGGCCATTGGGCGATCCTGCACCGGGGCGATTACGTCGGTTGGGGCGGGTTCCAGAAGGAAGGCGATGAATGGGATTTCGGGCTGGTTCTGCGGCCCGAGTGTTTTGGGTTGGGCATGGCGATCACCCGAAAAGCCATCGCTTTTGCGAAGGCTGACGACCGGATCCCCTACATCACCTTCCTTTTGCCGCCGTCGCGCAAAAACCTCGGGGCCTTGACGCGCATGGGCGCGGTTTTCGTCGAAGAGACCGAACATGCGGGCGAGACGTTTCTGAAGTATCGGCTGGACACCGTCTGAGCGCAGGCCGGGATCAGAGCCGGACCCAGGCCCCCGCTTCGGCAGAGGCATAGATCGCCGCCTCTTGCGCGATCACCTTCAGGTAGTCGCGGGCGGTGTTTTCAAACGCGCCGCCCGTTTCCAGCGCCCGCACCACGTGGTCTTGCAGGTGATAGACGCAATCGCCGCCAAATCCCTTTGCCGTTGTCGCGGGCAGGATTTCTTTTGTCTGCAACGCCCCGAAAGCGCGGAAATGGACCGAGCCGTCGCCCTTGAGGTTCAACGTACCCTTTGTGCCTTCGATCAGGGCTTCGCCCATCGTGCAGCGGGTGTTTTCGGCGGCGTGATCCAGAAGGCGGTTGCCGTCGAACATGGCACGCAGGCCGCCGGGATAGGAAAACAGGATCGTGCCCGCATCCTCACCCGCGATGACGGGGTTCATCTGCCGCAGATCCGCGAATACGGCTTCGGGATCGCCCATCAGGAACCGGAAGGTGTCGATCCAGTGGACGGCGGTTTCGTGGACCAGAAAGCGCGGCATGGTCTGGAAATAAGGCTGGCGGTCGAGGTAGGCATCCGCGCCCTGCCCGTCGCCGGGGCGCAGGCGGAAGGTCAGTTGCAGGGGGTCGCCGATGCGCCCCTGTTCGATCTCGGACCTGATGGTGCGATACCAGGGTTGAAAGCGGAAGTTTTCGTGGACGATCAGGGGGATGCCTGCCGCCTCGGCTAATTTCACCGCCTCTTCCGCCTCGTCCGGCGACTGGCAAAAGGGTTTCTGGCAGATCACGGCGCGGGGTTTGGCGGCAAGGGCCAGTTTGATGAACGGAAGGTGCGTCGGCGGGGGTGTGATGATGTCGACGATGTCGGGGGCGTGGGTTGTCAGCATCGCTTGCGGGTCGTCAAAGGCGTCAAGCCCGGTTGCGCGGGCCTTCTCAAAGTCGCGATCCGCCGAGGCGACGGGGACCGCGCCCTTGATCCGCTGCCATGCGTCGTAGTGGAACTGGCTGAAATAGCCCGCGCCGATGCAGCCGACGGTCAGGGTCATTTCAGCACCGCGTTCGCTGTGGCGGTCCAGTCCCAGTGAAAGGGTTTCAGCCCGGCGATGGGGCTTTGGAAGGTCTCGATCTCATCGCCCAACAGACAGCCGAGAAAAACGGTTTTCATCTCCGGGCCGCCGAAGGCCGCGCTTGAGATGTTCTTGAGGCGTTGGCCGAAACTGTTGTCGAGATGCGGACGACCGAGTTCCCCTGCCTGAAAGGCGGTTTCGACCTCTTCCAGTACGTCTGCTGGGGCGTCTTCCAGCCAGATATCTTGCGTACCATCAGGGGCGACGCGGATCACGCGGTTGCTGACGATCGAGGTGATCCAGACGCCGCCCTTTGCGTCGAAGGTCAGGCCATCGGGAAAGGTGCCGGGGCCGAAACTGGCGATGGTGGTCTTGTTGGAAAGGTTGCCTGCGGCGTCCACGTCAAAACGCGTCAGCCGCCGCGCGAAGGTTTCGTTGACGAAAAGCTGGCCGGTTTCGGGATGGATCAGGCATTCGTTGGTGTAACCAAGGCCATCGGCGACAATCCTTGCGCCCGCGTCATCCACCAGAACGATGAACCCGTCGTCGCAATCGGGGCGGTAGCCAAGGCTGCGCGGTTGTTTGCGGGTGCTGACGGTGATCCAGAGCCGGTTCTGTCCGTCGATATGGACGTAGTTCGTCGGCGGGAGCGGCGCGCCGTCGACCTCCAGCAGTTCCGGCGACAGGGTGCCATCGGGGGCGAGCCGGTACACACCACCGTCGTCGTCGCCGAGATGGGTCAAGAGCCAGCCACCTTCGGGCAGGATGGCGATGCCGTTCGGCTTTGGCGTGAAATAGCCCTTGGCAAGCACAGAAACCTGTCTGCCGTCCGGCGCGATCAGCGTCACCCCTCCGCGCCAATCGGCCACGTGCAGCACCCCGTCCGAAGTGCAAAGCACGCATTCGGGACGGGCCAGCCCCTGCCCCAGACTTTGCAGGTTATCCAGTGCGATCATGGCCCCTCCCCGATGCCTGAAACCGCCTAGTTCGCCTTCAGATAGGCCACGAGGATGTCGCGGGCGGCGGACAGGTCGGATTTCTCGATCATCTCGGTCACGGTGTGGATATAGCGGGTGCCGACCACGATGCCCACGGCGCGGGCTCCGGCGGCGGCCTGCTGTGCGGCGGCACCGTCCTGGCCGCCGGCCCTGAGCATGGTGCGCTGGAAGGGGATTTTCTTCTTTTCGGCCAGGGCGGCAAATTCGGCGGCCAGCGCCTTGTCGGCGATGAAGGAACTGTCGCGCAGGTGCAGGCCAAAGCCCTTGCCCTGTTCGGTGGTGCGGTCCTGTTCAGGCACGCCGGGCGTGTCGCAGGCCAGCGTCGTGTCGATCCCGATGCCAATGTCGGGCGACACGCGGAAGGCGGCAGTGCGCGCCCCGCGCAGACCCACCTCTTCCTGCGTGGTAAAGACCACGTGGATTTCGGATTTCGTCCTGGTCTTGCCAAGCCCCCGCGCGGCTTCGAGGCCCAGCCAGCAGGCGATGCGGTTGTCCAGCGCCTTGGAGACCACCTTGTCGCCCATCTCAAGGAAGGGTTCGTCCATCACCACCATGTCGCCGACGTTCACCACCTCTTTCGCCTTTTCGCCAAGGCCGGTATCGACGAAGAACTCGTGCGGTTGGGGGATTTTCTTCCTGTCCTCGGGCGAGGCGATGTGAACGGGCCGACCGCCGGGGTTCATCACCGCCTTCAGATCGCCCTTGTCGGTGCAGACCAGCACGCGACGCGAAAAGAGGTTCCGGGGATCGAACCCGCCGACCGTTTGCAGGTAGATGAAGCCCTTGTCGGTCACATGGCTGACCAGAAAGCCGATCTCGTCCATATGGCACAAAAGCATGATCTTTTGCGGGTTTTTCCCCTTGCCCTTTTTCACGCAATGAAGCGAGCCCATGGCGTCGGTCGTCACCTCGTCGAAGAGGCCCTTGGCCTCTTTCTCGATCAGGGCGCGGACGCGGTCTTCGTGGCCCGGAACGCCGGGGGTTTCGCAGAGGTTCTTCAGAAGGTCGATGTTCATGGGGGGCTTCCTTGGTGGAGGTGTGTCAGAGCGGCCAGAAGAAGGGGATGAGCATGGATGCCAGCATCCCGACCGAAAGGTTCAAAGGCACGCCGACTTTCAGAAAGTCGGTGAAGCGATAGCCGCCGGGGCCATAGACCAGCATGTTGGTCTGATAGCCGATTGGCGTGGAAAAGGCCGCCGAGGCGGCGATCATCACCGCCACGACAAGGGGGCGCGGATCGATGCCAAGGGCGGTGGCAAGGCCGATGGCAAGCGGCGTGACCACGACGGCGACGGCGTTGTTCGATACCATTTCGGTCAAAACCGAAGTCAAAAGATAGACCGCCCAGACGATGGCCCAGGGCGGCAGCGTGGACAGGAACGGGCCGATCCATTCGACGACCAGCGCGATGGCGCCCGTATGTTCCAATGCCGCCCCGACGCCGAGCATGGAAAAGATCAGCGCCAGCAGACGGACGTCGATGGCGGCAAAGGCCTCGTCCGCGTCGATGCAGCGGGTCAGGAAGACGCCCGCGACCGCGACCATGGCAAGGGCGAGGATCGGGGCAACGCCAAGGGCGGCCAGCACGACGATGGCGGCCAACGCGATCAGGGCAATCGGTGCCTGCGAGCGGCGGAAGGCCCTGTCAGAGGGCTGCGCGATGTTCACAAGGCCCGCATCCTGGGCCAGACGCGCGATGGCTTCGGGTTCGCCTTCCAGCAAAAGCGTGTCACCGACGCGGATCACAACGTCGTCCAGCTGACGGCCGATGTTTTCGTTGTTACGGTGGACCGCCAAAGGATAGACGCCGTAACGGCGACGCAGGCGCAACTCGCCAAGCGAGCGGCCCACAAGGGTTGCACCGGGGGTAATCAGCACCTCGACCGTCTTGGTTTCGACCGAGGACAGCTTGTCCACAAGCCGGACGTCCTTGTTTTCCTGAAGCCCAAGAAGTTCGCCGATCTGGCTGCGCAGAACCACCCTGTCGCCGGCTTCAAGAACGACATCCTTCATGTTCCGGCGCAGCGATAGATCACCGCGCAGAACGTCCACCACGCGCACCCCGTTGTGGCGGAAGACGTCGACCGCCATGACCTCCTGGCCGATCAGGGCGCTGTCTTCGGGCAAGGCGACCTCGGTAAAGAACTTTTTCTTCGATGTGTCCGAGACGAGGTTGGCAAGGCTGGGGCGCTCTGGCAGCAGTTTCGGTGCGACATAGCGCAGGTAGATCGCGCCCCAGGCGACAAGAATGATGGCCAGGGGCGTGACCTCGAAGATGGAGAAAGGCTCCAACCCCGCGGTGCGGGCCACGCCGTCGACCAGAAGGTTGGTCGAGGTGCCGATCAGGGTCAGCGTACCGCCGAGGATCGCTGCATAAGAGAGCGGGATCAGCATTTTCGAAGGTGCGCGTTTCAGCTTTTTCGACAGGGTCACGAAGACCGGGATCATCACAAGGACGACGGGCGTGTTGTTGACGAAGGCCGAAGCCACCACCACCAGCCCCATCAACAGGGCAACGGCCAGAGCGGGTTGCGTTTCGGCCTTTGCCTCGGCGGCCTGGGTGAACCATTCCAGCGATCCGGTACGCACCAATGCCCCCATGACGACGAACATCGCCGCGATGGTCCAGGGGGCGGGGTTGGCCAGGACGTCGAGGGCCGCATCGTAGGGGAGAAGGCCGAGGACGAACATTGTTGCTGCCGTGCCGATGGCCGTGACCTCGGGCGGGTAGGTTTCGCGCAGAAACATCGCGAACATGCCGATCACGACCAGCAGGGACAGGATCGCGCGGGCGTCCGGGGACAGGGAAAGCAGATCGGCCATCAGGCGGGAGTCTGGCCGTTTTCTTCTGCCTCATCAAGCGCTTTGGGGGTCAGGCGCGGCTGGACAAGGAACATTCCCAAAAGCATGACGCAGAGGGCAGCCCAGACCCAGCCGGAATAGCGTTCCGACAGGATCAGCATGGCCCAGATCACACCGAATCCGGTCACAAGATAGCTGACCTGAACCGCAAAGATCGCCCCGGCCCGGCGCACCATCCAGACATAGGTGGTGTAGACGGCAACATGGATCAGCGCGTTGGCGACAATGGCCTTGTCGGGTGCGCCCCATGAGGAAAGGTCGATGAACTGCCCCGTTCCGATGGCCAATGGCAGAGACAGGATCGCGCCAAGGATCGAAGCGCCGAACAGCACCTCGACCGCGCCAAGACCTGCCGTGCCCCATTTGGCCACCGCGTTGCCCTCGAAGCCGTAGAACAGCGGCGCGATCAGGGCCAGCGGGACGAAGGCCACCATCGCCCTGTCGGGCAGGCTGGCCTCGGGCGCGACGATCAGAAGAACGCCGAACATGCCAAGGCAGAGGCCAAGAAAACGAGACAGGCGGAAGCCTTCGTTGCCGAGGATCAGCGCGATTGGAAAGGCGAACATCGGCACAAGGGCCAGGAAGATCGAGATCAGGCCGGATGGCAGGTGGCGGATCGCCTCGTAACTGGCCGAGTTCGGGATCAGCGTGCCGACAAGGGCAATGAAGAGGTAGACGCCAAGGGCGGCGGGATCGAGCCTCAGGGGCCGTTTCCGGATGGTTTGCAGGATGGCCAGCGCGGCGGCTGAAATCACCATCTGCCAGAAGATCAGGCCGAACATGCGATAGCCTTCGCTGACGGCGATCTTGGACAGGGGTTGCGTCATGCCCCAGCCCGCGCCCATGAAGGCCAGCACACCGAAAAGAAAGGCCACTTCGCGCGACATCAGGCGTCAGGGGGTGGGTGCAAGGCGGCCACCATCGCGGACCGGTTCGATGCTTTTGGCCAGCCCGGAGGCATCGTCGGTTTCGACCAGAACGCCCGAAAGCGTCCCCTCGCCGTTTGCCGGGGTAAAGCGTCCGCCGCTCATGCCGGTGATGAAACGCCGCATCGGCTCGGTCCGTTCCATCCCGATGATCGAATGGTAATCGCCGCACATGCCCGCGTCGGTCATGTAACCCGTGCCGCCTTCCAGGATCATCGCGTCGCCCGTCGGCACATGGGTGTGCGTGCCGACCACAAGGCTGGCCCGTCCGTCGCAGAAATGCCCCATGGCCATCTTTTCCGAGGTCGCCTCGCAATGAATGTCGATCACGCTGGCGTGGATCGGCCCGGAAAGCGGGTGTTTCTTCAGAACCGTTTCGATGGCCGAAAAGGGAT
Source organism: Paracoccaceae bacterium (assembly GCA_965228905.1). Lineage (GTDB taxonomy): Bacteria > Pseudomonadota > Alphaproteobacteria > Rhodobacterales > Rhodobacteraceae > CALKXV01. The sequence continues at coordinate 2,310,640 of CBDDII010000003.1, read as the reverse complement.
CGTCGAAGGGCCGCTTCATGAAGACCTGGCCCAGCACCTGCGCGACCAGTACCTTTTTGCCGCCCGGTGCATCGAAGATTCGCGCACCGACGCCCGGGGCGGTCTTGGCATAGTTCAGGGGCCGGATGATGCGCGGTTCGCGGTCGATCCCGCCCATCAGCTCGCGCCGGTCAAAGGCATGATCGCCAAGGGTCAAGACATCCGCGCCCGCCTTCAGCAGGTCGGCGGCATGATCCGGCGTGATGCCCGCACCCGAGGTCGCGTTTTCGCCGTTGATGACCGTGAAATCGACCTTCAGGCGGTCCTTCAGCGGCCCGAGACCTTCGCTCACCGCCCGACGCCCCGAACGGCCAACGACGTCTCCAAGGTAAAGAATTCGCATCAGAAATCCCTAGTCCCTCGTTTCGGACATGGCAAGCGGGGTTGCGCGACCTCAGCCGGGGGTGATGCAACCTGTCTCGGTCACGATCATGTCGAGTGGCTGGTCTGTCGCCTCGGTCGGCACGGTTTCACACTCTTGCGCCGAATAGGCGAAACCGATGGCCTTCACGGGATGAAGCGCCCTCAGCTTGTCCAGCGTGCGGTCATAGTGCCCTGCCCCATAGCCCAGCCTTTGCCCGGCCTTGTCGAAGGCCAGAAGCGGGATGACCAGGGTGCGCGGCAGGCATTCGGTTTCGTTTGACGGGATCAGCACGCCGAACCCTTCCTTGACCATCTCCACCCCCGGTTGCCAGACCCGGAAGGTCAGCGGTGCATAACCGTGGGTCACGGGCAGGCAGAGCTGAACGCGGCCCGCATGTTCCTTTATCACCGGGCGCGGGTCGATTTCGCTCCGGATCGGCCAGTAAAAGGAAATCGGGCCTTCGGCACCGTCGAGAGTTTTGCGCAAATGGTCCAGCGCAGGTGCGGGATCGGTGGCGCGATGCGCCGCATCGCGCTTGACCGCCATCGCCGCGCGGAGTTCCTTTTTCTCGATCATAAGAGCACCATTGAAGCCAGGCCAAGGAAGGCAAAGAATCCGACCACGTCGGTCACAGTTGTCACGAAAGATCCCGAGGCCAAGGCCGGGTCGATCCCGATCTTGTCCAGCGTCAGCGGCACCAGCACCCCGGCGAAACCGGCGACAAGCAGGTTCACCACCATGGCGACGCCGATCACCACGCCAAGGACCGGAGAGCCGAACCAGATCACCCCGACGATCCCCATGACCACGGCAAATATGAACCCGTTCAACAGCCCCGCCACGCTTTCGCGGCGGATCACCCTGATCGCGTTCGACGATGTAAGGTCGCGCGTCGCCAGCGCACGCACCGCCACGGTCATGGACTGCGTTGCCGCGTTCCCGCCCATGGAGGCAACGATCGGCATCAACACCGCGAGCGCGACCACCGCCGAAAGCACGTCTTCAAAGATCGAGATCACCAGCGAGGCCAGGATCGAGGTCGCAAGGTTCACACCCAGCCAGGGGAATCGCCGCCGCACGATCTGAAGGGTCGAGGTCGAAAGACTTTCCTCGCCCACACCGGCCAGACGGAACACGTCTTCCTCGTGTTCTTCGTCCAGCACGACCATCGCGTCGTCGATGGTGATGACCCCCGCAAGCCGACCATCGGCATCGACGACGGGGGCGGAAATCAGGTGGTACTGGTTGAAGGCATAGGCCACGTCGCCCTCGTCTTCCTCGGCTCGGAAGGCGCGGAAACTGTCTTCGGTGATTTCGGACAGAAGCGTTGCGCGGGGTGAGGCCATCAGACGGCCAAGAGTCACATAGGCGACGGGCTTGTGGCGCGGATCGACAAGGATGACGTGGTAGAATTGTTCCGGCAGATCGTCCTGCGCGCGCAAATGGTCGATCGTGTCGCCGACCGACCAGTGTTCGCCCGCCGTCACGACCTCGCGCTGCATCAGGCGACCGGCGGAAAATTCCGGGTAGGACAGCGCCTGTTCCACGGCAATCCGGTCGCTGGAATCCAGCGCATCCAGAATCGCTTCCTGCTGGGGTTCGCCCAGGTCTTCGAGGATGTCGACAACATCGTCCGATTCCAATTCGCGCAGGGCCTCGGCCAGTTGCGCCTCGGGCAGGATGTCGATGACGCTTTCGCGGATATCCTCGTCGATTTCAGACAGGACTTCGCCGTCGATCAGGTCGCCTGCGAACAACAACAACTCGCGCCGCTTGCCGGTGTCCAGTTGTTCCACAAGGTCGGCGATGTCGGCGGGGTGCAGCGGCTCGAACAGCTCGGCCAGCCGGTCGTGGTTGTCGCTGGCCATGGCCAGCAACACGTTGGTTATCAGGTCGCGGTCCAGCGCATATTCGTCGTCGCGGGTCTCCTCGACGTCGCTCGGCGTGATTTCTTCGCTCATTTACCGGCCTCCTGTCGCTTCGGCGCACCTTATCTGATCGCCCGGGATGGACAACCGAAACAGGGGCGGTTTAGCTGTCGCCATGAGTGATAAACCGGAACTTATTTTGGGTCAGACGCTGGTCTTGTCGCCCGACCCGGCCGATGCGGCCGGGCATGACAGCCGGGGCGGTGTGCTGATCCGAGACGGGCTGATCGAGGCGGTCGGGCACGGTGACACGCTGCGCGAGGCCCACCCCGAGGCCGAGGTGACGGATTACGGCGATGCGCTGATCCTGCCGGGGTTCATCGACGCCCATGTGCATTATCCCCAGACTGCGATTATCGCCAGCTGGGGCAAGCGGCTGATCGACTGGCTGAACGGATACACCTTTCCCGAAGAGTTGAAGTTCGCCGATCCCGAGTATGCCGCCGAGGTGGCGTCGCGGTTCTTCGACATCTCGCTGTCCCATGGCACGACCACCGTCGTCAGCTATTGCACGGTCCATCCCGAAAGCGTGACAGCCTTTTTCGACGAAGCCCGTGCGCGGGGGCTTCGCGCGGTCGGTGGCAAGACCTGCATGGACAGGAATGCGCCCGAGGGGCTGACCGATACCGCGCAATCGGCCTATGACGACAGCCGTGCCTTGCTGGAAAAATATCACGGGCTGGATCGCCTGTCCTATGCCGTAACACCGCGGTTTTCGCCAACCTCGACGCGGGAACAACTGACCGCACTTGGGGCGCTTTGGTCTGAAAATCCCGATTGCCTGATGCAGACCCATCTGTCGGAACAGACCGACGAAGTGGCCTGGGTGAAGGAACTTTTCCCCGAGGCGCGGGATTACCTGGACACCTACGAGGCAGCGGGTCTTTTAGGGAATGGCGGGCTTTACGGGCATTCGATCTATCTGACCGAGCGCGAATGGGATCGCCTGTCCGAGGTGGGCGGTGCGCTGATCCATTGTCCGACTTCGAACACCTTTATCGGCTCGGGGCTGTTCGACATGGACCGGGCGTTGAAACAGGGCAAACCGGGGCTTGCCACGGACACCGGCGGCGGGTCGAATTTCTCGATGCTGCGCACCATGGCGGCAGCTTACGAGGTGGCCCAGCTTCGCGGTCGCCCCCTGCACCCTTCGGAACTGATCTGGCTGGCCACCGTCGGCAATGCCCGCGCCCTGCGCCTTGACGACCGGATCGGCCGTCTTGCACCTGGGATTGAGGCGGATCTGACCATCCTCGACCTGGCCTCGACGCCGGTGATCGCGCAACGCGCCGCCCATGCGAATGACGTCTGGGAGGCGCTGTTCCCGACGATCATGATGGGCGACGACCGCGCCATTGCCGATGTGCGGATCATGGGGCGGTCGCAACTGCCGAACGCAAGGTAATAGCCGCGCCATGCTGACCTTTGCCGTCGCCGTCCTGTTGCTGATCATCACCCCCGGCCCCGGTGTGCTGTCGCTGGCCGGTGTCGGATCGGCCTTTGGCTATGCCCATGGCTTTCGCTACCTTGTCGGGCTGTTCATCGGAACGAATCTTGTCTGCCTTGGCGTCATCAGCGGGGTTGCGGCCATCGTGCTGGCCGAGCCGGGATTGCGCGTGGTTCTGACGCTAATTTCGGTCGGCTACCTGTTGTGGCTGGCCCTGCGCATCGCCTTTGCGGGCACCAGGATTTCGTTCATCGAGCGCACCCAGCCCCCCGGAATTCGCGGCGGGTTGCTGTTACAGGCGGTCAATCCCAAGGCCTATGTCGTGAACACCACGCTGTTTTCCGGGTTCGCCTTCATGGCCGACCGCCCTGCGGTGGAAATGGCGATCAAGCTGGTGATCCTTAATATCCTCTGGCTGTGCATCCACGTGTCTTGGCTGTGGCTGGGCGTCACCCTGCGCCGGATGAACCTGTCGCCTGCCGCGCAACGGGCGATCAACATCGCCATGGCGGCGGCAATGCTTGGGGTTGTCGCACTGGCCGCGCTTTCGACGCGGTAAGGCTTAATCCGCCAGCCGCGCGACCGAAGCCTTTGCCGCCGACAGACGCGCGGGCACGTCAAACGTCACGATCCGCCCTTCCGAGACGATGGCACGCCCTTCGACAAAAAGGCGTTCAACCTTCCTCGGACCGGCCAGCAAAAGCGCCACCGGATCCCAACTGCCCGCACTTTCCAGACCCGAGACGTTCCAGACAGCAATGTCGGCGCGGTATCCGGGGGCAAGCCGGCCAATGTCGTCACGCCCCAGCACGCTGGCCCCGCCGATGGTGGCGATTTCCAGTGCCTCGCGTGCGCTCATCGCGTCCGCCCCCCGCGCGACTCGTTGCAACAGCATGGCCTGACGTGCCTCGCCCACAATCGAGGCCTGATCGTTCGAGGCCGAACCGTCGACACCAAGGCCGACCCGCACGCCCGCATCCCGCATCCCGCGCACCGGCGCGATGCCGGAACCAAGACGACAGTTCGAACAGGGGCAATGGGCCACGCCCGTCAGGTTCTTGGCAAAAAGGTCGATCTCGCCCTCGTCCAGCTTCACGCAATGGGCGTGCCAGACATCCTCGCCGGTCCAGCCCAGATCCTCGGCATATTGGCCGGGACGACAGCCGAAGTTTTCAAGGCTATAGGCTATATCCTCGTCATTCTCGGCCAGATGGGTGTGCAGGCGCACCCCCTTGTCACGGGCCAGAATGGCTGCATCGCGCATCAACTCGCGACTGACCGAGAACGGCGAACAGGGGGCGACGCCGACCCGCACCATGGACCCCGGTTCGGGATCATGGAAACGGTCGATTACGCGAATGCAGTCTTCGAGGATCGCCTGTTCGTCTTCGACCAGCGCATCGGGCGGCAAGCCACCCGCACTTTCGCCGATGGACATGGACCCGCGCGTCGGGTGAAACCTGAGCCCCACGGTTTCAGCGCCTTCTATCGTGTCATCCAGACGTGACCCGTTGGGGAAAAGATAGGCATGATCCGAAGACGTCGTGCAGCCCGACAGCGCCAGTTCCGCCAGCCCAAGCTCTGCCGAAAGCCGCATTTCATCGGGGCCGAAACGCGACCAGATCGGATAGAGCGTTTTCAGCCAGCCGAACAACAGCGCATCCTGACCGCCCGGTACCGCGCGGGTCAGGGTCTGAAACAGGTGGTGGTGGGTGTTGACAAGGCCCGGCGTGATGACGCGGCCTTTCATGTCGGTGACCTCGGCCCCCTCGCCCGACAGGCCGACACCGACTTCGGTGATCACGCCGTTTTCAAACAGGACATCCCCGCCCGCGATGTCGTCACCCGCCATGGTGACAATGTGATCGGCATTGCGCAAAAGCTGGCGGGTCATGCCAGCCGCTCCAAGGCAGCCGCGTGCAACTCGGGCGTCGCCGCCGCGATGACGCGGCCGCCAAGGTGAGCCGGGCCACCGGTCCAGTCGGTGACGATCCCGCCCGCCGCCTCGACAACCGCCATGGGGCCTTGAATGTCGTAGGCCTGCAAACCCGCCTCGATCACCAGATCCACCTGCCCCGCGGCCAAAAGCGCATAGGCGTAGCAATCGCAGCCAAAGCGGGTCAGTTGGACGGCGTCTGCAACCCGTTCAAAGGCGGCACGATCCTCGGGCGTTCCGACCTCGGGGAAGGTGGTGAACAGGGTGGCAGAAGCGAGTTCCTTGGTCTTGCGCACCGTCAAATCCCGCCGGCCATGGGGGCCATCGACATAAGACCGCCCGGCCCCGCCCATGAAACGTTCGCCGATGTAAGGCTGATCGACCAACCCGAGGCGCGGACCGGCGCCGTCGTCGACGGCGATCAACACGCCCCAGGTCGGTGTGCCGCTGATGAAGCCGCGCGTGCCGTCAATCGGATCCAGCACCCAGGTCAGCCCGCTGGTGCCGTCGACCGCCCCGTGTTCCTCGCCAAGAATGCCATCCTCGGGGCGTTCACGCGACAGAATCTCGCGCATGGCCGCTTCCGCGTCGCGGTCGGCGATGGTCACGGGATCGAAATCCGCCGTCTTGCTGTCGGCAGCCAGGTCGCGCTGGCGGAAATGGCGCAAGGTGACCTTGCGCGCGGCATCAGCCATTGCTTCGGCTACCGGCCAAAGCCGTGACAAATCTTCTGACGGGTGCGCCATGCCGCCCTCTCCCGCTGCGTCGCCTTCGGCCTAGGCAGCAGAGAGACGGGCGTCAAGCCCGGTTATCAGGCCGCGTCGCTGAGGACACGGGCCAGTTCAAACAACCGACGGCGCTGGGTTTCCGGGATCGCGTAATACGACCGGACCAGTTCCAGGGCTTCCTTGTCTTTCAGGATGTCCAGGGGCACATCCTGCGCCTCGACTTCGGTTTCGCCGGTCCCTTGTTGCGAGGCCAGACCTTCGAAGAAGAAACTGACCGGAACCGACAGGGCCGCCGCGATATCCCATAGCCGTGACGCAGAGACGCGGTTCATGCCCGTTTCGTATTTCTGGATTTGCTGGAACTTGATTCCAACCTTTTCGGCAAGTTGCTGTTGGGTCATCCCGACCAGCCATCTACGATGCCTGACACGCTTGCCAACGTGTACGTCTACCGGGTGCTTCATTTTTCGGCTCCCATAACTTCAACCTGAGGACTGTATGCGGTACGTGCAGAAAACTTTATAGTTGTCTTTTTGGGCAGGAGGTTCTTGCGCAACAAAAGGATTCTTGTTTTTGCTGGTTGCTCCACGCCAAGCCCGTCTTCTTCAATTTCGTGCAAACCTTACTCACTCATAACGTGTCCCGCAAGAAAAACACTCGCCGGAATACACGAAATTCGGGCAGTTTAACTTAGGTTTAGAAAGAGAAATGGTTCATAAGGTCCAAGCCATAATTGTTGAATCTCAAGGGTCTGTGCCGCATTTGGTATCCCAGATACAACCCGATTTGCCCCCCGATCTGGTGCGCATAAAAGTTAACGCATGTGCGCTCAATTTTGCCGATCTCTTGATGATCGAGGGAAAATACCAGGACATGCCGCCCTTTCCTTTGACCCCTGGTATGGAAATTTCGGGAGAAATTGTCGGAATCGGTCAAGTGGTTTCAGGTTTCTCAATCGGAGATTCGGTGGTTGCCTTCACCGGTTCGGGCGGGTTGGCGGAGGAAATCATTCTCGACCCAGCCCGCTGCATCCTGAAACCCGACACTATGGACGACGCAACCGGTGCTGCCTTCCTCATTGCGTACGGCACCTCGCACCTTGCGCTGAAGCGCCGAGCGCGGCTTCAACCCGGTGAGCGGCTTGTCGTGCTGGGGGCTGGCGGGGGTGTCGGGCTGACGGCGGTTGAGGTGGGCCATGCCCTTGGGGCGAAGGTAACGGCTGTCGCGCGAGGGGCGGAGAAGCTCGAGGCCGCTCGCGAAAAGGGTGCGGAACGTTTGATCGACACGAACGAGGTGGAAGACCTGCGCGGCGCACTTCTGGAAGATGGCCCGGCGGACGTCGTCTATGATGCGGTCGGCGGCACGCTTGGCGAGGCGGCCATGCGCTGTCTCGGACCCGAAGGCCGCCACCTGTTGATCGGCTTTGCCAGCGGCGATCTGCCCGCGCTGAAACCCAACCACATGCTGGTCAAGAATATCGAGGCAATCGGCATTTATTGGGGCGGCTATCTGAAGTTCAACCCAATGGCCCTGAAAGACAGCCTGTCGGAACTGATGCAATGGCACGCCGAGGGGCGGATCACCCCCCATATCAGTCACCGTTTTCCGCTGGAGCGTTCACTTGACGCCCTGGAAGTTCTGCGCAGCCGGAAATCGACAGGTAAGATCGTGGTCACGCCGTAAGCGCCAGTTGCGGGGCCATGTAGGCCCGCCGCACCAGATCGGCCAGAACCTGCAAAACCTCGCCCCTTGGCGCATCGGTCATGTACATGTTGACCCGGAATTCCCCAAGATCGGGCAAGACGCCGCCATGGGGAATGGGCTCGATCTGCGGCATCGCTGTGCCCTGAAGCTGGGCGATCACGGCGATATCGGCGGACACGGTGGCTTCGACCGTGCGGCTGGAATCGGAATCCACCGCCATGGTCCAGCCGATCCCCGCAACATCCAGCGCATCCTGCATCGGGCGACGGAACATGCACTGCGGTTCGGACGCCAGCGGCAAGGGGCGTTTGTGCCAGGACTTGCCGCCGGGTGCGCCGTACCAGATCAGCGGTTTCTTGATCAGGGTCTCGCCGCCCGGCATCACGTCACGCTCGGTCGTCAGCATCAGGTCGCATTTGCCGTCGTTGAACAATTCGAACAGCCGCTTGGTGCCCGCCGAAACCAGTTGCACCCGCATTCGGGGGTTTTCGGCGGCAAACAGGTTCAGAACCTGGGGGATCGCGGGATAGACGATGTCGTGCGGCACGCCGAGGATCAGATCGCCTTCGTAGGCGCTGTCGGTCATGCGGCTGTAAACCTCGTCATTCAGCGCCAGAAGTTTGCGCCCGTAACTGAGAAGCTGCTCGCCCGCCGTGGTCAGCCCGATGCCGCGCCCTGAGCGATCCAGCAGCGCCTGGTCGAGGTTTTCTTCCAGCCGCTTCAACTGCATCGAAACCGCCGATTGCGTCAGGTTCAGCATGGCGGCGGCCTTGGTGACGCCACCGGTATCGGCAACGGCAACAAAGGATCTGAGGGCCGTCAGATCGAGGTTTCTCGGCATATCAATCTTCCTGATGGATCGCTTCAAATATATTCGTTTTTAAAATCTAACGCAATCCGCCATATACATCAACAGAATTGATGAGAACGCAGCCAAACATACGAATCGAGAAAGGAAAGATCATGACGACCCCGAACCAGGCCTGCTACACCCCCGCAATTGGTGCGCAAAGAACGGCCCGCAAGGTGTCGTTGTTGAACACTCTTTTCAACCTGCACCGCATCTGGACCGAGCGCCGTCAACTGGCGCGGATGGATACCGCACAATTGCGCGACCTCGGCCTCAGCCGGCAGGACGCGGAAAAAGAGGCGCGCCGCCCCGCATGGGACGCGCCGAACCAGTGGCTGCGGTAACAACCACGCTGCCATTATTCTGTACGATTCCACTGTCATAACAGTTGAAAACCCGGCCGTTTCCACCATATTTGGTAAGGAATGGCCGGGTCCCGGCAACCAAGACAGTAAGGAGCTACATTGAATGGCTGAGTTTGATACCATCCGCACGACAACGACGGGTGCACGGACGGCCGAGATTCACGAAGGCCTGCGCGCCCACATGAACAAGGTCTACGGCATCATGTCCGTTGGCCTGTTGGTGACGGCTGGCGTGGCATGGGCCGTTGGTTCCAGCCCCGCGCTGTTGTCGATCTTCCGTGATCCGATCACCCTGCAACCCAATATCCTGGGCTGGATCGCGATGTTCCTGCCGCTTGGCATGATTTTCCTGTTCGGTGGCATGATCAACCGTCTGTCGGCAGCGGGTGCGCAGACGTTCTTTTACGTCTTCGCCGCCGCCATGGGCCTGTCGATCGCCTGGATCTTCGCGGCATTTACCGGCATCTCGATCGCACAGACCTTCGTGGCGACATCCGCCGGTTTCGCGGGCCTCAGCCTTTGGGGCTATACCACGAAACGTGACCTTTCCGGCATGGGTTCGTTCCTGCTGATGGGTCTGATCGGCCTGATCATCGCCATGGTGATCAACCTGTTCCTGCAATCGGGCGCGATGGCCTTCGCAATCTCGGTGATCGGCGTGCTGATCTTTGCAGGCCTCACCGCCTATGACACGCAGAAGATCAAGACCGACTATCTGGCCCACGCACACGCGATGGATCAGGAATGGCTGGCGAAATCGGCAATCATGGGGGCGTTGAACCTCTACCTCGATTTCATCAACCTGTTCATGTTCCTTCTGCAGTTCATGGGCAGCCGCGAATAACGCGCACCACAGAGATCACGAAAGGGTCGGCCATGCGCCGGCCCTTTTCTTTTGAGCGTCAGAGGAAGAACAAAAGCGCGAGGATCAGGCTCATCCCGCCCCCTGCCCCGACAGCCTCGGCCAGCATGGCGAGTTCTTCGGCGGTCAGATCATCCTCATCCTCGTCATGGTGGAGCATTCCATCCTTCAAGGGATCGCTGCCGGGCAGAATGGGCGGCGTCTCCAGCCCCGACAGATCGGTGGCAGAGCCTTCGGACCAGCCCGCGATCTCATGCGCCCCGGCAGCGGTTTTGGCAAAGGACAGGCGGATCACCTCGTGCGGGGTGTCCAGAGTGAAGGTCAGCGCACCGTCGGCCAGTTCCGGCGCGACGGCTTCGCGCAAGCCATAGGCATAGGTCTCGCCCTCGTTGGTTTCGTCGACGGCGGCATTGTCGGGCACATCGAAGATGTTCATCCAGTCCTGGGGCACCTCCGAGGTCAGAGCCTCGGCCCAGACCTGGGTATAGGTCGTGCCCATTCCATCCAACGACAGCGCAATTTCGCCCGGTGCGGCCTCTCCGGCGGCGATGAAAAGGACCAGCTTGTCGTCGTTTTCAAAGCCGTAAGTTGTCGCGGGTGCACCCGTGTCATAATCGCCGTCAGAGGCCAGAACATGGGTGCCGCCGACGCTTTCATAGATCATGTCCAGCATGTCGGCGCCGACGAAATTGTGATCCTCCCCGCCCTCGCGCCATGAGGCACGGGCCGGGTGCGTCAGGTCGATGCCAAAAAAGGATGCCGCGTCTGCGCCCGCCTCGGCATAGCTGGCAAAACTTTCAAGGATATAGGCCGCGTGTTCCTGGCCATAAGCCGCGTCGTCCAGCGCGTCCTGCCAGAAATTCTCGAACTCGGTCGTGGTGCGCCCGGCAAGGTCGACATCGCCGGGGTCGATCACCTCGCCCTGGGTCGCCTTGTACTCGATATAATCGTCCAGCACGCCGTTGCGCGTCAGGGCGACCGTGTTCCAGGCCGATACAAACAGGTTCGGTTCTTCACCCGTCTCGGCCTCCCAGGCGTCCAACACCTCCTGGTATTCGGCAATCCGGTCGTCGATCCCCTGCGGCTGATAGGCAAAGCGGTGGTGGATCAGCATGTCGACGTTTTCGAAGGCGAGCGGCGAAAGCTCATCGCGGATCTCGGCATCCTCGGCCAGAGTCTTGCCCGATTGCACCGCCACGGTGATGTCGGCACCGATGAGGTTGGTCGCGGGATCGGCCAGCGCCATCGCGATTTCACCGATCATCAGGTCGGCGACCGCCCCGTATTGCGAGGCCGCCGAGCCGGATCCTTCCCACGGGTGGGCGTAATATTCGCTGCCGATTTCAAAGATCAGCCGGTCAGGCAGCGGGCCATAGTCACCGGCAAGAAGATCCTCCAGAAATCCTGACAGATCGGCCTGCAATCCGGCCAGATCATCGCCGTAACGCACCGTTGGCAGGATGACGGAAAGCTCCGCCCCCTTGTCGATGGCAATCTCCATCATCTCGGCCAGATCGGGCTTGTTGTTGGCCGGATTCTGCAATCCGTCGAAGTCGAACCCATAGCGGTCGGGCCGCGTTTCGGCCAGTGTTCCCCCAGGCCAGACAATCATGCCCAGATCAATGTCTTCGACCTGGCCCAGGAAACGATTGATTCCGTTGTAACTGATGTAGCGCGCCCCGAACATCGCGTCCGAAAGCGTTTCGGTAGAATCGGCATAGGCAGAAGCCCCTGATTCCACGAATAAATTTACAACCATGCCAGTCACCCTCCCAGCACACCATTTACGCATTAAGATTGTACCAAGAGGGCCAGATTTCCGCCGTATTTTCGACAAATTTTCTTCAAATTTTCAATGGCTTGCAGGAGATATTGGTGCGGCTTTGCGCACAATCGGAATGCTTGGGGGTTGAGTGTTTCCAAAACACCGTCCGCTTGGGGCGGTCAGGACAGGATCAGTAAATCCCGTCTTCCAGCACGCCGTCGGCGGACATCTGGGCATAAAGCAGCCCCTCGCGCAGGCCCCGGTCTGCGACGCTCAGACGGTCGGTTGGCCAGACGCGCAAGAGGGCTTGCAGGATCGCCGCCCCCGACATGATCAGCGCATGACGGTCCTTGCCGATGCGCGGATCGGCGCGGCGGCCTTCGGGGCCCATGTCAAGGTAATCGCGGATCACCTTGTCGATCTGGTCCGAGGTCATGCGCAAGCCATCCACCTTGGACCGGTCATAACGCCTTATGCCCAGATGGCTGGCGGCCACCGTGGTCACCGTGCCGGAGGTGCCGATGATCTGGAACCCTTCGCGGGTCTGTTCGGATTCGTATGGCGAGAACTCGGCAAGGTTTTCCTCGAAATACCAACTCATCAGCGCAAAGCGGGCCGCGTCGTTTTCCACGTCGTTGAACTGGTCGCGGAGTGTCGCGACGCCAAGCGGGACCGAGATCCAGTCCACCACATGGGCGGCCGGGAACGGCGAAGCGGGATCGGGCTTGAACCCGGTGTTCAGGCGCATCAGCGCACGCGGGCGTTCGATCTTCGGCACACGGGCAAGGTCGATCCAGACAAGCTCGGTCGACCCGCCCCCGATGTCGACGACCAGAAGCTGCTCGGTGCGCGGCGAAACAAGCGGCGAACAGGAAATCACCGCCAGCCGCGCCTCTTCCTCGGGCTTGATGATCTCCAGCTTCAGCCCGGTTTCGCGCGTGACATTGCGCAGGAACGCCGGCCCGTTCTCGGCCCGCCGACAAGCTTCGGTGGCGACAAGGCGCATCCTTTTGACGTCGTGCTTGTCGATCTTGGCGCGGCAGATCTTCAGCGCCGCCGCCGTCCTTCGCATGGCCGCCCGGCTCAACCGGCCCGAGGCCTCAAGCCCCTGGCCCAGTTGCACGGATTTGGAAAAACTGTCGACCACGTGAAACTGGTTGCCCTTTGGCTGGGCAATCAGCATCCGGCACGAGTTGGTGCCAAGGTCCAGCGCGGCATAAAGCTCGGCCGGATCTGCTGGTCCGGGGCCGCCCTCTTCGACCTTAAGCGGGAGAGGGCCAGCGCCGGGTGGTCTCTTGGGGGCCATGCCGCCCTCCGGTCTCTGGTTACCTTTACCCTAGGGGAAGGACGGCGCGTCACGCAAGTGTCGTCTTCGTGCCCGCGCGTCTTCCCAACCGCGCGAAAATGCGCAATAGAGCGCGGACCATCGTCAAACGAAGGAGAGGACCGATGCACGACATTCGCGCCATTCGCGAGAACCCCGAAGGCTTTGACGCCCAGATGGCGCGGCGGGGGTTGTCGGGCGTGTCGTCCGAGGTTCTTGCCATCGACGAGGCACGCCGGGCCAAGATCACCGCCGCCGAGGCCGCGCAGGCCGAGCGCAACGCGGCTTCGAAAGAGGTGGGTGCCGCCAAGGGGCGCGGCGACGAGGCCGAGTTCGAACGCCTGCGGGCGCTGGTCGCTGACAAGAAGGCCGAGATCGCGCGGCTTGAAGACGAGGCCAAGGCCGAGGACGTGCGGCTTCGCGATCTGCTGCTCGGTCTGCCGAACGCACCTTACGATGACGTACCGGACGGGGCCGACGAGGACGACAACGTGGAAATCCACCGCGAAGGCGAGACCCCGAGCTTCGATTTCACGCCGGTCGAACATTTCGACATCGCGGGCGTCAAATCGGGCATGGATTTTGAAACCGCCGCGAAACTCTCCGGCAGCCGGTTCGTGCTGCTCTCGGGCGCGGTCGCGCGGGTTCACAGGGCGCTGGCGCAAATGATGCTGGACGTCCACACCGGCGAAAACGGGCTGCGCGAGACGATCACCCCGGTGCTGGTGCGCGACGAGGCGATGTATGGCACGAACCAGCTGCCGAAATTCGCCGAAGACAGCTATCAGACCCGCGAGGGCATGTGGCTGATCCCGACATCGGAGGTCACGCTGACCAACACCGTGCGCGAAAGCATCCTTGATCCAGATGCCCTGCCGATCCGCATGTGCGCCCATACCCAGTGTTTCCGCTCGGAAGCCGGGTCTGCGGGCAAGGACACCGCCGGGATGTTGCGCCAGCACCAGTTCGAAAAGGTCGAGATGGTGTCGATTGTTCATCCCGACGCCTCGGAAGAGGAACAGCAACGGATGCTGAAATGCGCCGAGGGGATACTGGAACGCCTTGGTCTGGCTTACCGCACCGTGTCGCTTTGCACCGGCGATCTGGGGTTCGGTGCCCGCCGCACCTATGACATCGAGGTCTGGTTGCCGGGGCAGAACACCTATCGCGAGATCTCGTCGGTTTCGACCTGCGGCGACTTCCAGGCGCGGCGGATGAATGCGCGGTTCCGCGACGGCGAAGGCAAACCGCAGTTCGTTCATACGCTGAACGGTTCCGGCCTTGCCGTGGGCCGGGCTCTGATCGCGGTGCTGGAAAACGGTCAGACCGAGGATGGCGGTGTTGCGCTGCCCGAAGGGCTGCATCCCTGGCTGGGCGGAAAGACCGGCATCTCGCCCGAGGGCGAACTGGTCTGAAGCAAAAAGAGGGGCTCTGCCCCTCGGCCTGCGGCCTCACCCCGAAGTATTCGGACAGAAGAAGTGTCGTCTGGAAAATGGGGCCGCCCCCTTGCTGAAAGGCAGCGGGGACGGCCCCTGCGGGAGGGGGGTCAGCCCGCAGTCAGCATGCCGGAGGCTTCGCCTGCGGCAACTTCTTCAGCGTCCAGTGCGCCGTCGCCATTGGCGTCCAGCGTGCCGAAAACCTCTTCGGTCAATTCGGGATAAGCGACTTTCACTTCGTCCATCGAATAGACGCCATCGCCGTTCGTGTCCGCGATTTCAGCGGCGGTGACAGCGGTTGCGCCAAGCCCCATCAGGGCTGCGAAGATGATGTTGGTGCGTTTCATGTTGTTCGTCTCCTTTACGTGAGAGAAGGCCGGGCCCTGGCCTTGTTCCGAAGCTTCGAGAATGGATGTAGGGGCGCTTCGGGGCGGCAACAACGGCTTCAAGCCGGGCGGCAAATCATGCGCCATCTCCCGCTGATCGGGGACGGGTTCGTTCCGCGAAAAAGCGCCGGTTCCCGGTGGCCGGATTTGCTCGGCCATTTGCCGCCGTGAAAATTGGCTGTGTTTCGCGGGGTTTGGCCGAGTTCAGCCGCCGTGGGCGAAGCCAAGGCTAACGCGGCGCGACAGGCGGTCGAATTGCAGGCGAATCCTGTAGAGGACACCGGGCCGGTAATTCTCGACCATCGCACGCCCGCCGTTCACCGTCACGCCGCGCTTGGAAAGGGCGGCAAGATTGTCTGCCGAACCGTCGCTGGTGAAGGCGTTGTGAAGGTTGATCCAGTCCAGCGCGGGAACGTCCAGAAGCGGCGCGAGCGAAGCGGTCCAGGTGCCGCCGATATCAAGCCGTCTGAGGCTGGGAAGCTCCGTCAGGGGCTGGAGGTCATGCACCCATGTGCCCGCAACGTCGAGGATGTCCAATCGATCGAGGCCCGCGAGCGGCGAGAGATCTTCGACCAATGTGCCGCGCAGGTTCAGGATGCGCAGGGATGTCAGGTTCGACAGCACCGAGATGTCGGAAACCGCCGTGCCGCGCAGGTCTAGCTGGATGACATTTTCCATCTCGCCCAGTTCCGGCGGCAGTTCCCCAAGGCCGCCCAGATCGGCAAAGCGGATGACTCGCAGATCTTCTTCCACCGCCGCCGCGATCCGTGCCTTTGCCGCCTCATAAGCCGCATCGCTGCCCGGACGTGCCGTCCAGAGGATGCCGCCGCCGACGATGGCGAGGAAGACGAAGACACCGAACAGAAAGGGGCGCATCGCTCACTCCTTCAGCGAAGGTTTTCCAAGGTGTTTTCTGAGGCGCGAGGGCGTCGATTTCTTCTTGTTCCGATAGGGGTTCTTGTCCCCCTGCCCGCGAAATGTCAGCCGGATCGGTGTGCCCGGCATGTCGAAATCCTGGCGTAACCCGTTGATGAGATAGCGCTTGTAGCTGTCCGACAGCTTGTCCGGGTAGGAACACATCACCACGAAACCGGGGGGGCGCGTCTTGGCCTGTGTCGCATATCTGAGCTTGATCCGTCGACCGCCCGGTGCCGGCGGCGGGTGGGCTTCGACCATTGCTGACAGCCAGCGATTGAGGGCGGCGGTGCCGACGCGGCGGTTCCAGGTGGTATAGGCCCGTTCCACCGCTTCGCGCAGCCGGTCCATGCCGCGTCCGGTCCTGGCCGAGACGGTGACCAGTGGCGCGCCGCGAAGCTGGGGCAACAGGCGTTCAAAGCTTTCCTTCAGATCGCGCAGCTTTTCCTGCTTGGCGTCCTCGATATCCCACTTGTTGACCGCCACGACCACGGCGCGGCCTTCCCGTTCGGCCAGATCGGCGATGCGCAGGTCCTGCTGTTCAAAGGGAATGGCGGCGTCCAGCAGCACGATCACCACCTCGGCGAATTTCACCGCCCGCAACCCGTCAGCGACCGAAAGCTTTTCCAGCTTTTCCTGCACGCGGGCCTTCTTGCGCATTCCCGCCGTGTCGAAAATGCGCACCGGCAATCCGTCCCAGTCGAACGGCAGTGAGATCGCGTCGCGGGTGATGCCCGCCTCGGGGCCGGTCAACAGGCGGTCTTCGCCGATCAACTGGTTGATCAGGGTCGATTTGCCCGCGTTCGGGCGTCCGACCACGGCGATCTGCATGGGCCGGTCCGGGGTGGGCCAGGGAATGTCCTTTCCCTCGTCCCCATCCTTGACGTCCACGTCTGTCAGCGGTGCTTCCTCGGCCACGCGGGCGGCCTTTTCGTCGGCCAGCTTCGCGACAGGCTCCAGCGCCATCAACAATTCGCCCAGACCCTCGCCATGTTCGGCTGACAGGCCAATCGGATCGCCAAGACCAAGGGAATAGGCTTCCAGCATCCCGCCCTCGCCCGCGCGGCCCTCGGCCTTGTTGGCGGCAAGGATGACGTTGGCGTTCTTTTTCCTGAGGATATCGGCAAAGACCTCGTCGGCAGGCAGAACCCCGGCACGGGCGTCGATCATGAACAGACAGGCATCGGCCATTTCCACCGCGCGTTCGGTCAGACGCCGCATCCGCCCTTGCAGGCTTTCGTCGGTCGCCTCTTCCAGCCCGGCGGTGTCGATCACGGTGAAGCGCATGTCGCCAAGCCGCGCTTCGCCTTCGCGCAGGTCACGCGTCACCCCCGGCTGGTCGTCGACCAGGGCCAGACGTTTGCCGACAAGGCGGTTGAACAATGTCGATTTGCCCACATTGGGGCGACCGACGATGGCGAGTGTAAAGCTCATGGCGTGCGTTCCGTTAGCGGAAGGCGTGCAACTGACCGTTTTCGGTGACAATGTAAAGGGTGCCGCCGGCGATCACCGGGTTGCGCGCAGCCCCCTTGGGCAGTTCGGTCGTTCCGACCAAGGCACCCGAGACCGGGTCGAACTGGCGCAAAAGACCGTCGTTCGAGGCAAGGATCAGCCGCCCGCTGGCCAGAACCGGACCAAAGTGCGAAACCGTCGCTTCGCGGCGGCGAATGCGCTGGCGTTCGAAAAACGGCAGATCGACCGCCCAGACGGTTTCGCCCGTGGCGGCATCCAGCCGGATTAGCCGGTTTTCGTCCGAGACAAGGAACACACCGCCACCGGCGACCCAGACGGGGCTGAGCGCGCCTTCGTCCGCCCGCCAGACGCGCTGACCATCGACAGCACTGAAGGCGGCGGCACGGCCCGAATGGTTGCCCGCATAGACGACGTCACCCGCAACGACCGGATCGCCCGTCAGATCGGAAAACCGGGAAAAGGCCCGGCCCTGACGCTCACCGGCGATGCTGGCGGCCCAGGTCTGGGTGCCGGGACCGGCATTGGCGGCGATCAACTGGCCAGAGCTTAGGGGAAAGATCACCTGGCTTCCCGCAATGGCGGGGGCGGCACCACCTGCGATACCGCTTTGGCTGTCAGCCCCCAGCACCTGCCACAGGATCCGGCCATTTCGGGCATCCAGTGCCCAGCCGATGTTGTTACGGGTCACAAGATAGACCACGCCATCGGAATAAGTGGGCGCTCCGGTTGCAGCGGACTCGAGCTTTTGCACCCAAAGCCGCTCGCCACTGGCCGCAGACAGGGCCGAGATTTCGCCAAACCCGGTTGTTGCAAAGACCGTGCCGCCACCGAAGGCCAGACCACCACCAGAAGCGTCGTCTTTCCTGTCGGTTCCGGGGGTCAGATCCGCCGACCAGACCGCACCGCCGCCGGTCGTGAAGGCGCTGACGGCGGCGCGGCTGTCCATCGTGTAGATCCGCCCACCCCCGACAACCGGGTCCGCCGTGATGCGATGCTTGCGCCCGTTGCCTTCGCCGATCGAAACCGACCAGGCGGGCGAGAGATTGCGGTTCAGCGACACATGGTTCAACTGATGACGGTTGTTGCCGCCCACATGGGTCCAGTCGCCGTTCACACGGGCAGCGGGCAGACTGAGGGGGGCGGCACGGTTGACCACTTCGTCATCAGGCGCACCGGCAATATCCAGCCGCTCGCCTTCAAGGATCAACTCGCGGTCATTGCAGGCCATAAGGCCAAGTGCTGCCACCAACAGAATACCGAAACGTCTCACGTCGTGCCCCATGCTTGTTCTGGCTGGCCTAGCTTTGGCTCAACTCGCCACCCAGGGCCACAATCAACTGCCTCGCCCGCCCGCGCAAGGCTTCCGTCACCTCTGCATCGGCAAGAATCGCCTCAAGCGTGGCAAGCGCGGTTTCGGTTTCCCCCATCTCGATCTCGGCCAGCGCACGCTGCTCAACCGCCAAAAGGCGAAATGGGTTACCTGCGGCCATGATCGGCTCCAACAGACCGATCCGCTCCTCGGGGGCTTCTCCGGGCAGCATGGAGGCTTTCAGACGCGCCAGATCGCGATAGATCATCGGCGCGTCGGGGTTGTTGACGATGGCGATCAGCGTAGCGCGCGCTGCTGCAGCATCGTCCGATTCCGCTTCCGAGGCCGACTTCAAGAGGCCGATCAGCACGGATTTTTCGCCCGAGTCACCGGGGTCGAGGGCGGCCAGCGCGTCGCGGCGGGCTTCGGGCGTTTCACCCTCAAGTGCAGCCAAAAGCGCATCGCCGGTCTGTTCCGCCTCGGCACGGGCCTTGGCCTTTTGCCATTCGAATACCGAAGCGCCACCGACGACGATCAGCACCAGAACAACGGCGATCCAGCCATATTTCTTGAACAGCTTGAAAAGCCGGTCTTTTCGAACCTCTTCCGAGACTTCGTTGATAAAGGAATCCTGGTCCGCCACCCTTGGCTCCCTGCCCAATTTGTAACCTGATCGCCCTCTTATCGTGTGCATATCAGGAATGCAAAGAACTCAACGTCACTTCGGGGGTTGAAACCTTGCGGCAAAAGGACGATTTAGGTAAACTGAACTAAACAGTTTAGCCGCAAGACCCCAGAAACCAAGAAAATCAGGCCCGACGCCGGACACGGACCAGAGCAAGGACAAACTTAGATGCGTGTGTTTTCCATACTGACCGCAATGATCGTGGTCGCCGCATTGTATTTCGTCATATTCGAACGTGACGCCCTCAAGGAATTTGCCGGGGCCAGCAACGCCGCCGCCTCGACCGAGACCACGCCGTCCGAAGACATGGCCGAGGACAGCGAGGAAATCACAACCGTCTCCGTCGTCGCGTTGAAAAGCACGGCCCAGACCGTGGACGGTGCCGTGATCCTGCGTGGCCGCACCGAAGCCGCGCGTCAGGTCGAACTGCGGGCTGAAACCTCGGGTCAGATCATCAGCGAGCCGCTGCGCCGTGGGGCCAGCGTGGCCAAGGACGATCTTCTCTGCCGGCTCGACCCCGGCACCCGCCAGATCGCGCTGGACGAAGCCAACGCACGTCTGCGCGAAGCCCGCTCGCGCCTGCCCGAGGCCGAAGCGCAACTGGCCAGCGCACAGGCCGGATTGGCCGAGGCCGAGATCAACGACCGGGCCGCATTGCGTCTGTCCCAGGACGGATTCGCCTCCGAAACCCGCGTCGCGCAGACGACCGCTGTCGTGGAAGCCGCCCGCGCATCGGTGCAATCGGCCACCGCCGGGGTGGAAACCGCTAAATCCGGGATTCAGGCCGCCGAAACCGCCGTGGCCGCCGCCGAGAACGAACTGGGCAACCTTGAAATCCGCGCCCCCTTCTCGGGCATCCTTGAAAGCGATGCCGCCGAGATCGGCTCGCTCATGCAGCCCGGATCGCTTTGTGCGACGATCATACAGCTTGAGACGATCAAACTGGTGGGCTTCGTGCCTGAAACCATGGTCGACCGGGTGGAAATCGGTGCCACCGCAGGCGCGCGCCTGTCCTCGGGTGCCGAAGTGGCCGGTGTGGTCAGCTTCATCTCGCGGTCTGCCGACCCGGACACCCGCACATTCCAGGTGGATGTGGACATCCCCAACCCCGACCTGAAAATCCGCGACGGCCAGACCGCCGAGATCCTGATCCAGTCCGATGGTCAAAGTGCGCACCGCCTGCCGCAAACCGCGATGACGCTGGACGATAACGGTCGCTTCGGCGTTCGGCTGGTCGAAGATGGCAAAGCCGTCTTTGCCCCCGTCGGCGTCGTGCGCGATACGGTCGAGGGCATCTGGGTGACCGGTCTGCCGGACACCGCCGACGTGATCGTCGTGGGGCAGGAATTCGTCACCGACGGCGTCGCCGTGACCCCGACCTACCGGGAGACCGATCAATGACCGGTATCGTCGATTGGGCCGCCTCCCGCGCCCGGATGATCATTGCCTTCATCATCCTGTCGCTGGTCGCGGGCATCTTCTCCTATGTTCAGCTTCCCAAGGAAGGCGAGCCGGACATCGAGATCCCCGCGATCTTCGTTTCCGTCCCCTTCCCCGGCATTTCCGCCGAGGATGCCGAGACCTTGCTGGTCAAGCCGATGGAAACCGAGCTTGCCGACCTCGACGGGCTGAAGACCATGACGGGCACGGCCGCCGAGGGCTATTCCATCGTCATCCTCGAATTCGAATTCGGCTGGGACAAGACACAGGTTCTGGCGGACGTCCGCGCCGCGATGAACAAGGCCGAGGCCGAGTTTCCCGCAGGGGCCGAAAACTACACGATCGACGAATTCAACTTCTCGGAATTCCCGATCCTGATCGTCAACCTGACGGGCGCCCTGCCCGAGCGGACTTTGCTGCGTGTCGCCAAGGACTTGCAGGACCGTCTTGAAGGCATCGACGCGGTGCTCGAAGCCTCGCTTGCCGGTCACCGGGACGAGATGCTGGAGGTGGTGATCGACCCCCTCAGGCTTGAGGCCTACAACGTCACCGCCGGTGACCTGATCAACGTCGTCGTCAACAACAACCAGTTGATCGCGGCAGGCGAAGTCGAAACCGAAAGCGGTGCTTTCGCCGTCAAGATCCCCTCGTCCTTCGATGAACAGCAGGACATCTACAACCTGCCGATCAAGACCAACGGCGACCGGGTCGTGACCCTGGGCGAACTGGCCGACATCCGCCTGACCTTCGAAGACCGCGAAGGTACCGCGCGGTTCAACGGTGAAAAAACCGTCGCTCTGCAAGTGGTCAAGCGCAAGGGCTTCAACATCATCGACACCGTCGCACTGGTGAAGGAAGAGGTCGCCAAGGAAGTCGCGACCTGGGAACCCGAACTGCAAGAGGCGATCACCGTCGGCACCTCGAACGACCAGTCGCGGCAGGTCTCTTCCATGGTCAGCCAGTTGGAAGGCTCGGTCCTGACCGCCGTTGCCCTTGTGATGATCGTCGTCCTTGCCGCACTCGGGTCACGCTCGGCCCTGCTTGTCGGTTTTGCGATCCCGACCTCGTTCTTGATGACCTTCGCGCTCTTTGCCGCGATGGATGTCACGATTTCCAACATCGTCATGTTCGGCCTGATCCTGGCCGTGGGCATGCTGGTTGACGGGGCGGTCGTGGTCGTCGAATACGCCGACAAGCGCATCAGCGAAGGCTCTGGCCCCATGCACGCCTATACCGAGGCGGCAAAACGCATGTTCTGGCCAATCGCGGCCTCGACCGCGACCACGCTCTGTGCCTTCCTGCCGATGCTGTTCTGGCCCGGTGTCGTCGGTGAATTCATGGGGATGCTGCCCGTCACCATGATCTTCGTGCTGATCGCGTCGTTCATTGTCGCCATCATTTTCCTGCCGGTCATGGGCGGTGTCGCGGGGCGCATCAGCCGCAACTTCGAACGCTCGTCGGCGGCTCTCGCACGGATGCTGCCCTGGGCGGCGCGTGCCGCGCTGGTGCCGGTGGTCATCTTCTTGATGTTCATCTTCGCCATGCAGACGATCAACCTTTCCTACATGACCGGCGGCGGCGATCCCCTGCCTTTCCTTGTCGGCCCCCTGGGTTTCGCCGCGTCCTGTGTCCTCGCCTCGATCGTCCTTGGCGCGGCCAAGATCGAACGGAAACGCGACAAGGTCGAAACCGAAGGGCGGCGCACGCCATTCGGATATCTGATCGCCTTCATCGTCGGCAACCCGGTGATGCCACTGGTCGCGATCGGCGCCGTGATCTTCTTTGTCCTGTCGACCTTCAGCTACTTCGGAGAAAACAACAACGGCGTCGAATTCTTCGTCGAATCCGAGCCCGAACAGGCCATCATCTATGTCCGCGCACGCGGCAACCTCGGCCTTCAGGACAAGGACCAGATCGTGCGCGAGGTCGAAGCGGCGATCCAGGGCACACCGGGCATCGACAACGCCTTTGCCTTTGCCGGTGTCGGGGGCCTCAACGCCAACACCGGCGGCGCACAAGGCCCGTCGGATGCCATCGGCCAGGTCCAGATCGAGCTTGTTCCCTGGGACGACCGGCCCGAGTTTGCCCGCACCCACGACATCCCGCTGGCCGAACTGGACGGCGACGTGGTGATCGAAAAACTGGAAGCGAAACTTGCGGCTATCCCCGGCATCCAGACCGAGATCCTGAACCTTGCGGGCGGCCCGGCCAGCGCAAAACCGGTTCATCTGCGCCTGAAAACCGACAATTGGGGCGATCTGATCGCGGCCACGGATACGGCGCGCACCTATTTCGAACAGGTGCCGGGGCTGACGGATGTGGAAGACAACCTGCCCCTGCCCGGCATCGACTGGCAGATCGACGTCGATGTGGAAAAGGCGGGGCGCTATGGTGCCGACGTCGCAACCGTCGGCGGCATGGTCCAGCTTGTCACCCGTGGCCTGCTTCTGGACACCATGCGCGTCGACAGTTCGGACGAGGAAATCGAGATCCGCGTCCGCTTCCCTGAAAGCGACCGCGTGCTGGCCACGCTCGACAACTTGAAGGTCCGCACCGCCGACGGGCTGATCCCCTTGTCGAACTTCATCACCCGCAAACCCGTCGCCCAGTTGGCACAGATCAACCGGGTCGACCAGACGCGGTATTTCGACGTGAAGGCCGGGGTGGAAAGCGCATTGTTCAAGGCCGTGAAGGAAGAGGTCACGCTTGGCTATCTGACCGAGGTGGACACCGAGGCCGCTGGCACCTTCGCCCTGAACGACGCCTTTTACACCAACCTCAGGATCGCCGAACCCGAACTTGGCGGCAGCCTTCCGGCCTTCCGCGAGGCGTTGCTCGATGAAGATGTCGCCATCGTCCCGGTCAACCCGAACGAGCGGATCGCGGCGATCACCACCTGGCTCGAGGAAGACGCCCCCTTCCCCGCCGGGGTGGATTGGGAATGGACCGGCGACCAGGAAGACCAGGCCGAATCCGAAGCCTTCCTGCAAACCGGCTTTACCGCCGCGCTGTTCCTGATGTTCATCATCCTTCTGGCGCAGTTCAACAGCGTCTATAACGCCGTTCTGGTGCTGGCGGCGGTTGTGCTTTCGACCGCGGGCGTGCTGATCGGGATGCTGGTCATGGGCCAGGCGTTCTCGATCATCATGACGGGTACGGGCATCGTTGCGCTTGCCGGGATCGTCGTGAACAACAACATCGTGCTGATCGACACCTATCAGGAATATTCCCGCTACATGCCCCGGATCGAAGCGATCATCCGCACCGCCGAGGCCCGGATCCGCCCGGTTCTGCTGACCACCAGCACCACCATGGCGGGGCTTGCGCCGATGATGTTCGGCCTCAGCCTCGACTTCTTCGGGGGCGGCTATTCCATCGACAGCCCCACGGCGCTCTGGTGGAAACAACTGGCGACTGCCGTTGTCTTCGGCCTTGGCATCGCAACGGTGCTGACGCTGATCTTCACGCCCTCGATGCTGGCGCTTCGGGTCTGGTCCTGGACGATCCTTGCGAATGTGCTGGCCTGGGTCAGCGCGATCACACGGGGGTCGCGTTCAAGCTCGGCACGCGACTATGCCCTTGCCCGCGCCGCGCGCCGCAAGAAGGCGACCGAGGTGATCTGGGACGTCGACACCGACCCGCTGAACCCGCCCAAGGGCGAACTTCGCGCGGCGGAGTGACGATGCGCCCTCAGCCGTTTTGCGGCTGGGGGCGTTTCAACACCGTCAGGACGATCCCAAGCGCAACCAGTGCACAGACCGCGATCGCGGCCACCATCGGCAAGGCGGTTCCGTCAAAGAACGGTGCCGCCAGCATCACCGAGACCGCGCCGAGGATCATCTGAAGCGTCCCGCCAAGGGACGAGGCGAGCCCCGCAATCTCGGGGTGCGGATCCAGCGCCATCACCATGGTCGAAGGGATCACCAGCCCGAGAAAGGCATTGGCCAAGAACAACAGGCCCACCACCGTCCAAAGGGTCGCACCGCCCGCCAGCGCGACCGCCAGCAAAAGCACCGCAAAAAAGGCAAACCCGGCCGTTCCGAACAGGATCACCCGCTCCATCCCGATCCTTGCGCCCAGGGGGCCTGCGGCCTGCGAGGCGGCAAAGAACCCGATGGCATTGACCGCGAAGGCCAGTGCGAAACCGGTCGGGGTAAGTCCGAAATCCTCGGTATAAACGAATGGCGCACTGGTCAGGAAAATAAAGAAACTCGAAATCCCGAAGCCGCCGACCAGCGTCAGCCCCATGAAAGACGGATCGCCCAGCAAGGTTCCCGCCCCGCGCCGCATCTCGGCAAAGCGGATCGGCACGCGCTTGTCCGGCGCGTGGGTTTCGGGCTGAAGGAAAGTCAGCATCAACAGGCTGGCCAAGCCGCCCGCCGCGATGATCCAGAACACCGCCCTCCATCCGCCAAGCGCGATCACACCCGACCCGGCCAAAGGCGCCAGCATGGGCGAGACCGAGATCACCAGCATGATCATCGCCATCAGCTTTGTCGCTTCCGGCCCCGTGTGCAGGTCGCGGATGATCGCCCGTGGCACCACCATCAGCGCCGCGCCACCAAGGCCCTGCACGAACCGCGCCGCGATCAGCCACTGGACGTCCGGTGCCACCGCCGCCGCGATGGTGCCTGCCAGAAAGATCACCAGCCCCACAAAGATCGGCGGCTTCCGCCCGAAACGGTCGGCCATCGGGCCATATATGATCTGCGCCAGCCCGAACGACAGGAAATAGGCGGTGATCGTCGCTTGGGTGCCTGCGACGGTGGTGTTCAGCGCCTCTTCGATCGCGGGCATCGCGGGCAGGTACATATCAATCGCGAAAGGCGAAACGGCGGACATGAGGCCCAGGATAAGGGCCGTCCGGAACATCGACGGTTGCATGGGAATCTCCAGTATTCTGGCCGTTGACTAGCACCACCAATGCGCAAAGTGCCAGAGCAATCCTGACAGGGCCTGTCAGGAGGTCACGCGATCACCAGACGTCCCCGGCCACATAAAAGACCAGCCGCTGAACCGGATCCAGAACAATGGCCCCTTCGCTGCCCCCGTCATAGGCCACCAGCGCCCCGACCTGGGTCAGCGCCTTTCTCAGCTTGACCTCTGCCGATGTGCCTTCAAAGCATGGAACCGCCTGTGCCGCTGCCGCAAGTACCTCTTTCCCCATGACACCGCGCCCGTCCAGCAAAAGCGCGTCGGTCAGATCGTTCGGGCTGAACCCTTCAAGCTGAAACGCCGAAAGCCCCTTAGCCAGGAACGCCGCCTTGGCTTCCGCAACCGAGCCTTCCACCGGCAATGCGCGGCGGGGTTCCACCACGCGCGCCCGGTAAACCGCTGCCGTGCAACGGCTTTTCGATTTGAAATACTCAGGATCGCCCAGAAAGAACCACTGGTTCAGCGTGCTGCGCAACCCGGCTTCGTCGTTGCGCGCGCAGGCGGTCAGGCCGGCCAGCAAGGCAAGCAGCATTCCCGCATGTCGAAGACCGCGCAGCATCGGTGAAACCTCCGAAAAACCCGGAAGATCCTTAGACAAGAGGCCCTAAAACAGGGTTAAGGCGTCAGGCCGCCTCTTCCTCCGCCGCCTGCATGGCCCAAAGCGCGGCATAGCGCCCGCCCTGTTCCAACAGCGCGTCATGACGGCCTTCTTCCACGATCCGGCCTTTTTCCAGCACCACGATCCGGTCGGCATTTGCGATGGTCGACAGACGGTGCGCGATGGTGATGACCGTACGGCCCTCGCCCAGACCCTGAAGTTCGCTCTGAATGCCGGCCTCGGTCTCGGTGTCCAGCGCACTCGTCGCCTCGTCCAGCAACAGGATCGGCGGGTTCTTCAGGATCGTCCGCGCGATTCCGACCCGCTGCTTCTCGCCGCCTGACAGCTTCAACCCGCGTTCGCCAACCGCCGTCTGATACCCCTCGGGCAGGCTCGAGATGAAATCGTGGATCTTCGCGGCCTTCGCTGCCTCGATCACCTCGGCCTCGCTGGCGTCGGGGCGGCCATAGGCGATGTTGTAAAGGATGCTGTCGTTGAACAGCACGGTGTCTTGTGGCACCACGCCGATGGCGCTGTGCAGGCTTTCCTGCGTCACGTCGCGAATGTCCTGACCGTCGATCACCAGCGCCCCGCCACCGACATCGTAAAACCGGAACAGCAAGCGCCCGATGGTGGATTTGCCCGATCCCGACGGGCCGACAATCGCCACCGTCTGCCCGGCGGGCACCTCAAGGCTGACCCCCTTCAGGATCGGGCGTTGCGCATCGTAACCGAAAACCACATCGTCAAAACGGATTGCCCCGCCCCTGATGTCCAGCGCGGGCGCGCCCGGCTTGTCCTGCACCTCGGCGGGCTGTTCCAAAAGATCGAACATCTCGCCCATATCGACCAGCGCCTGCCGGATCTCGCGGTAAACCGTGCCAAGAAAGTTCAGCGGCATGGTGATCTGGATCATATAGGCGTTGACCATGACGAAATCCCCGACGCTGAGCGTGCCGTTCGACACGCCAATGGCCGCCATGACCATCACCGCGACCAGACCGCCGGTAATCAGGAAGGATTGCCCGAAATTCAGGAAAGCCAGCGAATAAGACGTCTTCAGCGCCGCCGCCACGTAACGCTCCATCGAACTGTCGTACCGCGACGCCTCGCGCTCCTCGGCCCCGAAGTACTTGACCGTCTCAAAGTTCAACAGGCTGTCGATGGCCTTCTGGTTGGCGTCGGTGTCCTGATCGTTCATCTCGCGCCGGATCTTCACCCGCCACTCGGTCACTTTGAAGGTGAACCAGACGTAAAACGCGATGGTGAAGACCACGACCGCCAAGTACCAGACGTCGAAGACCACAGCCAGAACCGCGCCGATCATCACCAGTTCCACGATCAAGGGGCCGATCGAGAACAACAGGAACCGAAGCAGGAATTCGACCCCCTTCACCCCCCGTTCGATGATCCGGCTGAGACCGCCGGTCTTGCGCGTGATGTGATAGCGCAGCGACAAGGCATGGATATGCCGGAACGTCTCCAACGCGATCATCCGCAAGGCCCGCTGGCCCACGGCGGCAAAGATCACGTCGCGCAACTGCTGGAACCCCACGGTCATCAGCCGCGCAACGCCATATGCCACCGTCACACCCACGGCCCCAAGCCCAAGCGCCCAGGCCGGATCGACGGCATCGCCCGCCAGCATGTCGACCGCCGCCTTGTAGAAAAACGGCGTCGTCACCGCGATGACCTTGGAAAAGACCAGCACGAACAGCGCCAGGACCACCCGGCGTTTCACCCAGGACTCTTCTTTGGGCCACAGGTATGGCGACACCTTGCGGATGGTGCGCAACCCGCTTGTCCGTTCGCCTTCATGGGAAAATGTGTCGCTCATCGTGCGACTACCTAGGTTCTCGGACCGGGGAAGACCAGTGCAAAGACGGCAGAGCGCTCTCTCTCATCCTGCGGGACGTCCGAACGCGGTTTCAGCTTTTCCGCGCCGTCACCTTGCACCCCAGGCTGTTCGAGGCCGTATAGCTTCTGCCATCGGCGCTGAGCGTGCCGGTCTCGGTCACACGGGGGCCGCCAGTCATCTGCGCATTGGTCGTGAAGGATCGGTCGACCATGGTCGTCGCCCCCGTGCCCGCCCCGCCACTGGTGTCACGCCAACTGAAGGCATAACTGTTGGGGCCAAGACGCCGAAAGCTGGCAGTTCCTGTCGCCACGATGAAAAGCGGACAATTCGCGCGGTAAGACCAGTTGCCGGCCAGTGACGGTCCGGCGTCGGCAACCCGGGAACCGTCTCCGCCGCGCGCGATACTGGTGCAAACGGGTGCCTTGGCCGCCTTCAGCACACCAAGGGCCTTGTCGCTTCCAAGGTCGCCCGCACCAAGTTCCGCACCGCTTGCCCGCAGGAAAGCCGAAAAGGCGCTGCGCGTGCGCGGCCCGGCAATCCCGTCGGCACCACCTGCCCCGCACCCCAAGCGGTTCAACTCGGCCTGCGTGGCCCGCATCCTGTCGCGCGCCGCATCCTGATCGTTCGGTTCCACAAGCGCGACCTCCGGCTCCTGTGGCGGCGCGGCGTCATCGCCCTCAAGATTGTCCAGCAACTGGCGTGCCAGCAATACGGTGAAATCCTCCTCGCGCTGGCCATGTCGATCCAGGAACGCCCGCAGCGCGGCGGCCGAGCCGATGGATTGCGCCAGTTCGAAATCGCGCCGGATGGTGTCGTCGACCTGGGCAGCGGCGGGCTGTTCAACCGGCGCCGGCTCTGCACTGCCCGCGCCAGGCGGCAGGAAATAGAACTGTCCCAGCAACTCGTCGTAATAGGCCGGGAACTGGGCATGATCGCGGGTGCGGGCAAGATCGCGCACCTCGATCCGCACTTCGGACACCAGGTCGCGCAGTTCAAGTCCCCGCTCGGACAGCCGTGGCAGAAGATTTCGCGTAAAAACCGAATTCGGATTGTCGTCGCCATCGTGCAGCCGATCCAGCGCCTGCTGGCCCGCACCTGCGGAAAAGACCACGAATGTCCCTTCGGGGGCCGCCACTCGCGCCAACCCGCGGCTTCCGCCGATGGATCGCCCCGCCGTTTCGGCAAAGGGATTGTCCCGGCAGGCATCGACAAAGGCCAGCGTCGCGCGGGCCCCGGTGCGGCGCACACGCTCCAGAAGCGACGAAAGCGAAATGGACTCCGATACGATCAGCCCCGGACGCACATCTGACGGCGCAACGATATCGACCGGCAAGAGGTAATTCTCGCCCTCGATCTCGACCCCATGGCCTGCAAAGAACAGAACCGCCGTATCGCCCGGCTCAAGCGCGGCCGTGAAATCGGCGATCGCCAGGTTGAACGCGCGACGCCCGACATCCGTGGCAAGGTGGATATCGAACCCAAGACCTTCCAAGGCGCCCGCCATGGCCCTTGCGTCCGGAACCGCCTTTTGCAGCGGGGCGACTTCGGAATAGGCGTCGTTGCCGATCACCAGCGCGAGACGCCGTTCTGCCTGAGCAGGTCCGGCGGCAAAGGTGACAGCGGCAAAAAGCAGGAGCGCGAGACGAAGAAGAAAGTTCAAAAACCGTTGTGCCATAGTCGTTTCTACCGCCTGGCCTCAATCAGTCCAGAGGTTTCGCATCCATTGCGAAACCTCCGCCCCCCCCGCCAATCAAGCGGCGCGGACCCTCAATCCGGCACGGTAAAGATCTGGCCCGGATAGATCAGGTCGGGATTGCGGATACGGTCGTTGTTCGCCTCGAACACGCGGACGTAAAGCAGCCCCTCGCCGTATTTTTCGCGCGCGATGCCCCAAAGGGTGTTGCCCGGTTGAACGGTAATCAGCGACACCGGCGCGATTTCCGTGCGCGGGGCCGTGTCCAGCGCCTGGATCGCCTCGACCGCCTCGCGCCGGAACGGTGTTTCGGCACGCGAGATCACGCTGCCCTCGCTGTCCAACTCGTCGACGCGCAAAGTATAGGTGCCGGTATCCACATCCGGCAGTTCGGTGCGCCATTGCCCGCCCTCGCCGATCTCGGCATCCACAAGGGGGCGGTTGTTCAGATAGACCCGCACCGCCGCCGCCCCGGTTGCGCGACCCGACAGGGACACCTCGCCTTCCGAATCATAGCTGATCGCGTCGATCGAGACGTTCTGCATCGCTTGCGGCTGATCGCCCGGCGATTGCAGCACCCGAACACCCTCTTCGTCGGCCAGGAGAACCGTTGGCGCGGCGGGTTGTTCCGGTTCGGGCGCGGGCGGCGTTTCGACACTGGCCAGGACGTTTTCGCTGTCCCCGGCGGTGCCGTCCGCCGTCGACGACGGCGCTTCCTCGGTGGCATCGGGCAGGGTCGGGTTGGTCGCCACCGGTTGTTCCGCACTCTCCTGCACCGCGTCGCCCGGCACTTCGGGTGCCGCGCGCGCCGCGATCTCTTCGCCCGCTTCGCCCTGGGCCGGCGCGGCGTCGCCCGAAACCGCGACGTCGGGGGCCGGTTCGGCGCTTTCGGGGCTTTCGTCGCTGGCAAGGGGTGCGGGGTCTGATGCCACGTCAGACCCTTCGCTCTCTCCGGTATCAAGTGCCGCCAGATCGACCTCGGGAACCGGGGCAAGGATGACCGAGGCCGGGGCCTCGACCGTGGTGCCGTCCAACCATGTTTCGCTCAGTGTCAGAACGCGTGGTTCCTCCGAAGCGCCAAGCTCGGCAAACAGGAAGAATGCGCCGCTGGCGTCCGCCTCGGTCTCGCCCGCCGTCTCGCCGTTCATCATCAGTCTGACCTTGGCCCCGGGCACGCTGGTTCCCGCGATCAGGGTCGAGCCACCCGGTTCGACCCGCACGATGTCGAAGGCAGCCTGGCTTTTCGGCGGTGGCGTGGTTTCGGGGGCCGTCTCGGTGACGGACTCTCCGGCGCTGTCAGGCGTTGCCGTCTCGCTCTCTTCGACAACATCGATGTTTTCCACAGTGGTTTCGCCCGCATCGGCCGAGGTGTCTTCCCCCGCCTCCGGTGCCTCTTCCACCACAACCGGCGTTGTCGCCAGACCACCCGGCCCGGCCTGTTCCACATCGGCAGACGGCCAAAGATAGACCGCCAGCCCAAGGACCGCGATCAAAAACGCCACAACAAGTGCCCAAACCTTGTTCACGCGACTCTACTCCCCCAGGGGTGGGTTTGCCCCACCTCTGCGCCCATCCCGCACGGGCGCTTGAGCGACCCTATCAACACCGCTATCAGGGGTCAAAACACCTTTTGCCCAAGGCGGTTGTCCATGTCCCGGTCGAAATTCTCACTCTGCGTCTATTGCGGATCACGTGCAGGCGCAAAAGATGCCTATGCCCTGGCCGCGCGTGACCTTGGCACTGCCATCGCCGAACAGGGCTGGCGGCTGGTCTATGGCGCGGGCGACGTGGGCATCATGGGCGCGGTTGCCGATGCCGCGCAGACGGCGGGTGCCTCCACCCTTGGCGTGATCCCGACTCACCTTGTCAATCGCGAGGCGCCAGAGGGGCTTTACGGCGACCGCATCACCACGGAGACCATGCACGAACGCAAGAAGGTGATGTTCATGAACGCCGATGCGGTGGCCGTCCTGCCGGGCGGGGCCGGATCGCTGGACGAATTCTTCGAGGTTCTGACATGGGCGCAGCTTGGCCTCCATTCAAAACCCATCATTCTTGTCGATGTCGAAGGCTACTGGCAGCCCCTCAGCGCGCTTCTGGGTCATGTGGTCGAACAGGGCTTTGCCGACGACAGCCTTCTGGACCTGCTTCAGATCGTGCCCGACGTCGAAAGCCTTGTCGAACTTCTCAAACGCTCCTGACGCATGGCGACGGCGCTGTAGAGTGCCAGCGCAATCCAGATCAGCACCAGTGCGATCAGGTGCCAACCGGTCACCGGCTCGGCAAAGATCAGGGCCGCGACAAGGAATTGCAGCGTCGGGTTCAGATAGGAAATCAGCCCGACGGTCGAAAGCTGCACCGCTTTCGTCGCATAGGAAAACAAAACCAGCGGCAGCCCCGTCAGCGGCCCGCTCAGCATCAACAGCACCAGAAGTTTCGGCGTCAGGATCGACATATCCGCAAACAGGACGAACCATCCAAGAACCAGCGGCAACAGCAACAGAACCTCTGCGGTTACCGACACGGTCGGCCCGACCGTAACGCGCTTTTTGACGACGCCGTATAGCGCAAAGGTCGTGGCAAGGATCAGGCTGATTGTCGGTGCGACCCCCAGCCCGATCGTCAGCACCAGAACCCCCGTTGCCGCCAGTGCGACGGCCAGCCATTGCAGGCCGTGGAACCTCTCGCGGAACAACAGGAACCCGAAGACGACCGAGACCAGCGGATAGATGTAATACCCAAGGCTCGATTCGGTCAGTCGCCCGGCCTGGATCGAGAAGATGAAGAAGAACCAGTTGCAACTGATGAACACCGCCGCCAACAGCGTCCAGCCCACCTGATCGGCCCGCGTCACCGCATCCCGCAAGGCCGGCAACCGGCCCCGCCACCAAAGCACCAGCGCGAAAAAGACCAGCGACCACAACATCCGATGCGCCAGGATATCCGCCGCCGCGACTTCGCCCAGAAGATCGTAATAAAGCGGTGCCAGCCCCCAGATGCCTGCGGCGGCCACGATGGCAAGGATACCTTTGATCGGAAGCGAAAGACGGCTCATGAGCTGTCCAGACCAGTTTGGAGCAAGAATTGTAAGAGCCATTCGCATCGACGAATGAAAGCCACGCAACTCATTCATTAACCACTAACATGTCAGTTGCAAATCCCACGAATTGTCGTAACCTGAGCTCTCTTGGGGAGGGAATCGTGAAAAAATTTGGCATATCCGCTGCGCTGCTCACGCCGTTCGATGGCTCGGGTAACGTTGATTACCCGGCACTCGCCGCACACGCGCAGCACCTTATCGAACAAGGCCTTCCCAGTGTCACCCTATTCGGAACGACCGGAGAAGGCGCGTCCATCGGCACCGACGAACGCCAGGCCGCGCTGGATGCCCTGTTGTCGGCGGGAGTCCCACCACAGAAGATCGTCATGGGTATCGCGGCTTCTGCTGCGGCAGACGCCAGCGCCCAGATCGCTCTCGCCGGTCAACGGGGTATCGAAACCTTCCTTGTCCTGCCGCCCTTCTACTTCAAGGGCTGCACCGACGACGGGTTGTTCGACTGGCATATGCAGGTGATCCAAGGGGCCAGCCCCGAGACAAAGATCATCCTCTACCACATCCCCCAAGTGACCGGCGTGCCGCTGTCGGTCGATCTGGTCAGCCGCCTGGCTGCGGCCGCACCGGGGCGTATCCGCGCGATCAAGGACAGTTCCGGGGATTGGTCCAATACCGAGGCGCTTTTGAACGCAGGCGCTGTACCGGTCCTTGTCGGCGACGAACGACAACTGCACCGCGCCGCCGCGCGGGGTGGCGAAGGCTCGATCTGCGGATTCTCAAACCTCTACCCCAAGCGGTTGATGACACTCTTTGAAACCGCCACCGAAGACCCGGCCCTTTCCGAGGAAGTGACCCGCGTCGTCACCAAACCCGTCATTCCTGCCCTGAAGATCATCATGGCCGCCCATACCGGCAACCCGGCGTGGGAACGCCTTCGTGCCCCCCTCACCCCCCTTGACGCCGCCACCCGCGA
The DNA here is from genome assembly GCA_965228905.1 of Paracoccaceae bacterium. GTDB lineage: Bacteria > Pseudomonadota > Alphaproteobacteria > Rhodobacterales > Rhodobacteraceae > CALKXV01. The sequence goes on along the minus strand of CBDDII010000003.1, from coordinate 2,276,572 downwards.
CGTACTTCTGGCGGCGCAATCCGAGCCTGCGTGACATGACAGGTTCGGTGGCCCGGCTGCGCGATCATGCCTATTCCAGCTTTACCGAAAAGCTGTTGTCGCAGGACATCCAGCCCGGCCAATTCCTGTCACAGCGCGAGTTGGTCGAGATCACCGGGATGCCCCTTGGCGCGATCCGCGAAATGATCCCGCGCCTTGAGGCCGACGGGCTGATCCGCACCGCCCCGAAACGCGGCCTTCAGGTTCTGTCCATCGACATCAACCTGATCCGCGACGCTTTCCAACTGCGCCGGATGATCGAAACCGAAGCCGTCGCGACCTATTGCCACGCGGCTACCGCGGACGACCTAGAAACCCTCGCCGCCCGGCACCACGACATCGCGGAACGCGCCAAGTCAGGCGTCGACGACGCCCTGCTCGCCGAAGCCCAGGCCATGGACTGGGCCTTCCACGACCGCCTGGTCGACAGCATGGAAAACCGTATCGTTTCCGAGATCTACCGCGTGAACATGATAAAGATCCGCCTGATCGCGAATTCCCGCACCCGGATGCTCCACCATCTGGTACCATCGGTGATGGAGGAACACCTGCCGATCGTGAACGCGCTTCTGGCCCGCGATTGCACAGCCGCAACAAAGGCCATACAGGACCACATCGAAAGTGCGCGAAAACGCGCGCTCGAAGGCTGAACAACAAGAAATGTCATACCAACCGGAGGAGTAACCATGACAGTTTCCCTGAAAACCAGCGCCCTGGCGCTCATCGCATCGGCGGTGCTTGCCGCCCCGGCGCTGGCCGCCGACCTGACCCTGCGCATGTCCACCCCGGCGTCGGACTCCGACCAGCGGTCGGTCGCCCTGGCCGAGGTCTTTGCCCCCGCCGTTGCCGATTTCGCCACCTACGAGCCGCACTACAACGCCTCGCTGATCGCGCAAGGGTCCGAGCTTGAGGCCATCGCCTCGGGCGATCTGGAAATGTCCATCGCCTCGGCACAGGAACTGGCGCAATTCTTCCCCGAATTCTCGATCTTTGCCACCGGCTATGTCCACCAGGACGCCGCGCACCAGGTCGCGGTTTTCGAGAACGAGTTGATGGATCCCTTCAAGAAAACGGTCGAGGACGAGCTTGGCGTCAAGCTGCTGTCGGTCATGTACCTTGGCCGCCGTCACGTGAACCTGCGCCAGTGCCCGGACGAACGTAAAGTGATGACGCCCGAAGATCTGGCCGGTGTGAATCTCCGGATGCCCGGCACCGACGCCTGGCAGTTCCTCGGCTCGGCTCTTGGGGCCAACCCCACGCCGATGGCCTTCACCGAGGTCTATACCGCCCTGCAAACCGGCTCGGTCGATGGTCAGGACAACCCCCTGCCGACGGTCGTGGACGCCAAATTTTACGAAGTCACTTGCCAGATCGCGCTGACCTCGCACCTTGTCGACCTGAACTACGTCGCCTTTTCCAAATCGGTCTGGGATGGCCTGACAGCAGAACAGCAGGAAACGGTTCAGGCCGCTGCCGATGCAGCCGCCGAAGCCGGACGGCAGGCACAGCTTGAAAAAGAGGCCAGCCTGCAATCCTTCCTCGAAGAAAACGGGCTGACGATCTATGAACCCGACCTCGCGGCCTTCCGCGAACACGTACAGGCCCAATACGTCGGCTCCGAGTTCGCCGCCTCCTGGCCCGAAGGCGTGCTTGATAAAATCAACGCGCTCGGCAACTAATAGCTGAGACGACAGGCGTCGGGCGGTCTTTGCATCGCCCGACACCAAGGGAGGGGACATGGCCATCAAACGTCTTGGTGCCGGACTGGCGCGCTTTGCCGAAGTGCTTCTGGGCATCCTGATGGGCCTGATGTTCCTGACCTTCATCCTTCAGATCACCATCCGCTACACCGCCCGCGTCAACTGGATCGCCGAGGCGGTGCCGCTTCTGGACCCGTCGCGTTACGGCTGGACGCTGGAATTCTGCCTTCTGTTGTGGATCTGGATCGTCTTTGCGGGCTGCGCCCTCGTCGTCAAACGCGAGGAACACGTAACCTTCGATCTTCTCTTCGACACTGTCTCGCCCCGCCTGCAACGCTGGTTCCTGGTGATCGGCAGCCTGATCATCGTCGTCGCGATGGTGTCGTCGATCCTGCCCACATGGGAAAAATTCCACATCCTGCGCCTGAAAAAGACCGCAACGCTCTCCAGCCTCTTCGGCGACTGGATTCGGATGCGCGACGTCTATTCCGTCTATATCCTCTTCCTGATCGCGGTCTCGATCCGCTTTGCCTGGAGCGCCTGGACAGCACTCAGGCCACGCCCCGAATGAACCGCGCATGAGCACCGCCTTTCTTCTCTGCCTTGGCGTGATCCTGATCGTCGCCGCCATCGGAATGCCGATCGCCTATGCGGTCATCACCGGCGCACTTGTCTATCTGATCGTGGATGGCCAGGGCATCGGCATCGCGGGCAAGGTGCTAATGGACGGGCTTTATAACAGCTTCATCCTGCTGGCCGTGCCGCTGTTCATCGTCGCGGCCAACATAATGAACGCCGGAACGATCTCGGACCGGCTGCTGGGCTTCTGCGTCGCCCTCGTGGGCCGGTTCCGGGGCGGCCTCGGCCACGTCAATGTCGTCGCCTCGCTGATCTTTTCCGGCATGTCCGGCTCGGCCGTGGCCGACGCCGCCGGGATTGGCAAGATCATCATCGAAATGATGACACGCTCGGGCCACTTCACCCGAGGCTACGCCGCCGCGATCACCGCCGCTTCGGCCACCATCGGGCCGATCATCCCGCCTTCGATCCCCATGGTTCTTTACGCGCTCGTCTCCAACACCTCGGTCGGCTACCTGTTCCTGGCTGGCATCATTCCGGGGCTGTTCATGGGGGCGGTCCTGATGGGCATGAACGCCTGGCTCGCCAACCGGCGCAACTTCGGCGTCGAGGCCCCCGTCCCGCTGACCGAGCTTCCCGGCATCACTTTCCGCGCCTTCCCGGCCCTGCTGATGCCCGCGATCCTGCTCTATGGCATCTACGGCGGAGTCACCACGCCGACCGAGGCCGCCGCCGTCGCCGCCTTCTACGCCCTGATCCTCGCCGCCGTGTTCTACCGCGCCCTCAAACTCGGGATGTTCCTCAACATCCTGATCGAAAGTGCGCGATCCTCTGCTGCCGTCGGCCTCATTATCGCCGGGGCGCTGATCCTAAACTACGTCGTCGCCTCGGAAAACATCCCCAACATCATGGCCGACAAGCTGGCCGGGCTGGACGTGCATCCACTGGTGTTCCTCCTCGGCGTCAACCTTCTTCTCCTGCTGCTCGGCTGCGTGCTGGACGCAACGACGATCATCCTCGTCATCCTGCCCCTTTTCCTGCCGACCTGCCGCGCCCTTGGCATCGACCTCGTGCACTTCGGAGTCATCGCCGTCATCAACTCCATGATCGGACTGATAACGCCCCCCTACGGCGTTTTGCTCTTCGTCATCAACGCCGTCACCCGCATCCCACTGGGCGAGATCATCCGCGAGATCTGGCTGTTCCTCGGCGTTCTGATCCTCGCCCTTCTGACCATGACGGTGTTTCCTGGCATCGTCCTCTGGCTGCCGCGCATGTTCGGCTACCAGGGCTGAGGCCCGGAAAAGAAAAAGCCCGCCAGAACCGGCGGGCTTGATCGCGAAATGGTGCGGAAATCACATGCGCGACGCGACGTTTTCCCAGTTGACCAGGTTGTCGAGGAAGTTCGTCAGATAGGCAGGCCGCTTGTTGCGGAAGTCGATGTAATAGGAATGCTCCCACACATCGCAGCCCAGAAGCGCGGTCTGACCAAAGCACAAGGGGTTCACACCGTTTTCCGTCTTGGTCACCGCCAGCGAACCGTCGGCGTTCTTGACCAGCCAGGCCCAGCCCGAACCGAACTGACCGGCACCGGCAGCGGAAAACTGCGACTTGAACTCATCGACCGAGCCAAAGCTCTCGGTGATCGCGCTTTCCAGCTCCGACGGCATAGCCGAGGAACCCGGCCCCATCATCTCCCAGAACTGGTTGTGGTTCCACAACTGGCTGATGTTGTTGAAGATACCGTTCTGAGCCACCGCGCCCTTGTCATAGGTGCCGACGATGATCTCTTCCAGGCTCTTGCCGTCCCACTCCGTGCCTTCGATCAGCTTGTTGCCGTTGTCGACATAGGCCTTGTGGTGCAGGTCGTGGTGATACTCCAGCGTCTCTTTCGACATGCCGTTGTCGGCCAGCGCGTCATGGGCATAGGGAAGGTCGGGAAGTTCAAAAGCCATTGGAATATCTCTCCTGTGTGAGGTGTCTCTTTGGTCTCTACCTGTGGTGAATGCGCGCCGGGGTCAAGTGGTTCCGCCACCTTCGACGATTTCTTCCACCTTGCGCACATGGGGAAAATCGCCCGTGTCGATATATGCCTGTTCTTCGGGCGAAGAGACCCGCCCAAGGATGGGGTTTCGATGCGGATGGCGGCCGAATTTCTCGATAATGGTGCGCACTCGCGCGTTCTGGCCGCGAAACCTGTCGCCCATGCCGGAAATGGCCTCGGGCAGTTTCGCGATGACCCGCTCGGTCAATTCCTCGATCAGGTCGAACCGTTGCAGGTGATCCGGCCCCTCGCAATGACCAAGCGCAATTATGAAAAACGCCGCCTCCCAGGGTTCGTAAGTGTCAAAGTCTCCCTTCGCGATCCCTTCCAGCACGATCCGGGTCGCCTTGATGTCCTGCGCAAAGGCCCCCGGCGTGTCCCGCCAGAGCGAGCGTGGAAACTGATCCAGCGCGATCACCAAGGCCAGCCGCCCCCGTGGCGTGTCGGACCAGTGATCCAACGCCCCCTTCGCCGCCGCTTCGGTCAGACCGGCGAAATCCCGGATGATCACCTCGTCCATCCCGCCTTGCATCCGCTCTTCCCAGAACGCCCCGTGACGCTCCGGGTCGGCCCAATGGGCGTTGTCGGGAAACCAGAGGGCCAGAACCTCGGCGGGGTCGTAAGCGCGGTTGGTCATCCGCACACTATGGGCAATAGCCTTCGCCTTCGCAAACCCACGAACGAACCAATTGAACCGCCCCCACCATCGCGCTAAGGCATGGGCGTCACTCCATCGAGGTTCGAATGTCCCAATACGCCATTGAAGTCCCCAAAGTCCCGGCGCTGCCCGTCGCAGGCTCCGACGCCCTTTTCCCGGTGCGCCGCGTCTATTGCATCGGGCGCAACTACGCCGCCCACGCCATCGAAATGGGCCATGACCCGGACCGCGAACCGCCGTTCTTCTTTCAGAAAAACCCCGACAACCTCGACACCTCGGGCGAGTTTCCCTATCCGCCCAAATCCTCGGACGTCCACTTTGAAATCGAAATGGCTGTCATGCTGAAATCGGGCGGCACGAATATCGCGATCGAAGACGCCGAGGCGCATATCTTTGGCTACGCGCTCGCCCTCGACATGACCCGCCGCGACCTTCAGGGCGAACAGAAAAAGATGGGCCGCCCCTGGGAAATCGGCAAGGCTTTCGAACGCTCCGCCCCGGTCGGCCCGGTGCATCCGGTGTCGGACACCGGTCTTTTGAACGAAGGCGCCATCAACCTGAAATTGAACGGGGAACTCCGCCAGGAAGGTGACCTGAACCAGATGATCTGGAAGGTGCCCGAGATGATTTCCTATCTCAGCGAGTATTTCGAACTTGCCGCCGGCGACGTCATCCTGTCCGGCACGCCCTCGGGCGTCGGCCCGGTCGCGCGGGGCGATGTCATGGAACTTTCCGCCGACAAGCTCGGAACGCTTGAGGTCAAGGTCACCTGAGGGCCCGCGTCAGAAATACCCGACCGCGCTGCCCTCTTCGGCCACCGTCGAAAGCAGCTTGAAAACGTAATCGCCGACCGAGCGGAAGGCGACGACATAGGCCTCGTCTTCGCTCGCGAACCAGAAGGCGGCGGCAACCTGCGCCAGCCGTGTCCGCCGCACCTGTCCGACCGGCAATACCGAGGCGCGCAGATCCGCAGGCGACAGCTTGGCCAGCACTTCGCGGATCATCGGGCCCTCTCCCGACAGACGGATCACGGTGCGGGCATCCGAGACGTTGACCGCAAGAGCATGTTCGTCCGACAGGGCCTTTGACAGGCCCGACGTCACCGCTTCGGCCTCGCCATGGTCGCAAAGAACCAGCAACTCGTCCGGTGACATCCAGAGCGTTCCCGCCCCAAGCACACCAACCGCCGCACCCTGCCCCGGCACCTCGCGCCCGACCTCGCCCAAAGCCCTGGCAACACCTTCACCGGACAGATCGCCCCGCAACGTGACCATCCCCGTCAATCCCGCGTCTTCCACGCGGATCAACCCCTTGAACGATGCCCCGGACAGGGCCGTCACTGCCTCAGACATTCTGCTTCTCTCCTTCGGGGTCAAAGAACACCGGATCGACGATCCGTGCCGAAATCACTTCGCCGTCCAGATCGGGGAATTCCAGCACCTGGCCCATCCGGTCCGGCCCCCGTTCCACCAACCCCATGGCAATGCCACGCTGCAGGGTCGGCGAGTAATAGGTCGAGGTCACGCGCCCCTGCGTCTTTCGCTGGCCATTCGCGTTCGTACCTTCTTCCACCGCATAGGCCCCGTCCGGCAACACCGACCCATCCAGCGTTTCAAGCCCCACCAGTTTCCAGCGCAGGGGATCGGTCATGTGATCCCGCTCCTGCGCCCGCTTGCCCAGGAAGTCTTCCTTCTTCTTGGAAATCGCCCAGTTGAGGCCCAGGTCCTGCGGGATCACCGTGCCGTCGGTTTCGTCCCCGATCATGATGAACCCCTTCTCGGCCCGCATGATGTGCAGCGCCTCGGTGCCATAGGGCGTGATCGAATGCGCCTTGCCCGCCTCCAGCAGCTTTTCCCAAAGAGCCATACCTTGCGAAGCCGGCACCGCGATCTCGTATGACAATTCGCCCGAGAACGAGATCCGGAACACCCGCGCCGGGATATTCCCCAAAGCCCCTTCCGACCAGGCCATGAAGGGCAGACCCTCTTTCGACAGATCCAGCGTGCCGCCAAGCGTTTCCAGCACTTCGCGTGCCTTCGGGCCGACCACGCCGATCTGGGCGTATTGCTCGGTCACATTGGTGACATAGACCTGCCAGTCCCACCACTCGGTCTGAAGCCATTCCTCCATCGCACCGTGGATGCGATCCGCCCCGCCCGAGGTGGTGTGGCACAGCCAGGTATCCTCGTCGATCCGCGCGACCACCCCGTCGTCGGTCAGAAACCCGTTCTCGGTACACATCAGCCCGTAACGACATTTCCCCGGTTTCAGGGTGCTCATCATGTTGGTGTAAAGCATGTCGAGGAATTTGCCCGCGTCCGGCCCCTTCACGATCAGCTTGCCCAGGGTCGAGGCATCCAACAGCCCGACGCTGCCGCGCGTCACCTTCACCTCGCGGTGAACGGCCTCTTCCACGCTTTCGCCCGGCTTCACGAAGGCATAGGGCCGCCGCCAATGGCCGACCGGTTCCCAATGGGCGCCGTTCGCATCGTGCCAGTCGTGCATCGGTGTCTTGCGCACGGGCTGGAACAACTCCGCCTTCGCCTCTCCGGCAATGGCACCCAGGGTGACCGGCGTGTAAGGCGGGCGGAAGGTCGTCGTGCCAACGTCGGGGATCGGCACGCCAAGTTCCTTCGACAGAACTGCCAGCCCGTTGATATTGCTCAGCTTGCCTTGATCCGTCGCCATGCCAAGGGTGGTGTACCGCTTGGTATGTTCGACGCTTTCATACCCTTCCCGCGCGGCCAGTTCCACATCCGAGACTTTCACGTCGTTCTGGAAATCCAGCCAGGACTTCGCCCGCTTGGCATAGGGCGCCGCCCCCGGCATCAGCCAGACCGCCGCCGTGGGTCCGCGCGTTTCCGGCTCGGCCTCGGGAGCAGCGGCCGCGCCCTTGTGACCGACCGCATCCGCGGCAGAGATCCCGGCGGCATGGGCGTCCGCCAGTGTTTCGCGCAGGCTCATCGCCCCGCTTGCCGCACCTGCCGACAGAACGAAAGCCTCGCCCAGGGCCCCCTTCGGCGCACGGTCGGGATCGGGGCGGAAATGCGCTTCCACCTCGTCCCAGACCAGCTTGCCGCCCGCATGGGACCAAAGATGCACCACCGGCGACCAGCCGCCCGACATGGCGACACAATCGGCCTCGATCGCCTCGGTGACCGATCCGTCGCTGTCCTGCTTGCAGGCATGGACCACCTGAACCCGGCCCTTGCCGGTCACGCTCGCCACACCGCGCCCGGTCACGACCCGGATGCCCGCCGCACGCGCCTCTTCCACCAACGGGCTTGTTACCTCTTCACGCGCATCCAGCACCGCAGGCACCTCCAACCCGGCGGCCTTCAGCGCCAGAGCGGTCCGGTAGGCATCGTCGTTGTTCGTCACCACCACCGTCCGCCGACCGGGGGCGACAGCAAAATTGCCAAGGTAGTCGCGCACGGCACTTGCCAACATCACGCCCGGCAGATCATTGCCCGCGAAACTCAAGGGCCGCTCGATCGCGCCTGTCGCGGTGACAACCTGACCGCTGCGCACCTTCCAGAGCCTCTGGCGCGGCACCGATGGATCCGGCGCGTGATCGCCCAGACGTTCGTTCAACAGGACATAGCCATGGTCATAAACCCCGGCCCCCATGCAGCGGGACCGCAGGGTGACATTCTCCATCGCCTCCAGCGCGGCCACGCTCTCGCGCACCCAATCCGCCGCGTCCTGCCCATCAATCCGGCCACCGTCCACAATGGTCCGCCCGCCCCAATGGGCCGTCTGTTCCACCAGCAACACCTCGGCCCCGGCCTCACCCGCCGCGCGTGCCGCCGCCAGACCGGCCACACCGCCGCCGACGACCAGAACGTCGACCGTCACGTTGAAGTGCTCGTAGTGGTCGGCGTCCTTGTGGCGTGGCGGTTTGCCCAGGCCCGCAGATTCCCGGATCACCGGCTCATAAACGTGCTTCCAAAAGGCACGCGGCCAAAGGAACATCTTGTAATAGAACCCCGCCGGCAGGAACCGCGACAGCTTGGCATTCACCGCCCCGATGTCGAATTCAAGGCTCGGCCAGTGGTTCTGCGACTGCGCCTCAAGCCCCTCGAACAGTTCTGTCGTCGTCGCGCGCGCATTCGGCTCGAACGTCTTGTCCTTGCCAATCCCCATCAGGGCATTCGGCTCTTCCGCGCCCGAGGCCACGACACCGCGCGGCCTATGATACTTGAACGACCGTCCCATCAGCATCTGACCCTGCCCCAAAAGGGCCGCGGCCAGCGTATCGCCCTGGAATCCGCGAAAGGTCTTGCCGTTGAAGGTGAACGTCAGCGGCTTCGAACGGTCGATCAACCGCCCCCCGGTGCTCAGACGATGGCTCATGACGGCATCTCCCACTCCGGTCGCCTGGCCTTGATCGCCGCAACGATGTCTTCCGGCGGCGCGCTCACCTGGGCGACATAGGTGCCAAAGACCTCCAGCGTCACCGTATCCCGCGCGGCGTGGAACCACTTGCCGCAGCCATAGGCATGACGCCAGCGTTCGAAATGCACGCCCCTCGGGTTGACCCGGTTGAACAGGTAGCCCTCGAATTCCTCGTCCGTCGAACCCGGACCATGGCGCGTCAGATGCGCCTCGCCGCCGGGGGCCAGCTCGGTTTCGTCCGCACGAATACCGCAATAGGGACAGGTCAGGATCAGCATGGGCGCACCTTTCTCGCCGATGTGAAAACACGAAAAGGACCGGCCCCCGGACGGGAACCGATCCAATCAAGGCCCGACACGCGGGCCGGGATATAAAGGGGCTTAGTTGCCCGAAACGCTGTCCGCAGCATCGTCGGCCGCTTCGGCCGCACTATCGGCAGCGCCTTCGACGGCACCGGCAGCACTTTCCGCAGCGCCTTCGATGGATTCTGCTGCCCCTTCGGCAGCGCCTTCCACGGTGGCAGCGGCGTCATTCGCGGCGTCTTCGACCGATTCAACAGCGCTGGAACCGTCGATCGTGACGTTGAGGTCATCGCTTTCCTCGGCTCCCCCAAGGAAGACAAAGGCCAGGATGCCGACCGCGACGACAAGACCACCGACGATAAGCGCGATGCCGGTCGACCCGGTGCCCGTGGATGCATTGGGAGAAGTATTGGTGTTCGTATGATGTGACATAGAAACTGTCCTTTCCTGTTGCTCTGCCGGGTCAACGAGCGGCTGAAAGAACGGTTCCGGGAATTTTCGAGGGGGGTGAAAACCGGCAAAATCCCGCCGGTTGGGCAGGCGCCCCGGTTGCCCGGAACGCCCGTGGCCGCCGGGCTATTCGCCCGCTGGCACTGCCGCCGGGGCCTCGACAGCCGGGGCCGCGGGGGTGGCCTCCGATCCATCGCCGGTGCCGCCGGTCGACCCGATCGCGACAAGCGCGACGAGGGCGACAAGAATGATAAGGCCCCAGATCCAGCCAGTGCTCGATCCGCTGCCGTAATCCATCGCGCCCCGTCCGGGCAGGTCGCGCTGAGTATTGTAATCTGACATTGGTCCTCCTCCTCTCTGTAGGAACGAGAGGACCACGGGGTTCGAAGAGGCGCATCCATTGTTTCGGATCCCCCGCCAATTCGGCCATTTCCTGCGAATTGGGGGCCGCTCACTGGGCCAAATCTGGCCGAGCCGTCAAGGGGAACTGCACCGTACCGGCTGGAACAGATTGTTTCCAAATCCCTGCTTAATCCCCACCAATTGGTTCCCATATAGAAACTGTCGACCGGGACAGGATCGGAGGGATAAAGGTGAAGGGTTTTATATTCGTGTGTGTGCTCGCCGCCGTTCTTTTCGCGCTGAAATGGGCCTATGCCCGGATCGCGGCGAAGAAAGACCCGGTCGACATCAAGTCTTTGAAAAAAGTCGAGTTTCCTGCGCCAAGCGGGGAAGGATGAGATAACGGATAACGAGGGAATATCATGGGATTGTTTGTACGTATCACACCGGCGGCGATGCTGCTTCTGGGCGCCTTCATTCTTTTGTGGCGAAACATGAAAACCATTGAGGCAAAGACCGAGGAAGCGATCGAGGACTGACCCTGCGTTTTCAGTGACTTGGAGGCCGACATGAAACCAATTCTCCAACTCGCTCCGCTGGTCCTTCTGATCCTCGGGGCCGTCTGGCTGGTCTGGCGCGGATTGCGCACCAAGCCCGACGACACCGACAACAAGGCCCGAGGCGGCGGCAGCGCCTCGCACTACCAGGGGCCGCACCACTAGATCAGCGGCAAAATTTAATCCGCCACACAACTCACAATATGCTGCGCCTCTCGACACACAGTGCCCATCATATTGGAGTTTTTGCGCTTTCCACGTATTATACATGACTTGTCCAGATTGCTTTCCTGGCTTTGTGCTCGTAGGTTCGGAGTGGACCAAAGAGAGAACATACCAAAAACAAAACAGGACGCAGTGCAAAATGGGCAATAACTACACTCGCTATCTCGAAATGGAACTCCGCGAGCTTTCGGCGAAGCATATCGAACTCGCGATCAACACAAGGTCGAAGGAAGCGAAAATGATCTCGGTTGGTCAGATGCTTCAGAGAGTGGATGAACTTAAGGATGAACTCGCGGATTACTATCAGCGCTGTCGCGAAGAGTTTCGAGATATTCACAGGGCCGAAATGGAAGTGCGGCAGGATATCGGCGAATTCCAAGAAGAGCTTTTCGCGCTCGCGGAGAATGAAGAAGACTGGCATTAGTGCGCCACCCCCGCAGCAACGCTCTCATCCACGAACCGCCCCTCCCGGAACCGGTCCAACCCGAACTCTGCCGTCAGCGGGCTCTCCCCCTTCGCCATCAGCTCCGCAAAGCCCCAGCCGGACCCCGGGATCGCCTTGAAGCCCCCCGTCCCCCAGCCGCAGTTGATGAAACATCCATTCAGCGGCGTTTTCGACAGGATGGGCGAACGGTCTCCGGTCATGTCCACGATCCCGCCCCATTGGCGCAGCATCTTCAGGCGCGAAATCATCGGAAAGGTCTCGACCAGCGCGCGCACGGTCTCTTCGATATGATGGAACGAGCCGCGCTGCGTATAGTTGTTGAACCCGTCCGCACCGCCGCCGATCACCATTTCGCCCTTGTCCGACTGGCTCATATAGCCATGTACCGTGTTGGCCATGACCACCACGTCCATGCAGGGCTTGATCGGTTCCGACACCATCGCCTGAAGCGCAACGCTTTCAATCGGCAGGCGGAACCCGGCCATATCGGCCACATGCCCCGAATGGCCCGCGACCACGATCCCCAGCTTGTCACAGGCAATATCGCCCCGCGTCGTCGACACCCCGGTGACCTTGCCCCCTTCCGAGCGGATCCCCGTCACCTCGCACTTCTGGATCACGTCCATGCCCATTTCCGAGCATTTCCGGGCATAGCCCCAGGCCACCGCATCGTGCCGCGCCGTGCCGCCCCTCGGCTGCCAGAGCGCGCCCAGCACCGGGTAACGCGGCCCCCGGATTTCCATGATCGGGCACAGCTCTTTCACCCGTTCGGGGCTGATGAACTCCGTCGCCACCCCCTGCAAGGCATTGGCATAGGCGGTGCGCTTGTAGCCCCGGATCTCATGCTCCGTCTGGGCCAGCATCATCACGCCGCGCGGGGAAAACATGACGTTGTAATTCAGATCCTGGCTCAGCGTCTCGTAAAGCCCCCGCGCCTTTTCATAGATCGCCGCCGACGGATCCTGCAGATAGTTCGACCGGATGATCGTCGTGTTCCGCCCCGTGTTCCCGCCGCCCAGCCAGCCTTTGTCAAGGATGGCGACGTTTTTCACCCCGTGGTTCTTCCCAAGGTAATAGGCCGTGGCCAGCCCGTGACCGCCGGCCCCGATAATGATCGCATCGTACCGCTTTTTCGGCTCGGGATTGCCCCAGGCGCGGGTCCAGCCCTGGTGGTCGCGGAATGCCTCGCGGGCAACGGCAAAGACGGAATATCGGCCCATGATGCTCTCACCTCTTTTGCCGGTCCAACCGGCGCTGATCCTACCTCCTAGGTTTTCCGATTTTGCACCTGCCGACAAGCGGCAGGACAGGGCGGAATAGCGACACCATGACCGGCCCAAGGCTCTTTTCGTCGTCGCGCCACGGGATTAGATGTGGTCCATGATGTTCTGGATCCTCTCCGCGCTTCTGGCGCTCGTGATTTCCGCCACCCTGCTCATTGGTCTCACGCGCGGTTCGCGCGAGGCGATGACGGGCGCCGAATCCGACATGTCGGTCTACCGCGACCAGTTGGAAGAGGTCGACCGCGACCTTGCCCGTGGCGTTCTCTCCGAAGAAGAGGCCGAAACGGTGCGCATCGAGGTCTCGCGCCGGTTGCTTGACGCCGACAAGCGCCTCGCGGCCTCGCAAGGGGCCAAGGACGGCGGACAGGGGATCGCCATGGTTCTCGTGCCGGTCGTACTGTTGTTCGGCAGTGCCGCACTTTACACGTGGATCGGCGCCCCCGGCTACCGCGACATGCCGATGGAGCCGCGCCTGGCCGCCATCGCCGAAGCCAACGCCAACCGCCCCTCGCAGGACGAGGCGGAAAACGTCGCCGCCCCGTCCCTGCCGCAACCCGACGACATCGACCCCGAGTTCCTGAACCTGATGGAACAACTCCGCACGGCCCTCGCCGAACGCCCCGACGACATCCCCGGCCTGATCCTTCTGGCCCGGAATGAAGCCCGCCTTGGCAATTTCACCGCCGCCCGCAAGGCCCAGGAACGGCTGATCGCCACCAAGGGCGACCGCGCCGCGCCCAGTGATCTTGCCCGCGCCGTCGAACTGATGGCCTTTTCCGCAGGCGGCTATATCTCGCCCGAGGCCGAAGGATACCTCCGCCGCCTGCTGTCCCTGGCACCGTCGCACGAGCAGGGCCGCTATTACCTCGGCCTGCTCTACATCCAAAGCCAGCGCCCGGATCTCGCCTTCCCGGTCTGGCGCCGCCTGTTGGAAGAAAGCCCGCCCGATGCGCCCTGGTCGCCCTATATCCGGGCCGACATCACGGCACTGGCCGCAGCGGCGGGCGTGAACTACACGCCGCCCCCGGTGCGCGGCCCCGATCAGGACGACATCGCGGCGGCAGCGGATATGAGCGATGCCGACCGGCAAGCCATGATCGAAGGCATGGTCGAAGGCCTTGCCGCCCGGCTTGCCGAAGACGGCGGCCCGCCCGAGGATTGGGCGCAACTGGTCCGCGCCCTGATGGTGCTGGGCGACACCGACCGCGCCCGTGCGATCTATTCCGAAGCCCGCGACATCTGGGGCGAAAGCGAAGATGCCATGCTGATCCTCGACACCCTCGGCGCGGAAACGGGTCTGGACCAATGAGTTTCGACCGGATCGAAGATTTTGCCGCCGCCCTGCCACGCTCCGGCGCCCTGGCCGGGCTGGACCTGGGCACGGTGACCATCGGCGTCGCCGTCTCTGACGGGCTGCGCTCGGTCGCAACACCCCTCGAAACCATCCGGCGCAAGAAATTCGGCGTCGACGCCACCGCGCTTCTGGCGATCTGCGACGCACGCGGCATCGCGGGCCTTGTCCTTGGGTTGCCGCTCAACATGGACGGCACCGAAGGCCCCCGCTGCCAGGCCACCCGCGCCTTTGCGAAGAACCTCGAAACCCGCACTGACCTGCCGATCGGTTTCTGGGACGAACGCCTGTCCACCGTCGCCGCCGAACGCGCGTTGTTAGAGGCCGACACCTCACGTCGTCGCCGGTCCGAGGTGATCGACCACGTCGCCGCCTCCTACATCCTGCAAGGCGCGCTCGACCGCCTTGCCTACCTGGGGGCCGCATGAACGACGACATCTGGTCCCGCGACGAAATCGAAAGCCCCTGCGTCAAGATCTGCGTGATCCACGCCGAGGCCGAAATCTGCATCGGCTGCCACCGCACCCGCGACGAAATCGCCGCATGGGGTCGGCTGTCGCCCGCAGCCCGCCGCGCCGTGATGGCGGATCTGCCTGACCGCAAATCGCTTCTGCCCGGTCGCCGGGGCGGACGCGCCGCCCGGCTGAAACGGGGCAGCGAATGACACCGCCCCAAGACACTGGCGAGACGCCAAAAGGAACGCTACGCTGACCCCGTGACGGTCCCGGCGACCGCCACCACAATAGGAGGACTTGAAAGATGACCGCCTATCCGATCGACATGGACGTCAAACCCGAGGTTCAGGCCTTTTTCGACGAGGCGACGAACACGATCAGCTATATCGTGAAAGACCCGGGCTCCAACGCCTGCGCCATCATCGACAGCGTCATGGACATCGACTATGCCGCCGGGCGCATCACCTACGATCATGCCGACGAGTTGATCCGCCAGGTCGAAACCCAGGGCCTGAGCCTTGAATGGATCATCGAGACCCACGTCCACGCCGACCACCTGTCGGCGGCCCCCTACATCCAGCAGAAACTGGGTGGCAAGATCGGGATCGGCTCGAAAATCATGGTCGTGCAGGACACCTTCGGCAAGGTCTTCAACGAAGGCACCGAGTTTCAGCGCGATGGCTCTCAATTCGACCAACTGTTCGAGGACGGCGACACCTATATGATCGGCACGATGCAGGCCGTGGCCCTCTATACGCCGGGTCACACACCCGCCTGCATGGTCCATGTGATGGGCAATGCCGCCTTTGTCGGCGACACGCTCTTCATGCCCGACGGCGGCTCGGCCCGTGCCGACTTCCCCGGCGGCGATGCGGGTACGCTCTATGACTCGATCCAGAAGGTGCTGGCCCTGCCCGACGACATGCGGCTCTTCATGTGCCACGACTACGGCCCCAATGGCCGCGACATCCAGTGGGAAACCACCGTGGGCGAGGAAAAAGAGCACAACATCCACGTCGGCGGCGGCAAGACGAAAGAGGAATTCGTCAAGTTCCGCACCGAGCGTGACGCCCAACTCGACATGCCGAAGCTCATCATCCCGTCCCTGCAGGTCAACATGCGCGCAGGCGAAGTCCCGAAGGACAAGGACGGAAACCCCATGCTGAAAGTGCCCGTCAACGGGCTTTGAAATCAGTCAAAGACAAGAAAGAAATCCAATGTCGAATGCCAAGACACTCGCCAACCTGAACAAGGCGCTCCAGATGGAGATGACGGCGGCGCACCAGTACCAGCTTCATGCCCATGTTCTGACCGATTGGGGGCTGGACAAGCTGGCTGCCCAGATGCGCAATGAACAGGCCGAAGAGATTACTCACTCGGACCGCTTCATGGAACGCATCCTGTTCCTTGGCGGCGATCCCGAAGTGGCCTTTGCCGCCACCCCGAAGCGGGCCAAGTCGCTGGTCGAGATGTTCCAGTCCGACCTTGCAGACGAAAAAGACGCGCTGAAGTTCTATGTCCAATCCGCCAAGGAAGCCGACGTGGAAGGCGATCTTGGATCGCGGAAACTCTTCGAGGAAATCGCGCTCGAAGAAGAAGGCCACAAGTCCTGGCTGGAACTGCAACTCGACCTGATCGACCGGATTGGGGAGCCTGCCTATAGCGCCAAGCTCGTTTCGCTCGGCGCGGAGGAAGGCGGCGCGGCCTGACGACACGGAACGACCAGACACCCGCTCGGGCGCGCGAACAGGCCGGGGCGGGTTCAGCGGGTGGGCCTTGATGGTCCACCTGCAACCATCAAAATTTCATTTACGACGGTTAACACCGCCTGCCGCCCAGAGGATTGCATTTCCGCATACCGACCCATCCACCGACGTAATACCGATGCGATACCGACGTAATACCGACGTAATACCGACGTTGCGATTCCGGTGATTTCGCCCCGTTTTCCCGCATTAACTTTTGAAATGTGACCGGCATGTTACCGCAGCGTGCGCCGCGCCGAACACGCCCGCCAATGTGCTCACTTCGGCGTCAGGCGCACGACCGAGGATTCTTCCGGCGCGAGTTCCTCGAAATCGAAATTATCCAGCCGTGCCGCGCGTTTACCGGCCCGCTCCGCCGCCGTGCTGATCCCTTCGACATCCCGTCGCGCCTGGTCGAAATGGGTTTCCAGCTTGGCCGACCGTTCGACCACCAGTTCCACGTCCCGATGAAGTTGCGCCAGCGCCTTGCGGATCGCACCCGCCTGCTCGCGCATCCGCGCATCCTTCAGGATCGCCCGCATCGTGTTCAGCGTCGCCATGCAGGTCGTCGGCGACACGATCCAGACCCGCGCCGCAAAGCCTTCGCGCACCACTTCGGGCAGGCGTGCGTGCAACTCGGCATAGATTGCTTCGGACGGCAGAAACATCAGAGCGCCGTCCGCCGTTTCGCCTTCGATGATGTACTTCTCGGCGATCGCCTTGATGTGCAGTTTGACGGCCTGTCTGAGACCGGTCAACGCCCGCTTGCGGGCGTCGTCGCTATCGGCTTCGACCAATGCCTCATAGGCCTCAAGCGGGAACTTCGCATCAATCGCGATCGGCCCCGGCGGGTTGGGCAGGTGGACCAGGCAATCGGCTCGCTTGCCGTTCGACAGGGTGGCCTGCCAAGCATAGGAATCCGATGGCAAGGCCTTGGAAACAATGTCTTTTAACTGGATCTCGCCAAAGGCGCCCCGGGTCTGTTTGTTCGACAGAATGTCCTGAAGGCTCAGCACATCGCCCGACAGCTTCGTGATATTGTCCTGCGCCTTGTCGATGGCTTCCAGGCGCTGCTGCAACTCGCCCAAGGACCTCGCCGTGCGGGTCGAGGTACCTTGCAGGTTCTCGTTCATCTTGTTCGAGACATCCGCCAGCCGCTGCTCCATCAGCTTCAGCATATTGGCCTGGCTTGCCGCCTGCGCCTCGCTGACCTGTGTCAATCCGCCCGCAAGCTGGCTCTGGCCGTCCGACAGGCTTTCCACCCGCTGGCCCAAAAGCCCCATGTCACGCACCAGCGGCGCCATCATTTCGGCCGACCGCCCGGCCCGCCGCACCGCCATCAGTAACAGGATCAGCACCAGCGCCGAGACGACCGCGCCCGCCAGGATCAACTGCACGACCGGATCCCCAAGGTCGATCACCATTTCGCCAACCTGGATCATCGCCGCCCGAAAAGCCTTTCGATATCATGGAGTTTCAACTCCACATAAGTCGGCCGCCCATGATTGCATTGGCCAGACAAGGGCGTCGCCTCCATCTCCCGCAACAAGGCATTCATCTCGTCGGCCCCCATCCGCCGCCCCGTCCGGACCGAGCCATGACAGGCCACCCGGCTCAGGATCGCGTCGATCCGCGATTTCAATGTCGCGGTCGTGCCAAGGTCGGCGATTTCATCCGCCAGGTCCTTGATAAGCGAAGCGGCATCCACCTGCCCCAGGATCGCCGGGGTTTCCCGCACGGCGATAGTACCCTTGCCGAAGGCCTCGATCACGAGGCCAAAAGCGTCCAGATCACCGGCATGGGCCAGCACCCTTTCGGCGTCATCCCCCAGTTCCACGATCTCGGGCACAAGAAGCGCCTGACGGGCCACGCCATTCTCGCCCATCTGGGTCTTCAACCGTTCATAGACCAGCCGCTCGTGCGCGGCATGGGCATCGACCAGCACCATTCCGTCTTTCGTCTGCGCAACGATGAAATTCTCATGCAACTGCGCCCGCGCCGCCCCCAGGGGACGCTCCTGCAACTCGGGCTGGAGTTCCGTCTCCACCCGCGCCGATGCGCTGTCAGGGGCCAGAAAATGCGCATTTTCTGGGACATTTTCTTCAAAGAAAATGGGCCCTTGCCCTCGGCTGGGCCGATCCATCTGATAGACGCGCGGTTCGACCGGCTGGGCGCGAAACGCCCCGAGCGTCTCGCCCGCCACGGTCGTGGACGCCCGGTGCCCCTCTTCGGCCAGCGCATGGCGCAAGCCCGAAACGATCAGCCCCCGCGCCACGCCCGGTTCGCGAAACCGCACCTCGGATTTCGCGGGATGGACATTCACGTCCACCAGCACCGGATCGCAGTCGATGAACAGCGCCGCCGCCGGGTGCCGGTCACGGCTCAGGACATCGCGATAGGCCGCCCGCAATGCCCCCAAGAGCAGCTTGTCGCGCACAGGCCGGCCATTGACGAACAGATACTGATGCACCGCCGAGCCGCGCGAATAGGTTGGCAGGGCGGCGAATCCGGTCAGGTGCAGCCCCTCGCGTTCGGCATCAATCGCGATGGCATTCTCGATGAAATCCTTGCCGAGGATAGAGCGCAGCCGCCCGGCCAGCGCCTCTTCCGGGCCGCCGGTTTCGCCGTGCGCGGTAAAGATCGTGCGCGGTGCCTCGGTCTGGTCGACAAGGGTGAAACCGACGAAAGGCTCGGCCATCGCCAGCCGTTTCACCACGTCCGTCACCGCCTGCATTTCGCCCCGTTCGGTGCGCAGGAACTTCAGCCGCGCGGGTGTGGCATAGAACAGGTCGCGCAGCTCGATCACCGTGCCGGGCTTGCCCGCAGAAGGACGCACAAGGCCGACCGCCCCGCCCGAGGCTTCCAGCATCGCCGCCTCCGCCCCCTTTGGCCGCGACGTCACCGTCAGCCGCCCCACGGCGGCCAGGGAGGCGAGCGCCTCGCCCCGGAACCCGAAGGTGTGGATGTTCAACAGATCGCTGCCGTCGATCTTCGACGTCGCGTGACGCGACAGCGCCAGCGGAAGCTGTTCTGCCGGAATGCCGCAGCCATCATCCTCGACCCGGATCAGGCGCTTGCCACCGTTGGCCACCGTCACGGTGATCCGGCTGGCCCCCGCATCAATGGCGTTTTCCACCAGTTCCTTGACTGCCGATGCAGGCCGTTCCACCACTTCACCCGCCGCGATACGGTTGATCGCGCCGTCGTCCAATCGACGAATTTCGGGCGGATCCGGGCTTATCTTGGGGTCTGATGCATGCATCCCACAATTTCTAGCAGCGCGACGCCCCCGCGTCCAGAGTTCAACCCGGCGTTTTTACACCCCCGACCTGCCCTTGCGCCCTGCCCCAATCGTGGCCTATATCCTCGGCGCATCGACAGGAATTCAAAGGGGTTCGGCACCATGGCAGGCCACTCAAAATGGGCGAACATTCAGCACCGCAAGGGGCGGCAGGACAAGATCCGCGCCAAGCTCTTTTCCAAGCTGTCAAAGGAGATCACCGTGGCCGCCAAGATGGGCGACCCGGACCCAGACAAGAACCCCCGCCTGCGCCTTGCGGTGAAAGAGGCGAAATCGCAATCCGTCCCCAAGGATGTGATCGAACGCGCGATCTCGAAATCCCAGGCCGGTGAAGGCGACGATTACGAAGAAATCCGCTACGAAGGCTATGGCCCCGGCGGCGTGGCCGTCATCGTCGAAGCCATGACCGACAACCGCAACCGCACCGCTTCCACCGTGCGTTCGACCTTTACGAAACACGGCGGCAACCTTGGCGAAACCGGCTCGGTCGGGTTCATGTTCGAGCGCAAGGGGCAGATCCTCTATCCCGCCGACGTGGGCGACGAAGACACCGTGATGATGGCCGCGATCGAGGCCGGGGCCGAGGATTGCGAAACCACCGAGGACGGCCATGCGATCACCACCGCCGACACCGACCTCAACGCCGTCTCCACCGCCATCGAGGCCGAGTTGGGCGAAGCGGAATCCACCAAGTTGATCTGGCGGCCCACCACGACGACCGAGCTTGATCTGGACGGGGCGCAAAAACTGATGCGTCTGATTGAGGTTCTGGAGGACGACGACGACGTGCAGCAGGTGACGGCCAACTTCGAGGTCTCAGACGAGATCATGGAGCAGCTTTCGGCCTGATGGCCAGCCGGTTTTCCTTTTCGCTGAAGGCCACCGACGGGGCGGCGCGCACCGGGGTCATTTCCACCCCGCGCGGCGAGATCCGCACGCCCGCCTTCATGCCCGTGGGAACAGCCGCGACCGTGAAGGCCATGCTGCCGGAAAGCGTTCGCGCCACCGGTGCCGACATCCTTCTGGGCAACACCTATCACCTGATGCTGCGGCCCGGCGCCGAGCGGATCGCGCGGCTTGGCGGCCTTCACAAATTCATGAACTGGGACCGTCCGATCCTGACGGATTCCGGGGGTTTCCAGGTGATGAGCCTTGCAGGGCTGCGAAAGCTCACCGAGGAAGGCGTGAAGTTTTCTTCCCACATCGACGGGTCGAAACACATGCTGTCGCCCGAAAGGTCGATGGAGATCCAGAAACTTCTCGGCAGCGACATCGTCATGTGTTTCGACGAATGCCCCGCCCTGCCCGCCGACGATGAAACGGTCGCGAAAAGTATGCGCCTGTCGATGAGATGGGCCGCGCGTTCGCGTGATGCCTTTGGGGATCGCCCCGGTCACGCGCTGTTCGGTATCCAGCAGGGCGGCGTTACCGAACATCTGCGGGCGGAAAGCGCCGAGGCCCTGCAAAAGATCGGTTTCGACGGTTACGCGGTCGGCGGTCTGGCCGTGGGCGAAGGGCAACAGGCGATGTTTGGCGTGTTGGATTACGCCCCCGCCATGCTGCCCACCGACAAGCCGCGCTACCTCATGGGCGTGGGCAAGCCCGATGATATCGTCGGCGCGGTGAAGCGTGGAATCGACATGATGGATTGCGTGCTGCCCTCACGCTCGGGGCGCACCGGACAGGCTTTCACCCGTAAAGGTGTCGTAAACATCAAGAACGCCCGCCATGCCGAAGATCCGCGCCCCTTGGACGAAAATTGCACCTGCCCCGCCTGTTCCGGCTATTCCCGCGCCTATCTGCACCACGTTTTCCGGGCCGGAGAGATGATCTCGGGCATGTTGTTGACCTGGCATAACCTCCAGTATTTTCAGGACATCATGGCTGGAATGCGCGACGCAATCTCACACGGCACCTTCGCCGCCTGGGAAGCGAATTTTCACGCCGCCCGCGCAGGTGGCGACATCGAACCGCTCTGAACCCCGCGCAACATCTGGTAACCGTGGATCGAACCGTCCCGCCGCCCGTCGATCTTGGCCTGGATGCAGGACAAATGGTCGGCCAGATCGTTGGATAGCCACCATTGCAGCGCCTGACCCAGCCGGAAGCGGCTCAGGCGTTCTTCGATGTGCAGCTGCGTGCCCCCGCTGGCTGTCGGCTCCAGTGTCACCACGAAGGTGATGTCGGGCGTTTCATCCTCGCTTTCGAATGCCGCCCGGCTTGTCATCGTAAAGCCCTTGCCGGGAATGTCGCCGGTGATGGTGACAAGCGTGGTTTCATCCTTCAGCCCGGCCCGGCGAGGACGCACCATCACGAAATCGGCCGCCTTGCCCTCTGGCTTCGGCAGGAACGAGGTTCCCGGCCAATAGTGATCGCCCGCCCGTTCCGGGTCCGGTCTCAGCGCCCGCCAAACCGTCTGGGGATCGGCCTTCAGGTCGACGCTGCGCCGTGTCGACCTTTGCCGTTCGGCGCCAAATCGGTTCTGCCAGTCGCCGTAAAGCCCATAGTGAACAAGGACGAAAGCCCCCATCAGGAAAACGCAATCCATCCAACCGGGAAGTTCCAGCGCGGATTGGACACCATTCCACAGGGGCGACAAAAGTGCCATGAAAACCAGGGTGACGCCCCAAAGCTCGACCAGCGACAAAAGGCTGGGAACAAGCAGGGCAAAAGTGAAGACAAGCGCGGTCGAAACGATCAACCCGGCAAGAAAGATCGAAATCCATGTGATCGGATGACCCAGATCAAGGTTCCCGGCCTCGACCAGTTCCAGCCAGATGCAGATCACCATGAAAAGGCTCAAAAGTGCGGTTCCCATGAGAACACGCCGCCATTGCCGCCCGGCAAGGGCAAGGCGGGCAATCATGCGTACACCGGGCGCATGTCGTCCATCCAGCCGACATAACTTGCCTGCCAGGGCCGCGCGTCGATCCGCACCGGCACCCGGGCCATACCTGTTGCCGGGACAAGCCGCGCCCGCCAGCCGCTTGGCCGGTCTTTCAGAATGCGCCCATGCATCGCCCTGCTAAGCGCCATTCCGCCCAGAACGATGACGCTGGCCGTCACCAATGGATCGGACAGGACAAGCGTGCCGACGCCCGGCACGGCCAGAATGGCAAGCGACAGGATCAACCGGGAAACCGCCACCGCTTCGATCATGAAGCGCATCGACGGCAGGAACAGACAGACGATCACCGCACATCCCCCCACGACACCCGCGTAGATGCCACCGGTCACCCAGGCGATATGCACGCCATTGACGTGAAGATCGGACCGCAAGTACATGAAAAAACCCGCCAAAAAGGCAAGCCCGGCTACAAAAGCCAGTCGGCGACGGTCCTGATAAAGGCGGGATTTGATCCCTGACAGCATGTTCGGCTCCGCAAAGCGGTGCCCCCACCCCCTTCGCTAAAAACCGTTTCAGGCGAAAGTTTGGCGATTTCGTTAATATTTCCTTCAGGCGCACAGTTTTTCGTTTGCTAACCAACTGTCCAATATTTTTGAGTTTTCAGGGCGGTATTCATCTATCTGACAGGGATCGCTTGCCCCCGGCGTCGGGGACAGGCACATTGGCGCTGCGAGCGATGGTTGAAGGACCCACATCCGACAACCAGATATAGAGGCCAAGACAGGAGAAACGCGGCGTCGCCGATTTCGGGACCCGGGTTTCTTGCAAGCTAAGGACATAAAAATGAACGAGCCTTTCTCCACCTCCTTCCCGGTGCTGCCACTGCGAGACATCGTGGTGTTCCCGCATATGATCGTGCCGCTTTTCGTCGGGCGTGAAAAATCGGTGCGCGCGCTGGAAGAAGTCATGCAGGATGACAAGCAGATACTCCTGTCCAGCCAGATTGACCCGGCTGTCGACGAACCCACCTCCGATGGTATCTACAACGTTGGCGTTCTGGCCAATGTGCTGCAGCTTTTGAAGCTGCCCGACGGAACGGTCAAAGTTCTGGTCGAAGGCCGGGCCCGCGTGAAAATCACCGATTACCTCGACAACGACCAGTTCTTCGAAGCCCACGCCGAACCGATCGAGGAAACGCTTGGCGATGCCGCGTCGGTCGAGGCTCTGTTGCGCTCGGTCGCTGACGAATTCGAACGCTATGCCAAGGTGAAAAAGAATGTCCCCGAGGAGGCGCTGACACAGGTTGCCGAAACGCAGGAAGCCTCGAAACTGGCCGACCTCGTTTCAGGTCATCTGGGCATCGAAGTCGACAAGAAACAGAACCTTCTTGAGACCCTTTCTGTCGCCGAACGGCTTGAGGCAGTTTACGGACTGATGCAGGGCGAGTTGTCGGTGCTTCAGGTCGAAAAGAAGATCAAAACGCGCGTCAAATCCCAGATGGAGCGGACGCAGCGCGAGTACTATCTGAACGAGCAGATGAAGGCCATTCAGAAGGAACTCGGCGACGGCGACGAAGGCTCGAACGAAATCGCCGAGCTTGAGCAAAAGATCGAAGAGACCAAGTTTTCCAAGGAAGCCCGCGAAAAGGCCGAAGGTGAGCTGAAAAAGCTCAAGACCATGTCGCCGATGAGCGCCGAGGCGACCGTCGTGCGCAACTATCTCGACTGGATGCTGTCGATCCCCTGGGGCACCAAGTCACGGGTAAAAAAGGACCTGGGCCGCGCCCAGAAGATCCTTGATGACGACCACTACGGGCTGGAAAAGGTCAAGGAACGGATCGTCGAATACCTCGCCGTGCAGCAGCGCTCGAAAAAGCTGAAAGGCCCGATCCTTTGCCTCGTCGGTCCTCCGGGCGTGGGCAAGACCTCGCTTGGCAAATCGGTCGCCAAGGCCACAGGGCGCGAGTTCATCCGCATCTCGCTTGGCGGTGTGCGCGACGAAAGCGAAATCCGCGGTCACCGTCGGACCTACATTGGCTCCATGCCCGGCAAGATCATCCAGGCGCTGAAAAAGGCCAAGACGACCAACCCGCTGATCCTTCTCGACGAAATCGACAAGATGGGCCAGGATTTCCGGGGCGACCCTGCCTCGGCCATGCTGGAAGTGCTGGACCCGGAACAGAACGCGACCTTCGTCGATCACTACATGGAGGTCGAGTACGACCTTTCGAACGTGATGTTCCTGACCACCGCGAACTCCTACAACATGCCCGGCCCGCTTCTGGACCGGATGGAGATCATTTCGCTGGCCGGTTACACCGAGGATGAAAAGCGCGAAATCGCAAAGCAGCACCTGTTGGAAAAGCAGGTCAAGAACCACGGGCTGAAGCCGGCGGAATTCGAACTGACCGACGAGGCGCTGCAGGAAATCATCCGCACCTATACCCGCGAAGCCGGTGTGCGGAACCTTGAACGCGAGATCGCCAAATTGGCCCGGAAAGCCGTGACCAAGATCGTCAAGAAGGAAGACGAAAAGGTCGTGGTCACGCCGGACAAGCTGGAAGACATGCTTGGCGTGAAGAAATACCGCTACGGGCTGGCCGAGAAGGAAGACCAGATCGGCGTCGTCACAGGCCTTGCCTGGACCAGTGTTGGCGGTGATCTTCTGTCGATCGAGGCTTTGAAGTTGCCCGGCAAGGGCCGGATGAAAACCACCGGCAAGCTGGGCGACGTGATGAAGGAATCCATCGACGCCGCGTCAAGCTATGTCCGCTCCATCGCGCCCTCCATCGGCGTGAAGCCGACGCAGTTCGACACGATGGACATTCACGTCCACGTCCCCGACGGTGCGACGCCCAAGGACGGACCTTCGGCGGGCCTTGCGATGGTGACCTCCATCGTGTCGGTCCTCACCAAGATCCCGGTGCGGCGCGACATCGCCATGACGGGTGAGGTTTCGCTTCGTGGCAACGCCATGCCGATCGGAGGTCTGAAAGAAAAACTGCTGGCGGCCCTGCGTGGTGGCATCAAGACGGTGCTGATCCCGGAAGAGAACGAAAAGGATCTGGCCGAGATCCCCGACAACGTGAAGGAAGGGTTGGAAATCATCCCGGTCAAACACGTGTCGGAAGTGCTGGAGCACGCCCTGATCGCAGCCCCCGAGGCCATCGAATGGGACGAAGCGGCCGAAGAGGCCGCAGCGGCGCAGCGTCTCGCGGATGCGCAATCTTCCGGCTCGGGCGCAGTGGCGCATTAACCAAGGGGCAAAGTCTGTCGCAGACTTTGGGTTGGAAACCCTCACGGTTTCCCATCCCCTCTCATTTAGGATTTCGCGACGAAATCCAATGCAAAGAATGCGTCATTCTTTGCTGCCGGGATAAGCCCTTTGGGCGACCAACCTTGCATAGATCGCGGCAGCCACGGCTGTCGCGATTTGCATGACACCGCCCCAGGTAAATCCCTGCACCACGGCCAGAGTCGCCCCGATGGCTGACAGGGCCAGCACCCAGAACGCAGCCCGCGCACGGATCGCCAGCAGGATCGCGCCAAGCACCCCGCCAAAGACCGCAAGGCCAAAGCCGAACGTCGCCCACACCGGGCGCGTGGCGATGATCGCCTGATACTCTTCCGGCAGTAAGGCCACGAAATTCGGATCGGACTGGGCAATAAAATTGGCCGCACCAAGGGCGTTCCACAGCAACAACAGCACCGAGATCACCCAATGGGTCCAATGGGCCTTGGTCTTACTCATCCGATTTCCCCCGGTTCGCTCAGCACTCCGCCGCCAACGGGCGCCGCCACGCCTGTCGTGCCGGGGGCCGAGGTCGGCAAACCCTTCTGGACCCGCACCGCGAGATAGGCAAAAGCCTGGGCCTCCAGCATATCGCCATCAAGCCCCACATCCTCGACCGGGAGCACGGGACCATCGAACATGCCGTCGATCATCTCCATCAACCCGGGATTGCGCCGCCCGCCGCCTGCCACCAAAAGCCGCTCTGGCGGGGCCGGGCAATGCTCCATCGCCAGCGCAATGGCACCGGTGGTTCCCGCGGCAAGGGTGGTGACGGCATCGGCATCCGACAGGTGTTCGACCTGCCCTGCCCAATCCGCAAAATCGTTACGGTCCAGCGACTTGGGCGGAACCTTGGCAAAGAACCTGCGCTGATCCAGCATTGCGGCGAGCGCTGTTTCATCCACGTCGCCGCTTCGCGTCAAAACACCATCACGATCCATCCGCTGGCCCAATCGCGCCTGGCACAAATCGTCGATCAGGGCGTTTCCCGGCCCCGTGTCAAAGGCCAGACAGGCCCCCGGCGTCTCGGCCCGAGGCGCAGATGCATCCAGCCATGTAAGGTTCGCAACCCCGCCGATATTCAGGAACCCGACCGGCCCTTTCAGCCCAATGTGTTTGGCCAAAGCGAAATGGTAAAAGGGAGCGAGCGGCGCGCCCTGCCCGCCCAAGCGCATGTCCGCACTGCGAAAATCCCAGACCACGGGTCTGTCCAGCGTATGCGCCAGAACCGCGCCACTGCCGATCTGACAGGTCCGTCCCTCGTCCGGGAAATGCGCCGTGGTCTGGCCGTGAAAGCCGATCAACCCGGCCCCGTCGAACCCCGAAAGCACCTCTGCATGGGCCAGTTCCACCACCTCGGCCGCCGCCTCGACCTCTGGTCCCGTTTCCTTGCCAAGGGCGGCGCGCAGCACCGCGCGTTCGCCTTCCGAATAGGCGCGATAGGCGCTTTCACCGAACGCGAACACCTCGATGCCGTCGGTCAACACCATCGCCGCATCCACACCGTCCAATGACGTGCCCGACATCGCCCCAAGGGCCCAGATCGCCGAGGTCTTGCTCATCTCTTTTCCTTTGTCCTTTGCCCCAGTATAGAGACCGCCGAACCATGCGCGAGCGGAACCGGACCACCCATGACCTATACTCCGAAATCAGAATTCCTGGCGACCATCATCTCGCGCGGATTCCTGGCCGATTGCACAGATCTCGAAGGGTTGGACAACAGCCTGCGCGCGGGCGTGGTTCCGGCCTATATCGGATACGACGCCACGGCGAAATCGCTCCATGTCGGCCACTTGCTGAACATCATGCTATTGCGCTGGTTCCAGAAGGCAGGCGGCAAGCCGATCACGCTCATGGGTGGCGGCACGACCAAGGTCGGCGATCCCTCGTTCCGCTCCGAAGAACGCCCGCTTCTGACGCCCGAGGCGATCGACGACAATATCGCAGGCATGAAGACCGTCTTCGCGCGCTACCTCGACTACGGGGATGCCGACAACGGCGCGATGATGCTGAACAATGCCGAGTGGCTGGACAGCCTGAACTACCTCGATTTCCTGCGCGACATCGGGCGGCACTTCAGCGTCAACCGGATGCTGTCGTTTGAAAGCGTGAAATCGCGGCTGGACCGGGAACAATCGCTGTCCTTCCTCGAATTCAACTACATGATCCTGCAAGCCTATGACTTTCTTGAGTTGAACCGCCGCTATGGCTGCCTGTTGCAGATGGGCGGGTCCGACCAATGGGGCAACATCGTCAACGGCATCGACCTGACGCGCCGGGTACTTGAGAACGAAATCTACGGGCTGACCACGCCGCTTCTGACCACCTCGGACGGGCGCAAGATGGGCAAAAGTGCGGGTGGTGCCGTCTGGCTGTCGTCCGACATGCTGTCGCCTTACGAATTCTGGCAATTCTGGCGCAACACGACAGACGCCGACGTGGGCCGGTTCCTGAAACTTTACACCGAACTGCCGGTCGACGAATGCGACCGTCTTGGCGCGCTGGACGGCTCGGAGATCAACGAAGCCAAGATCAGGCTGGCCAACGAGGTGACGACGCTGCTGCACGGGGCCGAGGCTGCTGAAGCTGCCGAAGCCACCGCGCGAGAAGTCTTTGAAAAGGGCGGCGTGGGCGACGACCTTCCGACGCTTGAACTCAGCGACGACGATCTTGCAGACGGTATCTCGGCGGCCCAGCTTTTCGTGCGCTCGGGGCTTGTGAAATCCGGCAAGGAAGCCAAACGCCTGATCGCCGAAAACGGCGCCCGCGTGGACGACGCGCTGTTAAGCGACCCGGGCCAGATGTTCGACGCTGCCGCACTCGCCTCGCCCGTGAAACTGTCGGCAGGCAAAAAGCGCCACGCGCTGGTCAAACGCGCAGGCTAAGGTCCGGCACCGAACGACCCGAACGAACAGGCGCACGAGGATTTCCTTGCGCGAAAGGTCGGCCCTCGGCCAGACTGGGTGCATTTCAAGCATTCAGGAGGCAATTATGGCTGACCAACGCATTATCATGATCCACGGGCGTTCGACCAAACCGGCGAAAAAAGCCCACGTCGCGCTTCAGAAACGCGCCCTGCTGACCGGGCTGGAACGGGCCGACCCGGCCAAGGCCGCCAAGCTCAAAAGTGGCAAGGTCAAGCTCGACATCGTCTATTACGGCGACATCAACAATTTCATCATGGGCGAGGCAAGTGCCAGCGCCAGGAAGGATCTGACCGAAAAAGACCCCGACTTTGGAAACGCGCCCTGCGTGCCCTCGGCCAGCATCGTCACTGCCCTGGACGATCTGGAAAAGATCAAAACGTTCAACAAGGCCGCCTATCGCAAGATCGTCAAGGCCAACAAGGACTTGCGCTTTCTTGACGAGGCGGCTTGGGCGCTTTCCACCTTCTCGGCCCTCACCACGATGACCATCGCCAACATGGCCGCGATCAAACTTGCCACCGCCGATATGGGGGCCTATCTGATGCGCCGCAGCGTCGGTTCGGCGATCCGCGAAAGATTGCAGGCCCCCTTGCGGCGCGCGTTGATGAAGGGCGACGACATCTGCCTTGTGTCCCATTCCATGGGCTGCATGGTGGCTTATGACGTCTTGTGGAAATTCTCTCGAATGAGCGAATACCGTGCGATCCAGGACAAGGGCACAAAGGTACGATGGCTGACGCTTGGCTGTCCCCTGGGCGAAGCGGGGGTGAAGGCCAATCTTTACGATGCCAACGAAAGGGATTTCCCCGGCGGCACCGACAAACACCCGAAGAACATCATCACCAGATGGGATAACGTGGCGGCGGTGGATGATTTCATCTCGCACGACACGACGATGAAGGGGGACTACCGGGCGATGACCAGGTTCGGCTACCTCGATGAAATCCGCGACCGGCGGATCTACAATTGCTATGCCGAGGACGGCACATCGAACCCGCACAAGTTCTATGGCTACCTGATGAACGCCGCCTGCACGCAGATCATCACCGACTGGATCAGGTAAAAACGTTACGCTGTCCGGCTTTACCCGAGCCTCTCTATCCCTATATAAAGGCTCAAGTATCAAAGGACAGGCCATGACCGTTGAACAGACCGAACAACTTGAAGGCGCGCCGCTGATCAAGCCATCGTCCACCGAACACCCCTTGTTCGACACGGTGGTCGAGGCGTGCCGCTCGGTCTATGACCCTGAAATCCCGGTCAATATCTACGATCTGGGTCTGGTCTACACGATCGAGATCACCGATGACGGCGCGGTGTCGATCCTGATGACGCTCACCGCGCCCGGTTGCCCCGTCGCAGGCGAAATGCCCGGTTGGGTGGCCGAGGCGGTGGAGCCGTTGCCCGGCGTCAAGCAGGTGGATGTCGATCTGACCTGGGAACCGCCCTGGGGCATGGAAATGATGTCCGACGAAGCCCGGCTTGAGCTTGGGTTCATGTAACCTTCACATCCCTGTAAATCCCGCGTCACCTGCGTCCGCCTTGATGGTTGGGTAATTCCAACTCCAAGGGGGAAACATGACCTTCCGCAGATACCTCGTACTTGGGGCGTTGCTGGCACCCGCCGCAGCCCTCGCCCAAGGCCAAATGAGCGAACCAACCGTTGAATACGGTGCGCGGCCCTTCTTTCTGATCGACAAGATGGCCGACAGCCCGTTGAAGGAAAAGCTCCTGTCCTGTAGCGGCCAGACGCCAACACGCACCGACTTCTCCATCGGCCACCGGGGCGCACCCCTGATGTTCCCCGAGCATACGGTCGAAAGCAACATGGCTGCCGCGCGACAGGGGGCCGGCATCCTTGAATGCGACGTGACCTTCACCGCCGACAAGGAACTGGTCTGCCGTCACGCGCAGAACGACCTGCACACGACGACCGACATCGTTGCCTCGCCCCTGGCCGACAAATGCGTTTCGCCCTTCGCACCCGCTTCGGGCGACAAAGGTGCGGCCGCCGAATGCCGTACGTCAGAGCTGACACTGGCCGAGTTCCGCACGCTGGATCCCAAGATGGACGCCGCCAACAAGGCCGCCACGACACCCGAAGAATACCTCGGCGGCACCGCCGGCTGGCGCACCGATCTCTTCTCGGACGGTGCCACCTTGATGACCCACGCCGAATCCATCGCGCTTTTCCGCGCCATGGGGGCCAAGTTCACGCCCGAGTTGAAATCGCCATCGGTCGACATGCCCTTCGACGGGTTCTCGCAGGAAGATTATGCCCAAAAGCTGATCGACGAATACAAGGCCGCCGATGTGCCCGCATCGGACGTCTGGTCGCAGTCGTTCGACCTGTCCGACGTGCTGTACTGGATCGAGAACGAACCGGAATTCGGCGCGCAGGCTGTCTATCTCGATGACCGTTACGAGGCTTTCGACGACGACGAAGGCGAGATCGACTTCATGGATGCAACGACCTTCAAGCCCACGATGCAGGAATTGGCCGACATGGGCGTGCGCTACATCGCGCCGCCAATGTGGATGCTGGTGACGCTGGAGGGCGACAAGATGGTGCCGTCGGTCTATGCCGAAGAAGCCAGGACAGCCGGTCTGAACATCATCACATGGACGCTCGAACGCTCCGGCCCCCTGAAAACCGGCGGCGGCTGGTACTTCCAAAGCGTCACCGATGCGATAGACACTGACGGCGACTACTTCGAGATCCTCGACGTTCTCGCCCAGGACGTGGGCGTCAAAGGCGTCTTCTCCGACTGGCCCGCCACGGTCACCTACTACGCCAACTGCCACGGCCTCTGAGAGCCGAAGGATCCACGGGGCGGAGGTGACTTCGCCTCGCGGGTTTCGCAACCGTTTTGGGTTGCTTTTCACGGTAGCAACCTAAATTGGTTGCATTTCGTGATACGCAACCTATATTGGTTGCATAATGAACAGCAAAACACGCAATATCGCCGTCATCACCGGAGATCTGGTCAATTCAACAGAATTGGGCCGGGAAAAGGTGGAACGCGCCTTCGCCGCCCTTGAAGATTGCGCAAAAACGCAGGCCGAATGGCACGGCGCGCCCCTGCATTTCACACGGCATAGGGGGGATGGCTGGCAGGTTGTGCTGGCCCGACCCGAGATGGCGCTAAGGTCCGCGCTTGCGTTTCGCGCGGCGTTGAGGGCTGAAGGGAGTGAATTTGACAGTTATATGGGGATAGCTGAGGGGGAGGTTGAGGGAGATGTAGGGCCGGATTTGAATGCAGAGACAGGCCCCGTTTTCTTATCCTCGGGGAATCTGTTGGAGTTTCTAAAATCACAAGGAGGTAACGTTGTTTGGGCACATTCCAGTAACGATCTGCTTGACGGAATATTCCACTTGGCAGAACACATCTCGAAGGATTGGACTCCAGTGCAGGCGACCACAGTACTAGCATTTCTCTCGCCGCTCTTTGATGCCAGTTACACTGAAGTTGCAAAAACACTTGGCAAATCAAGGCAAGCTATTTCAAAAGCTGTATTCGCGTCGGGGTACATCGCATTGGATTACGCGATGGATTGCGCTGAGGGACAAAAGGCATGACTAGCACCCTCGCCGCCCTCCTGCTCGCCCATGTCGCGGCCGATTTCCTCTTGCAAACCAACGCGATGGTCGCCACCAAGCGCCGCCCCGGCACCCTCCTTCTCCACGGTGTGATCGTCCTTCTTACCACTCAACTCGCCCTCGGGCGCGTCGATGCCTGGGAGCCCCTGGCCCTTGCCGCCGCCCACATCGTCATAGACACGATCAAGGCCTATGCCCTGCCCGCCCGACTCGCGTCCTTCCTTGCCGACCAGGCCGTGCATGTCGCAACGATCCTTGCCGTCGCCATCTGGTCTCCGACGCTCTACGCTCACGGCCTTTGGGCCAGCTACGATTGGCTGCCCGCCGCGATGATCCTCGTTGCCGGTGCCATCACCGCCACCATCGCGGGCGGTCACGCCGTCGCCCTTCTGGTCAGCCAGTGGTCCGACACTATGGACAACTCGGAAAGCCTTGAAAACGCAGGCCGCTGGATCGGCCTTTTGGAGCGCGGCATCATCTTTATCCTGATCTTCGCAGGCCAACCCGGCGGCATCGGCTTCCTGATCGCGGCGAAATCGGTCCTGCGTTTCGATGCCGAGCGTAAGCAGAACGTCACCGAATACGTCATCATCGGCACGCTCGCCTCCTTCGGATGGGCCATGACCGCCACATGGGGCACGCTTTGGCTGATGCAAACCGTGCCACCCCTTGGATTCCTGCCAACAACGCCTTAAATTCAAAGCATCAATCGGAGAGCGTTCATGTTTGGTATTCCCGGCAAGCAGGCCGTCACCATGACCCCCAAGGCGGTATCGCAAATCGCCAGGCTGATGCAGTCCAAGGGCCACAAGGGCCTTCGGATCGGCATCAAGAAGGGCGGCTGTGCAGGCATGGAATACACCATGGATTACGCCGACGAGGTTGATCCGATGGACGAGGTTGTCGAACAGGACGGTGCGCGGGTGATGATCGCCCCGATGGCGCAGATGTTCCTTTTCGGGACCGAGATCGACTATGAAACCTCGCTTCTGGAATCGGGCTTCAAGTTTCGCA
The DNA here is from genome assembly GCA_965228905.1 of Paracoccaceae bacterium. Taxonomy (GTDB): domain Bacteria; phylum Pseudomonadota; class Alphaproteobacteria; order Rhodobacterales; family Rhodobacteraceae; genus CALKXV01. The sequence continues at coordinate 2,243,017 of CBDDII010000003.1, read as the reverse complement.
ATCCGAACGTCGAAGATGCCTGCGGCTGCGGGGAATCGATCAAGTTCAAGGATGTCGACGAACTGACCGCCGAACGCGAAGACGCCGCCAAACCGTGAGCATCTCCGACAGCGACATCGCCTTTGCACGCGAAGTCTTTGAAGACGTTCCACAACTTACGCACCGCAAGATGTTCGGCGGTATCTGCCTTTATTCCGACGACACCGTTTTCGCGCTCGCCTCCAGCGAAGGGCGGCTTTATCTGAAAGCCAAAGGCGACCTTGCGGCACGCCTTCAATCCGATGGTGCGGAACAGTTTCACTCCATGCCCTATTGGTCCCTGCCCGAAGATCTGCTTGACGACAGCCAGGCTGCTTGCGAACTGGCACGGGAAACATTGCAGACTTTGAGAGAGGACGGATGATGCGCAAACTGGCCGCCGGAAACTGGAAGATGAATGGAAAGGGCGACAGCCTTGCCGAAATCCGCGCGCTGGCCGAAGCACACCCGGCCCCGGCCTGCGACGTGCTGATCTGCCCACCTGCGACATTGCTGTCGCGCCTGTCCGACGCCGCCGGTTCTGCCATCGCGACGGGCGGTCAGGATTGCCACGCCAATGCCTCGGGCGCACATACCGGCGACATCTCGGCGGAAATGATCGCCGACGCGGGCGGTACTTACGTCATCGTCGGCCATTCCGAACGGCGGACGGATCACGGCGAAAGCGATGCGATTGTCCGCGCCAAGGCCGAAGCCGCCTGGCGGGCCGGTCTGATCGCGATCGTCTGCGTCGGCGAGACCCTGCAGGAACGCGAGGCAGGCAAGACACTTGGCATCGTTGGTACGCAGGTGATCGGCTCGGTCCCCGAGGGCGCGACGGCGGCAAATACGGTCGTCGCCTACGAACCGGTCTGGGCCATCGGCACGGGCAAGGTGCCGACGCTGGAAGAAATCGCCGAGGTTCACGACGACATCCGCGCCCGGCTGAAGGATCGTTTCGGTGACGAGGCCGACGGGATGCGCCTGCTTTACGGCGGATCGGTCAAGCCCTCGAACGCGGACGAGATTTTCGGGGTCTCCAACGTCGATGGCGCCCTTGTGGGCGGTGCCTCTCTGAAAGCCGAGGATTTCGGCGGGATCATCGCCGCCCTCGCCTAACGCGCCATCACCTCGCTCAAAACATCGTCAAACCGCTCGCCCGCTTCCACGCGGGCGATCAGTTCCAACAGGCCGTCGCGTCCCGCAATGGCCTCGATCCGCGCCACCTCATCCGCCGCTGCACGGTAGGCCGCCCCGACACCGACCGCGCGATAGGCGTCATCCCAGTCCCAGAACCGCTTCACGCCCAAGACCCGCTCCTGGGCGCGCGCGGACACCTCGCCCCGCCAGTTGGGATGGTCCGCCACATGGGTCGCCAGCCCTTCGTCGAACCAGGTCGGATAGGGCTGGCGCACAAGGTTCTTCAGCCCCATGGTGCGGTGCAGGCGCGAATGGGTCATTTCATGGGACAATGTGCCAGCCGTCAGACCACCGGGGCTGACCAACACCGCCAGATAGGCAAGAGAAGCGCCGTTTCCGCCAACCCCAAAATCGCGAGCGCATTTTCGCGATCCGCAAAGGATCAACACCGGGCGCGTTGCATCCCCAAAGAAATTCGCAACACGGGAACGCGCGGTTTCCACGAGGTTCAGAAGTTCGGACCTGCGCCCCGGCGCATCCGTCCAGACGTTCGGTGCGATCTCGGTCAACCCGTAGGCCCCAGGGGCCAGAAACCGCTGCGAACCGGGCAAGGCCGCGCCCAGAACAAGCACGGCCAGCAAAAGGTTCACAAAGATGCTGAAGGCTTTCGCGATCACAACCGCTCTCCGATTGTCACGCCGGGCGGGATCAGATCAGCAACCGGCCATCCACAGCCTCGGCCAGCTTGTCGGGATGGGTCACCGGCAGCATGTGTCCCGCCCCGCCGACCGTCACCCATTCGGCATCGGGGATGCGGTCGCCAATGGTCGATATGATCTCGGCAATCGCGGGGTGACTGTCACCGCCATCGACGAAGGTGACCGGCATGTCCAACTCTTCCAGTCGACCGGGCGCAAGGATCCCCGTGCGATCATCGTACAAAAGCGGGTCGGCCTTCGGCACAAGGGAAATGCGTTCCAGCATATAGGCCCTTTCTTCCGAGGACAGGTCGTCCCACTCTCCCTTGCCCCAGACCTTGTGGAACTCGCGCACGGCGGTTGCCACCGATCCCGCCTCGATCTTCTTCTGGAACGGGGCCATGTCGCGGATCACCTTGTCATAGGCCCACCTGCCCTTGACCGCGGCGAACAGCACCGGCTCGACCAGAACCAGCGATTTCACGCGATAGGGCCGCTCGACCGCGATACGCAGCGCAAGGGCCGCGCCATAGGAATGGCCGATCAGCGGCACGGCATCCGACGGCATTTCGTCCAACGCCAATTCGATCGCCTGATCGGTGAAATCCCGACTTTCGTCATAATCTTCGGCCAGGCCGTGACCGGGGAGTTCGATCAACAGGGGCGAGATCGAACCGTCGAGCGCATTCAGAAACGGCCGCCACATGGCGGCGCGTCCAAGTGAACAGTGGATCAGGGCAAGGGGCGATTTCGCAGCCATGATCAGAGCTTTCCTCCAAGATGTAAGTCCAACTGGTCGATCCGATCCTGCCCCCAGAAACGCGCACCGTCATCGGTGACAAAGAAGGGCGCACCGAACACACCGGCATTGACCGCATCTTCCAGGTTGGCCTCATAGGTCATCGCACCGTTCAGCAAGCCGCTGTCGGCCAGAGAAGGATCGAAACCCGCCGCTTTCAGACAGTCTTTTATCACATCATCCTCGGCGATGTCCTTTTCCTCGGCCCAACAGGCCCGCGTGATACCTGCCACGTAAGCGGCCAGATCGCCACCGCCCGCACTCTGGGCCGCGATCAGCGCATAGGACGACGGGGCGGGATTGGTCGGAAAATGTGCGGGCTTCGGATTGACCGCCATGTCCAGCAGTTTCGCACTCCGCTCGATCTCGATCAAACGGTATTCCTGCCGCGAGGGATGGCGCTGACCGGGCGGCACACCGCCGGTTCGCGCGAACAAGCCCATGATGTCCAGCGGCTTGTAGGTCAATGTCGCACCATGTTTCGCTGCCACTTCCTGAGGCCGGGTGCCCGCCAGATAGCAATTCGGGGAAATCGTCGCGAGATAATAGTCGATATGCGCCATTTTTAGCGAACTCCCCAGCTTGCTGTGTTTGCCTGACCCTATGCCCGTGTTAAGCGGTGTCAACGTTACGAATCCGTTACAGCAACGGACAGTGAAGGACAGTGCTGCCAATGCCCCAACTTGAAGAACCGAAAATCATCTCGGGCAACTCCAACCAGACACTCGCCAAGGCCGTTGCAAGGCGTATGTCGATGCACCGGGGCATGAATGTCGGGCTTGTCGACACGCGGGTCGAGCGGTTCAACGACGGCGAGATTTTCGTCGAGGTCTTCGAGAACGTGCGCGGCGAGGATATGTTCATCCTGCAGTCCACGTCGAACCCGGCGAACGACAACCTGATGGAACTTCTCATCATGGCCGACGCGCTGCGGCGTTCCTCGGCACAGCGCATCACCGCCGTGATCCCCTATTTCGGCTATGCCCGCCAGGACCGGCGCACCAAGGCCCGCACCCCGATCAGCGCGAAACTGGTCGCCAATATGATGGTGTCTTCGGGTATCGAGCGGATCCTCACGATGGATCTTCACGCCGCCCAGATCCAGGGGTTTTTCGACATCCCCGTCGACAACCTCTATGCCTCGCCAATCTTTGCGCTGGATATCAAGCACGCCTTCAAGAAGAACCTCGCCGACGTCATGGTCGTATCGCCAGACGTCGGCGGTGTGGCCCGCGCGCGCGAATTGGCACAGCGGATCGGCGCGCCGCTGTCCATCGTCGACAAGCGGCGCGAAAAGCCGGGTGAAGTGGCCGAAATGACGGTGATCGGTGACGTGAAGGACAAGGTCTGCATCGTGGTCGACGACATCGTCGATACCGCCGGAACGCTGTGCAAGGGCGCGGAAACCCTGATGGCGGCCGGAGCGAAAGAGGTTCACGCCTATATCACCCACGGCGTCCTCTCCGGCCCCGCGATCGAACGGGTCACCTCCTCGGCCATGAAAAGCCTTGTCATCACCGACACGATCCAGGCCACGCCCGAGACGGCCAAGGCCAAGAACATCCGCATCGTTCCCACGGCACCCATGTTTGCACAGGCGATCCAGAACATCTGGCACGGCACGAGCGTTTCCAGCCTGTTCAGCCACGAGACGCTTGAGCCGATTTATGACGGAATGTACGGCTAAGCGATCATCCCGATCAGAACGGCGGCCATGACGCCGCCGACCGCAACCAGACCAAGAATATAATCGCCAGGCACCGCATCCTCGGTGCCCAATAGCATTGCGCGCAGCCGCTTCGACATGTCTCTGCCCCCAGATTTCCCAAGGAATTCATACCTCAGGCGGACCAAGCCGGACCAGACGCGAAACGGAAACACTCCGTTCTTGAGTTTCAAGTGGGTTGATTTTTCTGCACTTGCAAAGTAATTTAATTTCACTTAGGTATCCAATATCGACCATTTCTTGCGGAGCCAACAGTGATGCTAGACAATCAGCCGCGCGGCACCATCGTCATCGAAGACCTCGAAATCGGGATGATGCGCTCTCTGCAAAAGGAAGTCACCGATCTGGACATCGAGCTGTTCGCCCAGGTCTCGACCGACCACAACCCGGTGCATCTGGACGAAGATTATGCCCAGGACACCATCTTCGAGGGCCGGATCGCGCATGGGATGCTGACGGCGGGCCTGATCTCGGCGGTGATCGGCGAACAGCTTCCGGGCCACGGAACGGTCTATCTCGGTCAATCGCTGAAGTTCCTTGCCCCCGTCCGCCCCGGCGACGTGGTGACGGCCGAGGTCGAGGTGCTGGAAATCGACCACGCCAAGCGCCGGGTGCGGCTGGACACGCGCTGTTTGGTGGACGGCAAGCCCGTTTTGAAGGGTGAAGCGACGGTTCTTGCGCCCTCGGCCAAGTTCGACTGAGGCGATTTCCGACGCGGAAATCGCATCGGAAATTGACGCAATTTCCTCTCTGCTACCGTTAAGACAAGGGATTTCCGCGCCGGAAATCATCGCGGAATGTGCGACACATTCCGCCCCCCTTGCAGCCCCGCGATTCAGAATGTAGCCCCACCCCATGCGCATCATCCGCGACACCACCTACATGAACCCCGAAGATCGCGGCGCGACCATCGCGATCGGGAATTTCGACGGGGTTCACCTGGGCCATCAAGCCGTGTTGCAGATCGCAAAGAACGCCGCTGCGGCACCGCTTGGCGTCCTGACCTTCGAACCGCACCCCCGCGAGTATTTCGCCCCTGACGCCCCGCCCTTTCGCCTGATGAACGCCACGGCCAAGGCGCATCGGCTGGAAAGCCTGGGCGTGGACCGGCTTTATGAACTGCCCTTCAACGACAAGCTCGCCGCCCTCACGCCGGAAGACTTCTGTGCCGAGATCCTCCGCGATCAACTCGGCTGCGTGAACGTCACGGTCGGGGCGGATTTCTGTTTCGGCAAGGGCCGTGCGGGCAATGTCGAAACCCTGAAAACCTTCGGCAAGACCATGGGCTTTGGCGTCACCGTGGCCGAACTCCTCGCCTCAGACGGCGGCCGCGTGTCGTCAACCAACATCCGCACCGCCCTGTCCGAGGGCCGCCCCGAGGATGCCGCCGCCATGCTGGGCCACCTCCACCGGATTTCGGGTCGCATCGTGCGCGGCGACCAACGGGGGCGCGAACTGGGCTACCCGACCGCCAACATGACCATCGAAGACCTGCACCAACCCAAATACGGCGTCTACGCAGTGCGGGTCGAGGTCTACGACGGGCTGAACGCCGGCACCTACGACGGCGTCGCCAGCCTCGGCATCCGGCCGATGTTCGCCGGCGACGTGCCGAACCTTGAAACCTTCCTCTTCGATTTCTCGGGCGATTTGTACGGCGCGGAGCTGAGCGTCGCGCTTGTGTCCTACCTCAGGCCCGAAGAGAAGTTCGACAGCCTGGAGGCTCTTGTGGCGCAGATGGACAAGGACAGCGGACAGGCGCGGGAGATTTTGGGGGCAGAGCGCCTCTAAATCGTCATGTTCTGCTCTTAGCGTTCAAGCGCGTCGTTCATTGGCGCGGATTAAACGATAAGAGATTTCAGAATGGAAAAGAATGAGTCGGTCGCACTGCTGGTCGATGGCGATAACATTAGCGCAACCTATGCAGGGCAAATCCTGCGTCGAACGCGAGAGGAAGTCGGCGAGGCGCGTGTGTGCCGAGTGTATTGTGGAAAATCGGCTTTGACCGATTGGGAAAGTGCAGACAGTTTCCGAAAGATCTATGCAGGAAAAGGCACCAATTCCTCCGATATTCTTCTCTCCATTGACGCGGCACACATGGCCCTAAGTGAGGGAATCGAGACGTTCGTCATTGCTTCGTCGGATTCCGACTTTAGGCATGTGGCACAATACCTAGGTGAAGCTGGAGTTCGTGTCTTTGGCATAGGCGAAGAAAAAGCGCCACAATCGTTTCGATGTGCCTGTAAAAAATTTATCCAACTCACCCCGGCAAGTGTGCGAGTCGACGACGGAGAACTCGCACCGTTAGATAAAACATTGAGGGCAATTTTCTCAGAACAAGACTCTCGCGGGCACGGGATTCTTGTCAATCGCCTGAACCCTCTGGTGCGAGCAAAAGACCCAAACGTCAAAATCAGCACCATGAAAGATAAAACGTGGTTTAGCTATCTCAGCGACCGTCCAAAACTTTACACGATTACTGGCGAAGGTCAGGAGCGACGCGTCACCATCGCACGCCAAAACGACTAACCCCCTTCCCCTCGCCGCCCCAATCCGCCACACCACCCCCATGAAAGACCCGATCGACCGCTCCGGCCTGCGCGACCGTTTCTGGGAACGTGTGCCCCTTAAAAATCTCACACCAAAAGAGTGGGAGGCGCTCTGCGATGGCTGCGGGCGGTGTTGTCTGAACAAGCTGGAGGACGCCGACACCGGCGAAGTGGCCTTCACCCGCGTTGCCTGCCGCCTGTTGGACGATGAGACCTGCCGTTGCGCGCAATACGACATCCGCAAGCAGATCGTCCCGGAATGCGTTGTTCTGACACCGAAAAATATTTCCGAGATCGCCTATTGGATGCCCGAAACCTGCGCCTATCGCCTGGTTTACGAGGGCAAGCCGCTTTACGACTGGCACCCGTTGATTTCCGGCACTTCCGACAGCGTGCACGCCGCAGGCATCTCCGTTCAGGGCTGGACGGTGCCCGAATTCGAAGTGCCCGAAGACGAATGGGAAGATCACATCATCGACGGATAGTCCGCTTTGATATGGCATGACAGCGTCGAACCGGGCAGTCTCCCCCCCATGCGTTACGTGTTCCTCCTCTTCGCCCTCGCCCTTCTGGCCGCCTGCGCCACCCTCAACGAAGACCAATGCCGCGCCGGAAACTGGCACGACATCGGCGTGCGCGACGGGGCCAACGGAAGGTCAACGGATTTCATCCTGCAACACGCCAAGGCCTGCAACGAATTCGGCATCGCCCCCAAAGCCGGCCCCTGGCGCGAGGGGCGCGAGGTCGGGCTGAAGCAATATTGCACGACCCGTAACGCTTATCGGATCGGACAGCGCGGCCAGCGGCTGAACGCGGTCTGCACCGGCAGCAACCTCGCCAGCCTCGAACGGGCGAACGACCGGGGCTTTCAGTGGTTTCATATCGAAAACGACATTCGCGATGCGGAACGCGAAATCCATGCGATCAGTGCCGAACTGGCCAGCCTTGCCCCGGACGATCCAGGCCGAGGCCGTCTGGTTTCGCTCCGCAGCCGCCTCAGGCTCAAAATCCTCAGCCTGCGGGCACGCCAGGGGCGGTATCGCTACTGATCGGGGCCTTCACGAAACTGCCTGTACTTTCAAAGAGATTGGTACGGGCGGCCGGACTTGAACCGGCACGGGCTTGCGCCCCAGAGATTTTAAGTCTCATGCGTCTACCATTCCGCCACGCCCGCGACGTCCCCCGTGATTAGGCGTCCGGGCCGGGAACGGCAAGGGCTCAGAGATCCTGTTCCTCGGGTTCCCTCAGGTAGTGCCGCTCGGGCAGCCAGGGGTTCAGCGCCAATGCCTCGCGCAAGACACGTTGCGCCTCGTCGTGGCGCCCCAACCCCATCAGGGTCAGAGCGCGACCGGAAAGGGCCGCGATATGGCGGGGATTGCGTTCCAGGGCCAGGTCAAGATCGCCAAGCGCACTTTCATAGTCCTGCCGCAGGAAGCTGACAAAGGCCCGCTGGTTGAACCCCTCGGCATAGTCCGGGCAGTATTCCGTCAACCGGTCAAAGGCATCCATCGCGCCAAGGAAATCGTAACTCGCCCGCGCCGACATGCCCCGGTCCAGCAAGGCCTGCGCCGCTTCGTCCGGGGCCGTCGCCCACAATTCCCATAGCCTGTTTGAAATCTCCCGCGCGGAGCCTTCGTCCGGCGCGACCTGAACTTCGGCGATCAACTGCCCTTCTTCCGCCCTGATGTCAGGCGGCGGCGGACATTCGGCCAGGGTCGGAGTGGCCAGAAACACAAGAACTGTCGCAAGTCTCATCCCCCAAGTGGACCCATTGCCCCCCGCCACGTCAAGTCACGGCGTCGCGAGCGAGCCTCAAACTTTTTTCATCCGCCTGTGAAACTTCTCACAGCCCCATCCGTGGTTTCGGGTGTCAAAGGCGCAAAACAGCGTCGCAACCCGAAGGACCCTGACACCATGCAACGCAGCATCATTGCCTCGACCACCGCACTTCTGACACTGACCGCAAGCGCGGCACTTGCCGACGGACATGCCAATGTTTCCGGCTATGCCCTTGCCGGCGACGGACAGAAACTTGTCGTGATGGACAGCATCGCGGAACCGAGCACTGTCGCCACCTTCGACCTTGCCACCCCGCTTCGTTCCATCGCCTGGCGTCCCGTCACGGGCGAGCTTCTGGGCTATGCCGATGGCTCGGTCGTTGCCATCAACACCAGCACCGGAGAGATCGCCGACCTTGGTGCCAAGTTCATGGACGACGCCATGATCGAAGGTGACGCCATGGTGACCCTTGATTTCAACAACAAAATCGACGCCGTGCGCGCCGTATCTACAGCCGGTGACAACCTTGTCTATTTCCCCGACGGGTTTGGCGACGGCGATGAAAAGGCAGGTTCGGTCCGCCGCTTCACCTCGCTTGCCTATGCCGAGGATGACGCCATGGCCGGGTCAACTCCGATGGTCTTTGCCAACGCCTATACCAACGCGATCAACGGCAAAACGGCAGGCGGGACTTTCCAATACGCGCTGGATGCCGGCGCCGACACGTTGATCAGCCTTGATAACAACGCCGGTACGCTGAAAACCGTGGGCAAGCTGACCGTCGACGGTGAACCGATCGACATCGCGCCCATGGGCGGCTTCGACATCGTCTCGCCTGCCGAGGGCGAGGATATGGCCTATGCCATCCTGACCATGGAAGGGGCCGAGAACGCCGGTCTCTACGTCATTGACCTTGAAAGCGGTGCTGCAACCATGCTGGCCGATCTTGGCATGGGTGGTGTCAGCGGCTTTGCCGCCTCGCTCGGGATGTAAGCTCCGGGCCGATACGTGAAACATGGGCGGCGCAGCTTTGCGCCGCCTTTTTCCTTCTGACAGCCATATTGCCTACCGCTCCACTGATTGACGCCGTGGAAACCCTTCCCGCGCAAAGCTCTTGACCTTGTCGCCCGCAGCGGGTCCGTTAGCCTCCATGTTTCCGATCCGAGACCATAACCCCTCCGAGCGCCGCCCTTTCGTCACCTGGGCACTGATCGCGACCAACATCCTGATTTTCGTCAGTTATTACCACCTGTTTTCCAACGAACGCGCGATTGCGCAGTTCTTCTTCGACTGGGGTCTGGTGCCCGCCTATGAGCGCCCCAGTGCCTATATCACCTCGATGTTTCTTCATGGTGGCATCATGCATCTTGCGGGCAATATGCTGTTCCTCTGGGTCTTTGGCGACAACATGGAAGACCAGATGGGTCATCTCGGGTTTTTCCTGTTCTACCTTGTGGGTGGTGTCGCCGCCGCCTACGCCCAGAACATCTCGGCCCCCCTCAGCACCGTGCCGATGGTCGGCGCCTCCGGGGCCATCGCCGGTGTCATGGGGGGGTACCTGTTGATGTTTCCAAGGGCGCGGGTGGATATCCTTGTTTTCCTTGTTATTTTCATCCGCATCTTCCCGGTTCCGGCCTTTATCGTGCTTGGGGCCTGGTTCGCCATGCAGGTGGTGCAGGGCTGGACGGTGCCTTCGGATCTGGGCGGCGTCGCCCATTGGGCCCATGCGGGCGGATTCGTGGCCGGTGTCGTTCTGACCGTGCCGCTCTGGCTGAAACGGGGCGGCCCGGTCTACTGGCGGCGCACCGAAGGCCACCCGCCCCATCCCGAAACCCGTTATCGCACCAGTTCCATTCCCCGCGTGCGCCGCTAAAGCCGTCGCGCCGCCCGGATAAGCGCAAACCGTCGGCGAAACTCGCTTTCCGCCAGTGTGCCTGCCGCCACGCGCCGGGGATCTTTCGCGGCACGGCCAAGCAAGACTCTCGCTCGCCAAGCCGCAAGCAGAGCGACCCGGCCTTCTTGGGGATCGGAAACTCTGCCCAACTCTTCCAGCGCCGCGACGGCAAGGGTCTGAACGGCCTCGGGTCGTCCATCCACCAGCGGTTTTCGTCCACGGGCTTCGAGGTCAGGCACGGCCAGAAAGAGGTTCGCAAGCGCACTCGCCCGGCCAATGATGCGAAACGCCGCTTCGTCCCGCGCCCCAAGCGCCCGGCCTGCGGCCCACATCAAACCGCCACCGGTCGCGTCGAGGTATTCGCCAAAGTGGCCCTCATCCTCGAAAGCGTCCGTGTATAGATCCCACCTCCGCGACTGCACCAGCTTGTCAAGAATCCCGGCCCCCTCGCCATCAAGCACAGCCGAAAGCGGCTCTGTTACCTCGTGCTTGCGCACATCCCCCGCGCCCGCGATCTCCTCCAAGGCATCGCGCCACCACTGCAGGCGCATTTCACCGATCATCGGTTCCGAAGTGACCCAGGGCGCGCGCGCCACTTCAACGTTGAAGGCGTAGATGGGAAACAGAACTTCGCGGGCCTTTACCGGTGCGGCCATCGCTGCGGCAAACCGATCCGGATCCCCCATGGCCACCAGGTCGGCACAAGCCTGAAGGCTCATGCCGGGCGCACCACGAACAGGCTATAGGCGATCTGCTCGGCATTCTCGCGCCAAAGTCCGATCTCGCGCTCGGTCTCGGCAATCACCTTTGCCAGAACAGGGTGAGGCTCCTCGACTTTCAATGCTGCAACCCGCTCGACCAAAGGTTCGTAATAGGCCGCCCAAGCCTCGCCAATGATCCAGCGCTGATCTTCGACCCGCCAACCGCCCTTGGCCAACATGGCTTCGATCTCGCCCAGATCGTGCACCTCGCCTTCGCCTTCCCAAAAGGCTTCAACGCCCTTGGCCGGTGGTACGACACTAAGCGCAGGTTCACTGAAAGCGACCGCGCCACCCTCGCTCAGATGATCGCGCCAGACGTCAAGAACGGTCAGGAAGCCCTTGAAATACATGGCCCCCGCGCACCAGATGAAATTGTAGCGGCCCGTCAGATCGGTGTAATCACCGGTCCGGGCACTCACGCGGGGGCCGAACACCGCCGTCCGCCGCTTCACCTCTTCGATGAAATCCGGGGTAAAATCGACCGCCTCAATGCGTGCATCGGGACGGGCCTCGGCCAGCGTCACGGTATCGGCCCCCGGCCCGCAAGCGGCATCAAGGATCGCGGCATCCTCGGGCGTATCGGCCACTTTCAGCGCCCAAAGCACGTCATCAGCCAAGCCGGGGCCTTCGCGCGGCAGATCCCTGTGGACGGTGAAGAAAGCCTGGTTCGGCGTCACTCCGCCGCCTCCGCAATGTCATCGCCACGCAGAAGTTTCCAGTTCACCGCGTCCAGCAGCGCCTCGAAAGACGCATCGACGATGTTCGCCGACACCCCGACCGTCGACCAGAACCGCCCGTTGTCGTCCGCAAAGTCGATAATGACGCGGGTCACGGCCTCAGTCCCGCCTTGGGTGATGCGCACCTTGAAATCGGTCAGGCGCACATCCTCGATCCGGTGCTGGTGCGGGCCAAGGTCGGACTTCAGCGCCTGCCAAAGCGCGTTGACCGGCCCGTCGTCCTGCATGTCCTGGGCGTGTTCGTTCTTGTAAAAACTCGTCCGCACACCGCCGTCGATGGCCAGCGTCACCACCGCCTCGGATTCCACCACGGTTTCGCCCTTGGCATTGCGGCGGCGTTCCGAGATCACACGATAGCGCTCAACCTCGAAGAATCGCGGCGCCAGCCCCATCTCGGCGCGGGCCAGTAGTTCGAAACTGGCTTGGGCCGAGTCGTAAGCATAGCCGTCCGCCTCTTTCTCTTTCACAACGTCCAGAATGCGGGCCAACGCCGGATCGCCTTTTTCGACCTCAAGCCCCATCTCGGTCAGGCGTTTGATCAGGTTCGACTGCCCCGCCTGGTTCGACATCGGCACAATCCGCGCGTTGCCCACGCTGGCCGGGTCGATGTGCTCATAGGTCGTCGGATCCTTGATGATCGCGCTGGCGTGCAGCCCCGCCTTATGGGCAAAGGCCGAGCCGCCCACGTAAGGCGCGGCCCGGTGCGGCACGCGATTGAGGATGTCGTCCAGCATCCGGGACGTGCGCGTCAACCCCGCCAGAGCCTCGGTCGTGATGCCGGTTTCATAAGCGCTGGCATAGGGTTCTTTCAGCAAAAGCGTCGGGATCAGCGTGGTAAGGTTGGCATTACCGCAGCGCTCGCCCAAGCCGTTCAACGTCCCCTGGATTTGCCGCGCCCCCGCATCCACCGCCGCCAGCGTGCAGGCCACCGCATTGCCGGTGTCGTCGTGCGTATGAATGCCAAGATGATCGCCGGGAATGCCGCTGGCGATGACGGCGGCGGTGATCTCGCCCACCTCGTGCGGCAGCGTGCCGCCGTTGGTGTCGCAGAGGACGATCCAGCGGGCACCGGCATCGTAGGCGGCTTTCAGGCAGTCCAGAGCATAGTCCGGGTTGGACTTGTAGCCGTCGAAGAAATGTTCCGCGTCGAACAGCGCCTCGCGGCCCTGGGCCACCATATGGGCAAAGCTGTCGGCAAGGTTCTGGCGGTTCTCCTCCAGCGTGATGCCAAGGGCGGTGGTGACGTGGAACTCATGAGACTTGCCGACAAGGCAGACGGCGGGGGTTCCGGCGTTCAGAACCGCGGCCAGCACATCGTCGTTCGCCGCCGAACGGCCCGAGCGTTTGGTCATCCCAAAGGCGGTGAAGGTCGCGCGTGTTCTGGGCTTGGCTTCGAAAAACGCGCTGTCCGTCGGGTTCGCCCCGGGCCAGCCACCTTCGATATAGTCGATGCCCAGATCGTCGAGCGCCTTTGCGATCTGGAACTTGTCCTCGGTCGAGAACTGCACGCCCTGGGTCTGTTGGCCGTCGCGGAGGGTCGTGTCGAAGAGGGTGAGTTTTTGTTTGGTCATTGGCCCATCCCACTTATCCCGCCCGGTGTGTAACACCGGGCAGCGCCCGACCCGCCCCCAGGGCGGGCGCTTCGCTTCCCGCCCTCGTGCCGGGCGCCGCCCTCAGTTCTATGATCGACGGTCATTTCAGGGCCTCCAGTTTGGAGGGGTCGAAATCGGATGTCGGCTCCCAGCTTGATCCTTCTGGCGTATCCTTGATTGCTACTCCAGCACCGATCAATGCGTCTCGAATCTCATCAGCGCGCTGGAAGTCCTTCGCAAGTTTGGCTTCTGTTCTAGCATCGAGTAGTGATCGAACCACGTCAGCTTTCTCGAATGCTCGTTCAACAGCATTTTTCCGTGCCTGTGACTGAGCGTCAAAGTTTTTAAACCCAAGCATTTTTGCAGAAGCGACAAAGGCCCTCACTTCATCCGAGTCTACTTCAACCTTATCCCGCGCCATCTTGGCCAATTCCATCAACCGGGCGAGCGCGCCCGGGGTATTCAGATCGTTGGCCAGCAACCCGACAAACTCTTTGTCAGCCAATCGCCTCAAGTCAGATGCAGAGATCGGTTCAGAGAGCCACTTGCGCTTGATATTGAACCACGCGTTCAAGTGTCCTTCCGCCTCCCGCGCCTTCTCCGCCGTCCAATCCATCGGCTTCCGGTAATGCGTGCTCAAAAACACAAACCGGATCACCTCCCCCGGCACGCCCTGGTCCAGCAAATCCCGCACGGTAAAAAAGTTGCCCAATGACTTGGACATCTTCTTGCCCTCGACCTGCAACATCTCGTTGTGCATCCAGTATCGCGCGAACCCATGCCCCATGCACTTCGACTGCGCGATCTCGTTCTCATGATGAGGAAACTGCAAGTCGTTGCCGCCGCCGTGAATGTCGAACTCGGCACCCAAAAGCCCGAACGCCATGGCCGAGCATTCGATGTGCCAACCCGGTCGCCCCCGACCCCAGGGTGACTCCCACCCCGGCGTGCCCGCGTCCGAGGGCTTCCAGATCACGAAATCCATCGGGTCTTCCTTGAAAGGCGCCACCTCGACCCGCGCACCCGCGATCATGTCATCGACAGACCGACCCGAAAGCGCCCCGTATTCCGTGTAAGACCGCACGCGGAACAGCACATGCCCCTCAGTCTCATAGGCGTGGCCCTTCTCAATCAGCCCTTCCGCCATCGCGATCATCTCACCGATCCAGTCGGTGGCACGCGGCATCTCGGTCGGCTTCAAGGCCCCGACGGCGGCCATATCCTCCAGATACCAGCGCGTCGTTTCGTCCGTGATGTCGCGGATCGGGCGGCCTTCTGCGGCGGCGCGGGCATTGATCTTGTCATCCACGTCCGTGAAGTTCCGCACGTAGGTCACATGATCCGGCCCGTAGACATGCCTCAGCAGCCGAAACAGCGTGTCAAACACGATCACCGGCCGCGCATTCCCGATGTGCGCCCGGTCATAAACCGTCGGCCCACAGACATACATCCGCACGTTCTCGGGGTTCAGCGGCTCGAACCGCTCTTTCTTCCGGGTTGCGGTGTTGTAAAGCTGGATGTCGGTCATGCGCCTTCCTTCGGGCAAATGTGTCCCGCGCGGGTCTTAGCTTGGTCATGTTGGAAGTAAAAGGGACCGGCCCGCGCGACGTGTTGTCAGCAGGGAATAATGCAGCAAATGATGCAGTTCCGGTTCATGCTTGGCAGAATAGGCGCGGCATTCACGCAATGCAAAGAAAAATCAACTATTCATCAAAATCCTTGAAACCTGCCCTAAACATCATTCATTTGACTAACCGGGCGGGAGAAAGGCAACTGATCCCATGACCAGATTTTCCAAACGCATCGAAACCCTGACCGGCGGCGGCTCGGACGGGTGGGACATCTACCGCAAAAGCCGGGCGATGATCGGTGCGGGCAAACCCGTGATCGAACTGACCATTGGCGAGCATGACAGGAAGACCGATCCGGCGATTCTGAAGGCGATGTACGATGCCGCCCTGAAGGGGCACACCGGCTATGCCTCGATCCCTGGTATCGACGCATTGCGCGATCACGTGGCGGCCCGGACCGAAAGGATCACGGGCGTCAAGACAACCCGCGACAACGTGGTCATCACGGCAGGCGGGCAAGCGGCCCTGTTCCTGTCCCACGCGGTGGTCTGCGACCCCGGCGAAACTGCGCTTTTCATCGACCCCTATTACGCCACCTACCCCGGCACGATCCGGGGCACCGGCGCGCGGGCCGAGGCGGTGAAGGCCAGCGCCGACAACGGGTTCCAGCCGACACGAGCCGAGCTTGATACGGCCAGCCCCGCGCGATCCCTCCTCATCAACTCGCCGAACAACCCCACGGGCGTCGTCTATGGCACCGAAACGCTGGAGACCATCGGCGGCTTCGTGAGTGACAACGACATGTGGCTGATCTCGGACGAGGTCTACGACACCCAGCTTTGGGAGGGTGCACATCTGTCGCCCCGCGCCCTGCCCGGCCTGCAGGACCGCACGCTGGTGATCGGCTCGCTGTCGAAAAGCCACGCCATGACCGGTAGCCGGATCGGCTGGCTGATCGGCCCGGAAGAGGCGATCGAGCACACGATCAACCTCTCGACCCACACGACCTACGGCCTGCCCGGTTACCTGCAGGATGCGGGTGTTTTCGCGCTGGAACGCGGCCCGATCCTTGAGGCCGAGATATCCGAACCATTCCGCCGCCGCCATGCCGCCATCAGCACCATCTTCGCCGCGCGCGGCATGACCATCGTACCTTCGACGGCCACGATGTACCTGATGCTGGACGTCCGCCGCACCGGCCTTTCGGGCGAGGATTTCGCCGACCGCCTGCTGGAAGACCGCCTGATCGCCGTCATGCCCGGCGAAAGCTTCGGCGAAGCGGCGGCGGGTCATATCCGCGTCGCCCTCACCACCTCGGACGAGCGGCTGAAGCAGGCCGCCCACGCCATCTGCGATTTCTTCGACACCTTCCTGAAAGACGCCGCATGAGCTTTCGTGACCTCCACAAGAAGGGCGATCCCTTCATCCTTGCCAATGCCTGGGACAGGGGCTCGGCCAGGATGCTCGAAGCCCTTGGCGCGCAAGCCATCGCCACCTCATCAGCCGCCCATGCCTTCACCTTGGGTCGCCCCGACGGCGGACTCGTCAGCCGGGAGGAGGCTCTGGCCCATGCCGCCGATCTGGTCGCGGCGGTTGATGTCCCGGTGTCGGGCGACTTCGAAAACGGCTTTGGCCATGCGCCCGAGGTCGTGGCCGAAACCGTGACGCTGGCCGCCCAAGCGGGGCTGGCAGGCATATCCATCGAAGACGCCGCCCTGCCCGACGACCGCGCCTATCCCTTTGAAGAAGCGGTGGACCGTATCCGCGCCGCCGTCGAAGCCGCCCGCGCCCTGCCTGCCGACTTCGTTCTGGTCGCCCGCGCCGATGGCGTGATGAACGGGCATTACGACATGGAAGAGGCCCTGAAGCGCATCCGCGCCTTCGACGAGGCTGGCGCGGACTGCCTCTATGTGCCGCTGCCGCCAAATGTCGAGGAACTGAAGCGCGTCATCGCCGCCACCGACAAACCTGTCAACGTGCTGGTCGCAGGGCCTTACGCCAAGATGACACGCACCGAATTCGCGCAAATGGGGGCCGCGCGGCTTTCGCTTGGCTCGGCGCTGGCGCGTGTGACACATCGGGTGATCCGCGATGCCGGCGTTTCCATGTTCGACAAGGGCGATTTTTCGGAACTGACCAAGGTGATTGCCGGCGGAGACGTGGACGCAATGCTGACCTCCGGCAAGAGCTGACGATTTCCCCCCGAGTTGCGATCAGTGCTCGGCTTTTCGCAACGAAAACTCCGACACGCTCCGCGACGGATCTTGCCACGCTTCCAACAACCGCGCCACGTTCGCCTCGACACCATCCTCCGAGCGAAGCTCCAGATCGTAACGCAACCCTTCATGAACCTGCGCCGCATCCCGTACGGCACTTCCCAAAGGCCGATCCCCGCGTTGCTCCTCTCTTTGCGCCAATACCGAAGGGTCGCAAAACAGGCCAACAAAGAACACGTCGTGACCCGCGAAAAGCCGCTGCAATTCGTCCAGCCAGCCGTCGCCTTCCAGAATATGCTCGAAAATCAGATCGTTGCCCGCATCCGCCGCTGCGGCCACCATGCGGTGCAGCCCGTCAAAGACCGCCGCCCGATGCGCCTTCCAGTCCAGATCGCCCCGTCGGAACCGTGCCATGGGCAAGACGCCACCGTCGCGCAGATGATCCAGCGAAAAATGCCAGAAGGGCGTCGGCAACTGCTCCTGCAAGGCCCGCGCCAAAGTCGTTTTCCCCGAACTCGACGCGCCATGCAGAAGAATGATCCGCGCCAAGACGCGCCCCTATTCGTCGGTCTCGACGACCATCAATTCGCGGGTCGAGGCCACTTTGGCGATCTTCACCGCCTCCTGGTAGCGCGGATCGTTATAGGCCGCTTCCGCCGCCTCCACGCTCGGGAATTTCGCCACCACGTTGCGGGGCCGCTCGATGCCTTCGAAATGCACCACCTTGCCGCCACGGGCGATGAACTTGCCGCCGTGGGCCGGGATCACCTCGGACGCGATCTTGACGTATTCGCCGTACTTTTCCTCGTCCGTGACATCGACGTGGGCAATCCAGAGTGCGGGCATCTATCCCTCCATCAGCTTTTTCACCGCGGCAATCGCCGCCTCGCCATTTTCAGCACTCGGACCACCGCCCTGCGCCATGTCCGCGCGACCACCACCGCCCTTGCCGCCAAGCTCGGCAACGGCGGCACGCACCATGTCGACCGCCGAAAGGCTGCCGGTCAGATCATCGGTCACGCCTGCCGCCACGGCCGCCTTGCCGCCGGTGTCAGCAATCAGCAACACCGCGCCCGACCCAAGCCGCGCCTTGTGTTCGTCGATCAGGGGCGGCAGATCCTTGCCCGTCACCCCGCTCAACACCTGGGCATGGAGCGCCATGCCGTTCACCACCTCGGCCTCGGAGGCCGCCCCGCCGCCGCCCATGGCGACCTGGCGGCGCAACTCCGCCACCTCGTCCTGCAACGCGCGCCGCTCGGATTGCAGCGCCTTCACCCGCTCGGC
This sequence comes from Paracoccaceae bacterium, assembly GCA_965228905.1. GTDB lineage: Bacteria > Pseudomonadota > Alphaproteobacteria > Rhodobacterales > Rhodobacteraceae > CALKXV01. Next base: position 2,224,253 of record CBDDII010000003.1, on the reverse strand, counting down.
TACTTCCTGCGGCTGTGCCTTCAACGCCAGCGCCACCTCGGCCAAACGGTGATCCTGCTCGGACAGGTACTTGAACGCCGCATCCCCGGTCAAAGCCTCGATCCGGCGCACACCCGAAGACGACGCAGAATCGCCAAGGGTCACGAAAACCCCGATATCACCCGTGCGCGTCACATGGGTGCCACCGCAAAGCTCGATCGACCAGGTATTTCCATCGGCGCCCTTGCCGGTATCGGCCCGGCCCATGGAGACCACGCGCACCTCGTCACCGTATTTCTCGCCGAACAGCGCCTGCGCTCCAATCGCGCGGGCATCGTCCGGCGTCATGATCCGGGTTTCGACGGGCGAGTTCTGGCGAATGAAATCGTTCACCTGCGCCTCGACCGCTTTCAACTCCTCCAGCGTCAGCGCCTGGTTGTGGCTGAAATCGAACCGCAAACGGTCCGGTGCATTGAGCGAGCCGCGCTGTGCCACGTGATCGCCAAGTGCTTCGCGCAATGCCTCGTGCAACAGGTGCGTGGCCGAGTGGTTGGCCCGAATGGTCGACCGCCGCGCGTGATCCACCTTCAAGGACACAGGCGCGCCCTTGGTGATCTCGCCCTTCTCGACCGTCACCTGATGGCCGAAAATACGCCCGCCCGCGAACCGCTGCGTGTCGGTGACAATCCCCATGTCGCTGGCCTCGCCCACGCCACGGATCGTCCCGGTGTCGCCCACCTGTCCACCGGCCTCGCCATAAAACGGCGTCTGGTTCACGATGACCCAGCCGCTCTCGCCAGCCTTCAGCGCATCAACCTCGGCACCATCGGACACCACGGCCAGCACCTGGCCCTCGGCCACCTCGGTATCGTAGCCAAGAAATTCCGTCGCCTCATTCGCCTCCGCAATATCGAACCAGACAGCAGCATCCTTGGCCTCGCCCGAGCCGGACCAGGCCGCCCGCGCCTTGGCCTTCTGCGCTTCCATCGCCGCGTCGAACCCGGCCACATCCACGGAACGGCCCTTTTCGCGCAAGGCGTCCTGGGTCAGATCCAACGGGAACCCATAGGTGTCATAAAGCTTGAAAGCCGCCTCACCGGGAAGTTCCGACTCTTCGGGCAAAGACGTCAATTCTTCGTCCAACAGCTTCAACCCGCGCTCCAGCGTTTGCAGGAACCGGGTCTCCTCGGTCTCCAGCGTCTGCTCGATCAGCGCCTGCGCGCGCCCCAACTCCGGATAGGCCTGCCCCATCTCGCCGACCAGCGCGGGCACCAGCCGGTGCATCACCGGATCCTTGGCACCGGCCATATGCGCATGGCGCATCGCGCGGCGCATGATCCGGCGCAGCACGTAACCGCGCCCCTCGTTCGACGGCATCACGCCATCGGCAATCAGGAAAGAGGTCGAGCGCAGGTGGTCTGCCACCACCCGGTGATGCACGTTGGCAGGGCCGTCCACATCCGCACTCGTGGCATGGGCCGAAGCCTCCATCAGGGCACGCATCGTGTCGGTGTCGTAATTGTCATGCTTGCCCTGCAACAAGGCCCCGATCCGTTCCAGCCCCATGCCGGTGTCGATCGATTGCATGTCCAACTCGCGCATCGAGCCATCCTCGAACTGCTCGTTCTGCATGAAAACGATGTTCCAGATCTCGATGAACCGGTCGCCGTCTTCTTCCGGGCTACCCGGAGGTCCGCCCCAGATGTGATCGCCGTGGTCATAGAAAATCTCGGTACAAGGGCCACAAGGGCCCGTCGGCCCCATCTGCCAGAAATTGTCGGTTGTCGCGATCCGGATGATCCGGTCCTCGGGCACGCCGACCTTTTCCCAGATCTCGGCCGCTTCGTCATCGGTGTGATAGACCGTGACCAAGAGGCGCTCCTTGTCGATCCCGAAATCCCCGGTCAACAGGTTCCAGGCAAAGGGAATGGCGTCGTCCTTGAAATAATCGCCGAAAGAGAAGTTCCCCAGCATCTCGAAAAACGTGTGATGCCTTGCGGTATACCCCACATTGTCCAGATCGTTGTGCTTGCCCCCGGCCCGCACGCATTTCTGAGCCGTCGTCGCGCGCACGTAATCGCGTTTCTCAAGCCCCGTGAACAGGTTCTTGAACTGCACCATGCCCGAGTTGACGAACATCAGCGTCGGATCGTTCCGGGGCACAAGGGGCGAAGAGGCAACGACCTCATGTTCGTTGCGGTCGAAATAGCCAAGAAAGGTCGAGCGGATATCGTTCAGGCTGGTCATCGTCTCATCCGGGGCAGAAATGGTCAGGACTGATTAGCCGCCGCCGCCCGGACTGTCCATGGCAGCACTTGTGGCAAAGCCCGGCAAATGCGTATTTTTAAAGCGATGAAGCCCAGAGCGCCACGCCCCTGACGTCTCCGTTCCGGGAACACCCGATGGTCCTTCATCGCTTTTCAAATACGCACTGTTGATCCGCTTCAACTGTCGAAACGGCTTTTCGGGATCGGACGTGCCGCGGGAAACCGCTTGGCGGCCCCCATTGTCGCGATTTCGGGGAACAGGATCAGGATCTCCTGGCGTTGTTCCGGGGCCAGTTCCCGCATCACGTGGTCGTCGGGATGAAAGCTTTCGGTCCATGCCCCGTTGGCCAGGATCACCTCGTGGGCGTTCAAGAGAATGTGCAGGTAACTCACCCCTAGCATCGAGGCCCACTTGATGCCGCGCCCGTTCACCAGGCGCTTCGCCGCTACCAGAAGTTCGCCCGTTCCCCGGGCATTGAGCGGGCTCGAAGGCTCCAGAAGAAACCGGTGTTCGGGGCTGACGATCATGTCGCGGTCGGGATAGCCTTGCCCCAGGGCACCGGCACGAACCAGGACCGGGCGCAACCCTTCGATCTCGATCAGGTCGTGATAGTCGAACGTCCGCGACCCGACCCAGGTGATCCGCTTCAACCCGTTGTCACGGGTGATGACGCGATCTCCGCGCCGCAAGGCTTCCAAGGCACGCAATCCGCGATCCGTCGCGATCAGCGTGCCGGGCGTAAAACAAGGTGAAACTGCCAGCGTCCTGCCCCCAATGCGAGGGATGAACGGGCGAGAGATGCGGGGATCAATGCGTTTTCCGCCAGGCCTTCCACCAGGCCATACACACGGGGCGCATCGATCCCCGCTGCCAAACGGCAGCACTCGATACCCTTCTCCACAGTCACCTGTGAAGCGCGAGCGGCTCCCCCATTTGTGCCACCCGCTACCCCCCAGCGAGGTATGCGAACGTTAACCAATGTGGCGGCTGGGCCAAAGGAAAAAGCGGCAGAAAGGTGGCGGTCTCCGGGGATCAGGGGCGTTACGACAGGGGATTAAGGCGGGGCGCTACCCCCCTATTTTTCAACATTGTTTGGCTATCGGAAACACTGGCACAAGCATCGCCAGACCTGGTTTTCACCATGGCCCAACAGGTTACTCGCCAAAGCGCAGGAAACCCAGCCACCACGACAGGAGGATCCGCGTTTCCAAACCGGAACCAATGACAGGACCAACGGTACGGACTATGGCGGAAACATGAATCACGCGGTTTTCAACCCGATGTTTATTCCGCCGGATCAATCGCGCCGGATTTCCCGGATTGACGACGCTATCGGCGATTTTTCGCCGAATCGCTCGGCTCGGGTCGCGGCTGGATCTTCAGGATCGACAGCCACATCTCGGCCCCGATCACCTGCGGCCCGCCCCTTGGCAAGGTGATCGTCTGGCCAAAGACGTCCACCGTCAGCCCGCCCGCCCCCTCGACGACGCGCACCGGCAGCGTGGCCAGTGCATCGCTCCGCCCCGGCGGGTCGGTCGACACAAGGATGCTTTCCCCCGGCAGGCCCAACCCGACCCGTTCGCCGATCTTCGCGATCACCGGCAGCGAAAACAACGCACCGTCGCCGGGCGACGCCCCTTCGACCATCACCCGCATCAGGCCGCCTTCCACCGAAACGACGCGGGACTGCAATCGCGGTGGCGGCACTTCCCAACCCGTCAACCGACCTTTCGAGATGCCAAGCACCCGGTCGGCCAAGGCGGTGACCTCGGTGGCGGAATGGGTGACGTAAAGGGCGGGCACCTGCGCCTCGGCCACCGCACGGCCGATATAGGGCAGAAGGTCGGCCTTCTTGGCCGCGTCGAGCCCGCTCAAGGGTTCATCCAGGAACAGAACCTCGGGGTTCGAGGCCATGGCCCGGCCAAGCGAGACCCGCCGCGCCTCACCGCCCGACAAGCCCTGCACCCGCCGCTTCAGCAAAGGCCCAAGGTCCAGCGCGTCGATGATTGCCTCGTAACTCGCCACCTCGCGCCGCCGCGCGCCATAGGCCAGATTGCCTGCCACATCCAGATGGGGAAACAACGCCGGGCTTTGAAAGACAAAGCCGATACGCCGATCCTGCGGCGCAACCTCGCCGCCCTTACCCGACCAGTCGCGCCCGCGAAACCGCACCTCGCCTTTGATCCCGCGTTCCAGCCCTGCAAGGCTTCGCAAAAGCGAGGTCTTCCCACCGCCCGACGGCCCGACCAGCGCGGTCACGCCCTCCAGGGGAATGCTTTCGGCCACATCAAGCGTGAAGGCCGCCCCGCGCGACAGCTTGACCCGAAACTCCAGCGTGTCAGCCAAAGCGCGATCCCCCGCGCCGGTTGAACACATAGACCAACGTCAGCCCCACCAGCGACAGGATCAACAACCACGCCGACAGGACATGCGCCGTCCGGTAATCCAGCGTCTCGACGGCCGAGAATATCTCGATCGAAATCACCCGCGTCTTGCCCGGAATATTGCCCCCCACCATCAGCACCACACCGAATTCCCCAACCGTATGGGCAAAGGACAGAACCGCCGCCGTCACGGCCCCCCGACTAGCCATCGGCAATGACACCGAAAAGAACGCATCCCGCGGCCCCGCCCCCAGCATCCGCGCGGCATCCAGCGTGGTCTGCGGCACCGCTCGAAACGCGGTCTGCATCGGCTGAACGGCAAAGGGCAACGAATAGACGACCGAGGCGATGACCAACCCCGTGAAACTGAAGGCCAGCGTTTCGCCCGTGGCGCGCAGGAACAGACCGCCAAGGGGCGCATCGGGGCGCATGATGACCAACAGGTAGAACCCCAGCACCGTCGGCGGCAAAACCAGCGGCAGCGTCGTGATCGCCTCGAACAAAGGTTTCGTCTTCGCCCTTGTCGTTGCCAGCCACCAGCCAAGGGGCATGGCAATCACCATCAGGATGGCCGTGGTCACGGCGGCAAGTTGCAGGGTCAGCCAGATGGCGGGCCAGACACTCATTTAGCCGGTAGGCCGTAACCGGCGGTCGCGATCACGCCGCGCGCCTGATCCCCGTCCAGCCAACCCCAGAAGGCGACCGCCGCCGCGTTCTCCCCGGCCCGCACCAAAAGGGCGGCATCCTGGCGCACCTCGTCTACCAATCCCTCCAGTGTCACCACATGGGGTGCATTCAACAGGGGCAGTTGCGAGGCCGCGACAAAGGCGACATCCGCGTTCCCCGTGGCAAAGACCGATGCCACCTGCCCCACGTTCGCCACCAGCACGGGCCGGAAGGTCGCCGTATCCAGTTGCAGCACCTCCATCGCGCGGGTCGCGGCCTTTCCATAGGGCGCAACTGTCGGATCGGCCAAGGCGACGGTCTTGCCCACCAGAGCCTCGGGCGCAGTCTCGATCGTCACCGGCAGACGTGACACCAGAACCAACCGACCAAGCGCGTAAGTCTTTGCGTCGATTGCCTTTCCACTATCTCGCAGGCGCGCGGGCCGCTCGGAATCGGCGGCCAGAAAGACATCGAACGGTGCCCCCAGATCGACCTGGGCATAAAGCCCGCCGGTCGAACCATGGGTCAACGTCACCTCGTGTTCCGTCTCGGCTTCGAACTCCGCCACAAGGGTCTCCGCCGTCGTCAGGAAATTCGACGCAACCGCAAGCGTCATTTCGTCGGCACGGGCCGCCGCCCCCGCCAAACCGATCAGAACCAAGGCAATCCAGTGTTTCATCAGGACTTCAGGCCATTAACCGCGCCGATTTGCAAGACCTTAAGGGCAGATGAGACCGACCGCCGCGCCTATTTTGGCCCCTGCGAGAGGCTGGGAAACCTGCTAAGACACCTCCATGATCACGGATGTTGCGCATTACTTCGAAAAAGGCTGCGGACGTTGCGCCCGCTTTGACACGCCCGATTGTGCGACGCGGCACTTCGCCGAAGGCCTTGCCGCCCTCCGCCAGCTCTGCCGCGAGGCTGGCCTGGAAGAAACCGCCAAATGGGGCCATCCCTGCTACATGCACGCCGGGCGGAACATCGCGATCATCGGCGCTTTTCGCGACAATTTTCGCCTGACCTTCTTCAACGCCGCCCTGATGAAAGACCCCGAAGGCCTGTTGCAACGCCAAGGCCCGAACACCGCCCATCCCGACATGATCCGCTTTGCCGGCGCTGAAGATGTCGCAACGCACGCAACGACGATCCGCGCCTATCTGGATGAGGCCATGGCATATGCCGAACAGGGTTTGAAACCGCCCCGTGACACCCGCCTGCCCGACATGCCGGTGGAGTTATCCGACACCCTCGACGCCGACCCCGAACTGGCCGAGGCTTTTGCCGCCCTCACACCGGGACGACAGAAAAGCTATCTCTTGAACCTCAACGCCGCCAAGGCGCCGGAAACAAGGCTCAGACGGATCGAAAAATTCCGCGATAAGATCATCGCGGGCAAAGGCGCACAGGAGCGATATTGAGGCCCGCGCATTTTATGGGATTTGGTGCCCGAGGCGAGACTCGAACTCGCACGTTGTTACCAACGGGGGATTTTGAATCCCCTGCGTCTACCATTCCGCCACTCGGGCGCACCAAGGGCCTCAATAGGGTATCGTTGCAGGGTTGGGCAAGCCGGAAAATGAGGATTTTCCGCTACGATTTCTGTTCAGAAATCGCCCCCCGCGCCTGTGCCGCCAAATCCCGCGCCACCGCGAACGCGCCCTGCACCCGGTCCTTGGTTTTCTTCCAGTCCCGGCGCACCACTATCTTGTTGTCCTTCACCTTCGCCAGCCCGCGCTGATCCTCCATGAAGGCGACCAGACCGGCCGGGTTGGCGAACTTGTCGTTGTGGAACTGGATCGTGGCCCCCTTCGGCCCCGTGTCCAGCCGCGCGATGCCGGCCTTCTTGCACTCGGCCTTGATCCGCACGACCAGCATGAGCGTGTTAACCTCGCGCGGAAGTTTCCCGAACCGGTCAATCAACTCGGCGGCGAACCCTTCCAACTCCACCTTCGTCGTCAGCGACGACAGGCGACGATACAGCCCCAGACGCACATCAAGATCGGGCACGTAATCCTCTGGAATCAGGACAGGAACGCCCAGATTAATCTGTGGCGCCCATTGATCGTCGGCCTCGGTCAGGCCTTCCATCTCGCCCGCCTTGATCTTGGCAATCGCCTCTTCCAGCATCGACTGGTACAACTCGTAACCCACCTCGCGGATGTGGCCCGATTGTTCCTCGCCCAACAGGTTCCCGGCCCCGCGAATATCCAGATCCTGGCTGGCCAGCGTGAACCCCGCCCCAAGCGAATCGAGCGATCCCAACACGCGCAGCCGCTTTTCGGCCTGCGGCGTCAGCTTCTGGCGCGGCTTGGTCGTCAGGTACGCATAAGCCCGCGCCTTGGAACGCCCGACCCGGCCCCTGATCTGATAGAGTTGCGCCAGCCCGAACATGTCCGCGCGATGCACGATCATCGTGTTCGCGGTCGGAATATCGAGCCCCGATTCCACGATGGTCGTCGCCAGCAGAACGTCGAACTTGCCGTCATAAAAGGCGTTCATCTTGTCATCAAGCTGCCCTGCCGCCATCTGGCCGTGGGCGACAACAAAAGAAACCTCGGGCACCTGGTCCTTCAGCCACTCTTCGATCTCGGGCAGATCGCTGATGCGCGGAACCACAAAGAACGACTGTCCCCCGCGATAGTGTTCGCGCAAAAGCGCCTCGCGCAGGGTCACCGTGTCGAATTCGCTGACATAGGTGCGGATCGCCAGGCGGTCGACGGGCGGCGTGCCGATGATCGAGAGATCCCTGACACCGGTCAGGCTCAATTGCAGTGTGCGCGGTATCGGCGTCGCCGTCAGGGTCAGCACGTGGATGTCGCTGCGCAACTGCTTCAGACGTTCCTTGTGGCCCACCCCGAAATGCTGCTCCTCGTCCACGATCAACAGACCAAGGTTCTGGAATCGCACGGATTTCGCCAGAACCGCATGGGTGCCGATCACGATGTCCACCGTGCCCCGCGCCAACCCATCCCGCGTCTTTTCGGCCTCTTTCGCGCTGACGAAACGCGACAATTGCCGAATCTCCACCGGGAACCCCCGGAACCTTTCGCGGAAACTCGCCGCGTGCTGGCGTGCCAGCAATGTCGTCGGCGCGATCACCGCCACCTGCACCCCCGCCATCGCCGCAACGAAGGCAGCCCGCATCGCGACCTCGGTCTTGCCGAACCCCACGTCGCCGCAGACCAGCCGGTCCATCGGCACGCCCGAGCCGAGGTCTTCGACCGTCTCGCCAATCGCTTTCAACTGGTCGTCGGTCTCCTGATAGGGGAACCGCGCCGAAAAGGCATCCCACATACCGTCCGGCGGCACCAGCACCGGGGCCTTCCTCAGATGCCGCTCCGCCGCAATGCGGATCAACTGCTCGGCCACCTCGCGGATACGTTCCTTCAACCGCGCCTTCTTGGCCTGCCAGGCCCCGCCGCCCAGCCGATCCAACAGACCTTCCTCGTGGCCGTAGCGCGACAAAAGCTCGATGTTCTCGACCGGCAGGAACAGCCGATCGCCACCGGCGTATTCCAGATGGATACACTCGTGCGGCGCGCCGAGGGCTTCGACCACCTCCAGCCCCATGTAACGGCCAACCCCGTGGTCCACATGCACGATCAGATCACCGGGGCTGAGGCTTTGGGTCTCGGTCAGGAAATTCTCGGCCCGGCGCTTCTTTTTCGGCTGGCGGATCAACCGGTCGCCCAGAACGTCCTGTTCCGAGATGACGCAAAGGCCATCCTTACCTTCAAACCCATGCTCCAAGGCCCAGACCGCCAGGAACACGCCGCCCTTGCCCTCGGGCACGTCCCGGAAATCGCCGATCAAGGTCGCGCCGGCGATCTCCTCATCCTCGATCAGCCCGGAAAGCCGTTCCCGCGCCCCTTCCGAGTAGGATGCGATCACCACCTGCCCGCCTTCGGCAGCTTTCCGGATATGATCCGCCAGGGCCCCGAAAAGCGAGATATTCTCTTGTTGCCGCTCGGGTGCGAAATCCCGCCCGATCCGGCCACCGGCGTCGATCACCCCCGGTCCGGGGGGCTGTGGCAGGGGCGCGAATTGCATCACCCGATGGCCAGATACCGCCCCATCCCAGGCCGCATCATCGAAATAAAGCTGATCGGGCGGCGCGGGTTTGTAAACGCTGTCGACCCGCCCCTTGGCACTCATCGCCTCGCGACGCGCATCGTACTGGTCCTCGATGCTTTCCCACCTGGCCACGCGCATCGCCGCGGATTGATCGTCCAGCGTAACCGTCGCATCGGGCAGATAGTCGAACAGCGTTTCCAGCTTTTCGTGAAAGAACGGCAACCAATGTTCGATGCCCGCGTGTTTGCGCCCCGCGCTCACCGCCTCGTACAAAGGATCATCCGTGCCCGCCGCGCCGAATTCCAGCCGGTAATTCTGGCGAAACCGCGTTATCGCCGCTTCATCCAGGATCACCTCGCTGACCGGCGACAATTCAACCGACTTCAACGTCTCGGTCGTCCGCTGTGTCGAGGGATCGAAGCGCCGCGCCCCGTCCAGCACGTCACCAAAGAAGTCCAGCCGCACCGGCCCGCCTTCGCCCGGCGGAAAGATGTCGATGATCCCGCCCCGGATCGCGTAATCGCCCGGTTCCGTCACTGTCGGCGCCTGCACGAACCCCATCCGCACCAGGAAATCACGCAAAGCGCCCTCGTCCACCCGGTCACCCACACGGGCCGTGAAACTCGCCTCACGCAGGACCGACCGCGCCGGAACCCGCTGCGTCGCCGCGTTGAGCGTGGTCAGTACTACGAAAGACTTCGGTGCGCCGTGGATCAACCCCGCCAGCGTCGCCATCCTTGCTGCCGAAATGTCGGCATTCGGCGACACCCGGTCATAGGGCAGACAATCCCACCCCGGAAACGTCAGAACCGCCACGTCGGGCGCAAAGAACGCCAGCGCCTCGGCCATCGCGGCCATCCGCTTGTCGTCGCGCGCCACGTGGCAGACCACACCTGCCGAAGCCAGCTCTTTCAGAACAAGCGTGGCATCGAAACCCTCAGGCGCACCCGAGACGGTGATATGGGATGGTTCGGACATGAGCGCCGGGGTAACCGCTTGACCGCCCGTGTCAACGCCCAAGACGGCCCGGCCTCAGAATCCGCCGAAAGGTCCGACGTAGAGGTTCACGTACATGCCGTACATCGCGGTGAAGAAAATCGAAATCACGCCGATCCCCTGGGTCAGGAACCGATGCATCGTCAGCGCCGAAATCAGTTCGGCCCCCTGCAAGTCGCTTTCCCTGATCCTGCGGGCCGTGCGCACCGTCATGAGGCTGAGGATCGCAAGCGGCCCCAACAAAAGGAACACCGCCTGCGCGAACTCGATGTCATAAAGAAAAGCCGCCAGCGCCAACCCGGTCAAAAAGGCCGAGCCGAACAGCGCGATCCAGATGCCAGAAACCTCGGCGATATAGAGGATCCGGTTCGAATTGACGCGCACGTGATCCTGCAAATCCTCCATCGCGTTCTCGGGCTTGCCCCGCTTGGCGCGCATGACGGAATCGTAAGGCACGCCCAGAACCCAATGACTCACCGTCGACCAGAACACCGCCAGGCCGATCCAGTACCAGAGGTTACTGAACGATCTGAGGTCGATCACCTCGAAGACGGAATCATACCAATGCAACGTCAGCCCCAAGTTTGAACGCGAGGTCGTTCCTAGTTAAACCCGCAGGCCTTGACCAGTCCCGGCGGCAAGGCTACCGCAATTGGGTCAGATCTGTGCACGAAAGGCTTCAATCCATGACAACCGGTTCATTTCCGGCAACCCGGTTCCGCCGCACCAAATCCTCGCCCGCCGTGCGCCGCCTTGTGCGCGAAACCGCCCTTTCGATGGATGACCTGATCTGGCCCGTCTTCATCCGCGACGGGATAGACGACGAAACGCCCGTGCCCTCTATGCCCGGTGTGTCGCGCCTGACCGTCGACCGCGTGGTCAAAGCCGCCCGCGAAGCCGCCGATCTCGGCATCCCCGCGATCTGCCTCTTCCCCTACATCGAAACCGAATTCAAAACCGAAGCCTGCGAAGAGGCATGGAACCCCGACAACCTCTCGAACCGCGCGACCCGCGCCATCAAAGAGGCCGTGCCGGAAATCGCCGTGATGACCGACATCGCCCTTGATCCCTACAACATCAACGGCCACGACGGAATCGTGCGCGACGGTGTGATCGTGAACGACGAAAGCGTCGATGCGCTGGTCAAGATGGCCGTCGCGCAGGCCGAGGCCGGCGCCGATATCCTTGGACCCTCCGACATGATGGACGGCCGGATCGGTGCAATGCGCGCAGCCCTTGAGGCAGCCGGGTACTCCAACACCTGCATCCTCAGCTACGCGGCCAAATACGCCTCGGCCTTCTACGGCCCGTTCCGCGATGCCGTCGGCGCGTCCGGACTTCTGACGGGCGACAAGAAAACCTACCAGATGGATCCCGGCAATTCCGACGAAGCCCTGCGCCTGATCGAGCGTGATCTACGCGAGGGGGCCGACATGGTGATGGTAAAACCGGGCTTGTCCTATCTCGACATCTGCCGCCGCGCGTCGGACACGTTCGGCGCTCCTGTCTTCGCCTACCAAGTCTCGGGCGAATACGCGATGATCAAGGCCGCAGCCGACAAGGGCTGGGTCGATGGCGATGCGATCATGTTCGAAACGCTCGCCGCCTTCAAACGCGCGGGCTGTTCCGGCATCCTCACCTACTTTGCTCGCGACGTCGCCCGTGCGCTCAGTTAACGCGCCATTAATTTCACTTCCGTTAACCCTTTGTTTCGCATGCGAAACTTTTGGAGGGGCAAGCAGATGAAAGTTGGACAGAAACACTACCGTTCGATCTGGGTCGAGGACGATCAGGTCAGGATCATCGACCAGCGCTGGCTGCCCCACGACTTTCGCATCGCAACCCTTGAATCGCTTGAAGACTTTGCAACCGCCATCCGCGACATGTGGGTGCGCGGCGCCCCCCTGATCGGAGCGACCGCCGCCTATGGCATGGCCCGCGAAATGGCCCGCGATCCTTCTGACGCCAACCTTGCTGCTGCGGCCAAGGTGCTGAACGCCACCCGCCCCACGGCCATCAACCTTGCCTGGGCGCTGAAACGGTGCCGCGACCTTCTGGAAACCACACCGATTGAGGCACGCGCCACAGCCGCAATGTCCCTTGCCGATGAAATCGCCGAAGAAGACGTTGAAATCAACGCCTCCATAGGCCGCCACGGGCAGAACCTGATCCGCGAAATCGCCGCCCGGAAAGATGGCCCCGTCAACATCCTGACCCATTGCAACGCGGGCTGGCTGGCCACCGTCGACTGGGGCACGGCCACTTCGCCCATGTATCACGCCGCAAACGACGGCATCCCGATCCACGTCTGGGTCGATGAAACACGGCCCCGCAACCAGGGCGCGCTGACCGCCTGGGAGTTGGGCAGCCACGGTATCTCGCACGCCTATATTACCGACAACGCGGGCGGTCACCTGATGCAGCACGGGCAGGTCGATCTGGTCATCACCGGCACCGACCGCACCACGCGCACCGGCGATGTTTGCAACAAGATCGGCACCTACCTGAAGGCACTCGCCGCCCGGGACAACAACGTACCCTTCTATGTCGCCCTGCCCTCGCCCACCATCGACTGGAGCGTCTCGGACGGCATTGCCGAGATCCCCATCGAAGACCGCAACGCCCACGAAGTGACCCACGTTCAAGGCACCGGCGCGAACGGCATCGCCGAAGTCCGCGTCACCCCCGAAACCACTCCCGCCGCCAACCCCGCCTTCGACGTGACACCCGCAAGGCTTGTCACCGGCCTCATCACCGAACGCGGCATCGCGCCCGCCAGTGCAAAGGGCCTAGCCGAATTATTTCCCGAGAAAGCCCCATGAACCAGATCATTACCCTGACCTCCGGCCAGACAAGCCTTGACCTCTGGACCTTCGGCGCACGTATCAATGCCGTCTCCTTCGATGGCTCCGCCAACCTTCTTGACGGATCGAACACGATTGCAGAGGCGGGTGGCGACAAGCTGAACCACGGCTCGATCTGCGGGCCGGTCGCGAACCGGATTGCCGGGGCAACAGCCGAGATCGACGGGACCTCCCACGAATTCGAGCGTAACGAAAATGGCGTAACGCTTTTGCACTCCGGCTCGAAAAGCACGCGCGATTCCATCTGGTCGGTCGTCAGCACGACCGGCGACAGCGCCGTCCTCGGGATCGACATTGCCGACGGTGCCGACGATTTCCCGGGCAACCGCAGGATCGAAACCTCCGTCCGGGTGTTCGACAACGTCCTATGTCGGGAACTTCCGGCTGTTTAGGTCAGCAGGTCATGGGGCATCCGGCAAACCGGATGCCCTACAATCCTTGCCCAGACGGGCTCTGCCGTCAAGAAATGATCTCTTCCATAGCAAACACAGGGTACGCGCGATGGCGGCCCTCACCGTCCTTAATACGAGATCCCATTTCCCAAGCAGAAGGCCCAAACATTATCTACGAGGTCAGCACACTGCCTCCACGGCTCATCAGAGAGAGGTCCTTCCGCCTGGGCTCACCCCCTCGAAGAAGGGGCGATAGGGTTCGCCGTGTTTGACCACGGCGTGTACGGTGCGCGCCATCTTTGCTGCGATTGCGGTGTAGGCCTTGCGACGCAGATGGGCATTGTGACGGTCTTTGGAGATGTAGCGCTCGAACTTGTCGCGGAAGCTGTTGGTCCGCTTCAGTACTGCGGTCTGGCCGGCCATCCAGAGCGTGCGGCGCAACCGGGCATTGCCGTACTTCGAGATCCGGCTCTGGCCGCGGAACATGCCCGACTGCACGGTGGCAAGGTCCATGCCGCAGAACTTCAGAAACTGCCGGTGATGGCGAAAACGACGCAGGTCACCGGCCTCGGCCAGGATGGTCATGGCGTTGATCGGGCCGATCCCGGGAATGGTTGTCAGCAGCTGATAATCGGGGAGGTCCGAAAGTAATTCGACGGCCCGCGCCTCAATGATATCGCGCTGTCGGATTAGGCTTCTGCCTTCAGCCAACACCAAGCGGAACATGCGGACAGCGTCAGAATCCGGCTGAACTGGCAAGCCCACCGAGCCAACGGCCGTGGCATAAATATCTGAGAGCAAACGCTCTTTGGACACTTTGCGTCCAACCACTTTCCATGCATCGGCAATGAATGCCTCCCGGCTCATCGCTGTGATCATATGCGGGGTTGAATACTTCTCGAGGAAAGCCAGGAACCAGTCGGTTCTCGAATTCCGGTGAAATCGTTCGGCCTCGGGGAAGTAGAGCGGCAGATAATGTGTCAGGATGCGATGCCACAGCTCGGTCTTCGAACGGGAGACGATCTCATGGGTCTTTGACAGTTCCTGAATGTCGGCGGTCCCGGTCACCAACGGATCGTGAAAGAACTGAACCGCGCCGATCTCCAGCATATGCAGGATGACCTGGGCGTCCTTAGGATCGTTCTTATCCCAACTGTTATGCAGAGCTTCTCGCGTTCGCGCCAGACCGACGGAGGACACAAGCTTCAACTCGAATCCGACCTGTCCGAGATGGTGAGCCAAGACACGGTGATAATTGCCGGTCGCCTCAAACCCGATCCGCACTGGCAGATCATAGCTGGCAAGAGCGGCTGAGAGGCGCTGAAAATCCTCCAAGGTGTTCGTAACTGTCATGCGGCGGCGGCGCTTCTTGCCGGGAATGCTGATCAGCACCTCATGTCGATGCTTGGATATGTCGATGGCGACCAACAAGGTCGAAAGGGTAGCATAGGTAGTGGTCATAGCCGGTCTCCTCAGCGGCGTGGTTATGCAAAACCACTGTTGAGACCTGAGACCCGGTTATGGCCACCCGCTGCGCAGTTTGAGGGCTGCGCAGGCGGCCATAACCTCTTAGCGGCGCTTCTTCCCGAGGTGCTACGGCTTCGACCTCGCCTTCACCGCGACAACCGATGCACCGACCCTCATGAACCTCGCCTGGCATCCCTATTGGAGCCTTGGAACCGATCGCGCCGGGCTGAAGCTCCAGGTAAACTCGGATCGCTATCTGCCCGTGGACGACCTGCTGATCCCGATCGGGGAGATCGCGGATGTCGCCGACACGATTTTCGATCTGCGCGAAATGGCCGCGCCAAGCGACCAGATCGACCACAATTTCTGCTTTCCGAGCGATGGTGTCATGCGCGACATCGCCCGGCTCACCTCGCAGGACCTGAGCCTCGACATTGCCAGCGATGCGCCGGGTTTGCAGGTCTTCACCGGCAAACCCTTTGGCATCGCCATCGAACCGCAACATTGGCCGGACGCCCCGCATCACGCGCATTTCCCCTCGGTCCTCTTGCGCCCCGGCGAAGCCTATCGGCAAACCAGCCGCTATCGAATCTCGGCAAACGCATGACGCGGGACCCAAGATTTTTCGCAGAAAAATCTTGCCCCTGCCCGAACCTCCAGCGATAGAGACGCCATGTTGAAGACCCGGATCATCCCGTGCCTCGACGTGGCCGAGGGCCGCGTGGTGAAAGGCGTGAACTTCGTCGACCTGATCGACGCGGGCGATCCCGTGGAGGCCGCCATCGCCTATGATGCCGCCGGTGCCGACGAGCTTTGCTTTCTCGACATCAAGGCCACTCACGAAAATCGCGGCACCATGTACGATCTGGCCCGGCGGACGGCGGAACATTGCTTCATGCCCCTGACCGTCGGCGGCGGTGTGCGCACGACCGAGGATGTGCGCGAATTGCTTCTGGCCGGGGCCGACAAGGTGTCTTTCAACTCCGCCGCCGTGGCCGACCCCGATGTGGTGGCCCGCGCCGCCGACAAGTTCGGCTCGCAATGCATCGTCGTCGCAATCGACGCCAAGACGGTCAGCTCCGGCAAATGGGAAATCTTCACCCATGGCGGGCGGCGCGAAACCGGCATTGACGCAGTGGAATTTGCGCGGCTGGTCGAACAGAAAGGCGCGGGCGAAATCCTTTTGACCTCGATGGACCGGGACGGCACCCGTGCTGGGTTCAACCTGCCGCTGACCCGCGCCATTTCCGATGCCGTGTCGATCCCGGTGATCGCCTCGGGCGGCGTCGGCACGCTGGACCACCTTGTCGAAGGCGTGACCGAGGGCGGGGCCAGCGCGGTGCTGGCCGCCTCGATCTTTCACTTCGGCGAATTCACCATCGGCGAGGCCAAGGCGCATATGGCGGCGGCCGGAATTCCTGTGAGGCTGTGATGACGGATGTTCTGACACGACTGGCCGAAACGATCGAAGCCCGAAAATCGGCCGATCCCGAAAGCTCATGGACCGCAAAACTTCTGGCGAAAGGTCCCGAAAAAGCAGCCGAGAAATTCGGGGAAGAGGCCGTTGAGGCGATCATCGAAGCGGTGCGCGGCGACAAGGCGCGCCTGACGGAGGAAGCCGCCGATGTGCTGTACCACCTTTTGGTGATGCTTGCCGCGCGGGACGTTTCCCTGGGCGATGTCCTTGAGGTTCTGGAGGAACGCAGCGGCACATCCGGGCTTGACGAAAAAGCTGCCCGAAAGACCTGATCGGTCAGAACAACTCCACATCGTTGGCAGGCACTTCCACAGGCGGTTCCAGCACGGGGGCTTCTTCCACGAATTTCACCTTGGCGGCGCCGGTGCCTGGCCAATAGCGCAGACGCCGGGCTTTCGACCCCCCAAGGCTTTCCGCGTCGCAGGGAATGTTTTCGTTGGTCAGGTAACTGCGCCCGAATTCCGCGTTGCGCGCGCCGATGTCGGTACGCCCCGCAAGCATGGAACTGCCACCAAAGACCTTGGCCCGAAGCCGGGGGCGTTCCGCCCCAAGGCGCATCATTTCATTGATCAGCTTGTCCATCGCAACCGCGCCGCTGGTGGATTGCGCGCCTGCCGACTGCATGGTCGGCAGCAACAGGTGATTCATCCCCCCGACCCCGGCCACAGGATCCCAAAGGCACATCGAGATGCAGGAGCCGAGGATGGTCGAGATCACCATGTCCGCATCCTTGCCAACCGCGATTTCGCCCTGCGTGATGTAAACCGAACTCATGATGTTCTTTCCCGTTCAGGCCTTGTTACATTGGCCAGGATGGCCGGTCCGATGTCCGTAAGGCTGGCCACCTCGACCGCCGCGCCGATATTGCGGGCCGCCCGCGGCATACCGTCAACGACACAGGAATCCGCGTCCTGCACGATGGTATGGGCACCCGCCTCGCGCATCTTCAGCATCGGCTCTGCCCCGTCGCGCCCCATGCCCGTCAACATCACGCCGACAACCTTGTCGCGGTGATAGACGGCAGAAGAAAACAAAACATTTATCGCGGGCACATAAAGTTCCGTTCCATCATGCGGAACAAGCTCTGTCGCAAACCCCGGCGATTGGCGAAGCGCGAGATGGCAATCGCCACCGGGTGCCAGATGAACCTCGCCCGGACCAATCGCGGTGCCGTCCCGGGCCAGGGACACTTTCGGTGCGGTGCTGCGGTCCAGTCTTGCGGCAAAGCTTTCCAGGTATTCGCGCGGCATATGCTGGGCAATCAGCGTCGGCGGGCAATCGGCGGGATAGTGGGACAACACGGTCAAAAGCGCTTCGACCCCGCCGGTGGAGGAGCCGATCACGACGACCCTTCCGTTCCAGTTCAGTTTCGGGGCATCATTGCCCGCCGTGAAAGCGGGCCGTCCTGCCACAGTGCCGCGTGTATTGCTTTTGGCAGCCTCGAGAACCAGATCGGCCAGCGCCAGCTTGTTTTCGGCCCGGTTCAGGCTGGCGATGTCCACGCAATCGAAGGCGCCGAGTTCAAGGGCCGTCACCGCTTCGGCGCTGTTTTCCGTTGTGCGGGTCGACACCATGATCACGGGCATTGGCCGCAGACGCATCAGACGTTCAAGAAACGACAAGCCGTCCATCCGGGGCATGACGACGTCAAGTGTGATCACATCGGGGTTCAGGGCGCGAATCAACTCGCGCGCTTCGTAAGGATCGCCCGCTTCGCCCACCACCTCGATCAAAGGGGATCGCGACAGGAGCGCGCGGATCATCGCCCGAATGGTCTTCGTGTCGTCCACGATGATGACCCGGACGGGCCGCTTTGGTGTTCTGTCCGGCATGACCACCTGTTGTCGACGCAAATCAATGCGCCGACACCTGTCATTTCCGGCTTAAGGAATGGTTGAAGCGCCTCAGGCTTCCATCGGGAAACTGAGGAACAGACCTTCGCACATGACCTCGGCATCCTCGCCCAGATGGAACATCGTGTAGGTCAGCCCGGATTCGCGCAACCGACGCACGCCGACCTGGGAAATCAGCATGGCCGCCTCGCGGTCGGAGCGCAGCCCGTTGGTATCGTCGGCACCGATGATCTGGCGCGGCGAGATCATCAACTCTCCCGTATTGCCCAGTGCACCTGGGGCGATAACGACGGGGTTGCTGTCGGGCTTGGTGCTGAGGATGTGCTCGTCCAGCCGGATACGCTTGATCCAGAGGATGGGAAGGTACTTGCCCGAGCGGGTCAGCACTTCGTCACCCTTGCGCAATGCGATCGAATGGACATCGCCGAAACTGGTGCGCACGCGGGTCATCGGGGCGAGACCCGGCAAGGGCCAGATTTCCTGACCTCCGCCCTTGGTTTCCGACGTGATGCCGGGGCGCAGTTCAACGACGTTTTCAGGCAGCTTTGGGGCTTTGTCTGCGCTGCGACGCGCTTCGGCCTTGGGGGTATTGCCTTCGGCGCGTTCCAGGGCGCGCGACAGGGCACGGGTCAACCGCCGGGACAGATCCTGTTCGGCTTCGGTTCGGATACTCATTAAAACCTCACACACATTCTAACGCATTACGCGATACTTATACCGCAACCTGCGGCGACTTGGGTGGAGCACGCCGCCGCCACTCTGCGACGCGCTCCGAAACTCATCCGGCACAGCACCCGGACCACTCACACGCAACCAACCGAGAAGAGTGACATCGCCTGATCGCTACAGGTCTGTTTGTCTCACAGGGTGGCGGCGAGAATTTGACGACAAATCTAGCAAGTTAGGCAGATTCTGGAAGTGAGGGCCGCGATGGTTAACAGAAGGTTACCCGGCCCGTTTCCCGTTGCGCAACGATGATCCCTCGGAGCACTTGCCAGATGTCTTCAACACCAGCAAAACAAGGCAGGTCGGTTTCCCGATGCGAAACAACGACAGTAACCAAATTGGCACAATCATGTCCGCTAATGCAGGAAAAGAGCCGCTGATGGCTGCGGGCAACAATCTGTTTCCGATCTGACATAGCCTGATGCCCCGGATTACCCTGTCATATATGCAGCATTTGACACAAATGCCTGAGTGAAAGATGACGCCAGACCTGCCCGCGCCGATGGAACGACTGATTGCCTGTCCGACCTGTGACGCGCTTTATGACGCCACTGTGGCAGAGCACGGTGCCGCGCTGCGCTGCGACAGGTGCCACCGGGTACTGATCGCACCGGACCGGCGGGCCGGTCTGCGGATCATTCTTCTGGCGCTTGCCTCGGTTGCGCTGGTGGTCGGGGCGACGACGCAGCCTTTCCTGAGCATCAAACGCTATTTCCTGACGCAGGAGGCCACGCTGATCGAAACCGCGCTGGCCTTTGAAGGCCCGCTTCTGATCCTGTCGATGGCCACGCTGGCGCTGGTCCTGATCCTGCCGATCACCCGGCTTTTTCTGACACTCTACGTGCTGACGCCGCTGGTTCTTGGAAAACGCCCGCTGCCACGGGCGAAGCTGGCGTTTCGGCTGGCGGAAACCCTCAAGCCCTGGTCGATGGCCGAGATTTTTGCCCTGGGCGGAGCCATCGCCATGGTCAAGATCGTCGACCTGGCCCATGTGACCCTTGGACCGGCGGTCTGGATGTTTGCAGGCTTCGTTGTACTTGTCGCCTTGCAGAACACCCTGATGTGCCGCTGGAGCGTCTGGAGCGCGTTGGAGCGATGATTGCGCCGGTCACCGCGAAAGAGGCTGGTCTCAGGGCGTGCCGACGCTGCGCACGGGTCTGGCCCGGGGAAACGACCCATTGCACACGCTGCGGTGCGAGCCTTGGCAAACCGCGCAAGGGGTTGTTCCGGGTCTGGGCCTGGTGGGCACTGGGGCTGGCGGCTTATATCCCGGCGAACCTCTGGCCGATGCTGGAAACGCGGGTGCTGTTCACCCGAAGCGACGACACCATCATCGCCGGTGCCCTGAAGCTGGCCGATCACGGCGCATGGCTGGTGGCCGCCGTCATCCTGATCGCCTCGGTCCTGATCCCGGTGGCCAAATTCGCCGCCATTGCGCTTTTGGCCACGTCGCTTGGCGGGCGGTCGTGGCTTGGAGCAAAGACGCGGCACCGGATATACGAAGTGGTCGAGTTCATCGGGCGCTGGTCGATGATCGACGTCTTCGTCGTGGCGATCCTGTCTTCGCTGGTGCAGTTTTCGGTTCTCGCGACGGTCAAGCCCGGCCCGGCGGCCCTTGCCTTTGCCCTTTCGGTCATCTTCACCATGCTGTCGGCGCAAAGCCTTGATTCCAGACTGATTTGGGACAGCGACCGGACCTGAGAGGCACGCAACCTTAAGTTTATCTAACGCGAGGTTAACAAATCCGGATTAATTCGTGAAAGAACCGTGAAATCGGCCCCGGAGCGCGCTTGCCCCGGTTGATCCACGACCGTCGCTCGCTCAGAGTTGACTTAACGACACCTTGAGAGGGTGCGTGTCAATCAGAGGGCCGGTACGTGGCCAAGGTGCTTTGGGGGTGAACGTGTAAAAGGTGCCAGCATCACTCTGATCCGGGTCAGGCCGTTTATCCCTCGGCAAGGCCTTCTGGGGTCGAATATTCATCGGCCTCAGCAAAGATTTGATAACCAAAGCATTTTCAACCTGAAGGGCCGGTGCACCGTGAGGCGCCGGCCCTATTCTTTCGACCCGTAAAGATCCTTCGCGCGTCTTTCGAAGGCCCGGACGACGCGCTGCATCGCCTCGTTGAAAAAGATCGTCGCGGTGGTCTGCAAAAGTTTGTTGCGAAACGCGAAGTCGACGTGGAAATGCACCTTGCAGGCCCCTTTCCCGGCATCCTCGAACGCCCAGTTCGACACCATCTTGCTGAACGGGCCGTCCAGGTATTCCGTGTCGATCTTTCGCGCCTCGGGCCAGAGGGTGACGCGGCTGCCGAACCTTTCGCGAAAGACCTTGAAGGAAATCACCAGATCGGCCAGCAGGACCGTGTGATCGCCCATGTCGGTGGTTTCGCGGATCCGCGCGGCAGCGGTCCAGGGCAGAAACTCGGGATAGCTGCCCACGTCGGCCACAAGGTCGTACATCTGTTGGGCGCTGTAAGGCAGTTCGCGGGTTTCGGAATGGGTCGGCATGTGCTTTGTCTGGTCTCGTCCTGGGCGATAGGTGTAAGGACAGGACGCGAGGGTCAAGGGGGAATGGCGAAGTGACGCAACCATATGTGATCGACCGGCTGATCTCGGCCAAGGCGATTGATGCGCGGATCGAGGAATTGTGCCGCGAGATCAAGGCCGCCTATTCCGGGTCGGACAAGTTGATCGTCGTGGGGCTGCTTCGGGGGTCGTTCGTCTTTATCGCCGATCTCGTGCGCGAGCTGGACATAAACGTCGAGGTCGATTTCCTTGAAACCTCGTCTTACGGCGACGCGATGCAATCCAGCCGCGAGGTGCGGATCCTGAAGGATCTTCGAGGCGAGATCGAAGGCCAGGATGTGCTGGTCGTCGAAGACATCGTGGACACGGGCCACACTCTGTCCCACGTGCTGGGCCTTTTGCGGTCGCGCAATCCGCGCAAGCTGGAGACCATCGCCCTTCTGGACAAGCCATCGCGCCGCGAAACGGACATCCGCGCAACATGGACCGGTTTCGAGATCCCTGACGAATTCGTCGTCGGCTATGGCATCGACTATGCGCAGCGCAACCGGAACCTGCCCTATATCGGCTGTGTTCGCTTTACCGGCGAAAGCGACTGAGACCTTCAGGCCACAGAGTTGACAACCTTTTGTTTGCATTTTCCGCATAGCGTGGATTGCAAGGTGGGACCAGATATTGTGAGTGACGGGTGGGGCATCGGGAGATTTACCGTTGCGTTCACTTGGATTCGTCTTGGTTATCATGACGTTGGCTGCCCCTGTTCACGCAGAATCGGTTCCGGGAATCGCGGGGCCTTCGGTTGCTCCGTCGGCTTCCGAAGGGTTTCAGCTCGGTGGGGCCGTCGCGCGCGCCGCGACACCATCGGCCAGCATCGCGCCTTTGCCCGACAGTTCGCAGTTGCGCCTTTCCGCACCGCGCCTGATCCGGGAAACCAGTGAAACCGTCCGGCGGACCCCTTTCGGGGGCCTGCGCATCTATTTCGGCGAAGCCTGGAACGAAGGCGATGACGTGTTTCAACTGGGCACGGCGCTCACGCGCGGTCAGACCACCGCCGGGGTCAGCGTGACTTACGAAGACGACAGCCAGGATGTCACCAGTTCCGAATTGTACCTGGATTATGCCCTGACCGATCAGTTCAGCATCGGCGTTTCAGGGATATTGAGCGAGGATGTAACCTCGGGTTCCACGCCCGTGCCACAACTGGGCATGAATGCCGAATTGAGCACATCCAGCGGCGCCTTCCTTCAGGGCGGCTTTGCGGATAGCGCGGACAACGATCCCGTCTTCGGGCTGGCCGTGGGGATGCGGTTCTAGGCCCTGGTCGCCGTTTCCTTTGCGATGTGTTCCGCAAGATGCCGCCGCACGCGGCGCAACCGGCCGGATGTGGCAAAATCCACGTGGCTTGCGACCCAGATCGGCACCTCGGGAAGCTCGGTCGGCAGGTCCAGCCGTTGAAGCCCCTGCCAGTTGTCGCCGACGATTGTCGGCAATAGCGCACGCCCTGCCCCTGCAGCGGCGAGGGCGGCAAGGGTGACGAAACTGTCCGCACTGAGTGTCGTGGTGCCTTTCTGGCGGCGCAGCCATTCGGCGGCAACCGAGCGTGCGGGTGGCCCCGAGAGGCCAAGCCAGACATCCGCCGCCCCCGGTGCGGCATAGACCGCAAAGCGGAGGGTGCCCGCCGTCTCGCCCTTCAGGTCGTCGGGCAGTTTGGCCGTGGGGCGCACCGTGACATGGGCCTGAACGCGGCCCAGATCCAGATGCGCGTTGCCTGCCACAAGGTCGATGGCCAAATCCAACTCTTCCGACACCTGTGCAATGGCGCTTGGCAACACCATCAGCGCGAGACTGTCGGTGGTCGTCACCCGTACACCGCCGCCCAGGTTGGGGCGTTCGGCCTCGATCATCTGTTCGACCTGCCCAAGGGATGCCGCCGCCTCGCGCATGGCTTCGATCAATGCGCGGCGATCCGCCGACACCCGATACCCCCGGCGGGTCTTGTCGAAGACGCGCAATCCCTGCCGTTCCTCGAAAGCCTGAATGCGCCGCAAAACCGTTGCATGGTTGACGCCAATGGCCCGCGCGGCGGCGGCGACCGAGCCGTGATCGGCCACCGCCACGACAAAGCGGACGTCATCCCAGTTCGGTTGTGCGTTTTTCGACATACTATCCGCAATAACGCGGAATGGTCATTTCGCCAAGGCGGGCTACCATCATTGGCATAGCAACCGGAGCAGGGAGCTCATTCATGAAAAACCACTTAACGATAGGAATCACGCTTGCGGTGACCGCTTTCGCCGGAACGGTCTTTGCCGCAAGTCACGGCGGAGACCCCGGCGTCAAGGCGCGGAAAGCGCAGATGCAGCTTTATGCCTTCAACCTCGCCACCCTCGGCGGCATGGCAAAGGGCGAAATCGAATATGACGCAGACGCGGCCCAGGCGGCAGCGACGAACCTCGCGACCCTTTCGACCCTCAGCCAGCGCGGTTACTGGACCCCCGGCACTTCGACCGACGAGTTGGGCAGCGAAACTCGTGCCCTGCCCGCGCTCTGGCAGGAAGGTTCGAACGCAGGCGAAATCGGCGGTCAACTGGCCGAAGCGGCCGCCGCACTGGCCGAAGTGGCCGGCAATGGGCAGGAAGCGCTCGGACCGGCACTCGGCCCCGTCGGTGCGGCTTGCGGCACCTGTCACAAAGCCTATCGGCAGCCTTGATTGGTGGGGCCTTCGGGCCCTAACCTACCCCCATGCTCAGACTTCTATCCAGACTCATCATTCTGGGGCTTCTGGCCCTTGGCGCGGTTCTTTGGTTCACGCGGGCAGAATCTGTTGCGCCTGAACGTTTCGCAGCACTCAGCGGCGACGCGACCGCCGGTGAAACCGTTTTCTGGGCGGCGGGCTGTTCGTCCTGCCACAAGGCGGAAGGCAGCGACGATTCGCTGGTTCTGGCGGGCGGTCAGCGGTTCCTGTCGGATTTCGGAACATTCGTCGCCCCGAATATCTCGCCCGATCCGATCTTCGGGATCGGCGAGTGGAGCCAGGAGGACTTCGCCTCGGCCGTGTTGAACGGCACCTCGCCCGAGGGTCGGCATTATTATCCCGCCTTCCCCTACACGACCTATGCGCGGATGACGGATCAGGATGTGGCCGATCTCTGGGCATTCTGGCAGACGCTGCCTTCTGCTGATGTCGAAAGCCTGCCGCACGAGGTCGGCTTTCCCTTCAATATCCGCGCGAGCCTTGGCCCCTGGAAAGAACTGTTCCTGAACCGCGACTGGGTGATGCCCGCAACGACGCCCGAGTTGGA
Source organism: Paracoccaceae bacterium (assembly GCA_965228905.1). Classification (GTDB taxonomy): domain Bacteria; phylum Pseudomonadota; class Alphaproteobacteria; order Rhodobacterales; family Rhodobacteraceae; genus CALKXV01. The sequence continues at coordinate 2,199,277 of CBDDII010000003.1, read as the reverse complement.
GCGCGGCCGTTACCTTGTCGAAGCCCTTGGCCATTGCGCCGAGTGCCATACCTCGCGCAACCTGATCGGCGGATTGCAGGTGTCGAACTGGATGGGCGGCGCACCCAATCCATCCGGCGAGGGCCGCATTCCCGGCATTTCGCCCGGCCATCTGGACTGGAGCGATACAGACATCGCCTATTACCTTGAAACCGGCTTTACCCCCGATTTCGACTCGGCGGGCGGAAAGATGGCCGATGTGGTGGCGAACCTGTCGAAACTCACGGCCGAAGACCGCGCGGCGATTGCGGCCTATGTGAAGTCGCTGCCGGGCGGATAAATCTTCGGGTTGCGGAAAGTGAACTGCATCGTTTAGCGTCCTTGCATGGCAACGCAGGGCTGTCCGATGACTCCAAGCGTCCTTATCGTTGGTGCCGGGCCGACCGGCCTGACCGCCGCGCTGGAACTGGCGCGGCGCGGCATCGTGCCCGACGTGGTGGAAAAGCGTCCCTCACCTTCGCAGCTTTCCCGCGCGGTCGGGATCCTGCCCTCGTCCATCGAAATTTTTCGGCGATCTGGTGTTGACCGGGCGATTACGGAGGAGGCCATCGTCTTCAAGGGTGGCATCTTTCACCGTGGGACAAAGCCGATCCTGCGGCTGGATCTGAACGTGGACGATGCGACGCGGATCTGGGGGTTGGCGCAGGACAGGACCGAGGCGCATCTGTCGAATGCGCTGGAAAGTCACGGTGGAACAGTGACTTATGGGCAGACCTTCGAGTCGCTTCGTGAAGATGGCGAGGGCGTCAATGTCGTCGTGAACGGCGAGGAACGGCGTTATGACCTTGTGATCGGGGCCGATGGTGTTGGGAGTGCGGTACGCGGCGCCATCGGTCAGCCTTACGAGGGGTTCGACCTGCCCGAGGAGTGGTCGATTGCCGATGTGGACGCGCCGGACTGGCCGCACAGGGGCTTGTTCATGGGGTATCTGAGGGACGGTGGCGAAGTGACTGTCGTGGTGCCCCTGTCGGATACCCGCTACCGCGTGATTGCCAGCGACCCCGATGCGCTGGCCGCCCTGCCCGTCGAGATGCCCGTCAGCAATATCCGCCGCTCCGGGGCGTTCACGATCTCGATCCGCCAAGTGCCGGTCTATCAGACGGCGCGGGTGTTTCTGGCCGGGGATGCCGCCCATTGCCATTCGCCCGTCGGTGGACGCGGCATGAACCTTGGCATCGCCGATGCCGCCGAACTGGCTGATCGCATCATCGAAGGGACGACCGCGGGTTACAGTGCTTCGCGCCATAAGGCGGGCAAGGCGGTGCTGGAGCTGTCCGAGCGTGGTCGGAGGCTGATCCAGGCCCGCAACCCTTTGAAACGCGCGGCGGTTCTGACCCTGTTTCGCACGGTGAACGCCATCGGTCCCCTACGTCGCGCGGCGGCACGGCAGGTTCTGGCGGGCGGTGCGGAGAACTAGATTCAGGCGGTGCCGAGCTTGGCCAGCCGGGCCGCACGCAACCGGGCGAAATCGTCGCCTGCATGATAGGACGAACGTGTCAGAGGCGTCGCTGAAACCATCAGGAAGCCTTTGCCGTAAGCCGCCTTTTCGTAGGACGCGAATTCATCCGGCGTGACAAAACGGTCGACCCGGTGGTGTTTCGGCGTCGGTTGCAAGTACTGGCCAATGGTCAGGAAATCGACATTGGCGGCCCGCATGTCGTCCATGACCTGAAGCACGGCCTGACGATCTTCGCCAAGACCGACCATGATGCCCGACTTGGTGAACATCGTGGGATCAAGCTCCTTGACCCGCTGCAACAGGCGCAGGCTGTGGAAATACCGCGCCCCATGACGCACCTCGGGATAAAGGCCCGGCACGGTTTCGAGGTTGTGGTTGAAGACGTCCGGCTTGGCCTCGACGACAACCTCCAACACCGAAGGGTCGCATTTCAGGAAATCCGGCGTGAGGATTTCGATGGTGGTGTCGGGAGACTGGCGGCGGATGGCGCGGATGGTCTGGGCGAAATGTTCGGCCCCGCCGTCTTCGACATCGTCGCGGTCGACCGAGGTGACGACAACGTGGTTCAGCCCCAGTTTCTTGACCGCAGCCGCCACGCGACCGGGCTCAAAAACGTCCAGTTCCTCGGGCGGTTTACCGGTGGCGATGTTGCAGAAGGAACAGGCCCGCGTGCAAACCTCGCCCATGATCATCATGGTGGCGTGGCCCTGGGACCAGCATTCGCCGACGTTCGGACAGCCCGCCTCTTCGCAGACCGTGACCAGCTTGTTTTCGCGCATGATGTCGCGCGTTTCCTTGTAACCCTTGCTGGTTGGCGCCTTGACGCGAATCCAGTCGGGTTTCTTGGGTTGAGCGTTGTCCGGCCTGTGCGCCTTTTCAGGATGGCGCAGGCTTGGAACCTTGAGATCCTTGGCGGTCATGTCTTCTCCCGAGAGACTTGAGCTTTATTTAACGGGGCAAAGTAAAAAAGTCCAATACCTCCAGTGGTCTGCATGGCCGTTATGCAATCGGGGAAAGACGCGAGGGACCGGGTGAAATTAACGACGCCTTAACCCTGATCGGCAAGACAGGGGACAGGCGGCTTTATTGGTGGTTTCGATGGTATTGCGCTCGCTCTTTCTGCTTGTCATCGGGATCTGCCCGCTTGCTGCCAAAGGGGCCACGGCCCCCTATCAGCCATTGCCAGGCGAAACACTGTCCACACCGGCACCTGTCTTTCCCGAGTTGGTATCAGGTTGGATGGGCGGCTATGCAGGCTTTGACGAGCCTTTTCCCCCATCCTATGGCACGATGATTGTCGAGATGGCTTTCGTACTGCTCCTCAGCCTTGCGATTGCCCGTGCGCTGCCACGGCGACGGCAATCCCGATCGCACCATGCAGTTCAGGCGGTGCGGGCGGCCTCAGAGATGTCGCGGATGCGCTGAACCATGGCCCGCAACCCGTTGGAACGCTGCGCGGAAAGGTGATCGTCAAGCCCAAGGCGGGCCAGTTCGCCCGGTGCATCGACCAGAAGCGCCTGTTCCACCGTCAGACCGGAATAAAGCGCCTTCAGAACCGCGATCAGCCCGCGCACGATCATCGCGTCGCTTTCGCCGGTGAAGGTCAGGATTGCCCCTGCCCCCTTGCCTTCGATCTCGGGGACAAGCCAGACCTGGCTCGCACAGCCGTGGACCTTGGTCGCGGGCACCTTCAACCCCTCGTCCAGCGGGTCCATCGCCTTGCCAAGGTCGATCACGTGGCGATAGCGGTCTTCCCAGTCGTCCAGAAACTCGAAGGTTTCGGCAATCTCTTCAAATGCGTCCTGTGCCATGGGCCAGAGGTAGGCCGCGGGGCGCGAAAGGTCCAGTGCGGAACGCTTTTCACCGCGCCAAGTTTCGGCTAGCAGTATGTCAGGAACGAGGGGCTGAGGTCATGACGGCGAAATCTGCGATTGCACTGGTGTTGGTGGTCGGACTGCTTTCGGGCTGTTCCGCGATCAACGAAAGCCGGTTCAACCCGTTGAACTGGTTCCGCTCGGGCGAGGAAGAGGCGCTCAGCCCGCTTGAGGCCGAGAACGAACGCCGCCCGCTTGTGGCCGAGATCACCAGCCTTGTGATCGAGCGCACGCCGGGCGGTGCCATCGTCCGCGCCACCGCCCTGCCGACCAGTCAGGGGTGGTTTGCCCCGGAACTGGTCAGCCTTGATCCCTACGGCGATCCCGTCGAGGGCGTGCTCAGCTATTCCTTCCGCGCGGTGCCGCCTCGGGGGCCGAGGCGTGTTTCGTCAGAACAGTCGCGCGAATTGTCGGCAGGGGTGTTCATCCCGAACCTTGTCCTGCAACGGGTGCGGGTGATCCAGGTGACCGGGGCACGGAATTCGCGCGTGGCACGGCGCTAGAGCGATGGCGAGGAAATCGGCAACGATTTCCGGCTCGGACATCGCGGCAAATCAAAAACTAGATCTCGAAGACCTCGACGGCACTGCCATTGGCCTTTAACCCAAGCTCGCCCCGACAAAGCCGCAGCGCATCCTCGCCAAAAGCCTCGCGCCGCCAGCCTTTCATGATGGCACCATCGTAGTTGCCGGCGGAAAGTTCATCCAGTTCCGCCGAGGTGGCGATCAGCTTTTGCGCAACGCCAAGCTGTTCGGAACGCGCCTTCAGAAGAACGCGCAAAAGGTCGGACAGCGCCGGGTTGACCTGCAACTTGTCGCGCGAACGGTCTGGCTTGGGCAGGCTTTCCGGCGCGGCCTCAAGCCCCGCCTGGATGGCGGCCAGGATCCCGTCGGCCACATCGCCCTTGCGCGCCTCGCGTAGCAACAGGCGCGACCGGCCCAGATCCTTGATGCTTTTCGGCTTGGTCGAGGCAAGTTCCAAAAGCGCATCGTCCTTGATGACCCGGTTCCTCGGGATATTGCGTTCCTGCGCATAGGTTTCGCGGAACCGCGCCAACTCGCGCACGATGGCCAGGAAACGGCCCGAGCTTGTGCGCGTCTTGACCCGTTTCCACGCCTCTTCGGGTTGCACCACATAGGTCGAGGGGTCGGTCAGGATCGCCAGTTCTTCTTCCACCCATGGGCGCCGGCCCGAACTTTCCAGCTTTTCGGACAGGAATTCATAGATCACCCGCAGATGCGTTACATCGGCCAGCGCATAGTTCTGCTGAGCCTCGGTCAGGGGGCGGCGCGACCAGTCGGTAAAACGCGAGGATTTGTCCAACTGCGCCTTCGCGATCTTGCGTACCAGTGTTTCGTACCCGACCTGCTCGCCAAAGCCTGCCACCATCGCGGCCACCTGCGTGTCGAAGAGGGGTGTCGGGATCACCTTGCCATCGATCCAGAAGATCTCGATATCCTGACGCGCGGCGTGGAACACTTTGACCACACGTTCATCGGCCATCAGCGCATACAAGGGATCAAGCGAAATGCCCTTGGCCAGTGGATCGACCAGCACGGCGTCTTCTTCCGCGTCGCCCGGAACGGCAAGCTGCACGAGGCAGAGTTTCGAATAATAGGTGCGTTCGCGAAGAAACTCAGTGTCGACCGTAACATAGGGCGCTTGCCCGGCCCTTTCACAAAAGGCTGCCAGCGCCTCGGTCGTGGTAATGGTTATCATACGTGTTGTCGGCCTTTATCATCATCCCGGTCCCCGGGTCTTTTTATGGGTTTCATCCGGGGCGGGCAAGTCGAGCCGGGTTTTGTCGTTTAGCGCGAAGCGGCGCAATACGGCGGGATACAGCCGATGTTCCTGCACCAGAACCCGCGCGGCGAGAGTTTCGGGCGTGTCACCGGGCAGGACCGGCACGCTGGCCTGCCCAAGGATTGGTCCGGCATCCAGATCGGCGGTCACCTCGTGAACGCTGCACCCCGCCTCTTGATCGCCCGCTTCGATGGCACGGGCATGGGTGTGAAGGCCCGGGTATTTCGGCAAGAGCGAGGGGTGAATGTTCAGCATCCTACCCTGCCAACGGTTGATGAAGCCGGGGGTGAGGATGCGCATGAAGCCCGCAAGGCAGATGATGTCGGGGGCCGATTGTTCCAGCCGTTCGGTCAGGGCCGCTTCGAAACTTTCGCGCCCGTCGAAATCGCGGTGGTCTATTGTTGCGGTCTCGACGCCCGCACCGGCGGCCTTGGCAAGCCCGCCCGCGTCGGGGCGGTTGGACAGGACAAGCACGGGCCGCGCGGGATGATCGCCTGTCATGTCGCCGAGAAGGGCCATCATGTTCGACCCGCCCCCGGAAATCAGGATGGCGACACGCTTCAACGGAAATCGCCAGTGTAGTTCACACCCTCCCCCGCGACGATCTTGCCAATCGTCCAGCAGGTTTCGCCCGCATCCTGAAGCTCGGCCAGAAGGTCACCGGACCGGCCAGAATCGACTACGATGGCAAGGCCGATCCCGCAGTTGAAGGTCTTCAGCATTTCGTCGTCGGAAATACCGCCGGTGGCTTGCGCCCATTTGAAGGGGTCAAGCATGTACCAGCCGCCCTTGTCGATCTCGGCACCCAGACCCTCTGGCAGGACGCGGGGCAGGTTTTCAGTCAGACCGCCCCCGGTAATATGGGCAAGCGCGTGGACGCCCCCTGCCCTGATCGCTTGAAGCGCGGGTTCGACATAGATGTCGGTCGGGGTCAGTAGGTCTTCAGCGACGGTGGCGTCTTCGTGCCAGGGTGCGGGATCGGTCCAGCGAAGCCCCGCCGTTTCGACAAGTTTGCGAACCAGCGAATAGCCGTTGGAATGAAAGCCCGAGGAGGCAAGTCCAAGGATCACGTCGCCTTCCGAGACGCCGCTTGGCAGGGCCGCGCCACGCTCCATCGCGCCAACGGAAAACCCGGCAAGGTCGAAATCGCTGCCCTCGTACATGCCAGGCATTTCAGCCGTTTCGCCGCCGATCAGAGCGCAGTTTGCCTGTACGCAGCCTTCGGCAATGCCTTCGATGATTTCTGCTGCAGCGTCGATCTCCAGCTTCCCAGTCGCGAAATAGTCGAGGAAGAACAGCGGTTCGGCCCCCTGACATACCAGGTCGTTGACACACATCGCCACCAGGTCGATGCCAATCTCGTCCAGCTTGCCGGTTTCGATGGCGATGCGGAGTTTCGTGCCGACGCCATCGGTCGCCGCCACAAGCACCGGATCGTCGTACCCGGCTGCCTTCAGATCGAAAAGCGCGCCAAAGCCGCCAAGCCCGGCCATCGTGCCTGCGCGGTCGGTACGTTTGGCGGCCGGTTTGATGCGTTCGACAAGGGCGTTCCCGGCGTCGATATCGACGCCTGCGTCCGCATAGGTCAGACCGTTCTTGCTCATCTTCGCGCCCTCGTTCCGGTTTTGCCCGCGAGGTAGCGGATCACCGCGGGAGAGTCCATTCGACACTTGGGATTGCGCCCCTGCCGGGGATCGTTAACCTTGGTTAACCCCGTTGCGAGGTGTCCTGCGTGTTTCGATTGACTGCCCTCTTTATGGTCTTTTGCCTTTCGCCTGTGCAGGCAATGGCCGGTGTGCGCGTGGTGGATGGCGACACGCTGGAACTCGACGGCACGATCTATCGGCTGAACGGGATCGACGCGCCTGAACACGGCCAACGCTGCGGCGACTGGGCCTGCGGTGTTGATGCCACCAACGCTTTGGCTGGACTCGTGGCTGGTAAATCCGTCACCTGCGACCCGATTTCGGAAGACGGATACGGTCGCGTGATCGCCACCTGTTTCGCCGACGGACACGATATCGGGGCCGAGATGATCGACAAGGGGCTGGCCTGGGCTTTCGTGCGCTATTCCGACGTCTATGTACCGGAAGAACTGGTCAGCAAGGACAAGGCCGAGGGGATATTTGCCGAGGATTTCATGCCGCCCTGGGAATACCGCGCCCAAAGATGGAAACGCGCCGAGGCCCAGGAACAGAACGCCCCTAGGGGATGCCCGATCAAGGGCAATATCTCGGGCAATGGCCGTATCTACCACGCGCCATGGTCGCCCTGGTACAGCCGCACCCACATCAACACGGCCAAGGGCGAGCGTTGGTTCTGTTCCGAAACCGAGGCGGTGGCGGCGGGCTGGCGGGCACCCTACTGGAATTGAGTGACGGCGCTTGACCCTTCACGCCCGTCTCTCTAATCCCCTGTTTCAGGTCGGGCCTGTAGCTCAATTGGTTAGAGCAGAGCGCTCATAACGCTTTGGTTGGGGGTTCGAGTCCCTCCGGGCCTACCACAGACCTGTTTTCCGAGTCTTTTCGCAGCACATAAGGACGGCGCTCCAGGGCGTGCAGCACCGGGTCCAGCCAGCCGATCTCGGATATCCTTTGCCCGAAAAAGGCGGCCCCCGTCATTGTCGTGTGATGCTCGTCATAGAAATGCTTTGACAGATCATCGGCGACCGCGAAACAGCGGGCTTCGTCGACGGAACACATGAAGTCGATGCGCTCAAGACTGATGGCGCCGTTGTCTTTCGCGATCCCGGCCAACCTCTGATTGACCACAAGGCGCCCAGCTTTCACGCTGAAGGCGCAGGTTGTCCCAGTCATAGCCAGCCGTGTCGATCTTGTCGAAGTTGTCGCGAAAGCCATTCGGGGAAACCGCAAACCGTCTTACTGGACTTTCGGTCACTTGATAGGAAATGGGTCGACAAGAGGGAACTTCCTAATTGATCCGATCAAGGGGTTCCCGGACCGACCACAACCGTTAACCGAACAAATCAATCGGCCAATTCCCGCATGACGGGAAAAAACATTGGGTGCACTTATGTTGGATAATGCTCGCATTTCAAAAAATCGCGAATATTATGGGAATCCCCACTTGAAACTCGGGCGACTTGCAGCAATTACCACGGGGGCGGACGATATTACCGCACTATAATTTACCAGCAAGTAATAGTGCTGAACTATCCCCGAACCGGCAGAATTATGATGCCGAAAACAAGTAAAGGAGCGCCGCATGGCTGCTAAAGTTGATCTTGGAAAACTGTCTATGGAAGAGCTGAAGACTCTCAGAAAAGACGTTGACAAAGAAATCAAATCCTTCAAGGACCGTGCACGGACGGCCGCGCTGAAGGACTTCCAGGCCGTTGCCAAGAAACACGGTCTTTCCGTCGAGGAAATCATTGGAAAGAAAGGGAAAGGCAAGAAACCCGCCGCCCCTGCAAAGTACCGCAACCCCGAAGATCCGTCGCAGACGTGGTCCGGGCGTGGACGCCAGCCGGCCTGGTACAAGGACGCCCTGGCAAAAGGTAAATCAGCCAAAAGCCTGGAAATCTGATCGCGAAACGGGGCGGCCATGTGCCGCCCATTTCACCTCGGGATCCTGATCTCGGCAAGAAGACCGCCCAGATCCCGGCTTGATCCCAGATTCAATTGCCCGCCGTGTTGCCTTGCAATATCCGCCGCAATTGTAAGTCCCAAACCAACCCCCGGCCCCTTGTTCTGATTGCGTGCAGCATCGAGTCGCGAAAATGGCTTTAGAACGGTTTCAAGCATTTCTTCGGGAATTCCCGCACCGCTGTCTTCGACCGCAAAGACAATCGTGCTTTCTTCCATTCGGACGGAAAGCCGCGCCTGGTTGCCATAACGCACGGCATTGTTGACAAGGTTTTCCAGCGCACGCTTCAAGGCCTGGGGACGCAGCATGGCGGTTCCCTCGCCCTCCATCGCGCCGGAAATCACCGGCAGGTTTCGCGACATCGTCTGGACCAGATCTGTCGCAAGTTCGATCGGGTCGATCCGTTCGGGGTCTTCCTGGGCATCACCACGGGCAAAGGCCAGGAAGGCTTCGAGCATCTCTTCCATGTCCTTCAGATCGCGCCGCATGGCTTCGGTTTCGTCGTCCTGTTCCATCAGCGACAGGCTCAGCCCCAACCGCGTCATCGGCGTGCGAAGATCGTGACTGACCCCCGACAGCATCATTGTGCGTTGTTCGATCTGACGCTCGATCCGGTCGCGCATGGACAGGAATGCTGTTCCGGCCGAACGCACCTCGGTCGCTCCGCTCGGTCGGTAAGGCACCACGCGACCCTTACCGAAAGCCTCGGCCGCAAAGGCAAGCCGCCGGATCGGGCGCACCTGGTTGCGCATGTAGATCAGGGCGATGATCGACATGAGCAGGGCGGTGAACCCGATGAGGACCAGAAACTGGTGCGGGTTCTCGGCAGAAAGACGGCGACGACTGACGATCAGTTCGACCGGCCCCTTGCCGGTGGTCACGGCGATCCGCGCACGACCGTCGCGCGTCAGAAGGTCGACGGCTTCGACCCCGGGAACCTCGCGCATGATGACTTCGGTGATCACGCGACCGGAAAAATCAAAGGTTTCGCGCGTAGTCACCAACGTGTCGTCATGGGCCAGGATCTCGATACCGAGAGGGGCGGCGATCTCCAGCGCCGATTGCAGGGCCGAGGTGGTGTCGGGTGCCGTTTCGATACGGTCGAGGATCAACAATACCTCGTGGCTGAGCGCCACGGTCATTTGTTCGGTCACCCTTTCGTAGAGGCGCTGAAAAAAGACGACGGTCACCACCAGAAGGATCGCCATCACCGGCACCAGAAGGATCAGCACCGAGCGCCCCAAAAGCGACCGGGGCATCCAGACTTTCAGAAACCGCGTTATCATGCCAAGACCCTAAGCAAGCGCCCGAAGGAGAGAAAGAGCCAATGACGCCCCCCGACCCCGGCAGCGTTGAAGAACTGGCCCCCGGCTTGCGCCGCATCCTGGCGCCCAACCCGGGGCCGATGACCCATTGGGGGACGAATTCCTATGTGATCGGCGAAGGGCGTGTGGGCGTTGTCGATCCGGGGCCCGAGAGTGAGGCGCATCTGGCCGCGCTCCTTGCCGCGACAAGGGGCGAAGACATCACCCATATCCTGGTCACCCACGCCCACGGAGACCACAGCCCGCTTTCCCGGCGGCTGGCCGAGGTGACCGGCGCGCCGATCCTCGGGTTTGGACCACCCGAGGCCGGGCGAAGCACGCTGATGCAACAACTGGCCGCCGATGGGCTGGCCGGGGGCGGCGAAGGGGTCGATCCATTGTTTCGACCCGATCAAGTTCTGGACGAAGGCGACAAGGTTCAGGGCGATGGCTGGACGCTCGACGTCCTTCACACGCCCGGACATTTCGCGGGTCACCTCGCCTTTGCATTCGATGACGAACTCCTGACCGGCGACCATGTGATGGACTGGGCCTCGTCGCTCGTTTCGCCCCCCGATGGAGACCTTGGGGCCTTCATGCGCACCTCGGAGCGTTTGAAAGCCCACCCGGCGCAGCGGTTCCACGCCGGTCATGGCGCACCGATCACCACGCCCGGTGCGCGTCTCGACTGGCTGATCCGGCACCGGCAGGCGCGCGGATCGGCGATCCGCGCCACGCTCGGCACCCGGCCGTTGAGCGTTGCGGACATCACATCCAGGGTCTACACCGACATCCCGCAGGCGATGCTGCCGGCGGCGACACGAAACGTCTTTGCCCATCTCATTGATCTTGTTGAACGAATGCAGGCCCGCGCCCTGCCCCACCTTCGCTTGTCGGCGACTTTCACCGAAGCCTGAGCCAAGGCAAAATTTTCTCCCCACCCCTCTGGACGCGGCCTTTGAGCCCCGCTATATCGCATCCGGTGTTCCGGCGTAGCTCAGCGGTAGAGCAGTTGACTGTTAATCAATTGGTCGTAGGTTCGATCCCTACCGCCGGAGCCAAAAAATCAATGATTTTCAAAGCCATGCTGACTTGCGCGCAAATCGTGCCGCGACAATCCTTCGGTTTGTCACCTGAATTGTCACTATCTGGGTGCTGTACACGCTGAAGAACGACGATAAAAACTGAGGCGCATTTGTCGCGCGAGGAGTTGTGGCTTTCGACCTTCTTGGCATTGAGCAATACTTGGTGCAGGAGTTTTTTAGGCACATCGCAACCAAATTCCGCCATGCAGACCATGCGCTTTTTTGGAGTTGGAGTTCCCCCGGTTTCGTGGACGGTTATGGACTTAGAGATTCCAGCCCTTGAGCAGTAGTCCTTTCGTTTTTTATCGAAACTTGGACCGATGGGAACTTTCGGGCGAATGTCTCAGCCAAAGGACGCAGTATTGCGCTTGTCACAGCAGTTGTCGCGGCGATCAGTGCATATCCATTCGTTTCATTGACGACGTTCCAGACGATCTCCGACCCGTCGCCCAATGCTGACATCGTGCGCCTCGCGACAAGAACGAATTCCGTGACAACCTGGATCGGCTCTACACCGGGTGCGTACCGCAGGAAAAGCTGAAACACCAAAAGCGTCTCCAACTGGGCGACCGCAAGCGAACGGCTGGGTGCGTCAAGTTCAGCGCTTCAGCAGCAGACGTCAAGAACCGCATCCTGCCAGACAGCAAATGGTTATCCGGAGATCTCAGGCAGCAAGTCAAAGCCTACGTCGAGTACTAAAACCGCCGTCTTTATCACGAGTGCTTGCAAGAAATCACACCCGTCTATGCCTACTTTGCGCACGGCGAGACCATCCTCGCAACATCGAAGGGGATCAAACACAGGACAATCGAATGCCGGAGCTTGCTTCACCGCGAGTCCGCCGCATAATCAAATCCGTCAGATGCGTCCAACCCGCTCTTCGCTCTGGTCGCGATCCGTTCCAAGAATCCTGGTAATTGACATTGGAATGGCCGGAACTGAACTTCGTCGACAGACACGGGCCGACTATTCATTGGCGTTCGAAGGAGAAAGTTGTTTATGGATCACCTTGATGAGAGGTTCGACTTTGCTGTGGAGCTATGCCGGAAGGCAGGCGAATTTGCCCGGACCTTTTTTGATGACCGGTCAGCTTTGGTGGTGGACAGGAAGGGCACTCAGGATTGGGTGAGCGAGGCGGATCGGAAGGTCGAACTACTCATAAGAAATCACTTGAATGAGGCTTGGCCAGAGGATGGCGTGTACGGCGAAGAGCATGCGGACAAGCCCGGGACAAGCGGGTTTGACTGGGTGATTGATCCTATTGATGGAACGACGAACTTTATCAACGACATTCCCGCCTGGACGATCGTGCTAGCCGGCGTAGCAGACGGTCAGACGCAGGTGGGTGTCATGTACGAGCCCAATGTGGACGAGATGTATGCGGCTTGCCGGGGAAAAGGTGCTACGTTGAACGGTAAGTCCATGCGTGCTGCCTCTGGCGTTGGCCTTGCGAGTGGAACTGTCGCGGTCGGATACTCTAACCGGGTCGAAGCAGCCAACATCCTGCCCGTGGTCGCGGGAATTGTAGAGTCGGGTGGCATGTTCCACCGGAACGCAAGCGGCGCTTTGTCGATCGCCTATGTCGCGGCGGGGCGGTTGTTGGGGTATTTGGAGGAACATATGAATGCCTGGGACTGTCTGGCGGGCCAGTTGATGGTGGAGGAAGCAGGCGGTCGTGTCGAGTTCCAGAATGCGGACGAGATGATCCGCAGCGGCGGTCGTGTGGTGGTCGGTGCGGACGACATTTTCGACGAAATTCAGGCGTTGGCCGACAAGGCGTGGGGTATCTGAACAAGCGCGCTGGCTGATGCACAGGTACTGCCCGGACTACCGTGCAAGCCGAGGGTATGGGGCCCTTCAACCGATGGACCGCCATCCGTGGCGCGGTCGGAGTGTTGCAAGATCGGCAGTCCAATAGTGACCCTGTCCGGGCTGATCGTGCGCGCGGTCAATCGGCAGATCCATCACGGCGCACCACAGGAGTGTACCGACGCCGCCATGCGTTATGAGTGCGAGGTCGCTGCCGGTGTGACTAGCGACAATGCGCCGAGTGGCGGCAAGAATCCGAGACTGGGCATCCACAGCACGTTCCCAGCCTCGAAAGCTGGCATCAGGTCGTGCGAAGAAGGCATCGGCTGCGGAATCAAACTCGGGCGGTGGAAGAAAGCCCGTGGCGCTACGGTCATTTTCGCCCAAATCTCGATCAATACGGACGGGGATTTCGCGTGGTCCGGCAAGGATTTCGGCAGTGTCGCGTGCTTTGCGTTCTTCGCTCGACCAGATTTGGGAAACCCTGTCCGTGACAGGGCTGAGTGCAAAGGACGACGCCCGGCGGCGCCCCAACTCGCTTAACCTCCATTCCGGTATAGCGATGGCCGGATCGACGATGACTTCCGGATGGGTGACGACAATAAGGCTGGGCATCATGCCTCGGGCAATAGAACGGGACCCTTGTCTGCGAAGGACATGCGAAGTTCCGCACCGGGCTTCAGGGGCTGTTCGACATCGTCGTGAACCGCAAAGACCTGGCCGAAGTCGCCCGTCAGCGTGTATTCCATCCGGACGCCGACATAGGTGGCCTTGGCAACCGTGGCCGGGATGCCCTCGGCGGTGCCGATCCGAAGCCTCGATGGCCGCACCGCGAGGGTCGCCGCGCCGGGCAACAAGCCACGTGCTGGCAATCTGTGCTGATAACCTTCGATTTCGATCCGGGCCATGTCGTCTTCGACCGAGAGGATCTGACAGGTAAGCAGGTTCGCCTCTCCAATAAAGTCCGCCACGAACCGGTCGTTCGGCGCGTCATAAAGCTGGCGCGGCGTACCGATCTGAGCGATGGCGGCATTTCGCATGACAACGATTTCGTCCGAGACCGCCAGAGCCTCTTCCTGGTCGTGGGTGACGTATACGACGGTGAGGCCGAGGTCCTGCTGGATGGCGCGGATGTCTTCGCGAACCTGGCGGCGAAGTTTGGCATCGAGGTTCGAGAGCGGTTCGTCGAAGAGAAGGACCTGGGGTTCGAGGACGAGGGCGCGGGCGACGGCGACGCGTTGCTGCTGGCCACCCGAAAGTTCAGAGGGCAAGCGACTGTCGAAACCTTTGAGGCCTACGAGATTGAGCCCATGAAGCGCGCGGCTTCGCGCCTCGTCTCGGGCGAATCCCGAAAATGTCAGCCCATACATGACGTTTTCAAGAACGGTCATGTGCGGAAACAGGGCGTAGGACTGGAACACCATCGACACGTCGCGGTCGGTGGCCGGGAGTTTGGTGACGTCGCGGTCCCCGATAGTGATAATGCCCGAGGTGGCCATTTCCAGGCCCGCTATCATGCGAAGGGTCGTGGTTTTGCCGCAGCCCGAAGGACCAAGCAGGGTGACAAGTTTGCCCGCCTCGACGTGCAAATTGATATTGTCGACGGCAACGACATCCTTACCGAAGACCTTGGAAACTCCGTCAAAGCGTACCGGTGCGGCCTTGGAGCCGATTGTTGTGTCGGTCATGCGCCTTTCTCCGTTGTGTGGTGCGAGCGTCGTCCGATTTGGACGCGGCCCACGAGCAGTTGCAAGAGACCGACCGCCGCCAGCATCACGAAGATCAGCGTCGTGGAATAGGCAATGGCGAGCCCGTAGTCGTTATTTTCCACCCGCCCGATGATATAGCTCGTGGCCATGTCGTATTCGGCGGACACAAGAAAAATTACCGCTGAAATCGCCGTCATGGCGCGCACGAAACTATAGACAAGGGCAGCAAGGATCGCGGGGCGGAGAAGCGGCAGGATCACGCGGCGGAACGTCTGCCATGAGTTCGCGCCAAGCGTCAACGACGACTCGTCGAGGCTTTTGTCCAGTTGCGACATCGAGGCGATGCCGGCGCGCACTCCCACGGGCATGTTGCGGAAGATGAAACTGATGACGAGGATCGCTCCGGTGCCGGTGATCTCGATCGGGGGCACGTTGAAAGCGAGGATATAGCTGACGCCGATAACAGTACCCGGGATGGCAAAAGAAAGCATCGTTCCGAACTCGAACGCGTTCTTGCCCGCGAAGCTTTGGCGCGTCAGGAGGTAGGCGGTCACAAGGCCTACGGCGGCCGTGAGCGGTGCAGAGATGGCGGCGATTTTTATGGTGGTCCAGAAGCTGTCCCAGGCAGCGCCAGACCAATGAACCCCATGCTCGTTCGTGCTAACGGAAAAGGCGGTAACGTAGTGTTTCAGAGTTAGTGAATTGTCGACGCCCCAAAGCTCGACGACCGAACCATAGATGATCATTGCATAGACGATGATCGTGAAGGCCGCCCAGCCGAGCGCAACGATGTGGACCGGGACCGAAAAGCCGGAAGGCATGAGAGGGTGCACACCCGCGTCGCCCTTGCCGGTGACGGTGGTATAGCTTTTCTTTCCAAGCCAGGCACGCTGTGCGTAAAAGGCCGAGAGGGTAAAAAACAAAAGGACCATGGCCAGGACGGCGGCACGTCCCTGGTCGTATTGGGCACCGACAATGGCGAAGAAGATCTCGGTAGAAAGGACGTCGAAATTGCCGCCCAGGACCAGCGGATTGCCAAAGTCTGCCATGGATTCGATGAAACCCAGAAGAAACGCGTTGGCGAGACCGGGGCGCATCAGCGGCAATGAAACGGTCTTGAAGGTTTGCCATTTGCTGGCGCGCAGGGTCTGCGCCGCTTCCTCCATCGAGGGCGAAACACCCTCGACCACTCCGATCAGAACGAGGAAGGCGATGGGCGTGAAAGCGAGTGTCTGCGCGATGAGAACACCGGGAAGCCCATAGAGCCAACGCGTGGGCTGAATTCCGAAAAGATCGGCAAAGAACTGGGTCACGGAACCCGAAAGTCCGAACAGCAGGATCAGCGCAAGGCCGATCACGAATGGCGGGGTGATGATGGGCAGGACCGTCAGCGCACGCAGCGCACGCTTGTGGCGAAAGCCCGAGCGGGTGACGACAAGGGCGAAGGCAAGCCCGAGGACGGTGGTGATAAGGCCCACCGCAATGGCGAGAAAGAGCGAGTTCCACGCAGCGCCGCAGCGAGCCCCCCAGAGGCAGCCAAGGCCCCAAAGCCGGTTGTCAAAAAATTTTGCAAAGAAGACGCTGATGGAATAGGCGCCATCCTCGGTCATGAAGGCCGCAATTAGCATCTTTGCAATTGGAAAGAAGACGAAAGCGGTTACGATGGCGATGACACCGCCGATGGCGCTGACAACGAAAACATCGCCGTTGATTGCGCCGCGCGCCGCAATGCCTTGGGTCAGCAAGAACAGGAAGGCCGAGGCGCAGATCATCGCGCCGTATCCCATGCCGAACTGCCGGATTTTCAGGTCTCCGAAGATCACGTCCATCCAGGCATAGTTGAAACCCCGGATCCCGATGGAGAACCCTTGAATGATAAGCCAGCCAAAGCCGAGGGTACCGGCGAGAACGAGGATGCGTGCATAAAGCGGATCGGCTTTGACACGACCGAGCACCAGAAGCGGCAGTGCAAGCGGGATCAGAAGTGGGCTGAGCCAGAGTTTTTCGCCCTGTCCGATCAGGAAGGCGGCCGGGGCGTAATCTTCGTCGAAAGGATAACCGTCGGTCAGCCATCCAAACGACCAGAGACCGTCCTCTACCATGTACCATGGTAGAAGCAGGAACCCGACCCACCCGGCGAGGATCCAGAAGATCAGAACCGGGTGGGTGGTCTTTTCAGCAGTCGAGTGACGCACTTACTGCGGCAGGGTCGAGACGTCTTCGTCCCACTTCTGCAGGAGTCGCTTGCGCTCGTCTGATGAGCCGTACTTCACGAAGTCGTAGTCGATGAGCTTGATCGTCGACATATCCGGCGCCTTGTCCGAGGTCTGTGCACCGGTGTTTGACGGGACCTGGAAAGCATTGACCTGAAGCGCGAGGTTCTGCGCGTCGGCCGAAAGCGCCCAGTCGTAGAATTGCTTGGCCTCGTCCTCGTTTCGAGCGCCGTCGATGATCGACATGGAGCCGATCTCATAGCCAGTTCCCTCGCACGGTGCCACGACTTTAACCGGGAAGCCTGCAACGGCCTGGGCCACGGCATCATGCATGAAGACGATGCCGATTGTGTTTTCGCCACGACCAGCCGCCTTGATCGGAGCCGAGCCCGATTTCGTGTACTGGTTGATGTTGGCGTGCAGGCCCTTCATGAATTCGAAGCCTTCGTCCTCGCCGAAGATCTGCACCATGGACGCCAGCGTCGTGTAGGCCGTGCCCGAGGAATTCGGGTTTGCCATCTGGACATGCCCCTTGTATTCCGGCTTCAAGAGATCCTTCCAGCAGGCGGGTTCCGGCAGGTTGTTGGAGGCGAGAAGGTCGGTGTTGTAGCCATAGCCAAGCGCGCCTGAATAGATGCCGATCGTGCGATTGCCGGCACTTTCGGCCTGCGAGATCGCCCAGGGGTGCAACTGGTCGCGCATGGGCGAGACATATTCCATTGTCAGGCCTTCTTCTGCTGCCTGAAGGTGTGGATCACCCGTACCGCCCCACCAGACGTCGCCTTTCGGGTTCGAGGCTTCGGCGCGAACCTGGGCGAAGGTTTCGCCAGACGATTTGCGGGTCATGTTGACATCAATGCCGGTCGCTTCTTCGAAGCTGCGCGCCATGAGCTGGCACCAGTCTTCCTGAGCCGAACAATAGAGCGTCAACTTGTCGGCCTGTGCCGCCGAAATTGACGCTGTCAGGGCCAACAGTGACCCCGCTGCGGTAATTGCAAGTTTCTTCATTTTCGCTCCTCCCTTTGAGTTCAGATGTCCGGATTGCCCGGATGTTTCGTGCCCGATTTCATGCCGCCCTTCGCAGGTCTTCGATGATCGCCAGCTTGCCCTGATTGTCCGCCAAATCCTTGAGAAGGCGGGAAAGCTCTTTCTCCTCCACCAGCTTCGCGGCCTTGCGCGGCGAAAACCAGTGGCGTTTGCGCTCGCGGCTTTCCTTCCATCGACGCTTCAGCTTTTCCACGACCATCGGATAAAGCGTCACGCAACAGCGGATCTTGCCTCCACCATCGAGACGCTTGGCATAGTGATATTGCCCAATCGATTCGTCAGAAATGAACCCGATTGCGCCTGCCTCTTCCAAGGCCTCGATCTCGGCGGCACGCCAGGGTTTCTTGCCGTCCATGAGCCAGCCCTTTGGCATGACCCACCTCCCTCGCTCGCGCGATGTTACCATCAACACGCGAAGCTTGCCGTTCTTGTCCCGACAGATCGGCAACGCGGCAATTTGGGCTGCGGTCTCGGTGCGTGTCACGACATGCCTCCGACGCTTTGTGGGCGTGCGAGACGGCTATCAAGCAGATCGCCGGTTTCTTCGGCGATAGGATAGGCGACATAGGTCAGCGCGGCGTTTATCTGCTTGAGCAGTCGCAGCATCTCCTGGTGGATGTTGGTTGTTTCAATTGACGCTGTTGCACCCTGTTGCAACCGCTTGAGGTGCCGTTCCTGAAGCGTCTGTTCTTCAATGCGAATGCGGTCCTTTTCGGCCACGAGTTGGCGTGCCGCTTCGGCATCGCCGGTCGTCATGACCCTAAGCGCCAGCTGGCCATTTGTGACGATCTGGTCATGGAAATGTTCAAGATCGCGAAGACCCTGCGCCGAGAAAGTGAGCGCTTCGTCCGACATCTTTTTGGCCAAAGTGACAAGGTCGACGGCAATCCGGTCCGCCGCCTCTTCCAGGTTGTTGGCCATGGCGACGATGTCGAGTGTCCTCTTTTCCTCGTCCGAACGGATTTCCGTTTCGCGGAGGCGCGAGACATAGATCTTGGTTTCGAAGTGCATCCGGTCCACTTCGTCTTCGCGCCGCTGTATCATCCGGGCAAGGTCCGGATCCCATGTTCGGAAAAGATGCATAACCGGCACGAGAATCGAGTGGACCGTTTCCGACATCCGAAGGAGTTCCCTCTGGGCGCATGCCAACGCCAGGGGCGCATGATCAAGCGCTGCGGGATCCAGAGCGCTGACGGTTTCCGCCCGCCCGTCGGGATGGCGCGGCAGGACGCTTTCGACGACGCGCGACAATGGCGCAACAAGCGGCAGGACGACCACAAGCAGACATGCATTGAACACGATATGCAAAGTGACGGCCTGTTGACCGGCGCCATTTCCAAGAAGGTGAAGCGGGATCAGGTCGGCCACAAGTAGCGCAATCGCGCCAAATGCAAGCCCGCCACGGGCAACGAGATTACCGAGGACCACGATCTTGGCTGGACGTTCGCCAGCCCAAAGAAGTGCAAAAGGAATGACGGCTCCGCCCAGGTTCGCACCGATGACCAAAGCCGCCGCGACGGGGGCCGTGACCAACCCGATGGCGGCGAAGGTGGCGAAGGTAAGGACCGCGGCGAGACTGGAATGCATCGCCCATGCCAATAGCGCGGCGACCGCGAAGGCGCTGATCAGGTCACCGTGGAAATACTCTGCTACGGACACGACAATCGGGCTTTCCGCGATGGGGGCCGTCGCGGCACGGATCATGCCAAGCGAAATGAGGACAAGTGCGAAGCCGATGATGATGCGTCCGACCTGTTTCGTTTTCCGGGTGCTGGCCTTGAAAAACATTGCCACTCCAAGGAGCATTACGAAAGGCACCACGGCTTGCATGGGCAGGAGAAGCACCTGCGCCATCATCGCCGAACCGAGATCTGCACCGAGAAGTAGCCCGAGAGCGGAATGAGGCGCCAACATACCGGAGGTCGCGAAGCCGGCGCCGATCAGCGCGACTGCTGTCGAGCTTTGCATCAGCATCGCCGCAAGGCTGCCTCCCGCAGCGGCGGACAGACTGTTGTCGGACAGATTCTTCAGGCCGCGCTTCAACTCGGGCATGAAGGCACGCTCAACCCCCGTTCGGATTAGGCGAACCGACCACAAGAGAAGGGCAACGCCTGCCGCGAGATTTGCGGCAAGGATGATCATCCCTTTGCGACTTCGAACTTCGCATTGCTGGGCACGTTTGTTGGCATACGCCTCGTTTTCCTTGGTGTTTTCTGAATTTTCACCACCTGAACGAGGTTTATGCAACAAAAATTGTTGCAACCTGACTGAAAGACCACAAAAGTGGTGACAAATGATTTCCGGATGCGGCGATGAACAAAGGCGAAACACGCTCAAAAAAGGATTCAGGCAAGGGCCGTGACCGGCTCAAGAAAACCGATCGACGCCGTCAGATCCTGCTGGAACTGAAGTTGCGTCCGCATGTGCGAATCAGCGAGTTGGCACAGCGATTCAATGTCTCGACCGAGACGGTGCGCCGCGATTTCGATGCACTGTCCGACGACGGGCTGATTGCGCGGGCTCATGGTGGCGCGTCAGCTCCGTCGCAAGGGCATTATCCAAGCCTGGACGAGCGGACCGGCGCACGCATAGAAGAACGCGAACGGATTGGCCTCATGGCGGCGGACCTGGTGCAGGACGGCGAGACGGTGATGATCGACTCTGGCTCGACCACGATCCAGATGGCGCGCGCGCTGGCCTATCGCGAAACCCAATGCACCGTGATCACCAACTCGATCCCCGTGGCCATGACGATCGGACATGGGGCACCCGAAGTACTGTTGTGTCCGGGTGAATACCTGGCCGCGGAATCGGCGGTGATCGGGACCGAAACGCTGGAATTCCTTTCCCGTTTTAACGTCGATCGCTGCATGATCGGTGCCTCTGGCCTGTCGCCGGAAGGACCATCCGAGACGGTTCGGGGGTTCGCCGCCGTTAAGCGGATGATGCTTCACCGCGCGGCCAAGCGGCATCTGTTGATTGACTCCCACAAGTTTGGACGGAAGGGTCTGGCTCATGTTGGAGAGATGGCGGAATTTGATTCCGTCGTCATGGACGAACGACCGAGAGGGGAATTGCTTGCGGCTCTGGAGGGGGCCGATGTCGAGATCATCGTCGCACAGCGCGCATGACTTGAGACTTGGAGCGGCAGTAAAAGCCGCATGACTGGGAGGAAACATCATGAAACTGGATATCAGACTATTTCTGGGCGCATCTGCCATCGCGCTCTTGTCACTTGGCGGTACGGCGTCGGCTCAGGATTGTCCGCGCGGCGACCTGGACGAACGGTTCTGCGATGCGGACGGCGACCTGATCGCGGACATTCCGAGCGATCCCGCCGATCAGATCGACCCCGACACGTTGATCTTCGCTTATACGCCGGTCGAGGATCCGGCCGTCTACAAGACGGCTTGGTCGGACTTCCTGACGCACCTTGAGGCGGAAACGGGCAAAGACGTCATGTTCTTCCCGGTTCAGAACAACGCCGCACAGATCGAAGCGATGCGGTCGGGTCGCCTGCATATCGCGGGCTTCAACACCGGGTCGAACCCCTTGGCGGTGAACTGCGCCGGGTTCCGTCCCTTTACCATCATGGCATCGAAGGACGGCAACTTCGGCTATGAAATGGAGATCATCACCTATCCGGGATCGGGTATCGAAAGCGTCGAGGACATCAAGGGCAAGCAGCTTGCCTTTACCTCGCCCACGTCGAACTCCGGGTTCAAGGCACCATCTGCGATCCTGAAGGGTGATTTCGACCTTCTGCCCGAACGCGACTTCGAGCCGGTCTTCTCGGGCAAGCACGACAACTCGATCCTGGGTGTCGCCAACAAGGACTACATGGCGGCTTCCATTGCGAACTCGGTCAAATTCCGGATGATCAGCCGCGACGTGATCAAGGAAGAAGACGTGGTGACGATCTACAAGTCGCAAACCTTCCCGACCACCGGCTTCGGCACGGTCTACAACCTGAAGCCAGAGCTTCAGGAGCAGATCCGAAATGCGTTCTTCAACTTCGAATGGGAAGGCACCACGCTTCAGGCCGAGTTCGAGAAATCGAACGAAGGGCAGTTTCTTGAGATGACCTATCAGGAGTTCTGGGACGTCATCCGCAAGATCGATGCGGCAAACGGCGTGTCCTACGCCTGCGAATGATCCGCTAAGAATTTGGCAGGCCCGTCAAGGGCCTGTCACACTGCCGCGTTAGGGGCTGTTTCATGCTGCGTCTTCAGAAACTTACAAAAACATACAAGACAGGCGATCAGGCGCTGAAGGCGATTGATCTCGAGGTGCCCAAAGGCCAGGTTCTGGCCTTGATCGGGCCATCGGGTGCCGGCAAGTCGACGATGATCCGTTGCATCAACCGTCTGGTCGAACCGACCAGCGGTGCAGTCATGCTAGATGACGTAGACCTGACGCAACTTGGCTCGGGTGCGCTTAGGAAAGCGCGACGCGAGATGGGAATGATTTTCCAGGAGTACGCGTTGGTCGAACGCCTGACAGTCATGGAAAACGTGCTGTCCGGGCGGCTTGGGTATGTCGGATTCTGGCGCAGTTTCCTGCGCCGCTACCCGCAAACCGACGTTGATGAGGCATTCCGCCTGCTTGATCGGGTTGGCCTGCTGCACATGGCCGACAAACGTGCCGACGAGCTTTCCGGCGGTCAGCGCCAGCGCGTCGGCATCTGCCGTGCCCTGATACAAAATCCGAAACTATTGCTGGTGGACGAGCCGACCGCTTCGCTCGACCCTAAGACCTCGCGCCAGATCATGCGCCTGATTACCGAGCTTTGTCAGGAGCGCGGCCTTGCCGCGATCATCAATATCCACGACGTCGCGCTGGCCCAGATGTTTGTGCCCCGCGTCGTCGGCCTGCGCTTCGGCGAAATAGTTTATGACGGCGGACCAAATGGGCTGACGCCCGACAAGTTGACCGAGATCTATGGCGAAGAGGATTGGGAAGCGACCATCGAAAAGGTCGAGGACGACGAAGACGTTGAGGCAGCAGAATGAGCCACCGTGAACTCGACGACATGCTGGGACGGGGCTGGCGCAAGCCACCTTTCGTAAAGCGGACATGGCTGCGCTGGACATTGGCCATCGGCTTCGTCGCCTATCTGATCGCCGCCGTTCTGACAATCGAAGTGGACTGGGGTCGTGTCTATGAGGGGCTGGATCGAGGCTGGGCCTTTGTCATGGCCTTCACCAGCCCCGACTTCCTGTCCCGCTGGAGCGACATCTGGGAGGGTCTACTGGAAAGTATTGTGATGACGGTGGCCGCTTCGGTAGTCGGTATCCTGATTTCCATCCCCATAGGTCTGGGCGCGGCACAGAACATCGCGCCTCTGCCGGTCTATGTCATCTGTCGCGGAATCGTTGCAATTAGCCGGGCACTGCAGGAAATCATCGTCGCGATCCTTCTGGTTGCGATCTTTGGCTTCGGCCCCTTGGCGGGTTTCCTGACGCTCTCCTTTGCGACCATCGGTTTTCTATCAAAGCTTTTGGCCGAAGACATCGAGGCCATGGACAAGGTGCAGGCCGAGGCGATCAAGGCCAGCGGAGCCCGCTGGATGCAGTGGATCAACTACGGAGTGCAGCCACAGGTCATGCCGCGGCTGGTGGGGCTATCCATGTACCGAATCGACATCAATTTTCGCGAGAGCGCGATCCTTGGTCTCGTAGGTGCGGGCGGCATCGGTGCGACGCTGAACACGGCCTTCGACCGCTATGAATACGACACGGCGGCAGCAATCCTGATCCTGATCATCGGGATCGTCATGGCACTTGAATACCTCTCGGGGATCATTCGCGCGAGGGTGCAGTAATGCCGGTTCTGGAGCACGATGGGGCGCATATCTGGCGACGGCGGACCACGGGCGAAAGCCTTGTTCGCTGGTTCGGGTGGTTGTTGGGCGTGGCCGTTTTTGTCTACTGCTGGCAAATCATCTCGGCCTCGACCACCTGGTTCTTTGTCTGGGATGCGCCCCGGATTGCGGGCGACATCTGGACGCGCGCCACGCCGCCCAGGTGGCAATACATCACACAACTGGGGCGCCCGATTTGGGACACGCTGAACATCGCAACGCTTGGCACTCTCATCGCTCTTTGTCTTGCGGTGCCGGTCGCCTTTCTCGCGGCGCGGAATACCACACCCTCGGCATTGTTCATTCGACCGATAGCTCTGCTAATCATCGTGTCCACCCGCTCGATCAACTCGCTGATCTGGGCGCTGCTCCTCATTGCCATCATCGGTCCCGGCGTCTTTGCGGGCGTCATCGCCATCGCCATTCGCTCGATCGGTTTCTGCGCCAAGCTGCTTTACGAAGCGATCGAGGAGATCGACCACACGCAAGTAGAGGCGATCACCGCCACCGGCGCATCCCGTTGGCAGGTCATGGCATACGGGATCGTTCCGCAAATCTTGCCCGCCTTTGCCGGCATCGCCGTCTTCCGCTGGGACATCAATATCCGCGAATCCACGGTACTGGGTCTGGTTGGTGCCGGCGGAATCGGCTTGCAGCTATCCGCTTCTCTCAACGTGCTCGCCTGGCCTCAGGTCAGCCTGATCCTAATCGTCATTCTTTTCGCCGTCGTCATCAGCGAATGGGTGTCGGCAAAAGTACGGGGAGCGATCATCTGATGTCGATGTCGGCACATGAGGCCTTTGCTGCCTATGAGGCGGTCCGCCACCGCCTGCCGCCGACAAGCTCTCATGGCAAGGCGTATACGAATATCGGGACCCTAGCGGACATTGCGGATGCGTATGACGTGTTTCTTCTGGATGCCTTTGGGGTGCTTAACATCGGTGAGGCCGCTATTCCGGGAACGGTTGAGCGCGTCGCAGATCTTCGAACGGCGGGCAAACGTGTCTTGGTGGTATCCAATGCCGCCGGGTTTCCCCACGCAGCGCTGATGGAGAAATACAAGCGGCTTGGCTACGACTTTGCACCTGAAGATGTTGTCACAAGCCGACTTACGCTGCTCGCCGGGCTGGCCGGTCGCTCGAACCTGCATTGGGGTCTTATGGCCACCCGTAGTGCCGGATTGCGGGATTTGGAATGTCTTGATCTGACTTACCTTGAAGAGGATCCCGAGCCCTACAAGACGGTCGATGCATTTCTAATGGTGGGCAGTGCTGCCTGGACCGAAGTCCGTCAAACCTTGCTTGAGCAGGCGCTTGCCGCGCGGCTGCGACCAGTCCTGGTCGGGAACCCGGATATCGTGGCACCGCGCGAATCCGGATTTTCGACCGAACCCGGGCATTTCGCACATCGGTTGGCAGACCGGACCGGCGTTGTGCCCGAATTCTTTGGCAAGCCATTTCGGAATATATTTGATATGGTTTTTGACAAGTTGGGTCCTGTCCAGCGTAACCGCGTCGTAATGGTGGGTGACAGCTTGCACACCGACATTCTGGGGGCACAGGCTGCCGGTGTCGGTTCAGCACTGATATCCGGTTACGGCTTTTTCGCCGGACAGGACGCAGAGGCGGCCATCGGGCGCTCGGGGATCGTGCCCGACTTCGTGGTGGAGCGGCCATGATGACACCGCCTGTCATAAGCTTTTCACAACGCGCGACGATAACGCGCGGCATGGGGTGGACGCGCCGCCCGCACACGCAACCTAAAGGGAGAAAGAGATGAAGCACACAATCAGTATACTTGCTGCCTCCGCTGTTCTGGGCACAGCGCAAGCCGCGATGGCACAGACCGAGATCGAGTTCTGGCACGCTTTTACGGGGCGGTTGGGCGACCTCGTCGCCGAACAGGTCGAGACCTTCAATAACTCGCAATCGGACTACAAGGTGGTTGCGACGCACAAGGGCAACTATTCCGAGACACTCAACGCCGGGATCGCCGCATTCCGCGCGGGTGAACAGCCGGATATCCTGATGGTATTCGAGGTCGGAACAGCCACGATGATGGCGGCCAAGGGCGCGATCAAACCGGTCTACGAGGTCATGGGCGACGGATTCGATCAATCGAAGTATATCGGCTCGGTCAAGGGCTATTACACTTCGCCCGATGGCAACATGCTGTCCCTTCCCTTCAACTCGTCCACCCCGGTTCTTTGGGTGAACCGCGACAAGCTGTCGGAGGCGGGGATTGACCCAGACACGGATATGTCGACCTGGGAACAGGTGGGAGATGTTCTGGATCAGCTAAAGACCGCAGGTGTCGACTGCCCGATGACGACCGCCTGGCAAAGTTGGATCCACCTCGAAAATTTCTCAGCATACCACGATACGCCGTTTGCCACTAAGTCGAATGGCTTTGAGGGCACCGACACCGAGTTGGCCTTCAACAGCCCGGCTCAGGTCGCGCATATCGGGGCAATGGGTGAATGGGCCAAGGACGGCAAGTTCATTTACGCCGGTCGCCGAAACGAAGGCGGTGCCAATTTCCGCGCTGGCGAATGCGCGCTCTTCACCGAGTCTTCCGCCGGTTATGCAGGCATCAAGGCCGAAGCCGAATTCGACTTCGAAGTGCGTCCCCTGCCCTATTGGTCGACCGTCGCAAGCGAACCGCAGAACACCATCATCGGCGGCGCGTCGCTCTGGGTAATGGAGGGACAATCGGACGAGGAGTACGCAGGCGTTGCCGCTTTCCTAGACTTCCTGTCATCGCCCGAGATCCAAGCGAAGTGGCACCAGGACACCGGCTATCTTCCGATTACGGCGGAAGCTGGCGACCTGACGCGTAGCCAGGGCTTTTACGAGGCAAATCCCGGCACCGATATCGCGGTGACGCAAATGACGGCGAAAGAACCGACTGCGAATTCGAAGGGTCTGCGGCTTGGCTCGTTTGACCAGATCCGCGGCATCATCGACGAGGAACTGGAAGCCGTCTGGGCAGGTGACAAGGACGCCCAAACCGCGATGGACTCGGCAGTAGAGCGCGGTAACGCGCTTTTGCGCCGGTTCGAACAGGCATCCCGGTAATCAAAAAGAAGGGCCGCCCCGGGCTCACCGGGGTGGCTCTGACAGCAAATGGAAAAACGGGTCACATTCAAGGGCATTTGGCTGCCGCTGCTGCTGGTTCTGCCGCAGATCCTAATAACTGCGGTCTTCTTCTTCTACCCCGCAGGACAGGCAATCTGGCAGTCTCTGTTTATTCCCGATCCGTTCGGTCTGTCGATGCAATGGGTCGGCCTTGCGAATTTCGAATTCCTGTTGTCCGATCCGTATTACCGCGCGTCCTTCGTCACCACGGCGGTGTTTTCAATCCTGGTGACCCTGGTGTCGATGGGTGTCGCCTTGTATCTCGCCGTGCTGGCCGACCGGCTGATCAAGGGATCGGGGACCTATCGCACGCTTCTGATCTGGCCCTACGCGGTCGCGCCTGCAGTGGCGGGTGTGCTTTGGCTTTTCATGTTCAACACAAGGGTCGGCGTGGTGACGTGGTATCTCGGCCACCTGGGGTATGACTGGAACCATGTCCTGAACGAGGGCGAGGCAATGGGACTGGTCGTCGTCGCAAGCGCCTGGGGCCGCATCAGCTACAACTTCCTGTTTTTCCTTGCAGGTCTTCAGGCGATCCCGAAATCGGTGATCGAGGCGGCGGCAATTGATGGCGCACATTTCTGGACACGGTTCCGAACGATCGTCTGGCCGCTTTTGTCGCCGACGACATTCTTCCTGCTGGTCGTGAACATCATCTATGCCTTCTTCGAAACCTTCGGCGTGATCCACACGATCACAAGCGGCGGACCGCAGCAGGCAACGACGATCCTCGTCTACAAGGTCTATTCGGACGGGTTTGTCGGACAGGATCTCGGATCCTCGGCGGCACAATCGGTGATCCTTCTTGTGATCGTCTCGATCTTGACCGTTGTGCAGTTCAAGTACATCGAACGAAGGGTCCACTACTGATGGCCGAGCGTCAGGGCATGGTACAGAAACGCGGAGCGGGGCTTTGGCTGACCCATCTGGGGCTGATCGTCGGGGTTGCCTTTATCTTCTTTCCGATCTGGCTGGCCTTCGTCGCCTCGACCGTGGAACAACAGGACATCGTGCGCCCGCCGATGCCGCTTCTTCCCGGCGACCAGTTTTTTGAAAACTACGCCCGAGCACTGAAATCCGGCGTCAACGCGCCGGTCGCGACGATGCTGTTCAACTCGCTTGTCATGGCGATGGGCATCGCGCTGGGCAAGATCGCCATCAGCCTGCTGTCTGCCTTCGCCATCGTCTATTTCCGCTTTCCGGGCCGGAAGGTATTTTTCTGGCTGATCTTCCTGACACTGATGCTGCCGGTCGAAGTGCGGATCGTTCCGACCTACGAAGTGATCGCCAACTTCGGAATGCTGAACAGCTATCAGGGTTTGATCTTGCCGCTGATCGCCTCGGCGACGGCGACGTTCCTGTTCCGACAGTTTTTCATGACCGTGCCGGACGAATTGGCCGAGGCGGCGCGCGTCGATGGCGCGGGGCCGATGCGGTTCTTCTTCGATATTCTTTTACCGATGAGCCGCACGAATATTGCCGCGCTCTTCGTGATCCTGTTCATATACGGCTGGAACCAGTATCTCTGGCCGCTTCTGATCACGACGGACCCTGAAATGAACACGATCGTCATGGGAATAAAACAGATGTTCCCGTCCGGAGACGACTTTGCGCATTGGCCGACGATTATGGCGACATCGATCCTCGCAATGGTGCCACCAGTCATCGTGGTGATCGGGATGCAAAAGCTCTTTATCCGCGGGCTGGTGGAAAGCGAGAAGTAAGACAAATGGCAACGCTGACACTTGAAAACGTCAAAAAGTCCTTCGGAAAAACCGACGTCATCCACGGGGTGTCGGTCGACGTCGCCGATGGCGAGTTCATCGTGATCGTCGGGCCGTCGGGCTGCGGCAAATCCACACTTCTGCGAATGGTCGCAGGGTTGGAGACTGTCTCGTCGGGTAAGATTCGGATCGGCGGGCGACCCGTCAACAATGTCGAGCCGATGGCGCGCGATATCGCCATGGTGTTTCAAAATTACGCGCTTTATCCGCACATGTCGGTCTTCGACAACATGGCCTACGGACTAAAGATCGCAAAGGTACCACGCCCGGAGGTCGAAGAGCGGGTGACGCAGGCGGCAAAGATGTTGCAGTTGGAACCTTACCTGCAACGAAAACCTCGGGAGTTGTCTGGTGGCCAGCGCCAGCGCGTCGCTATGGGACGCGCCATCGTGCGCAAGCCGGCTGTATTTCTGTTCGACGAACCTTTGTCGAACCTCGATGCCAAACTTCGCGTGCAGATGCGGCTTGAGATCAAGGCCTTACAGCGCGAACTGGGCGTCACCGCTCTTTATGTGACCCACGATCAGGTCGAGGCGATGACGATGGCAGACCGGATGATCGTCATGAACGGCGGCATCGCCGATCAGATCGGCGCGCCATTAGAGGCCTACTCCAACCCCGCAACCGAATTCGTGGCCGGGTTCATCGGCTCGCCACCCACGAATTTTCTGTCCGGTGACCTCCTGAACGGAACGAGTGAGCAGCGGCTGGGCGTCCGGCCCGAACACATGCAGCTTACCACCACCGGAGACGCAAAGCTCAATGCCCACGTGACCTTCATCGAGGCGCTCGGTGCCGAATCCCTGGTGCATCTGAGATGCGCTGACGGCACGCAAATCACAGTCCGACAGGATGCGATCGGAAACATACCCGAAGAGGGAGCGGAAGTAGCCCTTACATGGGATGCGCGAAACGAGATGCGGTTTGATGCAAGTGGACAGCGTATCCAAAACGGACCTTAAAAAAACTTTTCGACGCGGAATGAGATAAGGCCCATTGCCGACCTTGACCTGCTACATCAGCGCTGCAACGCAGCTTTCCGCATTGCTGCCATTCGTGAACTCTTCAGCGGTTATTGGCTTTGATCGTTAGGGCTGGAAGATCGCAAGCAATCACGACCTCCTCTTGTACGCCTGTTTGGAAAAAAAGATGATGGCGTTTACGACATCGTCCTTTGCTCATGACCTTCGGCATAACTCTGATAGCGACCTTTATAGCGCAACTCGGAAAAGACGATTAGTGCTATCATCTCGCGAGCGTAGAGCATGCATTCCCAAAGATTATCGTCATTCAAGGATTTCCCTTGATGTACTATCGAGACGCGCTGCTTGTTAAGCCGTCTGATTAGACTTTGATCGAACACTTCGGACGGCAGGCCGTACTTTTTGACCACCGCGTTGAGTTTCTGGGACAAAGGCGCTCGGTTGATTTGCTTGATATTGCTTTCGAGTACATCTCTTTCGTCTTGGCTCAGCTCAAATTCCGCCAGGGCTTGAATGAGTGCATTTCGGATGGGCTTGAATTTGGTCTTCGGAAGCAGAGTCGACGATGCGTCCGGGACGAGGCTATGTAAAATCGTTTCGATCGCGGTCATGAGAGTCAAGTAACGGACCTCGTCGATAGACGAGTCATTGTTGAGCCATCCCACGGCTTGCTAGACGGCATCAGGAAACGGGTCTTCGCTTTCGAAGCGCGCTACCAAAGCGGCAACGAACTCCGATTGATCCAGGAAATGAATTGCGGGTATATGCGCGGGACGGCCACCTCCGTTCTAGAATGTCGCAATCACCTCGTCTGGACGATAAACCTCCATCAACGGGACTTGAAGCCGTCCTCCGTGGCCAAACTGCAGCCCCTTCCAGACAAATTCTGCAAGTGCCTCGGCGTCATGATACCAGCTATCGCTTGGTTGCTCATCACCAAACTCGACGAAAATCGCGCCACTCACATCGTCAGAGGACAAAACTTTGTTGGCGCCTTGGACGACAACTCTGCCAAGCCGCGCCTGTACTGGGTTGGGGCGAAAGCTCTTAAATCCCCGCAGCGATAGTTTCAGAGCAATGGTGGAATCTTTTGAGGTGTCTTTCCGAGGAACAGTGATCGACGCTTCGCCCGTTCCAAGCCGAATTTTGTGACCTTCACTACCGGATCGTGATCCGCGAATTTCCATATGCGTCGATGAGACCTTGCTGCCATCAGCGCTCTCGCCTGTCAAAGTGATGGCGTCAGCATGACTACCGGGACGACCCATGCATTTGCTCAGTGCAACATATGCCTCGCCAGACACCTGCATAGGATCAACAGTCAGGCGACAGTCGCCCCCAGCATAAGCGACAAAAGTAATCTCTTGTTCGAAGTCAGCTGCCGAGATTTTTCCTTCGAAAGATGTCATTCTATACACGCTATCGTCTTTAGCTTCATTAGAAGTTTCCATATTCCCTCTCTTTTTGATCAGCGTGCTCGCAAAAATAATACCGCTTCTGCTGCCAGCAGTAATGAGGAATTACCCGGGATCTCTGGATCTCTTCCTTGGCCGGTCTCCAACTATTTAATCGGCTTCGATTCGCTCAATGAACGCAAGAGAGGCAAGCACGCAGTCGACGATGAACTGCGCTTCAGAAACGACAAGTAGTTCATTGTCGTGTGCAAAGGATCGTTTGTTGCGCGCATCATTCAGGCTCTCAAAGAGCTTGTGTTGCACTCTTAGGGTTGGCAGTGCAAAACCGCTAACCGCGCCTTCGTCGCGCAGAATTTTGCCATAGGCGCCAAATATTGCATGCAAAGGTGTCGAGGCATTGACGCGACTACCTCGTTCAGCGAGGAGCGCACGGAAGCGTTTAACGCAATAAGTATGCAGACGATCGACTGCGACATCGGGTTTCTCAGCCACAAGGTCGCCAGCGATCGCGGCGCGAAGTTTGGGCAGTGTCGTATCACGAGAAAAATCTCGCAGTGCATCTTCGAGATTTAAGGCCGAAGCATTTTCTAGCTCGGCCGAAAACTGATCAATCCATGCCTTAAGGCGCCCTTCCTCAACGAAACTGTCTTCAGCGTAGCCTTCTAGGCTGCGGCGGTACGTCCAGAGCTCGCGGAGCACTTTTGCGACCAGCCGTGGTTCGGCAACCTCCACGAAGCCTCTCAAAGTTTTACCTTTGCTGTGTCCTTCGATCTGGAAACGTTCTTGAAATATGTCGAGGCCAAACGTCTCTTCAAACCACTCAGACATTGTCCGGTCCGAAAAATCGAGGACGTAACCACCACCACTATGAAAGATACGATCGAATGTAGTGCGTCGATGGGAAGTCAAACGACGGGTCCTGCCAATGATCCTCGATTGGCTTTGGTTTGGTTCTGAACTGGTTTCAGTCATAGATTGAAAGTGTCTCGATGGTGGTAGGGTGTGCAAGGACTGTGCTAGATTTTCGGTTCTCTCATTTTTTGTTGCCAAAGAATGTGCGCCTCTACGCGCCCCAGAGCATTTGTGTCATGTGCAAAGAAGAGCTTCTCTGCGCTGTCAAAGCCCAAACGTAGCGCTGTGCTCATGCACTCAACCATCTGCTGATCGAGATCTTCCTGCAAGTCGAACGGATAAACGTCTTTTGTCACATGGGCGACCATCCCCATCACGAAGGAGTAGCCGCGAGGGATTACTGCGCTGGCCAGCGCGCGAGCACGGGGACAGGTTCGCTTGGTGATCGCATCCGATTCCGGTTCTCCCCCCAAAATTTGTTCAATTTCAGAGAGTGGCGCTCCGGAAACCCAGGCAATAATGCCGCGTAGTACATGCCGAAGGATGTCTTCGGTCAAAACGGTGCTTTGAGGTTGTCCCGCGGCAGTGAGCAAACCAGGTTGTGTATCACCCAGCAGTTCGAGGCGCGCTTCTTCATCTTCGATCAGCCATTCTGTAGTCCATTCGATCCAACCTGTTATCTCGGTCGGCAAAGCTCCACTGGAAGCCTTTATGCGGGCCTTTAGCCTAACAACGACGTCCGACGAAAGGCCGCTTTGGGAAGCGAGCATCGCCGAAGTCTCATCGGCACTGCCGGCATGATGCTCGGCAACAGCGGCCCTGAACGCTGAGACTTTCTCTTCGAATCTTTCCTCAACTGATCGGCTCTTCGCGACATAGGCGGCCAGGGATTTCCCAAGATCGAACAATTGTTCCGTTGCAGCCAATGCATCTCCGGTCGGGAGGTTGGCAAACCGATTGATGGTGTACTTCACTTGCGGGTCGATCGCGTCACCAACATTCACGCGGTCCAAAACGATCTGCAAGGGATCGGAGATCTGCACACAGTGATCGTCTTCTGGAAGAACGGCTTTAAGTTTCTCGACTGTACGAGCAGACAAATTGTTTGTTTCGGCAAACTCGATTATCGGCTCAGGAACCAGAAGGACTAAGCCGTTGGCGAGGTGCCCTGCACGCCCCGCGCGTGCGGCGGCGTTTAGGATTTCATGGGCTTCCAGACTCTCCCTGCCACCTTGCGCACTAGCACGCTTGTCGCCAGCCAAAATGGCTAGGTGTGCGGGAAGATTCAGGCCCTGGGCCAAAGTCGGTGTCGCAACGATCACTTTGGCTCCATTCGATCGTTTGAACATTCGTTCTGCGAGGTCACGTTCCAAACGCAGCATCGCCGAGTTGTGAGGAACTGCGGCAGCCGGACCCGCGAGCAACGAATGCCTTAGACCACCGAGTTCGGTTTCTAGAGCCTTCCATCTCAGGGCCTCATGTTCGGTCGGCTCTATCGACTCATTAATCAGGTTTGCAACATCACCCGCGACCTTCACCGCGTCATTCTTGGTGTTCACAAATATGATCGTCTTGAGACCTTTGGGAGCGGCAGCGGCTGCAATTCTGGCAGCAACCTCGTTAGAGTTTGGAGTTAGACGAACGCTCGGTCCGTATTCAATTTTGCCTGCAAGCTTCACCTGATCGGAAAGCAACGGTGTGGTGGAGCAGAACGCGCTGTTTTCGGTCAACCAGTTATGCTGAAGCCCCCAGATGGCATAGGGCTGCGCCATCAACTGGTTCTGCGCAACTTTCCGGAGGGTTCCTGCTGTTGTACCGCGCCGTTCATCTTCTTGTTGTTGCGCGCGGATGGCATTCGCGCGAGCAGTTCCCAACTCAGCCGCATCATAAATTACAACGCCGCGTGCCTGCCGACTTGGCTTCCAGATGAGATCAACATCGACCGCTGGCCTACCCGTTAGGTCAGAAAGCCAGTTCGCAAGCTCGGTACCGTTTTGAACCATGGCCGAGAGGAAAAGAATGTCCGCGTCTGGCGCGACATGATTGAATCCCAGCACGCATAGCATTCCATCTAAGGCACGCCTGATCTTGCCCGATTCTGGGCTGAGAAGATGGCATTCGTCAAAAACCAAGAGCCCGACTTCGTTGAAGACCTCCGGCGCAAAGGACAACATTGCCAAGCATCGCTCAGGCGTCATCACTTCGACATCCTGAAAGATGGTATCCTCCTGGAGCAGAAGATCAAAATCGCTAGATACAACTGAGCCAAGTAAGTCTTTTGGAAACATCGCCTGCAGGTCTTCGGTAAGCTGTTCCACGAGTGCGTGCGTGGGAGCCAGAAACACAACCTTCTTTCGACGCGCCAGAACTCCGGCAATCTTTAAAGAGGATACGGTCGTTTTACCGGCGCCGGTGGGCAGGACAATAACACCAGAAACACCGGTTTGATGGCGGGCTCCTCCACCGTCAACCTGATCTTGGCCTCTTCCCGGAGTTCTTCAAATGAAAAGGCGGGTTTTGCCGGCACAAGTTCTTCGAGGATATGAGAGGCCTGAGCAGCCTGTCCCATAGCAACAATTGCGACAAGTGCCGCGAGTTCGTCTTCGTTTAAGGGTGCCCACCGCTCACCGATGCAATGCTCATTTATCGCGCAAGGTTGGCATTTCAAAGGGGGATCAAGGACCATCTTCAATCAATTCCAAATTCACTTAGACAATACCACGTAGCTTCAGGATTCTAGCATGTCATTGGCGCGAAAAAATAAACGTACGCACAGAAAACAAGATGCGAAACACCCTGACCATGTCTTTTTGCAGCTGACTTAGTGCGGGCTCTCGCTTGGGGTAAGGTGGTCAAAGCACGGCAACTGAGGAAAGCTCTTCTCTCCTTTTTTGCTCCAGCGCAAACAACCGCGCTCGTAGCCGTGTCAAATGATTGCATGAAGCCACTTTCGGCAAACAAACTTGAAATCGACGATCCTGACTTATCTCTGGAGCGGCTATTTGAGGTCTGGCCGGAAACCGCAGCCGTGTTTGTTGAATTAGGCTTTCTCTGCGTCGGATGCCCCGTTTCGTCGTTTCACACGATACTCGATACATGTCGCGAATACGGACTGGACGAGGACGAGTTCCGAGAAAATCTGCACCGCATCATCAAGGGCTGCCGGGGCTCTGCCCCGAGCCACTGAGGACAACAAGCCTGTGCGGATCGGTAATCATGACGTGTTTGCGGGAGCTCAGCACTATACCGTTCTTTTCCCAACCGGAAAGCAAACGGCTCACTGTGTGCAAGGTCGTCCCGGTCATTTCAGCTATGGTCGCCCGGGTGATCGGAAAGGGAATTTCGATCCCGCCCTCGACCTTTCGGCCTGATTGGCGAAGGATCTGCAACAGAACGGATGCGACGCGTTGTTCAACCGCACGCGTTGAAAGTTCCTCAATCCTTGAGTGAAGCTGCCGCATTCTCTCACCAATGGTCTGCCAGGTTTCAGATGCAAAGCCTTCATAGCGATCAACAAAACCCGACCAATGCCTTGTTGGCCATGACAGTGTGAGGCTTTCGACAGCCGCGACCGCTGTGGCCGGATAACTGTCGAGGTTGAAGGCTGGTGCGATGCCAAAAAGTTGTCCGGGCGGGATATGGAGCGGCACCACCTGTTCGCCGTCCTCCGTCGTGCGCACGACACGGATCGCCCCGTCTAGCAAAAGATAGAAATTCTTGGCCGCTTCTCCGGCGCGAAAAACATCGCGGCCTTCATCCCAGCGTTGGGGCGTAGCGCGGTCGAGAACTTCGCGAATCTGGTCCACGGAAAGCCGCGAGAACGGCGGAAGACCACTCAACAGGCTTGGATCAAGATTTGCCATGATACCCCGAGAAAGTTTGCGCGCACGCAAGGTTCTAACGCACTGGGTAATGCAAACAGAAGTCAGGCAAAACTGCAAACAGACTTCACTTGACGGGAGCAAGGACATTGCCGCGCAAAAATTATGAGGGTCCTGCTCTGCTTGGTCTGGGATTAAGGCCTTTCTTTCTGGCCGCACTATGGTTCGCCATGCTGGTTATGCCGTTCTGGTGGCTGATCTGGCGCGGCATCGTGGATTTGGGTGGACCGTTTCAACCGATCGACTGGCACGTCCACGAAATGGTCTTTGGATATGGCGGCGCAGTTATCGCTGGCTTCTTGTTCACTGCGGTTCCGAACTGGACGGGTCGGATGCCGAAACAGGGGACTCCTCTGGCGCTACTGGCGATGCTCTGGCTGGTAGGGCGGTTCGCCGTGGCGGGTCTATTGCCACTTGGCGGAGGAATGGTGGCAGTTGTCGATTGCGGATATCTGACAGCGGTCGGTTTTGTATTTCTTGTCGAGATCGTGGCGGGGCGAAACTGGCGCAACCTGAAGGTCGTGGTGCCGCTTGGACTGTTGCTGGTGTCCAACGTAATTTTTCATGTCGAAGTCCTGACAAATGGTTCGGCGCATGTTGGCGGGCGGTTGGGGCTGGCCGTCGTCATTTTCCTGATAACCCTGATCGGCGGGCGCATCGTTCCGAGCTTCACGCGAAATTGGCTGGCCGCGCGTGGCGAACCCCGCCTGCCCGCGCCGTTCAGTCGGTTCGATAGCGCGGCATTGGCCATTGGCGCGGTAGCGCTGTTGAGTTGGGCGTACATCCAGCAGGGATGGTTTCCTGCCATACTGCTCGCGTTGTCCGGCGTTTTACACACCTTCAGGCTCGCGCGGTGGTGTAGTGCGCGGACCTGGCCGTCCCCGCTCTTGTTGATGCTGCATGTAGCCTATGCCTTCGTGCCTGCCGGGATGTTGGTGGCGGCAGGCGGCGCGACAGGGCTTGTCCCGGAGGCGCCGGGGCTGCACCTCTTGGGCATCGGCGCGATTGGCGGTATGACACTCGCCGTGATGATCCGGGCCACGCGCGGACATACAGGGCGCGATCTGGTGGCCGGACGCCCCCTGACACTCGCCTTCTTCCTTCTGGTCGCCGCGGCCCTCGTGCGGGCTGTCTTGGGCTTTGAAACTTTGGCGGGTATCGACGGGGTGACACTGGCCGCCGGTTTCTGGACTGCAGCCTTCGGGATCGCTGCCTTCCGCATGACGCCCTGGCTCGTCAGCAAGAAGGCCGGACGCAGGGCGGCGTCGCGTCGGGCGGCGGGGCATTGAGCGCCCCGCACTGTTCAGGGATCAGCTTCCGCCAGAGACATTGGCAAGGTAAGCGGCCATGTCTTCGGAGCCCTTCTTCAATTTGAATGTCATCTTCGACTTGGCACCGGTGTCGTCGAGATACTGTTTCAGGAACGCATTGGGATCCTGGATGTAGGCGGTGAGGGTTTCCTCATCCCAAATGAGACCGGCACCTCCTGCCGCAACCAGCGAGTCGCCATAGTTAAAACCTTCTGCTGAGCCGGCAACTCGGCCGACGACACCGTAGAGGTTCGGGCCCGTTTTGCCGCCCTTCTGAATGGCGGTGCCGTCGTCGGCAGTAATCGCATGGCAGGCGCGGCAACGTTTGAAGTCGGATTCGCCTTTGGCCGGGTCGGCAGCATTGACGGCACCTCCAGTGAGCGCAGATGCCAAGGCAAGTGAAAGTGTCAGTTTGGTTTGCATGTTATTTCCTCATGATTCATGAATCTGATCGGATGGTGATGCTTTCAAGCCTCGCGTCTTTGAGATTGCGCAACATCGAGGCGACATCTTCCCGGCTTCTCGACAGGCTCAGTCCTGTCGAAAGCGCGTCGGCAAAGGCTGCATTGCCTGCGCTGATCGAAATGCTGATGATGGTGGGTCGGCGCAGCGCGCCATCCTTGGGGTCGAGAATGTGGCCAACATTACCTGCGGGATCGAAGGTCGTGCCACCATGCGCCGAGGTCGCAAGGGCCCGGTCGGTGAGCGAAAGCCTGTCCTTGTTGCCCGCCACCGCGATGGGCCAGGCCCCAAGGGCACTGATTTCTCCAGTGTCGATCAGCATATCCGTGACACCCTGCCGACGCATCAGGTCCGCCACCCGGTCAGCGATGTAGCCTTGGGCGATGCCGTTCAGGGTCAAGGCCTGCCCCGGTTCCAGTTCAATGATCTCACTGTCGAAGCGGACCCGTTCAAATCCGATCAGGCTGCGAGCCTGGGCGA
Source organism: Paracoccaceae bacterium (assembly GCA_965228905.1). GTDB lineage: Bacteria > Pseudomonadota > Alphaproteobacteria > Rhodobacterales > Rhodobacteraceae > CALKXV01. Next base: position 2,161,162 of record CBDDII010000003.1, on the reverse strand, counting down.
TGTCTACTTCGGAGGGCGCGTGACCTTTCACCCATGCCTCGGCCATGACTTGCCAGAGCGGTTGGACGGTGGGATCGAAGTGGCCTTCGGTCGCCGAGTGCGCACGGCCTGCAATGGCAAGGCACTCCAGAAGTTCGAATGAAGGTGCCCTGAGGACGCCATCCGCATTCAGCCGCCTCAGAGACGAGTCGGCCCGATATAGGCTGAACACGCCTTCCAGTCGTTGGATCTCGGACAAGGCCTGGCCCGTTAACCTCTCTGCATCCGGATGATCGAGAATGATCTGGGCCTTTGCGCCAAGGGCGACGCCCTGCCAGCGATGGGCATTGCAGATGCCGGGCAGCGCAAGGGCGGCAGCAGAGGTGAGTGTCAGAAAGCGACGGCGAGAGTAGTGCATTAGTTGGTTCCCCTCTCCGAGCTAAGAGATTTCAGGCGGGCGGAGATATCCTCGTCGAAGGCAACATCCGGGATCTCCTGCGTTAGAACGTCAGTCGCAGAAATCCGGTCAAAGCGGCGGACCTCGCCACCATGACGCCGGACGAAAGCAAGCGCCGCCGCCTCGTCCGAGAACGGCACGTATTCGGGCGCATCCATGCCGCCCTGACGGTCGGACCCGATGACAAAATGAGCGTCTTCCACCGGGATCCACGGCCCCGGTTTTGTCCACTCTGAATCCGTCATGTCCTGCACATAGGTCGCCCGCACGGCGTGGCTCTGTTCAGGCATGTGCAGATAGGCGATGGTGTCCCGAACCTGGCTGAAGAAGACCGGCGCGGGCATTCCATCGAGGTGGATCTGCCCCTTTGGGCCGACGTGATCCAGAAGTTCCATCTGGCAGTAGTAGCCGACCGCCTCGGCGGTCATCTCGACCGGGGCGGGCTTTCCAGCCAATTCCTCCTTGCATCCCGCAAGGGCCAGCAGGGCAAATCCGAACGCAAAATGTCTCATGGCTGAACTCTCCCGAAAGCGAGACGTGACAGCGCCGTCGCCGCAAGCGGCCAAAGCAGTAACGACGCAAGCGGTTTCCATTCGGCAATCGAAGACGCCGCACCCGCCAGACCCGAGGCCGCACCGACGGCCTCTGAGGCCGCAAGGTTGAAGATGCGGAAGGCATCTGCCGGGTTGGCGACCAAAAGCCAGGGAAAGACGCTTTCGGTAAAGGTGCCGCCGTCATCTGCGACGATTGCCGCAAGCAGGCCGAGGTCGTAGAGAACGACGAAAACCAGCCAGAGGGCAACAGCCATGCCCGCTGCACTAGAGGGACGACGCGCCACCGCCGAGATGGCGTGACCGAGAGAGAGAAAGACCGCGCCGAGAAGAATGGAGGTCCAGATCAGGCGAAAGAGTGCGGGCAGACCCGCAAGCGCCGCATCCCCGCTTACTTGCAGGGTGACAACCGCGGCGGTGGCGTATCCGAGTGTCACGGACAACGCGACAATGGCGAGTTGCGCCGCGAGCTTGCCCGCAAGAATCTCTCCCCGCCCCACCGGGTAGGTCAGATGGAGCGGCAGGGTGCCGCGCTCGACCTCCCCTGCGACGGCGTCGAATGAGATCAGCAGCGCGATAAGCGGCACCAGATAGACCGAAAGCGAGATAAGGCTGGCCACTGTCACGGAAAGCCGGTCTACCCCGAGTTCTCCAGTGGGGGCCGAACCCGCGACCGAGAGAACCAGCGAAAAGAGCATCATCATCGCCGTTGCGATCAGCACCCAGCGATTTCGAAGCGCAATCAGGAATTCGATCCGGGCCGTTGAAAATATGCGCGTGAACATCAGGCGACCCTCCGGCCGATATGAGCGTAGATGTCGTCAAGGCTGGGCGGCAGCATGTCGAAATCGGCGAGCGTGTCGGCCGAATGTGAGAGCCGCGTCATCAGCGCCAGCTTCTCGGACTGCGCACAGGTGAGCGTCAGCATTTCGGCGACCGGGTGCGCCTCGGGGAAAGCCGCGGCCAGCGCCTCCGCCCGGCCCTCGCGCGGGCGAAGATGGATGATAAGCGGAAGCGCGGCCTCGGCTCTCAAAGTATCCAACGTACCTTCCGCGACCTTGCGGCCCTTCGACAGGATGACGATGCGGTCTGTCTTGGTCTCGACCTCAGAAAGGGCATGGGAAGACAGCAGGATCGCGGTGCCACTCGCGGCGAGATCGTCCAGCAACGCATAGAACTCGCGGCGAGAAATCGGATCGAGCCCGCTTGTCGGTTCGTCCAGAACCATAAGGCGCGGCCGACCGATCAACGCCTGTGCCAGCCCGACGCGCTGGCGCATCCCCTTAGAGTAGGCGCCGATCCTGCGGTCTGCGGCGTCAGCCAGCCCGACGCGGTCCAGAAGCGGCCCCGCCTCCCCCGGATCGGCGCCCCTTAGCCTAAGATAATGGCGAAGCTGTTCGCGTGCGGTGAGCGACGGATGGAAGGCGACATTCTCCGGCAGGTAAGCGGTCAGTGCTCGGGCCACCGATGATCCGGGCGCGTGACCCGCAACCTCAACCCTGCCCTCAGTGGCCGGAACAAGTCCGAGCACCAGCTTCATTAGCGTGGATTTGCCCGCACCGTTGTGGCCAAGCAGTGCCACGCGTTCGCCGGCGGCAAGGTCAAGATGGACGCCATCGAGCACCGTGCCGGCCCCGTAGCGCTTAGTCAGGTTGGAAAGGCTGAGTATCGTCATTTCCGCCTCCTGTCGCCCAGAGCGGTTCGGCCAGGGCTAAGTTGAGAATGGTTTCGGGAACGTCGCGCACAGGCGGCGCGGTCAGGGGATGACTGTCGACAACGCCACCGGGCGACGTGGCGGGGAATTGCTCCTGACTCCACCGCACGATCTGCACAGCGGGCGCGCCAAGCAAAAGCTTGGCAGATGGCTGGGACCAAAGGATGTGATCCATCAAGTCGTTCGGTCGATAGGCACTGTCCGCCCGCGCGTCGCCGTCGAGATCAAATGCCGGGTGATCCGACCAGAAGTTGCCGCGGCCCTCGTAGCTCCATTCCACGTCGATGGTGCCGACATACTTCACCTGCGTCCGGTTGCCGATGAAGGCATTGCCGGTAATCGTGTTGCGCTCGGAACCGGCGGTGAAATGGATGCCGATTTCGCATCCATCAAAGATGTTCTCGGCCAGAAGATTGCGGTGGCTGTTATAGATGAACCCGCATTTCTCGGCGCCCATCAGAACCACGTTGCCGAAAACATCCGAGGACTTTGTATAGTTCAGCATCACGCCATAGTCGCGGTCGCGGATCGATATGTTGTTTTTCGCTGTAATCCGGTCGGAATACATCATCGCGAAACCCAGATGGTTGCCGATCGAGACGTTGTCCGAGACCTCGCTGTCGTTGGTGTACATGTAATGCACAGCGAAACGCAGGTCTCGAAAAAGGTTGCCACGATAGATGTTGCGCTTGGAGACATTCGAGAAAATCCCGTCGCGCCCGTATCGTATCTCGTTGTCCTCGACCACCGATCCGGGAGCGTTCCAGACATAGACGCCATTGCCCCTGTCGTTCATGCGTCTCAGCCGCAACCCTTCGATCCGGTTGCCCTTCACCAGCGCATCGCGTGCGCCGTGGATGTCGACGCCGTAGAGATTGCCCTCGATGATATTGTCCAGCACGCGCGCCCCGCGCGCGTTGCGAGTGAGGGAGACACCGGAGTCGATCTCTTCATGAGAGCGGCCAGAACCGGTGAGCGTCAGGCCTAACACAGTGACGTCGGGCGCATCGACCTTGACAACGGACCCCTGCCCGCCCGCGTCAATCACTGCGCCGGGTTCGCCCCTCAGCGTCAAGGGAAATTCGATGCGCACCGGGCCGGAATGCCGCCCCGGTGCAAGGATCAACTCGTCCCCCTCCTGTGCCGCCGCGAGCGCATGCCCGAGGCGTCCCGGCTCCGCAGGCACGGTGATCCGTTCAGCTAGGCAAGTCCCGGCTGTCAGGATCAGCGCGGCAAGCGCCAGGAAGGGGACGGCGCGGGTCATGTGCCCGTGGGTTCCACAAACATCCGGCCCCGCATCTCCATGTGGAGCGCGTGGCAGAACCACTGGCAATAATACCAGTAGACGCCCGGTTTCGACGCCGTGAAGGTGACAGAGGCCGTGGCCTGCGGGCCAACCTCCATCGCGACCCCGTGGTTGTTCAGCGTGAAGCCATGGGTCAGGTCGTCGATGTCGTCAAGGTTGGTCACATAGACCGTCACCTCATCGCCCTGCTTGACGGTGAACTGCGACATGCTGAACTCCGGCGCCTGGCTCGACATCCAGATCCGGACCTTATTGCCGTCCCGGATCACCGTGTCCTGCCAGTCGTCGATATCGACACCGTCGATCTCCGCCTGCGCCCGCGCATCGGCCCACATCGGGTCGTTGCGGTCCCAGACACTCAGCGGGTTCACCTTTGAGCGGTGGACCAGGATCGAGTCATGCGGCTCCGCAAAGGTCGGCCCGTCATGGAGCAGGTTCATCTCGTCTCCGTCGATCGCGAAAAGCTGTTCGTTTTCAGGTTTCAACGGCCCAGTATTGAGGAACCGGTCCTTCGAGAACTTGTTCATCGACAAGTAGTACTTGGCACTGGCGTCCAGCGACTCGCCTTCGCAGGTCGAGTTGTGGCCCGGCTGGTAGTGAACATCCGCCTTGGTGATGATCGGGTCCACATCTTCGCCGTTATAGGCGCGGATCGCCTTGTCGATGTTCCACTTCACCACCTGGCTGTCGAGGAAGAGCGTCGTGAAACAGTTGCCCTGCCCGTCGTAACAGGTGTGGAGAGGTCCGAGACCGAGCTCCGGCTCCGCCACCACGACCGAGCGCGGATCGAGACTGTCATCCTCGAAAAGCGCATCGAACTTGGTGACGTCCAGTACACTGACCGTGGGCGACAGCTTGCCCGCGATGCAGAGGTGAACCTTGTCCGGCGCCATGTTGATGCCGTGCGGCGAGTTGGGGATCGGTACGTAACGGGTATATTTCTTGTTCTGCCCCTTGCGCCCGTCGATCACCTTTACGCCATTGAGCTCGACATAATCACCGGCCGCGATGCCCGCCTCGATCTCGGCAATATTGAAGATCACCACGTGATCCATCTCGGCTTCCATCATTTCGGGAAGAGTGACGCCCATTTCCGAGTTGTAGGAGGTCGAGAAGGCATACTTGCCGTCATAGTCGCAGTCGGTGTTGTCAAGGTTGCCCGACACCATCACCTGCCAGGCCACCGTCATCTCGTCGGCGTTCACGGCAGTATAGAAGTTTACGTATTGCGATGGATCGTCGAGAACCTGCCCGTCATTGACCATCGGCACCTCGTCTTCGCCATTAGCGAAGACATAGTTCGTGCGCGGCCATTTCTGCGGGCGCAGCCCGTGGATCGCCTTGGCGTTCGGGATGTCGATGATCTTGTCGGGCTTCATTACATCGCAACGCACCCGCGCAACGCGCGTGTTCGCTTTGTCGTTCATGAACAGGTAGCGGCCGTCGTACTTGCCTTGGGTGAAGGACATATGGACGTGGTGCAGGTCCCCATTGTCGTGAACCACCTTGCCCTGCGCCGCGAGGTAGTCTTTCGTCTCGGGCAACATGTCCTGGGTCAGGATCTTGATCGACTCGTTGGTCTGCCCCCAACCGGTCGCCGAACAGCGGTTGAATACCGGAACCCGCATCAGTTCGCGCATCGACGGAACACCGAGAATGCGCATCTCGCCGGTCTGGCCCGAGGACCAGAAGCCATAATACTCGTCCAACTCGCCCGGCCCGGGCAACCCGGCATGTCCGCCGGACTGTGCCGTTGCACGGGTTGCACCGGTCGCCGTCAAAGCCGCCGCACCGCCCAGCAAACCCAATCGTCCGCCGGTACCCCCGACGATTGCTGCCCCGGAAGCACTTGCCCCCAGGAACCCGCGTCTGCTGACGCCTCGTTTCGTTGAATCAGACATGACCTTCTCCCTTTCGTTGCTGAAGGTTGGGATGATTGGAGATGGCCGCGGCATCTTTCCGCGGCGCATCGGGAGCACCGGTCGCCGCGCGCCTTTTGAGCTGGCGGATGACGACGGGGCATTTGGTTTCCGACTGATAGAGCACCTGACAGTGCATGCAGTTGATGCATTCGTTCGGGTTGATCTGGCCGGTGGGATGGATCGCCTCGACCGGGCATTCGTTCGCGCAGGTGTGGCAGGGATTGCCGCATTCCTTGTAGCGGCGCAGCCAGTCGAACATGCGCAAGCGCGCAGGGATCGCCAGCGCCGCGCCGAGCGGGCACAGATACCTGCAATAGAACCGCTCCACGAAAAGCCCGGCGATGACCAGCGCGCCTGCATAGGCGACGAAGGGCCAGGCTCGCATGAATTTCAACACGATGGCGGTCTTGAACGGTTCCACCTCCGCGAGATGCTCGGCCTGTTCGATGGAACAGAGCGAGACGCCGAAAAGGCCGAGGAACAGCATGTATTTCACCGCCCAGAGCCGCTCGTGCAGCCCCCAGGGCAATTTCACCTGCGGCACGCCCAGACGCCGCGCGGCCTGGTTGGTCAACTCCTGCAGCGCACCGAAGGGACAAAGCCACCCGCAATAAGCGCCCCTGCCCCAGAACAGCAGCGCAGCGGCGACCGAAAACCAAAGGATAAAGGTCAGCGGGTCGAGCAGGAAGGCCTGCCACGAGAAATCCGTGGTCAGTGCCCCGAACAGCGCCATGAGGTTCACGACCGATAGCTGTGCGTTTGCATACCAGCCAAGGAAGAACAGCGTGGCGGCGAGGAACGACATGCGGAACCAGTAGGTGAAGCGCTCCGATCGGGTCAGGTATCCCTGGAAGAAGAAGGCGACCGTCAGCATGGCAAGCATGATCAGAACGATCACGATCTCGACCGTTTTGCCTTCCCAGACCCGTCTCCAGAGATCGGACTGTGCCGCTTCCTCGTCCTCGGGTGTATCAAGGGCGGTCGCAGGCACGGAGACCGGCGTCGTGTCGATCAAATAGGCGGGCGGCAGGTTGTAGCCCAACTCGAAGGTGGTGAAGACCTTCTCGATAGCCGCGACCTCTCGTTGCACCAGCAATTGCAGCCGGAAAGGTTTGGTCGGATCGAACCCCTGATCCGCGGGTATCTTGAAGATGTCGCGCTCCGTGAACTCCGGCGCATCCCCTGCCGCGATAACCCCCATCCGCCGGTGGCCCCGGTCGCGGAACCGCACAGTCACATCTTCCTGAATAAGCACGATCCGGTCGAAGATCCCGCCCCGCACATAGCCCGACCCCTTGAAGGAATAGAGCCCGCGCCCAATCACGGCGATGGCGTGATCTCCAGGCTCCAACCAGTCACGCAGGTTGCGATTGTCGGCCTCGCCAAGGATGGCCTCGCCGATCCCCGGTACGCTGACCAGCGCAAGCTGCATGTCGATGAAGGTCGTCTCCGGCGGTTCGGTAAGCGCGCGGCGGGCCGCGCGTGGATCGTCCAGCGCCTCAAAAGCCGCGTTGATCTGACCGACATCCAGCGAGAGCCGCCGGACGGTGCCATCGCCCTCCATCTCCATCCAGCTTTCGGGCGCTTCGGCGTCGGGGTTGACCTCGAAGACCGGGCCGCTGGTTACCTCTGCCGTCAACCCGCCAAGGCCAAGCGCACGCGCCACCTTCAGCCCGGCGCGGATGATGCCGTCGTCGATCACCATGACCGTGACCGTAGCACCGGAGATGATGTTCAGATCATGGGCCGAACCGCGTTCGGCGGCCTCGGCGACCAGATCGACACCGCGATAACCTGCCGCCATGTCGCGGATTTTTCTGTCGGGAATGCCGATCAGGACAATGGGTTCGGAGTGCTTGACCAGGTCGACACCCAGAACACGGGCATCGTGGTCGATCGCAACCAAGGTGTGAATCGGCTTACCGGAGTAACCCGTCGTGCCGACGAAATCCGAAGTGATGAAGACATACCCGATCTCATCTCCGTCCTTCAGGACAGGCGCGACCGGGACATCCGTTCGGATCGCTCCCCAGGCATCCGCGCCTTCGACGAGATCACCAGGTGCCGTCTCGGGAAGGAAGCGCGCAAGGACCGGCTTTGACGATTGAGCGGCGAGCGGAAACGCGAGGCTCACTGCGAGCAAAAGCCACAGGGCAAACAGGGACATGCTACGGAAGATGGTCATTTCTGCAGATCCACGAAGATTGGCGGACCGCGCACGCGCCGCACTGTTGGACCACCTCCATAGAAGCTCGGTTCTCCGGACATGGATCGGCGGGAACCCAACGCGCGGTGAGGGATAGCCAGAGTAAGGGAGCGTGGCGCCTCTGCCACCGGTGTCAGAGTGCAGTCCGAGCAATGGGCACAACCGGCCTGACGTTCAACAGGGTTACCGTCCTGATCGACCGTGACAATTCGGGTGTCTTCGGACCCACAGATGACAATGTCGGTCAGTCCAGTATTGGCGATGGCATGACTGGTTCGCAGATATCCGGACGCCGCCGTCCCCAATGCAAGGCTGACGATCATGACGGGAATCAAAACAGGGAAGTATCCGCGTGTCATAGCCGTTGACTAGGCTCAAGTACTCCGGAGGAGTTTGTTCCCGAACAACATTGAGAGCAGTTTTCGCAGCGGCGGCTATGGTCAAGTAGTCGTGGCGTTGAAGATGCGGATCCGCGATTGCGGACCCGCGCTTCGGACGCTCAGACGCGTGCCCCTTGCCTGCACATCCCATGGGAGCAAACCACTTCGTCAATAGTCTGGGGAGCTTCCTTTGGATTGACATGCGGCGCTCATGGAAAAAGGAAGGCCCAAGCACAGAAAACGATAAAATAAAAATTCAGTCTCTAGGGTGCCGAAATGTCGAGACTTCGAGCCACATCAAACGCCACACGAATTTCGGAACTGTATTGCATAAAGTGCTCTCGATGCCGGACCAACGAAAAGAAATTCTTGCCGGGAATGGCCGCGGGATTCCAATCGACTTCACACGTCATTGTTTTCAAGTCTTTCTTTTAGCCGGCGCTAGTCTACTGGCGTTCCAAAGAGCCCGAAAATCCATCTTTCCAAGAAAAAAATGTGCGAGAGCGAGGGGGGCGGGTTTTTTCTGGCAGAGTTTCTAGAGATTGCCCCCACCCCCCCCAGCTCGATCAGGATCTCGAGACCATCAACTGCAGCCATTTGTGAGTTCCTTGTTCATTGCGCTCTCGCCGCGTCGACCAACCTCTTTCCGCGTCGGTGCCTGTCGATCTCAGCGGGCGGGAATGTGAGTTGAGGTTCTGCGTTTTTACGTTCAAGTCCTTCAAGTGGCGATATTTAGTGAGTTTTAATCGGGTTAATCAGTGTTAGAATCCTCGAGCCAGACGGCTCCGCAAGGCCTCAACGCTTGCGCCTTGCGGTTTTCGCTGCATGTCCGACGGACGATCTGGGTGCGTAGTCTCATCGTTGGGTATTCTCCTTTCTCCTTTATCTATTCTACTTCTACACAATGGGTCACTAATGGTATTGGAAAGGGTATCGGGTGGGATTGATCTTTCGGTCATGTAGCTGTGAATATCGAAGAGCACCGGATGCGGTTCTCCCGATTTGTCCCTCCAACGAGCAAGCTCCATCGCACCGCGTTGCTTTTCTAGTTCTTCGATAGGGCGCGTCTTCGCTTCGCCTTCCGGCATTGCTAGGGCTTCGTTGAACGCGCCGATTGCGTGCTTGTAAGTCTTTACGGGGTTGTGAGTGATATATTTGTTAAGAACTACATACGGCCGGTGCCGCTGGATCAGTTTGGCATCACTGAGCTCCTCAAAAACTTCCGAGGCGCGATCTAAGCTGTCGATAAAATCGGTTTCCTCAAACAGATGCGCGGGCCCAATGCGCAAGATGCCGGCAGACGTCTTACTGCTGGTGTGCAGCCAAATGTAAGCCAGACGAGCGTCCAACCGCTCCAAACTGGTGAACCGATTACTCTGCCATATTGACGTAGAGACTAGACCGAATGCACGTAGTCCGCTCATAGCTCGATTCCTGCCGGGCCAGGGATGTTCTAAGCGGCATCATTGATCTTGGAGCGGGGCGGTATCTTTTCTTGAGCGAGATAATAATCGCGGATCGCTGCGCGACGGTAGAGCACCTTCCGCCCCTTCTTGATATAGGCCGGTCCGATACCGAGCGCGCGATTGCGCTGCCAAGTACCTACCGACTCGCCAGCCCATGCAGCGCAAATGGATTCTTCGTTCAGTTCATCAAGATCATCGAAATTCATTGGTTGGCCTCGCGTTTCAGTAGTTGCGTTTTAAGTTACAACCAGACTGTTGCGAATTGCCGCGAAAAGGCGAAGTGAAAACAATTCGAAGGGAAATTATTTCCTAAGAGTTTCTTTCATTTCAAACAGTTGCCTAAGGCGCTTTGCACGATTTTTGTCCCACCTGCCGCTCCCTCCGAGCTGCCTCCAACGCAGCGTCGCTCAAGTTCAGACCGTCGGCCAAGAATAAGCGCATGTTGTCCATTGCATCGTTGGCGTCGCGCCAAGGGGGGCGTAATGGCTTGGGCCCACGTTTCCCTACTGTGACGCGAGGAAGCATTCGCAACAAGTGCCTTACTTCCGGATAGAATTTCGTCGCGAAGCCCTCCCTTACATACAACTCGCCAAACTCCGCACGGACTTTGGGATTTGCACTATTGAGGCCCCGCAAAAAGTTCGTCAGGTCGTCCGTGTCAGGCATGTTAGGGTACGCGTCAGCCAACGCTTTGGCTTGCTCGCGAAGCTTCATTGATCTTAATTTTTGTTCGCGATACTCGTCATATTTTCCGGCCATTTTCAGGCGATCGATCACGATCAAGGCTTGGCGCAAATCTTCCCTGTACAATTTCGAGCATCCAAAATACGCAGCCTCGATTTCGATCTCATCTCTGCTAGCGATATAGAACTCAGCCATCGAATGCTGTTCATCATACTTGAAATTCCTAGGCATTCGCTCGCCCGCCAATCAAAACGACGTTGTTGGCGCATGGGGCGCGTCGGTCAATGAACGCGGTCAGGCGCCGCTCCCATGCCTCGTGCGCCGACTGTATCTCGGCCTCATACTGGTGTTGATCGTAGATGGCGACGATGCCCTGTTTTTCGTGGCCGATGGTCAGCTCCGCAATCTCTGTCAATATTCGGCTGGCCGAAAGCCCGGTGCGCATCGTTCGCCGCAGATCATGCGGTGACCAATGGCCCCACTGTGGATCTTGCTTGTTGCCGAGTTCGTCGGTGTGGCGTTGCACGGCCCGCCAAAGTGCCGGGACTGTCACCGCCGTGCTTGGTCTGGCCTCGAAGTAGAAGCCGCCCCTCTGCCCGCCCCTTCGCTTGCCGAGGCGCATGAGTTCGTTCTGGGCATCCGCAAGAATATCAAGCCCGGTGTCGGTCAGAAAGACTCGATGTTCGGTCCCTGTCTTGCCACGCCGCGCCGCTGGTATCGTCCACCAGCGCCCACATACCTCGCTCTCGTGCATCCCTGCCACTTCTCCAGGCCGCTGCCCGCTGACCAACACAAATCGGAGCGCCAATGCTGACAGACGATGCATCCCGCATGTGACGCAGCCCTCCCAGAACGTCGCTATTTCGTCGGCGTCCAGAACCCGCTTTCGTTTTTTGGCGGCCAACGCGTTTCTTGTTCCTTTAACGGTCACCTTCGATGGTTTAAAACCCGCCAAAGGGTTCGCTGGAATAACCTCACGGTCGGTTGCGTAATCCAAAAGCTTGCGGCTATAGAGTAAGAGTTGCGCGGCGGCACGGGGTGCCTTCTCTGCCTTGGCCTCGATAACTTCGATGAGATCGACACGGCGCAAGTCCGCTACCTTCATTCGGCCCAGGACCGGCAACAAGTCGTTCATCATGTATCCCCGGACGGCTGTCTCGCTCTTGAGACCAGTTGCGTATCGTTCGAGCCACTCTGTCACGAGATCCGCCAACATCGGCGCGGCCTTCCTACGACGAACGGCTTCGAGAGGATCATCGCCCTTTTGAACTCTGACACTCAGTTCGCGCGCTTCAGCGCGCGCAGCCACAAGGGACCAAGTGGGGTAGTCACCGATGGTTTTTCGGCGTTCTCTCCCGTCTATCTTGTAGCGAAGGATAAACGCTTTACCGCCCGCCTGAGTGATCCGCAGGGCGAAGCCTCATGGTGCGTCCCTGTGGTTATCGAATATCAGCCTCTGGCCCCTCACAGGCGGTTTCGCCCTCCGAACCGCCTCATCCGTCAGTTTCGCCATTCGTCACCTGATTTGTCACTGCGCCAAGTTGCGTCCAGTGTCCCCGAGTGTCAAATGGTCGTAAGTATTTGGCTCCTTATTTATTGAACCATACAAAGCGAAGATCGCCGCTTTGTCACAATTTCAAGAGGCTAGACTATTCAACAAAATTTTCCTGTTAATCAATTGGTCGTAGGTTCGATCCCTACCGCCGGAGCCAAAATTTCTCGATAAAGCCGCTACCTACTTAGGCTGCTACCTGCGGGTTTTCTTTCTCTAGACTTACATGGCAACCAATTAGCAAGCAGATCCGTGTGCATCGCCAAGTCTCGCGACTTGCGGCTATCGTATGCGAATAACTTCCGGATGCATTTCGGCGCGATCGTCGTACGCCGTGACCCGTAACCTGTAACTCCACAGTCGAGCGGCTGGCTTGAGGCCGTGAAATTGTTTGTCCATTGGTGGCACGAAGATGTCTAATATTTCGATTTCACCATAATCGTATTCACGAGGTGCCACACCCTTGGCTGTGGTTGTGAAGGGCGCCGAGAAAAGCGTAAAGGACCGCGAAGGATACCCTTTGGCGAGATCAAACGTCACTGGGCGGTGCGTTTCGCCACGCCGATGAATTAACTGCATCCCTGACTTGGGTTCCCAGAACAATATTCTGTCGAAGCCACTTCGCACAAGCGAAGCTCCATAACCTAGCATTTGTCGTTCCCAGGCGAAGTCTCCTCGAACGAAAATTTGGGTATCTTCTACCGGTGCGTGGACAAGCAGCCAACATTGGTCCGCTCCGGTCTCTCGCTTGTACGCAACAATCTTCGATCGTTTTGCGGCTACTGCCGAAGCAACCCACATATGAGGCTCTTCAGCCCAAGTGACCCGAGTACCAATTGCTTGATCGTCCGGAGTTTCATGAAGTCGCTTGTGAACATACTGAAAGACTTCCGAAGGCGGTACTTGCACTGCTTCACAAGCAATGACTCGACCGTTCAATGAAAACAAAAAATCCGGCTTGTCTTCCGACGTTCTTTTAATGAGCTCAAATTTTTCTCTGCCTAAGAAGCGAAATAATTCGTCTCGCAACAGCGATTCCGCTTTGGTTGGCTCGACTCTCGTCAATTTCCACGGCCTTCCAGTTCAGGACGGCACAATACTAGCGATGCGAGCTATGAACTGAAAGCAGCCTTTTTCGAGAACCAGTTACTTGTTTTCTCATTCATGCAAACACCCGATGCCAAATGGCCCCGGGGCGCTACCGTTTCGAGCGACAAGCAGAATTCGCTGACGGCTGCGGTCGTTGGACTAACGAGGAACGAGCCGATCCGCTACGCCGCACCGATCCGATAAAACTCCGCAGCGGTTCCGCCAAACACGCGCTCTCTTTCGTCGGAGGTCAGGTCTTCGGTCAGGGCCTCTGCCGCCTCCAGCCAGCGCGAATACTCGGCCCGCAAGCGGACGACGGGCCAGTCCGACCCCCACATGACACGATCCGGTCCGAAGGCTTCGAGGACGTGATGGGCATAGGGTCTGAGGTCATCGACCGTCCAGTTCTCGCCCGCTTCGGTCACCAGACCGGAGAGCTTGCAGAAAGCTCCGGTCTCCGAAGCGATGGCGGACATGCCGTCGGCCCAGTGTCGAAAGCTGTCGGGGGTATGTCCGGCGATGTCCGGCTTCATGCAATGGTCGATCACACAGCGCATGTCGTCATAGCGGGTGAGGATCGTCAGGAAATTTTCCAGGTGACGCGGGAAGCCCAGGGCGTCGAAGGTCAGCCCGAGATCCCGGACGGCGCGGAAGCCGCGCTGCACATCGTCGCGAAGCATCCAATCGTCGTCAGGGATGTCCTGAATCATCGGGCGCACGCCCGAGAACTTAGGGTGCTCCGCCAGACGTGCGAGCGTATCTGCCACATCGGGCGCTTCGAAATCCACCCATCCCACGACAGCACCGACCGTCTCGGTCGCGTCGGCGAGGCCCAGCATGTACTCGGTCTCGTTGACCGTGGCCGCCGCCTGAACAAGCACGCTGCGGGTGATCCCCGCATCGGCCATCTGGGGCGCGAGATCGAAAGGGAAATATGCGCGTGACAACGTGGGGTTGTCCTTGGGCATCCAGTCGTAATCCCCGCGCGCGGGCTGCCAGAAGTGTTGGTGGGCATCAATTTTCAAACCGGCGCATCCTCTCGCAACAATCCTTCCGCCTTGAGGTTCGACCATAAGGCGTCGGGGATCTCCGCTTCGGCGGCGCGAAGGTTGGACTGCATCTCTGAAAGGCCCTGCCCGCCCGGAATGACCGAGACGACGGCGGGATGGCGAAGCGGGAACTGGAACGCGGCGTCGACAAGTCGGACGCCGTGCCGGTTGCACATGGTTTCGATCCATGAGACACGTTCAAGAATTTCAGGCGGCGCCGGATCATAGTTATAGAACGCCCCGTCGCGCGCGCCGGTCGCCAGTATGCCGGAATTGTAAGGCCCGCCGATCACGATCCCGATGCCCCGCTCAACGCAAAGCGGCAGGAAACTTTCCAACGCCTCCTGTTCAAGAAGCGTGTAGCGGCCCGCAAGAAGGAAGATGTCGAAATCCCCACGTTCGGCCAGAAACTGGCAGGGCTGCCATTCGTTCAGACCTGCGCCGAAAGCGGAAATCATCCCCTCGTCGCGCAGTCGAAGAAGCGCCTTGTAGCCACCTTCCATGAACTCGCTCAGCCTCGCGTCGGAGGCGGCCTGGTTTCCGTGGGTAAAGGCGTCCAGATCGTGCGCATAAAGGATGTCGATGCGGTCCACGCCGAGACGCTCCAGCGAAAACTCGACGGAGCGAAGCGTGGCGTCATGGCCGTAGTCATAAACCTCTTGCCGCGCGGGCACGTCGAACCACTTGCCATGTCCGGTGCGCGTTTCTTCGGTTGCGGCCCTCAGCAGGCGCCCGATCTTGCTCGACAACACGTATTCGTCGCGCGGCTTTCCCCGCAGAAACCGGTTGAGGCGCGTCTCGGACAGGCCCAGACCGTAAAGCGGCGCGGTGTCGAAATAACGAACGCCTGCCTCCCACGCCGCATCGAAGACCGCGTCGGCGGCCTCGTCGCTGATCGCACGGTAGAGGTTGCCAAGGGGGGCCGTCCCGAGCCCCAGTTCGGTGAAGGTCAGACCGCCCGTGCCGTGCCTGTCCCAGCCTCGCCTGCGTTGCGTCATGGATCCCCCCTTTTCCATCGAACCTAGGACAATTTCGTCTTGGGATACAAGGATTTCCCGGCTAGGCTTTGGCACAAGAAAACGGGGGAGGAGCAGGCATGTCCAGTTACGAAAGTGTGTTCGGCACACCAAAACCGGTGATCGCCATGGTGCATCTCGGCGCACTGCCGGGGACGCCGCTTTTTGATGCGGAAGCAGGGTTGGAGGGGATCGTGCGCGCGGCCCGCGCGGACCTCTCGGCGCTTCAGGCGGCAGGTGTCGACGCGGTGATGTTCGGCAACGAAAACGACCGGCCTTACGAGTTCGACGTGGACCGTGCCTCGCTTGCGACGATGGCATTTGTGATCGGCAGTCTTCGCAGCGAAATCTCAGTGCCATTCGGCGTCAATGTCCTCTGGGATCCGACCTCGACCGTGGCACTTGCCGCCGCAACCGGGGCTTCGTTTTGCCGCGAGATCTTTACCGGCACCTATGCCTCGGACATGGGACCCTGGACGCCTGACGCCGGTGCGGCCATGCGCTATCGCGACCGGCTGGGTCGATCCGACCTCCTGATGCTTTACAATGTGTCCGCCGAATTTGCCCATAGCCTGGACCAGCGCCCGCTGGCCGACCGCGCGCGAAGCGCGGTGTTCTCGTCGATCCCTGACGCCGTTCTCGTCTCTGGTGCTATCACCGGTGAAGCCGCGCGTATGGAGGATCTGGAAGCGGTGAAATCCGCGCTTCCCGACACGCCGGTCCTTGCCAACACCGGCGTAAAACATGAAACCATCGCCGATGTTCTGGCCATTGCAGATGGATGCATCGTGGGCTCGTCGCTCAAGGTCGATGGCAACACCTGGAATGCGGTGGACCCGGAACGCGCAAGGGACTTCATGGACCGCGCGAGAGCCGCGCGATGAAGGCCTTGCTGGAACGACTGCTTTCAGTGCCCGGACTTTCCGGGCATGAGGACCGTATCCGGCGTGTGATCGCGGGTGAATTGGACACGCTTGGTTGTGCGCATGAGACGGACCGGCTGGGCAACCTCTGGACGACGTTTCCGGGCGATGGTCCATCCGTCATGGTCTTCACGCACATGGATCAACTCGGGTTCGTGGTCCGCAAGATCGAGGCGGACGGTTTCCTGCGCCTGACGCGGCTTGGCGGCGTGCCCGAGCGGGCCTTGGCCAGCCAGGAGGTCGTGATCTCGACCGAGGCGGGCGACATTCCGGGGATCATTGCCAACAAGAGCCATCATGCGACGACGCCGGACGAGAAATACCAAGTGGTCCGCGTGGGCGATCTCTACGTGGATTGCGGTTTCGAAAGCGCCGCCGAAGCCGAGGCGGCGGGCATCCGCATCGGATCGCCGGTCGTCTATGCGCCGGGCAGTTTCGCGCTGGGCAAAAACCGGATCACCGCCCCGGCACTGGACGACCGCGCAGGCTGCGCCGTGTTGATCGAGCTGTGCCGGGCGCTGGCGAAACGCAGCGGCGGGCCGACCGTGCATGTTGCCTTCACAACGCTGGAAGAATTCAATCTCCGTGGTGCGCTTCCTCTGGCTGAAAGGCTGAAACCGGACATGGCGATCCAGATCGACCTGATGCTGGCGAGTGATACGCCGGATATGACTGCGCTTGGCGAGATGCGGCTTGGTGGCGGGCCGGGCATTTCGCTTTATTCCTTTCACGGACGCGGAACGCTCAATGGCGTGATCCCGCATCCGGTCATGGTGCGGTTGTTCGAGAGCGCGGCAAGGGCGGAAGGCATCCCACTTCAAAGAAGTGCGCAGACCGGGGTGCTGACCGATTTGTCCTATGTCCAACTGGTGGGCGGCGGCGTGGCCTCAATCGACGTGGGCTTCCCGCTGCGCTACTCGCACGCATCACGCGAAGTCGTCGACCTTCGCGACCTCGATGCCCTGCGCGACTTGCTGGTCGCCGCCCTTGGTCGCATCGGCCCTGATTTCAACCTCGACCGCGATGGAGCCGAGGCGTGACCTACACCCTGGGCGTCGATATAGGCACCTATTCCTCCAAGGGCGTGATCGCTGACGAAAAGGGCAGGATTGTCGCCGAGGCGCAGCGCCCGCATGAGATGCTCGTGCCGCGCCCCGGCTGGGCCGAACATCGCCCGGAAGAAGACTGGTGGGGCGACTTCGTTCATGTCACCCGGGCCCTGCTGGCTCAGTCCGGCCTGCCCCCGCGCGACATCGCGGCGGTTGCGGTCAGTGCCATCGGGCCTTGCATGTTGCCGGTGTCAGCCTCTGGCGAACCGTTGATTAACGGGGTGCTTTACGGCGTCGACACGCGCGCAACGGCAGAGATTGAGGACCTGAACGCGCGGATCGGCGAGGAGGCGATCCTGGAACGCTGCGGCAATGCCCTGACGTCTCAATCCGTTGGGCCGAAGATACTCTGGCTCAAGCGGAACCGTCCTGAAATCTTTGAGAAGACGGCGAAAATCCTGACGTCGACGTCCTTCATCGTTCATCGCCTGACAGGTGAATTTGTTATCGATCACTACACGGCTGCAAATTTCTCGCCGCTCTACGATGTGTCGAAACTGGACTGGACAGAAACATTAGCCGACGACATCCTGCCGCTCGATGCGCTGCCAAGGCTGCTCTGGTCGACCGAGATCGCGGGCGGGATCACCGCAGAGGCGGCCAAGGCGACCGGACTGGCCGAAGGAACGCCGGTCACCGCCGGGACGATCGACGCGGCGGCCGAGGCCTTAAGCGTCGGCGTTCGCGCCCCCGGTGACATGATGCTGATGATGGGATCGACCATCTTCATTATCCAGGTGACGGAAGAGCGCGTCCGCGACCCACGGCTCTGGTACGCCCCCTGGCTCACTCCCGAAAGCCATGCCTCGATGGCGGGTGCGGCCACGTCGGGGACGTTAACGCATTGGTTCCGTGATCGCTTTGCGCAGGAATTACCGGCCGACACGGCCTTTGCCACCCTGGCTGCCGAGGCCGAGGCGACGCCGCAGGGGGCCAACGGCCTTTTGTTCCTGCCCTACTTCTCGGGCGAGCGTACCCCGATCCACGACCCCCTTGCCAAGGGCGCTCTCTTTGGAATGAACCTCACACACGGACGGGGCGACGTATACCGCGCGGTGCTTGAAGGCATCGCCATGGGCACGGCGCATGTGATCGACACGTTCCGCGAAGTCGGGGCAGAGCCCAACCGGGTGCTTGCCGTTGGTGGCGGAACGCAGAACGAGGTGTGGCTTCAGGCGACTTCGGACATCAGCGGTCTGACGCAAATCGTCAGCGACAAGAGCATCGGGGCGGCCTATGGAGACGCTTTCCTCGCCGCGCAGGCGGTCGGGCTGGCCGCGCCCAAGGATATTGCGTCATGGAACCCCGTCCGCCGCGAGGTCGCGCCGGAAAGGCACGAAGCCTATGCCCGGCAGTACCCGTTGTTTCTGAAGCTCTATGAGCAATCGAAGAACATCGCCCACGCGCTTGGGTAAGCCTATTTTACCGCGCCCGCAGCCATGCCCTTGATAATGAAACGCTCCAGCAGGATACCGATGACGATCAGCGGCAGGATGGCCATGAACGACAGCGCGGCCATCGACCACCACGAAATCCCCTGCGATCCGGTCTGACTGGCGACCATGACAGGCAGCGTGTTGGCATGTGTCGAGGTCAGAAGCGCGGCAAAGAAGTACTCGTTCCACGTCAGCACGAGGCTCAGAATAAACGCCGCGACCATGCCGGGCAGCGCAATGGGCATGACGATGGTCAGGAACGCCCCCCAGACCGACAGACCGTCGACAAGTGCGGCTTCTTCCAGCTCTGCCGGGATCGAGCCGAACTGGTCGCGCATGATCCAGATCACGATCGGAAGCACGGTCAGCGTATAAAGCAGGATCAGCCCGATCCGCGTATCGAGCAAGGCGACTTCCTTGTAGAGCACCAGAAATGGCAGGGCGAGGACGACCGGCGGCAGGATAAGCTGGCTGAGGAAGAAGAACAGGATGTCGCCGTTCTTCATAAAGCCGAACTTGTAGCTGAACCGGCTAAGGCCATAGGCCGCCATGCTCCCGAGAACCAGCGCAAGGAACGAAGAACAAACAGCAATGATGGCCGAGTTCCAGAAGCGTTTCAGGAATTCCTCGCGCACCGTGGACTCACTGCCTATGGTTTCGGGCGAGAGGCCTAGCGAGCGGAAGCCAAGCCACTTCGGATCATAGTCAACCCAGGGGACAAGGTTGCCCTTCATGACGTCCGGTGCGGCCTTGAAGCTGGTCGTGATTGTCCAGTAGATCGGGAAAAGACAGATGATCGCCCAGAGGATCAGGATGCCGTAGATCAGCACTCGGCTGGTCCACCACCCTGCCCGCGCGCCTTTGTCGGCCTCGCTGTCGTGGAAAATCTGGGTGTCGGTTGCGTCGGTCAATATCTCGGCCTCATCCAGCGGTCGGCGAGTTTCATCACGATGGTCATCGCAATCACGATGATGACCAGGTAAACGATGGCCAGAAGCGTGCCGTAGCCAACGTTCGAACGGTCGCGGTATTCGCGGAAGATGAAGGACGTCACGCTATCGGTCGCACCACCCGGGCCGCCCGAGGTCACGTTGATGATGATGTCGGCCAGCTTCAGCTTGAAGATGATGCGGATCAGGATGGCCGTGATCGAAACCGGCAGCATCAGCGGGAACGTCACCTCCCAGAACCGCCGCCACGGTGGGGCGCCATCAACCTCCGCAGCCTCATGCAACTCGCGCGGGATCGCCTGAAGCCCGGCGAGGATCATGATCATCATGAAGGGAATGAAGGTCCAGGCGTCCATCGCCATGATCCAGAACCGCGCAACCTCGGGCGAGCCGAAGAACGACGGGCTGTCCCAGCCGAGGTCGCGCAGGAGGCGCGAAATGGGGCCGAAGCGGATCTCAAGCATCGACTTGCCGATCATCCAGCTGACCGCGACCGGGCTGAGCATGAGCGGCAGAAGGAACGCGACGCGAAAGAACTTTCGCCCCCGGATCTGCGCGTTGAGCAAGAGGGCGAGACCGAAGGCGATGGCGTATTCGACAATGATGGCAAGGCAGTACCAGACCATGTTCGTCATCGCGTTCCAGTAGAACGGATCGCCCCACATCTGCCGCACATTGTCGAACCCGTTGAACTGTCGGCCATCCGGGCTGCTGAGGTTCCAGTCGGAAAACGCGATGCCAAGCGCGAAGAACAGCGGGAAGACCACCATCGAAACGACAAAGATCGCGGCGGGCACGATGAACAGCCGCCGCTTGCCCTGTTCGCCATGGATCAGCACCTGCGCCCAACAGAAGGCAACGATGGAGGTGCAATAGGCATAAAGCGTCGGTCGCCAGTTGGCAAAGCCGAGGTCTAGCGTGCCGTTCTGGTCGAGGGTCTGCAAAAGCGCCACGACCAGCGTCAGCGCAGCAGCCGCCCAGACAATCCCGCGCCCGAGTCGCTGCCGCGCGTCCGAGATGTCGTCGCGGGTTACGACGTGGAGGTATTCGCCTTCGCTCATGGTCCGAGTTTGGCTCCCGAATATTTGACCCTCAAGGAAAAAGCGTCGATGCCTGCGCATCGCGCGTTCGCCAAGACTTTTGAGAGGATGAGTTGGCCGCGCGCGAACCCCGCCCGCGCGGCCCTTTCGTCACAACCCCAGAGACGCTTTATACAGCGCGATCTGGCTCTCGCGACCGATCTGGTCGGTGATCGCCTCCCAGGCGGCGGCGATGGCGTCCGCCGTTTCCTGAGCCGAGCCGTACTGACCCGCGAACCCCTTGGACAGTTCGTCCTCGGCGACCGAGTAGTACTGGAAGATGCCCGGGATACGCGGTTCGATGGCGGCGTTCGGATGGTTGTAGCTGTCCGCGTTGGAACCGAGATAATCCTCGATATAGGCGCGGTCATAGCCTGCCGCTTCCCATTCCTCGTACTGGAAGTGCGAGTTCCGGTAAGGCTGGAAGCCCGACGGATAAGCCGACGTCCAGAGCGACAGGTCCTTGCCGCCAAGGTGGGCTGCCGCCGACCATGCCGCCTTGCGCTTCTTCTCGTCACCCGAGACACGGTTGGTGACATAGACGCCCCAGCCGATATAGGCCATCTGCGGTGCTTCGTTCATCTCGTCTTCCCAGGCACCCGCCGCCGCGTTGTAGCGCCGCTCGGAAGCCGGGTTGATGCCGAAGCCGACGACATCGCCGACGACCGAGGTGTCCGAGGTCCGCGCCGAAGAGCCCACGTCGCCCCACCACATCAGCATCGAGCCGGTCCCGGCAAGGAACTGCTGGAATGCGGTCGTGCCGGGGTCGGCGTTGATCTGGTCCGCCGGATAGGCATCGGCCTCGATCAGATCCATCACATCCTGGATGGCCTGGACGAAGCCCGGGTTGTTGACGCGCGGCTTCATGGTATCCGGGTCGAACAGCCACGCCGGATCGTCGGGATGCTTGGCGTATGCCGCAGCGCGGTTGAGGATGAAGTACATCCCAAAGCCACCCCAGCCCTTCAGCGGGTCAAGATAGCCATGCGCGGGCAGACCGGTCAGCGGGTCTTCCTTGCCGACAAGGTCCTTGCTCACCTGGTTGATCTGCTGCCAGGTCTTCGGCACCTCGGCCCCGCCGATGCCGCCGTCACCGAAATAGTCGGTCCGGTAGGCAAAGGTGTGACAGTCGCCGTCGATGGTGATGCGATAGGTCTTGCCGTCCCAGGTGCCCACGGGCTCTTTCAGGTAATCCACAAGGTCATCGGCCTCGATCTGTTCCTTGACCCAATCCGGCATCTCGTCCAGCAGGCCCTTGCCCGCCGTGTCGCCCTCGAAAGGTGCGCCCATCTCGACGATGTCGAAATCGACGGTGCCGGTCGCGATGGCCTGTTGAAGGCGTGGGTTGTAGTCCGCCTGTGCAAGGTCGATCCAGTTGATCTTGGCCCCGGTGTAGGCTTCCCAGGGTTTCAGGAACCCGCGGAACAGGAAGTTGTGCAGGTTCTGGTTGTTCAGCCCCATGAAGGTCAGCTCGACCCCTTCGAACTCGCCCTCTTCGACCCGTTCCTTGGTCGGCCCAAGCGTCAACTCGCCCACCTTCTGCCAGTCGGCATCCGTTGGCGACCCCATGCCGACGCCCGGAATGGCCAGGAGTTCGGCACGCAGGTTCGAATGGCCCGCCGCAAACGTGGCCGACGGAATTGCGCCGCTCGCCGCCGCGACGGCCCCGACGCTGGCGGCCCCCTTCATCAACTGACGACGGCTGATCTTGTGACGCGCCAAAAGCGCGTTGTAGTGTTCGACTTTCACGGAAATATCTCCTCCCCTATGACGACGTTTTGCCGCCGATGCTCCGTCGGTTCGCAGTGTGGACGTGGACCGGTTGTGCCTCTTTTCCCCACAGTGCCTTCCCACCGACAGGTGCGACTGTTTCAGCCGAAACCCCGTTCTGTCAACAATCTTGAAGACATAGCCGCCTTGGGAATGGACAGGTCCGCATCGCTCGGCTAGCGTCGCCTTGGCAAGGGGAGGCGCTTTATGGCGAATGTGACGATCAGGTCGCTGAGAAAGTCCTATGGCGATCTGGAGGTGATCCACGGGTTGGACATCAACATCGCGGATGGAGAGTTCGTGGTTCTTGTCGGCCCGTCGGGTTGCGGAAAGTCCACTCTGCTTCGCATGATTGCCGGGTTGGAAGACATCACCTCGGGCGAGATCAGGATCGCCGACAAACTGGTGAACAACCTTCCGCCCGCCGAACGCGACATCGCGATGGTCTTTCAGAACTACGCGCTTTATCCGCACAAGACCGTCGCCGCGAACATGTCCTTTGCGCTTCGGATGCGAAGGATGCCCAAGTCAGAGGTCAAGGAACGTGTCGAACGCGCCGCCGAGGTGCTTGGACTGACGCCCTACCTCAACCGCTACCCGCGCGCCCTGTCCGGCGGTCAGCGCCAGCGCGTCGCAATGGGCCGGGCGATCGTGCGCGATCCACAGGTGTTTCTATTCGACGAACCCCTGTCCAACCTCGATGCAAAACTCCGCGTTCAGATGCGCACCGAGATCCGGGAGTTGC
This sequence comes from Paracoccaceae bacterium, assembly GCA_965228905.1. Taxonomy (GTDB): domain Bacteria; phylum Pseudomonadota; class Alphaproteobacteria; order Rhodobacterales; family Rhodobacteraceae; genus CALKXV01. The sequence goes on along the minus strand of CBDDII010000003.1, from coordinate 2,137,779 downwards.
ATCAGCGGTTGTCGACCACGACGGTCTATGTCACGCACGATCAGATCGAAGCGATGACGATGGCCGACAAGATCGTTGTGCTGCGCGACGGCCATGTCGCCCAGATCGGCACACCGCTTGAGCTTTATGACAAGCCCGCGAACGCCTTCGTTGCCGAGTTCATCGGCTCGCCGTCGATGAACATGCTGGACGCAACACTGGCGCATCGTGACGGGGCCATATGGGCCAAAGTCGGCGATGCGGATTTCCCGGTCGGCGGCGGACACGACACCGAAGATGGCCGTCCCGTAAAGCTGGGCGTGCGCCCGGAGTGCCTTTTGCCCGCCGAAGACGGGTTGGCTGCCGAAGTCGCCGTCGTCGAACAGACCGGGTCCGAGACCCACATCGTCCTGCGGGCGAACGGCTCGGAATTGACGACGGTGTTGCGGGACAGGCGCGAGTTCAAACCGGGCCAGCAGATCCACCTGAGGCCCGAGAGCAGCGCCGTGCATCTGTTTGATCCCGCCAGCGGCGCGCGGATCGAGTAAAGAAAGGACAGGAAGATGCTCAAGGGAATCGACGCCAGATTGAATGCAGAGGTGCTGTTTGCACTTCGCGCGATGGGGCATGGTGACGTTCTTGTCATTGCCGACACGAACTTCCCGTCCGATCAGGTCGCCCGGTCCACGGTGCTTGGCGAACTCCTCCGAATGGACAACCTCACGGCTGCCGAAGCTGCGGAGGCCGTTCTCAGCGTGATGCCGCTTGATACCTTTGTCGACGACTTTGCAGGCCGCATGGAAATCGTTGACGACCCGACCGAAGTGCCGCCCGTTCAGACCGAGGTTCAGGGGGTCATCAACGCCGCCGAAGGACGCGAACGGCCCATGGTCGGAATCGAACGCTTCGACTTTTACGACCGCGCCCGCGAAGCCTATGCCGTGATCCAGACCGGCGAGCGGCGCTTCTATGGCTGCTTCATGTTCCGCAAGGGCGTCATCCCGCCCGAGGAGTAATCACGCCATGTCGAACAAGATCGCGATCCTCGGCGTTTTCGTCGCCGACACGGCCTACCGGGCCAAGCGAATGCCCCAGACGGGCGAAACAATTCTGGGTGAGAATTTCGCGCTTGGGCCGGGCGGCAAGGGTTCCAATCAGGCCGTCGCCGCGGCGAAGGCCGGAGGGGACGTGCATTTCATGACACGACTGGGCGACGATCCCTTCGCCCAGATGGCCCGCGACACCTGGAACGCGGCAGGCGTCACTCCCGCCGTCACGGTTGATGCCGAAAGCTATACCGGCGCGGCTTTCATCTTTGTCGACGCCGCAACCGGCGACAACGCGATCATCATTTCGCCCGGCGCGGCGGGCCGCATTTCGGTCGAGGACGTGGAGGCGCAGGCAGAACTGATCCAAAGCGCCGATGTCTTCATCACGCAACTGGAACAGCCGATGGCAGCGGCAATGCGCGCCCTTGAAATCGCGCGGTCCGGCGGGACGAAAACGATTCTGAACCCCGCGCCCGCAGCCGAATTGTCTGACGAAATGCTTGCGCTTTGCGACTATGTCACGCCGAACGAATCCGAGGCCGAAGGGATTACAGGCGTGCCCGTCGAAACGCCCGATGACGCAGCCCGCGCAGCGGATGCCTTGATGTCTCGGGGCGTTGGCGCCGCAATCATCACGCTTGGTGCGCAGGGTGTCTTCTACAAGGACCGTGACATCGCCGTCCATGTTCCTGCGATCCGGGCGGGTGACGTCGCCGAGACGACAGGCGCGGGCGATGCCTTCAACGGTGGATTTGCCGTCGCGCTCGCCGAAGGCATGAGCCCCGAGGAGGCGCTGCGGTTCGGTTGTGCGACTGCGGGTATCTCGGTCACCCGCCCCGGCACGGCACCGTCGATGCCCGACCGCGCGGAAATCGACGCACTTCTGGCCAGGAACTGACTCGAAGGTCAGCCCCCGTCACTCCGTGCAGGGCCAGGCCGGGTCGGGGGCGATCTGGGGGTGGCGCAGTTCGCTGCCTTCGATGATGCCCAGACGGGATGCAAGGCCGCCGTTGATTTCCAGGACGTACTTGATCCCGGCACCGCCGGGGATCGTGGTTTCGTCGTAGGGGACCGCATTTTCGTGGATGCGCTGCACCCGCCCCGCCTCGTCCATGAAGATCAGGTCCAGCGCGATCGGCGTGTTCTTCATCCAGAACGACACCGTCTGGGGCCGCTCGTAGACGAACAGCATCCCCGCACTGAAGGAAAGGTTTTCGCGAAACATCAGCCCGCGGTTGCGTTCACCGGGATCATCGGCCACTTCGACGGAAAACCGCACTGACCCCCAGTCGCCACGCAGATCGACGCGATCCGGCGCACATTCCGCCCATGCCCCCCCGGCACAGGCCCAGAGCGTCAGCGAAAGACCTAGTCTTCGTCGGATTTGAGCGCCGCTTCCCAAGAGGTCACCTGCGTTGCCATGCGACCGCGCTTGCCTTCGACCACGCGCAGCGACACCGCCTCGCCCGGTTGCAGATCGGCAAGACCGGACCGGCGCAGAACTTCGATGTGCAAAAAGACATCTTCGTCACGTCCGAAAATGTTGGCAAAACCGAACCCCTTGGCCTTGTCGAACCACTTCACGCGGGCAGGCAAAAGCGGCAGGGACAGGTCCACCGGCTCGGCAATCTCGCCGCCCGCAGGGAATTCTTCCTCTGCGTCCACGGCTGCGGGCGGTTCGATTTGCAGAACCTCCACAGCCTGTATCCCGCGCGCGGTCTCCTGCACGATCACTTCAATCCCTGCCGCATCGGCGACAGAAGATTGACCAAAGTTCCGAAGAACATTGGCGTGGAGCAGTATATCCGGGCCTCCTTGATCCGAAACGACGAAGCCAAATCCCTTCGACGGATCAAACCACTTAACGGTTCCGGTGACGCGCGCCCCGTCTTTTCTGGCGTCGGTCATCTGTTGCATCATCCCTCGGGTTTCCACCCATAGTTTTTTTACACATTGAGCCATCCACCTGAACTAATGCAACTTTAAAGCCCTATTGCTCGGGTATTTTATGTGCAGTTTTTCATTAGGTGGCCTTATGGATACAGGCGCTGGACGGCCCACTTATCCCCGCTGGTCCCGCGCGTCCAGCGGAACCGGTTGTGTAGGCGGAATTCCCCGTCCGCCCAGAACTCGATTTCCACCGGCGAGATGCGAAAACCGCCCCAAAATGGCGGTCTTTTGGGGTTCAAACCATGTATCACCCCCATTTTCGCGGCATCTGCCATCAGTTTTTCACGCGAAGACAAGGGCTCGGACTGTTTCGACGCCCAGGCCCCGATCCGGCTTTTGAGCGACCGTGACGCAAAATAGTCGTCCGCCTGTGGACCGTCCTCTTTCGTGACCGTTCCCCGCACCCGGATTTGCCGCCTGAGAGACTTCCAGTGAATGACAAAGGCCGCCTTGCCGCCCGCGTCCAGCTCGCGCGCCTTTTTCGACCCGTAATTGGTATAGAAAACAAAGGCATCCGCCTCGATTTCCTTCAAGAGCACCATGCGCACGTTCGGCAGGCCGGTTTCGTCGACCGTCGAAAGGGCCATCGCGTTGGCGTCATTCACCTCGGCCTTCCAGGCCTCGTCCAGCCAGCGTTGCGCAATGACAAAGGGATCGTCGCCCTCGAAAATTCCGCCCCGGTCCGACATGGTCTGCCTCTCGCTCTTGATGCAGGTTCGTGGATGGCATAGACCCGCTTTCAGGTAAATGGGCCGAGGAAAGAAGATGACGACAGGACTTATGGCGGGCAAACGCGGCCTGATCATGGGGTTGGCCAACGACAGATCCATCGCCTGGGGGATCGCCAAGGCGGTCGCCGACCAGGGTGCGGAACTGGCATTTTCCTATCAGGGAGAGGCGCTGAAAAAACGGGTTGGCCCCTTGGCGGGACAGTTGGGGTCAGACATCGTGCTGCCCTGCGACGTCTCTGACATGGACAGCGTGGACGCCCTGTTCGCCGATCTGAAAGAGCGTTGGGGCAAGCTGGACTTCGTCGTCCATGCCATTGGTTTTTCAGATAAAAATGAACTTCGTGGCCGCTATGTGGACACCAGCCGCGACAACTTCATGATGTCGATGGACATTTCCGTCTACTCCTTCACCGCCATCGCCAAACGCGCCGCCGAGATGATGCCCGACGGTGGTTCGCTCTTGACGATGACATACTACGGCGCCGAGCGTGTCATGCCGCATTACAACGTCATGGGTGTCTGCAAGGCCGCGCTTGAAGCCAGCGTGCGCTACATGGCCGAGGATCTGGGGCGCGACGGCATTCGCGTCAACGCCATCAGCGCAGGCACGATCAAAACCCTTGCCGCCAGCGGCATCGGCGATTTCCGCTATATCCTGAAGTGGAACGAATACAATTCGCCCCTGCGCCGCAACGTGACGATCGAGGATGTGGGCGGTTCCGCGCTTTACCTTCTGTCCGATCTCGGGGCCGCCACCACCGGCGAAGTCCTGCACGTGGATTCCGGCTATCACGTGGTGGGCATGAAGGCGCTCGACGCCCCGGACATGACCTACGACAAGAAGGAGTGACGGGAGATGCTGGGCGTTGAACATCTGATCGCGTTCAACCTCACCCTTCTGGCCGCGATAGCCTCGCCCGGTCCATCGCTTCTGTTCCTCGTGCGCACCACCATGGCCGAGGGACGCGCCGCCGGGATCGCGGCGGCCTTTGGATTAGGTCTCATGGCGGCCCTATGGACCCTGGCGGCCCTTCTGGGCCTGGAGGTTCTGTTCAACCTTTTCCCCTGGGCCTATGTCGTCGTGAAGGTCGTCGGGGCCTGTTACCTGATCTGGCTCGCCATTCAGGTCTGGCGCAGCGCCAAAGACCCGGTGACGGAAACCGCATCCGCCGCGCGTCGGCGCTATTTCCGGCAAGGTCTCTTGATCAATCTCGGCAATCCGAAATCGGTGCTTTTCGCGGCTGCCGTCATTGCGGTGATCTTTCCGCCTGACTTAACCCCCGCCGATAAGGCCCTGATTTTCTTCAATCATCTGGCGGTCGAGTGGATCATTCAGCCGGTGCTTGCCTTGCTCTTGTCCACCGCCACCATCCGCCGCCGCTATCTTGGCGCGAAAGTCATCACCGACCGGCTTGCCGCAGGCGTTCTGGGGGCCCTCGGCCTGCGCCTGCTGGCCGACCGCTAACTTAGGACGCTGCTCAATGACCGACCAACTGCCCCACGAAAAAGGCTTTCACGTAAGCTGGGATCAGATCCACCGCGACGCCCGCGCGCTGGCCTGGCGGTTGGACGGCAAGGGGCCGGACGACGGGGCCTGGCGCGCCGTGGTCGCCGTGACACGCGGCGGCATGGCGCCCGCCATGATCGTCGCCCGCGAATTGGACATCCGCACCGTCGATACGATCAGCGTGAAATCCTACCACTCGGGCGGCGGCAAGGCGGATCAGCGCCGAGCGGCCGAGGTGTTAAAAAGCCCCGACACGGCCCTGATGGGCGACGGAACCGGCGTTTTGATCGTCGATGACCTGGTCGACACCGGCAAGACTCTGGAACTGGTGCGCGAACTTTACCCCAATGCCCATTTCGCCTGTGTCTATGCCAAGCCCGAGGGCGAAAAGCAGGCAGATACCTTCATCACCGGGGTCAGCCAGGACACATGGATTTTCTTCCCCTGGGACATGGCGCTGCAATACGTGGAACCCTATCGCGGCACCGACTGACGGCTCCGAATTATCGTTGAACATAAAGCGCTGCCCTTGCCCCCCTCGGGTGGCTCGGGTACGACGTGCGGACCCGTATACAAAGGCAAGACATCATGGCTAAAGGCAAGGGCAAGAACACCGTCACTCTGGCGATCATCGGGCTTTTGGTGGTCGCGCTTCTGGGCTTTGGTCTGACCGATTTCGGCGGTTCGACCCGCGCGGTGGCGACCGTCGGCAAGGCCGAGGTTTCGACCCAGGATTACGCCCGCGCCATCCAGAACCAGATGAGCCGGTTTCAGGCCCAGACCGGCCAGTCGCTCAGCTTTCAACAGGCCCGGTCCCTTGGTGTTGACCAGATCGCGCTTGGCCAGTTGATCACGGGTGCCGCCCTTGAGAACGAAACTATTACACTTGGCCTTTCGGTCGGCGACGACACCGTGGGGCAGCGCATCCAGGGGATGCAGGAATTCGTGAACGCCTCGGGCAATTTCGACCGGCAGGTCTATGAAGCGACGTTGCGCCAGAACGGTCTGAATGCCGGAGAGTTCGAGGCCCGCATCCGCGGGGATGTCTCCGAAGCCCTGTTGCAAAGTGCGGTAGGTGCCGGCATCGAAACGCCGGACGTCTTTGTTGACACCTTCTACAACTTCGCACGCGAAACCCGCGACGCCACATGGGTACGCCTTGGCGAAGCCGACCTGGCCGAGGCGATCCCCGCGCCGACGGACGATGAGCTCGCTGCGTTTCACGAGGAAAACAGCGCCGATTTCATGCGTCCCGAGACCAAAACGATCCGCTATGCGCTGCTGACGCCCGATATGCTGGTCGACGACATCGAGGTGGACGAGGCGCAGTTGCAGACCCTTTATGACTCGCGCCTGTCCGAGTACATCCAGCCCGAACGCCGGCTTGTCGAACGGCTGGTTTTCCTGGGCGAGGCTCAGGCCGCGGACGCCATGGCACGTCTTGAAGCCGGTGAAGTCACCTTTGATTCGCTGGTCGCCGAACGTGGGCTGGAACTGTCCGACATTGATCTGGGCGACGTCAGCATCGAGGATCTGGACGAAGCGGGCGAAGGGGTGTTTGCCCTGAGTGAACCCGGCGTTGTCGGCCCCCTGCCCTCGGACCTTGGGCCTGCTCTGTTCCGCATGAACGGCATCCTGGCGGCCAGCGAAACCAGTTTTGATGAGGCCCGCGACGAGTTGCGCCTTGAGGCTGCTTCGGACCGGGCGCGTCGCATCATCCTGGATGTGCGCGGCACGGTCGACGATCTGTTGGCCGGAGGTGCCGACATGTCGGTTCTGGCCGAACGCACCGACATGGAAGAAGGCACGATCGACTATAACACCGGCGTCTTCGAAGGGGTCGCTGCCTATGCCGCCTTCCGCAACGCCGCTGCATCGGCTGCGCCGGGCGATTTTGCCGAGGTGGTCGAACTGGACGATGGCGGCCTTGTGGCTATGGTGGTTGAAAAGGTCGAGGAACCGACTGTCCTGCCCCTGGACGAGGTGCGCAACGAGGTTACCGACGCCTGGAGCGAAGTCGAGACCGAGACCGCATTGACCGCTTTGGCCGAAACGCTGATCGGCGAGTTGCAGTCGGGCACGACACTCGAAGCCCTTGAACTGACAGCACAAACGCCGACGGGGCTGGATCGTTCCGGATTTGTCGAAGGCACGCCGCCCGATTTCATCTCGGCCCTGTTCGATCTGGACGAAGGGGAATACACCACTCTGTCCGCCGATGGCGATGTCTGGATCCTGCGGCTGGATGCGACCACCCTGCCCGATCTGGAAAGCCCCGAAGCCAAGGCAGAGCGCGAGCTTTTTGCACAGCAAAGCTCGGGCGATTTCGCCAATGCGGTGATGAGCGCCTTCAGCCAGGCCATCGTCAATTCGGCCGGAATCGAGATGAACCAGGCCGCGATCAACGCCGTTCACGCGCAACTGCCCTGACATGGCGCTGGAACCTTCATACCAGGCCTTCGAGGCCGGTTTTGACCGGGGCGAAAACCAGATCGTCTATACCCGGCTGGCCGCCGATCTGGATACGCCGGTTTCGCTGATGCTGCGCCTCACGGGGGCGCGGGCCGATGCCTTCATGCTGGAAAGCGTGACGGGCGGCGAGGTGCGCGGGCGCTATTCGATCATCGGGATGAAGCCCGACCTGATCTGGCAGTGTCGCGGCGACAAGGCTCAGATTAACCGGAAGGCCCGGTTTGACCGTGACGAGTTCACCGATGAAGCCGAGGATCCGCTCACGTCCTTGCGGGCGTTGATCGAGGAAAGCCGCATCGACCTGCCCGACGATCTGCCTGCCGCTGCTGCGGGGCTGTTCGGTTACCTGGGCTATGACATGATCCGGCTGGTGGAACACCTGCCGGACGTGAATCCCGATCCACTTGGCCTGCCCGACGCGGTGCTGTTGCGCCCCTCGGTCGTGGCCGTGCTGGACGGTGTGAAGGGCGAGGTGATCGTCGTCTCACCCGCATGGGCCGGTTCGGGGCTTTCCGCCCGTGCCGCATACGCGCAGGCTGCAGAACGGGTGATGGACGCCGTGCGCGATCTCGACCGCCCCCTGCCCGCCGCTGGCCGGGATATGGGCGACGAAATGGACGTGCCGGATCCCGTCTCGAACTTCTCGAAGGCCGAGTATATGGCCGCCGTGGAAAAGGCCCGCGAATACATCGCGGCGGGCGACATCTTTCAGGTGGTGCCATCGCAGCGCTGGAAACAGCCCTTTCCCCTGCCGCCCTTTTCGCTTTACCGCGCGCTTAGGCGAACCAATCCGTCGCCCTTCATGTTCCACTTCGATTTCGGCGGTTTTCAGGTGATCGGGGCCAGCCCGGAGATCCTTGTGCGGGTCTTTGACGGCGAGGTCACGATCCGCCCGATCGCGGGCACCCGGCCAAGAGGCGCAACACCGGAGGAGGATCGTGCGCATGAGGCCGACCTTCTGGGCGACGAAAAGGAATTGGCCGAGCACCTGATGCTTCTGGACCTGGGGCGCAACGACGTTGGCCGGGTCGCCAAGATCGGCACGGTGCGCCCGACGGAAGAATTCATCATCGAACGCTACAGCCACGTGATGCACATCGTGTCGAACGTGGTGGGCGAATTGTCCGACGACCACGACGCTCTGTCGGCCCTACTGGCCGGTTTGCCCGCAGGCACCGTTTCCGGTGCGCCCAAGGTGCGGGCGATGGAGATCATCGACGAGTTGGAGCCGGAAAAGCGCGGTGTCTATGGCGGCGGCGTCGGCTATTTCAGCGCGGGCGGCGACATGGACATGTGCATCGCGCTGCGTACCGCCGTGTTGAAGGACGAGAACCTTTACGTGCAGGCGGGCGGCGGTGTGGTTTGGGACAGCGATCCCGAAGCCGAGTGGCAGGAAACGGTCAACAAGTCCAACGCGCTCAGAAAAGCCGCCGAGGATGCGGGCCGGTTCGAGCGGGGTGGCAACTGATCCGGCGAAGTTTTCGCATGCGAAACCAATGACTTAAATGCAAACGCCGCGTGCGGCATTAACGCGGCGTTCGGTGGTGGTTTGTTAAGCCCCCCTCAGCCCAGCAATTCCTGCAAGCGCAATTCCGCGATCCGTTCGACCTGGCGGCAGGCTTCGGCGAACTCTGCCTCGCGACTGTTGCCGACACGTTTGCGGAAGGCGGCAAGGATCGTGTCCTTGGTGTTGTCGCGCACGGCGATGATGAAGGGGAAGCCGAACTTGTCGGTGTATTCGGTGTTGAGCGCGGTGAATTCCGCGCGTTCTTCGTCAAACAGCGCATCCAGCCCGGCAGAGGCCTGTTCGGCGGTCGATTCCTTTGTCAGCCGTTTGGCGGCGGCGAGTTTGCCTGCAAGGTCGGGGTGTGCCGTCAACACGCCGAGGCGTTCGTCCTCGCTGGCGCTGCGAAAGACGCGGGCAAGTGCGCTGTGGACGCCGGTGCTGGTGTCGTGGGTCGGTCCAAGCTCGAGCGACCAGGCCCGTTCGGCGATCCATGGGGAATGTTCGAAGATGCCGCCGAAGGTTGCAACGAAGGTGTCTTGATCCATGTCCGAAGGGCGTTCCTGCAACCGGGGCGGATGGAGGCTGGCCCAATGGTCGGCGATTTCCTCGCGGGTGGCGAACCACACGCCGTCGTGCGCGGCCATGTGATCCAGCGCGCGTTTCAGGGCCAGCGCCCGACCGGGACGTCCGACAAGGCGGCAATGAAGGCCGATCGACAGCATTCGCCCGCCCTCGGCATAGAGCATGTCGAAACTGTCCTTCAGGTAGCTTTCGAATTCGTCCGGTGCGCCGAAACCGGCGGCGACGGCAAAGCGCATGTCGTTGGCATCGAGCGTATAGGGAACGATCAACTGGTCGTGGCTGCCGAAGCGCGACCAATAGGGCAGATCGTCGGCATAGGCGTCGGCGACATAGGCGAAACCGCCCTCTTCGGCGGCAAGACGGACGGTGTTGTCCGAGCAGCGTCCGGTGTACCAGCCCCTTGGTCTTGCGCCGGTGACTTCGGCATGAAGGCGGATGGCATTGGCCATGTCGGCGCGTTCCACGTCTTCTTCAGCGTCCTTGTATTCGATCCACTTCAACCCGTGGGAGGCGATTTCCCAGCCCGCCGCTTTCATCGCGGCGACCTGTTCGGGGGCGCGGGCCAGGGCCGTTGCGACACCGTAGACGGTGACGGGCCTGTCTTTCAGCATCCGGTGCAGCCGCCAGAACCCGGCGCGGGCGCCGTATTCATAGATCGATTCCATGTTCCAGTGGCGTTGGCCCGGCCAGGGGGCCGCGCCGACGATTTCGGACAGGAAGGCCTCGGAGGCGGCATCGCCGTGCAGGATGTTGTTTTCACCGCCCTCTTCGTAGTTCACCACGATCTGAACGGCGATCCGCGCCCCGCCGGGCCACTGGGGATCGGGCGGGTTTGCCCCATAACCGGTCATGTCGCGGGGGTAGCGGGGCGGTTCTTGCATCTTGTCTTCTCTTTCCGTCCGGGGTTTCCTGTTTCCTTATGAAGGATCCTGCCGGTCCTGTTCAAAAGATTTCCAAGGAAAGCACCCCATGTCAGGCTATTTGACCACCCATGTTCTGGATACTGCGCAGGGATGCCCTGCAAAGGGCATTTCGATCCTGCTTTACCGGGTGTCCGGCAATAGCCACAAGAAGATCGCCGAGGCGGTCACAAATGACGACGGGCGGACCGATGCGCCGATTCTTCCCAAGGAAGACTTCGCGCCGGGAACCTATGAATTGATCTTCCAGACCGGGGATTATCTGCGCCGGACCGGTCAGGCCGGGGAAGAGCCGCTGTTCCTGGACGAGGTGCCGATCCGGTTCGGGATGAGCGAGGCGGCGCATTATCACGTGCCACTTCTTCTTTCGCCCTATGGGTATGGAACCTATCGGGGAAGTTGAAGCCGGTGTGCAAGGTCCGGCGCAAATTTGTCGGCGAATTCACGCAAGCGTCAAGCGGCAAAGGGGTAATGACCTACTATAGAGGGTGACTCTGCCCAGACGCTCTACTATACTTGGCACAGATCCGCCGAAAAGGCGGGCATGTTTTCGAGGCTTACATATCAGCAGGGGCTGAACCCATGACACGTACGACCCGACGCACCCTTTTGGCGGGTGCAGCCGCAACGCTCGCGCTTTCTGCCTGTGGCAATGGCATTGGCAGTGAAGGCGGCGCTAAACTGGACGCACGCGCCGATGCGGCGCTGAATTTTCTTGATACCAACTATCCCGGCACACGGGATCTGCGCGACAAGGCCGTCGGCATGTTGGTGATGCCGCTTGTGACCGAGGCCGGATTCGGTTTCGGCGGGGCTTACGGGCGCGGTGTATTGCGCGTCAACGACATCACCGTCGACTATTACTCGGCCACCGAAGCCAGCTTTGGCTTGCAGATCGGCGCACAGCAGTTCGCCCATGTCCTGTACTTCATGACCGAGGAAGCCCTGGCCGAGTTCCGCACCTCGGACGGCTGGGCCGCGGGGGCCAACATCAAGTATGCGCTGAACGACCAGGGCGGCAATCTTCAGACTGATACGACGACGGTTCTGTCGCCGGTCATCGCGGTTGTCTTTGGCCAGGCCGGGTTGATGGCAGGTGCGACGATTGAAGGCACCAAGTACAACCGGATCATTCCCTGAGTCCGGGTTCGAGAGGGGGGCTCTGCCCCCGTCTCCTTCGGAGCCTCCCCCGAGATATTTTAAACGGGAAGAAGGGCAGTTGTGGTTAAACTGCCCTGACCAGATCGCTCAATCGACGGCGCGGAGCCGTTTCAGCAGGCTTGAGGTATCCCACCTGCCGCCACCGAGTTTTTGCACATCCTTGTAGAACTGGTCGACAAGGGCCGTCACCGGCAGGCTGGCCCCGGTTTCATCGGCGGCGGACAGGCAGATGCCAAGGTCCTTTCTCATCCAGTCGACGGCGAAACCGTGGTCGAAATGGTCGTCCAGCATGGTTTCATAGCGGTTCGACATCTGCCACGAGCCTGCGGCGCCCTGTGAGATCACCTCGACTACCGCGCGACCGTCGAGACCGGCCTTTTCGGCAAAGTGGAGCGCCTCGGACAGGCCCTGAACAAGGCCCGCGATGGCGATCTGGTTGCACATCTTGGTCATCTGCCCGGCACCGCTTTCCCCGATCCGGCGAACGGTGCGCCCGTAGGCCTGCATGATCGGCTCGGCCCGTTGGTAGGCACCGTCGTCACCGCCACACATGATCGACAGGACACCGTTTTCAGCCCCCGCCTGCCCGCCCGAGATCGGGGCGTCGACGAAAGAGATGTTGGATTTGTCGGCTGCGCCGTAGAGTTCGCGGGTGACCTTGGCAGACACCGTGGTGTGATCGACGAAGACCGTGCCGCTTTTCATTCCGGCAAAGGCACCATCCTCGCCCAGGCAGACCGAGCGCAGGTCGTCGTCGTTGCCGACGCAGGACATGACGAAATCCACGCCATCGGCGGCTTCGCGCGGGGTTTTCGCGAAAGCGCCGCCGTGTTCGTTCGCCCAGGCCTCGGCCTTGGCGGTGGTGCGGTTATAGACCGTCACCTCGTGTCCGGCGGCTTTCAGGTGGCCCGCCATCGGATAGCCCATGACCCCCAGTCCGAGAAACGCGCATTTCGCCATGGTATCCTCCTGCCATTGGGCTTAGTCTTTGGTTGTCGTTTTACCTAACCGACCGGCAGGCACAGTCAACAAGGCTCTGATGGTTCGTCTCTTTCGCTGGCTTCTGAGACTTGTGACGGGGCTTTTGGCCTTGCTGCTTTTGATGTCGTTCCTGCTGTACTGGTTCTTTTCGCGTTCCATCCCGGATTATTCCGAAACCTTGCAGGTTGCGGGGATCACGGGGCCGGTTGAGATCGTGCGCGACAATGCCAATGTGCCGCATATCTTTGGCGAGACGGACGAGGATGTCTATTTCGGCCTCGGGCTGGCCCATGCGCAGGATCGGCTGTGGCAGATGACCATGCTGAGGCGCACCGCACAGGGGCGTTTGTCGGAGTTGTTCGGGGCACGGACCGTGCGGGTGGACGAATTGCTGCGGCGGTTCGATTTCTATGCACAGGCGGTGGCGTCGTTCCGGCATCAGGATGAATACACCAAGGCCGCCTTGACGGCCTATGCCGCCGGGGTGAATGCCTGGCTGGCCGAGGTGAATTCCGGGGCGCGGGGGCGCGGGGCGCCGGAGTTCTGGCTGTTTGAACCGGCGATTGCGCCCTGGCAGCCTGCCGACAGCCTGGTGATCGGCAAGTTGCTGGCGCTGCAACTGTCGGGCCATCTGGCCGCCGATGTTTTGCGGGCGCGGGTGTCGCAGATGCTGCCGGACGAGCGGTTGTCTGATATTTTGCCCGATGCGCCGGGATCGGCTGTGGCCGCCCTGCCCGAGTATGCGAGCCTCTTCGATGCGCCCTTCGACCAGTTTGCCGCCAGCCTGCCGGTCGATGCCCTTGCGCCATGGCCCGAGCCGGGGTTTGACGGGGCTTCCAACGCCTGGGCGGCGGCCCCGGTACGCTCGGCCGCCGGCGGCACGCTTTTGGCCAATGATCCGCATCTTGAACTGACCGCCCCCTCGATCTGGTATCTTGCGCGGTTGGAACTGGCAACCGGCGGGGTGATCGGTGGCACGGTGCCCGGTGCGCCCGTGGTACTGGTGGGCCGGTCGGAGACCCTTGGCTGGGCGATGACGTCATCCTATGCCGACGATCAGGACGTGTTCATCGAGCGGCTGAACCCTGACAATCCCGAAGAGGTGATGACGCCCTCGGGTTGGAGACCCCTGGCCTCGAAACCCTCGATCATCCGGATCAAGGATGCCGACCCGATCACCCTGACCTTGAGGTGGAGCGAGAACGGCCCGATCATCCCCGGTTCGCATTACGATCTTGGCACTGTGATCCCGCGCGGGCATGTCGCCTCGATCGGCTGGACGGCCTTCGGGACCGAGGACACCTCGGCCCAGGCGATGATGGGTATCATGCGGGCGGGCAATATCGACGAGGCCATCGCGGCAGGCGAAGCCTTTGTTGCGCCGCCCCAGAACATGACGTTGGTGGATGGCGAAAGGATCGCCATGCAGGTGATCGGCGCCCTGCCCCGCCGTGCCGCGCGGAACCAGACCCAGGGGCGGATGCCGGCCCCCGGGTGGCTGAACGAGAACCGCTGGCAGGGCAGTCTGCCCTACGGCTCCAATCCGTCCTTTGTCGATCCCGAGGGCGGGATCGTCGGCAACACGAACAACAAGGTGATCGACCGACCCTTTCCCCTGCACATGAGTCACAGATGGGGCGACACGCAGCGGGTACAGCGCTGGCAACGGCTGATGCAATCGCGCGAGGTGCATACGCGGGAAAGTTTCATCGAGGCGCAGCTGGACACGGTTTCGGTGACCGCACGCACGCTTTTGCCGCTGGTCGCGCGGGATCTCTGGTTTACCGGCGAAGCGGCTGAGCTTGGGACGGTCGAACGCCGCCGGAAGGATGCGCTGGACCTCTTGGCGGATTGGAATGGCGAGATGAACGAGCATCTGCCGGAACCGCTGATCTATGCCGCCTGGATGCGGGCCTTGCAGGATCGGTTGATCCGGGATGAGCTTGGCACCCTGGCCGATGAGTTCCCTCATCCCAAGCCGATTTTTCTGGAGCGGGTGTTTCGCAACCAGCAAGGGGCCGCCGTCTGGTGTGACGTGATCCAGTCGGCGCCTGAGGAAACCTGCACCGATATTGCAAGGCTGGCGCTGGACGATGCATTGTTGTGGATCGACGAGACCTACGGGCAGGCGCTGGAATCGCTCAGGTGGGGTGATGCCCATGAGGCGACCCACGATCATCCGGTGCTGGGCGACGTGGGCTGGTTTTCGTGGATCGTGAATATCCGGCAGTCGACCTCGGGCGGGGACAACACGCTGTTACGCGGCAAGACGGCGGGTACGGGCGAGCGGCCTTTCCTGAACACCCACGGCGCGACCTATCGCGGGGTTTACGATTTTGCCGATCCCGACAGTTCGGTGTTCATCACCTCGACCGGGCAGTCGGGGCATCCCCTGTCGCGGCATTACGACGATCTGGGCGAGTTGTGGCGGCGGGGCGAATACATTCCGATGACGCTGGACCCCGAGTTGGCGCGTGCCGGTGCGGTTGGCATCACACGGCTGGAACCGGCGAATTGAGCGCGATCACATCCGGTTGAAGCGGGCCTTTTGTGCCCCGGTCCAGTTGACGTCGAGTCTTGTGCCGGTTTCGGTTTCCATCGCCCCCGTGACGACGCCCTGTTCGTAAAGCCAGGCGCGTTTGCGGCCCTCGGCATGGGTGATTTCGACCGTGGTTTGTTCGCGGTCGGCGTCGAGTGCGGCTTCCACCGCTGCCAGCAAGGGCGCGATGCCGTCTTCGCTGAGGGCGGATGTGACGACGGTGTTTTCAAGGCGTTCGGCGGTCACCTCGAGGGCGGCGCGTTCTTCGGGTGGAACGCGGTCGATCTTGTTCCAGACCTCGATCACGCGGCGGTCTTCACCGATGCCAAGGTCGGCAAGGATCGTCAGCACGTCTTCCTTCTGGGCCTCGGTTTCGGGGTGCGAGATGTCGCGGACGTGACAGATGACGTCCGCTGCCAGCACTTCTTCCAATGTGGCGCGGAAGGCGGCGACAAGTTGCGTGGGCAGGTCCGAGATAAAGCCGACGGTGTCGGACAGGATAACCTCACGCCCCGATCCGGGCAGGTTGACCGCCCGCATGGTGGGGTCCAGCGTGGCGAAGAGCATGTCCTTGGCCAGCACCTCGGCCCCGGTCAGTCGGTTGAAGATCGTGGATTTTCCGGCGTTCGTATAGCCCACAAGGGCGACGATCGGGTAAGGCACCTTGGCGCGGGCGTCGCGATGCAGCGTGCGGGTCTTGACCACCTTGTCCAACTGCCGTTTCAGCCGGTTCAACTGGTCGTCGATGGCGCGGCGGTCCGCCTCGATCTGGGTTTCGCCCGGGCCGCCAACGAAGCCAAGCCCGCCGCGCTGACGTTCAAGGTGGGTCCAGGCGCGCACCAAGCGGGTGCGTTGATACGACAGATGCGCCATTTCGACCTGAAGCACACCTTCGCGGGTCGCGGCGCGATCCGAGAAGATTTCAAGGATCAGTCCCGTCCGGTCCAGAAGTTTGACCTTCCATTCCCGTTCAAGGTTGCGCTGCTGTACCGGGGTGACGGGGCCGTCGATCAGGACAAGTTCGACCTCTTCGGCCTTGATGCGCTGCGCCAACTCCTCGATCTTGCCCTTGCCGAACAACATCCCCGGATGCGGTTTGGCAAGGCGCACCACGTCGGCGCCGACCAGCGAAAGACCGGGCAAGGCCGAGGCAAGCGACACGGCTTCTTCCAGCGCAAAGCCCGCATCGCGCCGGGCCTCGCTGCCTTGGATGTCAGGATGCAGGACAAGGGCGCGGGTGCCCTCGTCTTCGCCAAGTCCCACTCTTATTCTTCACCTTCGTAAAGAGAGATGGGCTGAGCAGGCATGATGGTTGAAATCGCGTGCTTGTAAACAAGCTGGGATTGGCCGTCGCGGCGCAGAAGAACGCAGAAGTTATCAAACCAGGTGATCACCCCCTGCAACTTTACGCCGTTGATCAAAAATATCGTAACGGGAACCTTTGTCTTTCTGACGTGGTTCAGAAATGCGTCTTGCAAATTCTGTCTGTCGGTCGCCATGGAGCTAGCCTTTTGTTCTTGCGGTCGTTTCACCGATGTTTTCTTAGGCGGTAATATGCCGGTGGTATTCGTTGGTGACCACCCCCTTTTTGAGACCGATACGGACCTAAGGCCCGAAAGCCTCACCTAGCGCCAGAATTCGGGGTTCAGAAAGGCGATGAGGGCCAGCGCCTCAAGCCGTCCGATCACCATTGCGGCGACAAGGAGGGCGCGCGCGGCATCGCCAAGGGCGGTCAGTTCGACGGGGGCAGAGCCTGCAACTTCGGTCAGGGGACCGGTCGTCGAGAGCGAGGCGATGGTCAGGATCATCGCCTCTTCAAAGGAAACCCCGCCGATCAGGGAAAAACCGGTCATCACCAGGGCGATGGACAGCGCAAACAGCATGAAGAAGACCCAGGCCGCAAAGGCACCCTGGCGGCGGAACCGTCGCCCCTGGCTGCCGGAGCCACCGATGGAGGAAGGCTGCACCAGCTTTTCCATTTCGCGCACGCTGTGCTGATAAAGCGCGTAGACCCGCAGAAGTTTCACGCCGCCCGCCGTGGTGGCCACGCCGCCGCCGAAGACGGCGACCCCAAGTAGCAGAACGCTTGGCGCACCGAGGCCGGACCAGACTTGGGCGATTTCCCAGTCGGTCGAGACGAATCCGGTGGTCGTCAGGAAGGACATGACCGTGAAGATCGCGCCCCAGATGGCCCTGATGCCGTCGATCAGCGGGACTTCGAGGCCTTCTTCAAAGCTGACCATCCAATGACGCAGGAACAAAAGTGCCGCCACCCCGAGGGTGATCAGCAGGCCGAGACGCAACTCCGGGTCGCGCCCGAGGCTGGCCCAGCCTTCGGGGCGTTCTTCGCGCAAGTAGGTCAGGCGTGACAGGGCGAAAACGAAGAACAACAGGATCACCACCTCGCCGCGCCAGCCCGCAGCGCTGCTTTCCAGCCCGCCGAGGGGCGATATGCCCGAGGTGGACAGGGTGGACATCGCGTGGCAGATCGCCACAAGCGGCGTGTCGCCCGACAGGAAAAGCGCCAGCCACAGCACGCCGGTCAACCCGGTGTAGATCGGCAAAAGGCGCAGGCAGGACCGTCTGAGGCGGCGGGCGTTGTCGATCGTGGCGGCGTTTTCCCGTGCCCCCTGCCCGATTTCGCTTTCCGAGGTCACCTCGAATCCGCCGAGGTTCAAGGGAGCAAGGATCGCGACCGCCACAACCCAGATGAAGAACCCGCCCATCCAGCCGACCATCGCCCGCCAGAGATGGACCGAAGGCGGCAGGCGGCCCGGTTCGAACATGGTCAGCCCCGTTGTAGTGAGGCTGGACACCATTTCCACATAGGCGTTCAAAAACCGCGTATCCGGCACCGCTTCGGATAGCGGCACGGCCAGCATGACGGGCAAAACCACAAGGCAGGCGACGATCGAGATCAGGTGGCTGCGCCCCTGTCTGCGGATGCGCATGCCCGTCGTGGCAAGGGCCAGCATGATGAACAGGATAAAGAATAACAGGGCGGAATAGAGAAACGCGCGCGACGTGGAATGGTCATCGATCAGCAGCGCGTGCAGCGAAGGCACCAGCATGGCCGCAGCCCCCAGCCCCATAAGGCTGACAAAAAATGGCGCTTCGGCAAGCCTTTGCATCAGAAAAAGTCGATCGAGACCTGGAACAGCCGCTCGACCTCGGGCACATCGTCGGCAAGGGCAAAGACGACGATCACATCGCCCTCGTCGATCCGGGTCTCGCCTGTGGGCTTGATCATCTTGCCGTCTTTCTCGACCGCACCGACCATAACACCTTCGGGAAAACCGATGTCGCGGATCTGCCGGCCGGCAAGGGACGAAGGCGACAGGATCTGCGCTTCGATCACCTCGGCCTCGGCATCGCCAAGGGAATAGACCCCGCGCACACGGCCGTGCCGGATGTGGCGCAGGATCGAACTGACCGTGGTGGCGCGGGGGTTGATATAGGCGTCGATCTCAAGCGGTTCCATCAGCGGCACCAGCGTCGGATCGTTGACCAGCGCGATGGCCATGGCACAACCGGCCTGTTTTGCCCGAACCGAGGCCAGAAGGTTCGTCTTGTCGTCGTCGGTCACGGCGAGGATGGCGTCGGCGCGTTCGATGCCCGCTTCGGTCAGGATGTCCCGGTTCATGCCGTCGCCGTGCAGGACGATAGTGCGCTCAAGCTCATCAGCGGCCCGTTCGGCGCAGGCGCGGCTTTTTTCGATCACGCGGGCGCGCAGGCGTTCCGCGCGACCTTCAAGCGCCTTGGCCACCGCAAGGCCGACGTTGCCACCACCAAGGATCACGACACGTTCCTGGCGGTGGATCGTCTTGCCGAAAATTTCAAAGGTGCGGGTGATATCCTCGAAATGGGTCATCACGTAGACCTGGTCGTCGGCGAAAAGCTGATCGCCCGGTTCCGGCGCGAAAAGCTTGCCCTTGCGGCGCACGCCCACGACAAGGGCACGCAGGGTCGAGAATAGATCGGTCAACTGCCGAAGGGGCGTGTTCAGGACCGGGCAGTCCTCTTCCAACTGGATACCCAGAAGCTGGGCCTTGCCGCCAAGAAACATCTCGGTGTCGAAAGCGGCAGGCGCGTTCAGGCGGCGGAGCGCGGCTTCGGCGACTTCGCGTTCCGGGCTGATAACCACGTCGATCGGCATGTGATCGCGGCGGTAAAGGTCGGAATAGATCGCCGTGTGATAGCTTTGCGCCCGCAGACGCGCGATCTTGCGCGGCACTTCAAAGACCGAGTGGGCAACCTGGCAGGTCACCATGTTCACCTCGTCCGAATAGGTCGCGGCGATGATCATGTCGGCGTCGCGCGCGCCGGCCTTGTCCAGTGTGTCGGGATAGCTGGCGTGACCGGCGATGCCCTGGACATCCAGCGTGTCGGTGGCGCGGCGCACCAGATCCGGGTTGTTGTCGACGACGGTGACGTCGTTCCTCTCGCCCGAGAGATGCCGCGCGATTTGCCAGCCGACCTGGCCCGCGCCGCAGATGATCACCTTCATGGAGAGCCTCTTGGCCGTTCCCGTTAAGGGTGTCTGGCACGGCTGGTCCGGGGGATCAAGCCACCGACAACGCGGTTTTTGCTAGTGCAGCATCCCGTCATCGGGCACAGACCCTGGCTTTTCCAGCCCCAGAACGCTGACGATCGTCTCGATATCCTTGTCGTCGAAGGGTTTGACGATATAGCCGCAGACCATGTCGAGCGCATTGGCCCGGGCAATGTCGCTGGCGTTTTCCGAAGATGTGAACATGAAAAAGGTGCTGTCGTCGTCGATGTCGCCATCTGACAGAACACGCTTCAATTCCTCGATGGTTTCGAAACCGTTGCGGCCCGGCATGTTGATGTCCATCAGGATCAACTTTCGCCCCTTTGGCATCGCGCCCGGTTGGGCGAAGGCTTCAAGGAAGGCATCGCCCGTTTCGGATTCCAGAACCGGGGTCAGGACGTCGGACCATTCGGACCGCGCGATCCGCTTGGAAACGAGCAGGCGATCCACTTCTTCGTCGTCCACGATGACTATCGGGATCTGCATTGTTTTCCACTTTCCTCTTCAACCTCTGGCAGGAAGACCCTGACCGAGGTTCCGCGCCCCACTTCGCTTTCCAGACTGATGCGCCCGCCGAGGCGCGTGACCTGTTTCTTGACCATGGCCAGACCGATCCCGTCGCCCGAGCGGGGGTCGGCGCGTTTAAACATGTCGAAGACATGGGCGCTTTCATCCTCGGGAATACCGACGCCTTCGTCCGACACGATCAGGTCCAAACCGCCCTTCGCCGCGCGGCTTTCCAGCCGGACCGTGGCCTTTTTCTTGCGCGGGTCGTGGTATTTTACGGCGTTGTCCAACAGGTTCTGGACCACGATTTCCACGCCGGTCGGTTTGGCCGTCACGCTTGCGATGTCCAACTCGCAGATAAGGTCGGTTGCAATGGGTGCGCCCGGCGCGATGCCCTGCCAAACCTCGTCCGCCAGCTTTGAAAGGTCGATCTGTGCCGACTGTTCCTCGTCCGCCTCGCGGGCGTATCTCAGCACACGTTCCACCTTGGTGCGGCTTCTTTCGCAGATTTCCTTGGCCCGCAGCACCGTGTCGCGGGCGGCCTTGGGATCGTCTTCGGCAAGATCGTCGTCGACCAGGTTCAACAGCCCCAAAAGCGAGGCTAGCGGCGCCTTCAGGTCGTGGCTGACGGCATAAGCAAATTGCATCAACTCGCCATTGGCGTCGGCCAGCTTGCCGTTGGCGCTGGCCAACTCGCTGTTTTTTAGCGCCATCGCCTCTTCGTCGGCGACGCGCTGTGTCAGATCGGTGATCGTGCTCATCACCATGTTACCTTCGGGCGTTTCC
Source organism: Paracoccaceae bacterium (assembly GCA_965228905.1). Lineage (GTDB taxonomy): Bacteria > Pseudomonadota > Alphaproteobacteria > Rhodobacterales > Rhodobacteraceae > CALKXV01. The sequence goes on along the minus strand of CBDDII010000003.1, from coordinate 2,116,556 downwards.
ACCGGGGTCAGCGCGATTTCGACCGGGATCTTGCGGCCATCCTTGTGGCAAAGATGGATGCGGCGACCGATCTTCAATTCGTCGCGGCGGTCGGTGTACTGGTAGTTTTTCCGATAGACGCGGTGCGCCGTGCGGGAGCGCCTTGGAACAAGGAGATCGACGTTGGCCGAGGCAAGTTCCTTTTCGCTGTAGCCGGAAAGTTCAAGCGCTGCTTCGTTCGCAAGAACGATGCGCCCGTCTTCGTCCACCATGATCATCGCATGGGCCGCAGCCTCCATCGCCAGTTCCATCTTGCGCTGATGGCTGCGACGGATGCGCGCATCGACGGCGACAAGGACACAGTGGCGTTCGCCATTTACGTCAACGGTGTTCAGGCCAAGTTCCAGTGGGATCTCTTCGCCGGATTTCGCCAGCCCCATCAGGGTACGGCCCTGGCCCATCTTGCGCTTGGCGGGCACCTTCATGAAGGCGCGCACGTATTCGGTGTGCTTTTCGCGCAGGATGCGCGGCAGCAAAACTTCGATCTCCTGCCCCTTCAGTTCTTCTGTCTGATAGCCGATCAGTTCTTCGAACTCAGCATTCAGCAAGACGATCTTGCCCGTCGCCGTGGTCGCCAGCATTGGCACGGACGTCAGGTCAAAGGCGGCCTTCAGGGTTTCCGAGGTCAACATGGCCTCGGGTTCTATCAACCAATCATTTAGGCCGCCTTAACCGGCGCGTGGCAAAGATCAGGCGTCTTCGGCCTCTTCTGCGTCTTCGGCGATGGTCGCAACTCTCACGCCCGAGCGGGAAGAAGTCACCACATTCAACGACTTGAGCTTCCTGTGTAGCGCCGAACGTTCCATGCCGACGAAGTTCGCCGTGCGGCTGATGTTGCCGCCAAAGCGGTTAATTTGCGTCAAAAGGTACTCACGCTCGAACAACTCACGGGCTTCGCGCAGAGGCAGCGTGGCCAACGACCCGGACAGGACGACGCGGCCCTCTTCGGCCTCTTCCGTCTGTGCTTCACCGGGGATTTCGCTGGCCGCTATCTCGCCCTTGTCCGCGCCGAGGATCAGCACCCGTTCGATCACGTTCTTCAACTGGCGCACGTTCCCCGGCCAGTTCATCGTCTGAAGCATGGCGACGGCTTCGTCGGAAAGGGCACGTAAGGGCAGGCCCTGGGCCTTGTTGAAAGCCTCGATAAAGTATCCGGCCAGTTCGGGGACATCCTCGCGCCGTTCCGAAAGGCTGGGCACGTCGATTGGCACGACGTTCAGGCGGTGGAACAATTCCTGGCGGAAGGTGCCATTTTCGACCTCCTGATCGAGGTTGCGCGTGGTGGACGAGATGACGCGCAGGTCGACGCGTACCTTGTCGCCACCGCCGACGCGCTGAAATTGCTGTTCGGTCAGCACGCGCAGGATCTTCGACTGCGTCCCGGTCGGCATGTCGGCGATTTCGTCAAAGAAGATCACGCCGCCGTGGGCCTGTTCCAACAACCCCGGTTCGATGCCCCGGCCCGTGCTTTCGCGCCCGAACAGAACCTCTTCCATGCGTTCGGGTTCGATCGAGGCGGAATTGACCGAGATGAACGGCCCGTCGGCGCGGTCGGAATTGGCGTGGATGTACCGCGCGGCGATTTCCTTGCCAGCCCCTGACGGGCCGGTCAGCATCACGCGGCCGTTCGATTTGGTGACTTTATCAAGCTGGGACTTCAGCGTGCGGAAGGCGGGGGACGAACCGATCATGTCGGCGGTCGCGACATCCTTGCGGCGAAGCTCCGAGTTTTCGCGGCGCAGGCGCGAGGTTTCCATGGCCCGCGTGATGACCACCATCAACTGGTCAATGTTGAAGGGTTTTTCGATGAAATCGTAAGCCCCCTGCTTGATCGCAGCGACAGCGATTTCGATGTTGCCGTGGCCCGAGATGATGATGATCGGCACATCCGGGTTGTCGCGCTTTACCGCCTTCAGGATGTCGATGCCGTCCATGCGGCTGTCTTTCAGCCAGATGTCCAGGATCATCAGGCCGGGCGGTTCCTTGTTCATCTCGGCCATCGCCTCGTCCGAGGTGCCTGCCAGCCGGGTTTCAAAACCTTCGTCCTTCAGGATGTCCGAGATCAATTCCCGGATGTCTCGCTCGTCGTCAACAATCAGAATATCGCCCATTTCTTAGGTCTCCTTTTAACTATTCCGCGACCTGCAAATCGCGTGTCTCGTTGGCTGCTGCTGCAAGGGGCAGTGTGACTTCCGCCCGGGCGCCGATCTGGCCCGAGCCATCCAGCGGGTCGGCGTCCGTCAGGACAAGCGTGCCGCCGTGTTCCTCGATGATTTTCTTGACGATCGGAAGGCCAAGGCCGGTGCCCTTGGCGCGCGTCGTGACATAGGGTTCGAACAGGCGCGAGCGATCCTCGGGCAAGCCGATGCCGTTGTCGGAAATCGTGATGAAAGCCGACTTTTCAAGCCGCTTCAGTTCGACGTGGACGCGGGGGATATGACCATCGGGCAATTCGCCTTTTTCATGAAGGCTTTCAATCGCTTCGCCCGCGTTCTTGATCAGGTTTGTCAGCGCCTGTCCGATCATCGTGTGATCCAGGTCGGAATAGATCGGCTGATCCGGCAGATCCGAGGTCAGTTCCAGCGCGTCGGTCGTTTCCTGAAGCGTGACGGCGTCCTGCACGATCTGGGTCAAGTCCTGCAGGCTGCGGTCGGGTTCGGGCATCCGGGCGAATTTCGAGAATTCGTCGACGATGCGGCGCAGGTCTTCGGTTTTTCGCACGATGACATCCGTCATCTGGTCCAGTTCCTCGGCCTGATCCCCGGCGGCGTCGCGGAACTTGCGCTTGATGCGGCCTGCCGAAAGCTGGATCGGGGTCAGCGGGTTCTTGATTTCGTGGGCGATCCGGCGGGCCACGTCGCCCCAGGCGGCCATGCGCTGCGCCGTCACAAGGTCGGTCACATCGTCGAAGGCGATCACGAAACCTTCGTCTTCGCCCTCCGCGCCTTTCCGGGTGGCGATGCGGACCAGAAGGTTTTCGGCCACCCCCCCGCGCGAGACACGGATTTCGTCCTGTTCGCTGTCTTTGCCCGAGGAATAGTGACGTTCCACCAACCCGCCAAACTCTGGCACGGCGACCTTCAGGGGCTGGCCCTGCAGGTCTTCTTTCAGCTTCAGGATCCGCTCGGCGGATCGGTTGATGAAGGTGATCGTGCCGTCGGTGTCCAACCCGATCACGCCCGCGGTGACCGAGGACAAGACGCTGTCGAACAGGCGGCGGCGGCGTTCGATCTGCTGGTTGCGGGTCAGAAGGGTTTCACGCTGGCCTTTCAACTGGCGGGTCATCTGGTTGAACAGGCGCCCAAGCATGGCGATTTCGTCGTCGCCGGGTTCTTCGCGCACCTGCACGTCAAGGTCGCCGGCCCCCACCCGTTGCGCCGCCCCTGCCAGCCGTCCAACGGGCCGGGCCAGCCGTTCGGCGAACCAGAGGCCCAGCCAGGTGGCCGCAAGGATCAGAATGACCGCAAAGCCAAGATACAAAAGGCCAAATTCAAAGACGATGCGCCCGCGTTCGCGTTCCAACTGGGTGTAAAGCTGTGCCGTCTCGGCCGCTTCGTCCAACAGTCCAAGGATCGCTCCATCCACGGTGCGCGAGACGTAGAGATAGCGGTCGGGGAAGCGGACAAGCGGTGTGAGAGCGCGGAATTCGTCGACCTCGAGGTCTTCGATGATGACGGTTTCGCCCGCGGCGGCGGCTTGCAGGGCCTGAAGATCGGGCTGTTCGAAGTCGAAGAGGTAGGATCGTTCGCCGCGCGCCTTGATTTCGCCGGTACCGTCGATGACGAAGGCTTCGCGCAACCCGCGCTGGATCAACCCCTGCCCTTGCCCCAGAAGCTGGCGCAATTCGCCGTCGGAAACGAAGGACATGCGTTCGCGTGAGCCATCGAGGAAATTAGCCAGTGCCTCGGCATCTTCGGTCAGGTCGCGGCGCTGATCGTCCTGATAGGCTTCGGCGGCTGAAAGCGACGCGCCGACGACGCTGCTGACCCGGTCCGAGAACCAGCCTTCAAGACCGACGTTGATCGTCATGCCCGCGAAAACGGCAACAAGAACCGTGGGGATCAGGGCGATCAGGGCGAAAACCCCGGTCAGGCGCAGGTGCAGGCGGGAACCTGCCGAACGCGCCCGGCGCGCGGCCACCATCGAGGCGATGCGCATGGCGACAAGCGTGGCCACCGCAAGCGCATAGACAAGGTCGGCCAGCAAAACGAGTCGCAAAGCCACATGGGAAGACGGCCCCGCCACGGGGCCAAGCACCAGGAATGTCGCAAGGACAAGCACGGGGCCAAGCAGGACAAGGCTGATCGTTCCAACGTTACGAAACCGCCTCAACTGCCTGAGACGATTAGCCTTTTCCCAGATTAACGCGCGGGCCTGCTGCGCCACGTGGGCCTCGTTTCATTGAAGCGCCGATTGCTCGACGACCGCCTTACCTCGGTGGCATTTTATCCACAGTCGCGGATGCGCCACTCTTATGTTGCGGTTTTACATCAATTTGCGGCGCCGTGTCACGTGGATATCGAGATCGGTGATCTTCTTTCTGAGGGTATTCCGGTTGATGCCCAAAAGATCGGCGCATTTGGCCTGGTTGCCGCCGGTGGCGTCCAGGGCAATCTCGATCAGGGGCAGTTCGACCTCGCGCAGGATGCGCTGGTAGAGCCCGGCAGGGGGAAGCTGGCCGCCGTGCAGGTCGAAATAGCGTTTCAGGTGGTTGGCGACCGAGGCCGACAGGCGGTCCTCGTCGTCACCGGTCAGGGGCTCGATGGCGGGCTGGTGGCCAAGCACCTGTTCGACGTCCGTGCGCATGACCTGGGTTTCGCTGCCCGTCAGCATCAGGCGGCGAATGGCGTTTTCCAACTGGCGCACGTTGCCGGGCCAGGAATAGGCGCGGATCAGCTCCATCGCCGAAGCGTCGATCTGGCGGGCGGGCAGCCCGTCTTTTTCGGCGCGGGCGACGAAATGCTGGGCCAGAAGCTCGATATCGTCGATCCGGTCGCGCAGGGGGGGCACGTTGATCGTCACGCCACCCAATCGGTAGTAAAGATCCTGGCGGAACTGGCCCCGTTCCATCCGCGCGGCAAGGTCGGATTGGCTGGTCGCCATGATGCGCGGTCCGCCTTCGCCGAAACTGTCCAGCATCCGCACGATCCGGGCCTGCGCCTCTTCTGGAAGGTCGGCGACCTCGTCAAACAGGATGGTGCCATTGCGGGCCTTGGAGATGATCGTCGCGGGGCCTTCCATCGTGGCAAGGTCCGCCCCCGTCGCGATGACGAATTGCAGGGTGCGCCGGTCGGACAGGTCGTGGATCGTCTTGGCGATCAGGGATTTGCCCGTGCCGCTTTCACCCGTGATCAGCACCGGCAGATCGGCGTTCATCACGCGGGCGATCAACTGGTAGAGCGACTGCATCGCCGCCGTGCGCCCCACAAGCGGCAGGTCGTCCGCCGTTGTCGCATTGACCGGCTGGTCGTTCGCTGGCTGTGGTGCGCGGCGCTTCATCTCAAGGGCGCGTCCGGCCCGTTTCATCAGGTCCGGCAGGTCAAAAGGCTTGGGCAGGTAGTCATAGGCGTCCGCCTCGGTCGCCTGGATGGCCGTGACGATGGTGTTTTGCGCCGAGATCACGATCACCGGCAGGCCGGGTCGGGCTTCGTTGATCTTGGGCAGTTGTTCGATCCCGTTGCCGTCGGGCATGACCACGTCGGAAATCACAAGATCGCCCTTGCCCTCTTCGACCCATCTCATCAGCGTGACCAGCGACGAGGTGGCGTGGACCTTGCAGCCTGCCCGCGTTAGGGCCTGCGTCAGAACCGTGCGAATTGTGCGATCGTCGTCGGCGACAAGGATGGTGCCGTCCATGAGTTACCCTTTCCTGGCTTGCCAGTCCTTCGGCGCGACCGGCAATGAGATGCGAAAAACCGTGCGGCCGGGAACGCTGTCGACGCTCACCCAACCGTCATGATCCGAGATGATTTTCGACACCAGCGCGAGGCCAAGTCCGGTGCCGTTCTCGCGCCCCGAGACGAAAGGCTCGAACAGGTCGGCCTCGATCTCGGGGGGAAGGCCGGGGCCGTCGTCGATGATCTCGATATTGAGAGGAAGTGCCGCCGGCCCGTCCTTGCGCCGCAAGCGCAGCGACATGTCATAGAAGGTGCGCAGCGTGATCTCGCCCGGCGCGCCTTTCGTGGCTTCGGCGGCGTTTTTCAACAGGTTGGACAGCACCTGAAGCATCTGGTCGGGGTCCACGAAGGTCGGCGGCAGCGAGGGGTCGTAGCGTTCGACCAGTTTCATGTGGGCGGCAAACCCGACGGCAGCGGATTTGCGTGCGCGGTCCAGAAGGTCGTGGATGTTGATCACCTCGCGCTCGGGCGGGCGCAGGTTGCCGAACTGTTCGACCTGTTCGAGAAGGGCCAAAATGCGCCGTGTTTCGCTGACGATCAGGTCAGTCATCTCGCGGTCTTCGGCATCGAGGTTCATGCTGAGAAGCTGTGCCGCCCCGGTGATCCCGGCGAGCGGGTTCTTGATTTCATGGGCCAGCATTTCCGACATGCCGATAGCCGACTTCGCCGCCGATTTGACCGACATCGACCGGCCCAGCCTGTCGGCCAGAACCCGCGGTTCGAGGATCATCATGATATGGCCCGGCATTTCCGAAATCTGGGCCATCTGGACGTTGCAGTTGATCGGCGCGCGCTGCCCGGTGCCGATATCGACGTTGTTCATGAACAGGGGCGTGTTGTCCCGGCGCACACGCTCGGCCTGTTCGTCGACGGCGGCGTCGATGGCAAAGACGTCGAAGACCTGCGACCCGGTCACCTGGCGTTTCGAGGTGTTCAGGAAATCCTCGGCCGCCGGGTTGACGTCGACGATGCGGTCCGAGGGGTCGAACAGGACGGCGGGGATCGGCAGGGATTGCCAGACGTAGGGGCGGAAATCGCTCATGCGGCCACCTGTTCGGTGGGCCAGAGGGCATCGTCCAGAAGCCCGCGCACCGCGTCGGGCGATGCGGTCAGGATGCGTTTGCGCAAATCCGGGGGCGTTCCGGCGTGGTCCATGTACCAGCCAAGGTGCTTGCGGATCACGCGGCGGCCCAGGTCTTCGCCGTAAAAGGACAGCGACGCCTCGTAGTGATCGCGCACCATCGCCACGAAATCAGCCCCTTCGGGGACCTTCGGGCGGGGGCCATGACCCAGGCCGTGGGCGATTTCCGCCAGTCGCCAGGGTGCGCCTTCGATGCCGCGCCCGATCATCACGCCGTCTGCGCCCGAGGCCTCAAGTGCGGCACGGGCATCCGCGACGGTGCGAATGTCGCCGTTGGCCAGAACGGGAATGCCGACGGCATCCTTCACCGCTCGGATCGCGGCCCAGTTGGCGCGGCCCTTGTAGAACTGACAGCGGGTGCGCCCGTGGATCGTGACCATGCGAATGCCCGCCTCTTCGGCCCGGCGGGCGATATCGGGGGCATTGAGGCAATTGTCGTCCCAGCCAAGGCGCGTTTTCAGGGTGACCGGCACCTTGACCGCATTCACCACCGCTTCGATCAGCGAAAGCGCGTGGGTGGGTGTTTTCAAAAGGGCCGAGCCGGACAAGCCACCCGTCACCTTCTTGGCCGGGCAACCCATGTTGATGTCGATGAGCCTTGCACCGTCCGCTTCGAGCCGCCGCGCGGCTTCGGCCATCCAATGGGCATCGCGCCCGGCGATCTGGACGGCGCTGACGCCGCTGCCGGGGAAAAATGCCGTGCGGCCAAGGCCCAGTTCGGCCCGCTCGCGTACGCCGGGCTTGGCCTGCACCATTTCCTGGCTGGCCACCATTTCGGACACCACGAGCCCCGCCCCGAACGAGCCGACCAACTGCCGAAACGGCAGGTCGGTGATCCCCGCCATCGGGGCAAGAGCCACCGGCGGGTCCAACGTGATTTGACCGAGGTCGATTCCCATGCTCAATCCTTGTGCGTCTTGCCTTAAGTAGGATGCACTCCTGCCTCTTTCACGGGCGCCCGGACGTTGATCGCCACGGAAAGCGGCATATGCCTATTTTTTATGCAAAACAAGCCTATCCAGCCACCATTGTCAGCACGCTCATCACGGCCTAGACCCTAGAAAGGGTAAAAAGAGCGAGAGGATTCATGGACATCCGCCTTGGCAACGGTTTTGACGTGCATCGGTTCGGGCCGGGAAATTTCGTCACGCTCTGTGGCGTGGACATTCCGCACGATCAGGCCCTGATGGGCCATTCGGACGCAGATGTGGCAATGCACGCGGTGACCGACGCGATCTATGGTGCATTGGCGGATGGGGACATCGGCCAGCATTTTCCGCCTTCCGAGGACGAGTGGAAGGGTGCCGACAGCCGGATTTTCCTGGAACACGCGGTTGCTCGCGCTCGCGAGAAAGGATTTTCGATTTCCAACGTCGACTGCACGCTCATTTGCGAACGCCCCAAAATTGGCCCCCACGCCGATGCGATGCGGGCCAGGATGGCCGAGATCATGGGGATTGGCATGGAACGGATCAGCGTGAAGGCGACGACCTCGGAAAAACTGGGCTTTACAGGTCGCGGCGAAGGAATTGCCGCACAGGCCACGGCTTTGCTGGTGAACGACAAATGAGGGGATTGTTCCTGAGCTTCCTTGGCGCGGGCTGGCTGCGCCCTGCCCCCGGCACCTGGGGGTCGCTCGCCGCCCTGCCCGCTGCCTTCGTGGTAAACTGGATCGGCGGGCCGGTCCTTCTGGCAATTGGTGCCGCCTTGCTGTTCTTCCTTGGCGTTCACTTCACCCGGATCGAAACGGCGGCAGGCGAGGACCACGACCCAAGCTGGATCGTCATCGACGAGGTTGTCGGCCAGTGGATCGCGCTGATGCCTGTGGCCATCGGGGCGGCCCATGTGGGGTTGTCACCATTCCGGCTTTGGCCCGGTCTCATCGCGGCGTTTCTGCTGTTTCGCCTGTTCGACATCTGGAAGCCCTGGCTGGTGGGTCGGGCGGATGCCCGCGGCGATGCTATGGGCGTGATGCTGGATGACGTTTGGGCCGGGGTGTTTGCCGCGATTTGCGGCGTTGCGCTTGCGGCCCTGTCGCACCTGGTCCTGCTGTGAGCGCGGCGCGCCTTCTGGACCTGGCCCGCGCAAAGGGCGTGATGGTGGCCACCGCGGAAAGCTGCACCGGCGGGCTGATCGCCGGGGCGATCACCGAGGTCGCCGGGTCGTCGGACATTTTCGACCGGGGTTTTGTCACCTATTCCAACGCCGCCAAGACCGAGATGCTGGGGGTGCCGACAGCGATGATCGACGCACATGGAGCGGTGTCCGAGGAGGTGGCGATGGCCATGGCCGAGGGGGCGTTGCAGCGATCCCAGGCCAGCTTGGCCGTTTCCGTCACCGGCATCGCCGGCCCCGGTGGCAGCGACCACAAGCCCGAGGGCCGGGTCTGTTTCGCACTGGCGCGGGACGGTGCGCCGACACGGGTGGAAACACGGGAGTTCGGTGCCATCGGGCGGAAAGAAGTGCGACAGGCGACGGTGGACCATGCGCTTCGGATGCTGATTTCAGGCATTTCCTGAGTGCTGTCCATTTACTCAAGCCGACCATTTGACGCTTATTTATTAGGCATTTTGCAAACCGCATAAGAAAACTGCACTTCGTAGGCGAGTTGCTGCTTTTCCTTGCAGGGCTTATCCGGCACCTCCCCGCCAGACTTTGGAGGAGGGGACAGAAAATGGTCGGAGCCGATACAGCCTGGATCATCGTGGCCACCGCGCTGGTGCTATTCATGACGCTGCCGGGGTTGGCGTTGTTTTACGGGGGGCTGGTTCGTTCGCGCAATGTCCTCAGCGTTTTCATGCATTGCTATGCCATCGCCTGTCTGATGAGCGTGCTTTGGCTGGCCTTTGGTTATTCCATTGCGTTCGGAGCAGACGAGTCGGGCCTCTGGGGCGGGTTGGGCAAGATGTTCCTGATCGGGATCACCGCCGACACCCTGTCGGGCACCCTGCCCGAGGTTCTGTTCTTTGCCTTCCAGATGACCTTCGCGATCATCACGCCCGCGCTGATCGTCGGCGCCTATGTAGAGCGGGTGAACTTTGCCTTCGTCTTGTTGTTCTCGGGCGCCTGGATGCTGCTGTGCTATGCGCCCGTGGTCCACTGGATCTGGGGCGGCGGGATGCTGGCCGATGGTGGGATCTTCGGCGAAACCGGTGCGCGTGATTTCGCGGGCGGGATCGTGGTTCACCAGACTGCAGGCCTTGCCGCACTGATCCTTGCGGTGATGCTGGGCGCGCGGCAGGACCGGACCAAACCGCCGCATAATCCGGGATACGTGATGATCGGGGCCGCGATGCTTTGGGTCGGCTGGTTCGGCTTCAACGGCGGATCGCAGCTTGCCGCAGATGGCGGTGCGGCGATGGCGCTGACGGTGACCCATATCTCGGCCGCGACCGCATCCCTGACCTGGGCGCTTTGGGAGCGGGTGAAATACGGCAAAGCCTCGCTTGTCGGGCTGGTGACGGGCACGATTGCCGGGCTTGCCTCGATCACGCCCGCCTCCGGGTTTGTCGGCCCGGTCGAGGCATTGGTGATCGGTGCCGTTGCCGGTGTGCTGTGCCAGGAGGCGGTGAACCTGATCCGCAATACGCTGAAGATCGACGACACGCTGGATGTCTTTGCGGTTCACGGTGTGGGCGGCATCTTCGGCACGATCATGATTGCGGCCTTCGGACAGGGCAGTTGGGTCGCGCAACTGGGCAGCCTTGCCATCGTCGGGATCTTTACCACCGTCGTCACCGTGGTGATCGCCGTCGTGGCGCGTGCCATGGTCGGAATGCGGGTCGATGCCGAGACGGAGGTCGCCGGGCTGGACCTGTCGCAACACGGCGAACGGGCCTACGACGTCACGTCCTGATCTGGGTCTAAGCCAGAAAGGCCGGGCGGAACCTCTGCCCGGTCTTTTCCGTCACGAGGCGCGAAAGGAAGGCTGGGTCACCTCTCCCAGTTCGGCCATCCGGCCCGGTAAGGTCACAGTGATCCGGCTTCCCCCCTTGTCCGGCAGGCGCTGTGCCAGGATCGTTCCACCGCGCGTTTCGACGAGGCGCTGCACGCCGTAAAGTCCGAAACCGCTGCCCCGGCGCACATCGCCGCCCGCAAGAAAAGCGATGGCTTCGTCGGGGATGCCGCCGCCGTTGTCGGTGACCGAGATCGCTAGACGCCCATTGCTCGCATCGGACGCCTCAACCTCGATCGAAAGGGGGCGATCCCCTGCCCCGTGACGGATGGCATTGTCGATTAGGTTACGCAGCACGACCTGCAACAGGGGGCGTTCAACCTCCAATGCCGCCGGGGTGGAAATCAGCCGGTGCTTGCCCATTGGATCGAGCGTTGCAAAAACCATGTCGCAAAGCGGCTGAAGCTCGACCTCTACGGCCCGTGTCTGTTGCAAAGATGCGGCGTGGACCGCCGTCAGGATGTCGTCGGACATGGCTAGCGTGCGTTCGGTGATCGCGCGAATCTTGCGCACCAGTTTGTTGCGGCCATCCCCGGTTTCGGGGAAATCGACCAGCAGTTCCTCGCAAAGGAAGTTGATGTTGCGCAGGGGCGCGCGGGCGTCGTGGATCGCCATGCCGAGGAACATTTCACGTTCGCTGTCGGCGGCCTTTTGCGCGGCGGTCAACACCGTGCCGATCACCGTGCGTTCATCCGGCAGAGCGACCAGGTTGACCACGCCAAGCCCGTCCACGCGCACCTCGCCCGTTTGCGAGATCCAGTTGCGCGACAACAGCGGCTCGGCCAGGGTTCCCATCACCTCGGTCGGGACCTGCCCGATCACGTCGTCACGGGCCAGCCCCGTCGCCGCTTCCGCGCGGAGGTTCCAGAAGGCGATGCAGGGTGGCCCGACATCGGGAAAAACAAGGGCGAAGGCGGGCGTTTCGACGAAGTCGAGCAGTCTGAGCGTTTTCATGGCCTCGGCCTAGGCCCATATCCCTAAAATTGAGCTAATGCAGAGGCGCTTTCGGCCACTTGCCAAGGGGCACGGCGGCTGATTAAGTTCCCTGCGGCCTTTAAGGGAGAGCGATGAAGAAGGGCGATACATATATCAGCCGGCAGGCAAAGCGGCTGTCCAGGGGTCAGATCGACCGGCGGCGCTTCGTGATGTCCGCGCTTGCATCGGGTGTGACCATGCCGACCGCCATGTCGCTGGCCAGCCGGGCCGAGGCGGCAAGGCCGAAGTCGGGCGGTCATCTGCGGTTTGGCGTCTCTGGCCCCGACAGCCTTGATCGCCATGTCGACCGGGCCTGTGTTGCCTCCTCGGCTTACCGGGTCGAGCGACAAAAGCCGGACGGTACGGTCGAGCTTTCACGCAACCCCGACCACCCGGCCGGTTCGGGGCATTTCGAAACGGTCGAACTTTGCCCCATGCCCGATGCGCGCCTGCGCCAGAACGCCATCATGACCGGCGAGGTCGATGTGATCGAGGCGGTGGACCCAAGGACGCTGGCGATGCTGTCGGGCCTGCCGGATGTCACCATCGCGGAGAGTGAGGGGCTTGCGCATCTTGCGTTGGAACCGGCCTTCGCGGATGAAAACCTGTTTGCCGCGCTAAAGCACGCCATCGACCGCAAGGTGCTGTTGGAGCGCGCCTATCTGGGCCACGGCGTTATCGGCGATGACACACCCGCCCGCACAGCCACGCCGCTTGCCCTTCAGGATGCGCAACTGGCGCGGCATTACCTTCTTGCGGCGGGGCACAGGGAACTTACCCTTGGCGTCGCGGTCTCGGATGACTGCGCCGGTCACGATCTTGTCCCCCTGCTGAATGCCGCGACTGCGCCCATAGGCCTGACCCTGCAAGAGGTGCGGCACGGTGAACAAGCTGCGCTGAGGTTGCTTCAGGGCCATGGCCCTGTCCCGTCCGACCGCCGGTTGATCCCGGTCTGGACGAATGACCTTGTCGCCCATGGCAGCAGGCTTGCCCGCCCCAAAGGCAGCGGCAGCGACGACGTTCTGCTGCGCTGGTGGTTCGCCTGAAAAGGAAGAAGCGCCCGGCGAATGCCGAGCGCTTCCCGTGACACACCTGCCGCCCACCAGAACACGATTGGCGAACGACCGATGGTAATTGAGCGCGGACCGGGGCCGGACCCGCGCTGTTCCAAAAGGTCTAGATCGCCCGGCGCCACCATTTGCGCCATAGCGTCAGGGCACGCTGACGCCCTGAGCCGCCCCGAAGGGCCATTTTAAGAATATCGGTCATCTGCTCTTCCTGCCTCGGCCCGGGTTTCTCCCGTGCTCTGGGGATAAATTCATCATGCTGCGGCCTTCGCTCAAGCCCCCGGACCTGAAATAGCGCCCTATGCGACCTCTTTGCGACAAAATTGCCGTTCAAATTGAAAGAAACGGGCGGAATTCCGCCCGTTTCCAGCGTTTTCAACCGTTTGCAGCGTTGCTTACTTCAGCGCCGCATCGGTGATGGCGTGGGTCCAGGCACCTTCGGGAGCCTTCGTGATGACCGGATCAGAGCCGCCCGACAGAAGCGAAGCCACGGTGCGTTCGTAATCGGCAGGGTCGAGAGTGCCATCGGAACCGGCGGTCAGCTTGGCAACTTCGCCGACCATGCGCACCTGATGCTCATAGGTCTGTGCACCGGTCTGATCGTACTCCAGGATGATCTCGGCGGATTCCTCCGGGTTGGCCAAAGCCCATTCCCAACCCTTCATCGAGGCCCGGACAAAGCGGGCCATCTTGTCGACGAATGCCGGATCATCAAGGTTGTCTTCCAGGACATACATGCCGTCCTCAAGCGTCGAGACGCCGTAGTCGGAATATTTGAAGGTCACCAGATCGTCCGGGCTGACACCCGCATCAATGACCTGCCAGTATTCGTTGTAGGTCATGATGGTGATGCAGTCGGATTGACGCTGCAACAGGGGATCGACGTTGAAGCCGATCTTCTGAAGCGTCACGCCCGTGTCGGAGCCGTCCGTCGGAATACCCAGTTGGGATAGCCAGCTCAGAAGCGGGTATTCGTTGCCGAAGAACCAGGTGCCGATCATCTTGCCCCGGAAATCCTCGGGGGTTTCGACACCCGCATCCTTCCAGCAGGTCAGCATAAGACCCGAAGACTTGAAAGGCTGCGCGATGTTCACCACGGGAAGACCTTTCTCACGGGCCGCAAGGGCCGATGGCATCCAGTTCAGCATCACGTCAGCGCCGCCGCCTGCCAGAACCTGCGGCGGTGCGATGTCCGGGCCACCCGGCAGAATGGTGACGTTCAGGTCTTCTTCTTCGTAGTAGCCCTTGTCCAGCGCTACATAGTAGCCCGCGAACTGTCCCTGTGTGACCCACTGCAGTTGCAGCTTCACATCATCCGCCGCCTGTGCGCCCGTGGCCATCGCAAGGGCGAAGGCTCCGCTTAGAACTTTTTTCATCGTATTACTCCCAGTTAGTTACATTATTTGTGTCGTTGTGACGGGTGCCAGAAGGTGACGCGCTTTTCGGCCAGCGCCACCAGTCCATAGACCACCGATCCGGTCAGCGCGGCCACGGCGATTTCAGCCCAAACGAGGTCGATGGACAAGCTCCCCACCCCCGTCGAGATGCGGAAACCCATTCCGCGTGTCGGAGAGCCGAAATATTCAGCGACTATAGCGCCGATCAGCGCCAAAGTGGTCGCAATTTTCAATCCGTTGAAAACAAAGGGCATCGCGGCGGGCAGGCGCAGCTTGATGAGGGTCTGCCAGTACCCGGCGGCATAGGTGCGCATCAGGTCCTGTTGCATGGCGGATGCTTCTTTCAGCCCCTGCACGGTGTTCACGAGGATCGGAAAGAAGACCATGACGACGACGACGGCGGCCTTGGAGTGCCAGTCGAAACCGAACCAGCTGACAAGGATGGGCGCGATGCCGACAATGGGAAGGGCGGCGACGAAGTTGCCGATCGGCAAAAGCCCCCTTGTCAGGAACGCGGAACGGTCGATCAGCACGGCCGTCGCGAAAGCCGCCACCGCCCCGATCAGGTAGCCGGAGAAAGCGCCTTTCAGCACGGTCTGGACGAAATCCTCCCACAGCGTTCCGGTCTCGGCGGCAAATCGTGCGGCGACCAGCGACGGGGCCGGGATGATGACGGGTGAGACGCCAAAGCCGCGCACGAAGCCTTCCCAGAGGACAAGTAGCGTCACGCCGAAGAGAAGCGGAATGAAGATGCGGACAAGTCGTCGGTGATGAAGCGGCGAGCGGGCCAGGGCCGAGTTCAGCGCCCATGCCATCAGCCAGAAGACGATTGCCCCCAGAACCCAGGTCATGCGCCCATCCCCATGCGTTTCAGCGTCACCCCCTGCAGCCAGCCCAGAAGGGTGACCAGCACACCCGCAAGGATGGCAGCGGCAAAGAGTGCAGCCCAGATCGCCAGCGGCGTGCCGAATTGATCCCCGATCAGGATACGTGCGCCCAAGCCGCTGATGGCCCCGGTCGGAAGCTCGCCCACGATGGTGCCTACAAGGGCCGCCGCGATTCCGACTTTGAGCGACGTAAACAGATACGGCACCGAGGACGGCAGGCGGAGTTTCAAAAACGTCTCCCACCCGCTGGCGTTGTAGGTTTTCAGGAGATCCAGTTGCTCGCGCCCCGGTGCCCGCAGCCCTTTCACCATGCCGACCAGCACCGGGAAGAAACAGAGGTAGGCCGAGATGATGGCCTTCGGCACCGCGCGGCCTTCGATCCCGACCTGCGAGGACAAAACGATGATCATCGGTGCAAGGGCGACGATCGGCACCGTCTGGCTGATGATCGCCCAGGGCATGACACTCAGTTCCATGGTGCGCGAATAGACGATGCCGACCGCGCCAAGGATGCCGATCAGCGTGCCAAGGGCAAAGCCGAACAGCGTCGATTGCAGGGTGATCCAGCCGTGATAGATCAGGCTGCGCTTGGAAAAGGCGCGGCCTTTCAGGGCCATTTCACCGGTGGTCTTCCAAAGCTCGGTCCCGACCTGAACGGGTGTCGGCAGACGCGGGCGATCAAGGGCGTATCCCCGGTGAATTTCACCCGGATTGTTTGCCATCAGCGTGAAGGCGGATGTTTCGGACCGCGTGCGCGCGTTATCCGGCGTGACCGCAACGCCCGCGCGTTCAGCCATGTCGAGGGCCTGCTTGATGTTCATCGGGGCAACGGCGGCATACCAAAGCGCGACCAGGGCGGCGAGTACGGTGAGGATGGGCAGGATGCGCGTCATGGCCTTCCTTTCGCGCAGGCAATCTCTGACGCAGAGATTGCAGGTGAAAATGACGCATTTTCACCGCCTGAATTCCGTGTCGGAATTCGATGCGGAGTTTGCGTCAAACTCCGCGTCATCGGTGCCACTCCAACCTGAGTTCCGGCAAGCCGTCGTCGCCTTCGGGGTTCCGTTCCACCACTTCGAACCCTTCCCGGAAATAGAACCTGTGCGCCGCCTCGTTCGGCTCATGGGTCCACAATTGCAGATAATCCCGTCCCGACTTGGCGCGATCCATCAGCGCCTTGCCAAAGCCCTGCCCCGGGCGATCAAGATAGAGCGCACCGATCATGCCGGTTTCGGGGTCCATCGACAGATAGCCTTCGACCGGGTCGCCGATCAGGAAGATGTCGCGCATCGGTAGCGCCTCGGCGATGAAGCCTTCGATTTTTCCGGCCGAGACGACGCGCGGCATCCATTCGGTGCGGTCGATCCAGGCGTTGACGATTTCCGAAACCCGCGGAACGTCCGCCGCTTCGGCCATCCGGATCGGGGCGCGATCCCACCTCAACAAGACGTCGGGCAGGCCCTCTTCGTTGTCGCCGTCGGTCTCCTTGATCTCTTCAAAGCCTTCGCGGGCATAAAACCGCCGCGCCCCGTCGTTGGCAACGAAGGTCCAAAGCTCCAGCGCCTCGCGACCGACCTTGGCGTGATCCAGAAGCGCTTTGCCACGGCCCTGCCCCGGCGTCGCCGTGTAAAGCGCCTTGACCTCACCCGCCTCGGGATCGAGCGTCATGTATCCCAGAACCGGTTCGCCGCTGACCCATACCTCGCGCTTTTGGAAAACGAAGTCGCGATAGAAGGCTTCGACCTCGTCCGGGGTGTGAACGCGAGGCATCCAGTCGCGGCTGTCGATCCATGCGTTGATGATTGCGGCACAGGCCACGGCGTCTTCGGGGACGGCCCGGCGGATATCGGGTGAGGCGCTCAACGAAGCCCCCCATTGCCGGTCCGATCCACCGACGCGGTTCCAACATGCCGACACGCCATCACAACTCGTCCCCATGTCCGGCTCGCAGCCCTTCACGCACCCTGTGGGCGACCTCGATGAAGGCCGCGCTGTCGCGGATTTCCAGGGGCCGGTCCTTTGGCAGAGGGCTGTCGATGACGTCGGTGATCCGCCCCGGTCGCGGGGACATTACGACGATCTTGGTGGAAAGATAGACCGCCTCGGGGATCGAATGTGTTACAAAGCCGATGGTTTTTCCCGTGCGCGACCAAAGGCTGAGCAGTTCCTCGTTCAGACGGTCGCGCACGATTTCATCCAGCGCCCCGAAAGGTTCGTCCATCAAGAGGATATCGGCATCGAATGCCAGTGCGCGGGCGATGCTGGCCCGTTGCTGCATTCCACCGGAAAGCTGCCAGGGGAACTTTCCGCCGAAACCGGACAGATCGACAAGCTCCAGCACCTTCTCGGTCCGCTCCACCATCTCGGCCTTTGAAAACCCCATGATTTCAAGGGGAAGATGGATGTTCCCCGCAATCGTGCGCCACGGGTAAAGCCCCGCCGCCTGGAAGACATAGCCATAGGCCCGCGCCTGCCGCGCCTCGTCCGGGGTCATGCCATTGACGGTGAGGCTGCCGCCCGTGGGATGCTCCAACGCGGCGATACATCTGAGGAAAGTGGTCTTCCCGCACCCCGAGGGGCCAATGAAGGAGACGAAGTCGCCCTTGTTGATGTCAAGGTTCACGTCTTGCAGGGCGTGGACCGGGCCGTCCGCCGTCTGGAAGGTCAGCGAGAGGTTGTCGGCAGCAATAACTGTCTCGTCACTCAAGGCTTTTCACTTTCGCCGTAATTCGCGGGAACAGGGTGTCGAGATCGTCCTCGTCCCAGCCTTCGCCTTCGGGATCGGCGGGGTGTTTCACGCTGGTTGGGGGCAGATCGTC
Organism: Paracoccaceae bacterium; assembly: GCA_965228905.1. Classification (GTDB taxonomy): domain Bacteria; phylum Pseudomonadota; class Alphaproteobacteria; order Rhodobacterales; family Rhodobacteraceae; genus CALKXV01. Next base: position 2,098,379 of record CBDDII010000003.1, on the reverse strand, counting down.
ATCGGTCTTTTCCATGTAGACTTCGTTCGAGACATAGGCGAATTCCTCGAACTCCGCGAAATCCTCCTTGATATAGTCGGCGAGGCTCTCGGGGTCTGCCATCGCCGCATCATAGACCGCGCGTCCCTGCGCGATGAGCCATGACCGGAAGTCCATGAAGCCATCGTCCGAGCACCCGCCGTTGATGACGTAGGCCGCGCCCCAGAGATCCCACCTGTAGGCGGCGACCGAGGCGCGCTGAAAATCGTTTTCAAAGGCCACGACCTGTTCGCTGGAAAGCTTTTTCAATGCCTTCTGAAGCGCCTCGATCTGAATGTCCTGATCCTCGTCGACGGTGCTGTCGACGATGTCCCAGAACCTGTCCCCCAGTGTTGCGACCATTGTCAGACTCCGGTTGCGGGAATCCCCGTGCGTTCCACGGGACGCGGCGCGGTCAGTTCCTTCCACGAAGACAGCGCCTTATTTACAGGCGTGTTCGGTTTTCTGCGCACGAATTCGCCATGACCTTCCCGTGTGCGGATTTCCCCGTCATGCACAGCCACGTATCCCCGCGTCAGGGTAAAGCGCGGCAAGCCCTTCACATGTTTGCCCTCGAAGACGTTGTAGTCGATGGCCGATTGCTGGGCGCTGGCGGTGATCGTCTTTTCCTTTTCCGGGTCCCAGACCACGATATCGGCATCCGCCCCTTCCAGAATCGCGCCCTTTTTCGGATAGCAGTTCAGGATCTTGGCGATATTGGTCGAGGTGACGGCGACGAATTCATTCGGTGTCAGACGGCCCGTGTTCACCCCGTGGGTCCAAAGCATGGGCATCCGGTCTTCCAGCCCCCCCGTGCCGTTCGGGATCTTGGTGAAATCGCCGACGCCATAGCGTTTCTGATCGGTGGTGAAGGCGCAGTGATCCGTCGCGACCACGGACAACGACCCGGCCTGCAAACCGGCCCAAAGCGATTGCTGGTGGCCCGCGTCGCGGAACGGCGGCGACATCACGCGGCGGGCGGCGTGATCCCAGTCGTCGACGAAGTATTCGCGTTCGTCCAGCGTCAGGTGCTGGATCAAAGGCTCGCCCCAGACCCGCTTGCCCTGCTGGCGTGCGCGGCGGATCGCTTCGTGCGCTTCCTCGCAGGATGTATGCACCACGTAGAGCGGCACGCCCGCCATGTCGGCGATCATGATGGCGCGGTTGGTCGCCTCGCCTTCCACCTGGGAGGGGCGCGAATAGGCGTGCGCCTCGGGGCCGGTGTTGCCCTCGGCCATGAGTTTCGCCTGAAGTTCGGCCACCACGTCGCCGTTTTCGGCATGAACCATGGCGATGCCGCCAAGTTCGGCAAGGCGCTGGAAGGACGCATACATTTCGTCGTCGTTCACCATCAAGGCGCCCTTGTAGGCCATGAAGTGCTTGAAAGTGGTGATGCCCTCCTTCTCGATGACACTCGCCATCTCGTTGAACACCTGCTCGCCCCACCAGGTGACGGCCATGTGATAGGAATAATCGCAACTCGCCTTGGTCGACTTGTTGTGCCACATCTGAAGCGCGTCGTGCAGGCCCTGCTCGGGCGCGGGCAGTGCGAAATCCACCACCATCGTCGTGCCGCCGGAAAGTGCTGCGCGTGTGCCGCTTTCGAAGTCGTCCGTCGAATAGGTGCCCATAAAGGGCATTTCCAGGTGCGTATGCGGGTCGATGCCGCCCGGCATCACGTAACAGCCGGTGGCGTCCAGTTCCTCATCGCCTTTCAACCCCTGCCCGATCTCGGTGATCACACCATTCTCGATCAGCACATCGGCGTCGTAGGTCAGATCATGTGTAACAACGGTTCCGTTCTTGATGACGGTACTCATGGGCGATCTCCCTGTTCTCCATTGACCCGGAAATATCCCGGGGGGCTTGCGGAGCAAGCGGGGGCAGCGCCCCCTCCGCATTCAATCCTTGTAGTCCGGTTCTTCCTTGTCGAGGATCCGTTTCATCTCGGCGAAATGGGCGAACTCGGCGTCGCGGTAGGTTTCCCATTCGGACGCGGTTTCCTCGGCGAGGTCATCGGGCATCACCTGCAGGGGCTGGCCTGTCGAATAGGCCAGTAGCAGGGTCTTGGCGGCGCGTTCGAGGTGATAGAGCGCGTCCCAGGCCTCGGCCACCGTGTTGCCCAGTGTGGTCACGCCATGGTTCTGCATCATCACGTTGCGGTGGTTGCCGACGGTTTTCGAGATCCGTTCGCCCTCTTCGCCCTCGGTCGCGATGCCGCCGAAGGCCATGTCATAGGCCATCCGCTTGTGGAACCGGGCCGCTACCTGGTCGATCGGATAGATCGTCGGGTCCTTCAGCCCGCAAAGCGCGGTGGCGTGGGGCGGATGGATGTGAAGCGCGACGCGGGCCTGTGGCAGGTTCCGGTGCAGCGCGGAATGGATCGACCATGCGGAAGGGTCCGGCGCATCGGGGCGGTCCATTGTGGAGGGATCGTCGGCGTCACACAGGACGAGGTCAGAGGCGCGCACCCGGCTCCAATGCACCCACCTGGGGTTGACGAGGAACTTCTTGCCGTCGGCACTGACCGCGGCCGAAAAGTGGTTCGCCACGCCCTCATGCCATTCGTTCCGGCAGGACAGCCGGATTGCGGCGGCAAGGTCGATGCGGATTTGCGTTTCGTTCAGCGTGTCGTCGTGTTGGGTCATTGGTCCGTCCCCTGTTCGATGCCCTGGAACGCGGGCAGGATCACCTGGATGATCGCACCGGCCAGCGTCTGCGAGCCAGTTTCGGTGCAAGCGCGTTCGATTTCCGCCACCATGTCCAATTCGCCAAGGGGTGCAAGGCCCATTGGTGCTTCTTCGGAAAGCTGGCGACCGATATTGATGCCCGAGGCAAAGCCCGAGGCCCATTCCATGATTTCCGCCTGTTTCGGGTCACCTTCGAAACCGTCCGAGGCCAAGAAAGCCGCGCAGCTTTCGCCTCCGATCCCGGCATATGGCGCGCCCGAGGCGGTGAGTTCTGGGATTGCTTCGCTCGCAGCCTCGGCTTCAGCACGAAGGCTTTCGGCCTCTTCCGTCAGCGCGGCGATCTGGTCCTGCAAGGCGGCCTGTGCTTCGTCGCTTTCGGCCTTGGCTTCGGCAAGAGCTGTATCTCTTGCTTGCGCAAGATCGGCCAGCGCCACCTCGGATTGCTGCCGCGCCGTCCGCTGGCCAAGGCTCATCCCGATCAGCAGAATGCCCGCCGCCACGGCGACCATGACGATGGTCCTGACCGCGTTGGATATGCCGTCGCCCATGCGGCTCATGGGGTCACCGGACTAATACGACATGGAAAGGGAGACTTCGCCCTCACTCCACGACCTCCGCCGTCTCGACCACCGCGTGGAGCAGCACATCCGTGCCTGCCGTCGCCCATTCCTGGCTGATCTCCTCGGCCTCGTTGTGGCTGAGGCCGTCGACGCAGGGGCACATGACCATGGCCGTGGGCGCGACGTCGTTGATCCAGCAGGCGTCGTGGCCCGCGCCCGAGATGATGTCCATGTGGGAATACCCAAGGCGTTCGGCGGCGTTCCTGACAGCGGCGACGCAGCTTTCGTCGAAGGCGGGCGGCTCGAACTGGCCAACAACTTGGTGTTCGAGTGTCACGCCGATCTCTTCCAGCATCGCGGGCGCGCGTTCGTAGAATTCCGCCTCCATCCCATGCAGTTTCTCGGGCAGGTGCGAGCGGAAGTCGATGGTGCAGACCACCTTGCCGGGGATCACGTTGCGCGAGTTCGGGTAAACGTCGATATGGCCGATCGCCCCCACGGCACCCGGCTGATTTTTCATGGCGATCTCGTGAGCCAGTTCGGTGATGAGGGCAAGGCCGCGCCCGGCATTTTTCCTCATGTGCATGGGGGTCGAGCCGGTGTGACTGTCCTTGCCGGTGATCGTGCATTCAATCCAGCGAAGGCCCTGGCCGTGGGTAACGACGCCGATGTCTTTCTCCTCGGCCTCAAGGATCGGGCCCTGTTCGATGTGCAGTTCGAACAGCGCGTGCATCTTGCGATCACCGACCTTTTCCTCACCCTTCCAGCCGATGCGTTCCAATTCGTCGCCGAACCGCAGGCCCTTGGCATCCACGCGGTCATAGGCCCAGTCGCGGTCGTGTTTTCCGGCAAAAACGCCCGAGGCCAGCATGGCCGGGGCAAAGCGGGTGCCTTCCTCGTTCGTCCAGTTCACGACGACAATCGGGTGTTTCGTCTTGACGCCAAGGTCATTGAGCGTGCGCACCACCTCAAGCCCGCCCAAAACGCCAAGCACACCGTCGTATTTCCCACCTGTGGGCTGGGTGTCGAGGTGTGAGCCGACGTAAACCGGCAGGGCGTCGGGGTCGGTGCCTTCGCGGCGGGCGAACATGTTGCCCAACTCGTCAACGCCCATTGTGCAGCCCGCCGCCTCGCACCATTTCTGGAACAGGTGGCGGCCTTCGCCGTCTTCGTCGGTCAAGGTCTGGCGGTTGTTGCCACCCGCCACGCCGGGACCGATCTTTGCCATCTCCATCAGGCTGTCCCAAAGGCGGTTTCCGTCGATGCGCATGTTCGCTGTGGGTTGGCTCATCGCTGTCTCCCTCGTCGGACCAACTGAATTGGATTATTGACCAATCGGTCAGGATCACGCTAGCAGAGGTTAAAGGCCAGTCAACCCGAGATACCCCCGGGAGAATCCCCTGAGCGATCAACAGCCCCGCACCCGCATTCAGAAGAAGAACCGCGAAGCCATTCTGGAGGCGGCGCTGGACGTGTTTTCCGTGGAAGGGTTTCGCGGGGCCACGCTGGACCAGATCGCCGAGGCGGCGGGCCTGTCCAAGCCGAACCTGCTTTACTATTTTCCGTCCAAGGACGCGATTTATACCGAACTCCTGTCGTCTCTTCTGGAAACATGGCTGGATCCCTTGCGTGACATTCGCGATCACGGCGAGCCTGTTGACGTGATCCTCGCCTACCTGCGGCGCAAGCTGGAGATGAGCCGGGATTTCCCGCGCGAGAGCCGTCTGTTCGCCAATGAAATCCTGCGCGGTGCGCCGCATATCCTGGACCAGATCAAAGGCCCCTTGCGGGTGCTTGTCGAAGAAAAAAGCGCCCTGCTGACCAAATGGGCGGATCAAGGTCGGATCGCCCGGGTTGATCCCTTTCACCTGATCTTCTCGATCTGGGCCACGACGCAGCATTACGCCGATTTCAGCGTGCAGGTGAGTGGTATTCTTGGCGAAAAGGACGGTGGCCACATCGACGATGCGGAAAAATTCCTGACGGTTTTGTATAAATCGGCGCTGACGGCGGGCGAAGATTAACGATTTTTCCACCTCTGACCTTCAGGGTCGATCACGTGGGGGTCTGTGAGAGGACCAAGGGCAATGTTCCCCGCTGCAAATGTATCAAGTGTGGCTGTCAAAGCGGCGCAACCCGCGCCGACCGTCACCGCACAGAAAACGACGCAGCCGCAAGCGCCCGAAACAGCGCGAACAAGCTCCGGAGAATCCGCTGCGGCCAATATCAAGGCTGAAACGTCTCATGCCGTTCAGGCGGCCGAACAAAGTTCGGTTGCGCCCCGGCTCCGTGACCAGGAGACCGCCGAACGGACCGACCGCTCGATGCCGACCAAGGACAATCCGACCGGGCCGCCCCCGACTTTCGAGGAAAGTCCGCTGGAGCGGAACGCGCGTGTCGCCTTCGATCCGCCCGAGCAGGCCCCGCCTGCCGAGACACCAAGGGCGTCCGAGGCCCGCGATGACGGACAACCGGTTGAAGAGGCGAACAAAAACGCCGCCCCTGTCAGTGAGGCACCGCAGGACCCGCCGCCGACACCGACCGAGAAGGCCGAGGCGAGCTTTACCGAGACCCGCAGCATGGGCGAGGCGAAGGATGCCGCGACCGTGGATGTGCGGAACTAGGCGGACCGGGCATTTTGACGGTGACGCCTATTCGGCCGCCTGACTCGAAGGGTTGTTCGGATGGGTGGTCCAGTTGGCATAGTCCGGCTGGACGGTCTTGCCCGTCCGCTCATCGACCGTGCCCGGCTGAAGCTCTTCCATCGTGATGCAACCTTCGACCGGGCAGACATCGACGCAGAGGTTGCAGGCCACGCATTCGGCGTCGATGACGTCGAAGGTCCGATCCGCGCTCATCGAAATCGCCTGGTGCGAGGTGTCTTCGCAAGCCGCATAGCAGCGCCCGCACTTGATGCAGGCGTCCTGGTCGATGCGGGCTTTTGTGATGTAGTTCAGGTTCAGGTACTGCCAGTCGGTGACATTCGGCACCGCGCGGCCTGAAACCTCGGCGACTGACTTGTATCCCTTTTCGTCCATCCAGTCCGACAGACCGGCGGTCAGTTCCTTGATGATGCCAAAGCCATAGACCATCGCCGCCGTGCAGACCTGCACGTTCCCCGCGCCGAGGGCGAGGAATTCCGCCGCATCGCGCCAGGTGGTGACGCCACCGATGCCGCTGATGGGCAGGTTGGCGGTTTCCGGGTCGCGCGCAATCTCGGCCACCATGTTGAGCGCAATGGGTTTCACCGCCGGGCCGCAATAGCCGCCGTGGCTGCCCTTGCCGTCGATGGAGGGTTCGGGCGACATCGTGTCGAGGTTCACGGAGGTGATGGAAGACACTGTATTGATGAGAGAAACCGCATCCGCACCGCCCGCATTGGCCGCACGGGCCGGGTAGCGGATGTCGGTGATATTGGGGGTGAGTTTCACGATCACGGGAAGGTCGGTGTGGGTCTTGCACCATTCGGCGACCATCTGGATGTATTCCGGCACCTGCCCCACGGCGGATCCCATGCCCCGTTCGCTCATCCCGTGGGGGCAGCCGAAGTTCAGCTCGATCCCGTCGCAGCCGGTGTCCTCGACGCGCGGCAGGATGGCTTTCCAGGCGGCTTCCTCGCAGGGGACCATGATCGATGCGATCAGGGCGCGGTCGGGAAAGTCCTTTTTCACGCGGGTCATTTCTTCGAGGTTCACCTCAAGCGGGCGGTCGGTGATCAACTCGATATTGTTGATACCCAGAACGCGCCGGTCGGCCCCGTAGACGACGCCATAGCGCGGGCCGTTGACGTTGACGATTGGCGGGCCTTCTTCGCCAAGGGTTTTCCAGACGACACCGCCCCAGCCCGCTTCGAACGCGCGGCGGACGTTGTATTCCTTGTCCGTGGGCGGGGCCGAGGCCAGCCAGAAGGGGTTCGGGGATTTGATCCCGATGAAGTCGGTTGTGAGATCTGCCATCGCCGTTTCTCCTGTTGCGGTCCGGGTTTCGGGCCCGTCGTTCTGTCAGAGGCCCCGGATCAAGTCCGGGGCGCCATTTCCCTTTCGTGCTCCGTCACTTGCGGAACACCATTTCCCAAGGCCCCACCTTGCCGTCGAGGGTGGCGCGGACGATGTTGCCGTAGCGGGTCTGCGCTGCGTCGCCCATGATCAGGTGCAGGCCCACGGGCGGCGGGCCGTTTTCATCGCTCGCCGCGATCACCGTTTCAAAAAACCCGACGGCATAGGCGTGCCGGTCGCGTTCGTGGGTCAGCTCCAGCCCGGCGTCGGTTGCGGCCTGACGGTAGGTGTCGGGTGTTGCAAGGAAGGAATGGTCGGCGGAACTGGCCCAGGGTACGGGGAAATCCGGGTTCTCGCCGGTTTTATGCATGTAGTCGAAGACCGCGAAGCGACCGCCGGGGGCAAGGACGCGGACGGCTTCTGAAAAAAGGCGCGTCTTGTCTTCAAGGTTCATGCCGACATGGAACAGCGTTGCAAGGTCGATGCTGCCGTCTTCGATCGGCAGATCATAGGCGCTGGCGACCCGGTATTCGGTCAGGTGGTCGAGGCCGCACATGGCGCTGAGGGCGGTCGCGGTTTCGACGAAGGCCGGGGTGAGGTCGATGCCGGTCACGCGGGCACCATAGCGCGTTGCGATGTGCCGCGCGGTGCCGCCGATGCCCGAACCGATGTCGAGCACGCGGAGGTCGGGCGTGATTGCGAGGGGGTCGAGCAGCGCCTCGGTCGCTTCGATACCGCCGACGTGAAACTCGTCGACTGGCTTCAGGGCCGCCGGGTCAGGCCGTTCGGGATCGGCGCCTGCCGCTTTCAGGCCCGCCTTGATACGGTCGAGCATGGCACCGGTGTCATAGTGACCGGCCACGCGGGATTCCACGGTCTCTGTCTCCGTCGGCATTTGTATCTCCAAAATTGATGCATCAAATGCCATGGAGACTAACAAATACTGCGGTGAATGTCTTCGGCGGCGTCGCGCCCTTCGGCGACGGCGGTCACCGTCAGGTCGTCGCCACCCGATGCGCAATCGCCGCCAGCCCAGACGCCTTCGCGGGAGGTGCGCCCGGCCCCCGTAACCGCGATTTTCCCGCCTTCGAGGTCAAGACCGCCCGGCGCGCCGCCCAGCGTCTGGCCGATGGCGAGCAAAAGCTGGTCGGCGGCGATCCGGAAGGTTTCGCCGACAGAGGCCAAGCCGTTCGCGCCGGTCTCGGTGTATTCGAATTCGACATCCTGAACCGATCCGTTGCCATGCACGGCGACGGGTTGGGCGTTGAAGACAAGTCGAACGCCTTTCGAGGCGGCCAGCTCCTGTTCGAAATCGCTGGCGGGCATCGCGTCGGGGCCACGGCGATAGGCGATGGTCACTTCCTCGGCGCCCAGAAGCTTGGCCTGAACCGCAGCGTCGACGGCGGTCATGCCGCCGCCGACGACCACGACACGGCGCCCGACCGACAAGGAGGAAAGGTCGCTGGCCTGGCGCAGATCCGAGATGAAGGAAACCGCATCCTGAACGTTGTTCTTGTCGATGCCCTCGGCGGTCAGCGCGTTGACCCCTTGGAGGCCGACCCCGAGAAACACGGCATCGAAGTCTTCGCAAAGCTGATCGAGCGTGCCGCCCCCTGCCCCGAGACCGCTGTCGTAGACAAAGCTGATCCCGCCGATCCGAGTCAGCCAGTCCACCTCGGCCTGGGCGAAATCATCGACGGTCTTGTAACTGGCGATCCCGTATTCGTTCAGCCCGCCCGGCTTGGGCCGCGCTTCATGGATCACCACGTCATGGCCTTTCATGGCCAGCCGATGCGCACAGGCAAGACCCGCAGGGCCTGCGCCGACGACGGCGATCTTCTTGCCCGTCGGTTCGCCGCGACTGTAAGGGTGGTCGCCCTTGGCCATGAGGCCATCGGTCGCATAGCGCTGAAGCCGACCGATCTCGACCGGCTTGCCCTCGGCCGTTTCGCGCACGCAGACCTCTTCGCAGAGCGTTTCGGTCGGGCAGACCCGCGCGCACATGCCGCCGAGGATGTTCTGGTCGAAGATCGTCTTTGCCGCGCCGTCCGGGTTGCCCGCCTGTATCTGACGGATGAACAGGGGAATGTCGATTGTGGTCGGACAAGCCGTCATGCAGGGCGCGTCGTGACAGAAGTAACAACGATCCGCCGCCACAAGGGCTTCGTGGGCGTCAAAGGGCGGGTGCAAGTCAGCGAAATTCTCGTCCAGAGCCTCTTTCGGCAGACGGGCCGAAACGACACCGGGTGTACGGGACGAGTTTGACATCGGTTGCTCTCCTGGCTGCCTGGGTGCAGCTTGCCACAGAAAATTTTTTTATCAACTGGTAAATTTTTGGCGCTTTGCCCGTTGCGAAGGCGCTTTTCCTTTGCGCTGGTGTTGGTATAACGGGCGCTAACGAAAACAGGGCAGACCCGAGGGGCACGCATGGCGAAGCGATCGCACGACGACGATGTCGAGTTCATCAAGGCATTGGCCGAGCTTCTGAGCGAAAACGATTTATCCGAGCTTCAGGTGAAGCGGGATTATCCGGAAGATGGCAGTCTGAACGTGCGCGTCAGCCGCATCAGTTCGGTGGCTCCGCCGGTTGCCGCCGTTCAGGTTCCGGCCCCGGCCCCGGCAGCCCCCGCCGCGCCCGCAGCCGCACCGACCACTCCCGCCGCTGCATCCGAAGATGGCGATCCGGCCAGCCTGCCGGGGGCCGTGACCTCGCCCATGGTCGGCACCGCCTATCTTTCGCCCGAACCCGACGCGCCGCCCTTCGTTTCGGTCGGCGACAAGGTGGCCGAGGGCCAGCCCTTGCTGATCGTCGAAGCGATGAAGACCATGAACCAGATTCCGGCACCCAAGGCCGGTACGGTCAAACGCATCCTGGTCGAAGACGGTGCTCCGGTTGAATTCGGCGCGCCCCTCATGGTGGTCGAGTAGGCCTTGGCCATGTTCGACAAGATCCTGATCGCGAACCGGGGCGAAATCGCCCTTCGTGTGATCCGTGCCTGCCGCGAGATGGGCATTCGCAGCGTTGCCGTGCATTCGACCGCCGATGCCGATGCGATGCACGTGCGGATGGCCGACGAAAGCGTCTGCATCGGCCCGCCCCCCGGCACCAACAGTTACCTTTCGATCCCGGCCATCATCTCGGCCTGTGAAATCACCGGCGCTCAGGCGATTCACCCCGGCTATGGTTTCCTTTCGGAAAACGCCCGTTTCGTGCAGGTGCTGGAAGATCACGACCTGACCTTCATCGGCCCCTCGGCAGAACATATCCGCATCATGGGCGACAAGATCACGGCCAAGGACACGATGAAGAAACTCGGCGTGCCTTGCGTGCCGGGTTCTGACGGCGGTGTCGATACGGTCGAGGATGCGCTGAAAATCGGGGAAGAGTTCGGCTATCCCGTCATCGTCAAGGCCACCGCCGGTGGCGGCGGGCGCGGCATGAAGCTGGCGAAATCCGCCGCTGAAATGAAGAACGCCTTTTCGACCGCGCGATCCGAGGCCAAGGCGGCCTTCGGGAACGACGAGGTCTATATCGAAAAATACCTTGGTGCGCCCCGTCACATCGAGATCCAGGTCTTTGGTGATGGCAAGGGCAACGCCGTTCACCTGGGCGAGCGGGATTGTTCGCTGCAGCGGCGTCACCAGAAGGTGTTCGAAGAGGCCCCCGGCCCCGCAATCGACCCCGAAACCCGTGCCCGGATCGGCAAGATCTGCGCCGATGCGGTGGCCGACATCAACTATATCGGCGCTGGCACGATCGAGTTTCTTTACGAAGACGGCGAGTTCTATTTCATCGAGATGAACACTCGCCTTCAGGTCGAACATCCGGTGACCGAGGGCATCTTCGGTGTCGACCTTGTGCGCGAGCAAATCCGCGTGGCCGCCGGTCTGCCGATGTCGTTCACGCAGGACGATCTGAAGATCAACGGCCATGCCATCGAGATCCGGATCAATGCCGAGAAACTGCCGAATTTCTCGCCCTCGCCCGGGCGGATTACGCAGTATCACGCGCCGGGAGGCCTGGGAGTGCGGATGGATTCCGCGCTCTACGACGGCTATTCGATCCCGCCCTATTACGACTCGCTGATCGCCAAGTTGATCGTTCACGGACGTGACAGGCCCGAGGCGCTGGCCCGGCTGTCTCGCGCGCTTTCGGAATTGATCGTCGACGGGATAGATACGACGATCCCGCTGTTCGATGCGCTGTTGCAGGAGAAAGACCTGCAAACCGGCGATTACAACATCCATTGGCTGGAAAAGTGGCTGGAAGCCAACCTGCAATAGGTTTGGGTGCCGCCGCTGTCGGAGAGCCGCGACAAGTGCCTTTGTCGGCGGCTAACATGGTGCCATGAGCGATCGCAGTCTTACGCCCGAGTTGTTGATGGCCGCCTATGCGGCGGGTGTGTTCCCGATGGCCGAAACCCGGAACGACCCCGAGGTGTTCTGGGTGGACCCTCAGGAACGGGGCGTTCTGCCACTGGACGGGTTTCACATGTCACGCTCGCTGGCGCGCCGGATGCGGCGCGGCGGGTATACTGCGCGGCTGGATGATCCGTTCGAGGCTGTGCTGGATGGATGCGCCAACCGCGACGAAACCTGGATCAATGGAACGATCCGGGGCCTGATGTCGGAACTCTTCGCGCTTGGTCACGCCCATGCCTTCAGCGTCTGGCAGGGCGACAGGATAGTCGGCGGGATGTACGGCCTCGCGCTTGGTGGTGCCTTCTTCGGGGAAAGCATGTTTTCGACCGACACGGATGGTTCGAAAATGGCGCTGGCCTGGGCGGTGGATCACCTACGCCGGAGCGGGTTCGTGTTGTTCGACACGCAATTCATCACGCCACATCTGGCCTCGCTCGGGGCGGTCGAGATCCCGCGTGCGCAGTATCGCGCGCAACTGGCCCGCGCCATCGAGGTACGCGCCGACATTCATCGTTTTGCCTTGGAAACCGACCCTCAGGCGGTGGTGCAGCGAATGACCCAGACGTCATAGCGCGGGTGATCGAGCGCGTTCAGCGCGGGGCTTGAAGCCGACATCCAGCCGTCGAACAACAGGGCATCGCGGCTGGGATCGCGGATGGTCAGCCAGGCATAGCCTTCGCCGGTCGGGTTGTCTTCGGGGTAGCGGCATTCGCCCAGGGTCACTTCGATCCGGCCCACGGTGGCCGATTCGCCGACCGATAGCTCAAGGTCCGAAACATCCCCCGATACCTTGTCCAAACCTTTGAGCCTAACCCCGGCGGCGGTTTTCGCCTGAACTTCGTCCGCGCGGACGTCCGGGATGATGGTCAATGTGCCGGTGCTTTCGACCGGCGAGGTGATTACGGCCTCTTGCGCTGTGGCAGGCAGGGCAAGAAGGATCAGCGCCAGAAGCGCGCGGCTCATTCCTGGTCACCCGAGACGAATTTCAACAGAAGTTCGATGATCGAGACCGAGCTTTGGGTGTCTTCGATTTCCGCGCCGGGTTCGAGGTTGAACACCGATCCCCCTGGCAGAAGCTCGACAAAACTGCCGCCAAGAAGACCCTCGGAGGAGATCACCACGGCGGTGTCTTCGGGCAGCGCAACCTCGTCGTCGATGCCCATCACGGTTTCGGCGCGGAATGTCGTCTTGTCCAATTCCATCCCGAGGATCGAGCCGACCTTGACGCCCGCGATGCGCACATCCGTGCCCACGCCGACGCCTTCGGCCGAGCGGAACGACGCCGTGTAGGTCGATGTCCCCGAGGGGGCAAGGCCGACGCCGCCCACCTGGCTCATGTAAAACAGGAACCCGGCGGCAATGGCGAGAACGCCTGCCCCAGTCAGAACTTCAGAGGTCGTGTGTTCGGACATGGCTTATTCCGGAACCCAGGCTTCGTAATCCGACCGCTCGACCGGATCGGGGCGGCGTATGGACCCGGCGGGCACGTAGGCCGCCGGTGTGCCGGTCAGGTTTTCCTGATGCGGCTTTTCCCATGCCTTGTGCGCCAGCGGCTTTTCCGTCGGCGGTTCGTCGTAGGTGTAATGCAGCCAGCCGTGCCAGTCGGGATCGACGCGCGAGGCTTCCGCTTCGCCATTGTAGATCACCCACCTGCGGCCTTCGGCGGATTGGTAGAAGACATTGCCCTGATTGTCTTCGCCCACCTTCTGGCCCTTGCGCCAGGTGTAAAGCTGCGTGCCCCAGGTCTGGCTGTTCCACCAGGTGACGGCGCGAAGTAGAGTGTTGAGAATGCCCATGGATGGACCTTTCTGCCTGATGATCCGGATATGCCGCAAACGGACCGGGAAATCCAGTAGACCTTTGCAAATTGGCACATTTTTGCGGGGTGGGCTTCAATCACCGAACCTGATCCGTGCGATGATCCGATGGTGGGTGGAATAGAGGAACAGGTATTCAAGGCTGGCCACATAGAGCGACCCCGGCGCGTCATGTGCCGTTTGCAATCGGATGGCAAGGTTTTGCGGCAAGGCATAAGCACATTCCTTCAGGACTTCGTGCTGCCCGTCGCTGATGACAACCGGCGATTCCTTCCATTCAACGGTGGCGGGCCAGTTCATCGGAAAGCTGCGCTGCCCTCCCCGCTCTGGCGGTTGTTCCGGGGCATCGGGTGGCAGGGTCGCGATGGCGAACGAACAGCCAAATGCCGAGCCGCCCCAGGGATGTGCGCCCCAATGCCAGCGCCGCGAGGCTTCGACCCGCTCGATCTTGGTCAGATCGTCGAAATATAGACCCGCATAGCTCGGGCTTTGTACGAAATGGAGGTATCCCCAGAAGGCGGCGAAGGCGACGACGGGTAACAGGACGACGGCGAACAGAATCCCAAAGGCAAGCCGTGCCATTCAGCAATCCAAGCGGATCAACTGGCGCTGGCCGGTTCTTTCTTGGTGTCCGCGTGGATCATCAGGGGCTTGGCGTCGGCTGACACCGCGTCTTCGTTGACCACCACCTCTTCGACGGTGTCCAGGCCCGGCAGATCGAACATCGTGTCCAGCAGTATGTTTTCCATGATCGAGCGCAGACCCCGCGCACCGGTCTTCCGTTCGATGGCCTTGCGGGCAATGGCCATCAATGCGTCGTCGGTGAAGGTCAGTTGGGCGTCTTCAAGCTCGAACAGACGCTGGTACTGTTTGACTAGGGCGTTCTTGGGTTCGGTCAGGATGGTGACCAGCGCGTCTTCGTCGAGGTCGGTCAGGGTGGCGATCACCGGCAGGCGGCCGACGAATTCCGGGATCAGACCGAATTTCAAGAGGTCCTCGGGCTCCAACTCCTGGAACACCTCGCCCACGCCGCGGTCGTCGTTGTCCTTGACGTCGGCGCCAAAGCCGATGGCCGAGCCCTTGCCGCGCTGCGCGATGATCTTTTCAAGACCCGCGAATGCGCCACCACAGATGAACAGGATGTTGGTCGTATCGACCTGCAGGAATTCCTGTTGCGGATGCTTGCGACCGCCCTGGGGAGGAACCGAAGCCACAGTGCCTTCCATGATTTTCAAGAGCGCCTGTTGCACCCCCTCGCCCGAGACATCGCGGGTGATCGACGGGTTGTCGGATTTGCGCGTAATCTTGTCGACCTCGTCGATATAGACGATGCCGCGCTGTGCGCGTTCGACATTGTATTCCGAGGCCTGCAACAGCTTCAGGATGATGTTTTCAACATCTTCGCCCACGTAACCGGCTTCGGTCAGCGTGGTGGCGTCGGCCATGGTGAAAGGCACATCGAGAATCCGCGCCAGAGTCTGGGCCAGAAGCGTCTTGCCGCAGCCCGTGGGGCCGATCAGCAGGATGTTCGATTTCGCCAGTTCGATATCGGATTTCCCGGCGTGGTTCAGGCGCTTGTAATGGTTGTGCACCGCGACGGACAGCACGCGTTTGGCGTGGGCCTGACCGATGACGTAATCATCCAGAACCTCGCAAATGTCCTTGGGCGACGGCACACCGTCGGAAGATTTCAGCCCGGCGGATTTGGTTTCTTCACGGATGATGTCCATGCAAAGCTCGACACATTCGTCGCAGATGAACACCGTTGGTCCGGCGATAAGCTTGCGTACCTCATGCTGGCTTTTGCCGCAGAAGGAACAATAGAGAGTGTTTTTGCTGTCGCCGGAGTTATTCGCCATGATCAAACCTTTTCGACAGGTTCCGGTCTGCTCGGGTGCCGGAATGCCTTTTCCCAAATCCTAGGCGAGTGCGACAGGCGGCACAACGCAAAAGTCGAATTTGAATTAACGTCCTTATCCATCGTCGCCTTCCGGTGTCGCCCGGCTGTCGACAATCTCGTCGATGAGGCCCCATTCCTTGGCTTCTTCGGGGGTCATGAAGTTGTCACGCTCCAGCGCATCTTCGACTTTTTTCAGGGTCTGGCCGGTGTGCTTCACGTAGATTTCATTCAACTGACGCTTCAGCCGTTCGGTGTGCTGGGCGTGGATCATGATGTCGGTCGCCTGGCCCTGGTAGCCGCCCGAGGGCTGGTGAACCATGATCGAGGAATTTGGCAGCGAAAGCCGCATCCCCTTGTCGCCCGCCGCCAGAAGCAGGGAGCCCATGGAGGCCGCCTGCCCCACGACCAGTGTCGCGATCTTGGGGCGGATGTATTGCATCGTGTCATAGATCGACAGGCCCGCCGTCACCACGCCGCCGGGCGAGTTGATGTACATCGAGATTTCCTTTGAAGGATTCTCGGCCTCGAGGTGCAAGAGCTGGGCGACGATCAACTGGCTCATCCCGTCATGGACCGGTCCATTCACAAAGACGATGCGTTCCTTCAGGAGTCGCGAGAAGATGTCATAGGCCCGTTCGCCCCGGCTGGTCTGTTCGACCACCATCGGAACAAGGTTCATGTAGGTTTCTACCGGATCGTTCATATGCCTTGCCTGCCTTTGCTCGCGTCTTCTTACGCTCTGGATCTTGCCAGAGTCTTAGTGGCCGCTGACGGGGGCTTCAAGAGCGCCCGCCAAGGTTGTTCGTCTTCACTGTGTGGAAAGGTCAGCCCCGGTTCGTCACCGGAAGAGGCGCATCCTTGGACCAACGGTCGAAAAGATGCTCGGCCAGGCGATCCCTTTCGCTGCGGCGGTGTTTCACCGAAAGGCGCGATGACAGCGGATCGACCACGACGGGCCAAAGAAACCAGACACATACGACACCAAGCAACAGCACAGGGATGGCAGGCAGAATGCTCATCTTTCTTGTCCCCACAGATTGCATGACCCAGCAGACGGGCCACGGCCCCCAGAAGTGAAAGGCAAAAGTGGCAAAAGAATGACCGATGTTGAAAACAGGGGTCGAAAATTGCGCCCCCGAGCAACGACTTGTGCCTTGTCTTTGATTAAAACCCGCGCCACTTTGGCGGCCATGATGGACACGACGACACTTCCCCGCAACGAAGACGGTCTGGAAACGGCGATTGACGTTTTGAAACAACGCTTTGGAGAGCGGCTTCAAACCGGAAATTCGATCCGTCAGCAGCATGGGCACACGACCACCTGGATCGAGAACCAGCCGCCCGATGCGGTGGTCTTTGCGAAGTCCGTCGACGAGGTTTCCGAGATCATGCGTGTGGCAAGCGCGCATCGCATTCCGGTGATCCCTTTCGGGGCCGGCACATCGCTGGAGGGCCATGTCAATGCACCGGCGGGCGGGATTTCGGTGGATGTCAGCCAGATGGACCGGATCGTTGAGGTCCACGCCGAGGATCTGGACGTGGTGGTTCAGCCCGGCGTCACCCGCATGGCGCTGAACGAACATCTGCGCGACACCGGCCTGTTCTTTCCGATCGACCCGGGCGCCAATGCCTCGCTTGGCGGCATGGCGGCGACAGGGGCATCGGGGACGAATGCGGTGCGCTATGGCACGATGAAGGAAAATGTTCTGAGCCTCGAGGCGGTTCTGCCCTCGGGCGAGGTGATCCGCACGGGGCGACGCGCGCGGAAATCGAGCGCAGGCTATGATCTGACCCGGCTGTTCGTCGGTTCCGAAGGCACGCTTGGGCTGATTACGGAACTGACACTCAGGCTTCAGGGGATTCCCGAGGCGATGTCTTCGGCCACCTGCAACTTTCCAAGCGTCGAGGCGGCCTGCAATGCCGTGATCATGACGATCCAGATGGGTGTTCCGGTGGCAAGGATCGAGCTTTTGGACGCCGAATGCGTGGCGGCGGCGAATGCTTATTCCAAACTGTCCCTGCCCGTCAGCCCCTTGTTGCTGCTGGAATTTCACGGCTCGCAATCCGCGGTGGCCGAACAGGCGGAAACCTTCGGTGACATCGCGAGCGATCTGGGCGGCACCGCGTTCACATGGACGACCGCTGCCGAGGAACGCACAAAGCTCTGGCAGGCGCGGCACGATCTTTACTGGGCGCTGGTACAGGCCAATCCCGGCCTTGAGGGGGTGGCGACCGACGTTTGCGTGCCGATCTCGAACTTGGCCGAGGCCGTCGGTCGCGCACAGGATCGCGCGGCAGAGGTGGGATTGCAGGCCCCAATGCTGGGCCATGTCGGTGACGGGAATTTCCATGCAACGGTTTTCGTGGACCGCGCCGACAAGAAGGCGATGGAGGCTTGCAAGGAATACACCGTCTGGCTTGGCGAGATGGCGATAGACCTCGACGGGACCGTCACAGGCGAACATGGCGTGGGACAGGGCAAGATCGCGTCACTGGCCAGGGAAATGGGAACTGCGACCGATGTCATGGCCGCGATCAAACACGCCATCGACCCCTTGAACATCATGAACCCCGGCAAGGTGCTGATACGGGAGTGATCAGGGGGCACTTCCGGTGCTTGGAATCGCAATCGCCAGGTCTGGACCGCCAAGACCGAAACCTTCTTCGGGCGTATAGCCCAGCAGTTGGGACAAGGCATTGCGCCCACGGTTGATCCGGCTTTTCACCGTTCCAAGGGAAACCCCGCACATCTCGGCCGTTTCTTCATAGGAAAACCCCCAGGCCCCGACCAGAAGAAGCACCTCTTTCTGTTCGACCGACAGCCGTTCGAAGGCCGCCATGACCTCTTCCAGCATTAACTTCCCGTCATGGGTTGGCGAGACGGTCAGTTGTGCGGCATGGGTGCCATCAACATCCTCGATCTCGCGACCGAACTTGCGATGATGCGAGTAATAATTGTTGCGCAGGATGGTAAACAACCAGGCGCGAAGCTTTGTCCCAGGTTTATACTTGTCGAAACTTGTCCAGGCCTTGACCACCGTGTCCTGAACGATGTCGTCGGCATGGGACACATCGCGCGTCAGGGACACCGCAAAGGCCCTCAGAGCCGGCAAATGTTCAATGATTTCATCGCGCGGATCGGTTTGTGTCATGGGGCCGAATCCTGACCCGGACCACCCTCGTTGCCCTCGTCCGCGTCACCGGATTTCAGTTTCTGGATCAGGTCGATGAAACGCTTTGGTAACTCTTCGTTAAGACTTTGTTGGTAGGCCATACGCAGGTTTGCGTCGATTTCCTCATGCAGCTTTTCGCGATCAAAATCAGATGGCATAAATTTCAACCCAAGGTGGTGGATATGAGAGTTACTTTACTCTAAGTTAATTCGCAAACACCAGTTTTGTTCCCTCAGCGACCCGAGACGACATGACAAGGCCTACGAGCAAACATGAGACCGCAGCCGAAGTCGGCCGTGAACTGCCCTATCTCAGGCGATACGGACGGGCGCTTTCAGGGAGCCAGGCGCGTGGTGACGACTTTGCGGAAGCGACGCTGGAAACCATCCTGTGTTCTTCCGACATCCTTGAAAGCGGACCGGCGTTGAAGGTTGCGATGTTTTCCGTGTTTCAGGAAATCTGGAACGCTTCGAAACCCTCGATTTTCGTGGATGAATTCGGTCTGGCAGCAGGGGCGCAGCGACACCTCTCCAAGCTGAAATCCGGGGCTAGGGACGCGCTGTTGCTGAATTCGCTTGAACAGTTCGAGTTGAAAGACATCGCGACCATCATGCAGTTGGATGTGGCTTCGGTGCGTCGCCTGCTGGACGAAGCCTACAACGACATGGCGCAATCCCTGTCCGGTCGCATTCTGATCATTGAAGACGACGCCATGATCGCCGAAGATTTAGAGAATGTCGTCTCGGCCATGGGGCACGAAGTTACGGGGAACGCCGATACACAGGCATCCGCCGTTGCCCTTGCATTGGACGATGAACCGGATTTGATCGTTGCGGATGTCGTGCTGGCCGATGAGACCTCGGGCGTCGATGCGGTTCAGGAGATCCTGCAAGCCTACGAGGAAAAGCCGGTGGTCTTTGTTACCGGTCATCCCGAGATGCTGTTGACGGGCGAGCGTCCCGAACCCGCATTCCTGATCCCGAAGCCCTATATTCAACACCAGGTCCGCACCGCCGTCAGTCAGGCCTTGTTCTTTTCGACATCCAGCCTTTCAGCGGTATCAGAGGATTCCTGACGGCAAGTGCTTCAGGATGACGGGGACGATCAACTCCTCTTCATCAACGAGGTGTCGGTCCAGAAGGCGATGCGTGCCCTTCAAACGCCGCGCGAAACGATCGAGCGTCGGGCGTATGTCGTCGGCGCCTTGGAACCCGCTCAGGACGGCGTTGGCGTCTTCGGAAAAGGCGTTCAGATCGGCGTCGATAGCATGGTGATCCCGATCCAAAAGGTTGAATCCCTTCTCCAGGCGCTTGTCCATCATACGCAGGCGCGGGAAATACTGGTGATCTTCGACCGTGTGGTGCATGTGCAGTTCCTGAACGAAGAACGATCCATAACGCGACAGATGCGCAGCAAAGGTCGGCGTTTCCATCTTGTCATCCAGGACGTCCTCCAACTCGGTCGACACGACATCTAGCACGCGGCGAAACATCAGGTGTCGTTCCAGCCAGAATCGCACAAGGTCGGAAAATCCCGGATCGGCCTCCCAGAGTTCGCGCGGATAGTCCTTGAGCAGGACTTTCAGCGCATCCGGAAGACCGTCGCGGGTTTCAAGATCGAGGTCCGAGAGGTCCATTGGCGGTTTCTTCATTCCGGTTCGAGTGTGTCAGGCATAGATAGGCCGACGCGGGCCCGGATGGAACTGACGATCCACATGGGGCCGCACAAGGCGGGGAGCACCGCGAGTCAATCGGTCTTTCACGGTTCAAGGGCGCAATTGAGCCAGATCCGGGCGTTTCTTGAACCCCACTGATTGACCGGTTGAAATCAGTGGGGTTAGCTGTTGCGGCGGCCTGTTGGCGGCGAAACGGACATGAAGTGCAGGAGACGTTTATTGAAATCGCGTCCATTGGCAACAAAGGGGTGCGCTCCGTGATGACCGCCCCAGAAACAGCGACACCACCGGATGCCGCCAAAGCTCTTGCTTCCGCGCCGCCCCATATCCGCAAGGGGTTGGAGAGAATTCGCCATCTGATCCTGCAGGCGGCCCTGGCCGAAGAGGTCGGAGAGATTGAAGAGACCCTGAAATGGGGCGAACCGGCCTTTCTGCCGAAAAAACCGCGCGTCGGAACGACGATCCGCCTTGGGTGGTCGGCGGCGCCCGAGGCGCGGCTTACGCTTTTCGTTCACTGCCAGACCCGGTTGATCGACATTTACCGCTCCCGCTTTCCACAGGGCTTTTCATATGACGGCAACCGCGCCGTTCATATTCCGCTGGACTCCCCCCTGCCCGAGGCCGAGATTCAGCAGATGGCGGCGCTGGCGCTGACATATCATCGCGACAAACTGGGGAAGCTCTGACGCCCTTGTCATGTGGCGGATTTCGGCGCGCGGTCAGGACGCCAACAGGGCCTCTATGCGCGCCAGTGTCGCATTCGAAACGGCGACACCTTCCTGACGCGCACGCGCCCTTGCAGCGCGTCGCCCGTCTCCGGGAAGATGCGCGCCATCCTGGCCGTGAATGGCCGCTGTCAGATCGTCGATACGGGTCGCGAAGGCAGAACCTGCCGAAGCGCCGGGATCAATGGCAAGGAAGAACTGCCCGGTTCCGGGCGGGCCGCCCTTGGTGCCGGAAAAGGGCGAGGCGTGAATGCCGAGGTTGGCCCCGGTCAGGGCCCCCGCCATGGTCTCGACCAACAGGGCGACACCCACGCCCTTGTAACCGCCCGATGGTGCCATCGAGCCTTTGAGACCCACATCCGGATCGGTCGTCTGATGGCCCTCGGGATCAAGCGCCCAGCCTTCGGGGATCGACTTGCCTTCGCGGGCGTGTTTCATCACCTCGCTCTTCGCAATCGTGCTTGCGCTTTGGTCGATCAGGATCGCGGGGCCGTCCTTGCCGGGAACAGCGAGGGAAAAGGGATTGGTGCCGACGACCGGCTTTGCCCCGCCCGATGGCGCTATGGAGGCAGGCGCATTGGTGAAGCCAAGCCCCACCAGCCCCGCCTCGGCCAGCCGCTTTGTGTGCAGGCCCAGAACGCCGCAGTTGTAGCTGTTTCGGATCGCCAATGCCGCCACGCCCTGTTCGCGGGCCAATGGGATCAAACGCGCGAAACCAGCCTCGATAGCTGTATGGGCAAAGCCCGAGGCGGCGTCGGCGGTTAGCAATCCCGGACGCGGGTGCTCCAGCACGACACTGGCCAGACCATCAACCTTGCCGCATTCCACATGCTCGCAATAGATCGGAATATAGGCCAGCCCGTGGCTGGCAACGCCATCCGCCTCGGTCTCGGCAGTGGCCCGCGCCAGGGGCCGCGCGTTTTCCTCGGATGTGCCGGCATGAGTCAGGGCGCGGAAGGCAAGGTCTTCGATCTCGGCAAGGTCAAGCGTGGTGGTGTCGGTCATAAGGTTCCTCAGTCGTTGTCGGTCAGCCCGGCCCCTGCCCCTTTCAGGCGAGAGGCTTCGGTCACGGGGGCATAGGTGCGGGCGGCAAAGCGTGTCAGGACTTGCCAATCGTCCGGGTCGGGGGTTGCGCGGGTGCATCTGGGGGTTTCTTCGACTGGCGCATTTGATCGGGCAATCGCCACGTCGCACTTGGTCAGGGGCCATTCGGCGGACAGTGAAACGCCCGCTGCATCAATGGTGGCCTCTAACCCATGCACCTTGGCAGACAGGATTTCTTTCCGCACCTCGGCCACCTGGGCCAGAAAGGGCAAAAGAAGCCGAGACGCGTTGAGGTTTTCCAGCGTGAAGCCGGTCTCGCCCAAGGCCCCCGCGCTATCGGCAAGCGCCGTCCCGGTCAGCAGCGGGCAAAGCTCGCCGCTTGCCGATTTCCATGCAGTCGTTTCCAGCGGCGCCAAAGACCGGATGTCACGCTCTGCCACCACCGGCAGCCAACCGGAAAGCGCGGCAATCCCGCCTTGCCCCCTTTCTTCCAGCCAGCGCACCGCAAACCCAGCCTCGTCTGCCATACCCCAGGGATAGCCCGCCCCCCGCGTCGCTTTCTTCGCCATCGCCTCGACTTCGCCAAGCGACAGTCTCACCCCCCTTCCTCCGGATAGACCCAGAGGTCGCAGTTTTTTGGGCCGATCTCGTCGGGATAGGGCGCACCGGCGTACATGCGAATGCGCACCCACCTGTCCGAGCGGGGGTCGAAATGCGTCGCCCCGAAGAACGAGAGTTTCGCGCGCAGCATGTCGATCGGCAAAAGGTCGGCGGAAATCGTATTGTCGCGGATCTCGCCGTAAGGGGCCTTGGTCGAAAGCTGCGCCCGCCGGATCGCGCGGCGGTGTTCGGGGTGGGTCAGAAGGAAGGATGCAATTGGCTTGTCCGTATCCCAGCCCTGCAAATCCGAGAGGGCGTTGGTCGCATCGCGTGCGGGGGCCAGCGGTTGTTCGTAAGGGCCGAGGTCTTCCTCGAACCGCTCGCCCAGGCGCGGTTCGAGTTTTTCCGCCGAGACATACCAGGCGCGGGCGGATGTCTCGCGGGCGGTCCAGTCGAGATCCTGCGCCCAGCCATGGCATTGCTGAAGGAGTTCTGTCACCTCGCCAACACGCATGGCCCCGTCAATCCGGGTTACCCCCTCCCTATCGCTCATCCGGTCGGCAAGGTCGTCGATGAGGGACGCGTAGGGTTCAAGGACGAGAGAGGCGAGCAGCTCCTGCCCTTCGGTGGTGAGTTCCGCCTCGCTCCATGTCAGCAGCGCCGCCCAGGGGTGCGTTTCGCCAAGCAACGGGCCAGACACGGTGATCTTCGCCTTTTCGTAATCCTCCCCGAGGTCTGCAAGTTTTTGAAGCTGCAAGGGATGATCCGACCGCCAGGTTTCGATCACGCGACCGGCGCGTCGGAAGACATCGCGGAAAGTCTGAATTTCCTCCGGGGTCGCCTGTGGCAAGGCACGGACCCTGGCGATGGCCTCTTCGCGGGCGGCGATCCAGTTGTTGAACAGGGCCGGGTGATTGATGATGAAAGGCGCCATGCCGAGGCCCGTGGCGTTGCCGATCCCGAGGTTCCTTGCGACCTTTGGATCAAGGGCGACGGCGGCATTGCCGCCTTTCGCGCGGGCCATGTGATTGACCAGATCGCGCACGAAGGTGCGGATCAGGAAGACAAGCAGCATTTCCACCTGGAACGGGGCGCTGAACTCGGGGCGGCCCGAGATCGTCGCGTAATCCGCCGCTCCAAATTTTCCTGACCCGTAAACGGCGGTCGTGCGCATCAGGTAGCCAACGCTTGCCAGTTGATCGGCGTCAGGCTGTTGTCCACGCGCCAGGGCATCCACCACTTGCGCCCAAAGCCGGGCCGAGCGGTTGGCGCGGGCGAGCGACAGTTCGGTTTCGGAGATCCGCCCGGCCTCTTGCAGGGGGACGTTTGCCTCAAGCCGCTTCAGGTTATCCTCGTCCGGGTCACCATCGAACAGGGTGAAAGTCGCGTCCCAAGCTTCGGCAATCACGCGGTCGGATCGCTTTTCGTCGGGCAGGTCATGGGCGAAGGCGACCATGGAATACACGCGATCCGGCGTTTCGACGCGATAGACCGCCCGCCCGACGCCGGTATCGTCGATCTCGAAGCGCGGGCGGGTGAACCGCCAGCCTTCACGGGCAATGCGGCGTGTGAGGATGCGCATGAAGCTCAACCGGCATTGGTGGAACGAGCCGAGCCGCTGAAGGCGCATGACCGTTGAAGGGTCACGTCGTTGCAGCGGGGCAATCACCGCGCGGGGCCGAAGTTTTCGGCAAAGAACCGATACCAGTTCCCGCCCATCACGGCGGCCACCTCATCGGGGTTCATTCCGACGGCTTTCAAGCCGTCTTCGATGTTGCCGAAGTCGCGGTTGTCCCGGAACCAAGTGGGCATGGGCGGAAAGCCGGGGGCAGCGGCGGAACCTTCCCCGTAGTCGATTTCTTTCGACCAACGCCCGACACGCATCCACTCGACGACGCTGTCGGGCTGATCCTGGCAAAGGTCCGAGCCAATGCCGATATGCTCGATCCCGTAGGTTTCAACGGCGCGCGCGATGGCTTCGCAAAAGCTGGCGAGCGTGCAGTTCGATCCGTCCTTCAGGTGATGGGGATAAAGGGAAAAACCCAACATACCCCCGTTTTCGGTGACTGCCCGGATCACCGCATCGGACTTGTTGCGCCGTGCCGGGTGCCAGTCGGACGGGTTGGCGTGGGTGATGGCAATGGGCCGGTCCGACCATTCGGCAGCCTCGATCGTCGAACGCTCGGCGGAATGGCTCATGTCGACCACAAGGCCGACGCGGTTCATCTCGCGGATCACCTGTTTGCCCATACGTGTGAGGCCGGGGTCTTCGTCTTCGTAACAGCCCGTCGCGAGAAGCGACTGGTTGTTATAGGTCAACTGCATGAACCGGGCGCCAAGTGTGTGCAGGATCTCGACCAACCCGATGTCGTCTTCCATCGGGCTGGGGTTCTGGAACCCGAAGAAGATCGCCGTGCGCCCCGTCTTGCGGGCGGTGTCAATGTCGGCGGCGCTGAGGCCCTTCATGATAAGGTCGGGGTATTGTTCGAACCAGCGGTTCCAGCGTTCGAAGTTCAGGACGGTTTCGCGAAATGTCTCGTGATAGGCGATAGTGACATGGACCGCATCGACACCACCCGTCCGCATCTGGCGAAAGATCGTTTCAGACCAGTTGGCGTATTGAAGTCCGTCTATCCGCATGACCCTTCCGACGTGATGGCAACACAGGCGATCACGTCAGCCTGAACTGGTCAAGTCAAGCGATCATCTGGTCAACCCAGTACTTTTCGCGAATGGAAACCATGGAAATGCGCCATTCCCCACCATCCTGACTGTAAAGGAAATAGTCGTGCAGGTTGCTGTCGATGATACGTCCCTTCTTGTCGAGACTTGTTACCAAAGCGACCAATCGCACTTTGTGGTGCGTGTTTTGCCGGACAGAAACAATGTCTACGACCGTTCTTGCGTATCCGGCATCGCCAAGGTCTCGTCGACGGCGCGCAAGGCGCTCCATCATCTGGTCTTGCGAATGCACGACGACCACCTCTCCGTTGCCGTAGATCGGCAATGGAAAATCGAGGGGTGCAACCATTTCTTGCAAGCGCCCTTCGCTGAACGCGACAGCGCGATCATTTAGAAACTGGGTCGGATCTTTCATCGCATGTCTCATCCCGAACAACACGCCTGACAAGCGTACTCTATCGCAAGGAAAAATCAATTCACCCTTTAGCGTGTTGAGTTCGAACCGAAACCAAGGAAAGGCGGGTTTCGGACCTGCCGGAAATTACGCCTCATGCCTCAATTTGAGCCATAGCCAATGAAATGCGGTAACAAAATTGACCGACGGAACAGATACATATTAGATGGGTCAAACCCGCTCGAATCGGGTTGCAAACAATGTCTTGGGAGGACTTCATGAAAAAAATGATCGCAGCCGCGGTGGCTGGCGTAATGGTAACCGGTGCCGCTTCGGCGCAGGAAACCTTCGAGATGACATCGGCGTTCGGGAAAAACCTGCCAATCCTCGGAACCGCCGGTGTCGCCTTTGTCGACAAGATCAACTCGATTTCGGAAAGCGTGGAATTCGAACACTTCGATCCCGGCGAGTTGGTTCCGACACTGGAAGCGCTCGACGCCGTGTCTTCGGGTTCGGTCGATGCCGCCTATACCACCTCGGGCTATTGGCAGGGCAAGATGACCGCCGCCGGTCTGTTCGCCGCCGTGCCGTTCGGCCCCGAGCCGGGCGAGATGCTGGCATGGATGCTTTACGACGACGGTCTCGACCTGATGCGCGAGATGTACGAAACCAACGGTTATAACGTGCATGTCCTGCTTTGCGGCACCTATGCCCCGGAAACCTCGGGCTGGTTCAAGAACGAAATCAACTCGATCGACGACCTTCAGGGTCTGAACATGCGTTTCTTCGGTCTTGGTGCCGAGGTGATGCAGAAACTGGGCGTTTCGACCTCGCTTCTGGCCGGTGGCGACATTTTCCCCGCCCTTGAGCGTGGCGCGATCGACGCGACCGAATTCTCGATGCCGATCGTGGATGCGAACCTTGGTTTCTACAACATCGCCAAGTTCAACTACTTCCCCGGCTGGCACCAGCCCGCCACCATGTTCGAGCTTCTGGTCAACAAGGACCGGTGGGACGAGTTGGACGATCTGAGCAAGAAACAGATCGAGATCGCCTGCATGGCCAATATCACCGACAACTTTGCCGAAGGCGAGGCCAAGAACTTCCCGGCAATGGTGACCAACGTCGAAGAGCACGGCGTGACCATCAAGCAGTGGACCCCGGAACAGCTTGAAGCCTTCGAAGGCGCATGGCTGGAAGTCGTGGAAGAGCTGAAGGCCGAAGACGAGATGTTCGCCAAGGCCTGGGATGACCTGTCGGAGTTCCGCGAAGGTTACGCAACCTGGTTCAACAACATCTACCTGCCGCGTCCGCGCAACTGAGCGGATAGCGCGTGAACACCGGGCCAGGGCGGCACATGCTGCCCTGGCCCTTTGCAGTCCGAGCACTGCAACCGGAGGGGACAGACCATGCAGACAACCGAAGAGCTTATTGCCATCACCGACCCCGGAGAGTCGGGCAAGGCCGAGCATAACCGGGGTGACAGGTTCGTCGTCCAGGTGTCGAACATTTTTGCCTGGCTGTTCCCGATCCTGATGATGGCCATCGTCGCGCAGGTGGTCCTGCGCTCGTCCGGCATGAACCAGGCGTGGTTGGATGATCTGCAATGGTGGCTTTACGGCGCGGCCTCGCTGATCGCGATTGGCTATGCGGTGACGACCAACAGTCACGTGCGCGTCGACATCTTCCACGCCCATTACTCGGAAAACCGCAAGAACCGCCTGGAAATCTTCGGATTGGTCTGGCTGTTCCTGCCCTTCATCATCCTGTCGTGGGATTTCACCCTGTCCTACGCCATTTCCTCGGTCCTGATCGACGAAGGCTCGGACAGTCCGAACGGTTTGCACAACCTTTGGATCCTGAAGTGCTTCATGAACGTCGCCTTCCTGTTCATCGCAGTGGCGGTCTGGGCAGCCTATGTGAGGTATCTGTCGCGGATGACGCGCCCTGCCCTCTGGAAGCAGCTTTTCTACGCCTTCCCGTCCACGATGTTCGCGATGAACCTCGCGGCCTATTACGCGATCTGGTGGTTCCTCAGGCTGACTTCGGGCGAGGATGTATCGGACCGCGACATCGGACGAAGCGCGATATTCGGCGAGTTGGAACTTGGTGCGCAAGAAATCAAATACACGGTCCTGATCGGGTTTGCCCTGGCCGTCGTCGTCATCCTTATCGCGCGGCTCTTCGACCGTGGCGACAAGGTGGAGGGCTGATCCGTGGCAATTCTCGAATTCATCGGTCACTACCTGACGCTGAACGAAGTCGCCGTTGCGGCGATGTTCCTGACGTTCATCTTCCTGTTGTTCCGGGGCATCCCGGTGGCCTTCGCCCTGGTGGGTGTCAGCCTGATCTATATCCTGATCGCCGAGATCTTTCTTGATCCCTACCGGTCCCTGTTCCGCGACGTGATCGACTTTGACCGCACCGGGATCGACTATCGCAAGCTGTCGGCCCTGTCGGGGCGTTTGTTCGGCAATATCGTCAAGAACCCCGTGCTGGTCGCGCTGCCGATGTTCATTTTCATGGGGCTGATGCTGGATCAATCGGGCGTCGCACAGCGCATGATGATTTCCATGCAGCGCCTGTTCCGGGGGTTGCGCGGCGGGCTTTCCCTGACCGTCATGCTGATCGGCATTATCCTTGCCGCCTCGACCGGTGTGATCGGCGCTTCGGTGACGCTGTTGGGCGTGATGGCCCTGCCCGCGATGATGGCTCAGGATTACTCGAAACCGATCGCCACGGGCACGATTGCCAGTGCGGGCACATTGGGCATCCTGATCCCGCCCTCGATCATGCTGGTCATCATGTCGGACCAACTGGCGATTTCCCTTGGCGATCTGTTCATGGGTGCCTTGTTTCCGGGCCTGATCCTGGGCGGGCTTTATATCGTGTTCATCGTGCTGTTCGGCCTCTTGAGCCCCAGTTCCATGCCCGCGCCGCCGACGACCGAACACGTCGGGTTCGACGCGATCAAGGAAGTCGCGCTGGCCGTGGTGCCACCGATGTTCCTGATCCTTCTGGTGCTGGGGTCGATCTTTGCCGGGTTCGCCACGCCGACCGAGGCTTCGGGGTTGGGCGCCCTGGGCGCGACCCTTCTGGCGCTGATCAATGGCAAGCTGAATTTCAAGGTGTTGAAAGAGGTCAGCCGGTCGACGATGAACACCACGGGTTACATCGTGGGCATCTTCCTTGCCGCCAACTTCTTTGCCTTCGTGTTGCGCCGCTATGGCGGGGACGAAATCGTGGAGGGGCTGGTGCTGTCGGCCTTTGACGATCCCTACATGACGGTGATCTTCATCCTGTTCATCGTCTTCCTGCTGGGATTCCTGCTGGACTGGATCGAGATCACGATCATCATCATGCCGCTGATGCTGCCGATCATCCAGGGGTTGGGCCTTGAGGTGCCGGGCTTTGACCAGGTGCGCGACCCGGCGGTTGTCTGGTTTGCGATCCTTGTGGCGGTGACGCTGCAAACGTCCTTCCTGACGCCGCCTGTCGGATTTGCGCTGTTCTACCTCAAGGGCGTCTGTCCGCCCGAGGTGAACTTGAGCCATATCTACAAGGGGGTGGTGCCGTTCGTGTTGTTGCAGCTTCTGGGGTTGGCCATCGTGTTCTATTTCCCGGCGCTGACGACATGGTTACCAGCGGTGGCTTACGGAACGAACTAGGCGGGGGCGTCAGCCCCCCTTGCCCTCTCGTGCCTCTACCAATACCTCGTGAACGTCCCAACGTTTGTTGAACTTGGCGTAGTACTCCGGCAAGCGCGGCGTGTATTCGGCGTCATAGGCGTTTGGATCCGCGCCCAGTTTCAACAGGTGCCGCACCACCGCGACCGAAGACCATGACGCCGCAGTGTGAAGCGCCGTGTCATCGAGCGTCATCTTGGAGTTCACATTCGCGCCCGCGGCACAAAGTGCGTCAATGATCGAAATGGTCAGCGCCGCCTTGTCGGCAGGGTCGGTCATTTCGGGATACCGCCATTTGCAATCCACCTCGACCTGAAGGGCGGATTTCAGGGGCGAAAAGCCTTCATCGTCGTTGTAATTCACCTCGACGTCCTTCGACAGCACCCATTCCACCGCCGCAAGGCAGGCCGAGTCGATGGCATTGGTCAGCCAATAGCGGCCAAGCCAGCCGTCCACCCCATGGGGAAAACCGCCCTGCCCCTCCGCAGCCTCAAGCGTAGCGATGTCGCCGTCGCACATGGCCTGAAAGATCGTGTCGAAATCGGGGGGCGTGTCGCTTTCCATGTCCTGTTTGCCTTGCCGTCTGCCGTGCCGGGGGTCATGGCACATAATGATCGGTCCATCACGCTTTTTTCACCGAACCCTCTTGAGTAGGATGCAGTGTCCCGCTAAGAGGTCCGGGCTTTACGCTTTGACTGTGCGGTCGTGGCGGAATTGGTAGACGCGCAGCGTTGAGGTCGCTGTGGGGTAACACCCGTGGAAGTTCGAGTCTTCTCGACCGCACCAAGTCGATCCCCCAAGGTAGGGACGACACGCAGAGGCCCCATGGTCGACTGGATTTCTGAACCCGGATTGCTGGACTACGACCGCGCCGTTTCCTTCATGGAAGACCGCGCGGCAGGCATTCGCGCAGGTACGGCACCGGAAACGATCTGGCTGGTCGAGCATCCACCGATGTATACCGCCGGCACCTCCGCCCAAGCCGAAGATTTGAAGGATGCCGCGCGGTTTCCCGTCTATCCGACGAAACGCGGCGGGCAATACACCTATCACGGGCCGGGTCAGCGTGTGGCCTATGTGATGCTGGATGCGGCGGCGCGCGGGCAGGATGTTCGAAAGTTCGTGAACGATCTCGAAAACTGGATCATTGCCACGCTGGATCAGTTCAACGTCAAGGGCGAACGTCGCGAAGGCCGGGTCGGGGTCTGGGTTGAGCGCCCCGAGAAACCACCCCTGCCGGATGGTACACCGCGCGAGGACAAGATCGCGGCCTTGGGCATACGCCTCAGGAAATGGGTGTCTTTCCACGGGTTGTCGATCAATGTCGAACCGGATCTTTCCCACTTCGACGGGATTGTGCCCTGTGGAATCACCGGCCATGGGGTCACGTCGCTTGTCGACCTTGGCTTGCCGGTGACGATGGAGGACGTCGACGTTGCGCTCAAAAAGACGTTCCCCCAAGTCTTTGTCTGATCGGCAAAAGTCGATTGATTTCACCCTTTCTAGGCATTTCTTCCTTCAGCGGCGAAGTGCCGCTGTCTACGCCCGCGCAAACCGTAAGTCCCCGGTTTTCGGGTGCGTGTTTCAGGATTTCGGACCTTGTGACCCCGCAACACATTCATAAACATGAATAAAATGAGCGACTTACCGACACTTTCTACGCCTACAAAATCAGTCAGACACCGTGACGCTCACCAAATCCTTAACGCATTCACCTGAGACAATTTTTCACCCCGTCAGCGCACTTCTGCCATTGCCGCCAAAGGGCCAGCGCCCTAGAAAGTAGCTGGATCCTCTCACGCGGAAGCGGAGAAAACACGAGCGACCATCAGGAGGCATGAATGGCCGACGCGGCAGCGCATGAACACGACGACCACGAACTGAGCTTCTTTCAGCGTTGGTTCATGTCGACAAACCACAAGGACATCGGTGTCCTTTATCTTTTCACTTCGGGGCTGGTTGGCTTCATCGCCGTCGCTTTCACCGTTTACATGCGGATGGAACTGAAGGACCCCGGCGTTCAATACATGTGCGCAGAAGGCGCACGGATGATCGCCGACGGCACCTGCGCTCCGAACGGCCATATCTGGAACGTGCTGGTCACGGCCCACGGCATCCTGATGATGTTCTTCGTCGTGATCCCGGCTCTGTTCGGCGGTTTCGGCAACTATTTCATGCCCTTGCACATCGGTGCACCGGACATGGCCTTCCCGCGGATGAACAACCTGTCTTACTGGCTCTACGTCTCGGGCGCTTCGCTGGCGGTGGCCAGTGTCATAAGCCCAGGCGGTAACGGTCAGCTTGGTTCGGGCGTGGGCTGGGTTCTTTACCCGCCCTTGTCGACCTCGGAACAAGGTTTCTCGATGGACCTGGCGATCTTTGCCGTCCACCTGTCCGGGGCCTCGTCCATTCTGGGCGCGATCAACATGATCACGACATTCCTCAACATGCGCGCACCGGGCATGACGCTGTTCAAGGTGCCGCTGTTCGGTTGGGCGATCTTCGTCACCGCATGGCTGATTCTTCTGTCGCTGCCGGTTCTGGCCGGTGCCATCACCATGCTGCTGACCGACCGGAACTTCGGCACCACCTTCTTCCAGCCGGAAGGCGGCGGTGACCCGATCCTCTATCAGCACATCCTGTGGTTCTTCGGCCACCCGGAGGTGTATATCATCATCCTGCCCGGCTTTGGCATCATCAGCCACATCATCGCGACCTTCGCGCGTAAGCCGGTCTTTGGCTACCTGCCGATGGTCTGGGCCCTGATCGCCATTGGCGCGCTTGGTTTCGTTGTTTGGGCGCACCACATGTACACGGTCGGCATGAGCCTTACGCAGCAGACCTATTTCATGCTTGCCACCATGGTTATCGCCGTGCCGACGGGTGTGAAGATCTTCAGTTGGATCGCAACGATGTGGGGCGGCTCGATCGAGTTCAAGACGCCGATGCTTTATGCTTTCGGCTTCCTGTTCCTGTTCACCCTTGGCGGTGTGACGGGCATCGTCCTCAGCCAGGCCGGGATCGACCGCGCCTATCACGATACCTACTACGTCGTGGCGCACTTCCACTACGTGATGAGCCTTGGGGCCGTGTTCTGTATCTTCGCCGGTGTCTACTTCTGGATCGGCAAGATGTCGGGGCGCCAGTATCCCGAGCGTCTGGGGCAGATCCAGTTCTGGATGTTCTTCATCGGCGCCAACCTGACCTTCTTCCCCCAGCACTTCCTCGGCCGTCAGGGGATGCCGCGTCGCTACATCGACTATCCGGAGGCCTTTGCCTACTGGAACGAATGGTCATCCTGGGGCGCGTTCCTGGCCTTTGCCTCGTTCCTTCTGTTCATCGGCATCGTGTTCTACACGATCTTCGCGGGCAAGCGCGTCGAAGAGGCCAATTACTGGAACGAACACGCCGACACGCTGGAGTGGACCCTGCCCTCGCCGCCCCCAGCCCACACCTTCGAGCAACTGCCGAAGCGTGAGGATTGGGACAAGGGCCACGCCCACTAACCCGTTTCAAATCGAATCGACCATTGACAGCCCCGCCTTGTGCGGGGCTGTTGCGTTGAAACCGATTGTCTCGACATAGGCGAAGACACCATATCTTTCCTTACCTTAGGCAAGTTTATGCTAGGTATGGTGTTTTTGACGTGCATTTTCCCGTTTTTTCAGCAATCAAGTCGCCGAGGTAAGACATTATTCACCAAGTGATCCCAGACGTCTGCGAAAGACGCTGATTACAGGGGGCAAGAACCAAGATGAGCTGCAAGACACGACTGCTTTCAACCGTGACTTTCGTCACGCTTCCGATGATGGCATTTGGCGGTGGATACGGCGACACCGCCCTCAAGGATGCCACGGTCGGGCAAACCGCACAGGCGGGCGAAACCGTCTTTTGCCAGCGGTTGGAAACGGATATCCCGGTTAACCTAGCCGAAGAAATGGATTGCAGCGCGCCCGCAGGATCCGTCCTCCTGGTCGACGGAACGCCGGTCGGCACGGCGGTGCCGAAGGTATTGTCCGAAGGGATTGACGGAGAAGGCACCCCGGGTACGAGCGACTCGGATGACCCCGTTACGCGGGGCGACAGCGGCGGCAATGGCCAGGGCTCCGGTGACGACCAAGGCTCCGGTGACGATCAGGGCTCCGGCGATGACCAAGGCTCTGGCGATGACCAAGGCTCTGGCGATGACCAAGGCTCTGGCGATGGCCAAGGCTCTGGCGATGATGACCAGGGTTCGGGTGACGACCAAAGCTCTGGTGACGACCAAGGCTCCGGCGACGACCAGGGGTCCGGTGATGACCAAGGTTCGGGTGACGACCAGGGCTCCGGGGACGATCAGGGCTCCGGTGACGATCAAGGTTCGGGCGACGACCAGGGTTCCGGCGACGATCAAGGTTCCGGTGACGATCAAGGTTCCGGTGATGACCAAGGCTCGGGTGACGACCAAGGCTCGGGTGACGACCAAGACTCCGGCGACGACCAGGGTTCGGGCGACGACCGAGATGACAATGACAAAGATGATCGTGGCGACAAGGATGGCCACGGCAAAGACAAGGGCGGCAAGGACAAGGGTGGCCACGGTAAGGACAAGGGTGGCAAGGGTTCCAAGGACAAGGGCGGCCAAGGCAAGGACAAGGGTGGCAAGGGTTCCAAGGACAAGGGCGGCCACGGTAAGGACAAGGGCGGCAAGGGTTCCAAGGACAAGGGCGGCCACGGCAAGGACAAGGGTGGCAAGGGTTCCAAGGACAAGGGCGGCCACGGCAAGGACAAGGGTGGCAAGGGTTCCAAGGACAAGGGCGGCCACGGTAAGGACAAGGGTGGCAAGGGCTCCAAGGACAAGGGTGGCAAGGGTAAGAGGTAACCGATCATAATGCGGCTGCCGCAGCGCGGCTCTCACATCCTTCGTTGCGCCCTGGATCGAAAACCGCTTGAGATCGCCTGCACTGCGATTAGATTTGCGGTATGCCCTACCATTGGTCCGAAACCGAAACCGACAAGCGTCTGCGCCTTTGGCCGCACCAGTCGATGACGCCCGAGGGGTTCACCTGGTTCATCGGGGCAACGGCCGTCATGCTGACAATGCCGCTTTTCGCCGTTCTGGGGTCTGCTGTGGCCTGGGTGCTTCTGGCTTTCTTTCTTGGTGCAATCTGGGCGGTCTGGATGGCCATCACCGCAAACCAGGCCGCACGCCGGATGCACGAGGAATTGCGCCTGACCGCAACGAAAGCCTTTCTGGAGCATGTGCCGGCCAAGGGGGCTGCCCAGACCTGGGATGCGGACCTGCACTGGGTGACCATCCACCTGCACCCCAAGGGGCCGGTCGAAGACTACCTGACCCTGCGTGGCGGTGGTCGCGAGGTGGAATTGGGGGCGTTCCTTACACCGGAAGAGCGCAAGGACCTCTACAACGAGCTTAAGACGATGATCCGGCCCTGATCGGGGTCAGGCCAGCCTTTGCTTGACCATCGGGCCAACCGTTCCGAAGTCCATCTGGCCGGTGTACTTGGCCTTCAGGGCCCCCATCACCTTGCCCATGTCGCGGATCGAATCCGCACCGGTTTCCGAAATCACGGCGTCGACGGCCTTTTGCGTCTCGGCCTCGTCCAACTGCCGGGGAAGGAATTCCTCGATGATGGCGATTTCCGAGCGTTCCTGTTCGGCCAGTTCCAACCGGCCGCCCTCTTCATAGGCACGCGCCGATTCCTGGCGTTGTTTCACCATCTTGCCAAGGATCAGCAGGATGTCGTCAGACCCCACTCCGGTGTCGGCGGCATCGCCACCCTCGGCCCGGCGCGCGATGTCGCGGTCCTTGATGGCGGCGTTGATCAGACGAAGCGTCGACAGGCGCGCCTTGTCCTTTTCCAGCATCGCGGTTTTCAACGCGTCGCCGATTTGATCCCTAAGTTCCATTTTATCCCTCACATCCCTTGGGAGAGTCGCCACATTACAGGAGCCCCAAAGCGCCTGCAACCACTCATCAACCATCTAAGCGACTGATTTTGCTTACGTTCCGAAATTTGATCGGCCTCTTGACGCGGGGTCTGAGGCCGCTTACACCCACGTCCGTTTAACATCTGAAAAGGATGCTTCCCCATGTCGAACCCGTCCCAAAAACCGACCGCCTGCCTTGTTCTGGCTGACGGAACGGTGTTCTACGGACAGGGTTTCGGGGCCACGGGCACCAAGGTGGCCGAGTTGTGCTTCAACACCGCGATGACCGGCTATCAGGAGATCATGACCGACCCGTCCTACGCTGGCCAGGTCGTCACCTTCACCTTCCCGCACGTCGGAAACGTGGGCGTGAACCCGGAAGACGACGAAACCGGCGATCCGGTGGCCGAGGGCATGGTTGTAAAGTGGGATCCGACCGAACCGTCCAACTGGCGGGCTGCCGAGCCCCTGGTCGGGTGGCTGGCGCGTCGGGGTCGCATCGGCATTGGCGGCATCGACACCCGCCGGTTGACACGAGCCATCCGCCAGCAAGGCGCGCCCCATGTGGCCCTGGCCCATGATCCCGAGGGCAATTTCGACCTTGAATCGCTGATTGCACAGGCCCGTGGCTTTTCCGGGCTGGAAGGTCTGGACCTGGCAAAAACGGTCACTTGTGCGCAGTCCTATCGCTGGAACGAGACCCGCTGGTCCTGGCCCGAGGGCTTTGGCACCCTGCCCGAGGCAAAGTTCAAGGTCGTCGCCATCGACTACGGCGCGAAACGCAATATCCTGCGTTGCCTTGCCAGTGTCGGTTGCGACGTAACGGTTCTGCCTGCCACCGCCACGGCTGAGGATGTGCTGGCCCAGAACCCGCAGGGCCTGTTCCTGTCGAACGGTCCGGGCGATCCGGCGGCAACCGGTGAATATGCCGTTCCGATGATCCGGGGTGTGATGGAGAAAAGTCAGATGCCGATCTTCGGCATTTGCCTTGGCCACCAGATGCTGGCGCTGGCGCTTGGCGGCAAGACTGTCAAGATGAACCACGGCCACCACGGGGCCAATCACCCGGTTAAGGACATCGAGACCGGCAAGGTCGAGATCACCTCGATGAACCACGGCTTCACGGTCGATAGTCAGACCCTGCCGGCGGACGTCAAGGAAACCCATGTTTCGCTGTTCGACGGGTCGAACTGCGGTATCCGCAAGACGGACCGCCCGATCTTTTCGGTGCAGTACCACCCCGAAGCCAGCCCCGGCCCGACCGACAGCCTGTACCTGTTCGAACGGTTCGCCAAGGCCATGGAAGACGCCGCCGTCTCCGCCGATTAAGGGCAAGTTAACCATGTCGTGAAAGGGTGGCACCGTTCTGCTGAATTGGTGTACCCGTGCTGACGTTTCAACGCTCTTTGCCTATGGCCTTGGGATCCGCCGACCGTGTGGACCTCGACACCAGCCCCCAGTCCCCCGACGGAAGCTGTTCCCATGCCGGGCGGGCGGATGTGCGTGCGCTGGACAGGTTCGGGTTGGAAAGCGCGCTCCGCAACCACGTTCTGCCGCTCGAATCCGCAGGGGCGGTCACGCCCATTGCCTGTGCCAGCCTTCAGGATTTCCGCCGACTTGAACCGCACCTGCGCTCTATGCTTGGCCCTGTTGCCTGCCGCGCAAAACCCAGAGCTGTCATCGAAGACGAGATCCTGCGTCTGCGCGCGGCAAGGCTTGCCCGACGCGCCGAGGTCAGAACGCCGATTGGTGAAAGCTGCCGCACGTGGTCCGGCCGGCGAACGGCCCTTGTCTGCCTCGCCGCAGTCACCCTGATCGCCGCTCTGGCCTACTGGATACCCGATGCCCTGATCTCTGGCCTGACAGCCTGGGCCATCCTGACCCTCCTGGCGTTGACTGCCTTGCGCACGATTGCTGCCGTCACGTCCCTGCGCCATGCCCGGCGCGTGGTCACCTGGACCAGCCAGAGACCGGACCAGATCCCCGCCCACGAACTGCCCCGCATTTCGATCCTTGTTCCCCTCTTTGACGAGTTGGACATTGCGGGACGACTGGTCCGACGGCTTTCCGCACTGGATTATCCCCGCGACAAACTTGACGTCTGCCTGATCCTTGAGACCGGGGACTTGCGGACCGAGGCGGCGCTGAGGCACGCGCAATTGCCGGACTGGATCCGGATCATTCACGTGCCCTCCGGCCCCGTGCAGACCAAGCCACGCGCCATGAACTATGCCCTGGATTTCACCGATGGCGAGATTGTCGGCATTTACGATGCCGAAGATCGCCCCGCGCGTGACCAGCTTCGCAAGGTCGCGCTTGGGTTTCGTCGCGCGGGTCCCGAGGTTGCCTGCCTGCAAGGGATTCTGGATTTCTACAATGCGGGCGAAAGCTGGCTGTCGCGGTGCTTTGCCATCGACTATGCCGTATGGTTCCGCCTGATCCTGCCCGGCCTGGTCCGGCTCGGTTTTGTCATTCCCCTGGGTGGCACCACCGTTTTCTTTCGGCGAGCGGCATTGGAGGAGCTTGGCAGGTGGGATGCCCACAACGTGACCGAAGATGCAGACCTTGGGTTGCGCCTGGCCCGTCACGGGTATCGCTGCGAATTCGTGACCTCGGTGACCGAGGAAGAGGCGACGCATCGCATCTGGCCCTGGCTGAAACAGCGGTCACGCTGGATCAAGGGCTATGCGATCACCTGGGCCGTCCACATGCGCGACCCGCTACGGTTGTTGGGCGAGCTTGGCCTGAAACGCTTCATCGGCATTCAGATCCTGTTTTTCGGCACGCTCAGTCATTTTCTTCTGGCGCCGTTCCTGTGGTCCTTCTGGCTGATCCTGTTCGGGTTGCCCCATCCGGTGACCGAGGTCTTCGCCCGCGAGGCGGTCATCGCCATCGGCACGCTCTTTTTTCTATCCGAGATCACGACGCTTTTGATCGCCGGTTTCGCGGTCGCGACGCCCAAGCATTCCTGGCTGATAAAATGGGTGCCGATCATGCACCTTTACTTCCCGCTGGCCGCCGTCGCGTCCTCGAAAGGCTTTGCCGAGTTGATCACGCGGCCGTTCTTCTGGGACAAGACCGCCCACGGGCGGTTGCCTGTCACTCGGAAATGGGTGCGTCGGTTTTGGCCGCCTCTTCCGCGTCCCTTCGCAGCCGCGCTTCGAAAGCCCGGCTGATGTGATCGCGCAGACGTTCCTGCGCCGCCTCGCCGTCGTGGTTCGCGATCGCCTCGACAATCCCGGCGTGTTCTTCGACCGCGACCGAACTGCGCCCCTCGGCGGCCAGCGATGTCGTCGCCATCAGGGCCATCGAGCGGTAGACCAAGTCCAACTGCTGCACCAGGAACCGGTTGTGCGAGGCCAGGTGAACCTGGCGGTGAAACCGCCTGTTGGTCCGCGCAAGTGCGGCAGGGTCGTTGATCAGCGCGCGGTCCTGTTCCACGAAGTCGCGCATGATACGGATTTCCTCGGCCGTGGCGTGGCTGGCGGCCAGTCTTGCGGCAAGGGCCTCCAACTCGGAGCGTACAACGTAGAGTTCCGCCATCTGGTTGTGATCCAGCGAGGACACGACCAGCGAACGCCCATCCCGCGAAAGCAACGATTGGGTCTCAAGGCGCTGCAGGGCTTCGCGGATCGGCGTGCGCGACACGCCGAACCTCTCGGCCAGTTCGCTTTCCACCAGGCGGTCACCCGGGCGATAGGTCCCGATGTCGATCGCGTTCAGGATCAACTGGTAAGCGTCTTTCTGGCCCGTCCGCGTCTCGGTCGTCATGATAACCCTCCCTCGGGTCCGCGAAGACTAGGCCAAGCCGCAGGGCTTGAAAAGCGGCGCGAAGCCGCACTTTCCCTGCACCGCCACCTCGGCTAGATCAGCGGTATGCCAAAGCAACTGTTCCAGCACGTCGAAACCTGGGTCTTCGACCTCGACAACACGCTTTACCCGCCCGAGGCGCGGCTGTTCGATCAGATCGAGGTGAAGATGACCGCATGGGTGGCCGAGGCCCTGGGGTTGGACGTCGAAGCGGCAAATACCCTGAGGAAGGACTACTGGAAGCGCTATGGCACGACGCTGGCCGGGCTGATGCGCGAACACGACGTCGATCCGGGACCGTACCTGACGGATGTTCACGACATTTCCTTCGACGCCCTGACCCCCGACCCCGCACTGGCCGAAGCAATCGCCGCACTTCCGGGGCGTGCCATCGTCTATACCAACGGCTGCGAACCCTATGCCCGCCGCGTGCTCGAGGCACGCGGGCTGGATCACCTGTTCGAGGCGGTCTACGGGGTCGAACACGCCGGGTTCCACCCCAAGCCCGACCGCGCCGCCTTCGATACGATCATCGCGCTGGACGGGTTCGCCCCCCCGAAAGCCGCGATGTTCGAGGACGATCCTCGCAACCTTTTCGAACCCCACGCCCTTGGGATGCGCACCGTCCATGTCGCCCCTGCCCCGGTGGACGGCAACCATATCCACCACCACACCACCGACCTTGCCGACTTTCTGCAACGCCTTGCCTGAGACACTCCGCCCGATTTACCTGCGCCAGTTCCGGATTACCTTTGCCCCATGACAAAACGCACAGCCGACATATTCGTCTCTGGCGGGGGCATTGCCGGGCTGGTGACGGCCTTGGGCTT
Source organism: Paracoccaceae bacterium (assembly GCA_965228905.1). Classification (GTDB taxonomy): domain Bacteria; phylum Pseudomonadota; class Alphaproteobacteria; order Rhodobacterales; family Rhodobacteraceae; genus CALKXV01. Next base: position 2,058,427 of record CBDDII010000003.1, on the reverse strand, counting down.
TGCCGAGGCCGGTGAGGACGTCGTGCTGGCCGATCCCGCTCCCCTGCCCGCTGACGCAGCGGCCAGCGATCTGCGGTCGACGGCCTACCTGCAACCGGCACGCGCGCTTTTAGAAGACATCGGCGTCTGGGACCGGATCGGTGCCACCGCGATGCCCCTGGAAACCCTGCGGGTGATCGACTGCGCCGGAGATCCGCCCGAGGCCCGCACGACCCGCGCCTTCGAAGCCTCCGATCTGAAGGCCCCCGCCTTCGGCTGGAACCTGCCCAATGCGCCGACACGCGCCGCCCTTGTGGATGCCGTCCGCGATCACCCTCGCATCGACGCCCTGTTCGGCACCGGGTTCCAGGCCCTTCTGGCCCGCGATGCCGAGGCGATCATAACGCTTTCGGACCAAACCCGCCTGACCGTGAAACTCGCCATCGCCGCCGATGGCCGCGCTTCACCCCTGCGCGAAGCGGCGGGGATCGAGGTGGATACCACGCGCTATGGTCAAAAGGCGTTTGCCTTTGCCGTCAACCACCCGGCACCGCACGAAAACATCTCGACCGAGCTTTACCTCGACGGCGGGGCTTTCGTTCTGGTCCCCCTGCCGGATCACGACGGCCAACCCGCCTCTGCTGTCGTCTGGATGAACGACGGGCCCGAGGCGTTGCGGCTTCAAGCCCTGTCCGACGCAGACTTCAACGGAGCCGCGACCCGCCGTTCAACCGGCGTGTTGGGCGATTTGAACCTGATCACGTCACGCCAGCTTTGGCCCGTGGTCACCCAGACTGCCCGCCAGCTGACCGCCCGGCGCGTCGCCCTCGTGGCCGAAGCGGCCCATGTACTGCCCCCGATCGGGGCGCAGGGGTTGAACACCTCGCTGATGGATGTCCGGCTTTTGCTTGATCTTGCGGGGGAACACCCCGCCGCCATCGGCACCCGCGACCACCTTGATCGCTTTGCCCGAAAACGCGCGTTGGACATCAAAGCCCGCGCAAGGGCGATCGATCTTTACAACCGTATCTGCCGCAGTGACGCGCCACCCGTGCAGGCCTTGCGCTCGGCCGGGTTACGGATGGTCCACGACGTCAAACCGCTCAGGCAAGGCATCATGCGGGCAGGCTTGGGCGGCGGCTGACGCTCAGGCCATCGCCTTGTCCAGCACCGCCTCAAGACGGCTGACGCTGGCATCGACGTCCAAAAGCTTGTCCAGACCGAACAGCCCAAGGCGAAAACTTTTGAAATCATCACCCTCGCCCACCATCAGCGGCACACCGGCGGCGATCTGAGCGCCCGCAGCGGCAAAGACGCGGCCGGTCTGAACATCCGCATTGTCGGTATAGCTGACCACGACGCCCGGTGCTTCGAACCCTTCGGCGGCGACGGAGCGGATTCCGCGATCCGCCAGCATGGCCCGTACGCGGTTCCCCTGTTCCCACTGCGCCTTGGCCAGCTTTTCGAACCCGATTTCCCTGGTTTCGACCATCACGTCGCGGAATGCCCGCAAGGCGTCTGTCGGCATGGTTGCGTGATAGGCGTGCCCGCCGCCCTCATAGGCCTCCATGATGCTCAGCCATTTCTTCAGATCGACCGCGAAACTGGACGATTGCCGCGCCTTCACACGCTCCAACGCGCTTTCGGACAACATGACAAGCCCCGTCGAAGGCGCTGCCGACCAGCCCTTTTGCGGGGCGGAGATCAGCACATCGACGCCGACCTCTTTCATGTTGACCCAGACACAGCCCGAGGCGATGCAATCCAGCACGAACAGCCCGCCGACCTCGTGCACGGCGTCTGCCACGGCGCGGATGTAGTCGTCGGGCAGAATCATGCCGGAGGAGGTTTCAACGTGTGGGGCAAAGACCACCGCAGGTTTCGCTTCGCGTATCCGCGCGGTCACTTCTTCGATCGGCGCAGGTGCGAAAGGGGCCTGTGGATCGTTGCCCGTCCTTCGGGCCTTCATCACGATTTCATCGGCGGGAAGTTTGCCCGCTTCGAAAATCTGGCTCCAGCGATAGGAAAAGAACCCGTTGCGGATCACCATGACGGTTTCATCCTCGGCCAGTTGACGCGCAACCGCCTCCATCGCATAGGTGCCGCCGCCGGGAACAAGGGCGACGCCGTCCGCGCCGTAAACCTCGCGCAACAGGCCCGAGATATCGCGCATCACGCCCTGAAAGGCGGCACTCATGTGGTTGAGCGAACGGTCGGTGAACACGACTGAGAATTCCAGCAATCCGTCCGGGTCAATGTCGCTGCGCAGTGCGGGCATGAGAGGCTCCTGTGATTTTGGGTCTGGCTAGCCGATCACGACCGGAACCACAAAGCCAAAATCAGATCGGGCCGGGGCGACGCTCCTCAGAAAGCAAGACATTGGCCTCCAGATCCCCCACACCGGGCAGCGCCATGATGCGCCGTCTCAACACACGCTCGAAATCCGAGATATCGCGGGCGACGACACGCAGGCGGTAATCGTAAAGCCCTAGCACGTGCTGCACCGTCTGCACCTCGGGGATGGCCGAGACCGCGCGTTCGAAATCCTCAAGACTGACCCGCCCCTTGGTGGCCAGTTTCACACCCAGAAAGACGGTCACACCGAACCCCAGTTTTTCGGCATTCAGGACGATCCGGCGACCCGCGATCACGCCCTCCTGCCGCAGCCGCTGGATGCGCCGCCATGCGGCAGGCTGCGACAGCCCGGCCATCCGGCCCACGGCACCGGCACTCAGCGTCGCATCGGCCTCCAGCATCCGCAGGATCGCGCGGTCGGCTTCGTCCAACTCGATCATACCGGCAGGGTCTCTTCGGTCTTGATGGTGGCGATATGCATCAGGGCTTCGATCTCGGCGATATGGGGCAGTGTCAGGATGCGGTCGCGGTAAAGCGCCTGGTAATGTTCCAGATCGCGGGCGATGACGGACAGGCGCAGGTCGACCCGGCCAAGGAAGCTCTGGATTTCCAGAACCTCGGGAATTTTCCGCGCCTCCGCCTGAAACTCGGACTGGGCATTGGGATAGGCCTTGTCGAGCGTGAACCTGAGCGACACTTCAACCGCATAGCCAAGCGCCTTCCAGTCGATCACCGTGCGCTGGCCACAAAGAATGCCCTGATCGGTCATCCGGTCCAGACGCCGCGTCGTGGTGGCCGAGGTCAGACCACAACGGTCGGCAAGCTCGGACACCCGGATCGTCGGGTCGGCCTGCAACTGACGCAGAAGACGGCGGTCGGTATCGTCTAGCATGAAATTTTCGCAAATTGCCAGATCAGAGAATAACTCTCTACACCAAACACAAATTCATTGTCCATTCACCTCTCCCAATTTCCCGCAGCACGCCTATTGTCCCGCCATCACATGCACAGGGAAGGAGACCCGAAATGCGCGTTTACTATGACCGCGATTGCGACATCAACCTGATCAAGGACAAGAAAGTGGCCATCCTCGGCTACGGCTCCCAAGGTCACGCCCACGCGCTGAACCTGCGCGACAGCGGTGCGAAGAACCTTGTCGTCGCCCTCCGCGAAGGCTCGCCCTCAGCGAAAAAGGCCGAAGGTGAAGGGCTCCAGGTGATGGGGATCGCCGAAGCCGCCGCTTGGTGCGATCTTTTGATGTTTACCATGCCCGATGAACTTCAGGCCGACACCTACAACAAGTACGTCAAGGACAACATTCGCCCCGGTTCGGCGATTGCCTTTGCCCACGGTCTGAACGTCCATTTCGGCCTGATCGAAGCCTCCCCGGAAGTCGACGTCATCATGATGGCCCCGAAAGGCCCCGGTCACACCGTGCGCGGCGAATACACCAAGGGCGGCGGCGTGCCCTGCCTTGTCGCCGTGAACAACGATGCCTCGGGCAAGGCGCTGGAAATCGGCCTGTCCTATTGCTCGGCCATCGGCGGCGGGCGTTCGGGCATCATCGAGACCGATTTCAAGGAAGAATGCGAAACCGACCTCTTCGGCGAACAGGCCGTGCTTTGCGGCGGTCTGGTCGAGCTGATCCGCATGGGTTTCGAAACCCTGGTCGAAGCAGGCTACGCCCCCGAGATGGCCTATTTCGAGTGTCTGCACGAGGTGAAGCTGATCGTCGATCTGATCTACGAAGGCGGCATCGCGAACATGAACTACTCGATCTCGAACACCGCCGAATATGGCGAATACGTCTCGGGTCCGCGCATCCTGCCTTACGACGAAACCAAGGCGCGGATGAAAGAGGTTCTGGCCGACATCCAGTCGGGCCGTTTCGTGCGCGACTTCATGACCGAAAACGCGGTCGGCCAGCCCTACTTCAAATCGACGCGCCGCAACAACGACGCGCACCAGATCGAGGAAGTCGGCGAAAAACTCCGCGCCATGATGCCCTGGATCTCGGCCGGCAAGATGGTCGACAAGGAAAAGAACTGAGCGCAAGCGCCGGTTTTCAAGAGAAAAAATCGGGCCGCGCAGGATGTCGCGGCCCTTTTCGTGTCTGGTCGACACATGCTGCTCGGAACGCCGTTTTCCCGGCCCTTTGCCACAATATTGCCATCAATCACCGATTGAAACGCTCCCAAATTATTGCAACTTGGAGCACCTTTCATGGCGACGATTAACGGCAACGGCCAGGCGAATTTTCTGAACGGCACGGGGAACGCGGACCTCATCCGCGCCAAGGGCGGCAACGATACGGTACTGGGCGGTGACGGCGATGATAGCCTTCTGGGCAATGGGGGCGACGACAGTATCGAGGGCGGTTCCGGAAACGACACGCTGAAAGGCGGACGCGGTGACGATTGGCTGTTCGGCGACGAAGGCGACGATCTTGTGCAAGGCAACAAGGGCGATGACATCCTGGTCGCCAGCGACGGCAACGACACCCTGAACGGTGGTGACGACAACGACACGGTGGTCTTTTCCGGCAACCGCGACGAGTACACCGTCACCCAAATCAACAGCACCACGGTTCTTGTCACCGATGCCGAAGGCAACACCGCCCGTGTCGTGAATGTCGAGGCGTTCCAGTTCGCCGATATGACGCAAAGTTTCGCCGAGGTGATCCTGCCGCGCGATCCGAACCTTTCGATCAACTCCATGGCGCTGAACACCGTGGTGACACAGGGTGACGCGCTGGAAGTTGACTGGGAAATCGCATCGGACGGCGATATCGACGCCGGCCCCAGCCAGACGCAACTGGTGATCGCCACCAGTGCCAACCTGGCCGATGCCGTGGCGACCTTCGGTGACACCTCTGCGGCAAGCATCGCAACTGGGAGCACCGCACAATTCTCGGGCGCCTTCGACACTTCCGGCCTTGCGCCCGGCACCTATTACGTGGCCGCCGTCGCCGACAGCGCCGACGACCTTGCCGAAAGTGACGAGGCGGACAACATCCAATGGGTCGAATTCACGGTCGACCCCGCGCCCAACCTGACGGCAAACATCGCGGCGATTTCCGACAGCACGCTGGTGCAGGGCGAAACCCTTGAGATCGACTGGACTGTCTTTGAAACCGAAGGCGTCGAAGCGGGCGCAAGCCTTGGCGAAGTCTATATTTCCTACACCGACGACGGCAGCGCGATCTTTGACAGTATCGCGCTGGAAGCAATCCCGGGCCTGTCCGGCAACGATCAGGCAGGCTTTGTCTCTTACTTCGACACCTCGGTTCTGAATGCGGGCACCTACTGGATTGCCGCAAGCGCGGACGTGGCCGGTGAAGTGACCGAAACCGACGAAACCGACAACCTGTCGAACTGGGTACAGATCACCGTCGAAGACGCTTTCGAGGACTATGCGCTGAACGGCGTGACCTTCCTGCCGTCCTCCGACCTTGATCTGGGCGGCGAACCGGGCATGGAAGGCGGCACCCTGGACGTGACATTCGACACCGCCAATCTTGGCAATGTGGGGCCGACCGAGTTCGTCGTACAATCCTGGATCTCCACCACGCCAGATTACAACGCAGATGCAATCCAACTGAATGAAATCGGCGGGCCAGGTTTCCAGACCACCTTCACGGTCGGCTATGGAGAGACCCAAAGCGTCAATATCAGCTATGAGTTGAACGCCCTGCTGCCGGTCGATGAATACTACCTGATCTCTGTCATCCAGCCCGCCTATGAGATCGAAGGCGACATGAACCCCGACAACAACGTGCATTACAGCACCACGACGTTTACGCTTGTCGGCGGCACGACCTACGGCACCTCGGGCGATGACCTGTTCACCGGCACCTCTTACGACGAAATCTTCGAAGGGTACGAGGGCAACGACACGCTGACCGGCGACAACCTGACCGACATTTTCATCGGCGGCGACGGGATCGACACGGCGGATTACTCGGCCAATTCCATTGGCGTTGCCGTCGTGGACTACAGCTATCCCGATGGCAGCGGCCCGGCGCCCCTGCTTGTCGAAGCCTACGACCCCAACACCTATGAACCCGGCGACCAAGGCGGGCTTGAAGGGGTTGAGCGGGTGATCGGCACCGATTTTGCCGACGTTTTCCAGATCGTATTTGGCGAGGTCACCTACATCGAGGCTGGCGCGGGCGACGACATCGTCCTCGGGTCCTTCTCGGATGACACGCTGGACGGCGGCACTGGCAACGACCAGATCGGCGGGCTTGAGGGCGACGACCTGATCCTGACCGGCGACGGCTTCGACTTTGTCTTCGTGGACCGTGACGTGGATGATGGCCCCTCCACGGGTGACGGTTATGACGTGGTCACCGACTTCGACCCGATGATGGATGTGCTGATGGTGGAATACGATTCCCACCTGGAAAGCTATGACCCCTTCGCCGATCTGACCCAGACCGCAGAAGGCGCTTTGCTGTCCTATGCCAGCGACGCTTCGATCCTGTTGCAGGGTGTGGATATAAGCGACCTCAACGCCTACAACCTCATGCTGTTGGAAGAGAACGTCTCGGTCTATTACTGATCGGCAACACGGGGCGAGCGCGGCGCGGTGTGTCGCGCCCCCTCTCTTATGCCTTCGAGCGCACCAGTTCAGGCGGCAGGAACGCCTCCACCGCCGCAGTCGCGATCACGGTCACTTCGCCCGTGTCGGGGTTGGTGACGTTCAACCCACCTCCCACTGCCTTGACCGTGGCCCGGCCACGCGGCAGACCGGATTTCAAGGCCTCGGTATCCACGGCGTCAGGCTCCTGAACCGCGACGGTCACCTGCACCTGCATTTCTGTATGATCGATCCCAAGTGCCGGAAACAAGGGGATGCTTGAGTGCCGGATCGCATCTTCGATCGCTCGGGCCGCTGCCTTGGTGTAATCCACGCCGTGCAGATCGTTGCCCATGCCCATTTCGATGATGAAACGCTGCATCAACCCACCCCTTCAAGTGCGACGGAAATCGCCGCATTCGCAATCACCGTCGGCTTGCCACCGTCGCCGCGCGGCACATCCAGCCCGCCCTTGACCACGCGGATGGTCGGTTGGCCGTAGGGAAAGACGCCTTCAAGCTCAGCCTTGTCCACCGCATCCGGCACCTGCACACCGATCTCGACCGTCAGGATCATCGCGGATTTCTCGACCCCGAAAAGTTCGGCCAGGTTGATCGAATTGTGCCAAAGCGCGTCCTTCAACGCCCGCACGGCAGCCTCGGTATAATCCTGCCGCCTGAGCGACGTGCCCATGCCGAACTCTGTCAGCAACCGCTTTCCCATGATGCCATCTCCACGACCGTCATTCCCTTGGAAGTGCCCGCGTCGAAACGAAAATGCAATGGCAAGATCAACCACGACGCCAGTCGGCCAAAACCGACGAAGGCGCATTGTCACTCTGTTGCGCCCCGGCTAGAGGAAGCCCATGCAACACGAGATCACCGCAAAAAGCTGGTTGATGGTGGTCGCCCTCGGATTGGTCTGGGGCGGCACCTTCCCGGTTATCGAAATCGCGCTTGAAGAATTTACACCGTTCTGGCTGGCCGCCGGGCGGGTCGTCTTTGCCGCGCTTCTGACAACCGCCATCTGGGTTGCCATGGGCGGCCGTTTGTTCCAATCGCGCCCCGGTGCCCTGGACACCGGCAACCTGATCCTGATCGGGCTTTTGTCCACCGCCCTGCCCTTCATGTTGATTTCCTGGGGCCAGAACTATGTGACAGCAGGCTTCGCGGGCGTCTCCATGGCCTCGGTCGCGCTGATGGTGCTGCCGCTGGCCCATGTGCTGACGACGGACGAGAAGATGAACGCCCGGAAATCCCTTGGGTTTGCCATCGGCTTTGTCGGCGTAGTGATCCTGATCGGACCGGAGGCCCTGACCGCCTCCGGCGTCGAGGGCGAGATGGCGGGCCGGATCGCCTGTCTTGGGGCCGCTGCCTGCTATGCCGTTTCGTCCGTCACGATGCGCCACCTGCCCCCGGTCGATCCGATCGGCTTGACCGCCGTCACATTGCTGATCGGAGCCGTGATCGGCGTGGGCGCGGCCTTCGCGGTCGAAGGCCTACCGCCCACGCCAAGCCTGCGCGGATGGGTCGTGATCGCGATTCTCGGCATGATCCCGACGGCGGCGGCCAACCTTTTGCGCGTTCTGGTGATCCGCTCGGCGGGGCCGACATTCATGTCCCTCACGAACTACCAGGTGCCGCTCTGGTCAGTGCTTTTGGGCGTGATCTTTCTGGGCGAACCTTTCCGCTGGTCGCTTTTGGCCGCGATGGCCTTGATCCTTCTTGGCGTGGCTCTGTCGCAATGGGGGGCTTTGCGGCGGCTGTTTGGCGGTGGCGCATAAGAAAGTACGCCTTCTGATTTCAATGCCTTGCAGTGCGACGTTGAATTTTCGCCAGACGCGATTTCCATATGCTAGGCTTTCCCCATAGTTCGTTTTTTGCTGGGGAAGACACTTATGATGAACCGCCGTAACGCCTCGAAACTGATACTCACCGGATCGCTGGCAACGCCCGCCCTGATCCGGCCATCCGCCCTTGCCGCCAATCCAAAGGAGGATGACGAAAACGCCAGGATCGCCGAAGCCGCCCGCCCCGTGATCCGCGTGGCGGCGCAACGGGTGGTGCTGGAGTGGTTCGTCATCCGCACCCTCAACGGCTGGACGGCGATGAACCTGCAACGGGAGTTTCGCCAGCACAACGAAAGGCGCGGCTCGCTCGGCGGCGTTCTAGGCCGGTTCCAACGGCAAACCGTGGATCAAAGACTGAAAACCGCGCAGGCCGTGGGGAATGTCTATCTGGCCAGCCAGATAATTTTCCTCTTGCCACTCGCCTCGATCAACCGCAAAGCCTTCGATGCCCAGATCACCAAGATGGAAGTCGATCTTTATCACGAATACCTGAGCTGGGATCTGGAAGCCGCGTTCAGGGTCGCAGCCCTTGGCAACCGCTCTGCCGAAAGCATCAGGGCCGAAGCACGACAGGTCGGCGTCGCCTTTCTGACCGGCACGCTGCAACTGATGCTGATGGTCAATCCGGTGATCAACCGGAAGTTCACCTTGGGAAGCTAGGCCGCCCGCTCTACCTCGGCGACGATGCCATCCACGACCTGCGTCAGCAGGGCCTCATCTTCGCATTCGGCCATGACACGGATCAGAGGTTCTGTGCCGGACTTGCGGATCAACAACCGGCCGCTGCCCACCAGCCGCGCTTCGGCGTCGGCGATGGCCGCCTTGACCGAAGCGGCATCAAGCGGTTGCACGGAGGCATCGAAACGCACGTTCTTCAAAAGCTGCGGCACAGGGTCAAACGCCCGGCGCAGCGTGCTTGCCTGTTGCCCGGTGCGTTTCATCTCGGCCAGGAACTGAAGGCCCGCCAGCAAACCGTCGCCCGTGGTGGCGTAATCCGTCATCACGATATGGCCCGATTGTTCGCCGCCAAGGTTGAACCCACCCTCGCGCATCGCTTCGACCACATAGCGGTCGCCGACCCCGGTGCGCTTCAGGGTCAGCCCCTTGCCGCCCAGAAACCGCTCCAGCCCAAGGTTCGACATCACGGTGGCGACCAGAGTGCCGCCCTTCAGACGCCCTTCTTCGGCCCATCTGGACGCGAACAGCCCCATGATCTGATCGCCATCGGCCACCTCGCCCGCCTCGTCGATAATCATCACGCGGTCGGCGTCCCCGTCCAGACAGATCGCAACGTCAGCCCCATGAGCCACCACCGCTTCAGAGGCCGCTGCGGTATCGGTCGACCCGCACCCCTTGTTGATGTTGGTCCCGTTCGGCGAAACCCCGATCGGGATCACCTCGGCCCCCAATTCCCACAGCACCTGGGGCGCTGCCTTGTAAGCGGCCCCGTTCGCGCAATCGACAACCACTTTCAGCCCGTCCAGCGTCAGGTCCGACGGAAAGGTCGACTTCACCCGCTCGACATAGCGATAAAGCCCGTCGTCAATCCTTTTGGCGCGGCCGATGTTTCCTGCCGCTGCCGGGGCGATCTCGCCCTCCATGATGGCCTCGATTTCCTCTTCGGCCTCGTCTGACAGCTTGAACCCGTCGGGGCCGAAAAACTTGATGCCGTTATCCTCGTGCGGGTTGTGGCTGGCCGAGATCATCACCCCGACGTCGGCCCGCATGGATGTCACCAACAGCCCCACGGCGGGCGTGGGCACCGGCCCCAGCAGCAGGACGTTCATACCCGTCGAAGTAAACCCCGCCGTCAGGGCGTTTTCGAACATATAGCCCGACAGCCGCGTGTCCTTGCCGATCACCACCCGGTGCGCGGCTGAACCGTCACGGCGGAAATACCGCCCCGCCGCCGCCCCAAGGCGCAAGACGCTGTCCGCCGTCATGGGATGCGCATTGGCGCGCCCGCGCACGCCGTCAGTACCAAATAGCTTGCGTGTCATGCTGCCCGACTCGCCTTGTTGTTTTGTCAAAGCATATCACGCCGGCAGGCAAGGTCTAAGCCCGGTTTTTCCCGCCTCAGCGCGACGCGATGCGGCTGCCTTCGCGATAGAAGTGATGGAAACCGATGGTCGCGGTGCGCGGAAAGACCTTCGACCACTTCGGCTTCACCGACTTTGTGTGATAATGGGTTGCCCCCTTGGTCAGGCCGCGCGGCCCACCATCCAGCATCAGCCGCGCCACCTTGCCGACAAGCGACCTTGCCCGGTCGTCGGTCATGTGTTCGGGACGTCCGTCGCAGGTATAGGTGAACTGGCAGCGGAATTTGGCACCCGTGCCCTGATTGACCACACCGCAGACACTGTCGGGATAACGCGGATCATCGACCCGGTTCAGGATCACTTCGGCCACGCCGAAAATGCCGCGCACGGTTTCGCCACGGGCTTCGAAATACAGCGCTTCTTTCAGGCAGGTCCATTCCTTGCCGCCTTTCGCGGCTGGCAGGGCCTTCAGCGCATCGCGCGAGTAAAGCCCCTCGCCTGCACCAACAGGTGCATGAACCAGCTTGGACAAGCCGCGCCGATGCACGGCCCTGACCGAGCGGTTCTCGGCCCGGAACATATTCGTCAGACGCACATCCAGTGCGATGGTCGGATCACCCGACGTGCCAAGGGTGACGTCGGCCCGCGTTGGCGCGCCTCCCGATAATGCAATTATGAATGAAAGCGAAAAAATCGCAGCCCTGAACATCTTTTCCCCCATACCCGGCGCGAAACACACACTGCGCCTTCATGATTGACGTCATCCGATACCGTCAGGGGTTGAAAAAATAAAGCGTGACAACTTGTACAAAGTGGACACGAAACGGGACCAATTCGGCGGAAAACCGCCTAAACCATTGGCCTTTTACCACAGGTCGGAAAATTACTATTCGCCAGGTCGGGAATCGGCAGCCACCAATTGTGCCGCCGCAAGTCGTGCAACGGGCACCCGGAAGGGCGAGCAACTGACGTAATCAAAGCCCGCCGCGCGGCAAAAAGCGATGGAATCCGGGTCGCCGCCATGCTCGCCGCAGATCGACAGGGTCAGATCGGACTGCGCCGCACGGGCACGCTCGGCCCCGATCGACAACAATTCGCCCACGCCTTCGACGTCCAGCCGGTGAAAGGGATCCTCGCGGAAAACACCCTGGCGCACGTAATCATTCATGAACCGCCCCGCATCGTCGCGCGACAGACCATAGGTCATCTGGGTCAGATCGTTGGTCCCGAAGCTGAGGAACGACACCTGCGCCGCAATCTCGCCCGCGCGTAGGGTGGCGCGCGGCGTTTCCACCATGACACCCAGTTTGAAGCTGAAATCCTCGCCCGTCTGTGTGCGCACCCCGGCGGCCACAGCCTCGATCCGGGCGCGGACCAACTCGACCTCGCGGCTGGTCGAGACAAGCGGGATCATCACCTCGGGCACGACTTTCCGGTCCTTCGTGCTGGCAGCAATGGCGGCCATGAAGATCGCGGCGGCCTGCGCCTCGTAAATCTCGGGGATGGTCACCCCAAGACGCACGCCGCGCATTCCCAGCATCGGGTTGAATTCCTCCAAGGCCTCGACCCGGCGCACGACGCGGCTGAGCGGCAGGTTCATCGCGTCAGCCAGATCGCGCAAACCGTCCCGGCTTTTCGGCAGAAACTCGTGCAGCGGCGGGTCGAACAGGCGAATGCAGACGGGCAATCCGTCCATCAGCTTGAACAGTTGCGTGAAATCGGCCACCTGCATGGGCACCAGACGTTCCAGCGACGCCGCGCGGTCTTCGGGGCAATCGGCAAAGATCATCTCGCGCATCAGCGTCAGGCGATCTTCTTCAAAGAACATATGCTCGGTCCGGCAAAGCCCGATCCCCTCGGCCTGGAAAGACCGGGCGATGCTGGCCTCGGCATAGGTGTCGGCGTTGGCGCGCACCTTGATGTCGCGCACCTCGTCCGCCCAGGCCAGAAGCGTGCTGAAGGCGTCGTCCTGGTCCGCCTCAAGCAAAGGCACCTCGCCCGCCAGAAGCGTGCCGGTGGTGCCGTCGATCGTCACCACGTCGCCTTCGTGGAACACGCGCCCGTCTTCCGCCGTCATCGTCCGGTTCCGCCGGTTCAGCGAGATCTTCGACGCCCCGACGACGCCCGGCAAGCCAAGTCCGCGCGCCACCATCGCCGCGTGGCTGGTCATGCCGCCCCGTTCGGTCAACACGCCCTGAGCGGCATGCATTCCGCGAATGTCTTCGGACGAGGTTTCGCGCCGCACAAGGATCACCGCTTCGCCCCGCGCCGCCGCCGCCTGTGCCGCGGCCGAGGTAAAGACCAACTGGCCCGTCGCAGCGCCGGGGCTTGCGGCGACACCGCTGGCCAGAACGTCGCGCTTGGCCGTCTTGTCGACCTGCCTGTGCATCAACTCGCTCAAAAGGCCCGGCGCGATCCGCAACAGCGCCTCTTCCTTGGGGATCACGCCATCCTCTGCCAGAGTTACCGCGATCCGCACCGCCGCACGGGGACGGCGCTGGATGCGCACCGCGTCCAGGACGCTCAACTCGCCACCGTCCAGCGTGAATTCGATCTGCATTTCCTCGCGCAGGCGCGTCCGGCAGATCGAGCCGTATTCGACCAGCTTGTCGAAAGCCTCCGGGCAAAGCTCTTCCAGCGAGGGACCGCGTGGATCGCGCGTGAGGTATAGCGCCTTCGTATCCAAAAGCGCATCGCGCCCCTGGCTCTGGCTGAGGTATCGCCCGGTGATCTGTGGCTCGCCCCGATCCGAGGACACGAACTGGATCACGCCCGAACCCGATTCGGGCGGCCCGACGCCCGGTGCCATCGCCTGCACCACCAGCCCTAGCCCGGCATCCGCAGGCGCACCCCGCGCCTGACGCAACAGCCGCGCCGAGGTGCCTTCCCAGGCCCGCGCCATGGATTTCAGCACATCGGCCAGTTGCCGCGCCGGATCCTGCGGAAACGGCTCGTCCATCTCGGCCTCATAGGCATCCAGCATCGTCGCCAGGGTGTCCGGGTCGGCATCACCGGCCAGTTCAAAGGCATCCGGGTCCAGATGCGCCACCTGCACCGAATAGGTCTGCACGAACCGCGCATAAAGCTGATCCGCCGCCGCATGGCCCAAAAGGTTGCTGTATTCCCCGTGTCGCGCCGTGTTCATCCCGATGTTCAGCAAGGCCCCCGGCCCGCCCCAATCGGGATCCTGCGACGAAGGACGCACCGACAAAAGCGGTGCATCGCCGAAATGCTTGAGGATTCCGGCGGTGTCGACAACGCCACCCGACGCCAATTTGCGCACCGTCTTGAAAGGTACCGCAACAGTCAGGGGCACTGGTAGGTTCAACCGCAAAAGCCGCTGAAGACACTTGGCCCGCCCGCCGTGAGATTCAGCGGTCAGCGGGGTCGTTTCGTCAATGACAACGAAGTCTTCTATCTCAAAGCGTTTCTGCACTGCGGCGATTCCTTTCGCTGCAGCATACGCCGTTAACCTTTACAATCAAGAAATGACAGGATTTTTGACGTAACGTGCGGCAGCGCTGCCCCTATGGATCAGCGCTCCGCGCGGGCAGTCCTGACCGGGTGTTACCCCTCAACCTTCGTCAAATCCGCCACCGAAAGGCAGGTCGCGCTGATCCGGTGCAACAGGTTCAACCGGTTCCGGCGCAGGATTTCGCTGTCGGCATTGACCTGCACGGCCTCGAAAAACGCATCCACCGGCCCACGAAGCCCCGCCATCGCCGACATGGCCGCGCCGAAGTCTTCCGCTTCCATCGCAGGCGCAATCTCGGCCTCGGCTGAGTCCAAGGCGCTGAAAAGAGCCGTTTCCACCTCGGTTTCCGCCAGTTTCGGGTCGGGACCAAAGGAATATTCCACCCCGTCCTTTTCCTCAGCCTGTTTCAGGATGTTGTGCGCACGTTTGAACCCTTGCAGCAGGTTCTCGCCCTCTTCGGTCTTTAAGAAGCCCGAAAGCGCCTCGGCCCTTTTGACCAGAAGCGTGAGGTCATCGGCATTGGGCATGGCAAGGCAGGCGTCGATCACGTCATGACGGATGCCCCGGTCGCGGAGGAAGACCTTCAGGCGGTCGTGGATGAAGGAGAGGAGGTCGAGCGAACGGGGCTCAACACGTGCTCCAAAATAGTCGACTTCACCGTAGTCAACAATATCCATCCCCATCATTGCGACGCCACCGGTTTCGTCTTTAAATTTTTCAGCGGCTTCCTTTCTGGCATTGTTCGCCGCTTCTAAAATCGCATCTAAGACTCGTTTGATTTGTGGTGAGGCTAGCGAAGCAATCGTACACCGAACCCCATTCTCCAAAACCAACCGAATAACCCCAAGCGCCGCACGCCGCAGCGCAAAGGGATCCTTCGATCCCGTCGGCTTCTCGTCAATCGACCAGAATCCGGTCAACGTGTCGATCTTGTCGGCCAGCGCCACGGCCACGGAAACCGGCGACGTCGGCACATTGTCCGAAGGGCCAAGGGGCTGATAATGCTCCCGCGCCGCCGCCGCGATCTCGTCAGATAGCGCGGCTTCCAGCGCATAATACTCCCCCATCACGCCCTGCAACTCGGGGAATTCATAGACCATCTCGGACGACAGATCGGCCTTGGCGACCAGCGCCGCCGTCCAGACATCATCAGTCGGTGCGCCCACAAGCGGGGCGATCTCTTTTGCGAGGTCCCTGATCCGGTGGATACGATCCAACTGGCTGCCCAGCTTGTTGTGAAACGTCACATCGGCCAGCGCGTCGGTCCACTGGGTGATGTCCGTGCGAGCAATGCGCAAATCGTTCTCCCAAAAGAACTTCGCATCCGCCAGCCGCGCCGACAGCACCTTCTGGTTCCCCGCCAAAATCGTCGCGCCGTTGTCGGCGGTTTCGCGGTTCGCCACGGTGATGAAATGGGTGATCCGCCCCGTCTTGCCCTTCACCGAAAAGAACTTCTGGTGTTCCTTCATCGAGGTTTGCAGCACCTCTGCGGGTAGCTCCAGAAATTCCTCGTCAATCGCGCCCATCAGTACCACGGGCCATTCGACCAGCCCCGACACCTCGGCCAGAAGCCCCTTGTCTTCGACCACCTCTAGCCCTTGCGCAAAGGCGAGTTGCTCGGCATCGTGCCAGATCGCCGCCCCGCGATCCTCGGCTGACAGCACCACATGGGCGGCCTGCAATTTCGCGCGGTAATCGTCAAAACTCGTGACCTTGATCGACCCCGGCGCCATGAAACGGTGCCCCTCGGTCGTGTCGCCCGCCCTGATACCGTCGATCTCCACATCGACGATCGAGGCACCTTCCTCGTCACTCAACAGGCAGACGATCGAATGCAAGGGCCGCACCCATCTTAGGTTGCCACTGGCCCAGCGCATCGACTTCGGCCAAGGGAAATTCCGCACGGCACTTTCCAGCACCTCGGCCACAATCCCGGACGCCGGTCGCCCCTCGCGCGCGATCACGGCAAACCAGACCTGCCCCTTCTTGTCGTCGCGGGCCTCCAACTGGTCCTTCGACAGACCGGTCGAACGCAAGAACCCTTCCAGCGCCTTTTCCGGTGCATCCACGCGCGGGCCTTTTCGTTCTTCCCGCGTCGCCGGACTTTCGGGCAACAGACCCTCAACCGTCAGCGCCAGCCGTCGCGGCGTCGAAAACGCAGCCGCCGAAGCATAGGTCAGGCCCGCTTCGACCAGACCGTCGGTCACCAGACGTTTCAGGTCATCGGCGGCCCGCGCCTGCATCCGCGCCGGGATTTCCTCGGAGAAAAGCTCGATCAGAAGATCAGGCATGAAACGTTCCTGTCTTGAGGCCCCGGATCAGGTCCGGAGCAACATTGGAATTGCGAGATTGGACGTCCCGGGCCTGACCCGGGACCTCATGGAAACACCTGCCGCTCATTCACCGCCCTCCTGAGGAGGACAACCCTCGGGCAAGGGATCGCCGTCAAAGGCCGCCTTGCCGCAGTGGTTCAACTGGTGCCAGACATAGCCCCGCCCCGCGTCGTCGATGGCCACCACCCGGTCAAAGCCGTAGATTATGTTCGCGGTCCCAAGGAAAGCCATCGCCGTGCCTTCCTCCAGGTCCGCGCCAAGGGCATCGGCATCGAAACAATCGAACCATCCGGGCGCGACCGTGGGCACCGCATCGTCGTAAAGTAGGAAGGTTTCGGTCAAAAGCGCCTGGCTCACGGTCGTCGTGAAACAGGCGCGATACCGCAGGGGCGAGCTTTCGGCGTCAATCGCCTTGAAATCCTCGTAAAGGATCGGCTCGGGCAACTCGCTTTCCAGCCCGGTCAGTTGCACGTCGCCTTCACCCGTCGCCTGAACATGGGTGTAATACCCGTAAACCTGCAGGTAATACATGCCCGCGCCGCCGACGACGGCGACCAGCAACAGGAATATGGCCAACAGCTTGCCGCTCATCGCTCAGGCCTCGGCCCCCGCCGCCCTGGTGGTCACGAAAGCATCCGCACAGGCCTTGGCCAAGGCCCGCACCCGCCCGATGTAAGCCTGCCGTTCGGTGACCGAGATCACGCCGCGCGCGTCCAGAAGGTTGAACACATGGCTGGCCTTGATGCACTGGTCGTAAGCCGGGTGTGCCATGACGATCCGCTGACCCGTCTTCGGGTCCATCTCTTCGGCGTCCAGAATGCGGTGACATTCCGCCTCGGCATCTTTGAAGTGCTGCAACAAGACGTCCGTGTCGGCCACGTCGAAGTTCCAGCGCGAGTATTCTTCCTCGGTCTGCTTGAAGATATCGCCGTAACTCAGCGCAATTTCGGTCTGGGGATCGTTGAACGGCATCTCCATCACGTGGTCGACGCCCAGCACATACATCGCCAGACGCTCAAGCCCATAGGTCAACTCGCCCGAGACCGGTTTGCAATCATGGCCGCCGACCTGCTGGAAATAGGTGAACTGGCTGACTTCCATCCCGTCGCACCAGACTTCCCAGCCCAGACCCCAGGCCCCAAGCGTCGGGCTTTCCCAATCGTCTTCGACAAAGCGGATGTCGTGCAACGCCATGTCGATCCCGATCGCCTCCAGCGAGCCGAGGTAAAGCGCCTGCAAGTCCGGTGGCGAGGGTTTGATCAGCACCTGGTACTGGTAATAATGCTGCAACCGGTTCGGGTTCTCGCCATAGCGCCCGTCGGTCGGACGCCGCGATGGCTGCACATAGGCTGCCGCCCAGGGCTTGGAGCCAAGCGCACGCAGGGTCGTGGCCGGGTGAAAGGTGCCTGCGCCGACCTCCATGTCGTAGGGTTGCAAAATGGCGCAGCCCTTCGAGGCCCAATAGGTCTGAAGGCGCAGGATGATCTCCTGAAAACTCTTGGGACGCGCGTCGGCGGCCATGGGATGCTCCTCGCGGGGGTCTTGGTCGCGCACTCAATAGGCAAGCCTGCGGGCACGGTCAATCAAAGGCTGGAATTCAAGGGAATAGTTGGCGCGACAGACGCCAGGCGCTCAAAGCCCCATCTCTGCCGCCCATTCCGTCACGACCTCGATGTGACCCCGATGCGGGGTCTCTTTCGCGTTCAGCCAGTCAAGATAGTCCTGAACCGTCTTTGACGCACCGTCACGGTCCGACCGCGCCAGCAGGATGCAGGCTTTTACAAGGGGCTGTGGTGTTTCGAAGCGAAGCGAGAGGCCGTTTACTGCGCCTTGTGGAGCCGCGAACCCCAGAATCTTGTCATAGTCGTCGAAAGCCGTAAGCGCATCCAGCGCTGCCGTCAGATGCGGTGAGATCGCGGCAAGATCTGCGGCAATGGTGCGAATGCTTACATAGTTCTCGGGGAAACCACCTCGTATCGCGCAATGATAGTCATTCACCCAATCGGGATCACTTACGTGTTTCCGATAGAGTTCTGCCTCGGGAACATAGCACCCGGCATGGAGATAAAATTTCCCGTGGTCGATGGAATATGCCCCCACAGAGAATATCGAAAGCTGCTGGATCAGCCCATTGTCGAGCCGTCGGTTAAATCCGTTTCGCCGCTTCCTGAAACCAAGCGGCCTTGTCGTCTCCGCCAGGAAAGCCGCGATTTTCTTCGTGTCATCGGCGAAAGACGGGGATTTTCCGAAATGAGCCAAAGTCTGATCCTGCGGTCACGGTGCCTCGTGACAAAGCTTAGCCGAACGTCATCGCAAATGCCGCCGCTTTCAGTTTACGAATGGAATTGAGCCACTTCTTTCACATTCGCGCCCGTCGTCCGGTTCTGCAAATCGACTTTCCGTTCTGCCGATGCCGCCCCGCCGAGATGCGTCCCAAGGATCACCGAACCGAGAACGAAAAGAGCAACCCCGCCGCATGTCTTGGCGATGGGAGACATGCTCGTGTTCCTCGGGGCTGTGCCGGGCGATGGATGGACTCCGCCCAGAGAGCCACGTCGCCACGGTCTTGCAAAACCCGTAAGGTCAGACACGCCACGCGACTGCTGCGCGAGTATGTTGACGTGCCTCCGCCGCAATGGCGGTCGCTACTCCCCGATAGGTTTCATGTGGTGGTGGGTCTCCTGAAAATCAATCGTTTATAATATCTTACAATGATAGTCATTGGCATTCTCACGTCCCACCCATTGGGCTCCACAACCTTGCCTCAAGCTTCCTAGTGCTCCCTCATCATCGCCTCTGCCAGCATGATCGACAATCGCCCCGCCTCCTGCGCACGGACAAGTTTATCGGCAACCTTCCGATCCGCTTTCACGGTCACAAGAACTGTCGCAATAGGATCAGATCCGTAATGCGTCCTATGACTGGCGATCACATGCAAATCGGAGTGGATCAGGATCAGCGCTCCGCCTGCGCCCTCGCGAAGAAACACGTCCACCCTGTCCCCGGGTATCATGAATGCCCCCACTGCGAGGCCAACATCGGCCTTGAACGTGAATTCGCGCAAGGTCTCCTGAGACAACAGCACAGGCGGACTAGCGCTCGATTTGGCGAAGAAGAGCTTGCCGGAAGGCCCGGCGAATGCGAGCGCCGTTGCGCACATCAAAAGCGAAAGCTGCATAACTTCCTCCGAAATTGCGGAACACGGCGGTCTTCAAGAAACGCTTTTACCAACGCCCGAACTTAAAAGACTTTAACGATTCCATCCTGCACGACGGGCAAATCGCCTGACAAGTGCCGAGCAAGGCACATTCCCCGACCGCCCCACTCGATTCCACGTGCAACCGCGCTAGGCTCTGGTAGAACAGGCACCGTCGGCCTGAACGGTCGGTGCGACGGACAACAATGCGGAACGGGGCAAAATGCGATACGTGGTTGGCTTGGTAAAGATGATGACCCTCGGTCTTTGGGCCGAGGCGGCGGCGGCGCAATCCTGGGTACAGGTCGAGGCGCAACCCTCCGAAGCCCAGGCGCTGGAACGGGCCGAATCCTATGCCAACCGTCTGTCGGACGTGAATGCCTTCAAGACCGGCTCGCAATGGCACGTCATCGCCCTTGGCCCCTATGACGAGATCGAGGCGCAGACCCAGCTTTTGCAACTGCGCCAGTCCCGGCAAGTGCCCCCGGACGCCTTTATTTCCGACGGGCGCAGCTTCGGCGAACGGATTTTCGGCGAAGGCCGGTCTGTCGCGACCCTGACCCAACCTTCCGAGCCCGCGGAACCCCTGATCGCAGGCGAGGAAACCCCCGAGGAAGCCCGCGCGGGCGAACGCAATCTCACGCGCGAAGACCGCGCCCTGATCCAGACGGCCATGAAGCTCGACGGATTCTATACTGCCCGCGTCGATGCCTCTTTCGGCCCCGGCACCCGTCGCGCCATGTCGGCCTGGCAACAGGCCAACGGGTACGAGCCGACCGGTATCCTGACGACGTTGCAGCGACGCGCGTTGATCGACGGCTATTTCGAGGTTCTGCAATCCCTTGACCTTGCCCCGGTCATCGACGCCAACGCCGGGATCGAGATTGAAATGCCCACGGGCATTGTCAGTTTCGACCGTTACGAATCCCCCTTCGCCCATTACACCCCGACCACGGACGAAGGCGTGCGAGTGCTGCTTATCAGCCAAAGCGGCGACGGCGCGACGCTGGCGGCGCTTTACGACATCATGCAGACGCTGGAGATCGTGCCGCTGAACGGTTCGCGTGCGCTTCGCCAGAACTCGTTCACGCTGGAAGGTGCCAACGACCGGATCGTGTCACACACCTATGCCCGGATCGATGGCGAAACGGTCAAGGGCTATACCCTTGTCTGGCCCGCTGGCGATGAGAAACGCTTCCGCCTTGCGCTGGATGCCATGCAGACCAGCTTCACCACAACCGAGGCCGTCCTGCCCGACACCGCCGGAAACAGCACGCAGAACATCGACCTTTTGTCGGGGCTGGAAATCCGGCGGGCCGACCGGTCAAGCTCGGGCTTCTTCATCGACCGCACGGGCGCGGTACTGACCACCCGCGCGGCGGTCAACCAATGCACCCGCATCACCCTGAACGATGAATCCGACGCCGAGATTGCGGCCGAAGATTCCGCCCTGGGCCTGGTGCTTTTGAAACCGCTTGAAACCCTCGCCCCCCTTTCCGTCGCCCGCCTTGCGGCGTCGGAACCTCGTCTGCAATCGGACATCGCCATCGCGGGCTACAGCTTTGGCGGCGTTCTGACAGCGCCATCGCTCACCTACGGAACGCTTTCCGACCTCAAGGGGCTGGACGGCGACACCCGTGTCCAACGCCTGAGCGTGACGAACGAACCCGGCGACGCGGGCGGTCCTGTCTTCAACGACGCGGGCGGCGTTCTGGGAATGCTCCTTGATCGCGAGGAAAGCGCGCGCCAGCTTCCCGGCGACGTGGCCTTTGCCGCCGATGCGCCCGTGCTGGCTGATTTCCTGACGACACATGGCGTGACACCGGATGCCACCGATGCGGCAGACACCTTGCCGCCCGAGGATCTGACACTTCTGGCCGCCGACATGACCGTTCTGGTCAGTTGCTGGAACTAACTTTTCAGGCGATCACGCCCGCCAAAACCGGCTTGTGAACAGGACAAAGACCACAAGCAATTCAAGGCGGCCCACAAGCATCGCCCAGATCAGGATCCACTTCGCGGCGTCGTTCAACTCGGCGAAGTTGCCGTCCGGACCGATGAACTCGCCCAACCCCGGGCCGACGTTGGCAATCGCCGTCGCGGCACCGCTGACGGACGTCACGAAATCAAGGCCGGTCGCCGACAGCAAGACAGCCGTCACCCCAAGGGTGACCACGAAAAGCGTCAGGAACACCATGACCGAGGACAGAACCTCTTCCTCGACGGTGCGACCGGCGTATTTCAACTGATAGACCCCGTGCGGGCTGTGAATCCGGCGGATCTGGTTGGCAATCGACGAAATCAGGATCTGATAGCGAAAGATCTTCACCGAACAACAGGTCGATCCCGCGCACCCCCCGACCAGCCCGATGAAAAAGAACACGGCGACGGGAAAAGCCCCCCAGGCCTGATAATCCGCGCTGGCAAAGCCCGTGCCCGACATGATCGAGGTGACGTTGAACACCGCTTCGCGAAAGGCGCCTTCGATGGCGTCGCCATTGGCGAAAATCCGGTAAGCCGTGACAACCAGCACCGCAATGCCGATGAACACCAGAAACGTCCGGATCTGGCTGTCCTTCAGGATCGGCCGCGTGCTTCCCGACAACAGTTGAATGTAACGCACGAAGGGCAGGCAGGCGAGGATCATGAAAACAGCGGCCACGTATTCCGGTGCCCCCTGGAACACGCCGAAGGAATCGTCGTGCGTCGAAAACCCGCCCGTCGCCAGCGTTGTCATCGCGTGGTTCAGCGCGTCAAAGAAACCGAGTCCAAGCGCCACGTATGCCAGCCCGCAGGCCACGGTCAGCCCCACGTAGACGATCGAGATGCGCGAGGCGATCTCGGCCGCGCGTGGCAAGACCTTGCCGTCGGTCTCAAAGGCTTCCGAGCGGAAGATCTGCATCCCCCCGACCCGCAGCTCCGGCAGAAAGGCCATGGCCACGACGATGATCCCGATCCCGCCGAACCATTGCAACATCGACCGCCACAACAAGATACCCACGGGAAACCCGTCGAGCCCCTCGAACACCGTGGAACCGGTGGTGGTCAGCCCCGACATCGCCTCGAAATAGGCGTCCGTCACGCTGGCCTCGGTGTCGCCAAGCCAGAACGGCAAGGCCCCGAACAGGGGCAGAAAGACCCAGACCAGTGTCGTCAGCAGGAACAATTGTTGGTTGTTCAACCCCTTGCTGACGGAATTCGCCGTGGCCGTCGCCACCAGCCCGCCGGTCAATATGGTGATGACCGCCGATTCCAGAAAGGCATGGGTGTGATCGTTCTCGGCCATGAAATCCGCGGCCATGGGAATCAGCATCGTGACGCCCAGGGCCACCACCAAAAGCCCGATCACGTATCCAATGGGTCGAAAGTCGATCATGAGGCAGAGCCTTGTCCTCTGCACCTTCCCAAGTCAATCGGCATAGGCGCGCGCGTGTTCTTCCGTTGAAAGCCGCGTCGTCGGGGCAACCGGTACGCCTTCGCGGTCGAAGAAGGGCGTTTTGCGGTAGGCCCCTGTCACAAGCGCTTTTACCGCCCGCCACAGGAACGACCGGATCAACCGGCCCGCGTTGCCCCCATCATCCTCGACCCATTGCCGTGCGCCCTTCAGGTTCACCCGCGCCATGACCGGGGCGACCTCGCCATCAAAGGACCGCACAAGGAAACTTGCCAAGGGCATCGCGCGACTTGCGCCCGTGTTGCAGACCGGCGTGCCGCAGCAACTGGCGTACCAACGCAAGGGGCCCTTGTCCGTCAGGCGCAGATTGGCCAGATGCTCGCCCCCCGCTTCCAGATGAACCCGGTTCGGTGTGGTCTGGAACAGATCGGTGCCACCGGCAGGATCGGCGATGTCATCCCGGCCAAGATGCGCCAGAAAGGCCTGGCAATCGCGGCAATAACAGATGCACCGCGTTCCATCGACCGGGGCAAGGCGGAACCGCAGCTTGCCACAATCGCATGTCCAGTTCACCGAACCCTTCATCCGGTCAGCTTACCCGATTTCCGCTGTGACCACAGCCGTCGCGTTGTCTTCCTGTACCAGAACCTTTTCCATCCGCGCATTGGGAAGCAAGACGCCCCGCCGCTCGACCTCTTGACGGGCGACCACGCGCCAGCCCTCGGACAGGAAAAACGGCTCTGCCAGGCGGCTCGCCTCGGTTTCCAGCCGGGTCAGCCCCTCACGACGCGCCCGCCCTTCAATCACGGCATAAAGGGCCGATGAATGGCCTTTCCGAACATGGTCGGGGTGCACGAAGGCAAGATCCAGAAGCGACTTCGCGACATCAAGCCCCATGAAGCCGACCGGAACGCCATCGACTTCCGCCAGCACGACCTCAAGCCCCGCCAGACGCGCCGTCCAGGCTTCACCACCCGGCATCTCGGGACACCAGGCGGCGCATTGCGCCTCGGAATAGGCTACGCGCGCACCGCGCCGCACGCCCAGATAGAATATCTCGGCAAGGGCCGGATAATCCTCTGCCCCCGCCGTCCGAACCAACCGCATCAGACCGCGTCCAGCGCCTGGCGCACGTCCGCGATCAGGTCCGCGACGTCTTCAAGGCCAACGGACAAGCGCACCAGACCCGGCGTGATCCCAAGCTCGGCGCGTTGCTCGTCGCTCAGACGTTGATGGGTCGTCGTCGTCGGATGGGTGATGATCGACTTGGCGTCGCCCAGGTTGTTGGAAATCACCACGATCTGCAAAGCGTTCAGGAACCTGAAAGCCGCCTCCTGCCCGCCGTTGATCTCGAAGGACACGACCGTGCCGCCCTTTTCCAACTGTTCCCTGGCCAAGTCATGCTGGGAGTGGCCTTCAAGCCCCGGATAGATCACCCGACCCAACCTTGCATCGCCCTCAAGCGCCCGCGCCAGGGTCAGCGCGGAATCGGCTTGCGCATGAACGCGCAGGTCGATGGTTTCCAGCCCTTTCAGCATGATCCAGGCGGTAAAGGGGCTCATCGCCCCGCCAGTGTGCTTCAGGAAGGGTTCCAGCGTCTTGCGGATATACTCTTTCGTGCCCAGCACCACACCGCCAAGGGCGCGGCCCTGCCCATCGATGTGCTTGGTCGCCGAGTAGACCACCACGTCGGCCCCAAGTGCGATGGCGCGGCTAAAGACCGGCGTGGAAAACACGTTGTCGACCACCACCGTCGCGCCGACGGAATGGGCGATCTCGGCGACCGACTTCAGGTCGATCACCTCAAGCGTCGGGTTGGACATACTTTCAAGGAACACCGCCTTGGTATCGGGGCGCAGAGCTGCCCGCCAGGCGTCCAGATCCGTACCATCAACGAAGGTGACCTCGACCCCGAAACGGGTCAGAACGTCCTCAAGGATATACAGGCACGACCCGAACAGCGCACGGGCCGACACAACGTGATCCCCCGCCTTCAGCATGGACGCAAGCGCCCCATGCACCGCCGCCATGCCACTGGCCGTGGCAAAGGCATCCTCGGCCCCCTCAAGCGTCGCGATGCGTTCTTCGAACATGCGCACCGTCGGGTTGCCGTAGCGGGCATAAATGAACTCATCCTCGCCGGACTGCTCGAACCGCTGCATCGCCTGTTCGGCACTGTCGTAGACGAACCCTTGCGTCAGATAGATCGCTTCCGAGACCTCGCCATATTGGCTGCGGCGCGTGCCTCCATGCACCAGTGCGGTGCGTTTCTTCCATGTGTCAGCCATCGGGACGGCTCCTTTCCAAAACAAAACCCCCAACCGCAAAGCCGGGGGCGTCATCGTCCCAGACCTCTTTAGCGGAATTTTTTAACGTGGCCCGCAATCCGGTGTACAAATCGCCACGTGAAGTGTTGGTTAGTCCCGCCGCGTTCCAAGGTCAAGCCCCGCGACAGCACACGCCCCCCCATCAAACAAAAAGCCCGCCTGCGTTTCGGGGGGAACCACAGGCGGGAAGGTGCCGCGCTCCCGCGGCAGATTGGCGACGATCCGGGATGATCTGACCGCCGCCACTCACACAAAGGGGACCGGATCAGTCGGCGGTAATCACCGTCATCACCAGGTTATCATCGACCCGGATGGGGCCGTCTTCTTTCGCACCCAGTGTGTATTCAAAAACACCGGTTGCCATGCCGCCCGCTTCGGAATGGACCATCAGCATCAGCATCTCGCCGGACTTGACCTCTTCGGTCAGGATCGCGGCCACATCCATGTTTTCGCCGGCACGCAGGGGGGCGTAGCCAACCACGGGGCCGGGCTTCATCTCGGCGTCCGTGCGGTGAACGACCATCCAGCCGTTTTCACCGGCGACGATCTTGTCGGCACTCACGATACCGTTCTCGACCGACTGATTGGCGGCTTCGACCATGGGCATGGCGTGACCTGCGGCAAAAGCGGAACCGGCGGCAATCATCAGGGCGAAAGTGGAAATAGCTGTCTTCATGTCATTCTCCGTTCTGTTGGGAAGCGGCGCCTTGCCACTCCATCGACGAAGTCACGGCGGGCCTCAGGGGAAAGTTTCACCTGCAGTGAGAAAAACTTGAGAAGTTAATCAATCCGCTGTTTTTAATGTATTTTTATTTCAAACCTCTTCCGCGACCACAGCGACACCCATTCTTTTCTGGCCATCCCA
This sequence comes from Paracoccaceae bacterium, assembly GCA_965228905.1. Classification (GTDB taxonomy): domain Bacteria; phylum Pseudomonadota; class Alphaproteobacteria; order Rhodobacterales; family Rhodobacteraceae; genus CALKXV01. The sequence continues at coordinate 2,032,034 of CBDDII010000003.1, read as the reverse complement.
AACACTTCCGCTAACTTGATAACCACGAACAAGGCGGGCTTGGGGAACCGGGCGGGATATGGAAAAGGACGACATCGAATCCGCGATTGCGCAGGTGGCCCTGGGCGACCGCGCTGCCTTTTCCGCACTATACGATGCAACTTCAGGGAAACTTTTCGCGGTCTGCCTTCGTGTATTGAAGCAAAGGACAGCCGCCGAGGACGCAATGCAGGACGCTTATGTCAAGATCTGGAAGAATGCCGGTCGCTATCAGGCCACCGGGCATTCCCCGATGACATGGCTCATCACCATCGCCCGTAACACGGCGATCGACCGTCTGCGCGCGCGCCGCGATACCTCGGACATCGACGATTTCGGCGACCGGCTCGCCTCCCCCGGTCCCTCGCCCGAACAATCCGCCATCGCGGCCTCCGAATCCGGCCGGATCATCGCCTGCCTTGACGAACTGCCCGAGGATCGCCGCGCCGCGATCACCGGGGCCTATCTCGACGGCGACAGCTACCAGACGCTTTCCGACCGCTTCGACGTCCCGCTGAACACCATGCGCACCTGGCTGCGCCGGGGTCTGGCCAGTCTGAGGGAGTGTATGTCCCGATGACCGACGAGATCGAATTTGACGACGACGACATGCTGGCCGCCGAATACGCGCTTGGCCTGCTGGAGGGCGAGGCCCTTGCCACGGCCCGCAGACGCGCGGGCGAAGACCGGGAATTCGCCGGTTTAGTGACGTTTTGGGAAGTGCGCCTGGCCCGGATGGCCGAAGACCTTGCCCCCGAGACACCGCCTGCGAAGGCGAAACAGGCGCTGATGCAACGGCTGTTCGACGCGGACCAGAAACAGGGCTTCTGGTCCTCCTTGCGCTTCTGGCAGGGCCTCAGCCTTGCGGCCGTCGCAACCATTGCCGCGCTCGCCTTCACCCAATTCACCGGCACCGCGCCCGAAGGCCCGCTCTACACCGCCGAGATCGCCGCCGAGGCGGGCGATTTCCGCGTGATCGCCGTGGTCGACAAGACCGCGAACGAGGTCGTGTTGACCCGCACCCTCGGTGCCGCGCCACCGGGCCGCATCCTCCAGGTCTGGGCGCATGGTCCGGGCGAGCCTGCCCAATCCGTCGGCCTCTGGCCTGAGGGCGAAACCGTGCGGTTGGCCTTGCCGCCCGAGATCGCCGCCGTGACAGGCGTGCTGACCCTTGGCGTGTCGGAAGAACCCCCCGGCGGTTCTCCCACAGGCTCCCCCTCGGGCCGTGTCTTCGGCACCGTCGACATCCCGAACGTCATCCCGGCCATCTGAGCGGCCTTGAACCCGGCTGGAAATGCGCCATTGTCTTGGGAACCCCAGGACAAGGACAGCCCCATGACCGCCCCGATCGACCTTTTCTACTGGCCCACGCCGAACGGCTGGAAAATCACCATCGCGCTCGAGGAAATGGGCCTGCCCTACAACCTTCACCTGATTGACATTGGCGCGGGCGACCAGTTTCAGCCCGATTTCCTGAAAATCGCCCCGAACAACCGGATGCCCGCGATCACAGACCCCGAAGGCCCCGATGGCGAACCGATCTCGATCTTCGAAAGCGGGGCCATCCTGCAATACCTCGCCCGCAAAACCGGCCAGTTCTGCGGCGCGACCGAGCGTGAGCGCATCGCCGTCGATCAGTGGCTGATGTGGCAGATGGGCGGGGTCGGCCCCATGGCGGGCCAGGCGCATCACTTCCTGAAATATGCCCCTTCGCGCAACCCGCCCCATGTTCTACCCTACGCGCAGGATCGCTATCGCAACGAGGTTTCGCGCCTTTACAAGGTGCTCGACACGCAACTGGCCAACAATGCCTTCGTGGCCGGGGGTTATTCCATCGCAGATATGGCCATCTGGCCCTGGGTGCAGAACTGGAAAGGCCAGGAACAGACGCTGGACAACAAGCCCAACCTTGCACGCTGGCTGGACGAAGTGGGCGCGCGTCCCGCCGTGCAAAAGGGCAAGGCGGTGGCCGAGGAGATGCGCAACCGTAAACGCACGAAAGAAGAACAGGACAAGTCCGACAAGCTGCTGTTCGATCAGAAGGGATGAACAGGATCACAGACTGCGTTTTCAAATGGTTGCGTGTCGATATGAAATCAAAACATAAACTTTTCAAAGTCAGGATTTCTTAATGCTTTCCTGCAAGGCTTTCCCCGAAAGGATGCTTGCAGGATGGACGTGACGCACAGCTTCAACCGCCGCCACTCGCCCAACCGCCGGCAGACCCGGGTCGAGGCGTTGCTGCATGTCGACACTGCGGTCGAACGGGTGGTGATCGTCGATGTCAGCTACGAAGGCCTGCGGCTTTCGGTGCCCCACAACATCCCCCCCGGCACCGCCGTGACGATCGAGGTGATGGGCGAACGCATCCCCGCCATCGTCCATTGGAGCAAGTCGCGCTTCGCCGGTCTTCACCTTCTGTCCCGGCTTGAGGCGGAAACCCTTCTGGCCCTGGAATCCGCCGACGACGAACTGGCCGAGTTCAGGTAGGCCTGCGCGCGGAATGCACCCTTAGGTCTCGTCCTCTTGGTCGATCATGTAGCGTTGCAGCGTGATGATCTGGGCCCAGAGGAACACGAACATTGCCAGCGGAAAGCCGAAGGTTTCGATCTTGACCCAGGCATCGTCGCTCATGTTGCGCCAGACCAGTTCGTTGGCCACGGCCAGACCCGCGAAAAACACCATCAGGCGCTTGGTCAGCTTCATCCAGCCCTCATGCTCCATCGGCAGGAATTCGGCCATCACCCAGGCGAGGTAAGACCGCCCCTGCAACAGGCCGACGCCAAGGATCACGGCAAAAAGCCCGTAAACCAGCGTCGTCTTGATCTTGAAGAACCGCTCGTCGTTCAGCCAGACGGTCAAACCGCCGAAAACCACCACCATGACCACGGTAAAGACCTGCATTCGGCTGAGCCGCCCGGTCAATTTCCACAGGATCGCCATTGAGGCCAAAAGGATCGGAACGAAAAGGCCAGCAGCCATGATGAAACCGGAATATTCCGTTCCACCAAAGACATAGGTTTCTTCCTTCATGTAAATGTAGGCGACAAAGAACAGCAGTGGCGGACCCAGTTCCAGGACCTGTTTCACAACCGGATTGATCTCGCGTTCGCTCATGCCTGCCTCACCTTTTCCCGACGATATAGGGCGCTCAGCCGCCCCATTCCACGATTACCGCCCCCAATGCAATAAGCGCGATCAGGGTCAGGCGGCGCGGCCCCACCTTTTCGCCCAGCATCACCCAGCCCAGAAAGGCCGCGAAGACGACGCTGGTTTCGCGCAAGACCGCCGCTTCGCCCACCTTGTCCAACCGCGTTGCCAACATGATGCCGCCGAAAGAGAAGAACGCGACAATCGCGCCGAGGAACCCCAGCCGCACCACCGGGGCCAAGGGGTCAGGCAACCGCCCGCGTTTCATCGCCAGGTATCCAATTGGGAACGCCAGCCCGTCGATCAGGAAGAACCACCACAGGAAGGTGAAGGGGTTCTCCACCGCCCGGATCACAAAGGCATCCCAGGTGGTATAAAGCGCGACCAGCCCACCCGTCATCAAGGCCAGCCCAAGCGCCAGGGGCAACCGTGCGCGATCAATCACGATATGGCGCAGGTTATAGACCGCCAACCCGAGGATTCCGAGCATCAGGCAGGCCACGCCCAGCCACTGAATGGGCGCGAAATGCTCGTTGAAAAGAATACCTGCCCCAACCACGGTGAAAGCCGGGCTGGAGCCGCGCACGACCGGGTAAACCACCGTATAGGCCCCGACCGTATAGGCGCTGGCCTGCGCCAGTTTATAGCCCGTGTGGATCACCCAGGCGATGGCGAACAGGGGCCAGACCTCTGCCTCGGGCCATGGCACCATGAACAGGGCAAAGGGCAAGGCGATCAGCGCATAAGACCCGTCGATTGCAGCCCGCGATGTCCAGGGATCGGTCTTGCCTTTCTGAAGGGCGCCGAAAAAGGCGTGCAGGAAGGCCGCCTGCAAGGCAAGCACCAGAGCGACGGTCTTGCCCGCATCCGTGCCTTCCAGTGAGATCAGCCAGTCGCCCATTCCGCCCGTCTAGTCGATCCAGCGAAAGGTCAGCCCGGCCTTTTCCAATTCCGTCGACAGGGACATTTCCGTCGGCACCTCGCCCAGGATCAGATAGCGCAGCACGTGGCTCACATCCAACGAATGCCCCTCGGCAATCGAAAACTCCGCGGTGCCGCGCGCCGCCGGATAGGCCCGGATCATGCGTGCAAGGGCATCGCGCGACGCCGCGCCGCCAAGTCCCGTGGGCAGTTGCTCCAGCCGCGCGGTCATCATGTCTCGCTGATCGCTGGCTGTGGTGAAATTGCTGCTGGCCGCTGCGCGATCCAGCAAAAAGAGATCGGCCAGAACCTCGCCCACCAGCCCGGACCGGCCCGAAATCTGCACCGTCAGCTCCGATAGAGAAACCCCCGAAAGCCCGTTGATCAGTGACTGATGCGAGGCCAGATCGACCCCGTCGACTTGCCCTGAAACGCGCAGATCGTCACCATCTGGGCGCGCCAGTTCAAGCGCACTGACCGAAAGCGCCTTTGCCGTTCTGTCATACTCAAAGGCAACAAATCCCGCAAAGGCACCAAAGCCGTCGATCTCGACCTCCGACTGACGAACCTGGGCGCGAAACCCCTCTGCCGTTTCTTCCGCGATCCACTCCGCGCCGTCCAAGACATCGAAGGGGGCCGAACGCAGACGGCACCAGCCATCGGTCGTCGCCCCCGGCATCAGGGCCATGTCCTCGATCAGGGGTATGGTGCCAATCGCGGCCTCACGCGCGCTCCGACATTCCTCGCCCGTCATCGCCACCGCCTGCCCCGCAGACAGGACAAGCCAGAGCCACCAGCGCCTCACGCCTCGGTCCCGGTCAGGGCGGCGGCAAATTCGCGCGGGTCAAAGGGCGCCAGATCGTCGATCTGCTCGCCCACTCCGATGGCATGGATCGGCAGGCCGAACTTGTCGGCCAGCGCCACAAGGACACCGCCCTTGGCCGTGCCATCGAGCTTGGTCATCACCAGCCCCGAAACATCCGAGACTTTCTGGAAAATCTCGACCTGGCTCAGGGCGTTCTGTCCCGTCGTCGCATCCAGCACCAACAGCGTGTTATGCGGCGCATCCGGGTCCTTCTTGCGGATCACGCGCACGATCTTGGCCAGTTCCTCCATCAGGTCCTGACGGTTCTGCAAGCGCCCCGCCGTGTCGATCATCAAAAGGTCAGCGCCCTCGGCCTCGGCCCGCGTCATGGCGTCAAAGGCCAGGGACGCCGGGTCCGAGCCTTCGGGCGCCGTCATTACCGGCACGCCCGCGCGGTCGCCCCAGACCTGCAATTGTTCCACCGCCGCTGCGCGAAACGTATCGCCCGCGGCGATCACCACCGATTTCCCCGCCGCCTTGAACTGGCTCGCCAGCTTGCCGATGGTCGTCGTCTTGCCCGACCCGTTCACGCCGACGACCAGCACCACCTGCGGGCGCTTGGGGAAGATCGGCATGGGCTTAGCGACCGGCTCCATGATCCGGGCCACCTCGCCCGCCATCAGGTCCTTCAACTCGGCAGTCGAGAATTTCCGCCCGAACCGCCCTTCGGCCATGTTCGCCGACACGCGCATCGCCGTGTCCACGCCCATGTCAGAGGTGATCAAAAGCTCTTCGATCTGCTCCAGCATGTCGTCGTCCATGACGCGCCGCATCACCGGCTGGGCCGCACCACGCCCCAACATCCGCGCCATGAACCCGGGCTTTTCGGCAAGCTTCCGATCATCGGGCGGTTCGGCCAGCGCGACCGCACTCATCCCCGGATTCGTCTCTGTTTCAGGGATTTCTTCGGGGGTGGGGTCGGGCAACGGGTCCGGCGGTGTGTCCGGCACGGGGGGCGGTTCCGGGATCGGGTCCGGCTCGCGCACCGGTTCCGGCGCGGGATCAGGCTCGGGCACGGGCGTCGGATAAGGCTGCGGGTCCGGCGCGGGGTCCGGTTGCGGCTCGGGGGCCGGATCGGGCTGACGCTCGGGCGATGGCCCCGGCTGCGGTTCAGGCACGGGGTCGGGTTGCGGCTCCCGCGTCGGATCGGGCGGATCGACGTTTGGATCCGACGTCTCCACCTCGCCCCCATCTTCGACAATCGCATCCAGACCCTCGTCGATCTTGGACGAGGATTTGAAAAGCCGTTCTTTCAGTTTCGAGAAAAAAGCCATGCTATCCACCTAATCCCGCCCGGCTCCAGATGGAAGCCCGGAAAGCACCGCTGGACCTTGCCCGCCACAGATGTCAGGCTTGCCCCATGCGCATTATCCTTGCCCTCATCGCCCTTGTCACCGCCCTTCCCGCCCTTGCCCAGGACCGCAAGATCCTTGCCGAGGAATTCGAGCGGATCGTCACCGGCTCGACCGTCCTGTTCCAAAGCCGTGGGCAGGATCACGGGGCCGAGGAATACATGGAAAACCGCCGCGTGCGCTGGTCCTTCCTCGATGGCGATTGCACCGAGGGACATTGGTATCCAGAAGGGTCGCAAATCTGCTTTGCATACGAGGATTACCCCGAGGTGCAATGCTGGCAGTTCTATGAACGCAACGGGCGGTTGACGGCCCTGTTCGAGGACGACCCGGAGGCGACGTTCCTGATCGAAATCAGTCGCCGCGATACGCCGCTTTATTGTTTGGGGCCTGAAGTCGGGGCCTGAGCGGGCAAAATCCGTCGCGGGTTCTGCATCGGAAACCCCCTCGGTTTCCGCGCCAAACCGGATTTCGCGACGAAATCCGACCCGGAAAATGCGTCATTTTCCGCCGCCCGGTTTGAACCGTCCATCCTTGAACTCGATCTCAAGCGCACTTGCGTTCCGCGCATCTTCGACCCCGGTCACGACCCGATCCCCGTCACGCACCACCGCATAGCCCCGCGCCAAGGTCGCCTGATAGCCCAGGTTGCGCCGGGTCCGCTCCAGCGCGGCCAGACGTTCGGACAGGTTGCGCAACCGCGCGCCGAACGAGGCGTCCAGACGAGGGGCCAGGCGGCTCAGGGCGTCTTTGCGGAACCGCGTGCCTTCCTCCAGTCGTCCCGGTCGCAAACGGTTTGCCAGGCTGTCCAGCCGATCTCGCTTGCGATCCACCGCCCCGGTCAGCCCGCGCCCCAGTCGTGCGCCGCGCTGTTCCAGCGTATCGCCTTCTCGCGATAACCTCGTGCGCAAGACGCCGGGCCGCAACCCGGCGGCCAGTTGCATCAGGCCAGACCGCTTGCGTTCCGTCATCAGCCGCAGGGCGCGGGGCAATGTCTCACCCGCGCGGTCGAACCGCTGGATCGCATCCGCCAGCAAAGCCTCCGGTCTTGGAAGCACCCGCGCAAGTGCCGCATGCCGTTGCCGCCGGTCCTCGATCCCGCGCCGCACCGCGCGCGTCAAACGCGCCTCCTGCGCCTCCACCCAGGCGGCAAGGTCCAACCGCACCGGCACCGCCATCTCGGCCGCCGCCGTCGGTGTCGGCGCCCTTTTGTCGGCGGCATAATCGATCAGTGTCGTGTCGGTTTCATGCCCGACGGCGGAGATCAGCGGAATTTCACTGGCCGCCGCCGCCCGTGCCACGCTTTCCTCGTTGAACCCCCAAAGGTCTTCGATGGACCCGCCACCCCGTGCGACGATAATCAGATCGGGCCGGGGCAAGGCGCCACCCGGCGTCAGCCTGTTGAACCCTTCGATGGCCTGCGTCACCTCGGGCGCACAGGCCTCGCCCTGCACGGCGACAGGCCAGATCAGCACCTTGCGCGGGAACCGATCCCGCAACCGATGCAGGATGTCGCGGATCACGGCACCCTGCGGACTTGTCACCACCCCGATGATCTCGGGCAGATAGGGCAAGGGCTTCTTCCGCCCCTCGTCGAACAGACCTTCGGCCGCCAGCTTTTTCTTGCGCCGCTCAAGCATCGCCATCAGCGCACCCTCGCCCGCAATGGCGATCCGCTGCGCGTTCAGCCCGAACTTCGACGAAAAACCACTGGCGGTCATCTTGCCTTCGACGATGACCTCCATGCCTTCCTCCGGCATCAGTTCCAGCCCCCGCACCTGCCCCTTCCAGGTCATGCAGGACAGAACCGACTTGTCGTCCTTCAGATCGAAATAAAGATGCCCTGACCGCGCCAGCACCACGCGACCCACCTCGCCCTTCACCCGCACCCAGCCCATCTCGTTTTCCAACAGCTTGCGTACAGTGCCCGCAATCTCGGACACCGAAAACTCGGGCGTGTTGTCACCGGGGGTCTGTTCGAAAAGGTCCATCGGGCCTGCCTTGTGCTTCGCTCGCCCAGAACCTAGAACGCCCTTCGACAAGAGTGAAGCGGGGGCGCGCGATGAACATCCTGATCCTTGGCGGCGGCGGGCGCGAACATGCCCTGGCCTGGGCCGTGCTGCAAAACCCCAAGTGCGACAAGCTGATCGTGGCCCCGGGCAATGCCGGTATCGACGAAATCGCCGATTGCGCCAGCTTCGACATCAACGACGGCGCGGCGGTGGTCGAGTTCTCCGAGGCCGAATCCATCGACCTTGTCATCGTCGGCCCCGAGGCCCCCCTGGCCGCCGGTGTCGCCGACGACCTGCGCGCCGCCGGCTTCCCCGTCTTCGGCCCCTCGAAAGAGGCCGCCCGCCTCGAGGCCTCGAAACGCTTCACCAAGGAAATCTGCGACGCCGCCAAGGCCCCGACCGCCGCATGGGCGCGGTTCACCGAAGCGGACCCCGCCAAGGCGTATTTGCGTGAACAAGGTGCACCGATCGTCGTCAAGGCCGATGGCCTCGCCGCTGGCAAAGGCGTTATCGTCGCGATGACCCTGGCCGAGGCCGAAGCCGCCGTCGATGACATGCTGGGTGGTGCTTTCGGCGAGGCGGGCGCGGAAGTCGTGATCGAGGAATTCATGGAGGGCGAAGAAGCCTCGTTCTTCGTCCTCTGCGACGGCGAAACCGCCCTGCCCATCGGCACGGCGCAGGACCACAAACGCATCGGCGAAGGCGACACCGGCCCCAACACCGGCGGCATGGGCGCTTACTCCCCCGCCCCGGTGCTGACCGACCAGATCGCCAACGCCACGATGGAACAGATCGTCCGCCCGACACTTGCCGAAATGGCCAAGCGCGGCACCCCCTACCAGGGCGTGCTTTACGTCGGGCTGATGATCAAGGACGGCGCACCCCGGTTGGTCGAATACAACGTCCGCTTCGGCGATCCCGAATGCCAGGTGCTGATGATGCGCCTTGGCGCTCAGGCGCTCGACCTCATGCAAGCCGCCGCCGAGGGCCGCTTGGGCGAGAAACAGGTGAACTGGGCCAACGATCACGCCATGACCGTGGTGCTGGCTGCCGACGGTTATCCCGGCGCTTACGACAAAGGCTCGGTCATCGGGGGGCTTGAAACGATCCCGGCCGATTCATCGCGCATGGTCTTCCACGCAGGCACCGCCGAAAAGGACGGCAAGACCATCGCCACCGGCGGGCGCGTGTTGAACGCCACAGCACGCGGTGCCACCCTGCAAGAGGCCCGCGATGCGGCCTATGCTCTTGTCGATGCCATCGACTGGCCTGAAGGCATCCACCGCCGCGACATCGGATGGCGTGCGCTTTGAGCACTGCCGATTGCCAAGTCCCGACCCAGGGCGTAGACTTCTCGCCAAAGCAACCCGGAGGTTTCATGGCCATTGTGTCCTTCCTCCGGACCGCGCGTCCCTGATCTGACGCCCCGGTCCGAGAGTTTTCACCCGCACGGCAGCGCCGTTGCGGAACGAATACCTGCTTTTTCGGACATAGAACCATGACCAACCTGACCTACGCCGACCTCGGCTGGACCCGGCATTTCGCCGCCCAGGCCGACGCGGATAAAACCCACCCCCTGCGCATCACCGACGTGCACCGCGACGCCGTCATCGCCCTTGACCCACACGGCCAGCAGCGCCTGAGCGTTCCCGAAGGCATCGGCCCCCTGGCCGTCGGCGACTGGATCGCGTCCCGAAACGGTGCCGTCACGCAAATCTTCGACAGACAGACCACGCTGGCCCGTCGCGCCGCCGGAGAGGATGCCCGCAGCCAACTCATCGCCGCAAACGTTGACACCCTTGGGATCGTCACCTCTTGCAACGCGGATTTCAACGAAAGGCGGTTGGAGCGCTATCTGGTACTGGCCGCCGATGCGGGCTGTTTGCCCTTGGTCGTGTTGACCAAGGCCGACCAGGCCGACCGGCCCGAGGATTACACCCGCCGCACAACCGCGCTTTCGCCGCTGATCACAGCCCTGGCCATCGACGCCACAGACCCGCTTGAACTCAAGCGACTGCACCCCTGGTGCCGCGCGGGCGACACCCTGGCGCTTGTCGGCTCATCCGGCGTCGGAAAAACAACGATCCGCAACGGGTTGACCGGCGAAGCGGCAGCAACGCAAGCCATCCGCGAAGACGATGCGCGCGGCCGTCACACGACCACTGCGCGTTCGCTGGTACGCACAACCGCAGGCGGCTGGCTGATCGACACGCCGGGAATGCGGGCGCTGAGGCTCTTTGACGTGTCCGACGGGCTGGAAAGCGTTTTCGCCGATATCGAGGATCTGGCCCGCAACTGCCGCTTCAACGACTGCGCCCACGACACCGAACCCGGTTGCGCTGTGCAAGCAGCCATCGCATCAGGCACGCTCGACACCGACCGTCTGCGCCGTCGGCAAAAGCTGAAAGCAGAAGATCGGCGCAACACCGAAACTATTGCCGAGGCCCGCGCACGCGACAAGGGCTTCGGCAAGATGGTGCGCAGGGTAATGGCGGACAAGCACAAGCACCGTTGAGCATCGAAGGCAGGGGGCCTTGCCCCCTCGCCCCTTCGGGGCTCACCCCCAGGATATTTTCGGGTCAATGGAAGCTGTTAGAGTTTGATTAAAAGTTTCAGTGCAGAAAAGGGTCACGGTACAGGCGGGGACGCCGATGACCGTGGTCGATGGAGGCGTCTTGCCCCGTCATGCGGGAGGGTGTCGTGATGACGCCCTCCCGCTTCCATTGACCTTCAAATATCCTGGGGGTCCGGGGGCAAAGCCCCCGTCGCGGCTTGGGGTTGCGAAAGTAGCCGGGCTCGCATAGATACCGCTGACTTCTTTGAACAAGGCGATCTGGCCCCATGGAAAACGTCATTCTCATCGTCCACCTGATCCTGGCGCTCTGCCTGATCGGTGTCGTGCTTCTGCAGCGCTCCGAAGGTGGCGGATTGGGCCTTGGCGGCGGTGGTGGCGGCGGTGGCCTCGTGTCCTCGCGCGGTGCGGCCACGGCGCTTGGCAAGATCACCTGGGCCTTTGCGATCGGGTTCATCATCACCTCGATCACCCTGACGATCATCGCCGCCCAGAAGGCGGGCGGAAACTCGGTGCTGGACCGCCTTGGCATCGAGGCCCCGGTCACCCAGGAAGGCGACATTCCCTCGGGCGATCTTCTTTTGCCGCCGGGTTCCTCGAGTGGTGACGGAGGCGACGGCCTTCTGCCGCGTGCCGACGAATAAAGCGCCAGAAACAGACGGGTTTACAAGGGCGGCTTCGGGCCGCCCTTTCCTTGTCGCCTACTAAACCTCGTTTTCTGCCACACAAGATCGCAAGATATTGCGTTCACGCCTTGGCAAACGCCTGCGAATCCTTTATCTCTCAAATCCCGTGATGCTGCGAATTTCGGCGCGGAATTTTGCAGTGAAACAGGTCGTCACGGGAGTATTCCGACACTATGGCAAGGTTCGTGTTCATCACCGGCGGTGTGGTTTCGTCGCTTGGAAAAGGTCTGGCTTCGGCCGCATTGGGGGCGCTCTTGCAGGCCCGGGGATATTCGGTGCGCCTGCGCAAGCTCGACCCTTACCTCAACGTCGATCCCGGCACGATGAGCCCCTTTGAACACGGCGAGGTCTTCGTCACCGACGATGGCGCCGAAACCGACCTCGACCTCGGCCATTACGAACGCTTCACCGGCGTCCATGCCCGTGGCACCGACAGCGTGTCGTCAGGCCGCATCTATTCCAACGTTTTGGAAAAGGAACGCCGCGGCGACTACCTCGGCAAGACCATCCAGGTCATTCCCCACGTCACAAACGAGATCAAGGATTTCATCTCGATCGGCGAGGATGAGGTGGATTTCATGCTCTGCGAGATCGGCGGCACTGTCGGCGACATCGAGGGTCTGCCGTTCTTCGAAGCGATCCGTCAGTTTTCGCAAGACAAACCGCGCGGCCAGTGCATCTTCATGCACCTGACGCTTCTGCCCTACCTCGCTGCCTCGGGCGAGTTGAAAACCAAACCCACCCAGCACAGCGTCAAGGAACTCCGCTCCATCGGCCTCCAGCCCGACGTCCTTGTCTGCCGCTCCGAACAGCCGATCCCGGAAAAGGAACGCGAAAAGATCGCGCTGTTCTGCAACGTCCGCCCCGATGCGGTGATCCCCGCCTACGACCTCAAATCCATCTACGAGGCCCCGCTCGCCTACCACGGCGTCGGCCTCGACCAGGCGGTGCTCGATGCCTTCCAGATCGCCCCCGCCCCGAAACCGAACCTTGCCCGCTGGCTGGACGTGAAAGACCGGCTGGACCACGCGGAAGGCGAGGTGAAGGTCGCCATCGTCGGCAAGTACACCCAGCTTGAGGACGCCTATAAATCCATCGCCGAGGCGCTGACCCACGGCGGCCTGGCCAACCGAGTGAAGGTTCGGGCCGAATGGATCGACGCCGAGATCTTCGACAAGAAAGACGCCGCCCCTTACCTCGAAGGCTACCACGCCATCCTTGTCCCCGGCGGATTTGGCGAACGCGGCACGGAAGGCAAAATCAAGGCCGCACAGTTCGCCCGCGAAAAGAACATCCCCTACCTTGGCATCTGTCTTGGGATGCAGATGGCGGTGATCGAAGGCGCGCGCAACCTTGCGGGGATCAGCGATGCGGGGTCCGAGGAATTTGACCACGAGGCCGGGAAAAAACGTTTCGAACCCGTTGTTTACCACCTGAAGGAATGGGTGCAGGGCAACCATGTCGCCAAGCGGAAAGTCGGCGACGACAAGGGCGGCACGATGCGCCTTGGGGCCTATACCGCGAACCTGAAAGCGGGGTCGAAGGTCGCGCAGGTCTACGGCGAAGAGGTGATCGAAGAACGCCACCGCCACCGCTACGAGGTGGACATCAAGTACCGCGACAAGCTGGAGGACCAGGGCCTGTGCTTCTCCGGCATGTCCCCGGACGGCCGCTTGCCCGAGATCGTGGAATGGAAGGATCACCCGTGGTTTATCGGGGTGCAGTTTCACCCGGAATTGAAGTCAAAGCCGTTTGCGCCGCATCCGTTGTTTGAGGGGTTTGTTAAGGCGGCGGTTGAGGTTTCTAGGTTGGTTTGAATTCAAGCTTCAAAAGCCCCAAAACTGCAATGGAGAAACGCCAACAGCCATCTCAACTGCAGATAACACCATCCCGAACACGAATCCGGTCGCCGCTCGATTGACGTTGTTCGTCCCACGGTGGGAAGCATAGGAGTTGAATCCGTCCACCGCGAACATCACCAGAGTCACTGTAGAAAGCACCACCAAGTAGGTGTCGATGCTGACCGTCACCTGCAGAGATGCCGAAACGGTCATCCAGGAAAGATATCCGCAGAACACACAACTGCACCGGGTGCAAAGCGGCAACGATCTTCCTGCGAAGACCAGAGCCGTTTCGGGACGTCGGTTGCACAAGGGTGCCGCGGTCATGACCGGCTCCGCGACAGAGTTGCCGATGAAGTGAAGATACCGATTATTTTTTCAGACACATTCAACACGTCGGAAAGCGCATAGTCGCAAAACTCCGGGGAAACACAGGGAGCGCAATGCTCCAGAAGTTCTCTTTTCGCCTGCAGTTCAGCGTCGTCGCTTTTGTAGTTTTTGGTATAAAGCCAATGTAGGTGCTTCTTGTGTTGGGACGATCCACCATAGGCGGTGTAGGCCCGTATCATGGACTCTGACTTCACAAACGAAATCTGGTCGGCAAACTCGGGAAACTCTTCCTTGAACAACCTCGAAAAGGCATCAGGCCGTTTGGCAGCAGCGTCCTGATTCAACGCTTTTGCGGTCAGGGCATTCTGCTCTTCTCCCTGCGCCAATCCCCCGCCAACTGCGATCGCAGCACATACGCAAACCAAAACGATCAAAACGAGACCCATTTCCTACCCTCCAAGCAGTGACAGATAAATGTCCATTGTCTTCACTGGATAGGGCGTCCCCTCATGCAATTGAAATTATAAGAAATGTAAGCAAGGTCTCGGAAACGGCTCATTCGTAAGGTGCGTTTTCACCCCAAAGCCACCCGCTGCCCCGGCCAGACCAGCGCGACGCAATACACCACGACCCCCAGAACCACCCCGCCGACTGCGCCCCACCCCAACACCGACGCCATCTCGAAAACCCACGCCCGTTCCCCGAACCTCTCGACCGGTACCAACAGGTACAGAAACGGTGCCTTCAGGATCAGGAAGAGGTAGGACAGGTGCATCCCGCAGAAGCTCGCCCCGAACACCCGGGCGCGGCGGCAACTGCCGCGAAACAGCGGGCCCCCCAATCCGCCCAGCACAAGATAGACCACCGCCATCGGCAGGGTCGCCCCCGCCGGATAGGGGAAGAGATAGACATTCATGTAGATGTGCGAGGGAATGCCCGGCGGCGGCATGAAATCGAACATGACCTGCCAGGGAAACAAATGCCCCATCAGCGGCGAAACCAGAAACAGAACCGCCGCCGCCAGACCCGAGGCGGTAATTACCCCGGACACGCGCCGTCCACCCAAGTGGCACGCCAGGGGAACGGCTACGAGGACCATCACGTGAAAAATTGCAAAACCCGTTCCCATGGCTCGGGGTATAGCGGCCCTGCCCGGCGTTCGGGCGGTTGTCGTTTTGAATGCGACAGGCGGAATTTGCGGTCACGTTTCGTTTACTCCAGCGCACGCTCCGACGTACAAAACGGAAAACCGCCCGTCAAAGCGATGTACAAATCGCAACGCACCTCGCAATGGGCGAACGTACGGTTTATATCCGCTTCATGTTTGGTGAACTCCTCCGCCGGATGACGGCGCCCGACCCCGAAGTCTTGAACGAAGACGATCAGCACATTGCCCTTGCCGCCCTTCTGGTGCGTGTGGCCCGTGCCGATGGCGATTATGCCGAGGCGGAAAAAACCCGTATCGACAAGGTGTTGGCCGCCCGTTTCGCGCTTGGCCCCTTCGAGGTGTCAAAGCTCCGCGCCGATGCCGAGGTGCTGGAATCCGAAGCCCCCGACACAGTCCGCTTCACCCGCGCCATCAAGGACGCCGTGCCTTACGAGGAACGCAGCCAAGTCGTTGAATCCCTTTGGGAAATCGCACTAGCCGACGGTGATCGCGACTATGAGGAAGACGCGCTGATGCGTCTTGTCGCCCCGATGCTGGGCGTGAACGACCGCGATTCCGCCCTTGCCCGTCAAAGGGTTAGCAACAAGTCATGATCGCCAGCCTTCCGATGTACGACCGGCCCGAAACCCGGGCCGCGAACGATCGCTTCTGGTCCCTGATCCGCACCAGTCTGCCCGCCGATCTGGACGCCCCCGAAACGCTCACACGCAGCGCAAACATCTGGAATGACTGGGAAAACCCCGACCTCTTGCTATCGCAAACCTGCAGCTTGCCCTACCGCGCCAGGCTCCACGACAAGCTCAGCATCATCGCCACCCCGATCCAGACCATCGACTGCACACCGGGTCATTACTTCAGCCGAATGGTCACACGCCGATCCGACAAACGCAGCAAAGTCAAAGACTTCGACGGCACCCGCCTTGCCATCAACGACGATCTTTCCCAATCGGGCTGGGGCGCTGCGGTCTCCATGGCTGAAACCCACGGCATCTCTTTCGGCGAAGTCGTCGCAACCGGCGCCCACCAGAACTCCGCCCACGCCATCGCAGAAGGCCGTGCAGACATCGCTGCCATCGACGCCGTGACCTGGACCCTGCTCACAAGGCACGACGAAATCGTCAATGATCTCAAGGTCATCGCCGACACGCCCTCCACACCGGCCCTTCCCTTTATCACCGCCCAACACGACCGCGTCGAGGACCTGAACAAGGCCATCGAGACCGCCGTCGCGCAACTATCCGAGGCCGACAAAGACACGCTTTGCCTTGCTGGCCTCACACACCTCGATGAAAGCGCCTATCTCGACCAGCCGATCCCCGCCCGGATTTAAGCCGTTCAAAGCATTGCGCTTCTTCGCCTCTAAGGTCAAACTGCGCCGAAAGCCGACAGAAAGTTTGCCCGCGTGACCGATACGCCCGTCATCGAAATCCGAGACCTCCACAAGAGTTACGGCAACCTCGAAGTCATCAAGGGCGTCGATCTGGTTGCACCAAGGGGACACGTCATCTCGCTGATCGGCTCATCCGGCTCTGGCAAGTCCACGCTGTTGCGTTGTGCCAACCTTTTAGAGAACAGCCAGGCGGGCGACATCCTGTTCGAAGGCGAAGCGGTTCGTTGGAGCGGTTCGGGTCACGCAAGACACCCTTCGGACAAGGCGCAACTGATCCGCATCCGCACCAACCTTTCGATGGTTTTTCAGCAGTTTAACCTCTGGTCCCACCTGACGATCCTGCAAAATGTGATGGAGGCACCGGTTACCGTGTTGAAGCGCGATGCCTCCGAGGTCGAGGAAAAGGCGCGCGATTATCTCGATAAGGTCGGGATCGGCAACAAGTGCGATGTCTGGCCGGCGGAACTATCCGGTGGCCAACAACAACGCGCCGCCATCGCCCGCGCCCTTTGCATGGAGCCGCGCGCGCTTTTGTTCGACGAACCCACCAGCGCCCTTGACCCCGAGCTGGAACAGGAAGTGATCCGCGTCATCAAGGCTTTGGCCGAAGAGGGGCGCACAATGATCATTGTCACCCATGATATGAACCTTGCCCGCGATGTGTCGAACCACGTGGTTTTCCTGCACGAAGGCCGGATCGAGGAAGAAGGCGCACCGGATCAGCTTTTCGGAGCGCCCAAATCGACGCGTTTGCAGCAATTTCTTTCAGCAGTCTCGGCCTGAATCCTCCCATTTACCCTGCGGAAGCGCTTGATTTCCGGCCCGTTTCGTCTCAGCCTTGCGACACATATGACGGAGGCCGACCGGCCTGCCTTCAAACAATGGGGAAATACTATGAAAAAACTGCTTGTGACCGCCGCCGCGGCGTCGATTGCCGCGAGTGCAGCGATGGCGCAGGACGTGGTGCGCATGGGAACCGAGGGGGCCTACCCTCCGTGGAACTTCATCAACGACAGTGGCGAAGTCGACGGCTTTGAACGCGAGTTGGGCGATGAGCTTTGCGCGCGCGCCGAACTGACCTGCGAATGGGTGACCAACGACTGGGATTCGATCATTCCGAACCTTGTTTCGGGCAACTACGACACGATCATCGCGGGCATGTCGATCACCGACGAACGCGACGAGGTGATCGACTTTACGCAGGCCTATACGCCGCCCGATCCCTCGACCTATGCCGCGCTGTCCGGTGACGTGGACCTTGGCGCTGGCGTGATCGCGGCGCAGACCGGTACCATCCAGGCCGGTTACGTAGCCGAAAGCGGCGCGACGCTTGTCGAATTCGCGACACCGGACGAAACCATCGCTGCCGTTGTAAACGGCGAAGTCGATGCGGTTCTGGCCGACAAAAGCTTTATCGACACCGCCGTGGCAGCCAATGGCGACCTTATGGTGGTTGGCGATCCGGTAGCCCTTGGCGGCGGCGTCGGCATGGGCATTCGCGAATCCGACGGCGAATTGAAGGCCAAGTTCGACGCGGCCATCCAGTCGATGAAGGACGATGGCACGCTGAACACCATGATCGCAAAATGGGAAGTCGCAAGCCAGTGGTAAGAACACCGGGCAGGCTTTCGGGCCTGCCCACTCCCTTGTGTCAGCCAGACTTTGTCGCAAAGTCTGCACCGGTTTCCGTCGCGGAAACCAGATGGACGCGGAATTTGCGACAAATTCCGACGCATTTTCTGCGACAGAAAATGCCTGACTGATGTTTTCCTTCTGCACCGATCCGAAATCCATCGAAGGCCTCACTTGGCTGGCCTGCTACCTGACCAACGGCAAGCACCTAACCGCCTATACTTCGATCGGAACAGTCCTTCTGCTTCTTGCGATCACCGCCCCCACGGCGCTTGCCTTCGGGTTCGCCGGAGCCGTGGCGGCCCGCAGCCGCATCACGCCCCTCAGGTGGCTCGGGCAAGGCTATACCTCGATTGTCCGGGGCGTGCCGGACATCGTCTTTTTCCTGTTCTTCGTCATAGCCCTCGACCAGGCCTTCGAATGGATGCGCCACAAGGTGCTCTGCCCCGACTGGGCCGAGCCGATCCGCCAGGGCAACGACTTTGTCGTCTGTGCCGCCGCCAAGCTGCCTCTTTCAACCGCCCCGCAGTGGGTGCACGAAGTCTATGGCTTCATGCTGGCCGTGCTGACCTTTTCCATCGTCTTCGGAGCCTTCGCCGCCAACGTGCTGTTCGGCGCGATGCGGGCTGTGCCCACACCGCAAATTGAAACCGCAGAAGCCTATGGCATGACCGAGCGGCAAAGTTTCTGGCGCATCCTCGTCCCGCAGATGTGGGTCTTTGCCCTGCCAGGCCTGTCGAACCTTTGGCAAATCCTCGTCAAGGCCACTCCGCTTCTGTTTCTTCTGGGTGTCGAGGATATCGTTTATTGGGCGCGTGAATTGGGCGGCACGAAAGGTGCCATCTTCGACTATCCGCATCCCGACTGGCGGCTTTGGTACTTTCTCGGCCTGCTCGTCCTTTACCTTAGCCTGACGCAATTGTCCGAGGTCGTGCTGGCCCGTCTCACCCGCCGTCTCAGCCGTGGCCAAGCCACCATGGCAGGCGAAGCGCAGAGGAAGGCCGTCACGTGACCGAGTGCTTGGACACCATAGCGGATTACGCCTTCCGCTCGATCGGGATCGGTGAACGCCTTTTGCCGCGCTCGGATTTCACGCTTTGCCAACAGATCACCCTGATCGGGTCGGGCATGTTGTGGAACATCTACTTCGGTGTGCTGGCATTGGCGGCCGGGTTCTTCTTTGCCACCGCGCTGGCTGTCGGCAAGGCTTCGCATTCTCCGCTGATCCGCAAGCCCTGCGAGTGGTTCATCTTCGTCTTTCGAGGCTCGCCCTTGTTCATCCAGTTCTTCCTCGCCTACGAGGCTTTCGTGCTCTTGCCGAAAGAGGGCATCGAGATCTTCGGCATCACGACCGAGACACGCTGGCTGACACGGGCCTGGGCCGGGGCGCTGGTGGTTCTGTTCCTGAACACCTCGGCCTATTCCGCCGAGATATTCTATGGCGCATTGCGTTCGGTCCCGAAGGGCGATCTTGAAGCCGCCGATGCCTATGGGTTGTCGGGTTGGGCGCGGTTCCGCCGCATCATCTGGCCGACCATGATGCGCCTTGGCTGGCCGTCCTATACGAATGAGGCGATCTTTCTGTTCCATGCCACGACGCTGGTGTTCTTTTCCGGTTTTCCCGCGTGGCAACAACGGGGCGATGCGCTTTATTACGCGAGCTACTTCGCGGACAAGACCTTCAACCCCTTCGTGCCCTACCCGATTGTCGCGGTCTATTTCATTCTCTGGACCCTGATCGTCATCGCGCTTTTCGGTGCGATCAATCGGCGTCTGAACCGGCACGTGCCGGGGCGGGTCAGGCGCATTCGTTACCGCCCGCAGGTGATCCGTTGAGCGAAACAGGCAAGGGGTGTTGCAGCCCAAATGCCGCGCGAGGTGATCTCACAGCCCTCCCCGTCGCCAAAGGAAAAGGGCCTGCCGCCCTGCCCCCCCTTTGCGACATTCCGGGCGGGACTGCCATGATCGGCACCGATACACCGATGATCCGCGACGACAGGGAAAGCCCGCTGAGATCAAAGCGCCTCAGGCCCTTCCGCATGATGGAAACCACCGTCACCAACGCAATGTTCGCGGAGTTCGTCGATGATACCGGTTACCGGACCGAAGCCGAGCGCTTTGGCTGGTCCTTCGTGTTTCACCTGAACGTCTCACCCGAGATCGCAGCGTCAGAGGCGGTAGAGGGTGTGGAATGGTGGCGTCGGATCGACGGTTCGTCATGGCGGTTGATCAACGGCAAAGGCTCTGAAATGGACTGGCAGCCGGATCATCCCGTGGTCCATGTGTCCTGGAACGACGCCCGCGCCTTCGCCGACTGGGCAGGCGGACGGCTTCCAAGCGAAGCGGAATGGGAACACGCCGCGCGCGGCGGTCTTGGTGACGTGCCCTTCCCCTGGGGCGAGCGCGAACCGGACGAGCGAACCTTCCTGCCCTGCAACATCTGGCAAGGCCGTTTCCCCGACGTGAACACCGGAGCCGACGGATTCCTTACGACCGCCCCGGCACGGTCTTTCGAACCGAATGGCTACGGGCTTTACAACATGGTCGGCAATGTATGGGAGTGGACCGCCGAGCCGTTCAAGCTGCGCTCGGTTTCCAAGCGGCTAAAGGCCCACGCGGGGAACCGTCCGACCTCGAAACTCTTGAAGGGTGGTTCGTTCCTTTGCCACAAAAGCTATTGTTTTCGCTACCGGATCGCCGCCCGCACCTCGAACACCGCCGATACTTCCACGACGCATCAGGGATTTCGACTGGTCTTTGACGCCGCCTAGTGCAATCGCCCCGCCAACGCGGTTCTGACCGATCTGGCCAGTTCGACCGGCGGCGCGGGTTTCTTCAAAACCTCGGCCTTGACCGGCCCCATGTCCGCCCTGTCGAACCCGGAATAGCCCGACATGTAAAGCACAGCCGCGCCGTGGCGAAGCTCCTTGATCCGCGCGGCAAGGTCAAAACCGTTGATGCCGCCCGGCATGACGATATCGGTGATGACCAGGTCGAATTCGACACCCTGCTCGATCAATTGAAGCGCCGCCGTGCCAGACGTGGCCGAGATCACCCGATAACCCAGACCTTCAAGCTGTTCCTGCAACATCAGCAAAAGTGCGGCTTCGTCCTCGACAACAAAAATCGTTTCCCCATTGCCAAACTCGGGTGAGGCTTCAGCCGGGCGCAAACTCGCGCCATTCCGCGTCTCTTCGTCGCCTGGGTCGGTTTTTCCCTCGACAAGCTGCTGCATCCGTTCGGACAACTGCTGACCGCGTTCCACCGCATCCGTTGCGGTCATCAGGAAACTTGCAGGCTTTTCCGGCAGCTTGTGTTTCAGACTCAGATCAAGCGCATAGCCGATTGTGGCCAGCGCATTGTTGAAGTCGTTCACGAGGCTCATCGAAAGTCGGGAAAACGCGGCACCCGAATTCGCACCTTCCGCCGGACTTAGCACAACAAGGATACGCGCACCGGAAGGATCATCGGGAAGCTCTCGGCAGGTCAAGCGGACAGGTCGCATCTCACCTTCGCCGGGCCTTCGGTTCAAATCGAAGACCTCCCGCTCGACACGTTCGCCAGCCAGCGCACGGCGCAGCGGGTCGTTTTCCCGCTCCAGCGGCATGGTCGTGCGCGAGGAATGAAACCGGATGGTTTCGGGCCAGGAGAAAGGTGTATCGCGCGAGACACCGCCAAGCATGTGACGCGCCGCGGGATTAATGAAGCGGATCGACATCTCGTCATCCAGCCCGATCATCCCGTCACCGGCCCCTTCCAGAAGGACCGCGTTCAACTGCGCGTTCGACCGCGCACGACGCACCGCTCGGCCCCATGCAAAGGCCAGCACTACGATAAGGGCAATGGCGATGAAGGCTCCGACGGCAAGACTTTCAAGAGATAGCCCGGACCGGGAGGGCGATGCCGCTTGTGCCAGGGCGGCACCCGTTGAAAGTGCCATTGCCAAGGCAGCGCCGACAATCGGACGGGCAGCTTGGAAAGGCGTGGCCATTGACACAACAATCTTTGATTGAACGGCCCCACTATAATCCCGCCTAGCGAGTATCGTCAATCCCGGCGCATTGCGACTAGCGCAACGCGCCCGCGTCCTGCAGTGCCTTGTACTTGGCCTCGTCCCACCACCAGTAGTCTTCGCCACGAATGTAAGGTGCCTTGATGTCAGGCTTTCCAAAGACATCCCAATAGGCGATCCAGTGCGATCCCTTGTGCCAGTTCGGCACCCAGATGATCTTGTCGCGCAATACGCGGTCGAGCGCCTTCACACGCGTGGTCAACTCGTCACGGGATGTGGCCCCGATGATCTCTTCGATCAGGGCATCCACGACCGGATCTTCTATTCCCGCCAGATTGAACGTACCGGGTTGGTCGACGCTGCTTGAGGCAAAGACCGACCTCAGCTCCAAAGACGGGCTGAGCGAGACCTGCAACCTCGCCACATAGACATCATAGTTGAAGTCCTCTTGCCGCTGTTCGATCTCGGCGCTGTCGATCAGTTCGAACTTCGAACGGATTCCAAGGAGTTCGAGGTTTTCCACAATCGGCAATACGATCCGCTGGAAAGCCGGGCCATCGTCGATGAAGGTCACGCTCAGAACCTCGCCCTTGTCGTTTCTCCGTAGTCCATCATCACCGATGAGCCATCCGGCCTCTTCCAGCAAGGCATTGGCCTGACGTACAAGCCGTCTGTCGGTCTTTCTGGTCGTGCTGACCGGCGGCACATAGGCAGGTTCGGAAAAGACGCTTTCGGGCAGCTGGTCGCGATAGGGTTCCAGAACCGCCAGTTCTTCCCCTTCCAACATCCCTTCGGCCTCCATGGGCGAGTTTTCCCAAAAGGAATCAAGCCGTTCGTACAGCCCGTAAAACAGCGTTTCGTTCGACCATTCAAAGTTGAACATCATGCCGATGGCTTCGCGCACGCGGCGATCCTGAAACTTCGGCAGGCGCGTGTTGATCCAGAACCCCTGCGCCCCCGAAGGCCGTGCATCGTCGATTTCTTCGCGGATCACCCAGCCCTTGTCGAGTGCCGGGAAGTCATAGCCCGTGGCCCAGATCGCCGAATAGAATTCTTCGTGGAACAGATAAACACCCGCCTTCAACGCTTCGAAGGCCGCTGTCCGGTCGGCGAAATACTCGTAACGGAAGCATTCGAAATTGTTTTTGCCCACATTCACCGGCAGATCGACGGCCCAGTAATCGGGGTTGGCGCAGTAGGTGATCTGGCGACCAGCATCGGCGTCACTGACCACGTAAGGCCCTGACCCCACGGGCGGTTCGAGCGTGGAGCGCGTGAAATCGACCTCCTGGTAATAATGCTCGGGAAGGATCGGCATTTCACCGACGCTTGAGATCAGGTCGCGGGTGGAAACGCCCTCGGCAAAAGTTGCCTTCACCTCGCGCTCTGAAATCGCCTCGATCTCGGCCACGTCTTCCAGCGCGATCCGGTAGTTGGGGTTGGCCTCGGCCTGAAGGGTCTTGATCGTCCAGACCACGTCCGACGCCTTGACCGGTTCGCCATCGGCAAACACCGCACCTTCGCGAAGGGTGTAGATCACCCAGGACCGGTCTTCGGGGTACTCGATCTTTTCCGCCAAAAGCCCGTAATAGGCATCCGCCTCGTCATAGGCGCGCACCATCAGCGTATCATAGACACGGCCCAGCCCCTGCGCCGGCTCGCCAGCTAGGATGAACTGGTTCAGACTGTCGAAGGTGGCCGAGGCAAGAAACCCCCGAAAGCTCATCGTCCCGCCCTTCGGCGCGTCGGGGTTCACGTAGTCGAAATGCGGGAAGTCAGCGGGATATTTCAACTCACCAAATGCCGAGATGCCGTGGCTGGTGATGGTCGGTTCGTGGTATTCGGCATGTGCCGGGCCCAAAAGGGCAAGGGTCAGGCAGAAAAGGGTGGCCCGCATGTGGTTCTCCTTGAACGTGTCAAGGGAAGGCTAACACCGAACGTAACGGCAGAAAATGCCCGCGGCCTTCACAGGTAGGTGCGTGCGACGAATGGATGAAAAACAGGTCAGGCCTGGCGGGCTGCGGGCAGACCGACGGCGCTTTCTTCGACGCCCGCGGACAGGATCCGGTAGAGAAGTTCGGCAAGACTGGATGTTTCTGTCTTGGAATAGATCGACCGAAGGTGCGTGCGCACCGTGGCCTCGGTCAGCCCAAGCTCATCCGTCACGCCTTTTACCGAAAGACCGCGCGACAGCAAAAGACAGACCCGGAACTCGGCCCGGCTGAGGTTTGCGGGGTTCGACATGCCGAGGATCGGCGCATCCCACATCAGGCGATCCGCTTCGACGGCGGCACGCGCCCGCGCAACACGCACATCCATGCGGGTCTGGGTGACAAGCCCGGTCTTCCGACCGGCCCAGGATCGCACGATGGTGGGCAACAGGCTTTCGAACTCCAGTTTCTCGCTCCGCTCCAGCAGGCGGGTGAAATGGAACTCGACATAATCGGATTGCTGGGCATTGCTGGCCAAAACGATGACGACGATTTCCTCGACCTCGCGCAGGCTTTGCCAGTTGGTCAGCGAATGAGACGCCTGCCATTGCACATCATCCAGATGGTCACTGAGGAACCACAGGGTCGAGGCACGCGCCTTGTCATAGAGGTAATCCAGCACGTCGCAGGCAAGGGCACGCGGCAGTGCGGGCAAGTCGGGATCGCTCTCGCGCCGGTCTGAAGTTGCAACGGTGCGCGGGCGGTCTTCGGTCTTCAGATGTCTGGAAAGGGCAGCACTTTCCGCGCCAAATCCGTCGGCAAGTGACTGAAGCGCTTCGGAAAGCGGCATGGCACCGTGCAGACCACCGCACCAGCTTGCGATACCGTCAAGGACGCGCAACTGCGGTCCCAGTCTGGCTTCAGCCAGCATATCGCTTCCCTTCGCGGCCACTCTCAAACTCCCAGCAACATCGCCAACCTGGCGACGCGAACTTGCCCGTAGGTACCGGTTAATCCAGCTTAGGGTGCTCCCTCGACCAATAGATCACCAGAAGAGGGCATGTTTAGTCAAGTTGAGCCGCTACGTCAAACTGACATCTGAGGCGGATAAGCCTCATTGTTGCTGAAATTGCGCCAATTTCCCTAGGAAAACCGCATTGTGTAAGATTTGTAAAAATTCAACACGGGCCGCCGATTATCCGCCAAATGTGCTTGTCCAGCGAATCGCAATCGGGCCAAGGATCAAGAGGAACAGCGCGGGCAGCATCAACGCCGCCATGACGCCTGACATCTTGACGGGCAGTTTGTTCGCCATTTCCTGCGCCTTCAACTCGCGCGAGATACGCATTTCCGACGCATAGGTCGTCAGCGCGTCCGACACACTTGTGCCGAACTGGATGGATTGCAGGATCACGCTGGCGAAAGATGCAACCTCATCGACATTCGTCCGACCCGCCATGTCCAAGAGGGCCTTTTCGCGGTCGCCACCGGCGGCGACTTCAAGCTGAACAAGGCGAAACTCCTGCGCGATGGCCGGGGCCGAATGTTCCATTTCGTTCGATACCCGTGTCATGGCGGCATCGAAACCAAGCCCGGCCTCGACGGCGACGACCATCAGGTCAAGCGCATTGGGGAACGTCTCGGACACCTCAAGTTGCCGTTCATCCACCTTCGAGCGCAGCCAGAGCGCAGGAAGAAAGAACCCGGCCAACACGAGGCATGTCACAAGATAGTAGCTCAGCAAACGGCCCTGCGATCCCTCGAAAACGGAACTCACCGATTCCGGCAACGGCAGAAGACCGGCCTGGTGAAGCACCAGAAGAACGACGAACACGGCAGGCAGACCAATCGCCAGAAGCACACGCAAGGTGTAGTACTTCACGATTGCGTTCTGCCCGACCAACCCGGCGTTCATCAGTTGCCGACGGATGCGCGTCCGCTTTTCCCGGTTCTGCGGCATCAGCGCCTTCATGAACCCCTTCGGGTCAACGTCGGCGTTGTTCAGCAGCCCCGCCTCGAAGGCTGATCGGCGCTGTGCAGGTTTACCCGCGCTATAGCGGCGGCCAATCGGGTTTTGCGCAATCAATCCGCCGAAGAAGCCGTAGACAATCAAGAGAGAGCCGATGAAGACCCCCAGAATGGCAAGTTCGCCGGTCGCTCCAAGGCCTTCCAGAAAATTGATGATCTGATCCAGCATCGCCATCCCTTCAGAACCGGAAATTCACAAGGCGACGCAGAACCAGTGCGTTCATGACCGTCAAGAGGATGATGGCCACCCCAAGGGGGACCGCCTCGGGCTCGTCGGCGATCGAGCCGTAATAGCTGGGCGTCATGAACTGCATCGCAACGAAGATCATCACCGGAATGAAACTGAGAAAGGCCGCCGTCAGCCGCCCCTCGGCGGTCAACGCGGTGATCTTCTTGCGCATGTTCAGGCGATCCCGGATCGTTCTGGCAAGCACGTTCAACACCCGCGCGAGATCGCCGCCGGTGCCGTGCTGGATGGCAATCGCCGTCGACAGGTAATGCACATCTTCCTGGTCGATCCGGGCCGCGAAATCACGGAATGCCTCGGTCAGGTCGTCGCCAAAACTGACCTGGTCGACCACCAGGCCGAATTCCGATCCAATCGGGTCGGACATCTCGTTGGCGACCGACGACAGGGTCGTGTTCAAAGGATGGCCCACCTTCAGGCCCCGCGCCATCAGGTCCAGCGCATCTGGCATCTGCTTGACCAGCAGCGCCATCCGTTCGTTCCGTTTCATCCGCACCTGCAAGAGTGGCAGGATAATACCGAGGATCAGGCCAAAGCCCACAGCATTGATCGGCGAAAAGAACTGCGCGGCGATGATGAAGATCGCAACCGCTGCCGCAAGACAAGTCACCAGGAACGCGCCCGGAGCCATCACGATGCCGGCCTGGCGCAGAACCAGAGGGAGGTCGCCCACGAAAGGCAGGCGTTCGACAAGGCTGCGCTTTTCGGTCGGCTTCAGAATCTTTAGGATTTCCTCGGTCGAGGCTCCCTTCTGGATCAACTGCATCCGGCGGCTTTTTGCCTTTTCGGCATTCTCCGAGCGCGACAACATCTGACGCACGCCCTCAAGGATCAAGAGAACCCCGACGAAAGCGACGATGTAGACGACAAGTTGCAGGTCGACGCGCTGAGAGAGTTCGGAAAGGTTCATGCCGATTTCTGCCCCCGGTTCAGGAAACCATCCGGCGCAAGCTCGACCCCGGCCGCTTCAAGCACCGCTGCGTTCTTCGGGCGCATCCCCGTGGCAACAAACTCGCCCTGCACTTCACCGTTTTCGCCCCGGCCCGTGCGGCGGAACAGATAGATGTCCTGCATGGTGATCGTCTCGCCCTCCATGCCGGTGATCTCGGAAATGCTCATGATCTTGCGGTTGCCGTCGGCAAGGCGCGAAAGCTGAACGATGAAGTTGATCCCCGAGGCGACCTGAGAGCGGATCGCCATAAGGGGCAGATCCAGCCCGATCATCGAGACCATCTGCTCGACACGCGACAGGGCATCGCGGGCTGTGTTGGCGTGGACCGTGGTCATCGAACCGTCGTGGCCCGTGTTCATCGCCTGCAGCATGTCAAAGGTTTCCGCCCCCCTCACCTCGCCCACGATGATCCGGTCGGGGCGCATCCGAAGCGCATTTCGAACCAGATCGCGCTGCGTGATCGCACCAGTGCCATTGGGGTTGGCGGGCCGGGTCTCAAGGCGCACGATATGTTCCTGTTGAAGCTGAAGTTCGGCAGCGTCCTCGATGGTGACGATCCGTTCCTTGGTGTTGATCGACCGTGACATGGCGTTCAACAGCGTGGTCTTGCCCGAACCGGTGCCGCCCGAGATCAGGATATTCATCCGGGCTTCGACCAACCCGCGCAGGAAACCGGCGGCATCCTCGGGCAAGGTGCCAAGCTCGATCATCTTGTCCAGAAGGATGGGTTTCTTGGAAAATTTGCGGATCGACAGGGACGGCCCGTCAATGGCACAGGGGCGGATGATCGCATTCACCCGGCTGCCATCGGGCAGACGCGCATCGACCCAGGGCTGGCTTTCATCGACGCGACGACCGATGGACGACACGATCTTGTCGATAATCCTCAGAAGGTGACGTTCGTCGCGGAACCTCACACCGGTCTCTTCCAGCACGCCGAACCTTTCGACGTAGACCTGGTCGTGACCGTTGACGAGGATGTCGTTGACGGTCGGGTCTTCCAACAGAGGCTCAAGCGGGCCATAGCCCAGGACCTCGTGCATCAACTCATCGACGATGGCCTTGAAGTCCTCTGTCCGCATGGGCCGCTTTTCCTCGGCCAGAACGGCCTGGGCCAGGTTTGCCACCTCGCGGCGCAACTCTTCGGTCTGGACCTTGTCGATCACGCTGAGGTTCAGACGTTCCAGCAACGCCTCGTGCAGACGGCTTTTCAATTCCAGGCGGTCGGAAAGGTCCTTGTCGCGCGGGTTCAGCGATCTCAGCGCCGTGGCCGCGACCTGGTTGGCCGCATCCGTCGGATCCTGCGCGGCACCCGGAGCCCGGTTCGCCGTCTTTTCATCGCCTTTTCCAAATGCCTTGAACATCTAACTCTCCTTACCCACGCAACGCCGCGATGTCTTTCGGCAAGGCCGCCAGGGTCGTCCGTGCCAGAGCGTGGATACCCTTCGCCAAATCAGAGCGCCCGGCCACCTCGGACAGAGGCTTGCCGTAGTCCACTGCCGTGCGCGCCGCTTTCGGGTCGTCCGCGATCCAGTGATTGAAAGTCGCGTCCAGCGCCTTTGCCGCCTCGCGATGGTGTTCACGCAGCATCATTGGCTTTTTCTCACGGTTGACGATCAACTCGATCGGCAAGGCGGCGTTATCGGCCAGTACGAAATCCATCAGTCGGCGCGAGGCCCGAACGGCCGGCACGGTCATGTCCATCACGATGAACAGACGGTCGGTTTCCACCAGAACCGGCTCGATCCACCCGACCAGCGCACGCGGCAGATCGACGACGATATAGTCGAACATGGTCTTCAGCGTGGCGATCAGGCTTTCCACCTGTGTCGGCTGGAGGGAATCCAGCGGCGCAAACCGTTGCGGAGCAGCCAGAACCGCAAGCCCGGACGGCAGACGGACAAGGGATTGCTCGATCCAATTGACGTCCGGCAGGAAATTCTCGACCGCCAGTTGCAACAGCCCTTCCTGTTCGTCCACGTCCAGGAAATCGCCCACGGTGCCAAATTGCAGGTCCAGATCGACGATGCAAACGCGGTTCGTCGCCTCTTTCTTGAACGTCCCGCGCCGGTCCAAAAGCATGTCGGCCAGGTTCACCGCGACCGTCGTCGACCCGATCCCGCCGCGCGCCTGCTGGATCGAGATCAGCTTGCCGCGCGTGCCGGAACTTGAATAGCGCTCTTCAATAGCGGCGCGTTTGCGGGCGATCCACTGCCCCACCTGTTCGGCAATCTCGTTGCCTGTCGAGGGGAATGGCAGAACGTCGTCCACACCGGCCCGCGTCAGGGCACGCGCCTTTGACAGGGGCAGATCCGCATCCGTCAGTGCCAGGTAAATCGTGTCGTCGGCACGATGGTCGGTCAGAACCTCGATGGCGCTGAGATCCGCCGCATTGGACGGATCGGTGACGAAAATCACGATATCATGCTCGGCGGCCAGATCGACGGCCGCGCCGTTCATCTGGCTGACGCCCATGTTTTCGTGATTGACCCTTGCCCCGTCAATGTCGCTCAGCGCCTTGCTGACGCTGTCGGACACCTCGTCGTTGGCGGAAATCAGAAGAATGGAACTCGTGCTCATGTTTGCGTCCTTTGGTCCATGCCGCCTACCCCCGTCCACCGAGATTCATGTCCTCGGCCGGCATGGTGGTGGAAACGGCTGGAAACGGTATCGATGCGCCCTCGGTCGGAACGCCTGTCGTGTCGCGGGCCCCGGCAGCGGCAGCAAGTGCGCTGAGCGGGGTGACGAAGGTAAAACGGAAATCCCCGAAACCGCCATTCTGGTTCGAAGTTCCGACCAGCTCGGTCGTGATCAGGGGCGTATAGGGGCCGCCGAGAAAGCCGAGTTGTTCGTCGAAATCATATCGGATCAGGACATTCGACGTCGTTGCGTTGTCCGGCAGAAGCGGGCGCACCGAGGTCCAGATTTCCGATGCCGTCGCAATGGCTTCGGGGCTTCCCGGATCCGCGCCTGCTAGCGTGCAGATCGCCGGGGCATTCGCCTCACAGAGGCCGGGTTGCGCACGGCACATCGTTCCGGAAGGAAAGGTATCATCGAATACATCGGCGCGCAGATTCATCACTGGCACGCCCGCACAAACCGGCGACCGTACCGCTGCGATCCGTGCTGCGGTCTGCATCGCCTTTTCCGCCATCACCCAGTTATAGGCCAGCCGCCCGAAGTCGAGCACCGCGAAGAAGATCAAAAGGAACAGAGAAATCGCAATCGCGAATTCCACCAGCGTCGTGCCGCTTTCGGCCCGTGCGAACCGGTCGAGACACTTTTGAACCCGCGCGCTCATAGCCCGAACACCCGCGCCTGGTCTTCGATGTCGGTGACGATGTTGTTGATGACCGGACGCCCGTTCAACTCCAGTATCTCGCCAAGCGGCAGGATGACTTCCAGTCGTGCCTGCACCCGCGCAATCGGCACTTCCTCCTGTCGATAGGCCCCGGATTGCACGACACAACGATAAGACGACACCACACGCCGAAGGCGAATGTTGGTCGGAAGGACGTCAACCTCGTTCAGAAGGTTGCGTTCGACGATGGTGTAAAACACATCCGGAGATGCGGCGCTGGCAATGTTCAAAACGGCACCGGCGCCATCCACCTCGCCCACGCAGATATCCTGATCCAGGGTGCGCGACGCATAGCGCGTTGCGTCACGAACGCCCGAGACCGCGCTTTGGTAGTTGAAAAAGGTGCGCCCGAACTCGACGATCACGAAGAACGCCAATAGGAAAATCGGCAGGAACAGGGCGAACTCGACAAGCGCGACACCGTCCTCATCCCGGCGGAATCGCCGGGCTGCCGAACCCTTTATGATGCGACCCCGCTCCACACCGCTACCTGTAAAGCTGGACATGATTGCGGAAGGTGCCGTTGGTGTGCGACCGGCCGCTATTTTGCAAGCCGGGCGAGATGACCTCTACGTCGAAGTACAGCTCTTCGGACCCCGGCCCTTCGGCGGCATCCAGGACGAAGAGTTCGACGAACCATGTTGCCCGTCCGGTTGGCGGACCGTTGATCGGTGCGGTATCGCAATCCACAGCCGCTGCAATGAAGGCCCGGCGGCGCGGATCAAGCGAGGTGTTGTCCGGTGCGCATTGCGGCAAGCTTGAGCCCAGGCGGGGAATGACAGAGCCATCCTCCGCCAGCATATCCACCAAAAGATCAATGGGAGTTGCCCGCAAGGCCGAAGACGCGCCCGTCAGATCGACCGTATTCCCCAGATAGGCAGCGGCCGGTTCCTCGAAATAGACCGATGCGACTTCGGCGTTGTAATAGTTCCACCGGGACGCACCGGCGAGGATCACGGGAAAATCAACGTATTCGACCTTGCGCGGGTTGGTGGCATCACCGGGACGAAACGGATCGTCGATGTGATATTCATTGCCAAGAACGGTGATCCTTTCGACGGGTTCGGCGGTTCCGATTGTCGTTGGGTCAACCGAATAGTTCCGATCGACATATTCCAGGCGCGCGTCCGACCAATCGCCATCACCGCAACGGTCGTTGGCACATAGGCTCATGTCGTCATCGGGCAGAAAGCCGGTGGCATCGGCGACTTCCGTTGCAGCCCCCGGACCGCAAGTGGACGAGGCATCGTACCCTTTTGTCACGACCGGGGCGTTCGGGAAGTACGGATCGTTTTGCAAATCGGTATAAGACGCGCGGTACATGTCCATGCGTGTATTAAAGAAAAGGTCGCTGACCCCGAAGACGTGCCCGTTTCGGAAGGCAAGCGCACCGTTTTCCAGACATTGCGTCCGCCGTGTCACGACGTTCAACAGGCAGTTGTTCAGACTGATGCCCGTTTCACCGTAACATGGGCTCGCTATGTCGGTGGCACCCGAAGCGTCGATGAATCCCATGCTGCCGGGTTGCCAGTTCGATGGCCCGCCAGACGCGGCATCCAATTTGATCGCATCCCCGATGTGGTTTGCAGGATCCCAGATGCCATCAAGATCGACCCCGCTTTCAGCCGGCGGCATGCAGAAAAAGACCGAAGTGACATCGCAGGCCTGCGCCGTAAATCCCCCCGTCGCTTCGGCCCGCACAGTGTCGTCCGGCAGCGGGGCTGTCGAAAAGACGCCGAGGATCCGCGCGAAAGACCAGTCCACCCGCACCGGATTGACCTCGATGCGGGCAAAACGGGCAATCAGGTCGTTTTCTGCCAAGCTGACATCAAGTGCCGCGTTCCAGGCCGCTTCGTTCGTGGGCAGATCGGCGAAGAAACTGATCGTGTAGTCGCTGGCGCCTGACAGGATCAGCGATCCTTCTCCGAAGGTCACGGTGTCGCGGATCAACTGGTCCGCAGCCGTCTGCGCCCGGTCGATCGCGCCCGGCATCCCGTCAAGCTCTGCCGCGGCCGCAAGGGCGACGCTGTCTGCAAAGGACTGCAACTCGGATTGAGTCGAGGCTCGTTTTCCAAGGTCGAAAGAAAGGGCGGCAATCAGAAAGATAGCGGCACAGCACATGGCAAAAAACACGAGAAGCGCACCATCTTCGCCATGGGCGAATTGGCAAGATCTATTCCTGATCCGCGCGATCATCTGTCTTTCGCTCCTCACCCACTTTTTGCCCGGCCTGGATTGTCCCCGGCCGGCCCCCTGATCAATCGGCGTCCTGCACTTCCACCTGTTCCGAATTTCCAATCGCGCGGTTCACCCTGATGGTCCGCCGGGGTTCCACTTCGACTTCGGGTGCGTCGCGAATGATGTCCGACAGTTGGATCGACTCCAGCGGCTGGTCCACCACATCGTCGAGCGTGCGCAACGAAAGGCTGAGCGTGCCCGCCTTTTGCGCCAGGGCCAGTTTCTGGCCCTGCTCGGGTGTGACCTCGACCGTCACGGTCTTGGCGATATTCGTCGAATCGTTCAGCACATCGGCCTGCTGGTCGACACCGATCACCCGGATGTTCTGCAGGATGGTCACCGCGCGCAGTCGCACGCCGCTGCCCTGGGTCATGACCACATCCACCTTGTCGCCCGGAGTGACGAACCCACCCACGGCGGTTTGCGCATTCACCTTGATCGCCATGGCGCGAGTGTTCTTGCCAAGGGTCTGAACGATGGTGACCTTTTCGCCAAAGTCCGAAACCTTTCCGACCAGAACCAGTTCGCCCTGTGCCATCGCGCGTTTCGCACGGCGCGGCTCTTCTCCGTTCTGCGGAACGAGCTTGGAGAAATCCGAATAAGTTCCGGGCGGTACGGCATCGACCGGCCACTGGATCGTGGTGAGTTTTCGCGCCTGGATTTCCGTGCCGAACGGAATGTCCTGACCGGCCACCACGACGTTGACCAATTTCGGCTGGCTGGGGTCGACCGAGGCCGTGGCAGGCTGAACCTGCAGCAACTCACGGGACGCGTAGATCGACGCTCCAGCCAAAGCCATGCCGATCATGATCACCAACAGCGACTGCAATCGCATTCCACTTCTCCTTGGCACCACCGGGACGTTTCCGCCCCATTTTTCACAAACGAAGCGCCTTAAAAGGCACTCGTTGTCTCAGCAATCTCGTTTCCGACCGCAGTCGCAAGTGCGCCCAAAGTGACGCTTCCGACGATGACTACGACCAGCAAGGCAATTCCGTACTCGACCAGGGTCGCCCCGGACGTGCCCGTTAGAAATTCTTTCAAACCTATCTTCAGACGCGCGCCCATGTCGCCCCCTCAGCAATTTCCAGATACCACACCACTGCCCTGCAAGACCGTGCAGGCTGCCTCCATATTGGTTCCTGTCTGATCTCCCAGTGTGATCAAAGCTGCCCCGCCGACACTGATCGCCAGAACCATCGCGACTCCGTATTCGACAAGCGTGGCACCAGCTTCACTACGTACAAACCGTCTGATCATCACCGTCCCCAACAGGTGGTCTTCCATTTTCCGCGCCTGGATCAACCGGCGACGGATGCGCCGCCCAAAGCCGGGCGGCGCTTATTCACTTCAAGCTCTGTGTCAGCAGTTGTCGGAAACAACACCTTGCCCGGTGAGAGCCGTGCAACCTGCCCCCATGTTCGTGCCGGTCTGGTTTGCCAGAGTCACCAGAGCACCGCCACCTAGCACGATAGCAAGCAAAAGCGCCACGCCATATTCGACAAGCGTCGCACCTGACTCGGACTTACGAAAGTTGATGAAAAGGATGCGCATATCAGAACTCCTTACATACGCCTTGGCCATTCTCTACAGCGCTTGCAGAGAAACCACGCAACAATAATGCCGGTATTTGTCCCCCCGGCCCGTTAGGATAGATTAAAGTGCTTTAAACTCAGGCACATCATCCGATCAGATGAAAAAAACAACCTAAGGTTGTATTTGCGGCAGAAAAGTGACGAAAATCCTTAGATTATGGCGATGGCATGGCGTGTGTACCGTCCGGGACGTGGATCGCAATCCGACCAGGAATGCGGGCGATTCTTGGTGACTGTCGTTGCTCCACCGCGGGACCGAGACCATATCTGAAAGTCAAGTCGCTGATTGCCAAGGCGATAATCATGCGGCGCGCGTCGGATCAAAGTCGCGTCAAATCCCTGGATCCGACCGAGGTCCGACCGCGCGGGAACGACTGTTAACCCTTTAACCATGCCAGATTTGCCCCGACTTCGCCCTGACTGTGGCCGGGGGGCGCGAAATGACCTTTGCACCGGCAGTGCAGAGACATCATTTCGCCGCTCGCAACCGCCAGCCTTGGCTTTACCGGGGGAGTCCGAAGCGAGGACAAGTCATGAGTACGGAAAAGAAAATCGAAGGTCGGATCGTGTCGCGGTCGCAAGACGCAAAGAACACGCGGAACAAGGATCCGAAGCCCAAGCGCGCCGAAAAGGAAGGCTATCGCATCCAGAGCGAGAAAAAGTCCTATCGGATCAGCGACTGGGCATCGATCTGAGCTTTTTGAACGGGCCGATCGCGGATAGTCTGCCGGGTCATGAGCGATCCGGTCTCCTCGATCCGAAACCTTGGCCCGAAGTCTGACGCGGCTTTTGCCCGCGCCGGCATCCATACCGCCGAAGAGCTTCGCGCCCTTGGCCCCGACAAGGCCTATGCCCGTCTACTGGCCAATGGCACCCGCCCCCATTTCATCGGCTACTACGCCATGGTCATGGGGTTGATGGGACGTCCCTGGAACGATTGTCAGGGAGAAGAGAAAACCGCGCTCCGCAACCGTTTCGATGCGATTTGCGCCAAGGCAGCCCCTGAAAGCGGTGTCAGCGAGATCGAGGCGATCCTGAACGAAATCGGGGTTGTCGAAACGCGGAACTGACGTCCGTAGCGCTATACCATCTCGAAGAGGTCTTCTTCTTCCACCTCGGCCACGTAAGGCACATAGTCCATCGTATCCTCGACGACCGGCACGCCGGGCAAAGGCGTTCCGGCGTTCAGCGAGGCAAGGACGCTGCCCCCCTCTTCGATCACGTCGAGTTTCACGTTCTCGTTGCCGATGGTGACTTCGGTCGCATAGGGCTGGTCCAGATCTCCGCCCTCAAAAACAACGTTGTAGGTGCCGGGCGGAAGGGCAAGCGTGTAGCCCCCGGCGGCCCAGGTGGCCGTGGCATAGGCGGTTTCGCCGTCGAATGCCGTGATCCGGACATCGCCCTGGCCTTCGCCGATGTCGTAGAATTCGTCGCCGTCCGCGTCCTCGATCACCACGCCGGTCAGGTAGGTCTCGCCCTTGTCGCCGAACATCTCGGTCACGAAAGTCGATTCATCGTATCCCTGATAGTCGCCATGGTCGTAGCCTACGCCGATTTCCGACCAATCGTCGTCCATCAGGTTGCGCTGGTGGCCGTCGGATTCCCAAAGGTTCTCGTGATGCGCCTCGGCACGGACCTGTGCGTCCTGTTCGAAGGTCGAGCCGATCCAGCCGATGTTTTCGCCCACGTAGCCCGAACCATAGCCCGCGTCGATGGCGCGCGCACCGGGGTCGTCGTTGTCGGGATTGACGTGGGCAAAGAAATCCCGGTCATCCATATCCTCGGAATGGCCACGGGATGCGTCGCTCAATTCCTCAATCACGGCAAGGGGTTGGGCGGGGTCGGACGAAATTCCCGAGGCGAGCCCCTCGTCCAGACGATCAACCTCTTCCCCGGGGTCCATCCGGGCGCGATTGACCAGTTCGACGAGCATCTGTTCCTCGGCGGTGAGACCGGCCCATCCGATGTCGTAGGCGCTGTTCGGCAAGTCCGGTGCTTCGACACCTGTCGCTTCGTCGCCAGTTCCATCGCCCGTATCATCCTGTTCGGCGGTTTCATCTCCGGCCTCGTCCTCGGGCACTTCCGGTGTCGGATCGGGGTCGGGAACGTTGGCTGCACTGACCGGGTTGCTGCCGGAAGAAGACGACCCGCCAAGGGCGAAGGCCATGCCGCCAGCGGTTATGGCGAGGAGAATGAAAAGCATCGCAACGAGGCTCCCGAAGTGCCGATAGATGCTTGATTTTTCAGGGAGTCCCAGAGCCCTGATCATCTGCCGACTTGGCCCCCGGATATTGGTAACCAAGAAGCAACCAGACGATCAACTGCGGGAATGGAAACAATGGCAAGGGATTGTTTCCGAGGCGGAATCCCGCCGAGGCGTCAGGTGGCGGGCGGGCGGCAGAACCGCCCTGCCCGCAGAAGCCTTATCCGACCAGTTCGAGGCCCGAAAAGAAATAGGCGATTTCGACCGCTGCGGTTTCCGCCGCGTCCGAACCGTGGACCGAGTTTTCACCGACGCTTTCGGCAAACTCGGCACGGATGGTGCCGGGATCTGCATCGGCGGGGTTGGTCGCGCCCATGACTTCGCGGTTCTTGGCAATTGCGCCTTCACCTTCAAGGACTTGCACGACGACAGGTTCGGATGCCATGAACTCGCACAACTCGTCATAGAACGGGCGTTCGGCGTGGACTTCGTAGAATTTCCCCGCCTGTGCCTTGGTCAGGTGGATGCGTTTCTGAGCGACGATGCGCAGACCTGCGTCCTCGAACTTGGCATTGATCTTGCCGGTCAGGTTGCGCTTGGTGGCATCGGGTTTGATGATCGAAAGTGTGCGTTCTACGCCCATGTCTTCAGCCTTTTGAAGTATCGGCGGCGCACCCCATGTGCGGCGCCTTGAAATCGCGGCCCGCCTAGCATGGCGAAACTGCAAAGGAAAGCCCCGCAGGAGCCGGTTGATTTGGTTAAGGCCGCGTGCGTTGCAAAAGGCGAGAGCAGGTTTTGCCTGAGGGTTAATGCAGGAAAACAAGGCGCACGGGGCGAAAACTGCACTTCGGTATTGCGTCGGTGTAACGTCGGTATCACGTCGGTATTGCGTCGGTGGATGGATCGGTACGCGGAAATGCGATCCAGCGGGCGGCAAGAGGCGTTAAAAAGGCTTGAAGACGTGTAAACGCCCGGTACGCCGCGAAATCCGGCCCCATCTACGACGAAAGTCGTATATCGAATGCGACCCTGCGGCTTCTTTCCGAAGCGGCCTGTTGTAAGCTGAACATCAAGGGAGGAGCCTCGGATGCTTGAAGAAGCACTGGTCAGAGATTTCGATGGTGCGCCGATCCGGCACGCCGGTCGCACACGGTCGACCGATTGGGACGAGGTTCAGGAGTTCTGCCGGTCTGTCTATATGCCCTATCGCGTCCAGCCGCTGGAACGCTTGTCGCGCCCCGATGCCACGATGATCTCGGCCAAGGCCGGGCGCGTGACGATGACACGGTTTTCCTATGGCACCGGCATCCATCTGGATCGGTTCGACCCCGAGGCGGGGAACATCCTGGTGCTGAACACGCTTCGCGGCGCGCTGAACCACCAGTCCGAGGCGGCCCCCGTCCAGACCGGCCCCGGCGAGAGTTTTGTCGTCGATTGTTCCAGAACCGATTACTGGCTGGACGGTGACCCCGACCACATGCAGTTCAACCTGACCATTCCCCACAAGGTCATGGAAGAAACCGCCGAGCGGTGGTTCGGCTTTGTGCCTGACGACGCGCTCTGGACCAGCCGGGTCAAGTTCGGCGGTCCCGGTTCGGCCTGGCTTCAACTGTTGGAATATGCCGCCCGCACGCTGAACGGCCCCGGTGCGATGCCTGCGGATGGCGCCCTCGGACGGCACCTCGAAGAGATCATCTGCCTAGAGTTGTTGCGGCAATGGGCCGGTGGCGCCGGGGTGGCGCTGGAGAACGGAGCGCGCACCGCAGCCCCCTGGTATGTCCGCCAGGCTGAGGAGATTTTCAGCACCGAGGCACGCGATGCCCCCCTTGTGGGAGAGGTTGCGCAGCGTGTCGGCGTATCCGCACGCACCCTGTCGGGCGGGTTCAGAAAGTTCCGAGGTGTGACGCCGCGTGCGTTTCTTGCCGCACGCAGGCTTGAGGGGTTTCATGCGGACCTCGGGTCGGCGGAAGGCGACAGAACGGTTTCCGACATCGCCTCGGACTGGGGGTTCGTGAACCTTGGCGCACTTGCGGGCCGCTATGCCAGGCGGTTCGGGGAACGCCCGTCTCAGACACGGGCGCGGGCGAAGCCGACCTCTCACTGACCTGAATTTCGCTTCCGTTTCCGGACAGCCGCTGCCGGTCGGGGACAGAACGGCCGGGTGTGGCTGCCTAGAGTCCTTCCATGATCTATCAAGGGAGGATTTCATGAAAGATCTCAAAGCCAGATGCGATGCCGTTCTGAATGGCGCAGTCGCAAACAACCCGCGTGTGCCCGGTGTCGTGGCGATGGTCACGGACCGAAACGGCGACGTCTATTCCGGTGCCGCCGGGGAACGGCGGCTGGACGGTGAACCGATGACCACGGACACGGTGCTTGCCATATTCTCGACAACCAAGGCGATCGCCGGAACGACGGCTTTGCAGTGCGTGGAAGAGGGTTTGCTTGATCTCGATGCACCGGCCAAGACCTATGCACCCGAGATCGGCGCGTTGCAGGTCATCGACGGGTTCGACGATGCGGGCCAGCCGAGGCTGCGCGCCCCGAAAAGCGATGTCACGACACGCCAACTCATGCTGCACACCGCCGGGTTCGGCTACGATTTCTTCAACGAGACCTACAACAGGCTGGCCAGCGATCACGATCAGCCCTCGGTCGTTACTGCCTCTCGGGCCAGCATCGAAACGCCTTTGTTGTTCGATCCGGGCGAGCAATGGGAGTACGGCACCAACATCGACTGGGTCGGCCAGGTGGTCGAGGGTATCCGGGGCAAGCGGCTGGGCGACGTAATGCGCGAGCGCGTCTTTGACCCGCTTGGCATGGAAGACATCGCCTTTACACGCAGCGAAGCCATGAAGGCGCGGACCGCGACCATCCACGCACGCGGCGAAGACGGTGCGCTTGCCCCAATGGACGATTTTGCCCTGCCGGACGATCCCGAGGTCCACATGGGGGGCCACGGGCTTTATGGAACGGTGCCCGAGTACATGAAATTCATCCGCATGTGGCTGAACGACGGTGCGGGGCCGAATGGCCGGGTGCTGAAGCCCGAAACCGTCGATTGGGCGGTGAAGGGGGCGCTGGTTCCGCCGCAGAAAGTCACCATGCTGCCGGGCGTCATCCCGTCCCTGTCCAATGATGCCGAGTTCTTTCCGGGCCTTGCCAAGGATTGGTCCTATACCTTCATGGTCAACTCGGAAACGGCACCGACCGGGCGTCCGGAGGGTGCAATCGGCTGGGCGGGCCTTGCCAACTGCTTTTACTGGATCGACCGGGCGAACGGGTTCGGCGGTTATTGGGGCACGCAGATCCTGCCCTTCGCCGATCCGGTGTCGTTCAGCGCCTACATGGACTTTGAAACGGTCGTCTACGAGGCGTTACAATTGTCCGCCGTTGCCTGAGGCCGGTTCTATTGAATGGTAACGGGGGGCTTTCAGTCTGCCCCCCGTTTTTCATGATGCCCCCAAGGCCGCCAATCCCGATTGACCCTGCCCCGCCCCTCGGGCAATCAGGCGGCCATGTTGAGGATCGACGATATCCGTTTCGCCATCGAGGGCCGCCCCCTGTTCGAGGGGGCGAGTGTCATCGTGCCCGAAGGTCACAAGGTGGGGTTCGTGGGCCGGAACGGCACCGGCAAGACGACGCTGTTCCGGCTGATCCGGGGCGAGTTGGCGCTGGAGGGCGGCGACATCCACATCGCGAAAGGCGTGCGGATCGGCGGGGTCGCCCAGGAGGTGCCGGGCAGCGAGACCTCGCTTCTGGATACCGTGCTTGAGGCCGATACCGAGCGTGCGGCCCTTCTGGCCGAGGCCGAGACCGCGACGGATCCGGGCCGGATTGCCGATGTGCAGACCCGGCTTCAGGATATCGACGCCTGGTCGGCCGAGGCGCGGGCGTCTTCGATCCTGAAGGGCCTTGGCTTCGATCAGGCGCAACAGGCGATGCCGTGCAGCGCCTTTTCGGGCGGCTGGCGGATGCGGGTGGCGCTTGCGGGTGTCCTGTTTTCGGCGCCCGATCTGTTGTTGCTGGACGAACCGACCAACTATCTTGACCTGGAAGGGGCGCTTTGGCTGGAAAGCTATCTGGCGAAGTATCCCCATACGGTCATCACGATCAGCCACGACCGGGGGCTTCTTAACCGCGCGGTGACCTCGATCCTGCATCTGGAGGACCGGAAGCTGACGCTTTATCAGGGGGCCTATGACACTTTCGCGCAAACCCGCGCGGCACGGCTGGCGGTGGCCGAGGCAGAGGCGAAAAAGCAGGAAGCGCGGCGGGCGCATTTGCAGTCTTTCGTGGACAGGTTCCGGGCGAAGGCGTCGAAGGCGGTGCAGGCGCAGTCGCGGATGAAGATGATCGCCAAGATGACGCCGATCACCACGCCCCAGGAAGCGGCGTTGAAGAAGTTCACCTTTCCCGAGCCGGAGGAACTGTCGCCCCCGATCATCAACATGGAAAGCGCCAGCGTGGGTTACGATGGCGCGGCGGTTCTGTCGAAGTTGTCGCTGCGGATCGACCAGGACGACCGCATTGCGCTTTTGGGCCAGAATGGTGAGGGCAAGTCGACGCTGTCGAAGCTGTTATCCGGCAAGCTGGAGCCGCTTGGCGGGCGGATCACGCGGGCGCGAAAGCTGAGGATCGGGTATTTCGCCCAGCACCAGTTGGACGAATTGCACGCCGACGAAACGCCGCTGGAGCATATCCGGCGGCTGCGCCCCGAGGATGCGCCGGCAAAGCTGCGCGCGCGGCTGGCGGGTTTCGGGATCGGGGCGGAACAGGCCGACACGGTGGCGGCCAAACTGTCGGGCGGGCAGAAGGCGCGGTTGTCGCTGTTGCTGGCCACGATCGACGCACCGCACATGCTGATCCTTGACGAGCCGACCAACCATCTGGACATGGAAAGCCGCGAGGGGCTGATCGAGGCCCTGGCAGGGTATTCGGGGGCGGTGGTTCTGGTCAGCCACGACATGCACCTGTTGTCCCATGTGGCCGACCGGCTGTGGCTGGTGAAGGGCGGCCGCGTTGCGCCCTTCGAGGGCGATCTTGAGGATTACCGCCGGATGCTGTTGGACGCCCCTGCCCCGAAGCCGGAAAGGGTGAAGGAAAAGAAGGCGAAACCAGCCCGGCGCGACATTGCCGAATTGCGCCAGGCGGCGGCGACGGCGGAGGCGCGGGTGGAAAAGCTGACCGCGATCCGCGAGAAACTTGCCGCCAAACTCGCCGACCCGGCGATGTACGAAGACAACCGCAAGCGCGACGCCGAAGAGATGCAAAAAACCTTTGCCGAGGTGGAAGACGGGTTGGAACGGGCCGAGGCGCTATGGCTGAAGTCGCTGGAACGGCTGGAGGCGGCGCAGGGGTGACGGCGCTCTAACCCTTTGTTCAGCCCTGTCGGTTACTGGACCACGCAACGGACAACCGAGGCGTGAATGGCGGACCGCAGTGTTCAACCGAAGTTCAGATGGGGGCTTGTCGCGGTCGTCTGTCTTGCGGTGCTATTGGCGTTTTTCCTTGGCCGTCACGCGCCGACAGGATTTCCCGGGTTTGCCATCTTGCCGCTTGCGCTGTTCGTCGGCGGCCTTGTCTGGGCCGGTGTCGCCGGACGTCAGACGGTGGGTCGAATGCACGAGGACGCCACCCGGCGGGACGGGCTGACGGGGTTGATGAACCGCGCGGCCTTTACCGACCGGGCCGAAAAATTGTTCGACAGAAGTGCGGGATCGGGGGTGCGGCACGGGGTTTTGATCCTTGATGTCGACCAGATCAGCGCGATCAACGAACTGCACGGAAACCGCTTGGGCGATGCGGTTCTGCGGCATGTGGCCGAGACCCTTGAAAACGAGCTTCGCAAGGGGGACCTTGTGGCCCGCTATGGCGGGGATGAGTTCGTGGTTGTCATGGCGAATATCGGGGCCGAGGATTTGGAGGGCGCGGCGCATCGCCTGCAGACCATCCTGTGCGACCCGATAGAATTCGAGGGCAGCACCCTTGGTTTCCGCGTCTCGGTCGGCACCTGCCTGGCCCGGGTGACTGACGGTCTGGACCGGGCGCTTCAGGCTGCCGAACGGGCTCTGGCCCATGCCAACATCTGTGGCCCGGCCACGATCGTGGCCCATTCGCGCGATCTGGACCGGAAACGCGACCGTCGCCGGATGATCGAAGCAGCCCTTGCCGACCCATGGACGGACAATCGCGCGAACCTGGTGTTCCAGCCGGTGATCGACGCCAAAAGCCACCGTATCGCGGGGTTCGAGGCGCTGGCCCGCCTGAGGACGGAAGACGGGGAAGAGATCCAGGGTGACGAGTTTGCCCCGGTTGCCGAACAGTCCGGGTTGATCCGCGCCTTCGGGCGCCAGGTCATGCAGCGTGCGATGCTGGCGGCAAAAGACTGGCCCGACGACATCTTTCTGGCCGTCAACCTGTCACCCGCTCAGTTCCGCCACGGCGACCTGGTCGAGGAGGTGCGCTGGCTGATCGACACGACCGGTTTTCCCACCGCGCGGCTGGAGCTTGAGATCACCGAGAACCTTGCGCTGGACGAAGAGCCTGAGGTTCAGGCGCAGTTCGAGGGGCTGAAGGCGCTTGGGATTTCCATCGCGATGGACGATTTCGGCACGGGGTATTCCAGTCTTGGATACCTTCTGTCGCATGACTTCGACAAGCTGAAGATCGACCGGATGTTCGTTCAGGATCTTTCGGCCGACCCGCTACGTCAGCGCCAGATCCTGAAATCGGTGATCGACCTTGCCCAAAGACTTGGGCTGACGGTCACGATGGAGGGGGTCGAAACCGCAGAACAGGTTGCCATGCTGGATGAACTGGGCTGCGACCGATACCAGGGGTACTACTTTTCCCAGCCGCTGAGCGAAGCCGAGGCGACGAGGATCATCGGGATGCGCGCGAAGAACGCGGTGTGAACCGGACGTTCCTTGTGCCGTTTCGTCCCGCTTTCGCTGCGGTGATCCCTTTGTCAGCCTGGGGTGACGGGGTGACGTTCCAGTAGCGCGAAGTCGGCGGCGTAAAGCTCGGTGATGACTTTCAGGTTCTCAGCGCCCAGATCACCTTGCCCGGCGTGCTTTCGTGACTTGTTCACATGCGGCAGGGCGGATGCCAGCCCGGCCCGTTCCTTCAGCTTGTCAAAGCCCCTGGCGAGGTCTTCGAGGCGGAAGACATCGTCCAGCTTCGGCCCGGTTTCGTCGGCGGAAAGGTAATCTGCCTGAGGACGGATGAACCAGCCTTTGCCTTCATGGGATGTCTCTGGCGCAGAAAGGGTTTTCAGCTGTCGCGGCAGCCACTCCTGCACGAAGCGGTCGAGGCTGATCCGGGTCCCGACGCGGTTTCGCACGCGAAGGTAATTGTAGAACGACAAGACCCGCGACACCGGATCGCGCAGGACGGTAAATGTGTAATATCGCTGGAACAATTCGGTGGAGGCATAGTGGTAGTGCAGGTATTCGCCGACGGTCAGATGGGCCAGTCGCGGCGGGCCGACGCCGGGGTTCCGGTTCCGTTGCAGCAAAAGGGGCGCGCGGTTTTCCCAGCTGAGGCCAAGATCGTTCAGGAAGGCCTGTTCGATGCTTTGGCCCGCGCATTTGGGAACATGCACGAAGATCGTCTTGTGATGGTGAGAGATCATGGCTTTCCCCGACACCCCCCGCGTCAGATCGGATCGAATGCGGCGGACCGGTCCGTCCGTCGTCGTCGCTGGTCGCGCGCCCT
Source organism: Paracoccaceae bacterium (assembly GCA_965228905.1). GTDB lineage: Bacteria > Pseudomonadota > Alphaproteobacteria > Rhodobacterales > Rhodobacteraceae > CALKXV01. The sequence continues at coordinate 1,987,811 of CBDDII010000003.1, read as the reverse complement.
CTTTAGTTGGCCGGGATGTCCAAGTCCAGAAACCGGCGTCAAACTTATGGCGCTTCGAGTTTACATTGAGTCACTTTGTCGCTGTCTCTCCCTTTGGTCGAACGCGAAAAGTGATACCCGGTGTCTCAACGAAAACCCGAAACGCTTTAGCAAGCCGGTGACTGCCAAAGGAAAAGGCGCAGAAACCACTGCGCCTTTCCAATTCGCTTGTCTTGCAAGAGCCTTAGCGCTTGGAGAACTGGAAGCTCTTGCGGGCCTTGGCGCGACCAAACTTCTTCCGCTCAACCACGCGGCTGTCGCGGGTCAGGAAGCCTGCGGCCTTCAGGGCGCCACGCAGCGAGGGATCGTACAACTGGAGCGCCTTTGAGATGCCGTGCTTGACCGCACCGGCCTGGCCCGAAAGACCACCCCCCTTGACGGTGGCCATCACGTCGAACTGACCGTCGACACCGGCGACCTGGAAAGGCTGGCGCAGGATCATCTGCAGCACCGGACGGGCGAAGTAGACGTTGATTTCCTTGCCGTTGACCGTGACCTTGCCGGAACCGGGCTTGATCCAGACGCGGGCAACCGCATCCTTACGCTTGCCGGTGGCATAGGAACGGCCCAACTCGTCGCGCTGCGGTTCAGCGGTCGGGGCGGCCTCGGTGACGGGGGCGTCGGCCTCGGCGGGTGCCGCGGCAGTCTCTCCTACAACCTCTTTCAGGTCGTCGAGCGTTTTGATGTCTTCTGCCATTGCTTCAGCTCCGGGTGTTCTTCTTGTTCATGGATGCGACATCCAGAACTTCGGGGGATTGCGCCTCGTGCGGGTGTTCGGCACCGGCATAGACGCGCAGGTTGGTCATCTGCTGGCGCGACAGCTTGTTGCCGGGCAACATGCGCTTGACGGCCTGCATGACGACACGCTCGGGGTGTGCGCCTTCGAGGATCTGGCCGGTGGTGCGCGACTTGATGCCGCCCGGGTAACCGGTGTGCCAGTAGTTCGGCTTGTTGCGCTTGTCGCCGGTCAACTGAATCTTGTCGGCGTTGATGACGATGACATTGTCGCCCATGTCCATGTGCGGCGTGAAGGAAGCCTTGTGCTTGCCGCGCAGACGCATGGCGACGATCGAGGCAAGACGGCCCAGAACCACGCCTTCGGCGTCGATCAGGATCCATTTCTTGTCGATGTCCGCCGGGGTTGCGGTGAACGTTTTCATGGTGTTTGCCCTTTTGGGGTGAATTCGGATGGGCGGGTTCTAAAGACTCTGCACATACAGTCAAGCGCTAGAATCATGTTTTTATAAAGCAATAACAATAGCTTGAAATTATGGTATAATAATACCCCATAAAACACCCAAGGAATTGGGGCCACATTTCAGAAAAATTTCACCTTCATTGCGCAAAATCTGACGCAGGATGCCCCATTCGGCGGGTATCTTGAGATTCGTAAGTGATAACCAGTGAGTGGTAAGTATAATGATTGCATCAGTTTTTCTGCTTTTCGTTGCCTTCGGCGTGGCCATCGCGGCCCTGTTGTACGGCGTTGGCGGTATCTTCCCCATCCTTGTGGCGCTTTCCCTGTTCACGCTGGTTCTGCGTGGGCTGTTCGGAGCGTTCCAGCGCCGGGGTGAGGACGCGATTTCGGGCTGAATGGCTCTCTGCCATCGACATTTGCCGCCCGGCCCGCAATAGTTCGCCCCAGAGGCGAAAACAGGCAGGCCCATGGACGGAGCAAAACACGCCGAGGCCCCGGCGGCTTTGGGTACGCATCTGATCATTGATCTGGGCGGCGGTGTCGGGTTGGACGATCCCGACCGGATCGAGGCCGCCCTGCGCCGCGCCGTTTCCGCCGCGAACGCCACGCTTTTGGGTATTCACCTGCACCGGTTCGCGCCTCAGGGGGTGACGGGCGTTGCCATGCTGGCCGAGAGCCACATCACCGTCCACACCTGGCCCGAGTTGGGATTTGCCGCTTTCGATGCCTTCATGTGCGGCGATGCGGACCCCTGGCAGGTTGTGAACATTCTTTCGGAAGCCTTTGAAACCAAAGATGTAAAAGTCCGCGCGCTGGATCGCGGCACCGCCCCCTGATGCCCTTGCAGAACCGCGTTCTGGCGACGGGCGAGATCGTTGCGGATGCGGCGCGGGGCATGTTCATGGGCAACCGGGGGATCTTGCATGATAATCGGCAAAACCTGGGCCTCGCCCGCTGGAAGCACAAGGCCTGGATCATCTGTGTGTTGAAGCACAAGGACTGGCACCGCAAGGTGATGCAGCCCGGCGCCTATACCGAGTTGTTTTTCCTGGACGAGGCCGTGGCACTCGCCGCCGGGCACCGCCCCTGTGCCATGTGCCGGAACGCGGATTTCAAGGCCTATCGCGCGGCGGCGGGATTCACGGGCACGGCAGGCGAGATGGATGCGGCGCTGCACGCGGAACGGGCCATTCCCCGCACCTTTGGCCAGCGCCGCCACAGTGCGAACGTGGAAAGCCTGCCGGATGGGGCGATCTTTCTTGATGGAGGGGCGAAACTGGTCTGGCGGGGGACGGCCTATCCCGTGTCAGCGGGTGGATATGGTGCGGCAGAGGTCTTGCCGGAGGGGGATGTCACCGTGTTGACGCCTGAGACCAGCCTGAAAGCCCTGAGAGGCGGCTATCGCCCGGTGCTTCACCCTTCGCTTTGAGCTTTTTCTTCCAGCGTCAGCCATTCGTCTTCGGCGGCGGCGAGTTTTGTTTGCCGTTCGCTCAGTGCCTCGGTCGCTTTCTGGAATTTCACCGGTTCGCGCGTGTAAAGCTCGGGGTCGGCGAGGAGGTCGGAGAGTTTGGCGATTTCGGCTTCGAGACGTTCGATTTCCGCAGGCAGGGCGTCAAGACGGTGTTTTTCCGTGAAGCTGAGGCCGGATTGTTTTGATTTTTCAGATTTTTTTGCCATATGCGCCGAGGGCTTTGCGCTCTCTTGCGCCGCCTCGGCCAGTTGGCGTTTCGGGGCGTAGTCCGACCAGCCGCCGGCGTGGATCGTGATGCGACCCTGCCCTTCGAAGGCCACGGTGGTGGTGGCAACGCGGTCGAGGAAGTCGCGGTCGTGGCTGACCAGCAGGACAGTGCCGTCGTAGTCGCCGAGGATGTCCTGGAGGAGGTCCAGCGTTTCGATGTCCAGATCGTTGGTCGGTTCGTCCAGCACCAGAAGGTTCGAGGGCTGGGCCATGATCCGGGCCAGCAGCAGACGCGCCTTTTCGCCGCCGGAAAGGGCGCGAACGGGGGCGCGGGCCTGGGCTTCGTCGAACAGGAAGTCCTTCAGGTAGCCGACGACGTGGCGCGGGATGCCGCGCACCATAACCTGATCGGCGCGGCCCTGAACGCGCATCGCCTTGTCGCCGGTCAGGCTTTCCCAGAGGGTGGCGTCGGGGTCAAGCGCGGCGCGGCGCTGGTCGAAGGTCGCGATTTCAAGGTTGGTGCCAAGGCTGACGGTTCCGCTGTCGGGAGAGATCGCGCCGGTCAGCATCTCGATCATCGTGGTCTTGCCGACGCCATTGGGGCCGACGAAGGCGATACGGTCACCGCGCATGACCCTGAGCGAGAAGTCGCGGCAGATCAGCTTGTCACCGTAAGTCTTTGACAACGCAGTCGCCTCGATCACCTTCTTGCCGGATTTGGGACCGGAATCGAGGGCGAGAGCGGCGGTGCCTTCGCGTTTGATCTGGGCGGCGCGTTCAGCGCGGAGATCCTGCAAGGCGCGCACCCTGCCCTGGTTGCGCTTGCGCCGGGCCGAGATGCCTTCGACGGCCCATTTCGCCTCGGCCTTGATCTTGCGGTTGAGCTTGTGGCGAGCTTCGTCTTCCAGCGCCCATGTCTCGTCGCGCCAGTCTTCGAACCCGGCGAAACCGCCGTCGCGGCGGCGCACCTCGCCCCGGTCGAGCCAGAGCGTGGCGCGGGCCAGCGCCTTTAGAAACGCGCGGTCGTGGCTGATGACGACGAAGGCCTGGCGCGTGTCGGACAGGTGGTTTTCCAGCCATCCGATCGCCTCGATGTCGAGGTGGTTGGTGGGTTCGTCCAGCAGCATCAGGTCGGGCGCTTCGGCGATCAGCTTGGCCAGTGCCGCGCGTCGGCGTTCGCCGCCCGAGGCGGTCTCGACGGGGGTGGATGGATCGAACTTCAGCCCCTGGGCCACGGCTTCGATGCGCCAGAGGTCGGCTTCGCCAAGGTCGCGGATGGCAAAGTCACCCAAGGTGGCGCATCCGGCCATGTCGGGTTCCTGCTCCATATAGCCGACGCTGTCGCCGGGGGACAGGGTGCGCGCGCCGCTGTCGGGTTCAACAAGCCCCGCCATCACCTTCAAAAGCGTGGATTTTCCCGATCCATTGCGCCCGACAAGAGCCAGTCTGTCGCCGGTCTGGATCGCCAGCGAAAGGTCGGAAAACACCGGGTCGCCGCCGAAGGTCAGCGCGATGTCGGAGAGTTGCAGAAGGGGTGCCCGTGCCATTGCGCCGGGCTATGCCGCCTCTGGGCCAAGGTCAAGCGGCGGGCGTCGCGCTGGCCTTCAGCAAGCGCGCGCGGGCGGGCGGGATCGCGGCGACTTCGAGCCCGGTGAAGACGTGGAGCGTGTTCAGATCCCGGTCGACCACGGCGTGATCCGACACCCAGCCGCCGAGGGACAGGTAGCTGCGCAACAGGGGCGGCATGGTGCGCAGGGCCTTGGTGCGGTCGGGCTGGCGGCGAAAGCGCTGTGCGAAGCGAAAGACGTTCGGGGCCTTGATCCGGGGCAGCCAGCGTTTCGGGGCAAGGTGCTGTTCGCGCAGCATGGCGAAAGCATCGGCATAGGCCTGGGCATCGGTGCCGTGGAACGAGGAACAGCCGAACAGCATCGCCACCCCTTCGCGGTCGACATAGCCCGCAAGCGCGCTCCAGGCGGTGCGCAGGATATCGGGATGGGTTTCACCGGGGGCGACGCAAAAGCGGCCCATTTCCACCATCGGGCCGGTGAAATCCGTCAGCCCGTGGAGTTCGTAGAACTGCGCCGAATAGCTGGTGTGGATGTCCGCGCCCGAGCCGAACGGCAAGAGCCGGAAGGTCGCGACGGTGCGCCCCGTTGCCGCCTCTTCGACCAGAACGTGCTGGCATTTGTCGTCGAAAGCGTCCCTGTCCAGCCCGTCGGGGCGGCTGACCGCGCCGCGTTCGGCGATGAAGGCCGCGTGACGGAGTTCCTGAACGGCCCTCAGATCCTCGGGCGTTTTGGCCATGCGGCTGGTATAGCGAAGACGTGACATCAGCGTTATGCCTGCTTTCTTGGGTTTCCGGGCCATTGCCCTAAATATTGTCACGCATATCCTGCCATGCAAGCTGTGACAGGTTCACGACAAAGGGGAAGATTCCATGGAAAAAGTCATCAAGACCGAAGAGGAATGGCGCAACCAGTTGGACGACATGGCGTTCAAAGTGCTGAGAAAGCACAAGACCGAACGCGCCTTCACACATGACGATTTCCCGAAAACCCCCGGAACATTCCGCTGCAAGGGCTGTGGCGCGCCGCTGTTCGACCAGGCGCACAAGTTCGACAGCGGCACGGGCTGGCCATCGTTCTATCAGCCGGTGGAGCCGGAAATGGTGGGCGAGCAGGAGGATCGTAGCCTGTTCATGCGCCGCACAGAGGTGCATTGCGCGCGCTGCGACGGGCATTTGGGGCATGTCTTTCCGGACGGGCCGCAGCCGACGGGGCTGCGGTATTGCATCAACGGCGCGAGTCTGGAGTTTGAAGGCGAAGACTGACGACTCTTCGTGCCGATGTCCTCGCCATCGCGCTAGCCGTCGTTGAAGAAATCGCCCGGGTTGAAGTTGCCGAGGTTCGAGAAGAGCTGGCGCAGGAAGCTGATACCGGCCGTGTTTGCCGTGGTCACCCGGCGCTCCAGCACAACGACGCGCCCGTCTTCGAGGCCGAAGCGCTCGATATTCGCAACGCGGGCCTTGTCGTCGAAGCTGATCGCCAGCACCTGGCGGTCGACCTCGACCGGGGCTTTCCACAGGAAGGTCTCGTAATCCGAACGCACGTAGTACCAGCCGGAGTTGTCCACGATGCCTTCGGTGCCGGGGCGGCCAAGGATGCGGGCGACGGTTTCCTTGGTGTCGAGGCCCACCCGGATGTCGGCCAGAAGTTCGGCATCCGGGATGTATCCGATCCGGTCGTCCAGGGTGACGCAGGCCGAAACCAGTACCACGGCCAGCAAGAGCCCTGCCGTTCTGATCCGTTGAACGAATGGTTTCATCATCGCACCCACCTCTTGCCAAACGGCGCACCGCCGCCTAGTCGGCATAGCCAGACCCGCCGAGAGGTTCAAGGATTTGCTCATGACCGACAAGGTTGACGGAACGACGATTGCGACGGCTTCGGTGCATGAGCCGGTCGCTTTTGCCTATGCCCCCGAGGCGGAGGAACGCGCGGCGCTGGCGGATGGTCTGGACATCCGGGGGGTGAAGAAACTCAGGTTCGAGGGGCGTATCCTGCCCGAAAACGCCCGCGACCTGGTGCTGGAGGCGACCCTGGGTGCCACAGTGGTGCAGGATTGCGTGGTCACCGGCGACCCCGTCACCACCCGCGTCGACGAGCCGGTGGTGCGGCGCTATCTGGCCGATCTGGAGGAACCGACCGGTGACGAGGTCGAGATGCCGGAAGACGAAACCGCCGATCCCCTGCCCGCCCAGATTGACCTGGCCGGGGTGATGGCCGAAGCCCTTGCCCTTGCCCTGCCGCCCTGGCCGCGTGCCGAGGGGGCCGAGCCTGTGGACATCACCGTGACCGAACCCGGCAAGACGCCGATGACCGATGACGATGCAAAGCCCTTTGCGGCCCTTAAAAGCCTGACGCAAGCACCTAAAAACAACGATGGTGAAAAGGGCTGAAAACACGCTTGCTTTCCAAGGGAATCGCAGTATGTTCGCGCCCCTATTCGAACATTGGGTTGGACAGTCGTCGCTTTCGGGCGTAAGACGCCTCTGACCTTAGGAAACCGGGGCGCCGCCCTTAGATAACATCGAGGATACGGACATGGCTGTCCCTCAGAATAAAGTCTCCCCGTCCCGCCGCAACAACCGGCGCGCGCACGATGCGCTGACGGCTGGAAACCCGGCTGAATGCCCGAACTGCGGCGAGCTGAAGCGCCCGCATCACGTTTGTGGCGCTTGTGGCCACTACGCGGACCGCGAAGTCGTTGCTCAGGCCGACGAGATCGACCTGGACGAAGACGCAGCGTAAGCCGCGATCGGCGCGCGGGGAATGTCGGACGCTTCCGTAAATCCTCCGTCGAAAGTGCGGCACATCACCATTGCGGTCGACGCCATGGGCGGCGATCAGGGTCCCGGAGCGGTTGTCTCCGGGATTGCCATTTCTGCGCGCAAGAATCCGAACGTTCGATTTCTTGTTTTCGGCCCGAAGGCCGATCTGCAACCCCTGGTCGACAAGCGTAAACTGGGAGCGGTCTGCGAGGTGCGTGACGTCTCCGAAGTGGTGCGCATGGACGACAAGCCAAGTCACGTTATGCGCCACGGCAAGGACACCTCGATGTGGGCCGCCGTGGATGCGGTGCGCGAGAAAGAGGCGCAGGCGGTCGTTTCCTGCGGGAACACCGGGGCGCTGATGGCGGTGTCGATGGTGCGCTTGCGCAAACTGCCCGGCATTTTCCGTCCCGCGATTGCCTGTCTCTGGCCATCGCGCAATCCGGGCGGGTTCAACGTGATGCTGGACGTGGGTGCGGACATCCGTGCCGATGCCAAGGATTTGCTGCAATATGCGTTGATGGGGGCGTCTTACGCCCGGAACGGTCTTGGGCTGAAAAGCCCGCGGATCGGGTTGCTGAACGTCGGCACCGAGGAAACCAAGGGGCGGCAGGAAACGCGCGAGGCGCATGACCTGATCGCCGATGTGGCCGGGGATGCGAAGTTCGACTTTGTCGGTTTCGTCGAGGGCGGCGACATTCCGTCGGACCGGGTGGATGTGATCGTCACCGACGGGTTCACCGGCAATGTCGCCTTGAAGACCGGTGAAGGCACCGCCTCGCTGATCCGCGAGTTCCTGCGCGAAGCCTTTCGCGCCACCCCGCTTTCGCGGATTGCTGCCCTTTTGGCGCTGACCTCGCTTCGGCGCTTGTCCAAGCGGATCGACCCGAGGCGCGTCAACGGTGGCGTGTTTCTTGGCCTCAATGGCACGGTCGTGAAAAGCCACGGTTCGGCGGATGCCACGGGCGTTTCCTCGGCGATCAAGCTGGCCTTTCGGCTGGCCGAAAGCGGATTTAACGAGCGTCTGGCGGCGCGGGTTGCATCATTCAGATCCTCGGGGCAGGATAGCCCGGATGAGACCGCAACAGCGGCCGACAAAGAGCAGGCAAAATGACAACACGTGCTGTTGTGGTTGGCGTCGGGCACTACCTGCCTGAACGGGTGGTTCCGAACGCATGGTTCGAGGACAAGATCGACACTTCGGACGAGTGGATCAAGTCGCGCTCAGGCATCGAGCGACGCCATTTTGCCGCCGAGGGCGAAACGACATCCGACATGGCCGCCAAGGCGGCGGGCGCGGCCCTTGCCCAGGCGGGGCTGGAACCTGATGACATCGACGCGCTGATCGTTGCCACCTCGACTGCCGATCTGACCTTTCCTTCGGCTGCGACCATGGTGCAGGCCAAGCTGGGCATGACCGGCGGCTTCGCCTTTGACGTTCAGGCTGTCTGTGCCGGGTTCGTCTTTGCCTTGTCGCAGGCCAATGCGCTGATCGTGTCCGGTCAGGCCAAGCGGGTGATCGTCATCGGGGCCGAGACCTTTTCGCGGATCATGGACTGGGAAGATCGCGCCACCTGCGTGTTGTTCGGCGACGGGGCGGGTGCGGTCATTCTGGAGGCTGCGGGCGGTGACGGCACCAATGCGGACCGGGGCATCCTGGCGACGGACCTGCATTCCGACGGGCGGCACCGGGAGATCCTTTACGTGGATGGCGGTGTGTCCACGCAATCGACCGGTGTCTTGAGGATGCAGGGCAAGGAAGTGTTCCGGCACGCCGTCGAAAAGCTGGCGGCGACCGCCCATGCCTCGCTCGACAAGCTGGGGCTGACCGGCGACGACATCGACTGGATGGTGCCCCATCAGGCCAACCTTCGGATCATCAAATCGACCGCCCAGAAGATGGGTCTGCCGATGGAACGCATCATCGTGACCGTTCAGGATCACGGCAATACCTCGGCGGCGTCGATCCCGCTGGCGCTGTCTCATGGCGTGGCTTCGGGCAAGATCAACCGGGGCGATCTGATCGTGACCGAGGCGATCGGCGGCGGCTTGGCCTGGGGTTCGGTCGTGCTGCGCTGGTAGCCCCGACGCCGGAACACGGCGAAATCCCGCCGGTCATCGCATTTTCGGTTTTTGTTCCGCGAAGTTAGGGACGTTTTCCAAGCTCTTGTTATTGACTCGGAATTTCATCGCGAGCATTCTGGCCCGACAAAATCAATTCGACCAAAACAATACGACGGGGGACCGGGATGAGCGAAAAGACTTTGACACGGATGGATCTATCAGACGCCGTGTTCCGTGAAGTTGGCCTCAGCCGGAATGAATCCGCTCAACTGGTCGAAAGTGTACTCCAGCATATGTCCGACGCCCTGGTCGAGGGCGAGCAGGTCAAGATTTCGTCCTTCGGGACGTTCTCGATTCGCGACAAGGCCGCCCGCGTCGGTCGCAATCCCAAGACGGGCGAAGAAGTGCCGATCCACCCGCGCCGCGTTCTGACATTCCGTCCTTCCCATCTGATGAAAGAGCGCGTGGCAGCCGGCAACAAGGCTTGACCATTGGTTCAGAAATCCCGCGACGCCTTCCGTACCATCTCTGAAGTGGCTGAATGGCTGGACGTGCCGACGCATGTCCTGCGCTTTTGGGAATCCAGGTTCAGCCAGATCAAGCCGGTGAAACGCGCTGGCGGGCGGCGGTACTATCGTCCTTCGGACATGCGCGTGATCGGTGGTGTGAAGACGCTATTGCACGATCAGGGCATGACCATTCGCGGCGTGCAAAAGCTGTTTCGCGAAGAGGGCGTGAAGCACGTGTCGTCCTTTGCGCCGATCCTGCATGGGGAAGACGATGAGGCCGAGAGTGATGCCGCGACGGCGGTGATCGACGGCGAGGCCGCGCCTGCTGCGCCCGCGCCCCCTGCCCTGAATTCGCGCGATGCGACACCCGATCCGACCATCGACCCGACGCCGGTTTCGACGCAAGAGGACGAAGGCGAGGAAGACATCGCCGACAAGGCCCCGGTCTTTGCCCATAGCGCCCGCGTTGCCAGCAGCGGCGAAGCGACAGAGCCGGAGTCGGACGCCCCCTCCGTGGAAGCGGCTTCCGAGGATGCGCCGGTTGAGGATCAGCCGGAAGACGGTGCCATCGACCCGGACCTGCCGTTCCTGACACAGGAGATGCCGGTCGAGGCGGAGGAGGCGGAAACGGTCGCGGAAGACACCCCGATTGCGGAACCCGAGCCACCGCGCCCGAGTATTCCGCCAACGCCGGACGTGCCGGAAACCGATCCCGCCGATAACGATCCCGCCTTTCTGGCCCCTGCCGGGATTGCCGCACGTCTTGCGCTGATCCCGCCCGATGCGCTGGCCGCACATCGCGCGGATCTGGTTGCCGCGGCGGAACGGTTGAAGTCCGTTCTGGACCGCGCCGGGTAATCCATGAGATCTTGCCAGATCGGCTCTTGCCCCCGGTGGCAAATTAAGCCAGAAGACTGCCGAGTCGGGCTATGGCGCAGCCTGGTAGCGCGTCCGTCTGGGGGACGGAAGGTCGCAGGTTCGAGTCCTGCTAGCCCGACCAATATCACGACACGGAGGATCTGATGAACGGCGTCCTGCCTGACAGCACGATCCGCGAGATGACCGTAAACGGCCAGATCCGGGCCGAGGTTCCGATCACGCCCGGACAGATCCAACCTGCATCGCTGGACCTGCGCCTTGGCGAAACCGCCTATCGCGTGCGGGCTTCGTTCCTGGCCGGAAAAACGCGAAAAGTGTCAGATCGGCTGGCCGATTTCACCATGCACCAGATCGACCTTACCGAAGGTGCGGTGTTGGAGCGCGATTGCGTCTATGTCGTGCCCCTGTTGGAAAGTCTGAGCCTGCCCAAGGGCGTTTCCGGTGCGGCGAGTGCCAAATCCTCGATCGGGCGGTTGGACCTGTTGACGCGGATCATCACTGACCACGGGCACGAGTTCGACCGCATCCCCGATGGTTACGATGGCCCGCTTTATGCCGAGATTTGCCCGCAGAGTTTTTCCGTCATCGCGCAGACCGGCCAGATGCTGACGCAGGTGATCTTTCGTCAGGGTCAGACGGTGATCGACGACGCGGCGCTGCGCGTGCTGCATGAAAAGACGCCAATCGTGTCAGGCGAGGCGGCGATTTCCGGCGGGCTTGGGTTTTCGGTCGACCTCAAGCCGGAAAGCGGCACGCTGGTCGGTTACCGCGCGAAGCCCCATGCAGGGGTGATCGACCTTGCAAAGCTCAATCACTATGCGCGCGGCGACTTCTGGGAAGAGGTGCGCACCGACAATGGTTGGATCATTCTTGACCCCGGAGCCTTCTATATCCTTGTCAGCCGCGAAGCCATCGTGATCCCCCCGGATCACGCTGCCGAGATGGCCCCTTACGTCGCAATGGTGGGCGAGTTCCGGGTGCATTACGCCGGGTTCTTCGACCCCGGTTTCGGCTGGGCCGAGGCGGGCGGTGCCGGGTCGCGGGGCGTGCTGGAAGTGCGCTGTCACGAAGCGCCCTTTGTGCTGGAGCACGGCCAGATCGTCGGTCGGCTGGTCTACGAACGCATGGCGGGTGTACCGGAAGCGCTTTATGGCCAGGAAATCGCGTCGAACTACCAGGGCCAGGGGTTGAAGCTGTCAAAGCATTTCAAATCCTGAAGAAACCGGCATTCAGAAATTGCGGGTTTTGTGGTATGGTGCCTGTGCGGTGCGCCCAGGGCGATTCCATTCAACCCTGAAAGCACAGTCGCAAAAGTTGGATGCCCGAGCGCGCCGCTGCTTCATGAACATTGACGTTTTACCAGTCTCGCTTGCGCGGTCCTTTCAAAGATCCGCCTTCATGAAAGTCGCGTGCGGGGCGGCTTCGGTCACGGAGAGGATCTGTGCCTCCGGGTAAGGGTCGACGACGGCGAAGCCCTCGGCCTTGTAAAGGGCGATGGCAGGCGTCAGGGCTTTCAGGGTGTCGAGGTACATCTCGGACGCGCCCATGTCGCGGGCGGCCTCCATCGCGTGGCGGAGGAGCCGACGGCCCAGCCCCTGCCCCCGTGCGGCGTCGCGAACGTAGAGACGTTTCAACTCGATCCGTTCCGGCGTCAGAGGCTTCAGGAAGGCGGTGCCCAGCACCGCGCCATCTGCGCCACGTGCAACAAATGTGCGCCCCTTTGGCGGCAGGAATGCCGAGGGGTCGTCGAACATGGTGCCAAGGATGTCTTCGGGCGGGATGGTCAGCCCGTGGTGCCTTGCCAGCGTGTCTGAAATCACGCCCGCATAGGCCAGGACGACGGGCTGAAGCGCGAGGACATCGCCCTCACTTGCCGCCTCTTCCAGTGTCGCACTCACATGCGGCCGACGCGCCGGGTGGCTTTCATCCGCTCAGCCGCCTGTTTGGCGTTCGGGTCCATCTTCTTGCCCTTCATCAGGTATTTCATCCCGTAGCGCATCAGCATGTTCATCGCCATGTTCATCAGACGGTTCGTGTTCATTTGCCAACTCCTCTTCCTCGAACATATCGGTTTGGTTTTCGTCGGTTTCGTCTTCGTCTTCGCCCGGCTCGCCCGGGGGCGGGCGGTTTTCCAGCAGCCCGGCGGCGCGGAGCTCCTTGAGCCCCGGCAGGTCGCGGGCACTTTCGAGGCCGAAGTGATCCAGGAATTCCTGTGTGACCATATAGGTCACCGGGCGACCCGGTGTCATCTTGCGGCGGCCGAACTTGATCCATTCCAGTTCAAGCAATTGATCGACGGTGCCGCGTGAGACGCTGACGCCGCGAATTTCCTCGATCTCGGCGCGGGTGACGGGCTGGTGATAGGCGACGATGGCAAGGGTTTCGATGGCCGCACGGGACAATTTGCGGGTTTCCACGGTTTCCTTTTGCATCAGGAAGCCAAGGTCGGGGGCGGTGCGCATCGCCCAGCCTTCGCCGACCTTCTGGACGGAAACGCCGCGCCCTTCGTAGCGTTTTTTCAAAAGCGCCAGTGCCTCGGAAGCGTCGCAGCCGTGCGGCATCCGCGCGTTCAGTTCGGCGACGGAAATCGGCTCGGCTGTCGCGAAAAGGATCGCTTCGACCATGCGTTCCTGTTCACCCATGGGGGGCGCTTCGAAGAGGCTTTCCTCGATCCCCTCTTCGGCTTCGGTGCCGACCTCAACCTCAGACACCCGGCACCGCCTTGATCTGGATGGGAGCGAATGTTTCGCTTTGGCGGATCTGGATCGCGCCGTTCTTGACCAGTTCCAGCGAGGCCGCGAAATGCGAGGCGGTGGCGGACCGGCGGCGTTTCGGGTCGGCTTCCCAGCCTTCGGGCAGATAGGACAGAAGATCGGTCCATTCGCCCGCGTAACCGATCAGGCCGCGCATCCGTTCAAGCGCCTGTTCCAGAGTCATGAGGTTGTTCCGGTCCATCACGTAGGGGCGGAAATCGTCCTTGGTGCGCAGGCGCGAATAGCCCTGCATCAGGTCGAGAAGCGTGGCGGTATAGCGGACGCGGCGCACGCGAGTCACATCCTCGGGGATGCCACGCACGAAGAAGTCGCGCCCCTTCTGGTCGCGGGCCATCAGCTTGGCGGCGGCGTCGCGCATGGCGGAGAGACGTTCAAGCTGGAAGGCAAGGTGTGCGGCCAGTTCTTCGCCCGAGGGGCCTTCGTCAGCGGGATCGGGCGGCAGAAGCAGGCGAGACTTCAGGAAGGCAAGCCAGGCGGCCATGACAAGATAATCGGCGGCCAGTTCGATGCGCAGCGATTTGGCGCGTTCGACGAAGCCCAGGTATTGTTCGGCGAGTGCAAGAACCGAGATCTTGCGCAGATCGACCTTCTGGGTGCGCGAGAGCATCAACAAGAGGTCAAGCGGGCCTTCAAAACCATCCACGTCGACGATCAACGCTTCGGCTTCAAGGCGGGCTTCGACATTGTCGAAATCGACGTCGCCGTCCGGCATGCTCATGCTCCTTGAATCAGTGTGCCAAATTCCTCTTCCAGGGCCGAAATGTCAATATCTATGGGGGTTCTTCGGCTGGCGACCGCTATATCTGCCCTTTTGGCGGCCTCCGGCGTCATCTCGGGCACTGCCTTTGCGATTGCCTGCATTTCGCTCATTTCGCCGTTGCAATGGAGGACCAGATCGCAGCCGGCAGCGATAGCGCGCGCGGCGCGGTGTTCGGGTGTGCCCGAAAGCGCCTCCATCGAGATGTCGTCGCTCATCAAAAGTCCCCCAAGACCAAGGGTTTCGCGCAGGTAGGCGATGCCTTCGGAGGAGAGGGTGATGGGGGTCTCGGGGTCGATCTCGGGCAGGACGATGTGGGCGGTCATGACCATGGGCAGGTCGGACAGGGCCACGAAGGGGGCGAAGTCGGTGTTTGCCAGTTCGGAGAGGGGGGCGCCAATGCGCGGCAGGTCGAGGTGGCTGTCGATGGTGGCGCGGCCATGACCTGGGGCGTGTTTCAGGACCGGCAGGCAACCGGCGTCGATCAGTCCTGTCGCGCAGGCACGGGCCATGGCCGTGACCTGCGCGGGCGTTGTGCCGTAGCAGCGGTTTTTGAGGAAAGCATGGGTTTCGGGCCAGGCGAGGTCGGCGGAAGGGGCGCAGTTGACGTCGATGCCGTGGGCGAGAAGTTCGGTGCCGATCAGGAACCCGCGCAGGTACATGGCGCGGGATGCAAAGAATGACGCATTCTTTGCTGCCATTTCCGACGCGGAAATGGGGCGAAGGGAAAATGCGTCATTTTCCCGTGCATTTTCTGCGCCAGAAAATGCCTGCACCTGATCGAGCGGCGGCATCCATTCGCACCAGTGCGGCGCGCGCATCCGTTGAACCCGCCCGCCTTCCTGGTCGATCAGGATCGGCGCGTTTTGCCCCACGCTTTCGCGCAGATCAGACGTCAGCCGCCGCAGTTGTTCGGGGGTGTCGCAGTTTCGCTGGAACAGGATGAACCCCCAGGGATCGGCATCGCGAAAGAACGCCCTTTCCCCGGGGGTGAGATCTGGCCCTGAGGGCGCGAAGATATACGCGCCCTGCCCCACCTATTCGTGGACGACCGGAATGCAGTTCGCACCGTCTGCGACGAGGACCGAGCAGAAACGGCGGGCGTCGGACAGATCGCTGAAGCCCATGGCGCGCAGGCGATAGAACGACCGACCGCCGGTCTGCGCCTCTTGCACGACGGGGGATTTGCCGACCATGTAGTCGCCAAAGCGTTCCATCCGGTTCTGCCATTCCACCTGTGCCACATCGCGGTCGGCATAAGCGCCAAGTTGGACAAGCCGTGTACCGGCAGGGATGGCCGAGGGATCGACGGTCCCGGGCATGGTCGAAGGTGCGCCGGTTTCAACGGGCGCTGCCGCAACGACGCGCAGGTTCGCCGGGCGCACCTGAGGGCGCGGGCTTGCCACGGGAACATGGGCCGCCGCGATGATCCGGGCTTCGTTCGGTTCCGGTTCTTCGCTACCAGCAATCCCGAGCGCCAGTTGCACGGCCAGATCGGTGGCCGACATGGGTGCCGCTTCGGGCAGAACGGTTTCCGGCGTCGCGATGTCCGGAAGGACCGAAGCCAGGGCTTCTTCTTCGCCCTCGATCGTCATGGGGGATGTTGCTTCGCCCACCACCATCGGTTCACCGATCTCCGGTGTCACAAGCGGCGTTTCGGCCGCCAGTGCTGCGTCTTCTTCTTCCACCGCGGGCGCGGGAAGGGCTGCCATGGCGAGGTCTTCTTCTTCGTCGAGGAAGGTCGGTTGCGGGGCAAGCACCACCTGGTCGGCGGGAGCCACTTCGACCTGTTCTTCCGCGATCCGGTTGACGGTCAACCCCTGGTAGTTGCTGGCCAATCCGCCCGGTTCATCGGGGGCGACCCGCATCGGGCCTTCCAGCGCGCGCACCACCGGCACGCCGGTGACGTCCCTGACCCAGAGCTTCCAGCCCCAGGTCGCAAGCCCCGCGATCAAAAGTACCGAAAGAAATGCACCCGCCCAGTTGAGCATCGCTGCCAGCGATCCGCCATGCGCACCGCCGCCGAAATCATCATAATTGATTGCCGCCATTTTCCATGCCTCTTTAGCCGCCGGTTGGTCCGACGGTCATCCTGCTCGATCCGACACCGGCGGGGCACTTGTTGTCAGCGCATTTCCTCGACCGGGGTCACGCCTAGGATAGACAATCCGTTGGAAATAACAACGCCTACGGCACGCGGCAGGGCGATTTTCGCCGCTGTGGCCTTTGGATCGCCGTCCTGGAGGAAACGCAGGTGGATCTTTTCGTTGCCCTTGTTCCAGAGCGCGTGGAAGTCCGAGGCAAGGTCGTAAAGATAGAACGCGACCCGGTGCGGTTCGTGGTTGCGCGCGGCGATTTCCACAAGGCGGGGCCATTCGGCGATCTTGCGAGCCAGGGTGAACTCGGCCTCGTCTTCGAGTTTCGCATCGTCAGACCAGTCGAGGTGCATCTCTTCGGCCTTCCTCATGACCGAGCGAACACGGGCATGGGCGTATTGGACATAGAAGACGGGATTGTCTTTCGACTGCTCCGTCACCTTGTCGAAATCAAAGTCCAAGGGCGCGTCGTTCTTGCGGGTCAGCATCACGAAACGGGTGACGTCGGCGCCGACCTGATCGACCACATCGCGCAAGGTTATAAAGGTTCCCGCGCGTTTCGACATCTTGAAGGGCTCGCCGTCCTTCCAGAGTTTCACAAGCTGGGTCAGTTTCACATCCAGCGGCACGCGGCCATCGGACAGGGCTGAAACGGCGGCGTTCATCCGCTTGACATAGCCGCCGTGATCCGCGCCGAAGATGTCGATCAATTCGTCATAGCCGCGTGCGATCTTGTCCCAGTGATAGGCGATGTCGGGGGCGAAATAGGTCCACGAACCATCCGACTTCATGATCGGGCGGTCCACGTCGTCGCCGTGGGCGGTCGAGCGGAACAGGGTCTGTTCGCGGGGCTCCCAATCCTCGGGCACCTTGCCCTTGGGCGGTTCCAGCGTGCCGCGATAGATCAGATCCTTCTTTTTCAGCTCGTCGATCGCCTCTTCGATACGGCCCGTGCCATAGAGCGATTTTTCGCTGAAGAACTTGTCCATCTTCACGCCGATGGCCGCCAGGTCGGCGCGAATCAGGTCCATCATGGCGTCGGTGGCAAAGTTCCGGACCTCTTCCAGCCAGATGTCTTCACCGCTTTCCAAATACGCATCACCGACCTTGGCCTTCAGCGCCTCGCCCACTTCGATGAGGTAGTCGCCGGGATAGGTGCCGTCTTCAAACGCCACTTCCTGCCCGTGGGCTTCGAGGTAGCGCAGGTAGACCGAGCGGGCCAGCACATCGACCTGCGCGCCGCCGTCGTTGATGTAGTATTCGCGGGTGACGTCATAGCCTGCGAAATCGAGGAGCGAGGCCAGAGCATCGCCGAAAACCGCGCCGCGCGTGTGGCCGACGTGCAAGGGGCCGGTCGGGTTGGCCGAGACGTATTCGACGTTCACCTTGACCCCGGCCCCAAGACCGGAGTGGCCAAAACTTTTGCCCGCGTCGATGGCCTCGGCCACCACGTCGTGCCAGACGGCGGGGGCAAGGCGCAGGTTGATGAAGCCCGGCCCGGCCACCTCGGCGGTGTCGATTTTGGGATCGCTGACCAGACGTTCGACCAGCATCGTCGCGATGTCGCGCGGCGGTTTCCCGGCGGGCTTGGCCAGCACCATTGCGGCGTTCGTGGCCATGTCGCCATGGGCGGCATCGCGCGGCGGTTCGACCGCGACATTGCCCCAGGAGAGATCGTTCGGCAAAGCGCCCTCGGCCACGAGAGCGTCGAGGGTTTCGATGACAGAGGCGCGGATTTCGGCGAATATGTTCATGCCGCGCGGGTTACGCCTTTCGGCGTGACAGGTCAACGCGGCGGCGAAGCCCGACGCGGGCTTCGCGGCGGAAAATGACGCATTTTCCGCGCCTCTTGATTTCCGCGTCGGAAATCAATGCAGAGAATGCGTCATTCTCTGCCCCGTCAAGGCACCGGCACGCTGACCACATCGCCCGCGTCTATCCCGCCGATGAAGTTTTCGTGGCATTGCAGCGCGAAGCGGTCGGTCATGCCTGCGATGTAGTCCGACACGATCCGGGCCAGCGCGACTTCGCCGCGCGCCTCTTCCACGTCCTTGCGCCACTGCTTTGGCAGGTTCTCGGGGTGGGCCATGAAGAAGGGGAAAAGTTCCTCGACCACGCGGGTGACTTTCCGGCGCATCTCGACCACCGAGGGGGCGCGGTACATGCGGGTGAACAGGAAGTCTCGGATCACCTTCAGGTCGGTGAACACGGGATCGGAAAACCGGATGATTTGGAACCCCGCGTGGCGGATGTCATCTGCCGTTTTCGGGTTGATCTCTGAAAGGCTGTTCTGGGCGACGCTGATGACGTCTTCGACCAGCACGCCGAAGAACCGGCGGAGCGCCTCGTGCCGGCGGCGGTAATAGTTGAGGTCGGGGTAGAGGTCGTCGACGCGGGCAAAGCACCGGTCAAGAATCGGAAGTTCGGCCAGTTCGTCAGTCGAGAACAGCTCGGCCCGCAGACCGTCGTGCAGATCGTGGTGGTTATAGGCCACGTCGTCAGAGATCGCGGCCACCTGGGCTTCGGCGCTGGCGTAGGTGTCAAGCTCAAGGTCGTGGGCGCTCTGGTAGACCTCCAGCGCCCAGGGCAGGTTTCCGGTGACCGGGCCGTTGTGTTTGGCAATGCCCTCAAGGGTTTCCCAGGTGAGGTTCAAGCCGTCGAACTTCGCGTAATGCCGTTCCAGTGCGGTGACGATGCGCAGGGCTTGGGCGTTGTGGTCGAAGCCGCCGTAGGGGGCCATGAGGTCCGACAGCGCGTCTTCCCCGGTGTGGCCGAAGGGCGTGTGGCCAAGATCGTGGGCCAGCGCCACCGCCTCGGTCAATTCCCCGTTCAGGCCCAATGCGCCCGAGATCGTGCGGGCGACCTGGGCGACCTCGATCGAATGGGTCAGGCGGGTGCGGAAATAATCGCCTTCGTGTTCGATGAAGACCTGGGTCTTGTGCTTCAGGCGGCGAAAGGCGCTGGCATGGATGATGCGATCGCGGTCACGTTGGAAACACGACCGGAAGGTGCTTTCATCCTCTGGATAAAGCCTGCCCCGGCTGTCACCGGGGTGTGATGCGTAAGGCGCGTGCATTGACGTCCCTTGTTCGCCTGTCCCGGGACCCATATATTCGTCATGTAACGGAATGAAAACGCCGGAAAATGCGATGGACCTTGCCCTGCCCCCCCAAGTGACGCCCCGCGCCTTTCAGCGGCTGGCCGAGATCAACGATGGCGCGGATACCCCGAAGGCGCTGCGCGTCGCGGTCGAGGGCGGCGGCTGTTCCGGGTTTCAGTACAACATCGACCTTGATGAACCGGCCGAGGGCGATCTGGTGCTGGAAGGTGACGGGCAAAAGGTCGTGGTGGACGAGGTGTCCTTGCCCTTCCTGTCAAACGCCGTGATCGACTTTTCCGAAGAGCTGATCGGCGCGCGGTTCACCATCGAGAACCCCAATGCGGCCTCGTCCTGCGGCTGCGGGACGAGTTTTTCGATCTGAGGGGACGAATTTTCGAGGAAAATTCGCCCTAGCCCGCCGTTTCGGTTTTTACATCAGCAGCTTGTTCCAGGCCCGGCTTGTCGGCCAGAAGCGGTTTTGAAACCGTCGTATCGGCCATGGCAGGCAGGCTGACGGCAAGGGTTGTGACGCCGGCAAGATAGGCGGCAATGGTGACTTTCTTTTTCATCGTTCTGTTCCCTGATTGGTCTTTGTGTGAAAAAGGTATGTAAACACAATTTACATTCAAGGGCGGATCGCTATTTTTTGATGGTTTTCCGTGCATCACCCCGGAATCCATCGCCATTGTCACACGGAAAGGCACCCCGACGGTCCTATCTCGCCGAAGCAAGGATAGTTCAACCCGCTTGACGAGAGCGCAAATCGCAGAATAGGCTGGAATTGTGGATTTATTTGGTAATAGGGGGTCCCATGAAGTGTTCGAAATTGTTGCTGGCGTTTGCCGGCATTTTTTTTGCGACAAGCTCGCAAGCCGCCGTTCTTGATTTCACATGGCGTTTTTTTGGCGATGTGATTGCAAACGGCAATCCCGAGACGGTCGAGGAAGTCGTGATCACCGGCTCGGGCGACACGAGCAATATCCTTTTCAACGGTGTATCGCGGTATGAATTGGCGCTCGATACGTTTTCCGTCAACCTGCAAGGCACCGACTTGACGCCGTCCGAGCCGATTTCGCTTGTGCGTTCCGGAGGAACGCTGGCGCTGATAGAGACGGGAGGGTCTTCCTTCTTTTCGATGTCGCCAGGGCTGGTCAGCTTTCCCGACCTGGCTTCGTTCAATCTCGCCTCGGATTTCTCGTTCGACTATATCGACGGTGTCCAATGCTGCAGCATGAACGGAACGTTTTCGCTGGCTGACGGCACCTCTCTGACAAGCTTTTCTGCGGTGAATTCGCCCGTGGCGTTCTCGGCCACCGTGAGTGACGTCGACCCGGTGTCGGAGGTTCCGCTTCCTGCATCGGCCTTGCTGTTGCTTGCCGGTATGGGCGGTTTGGCGGCCCTGCGCCGCAAGTCCTGAGCCGTCGGCTTTCAAATTTCTCCGGGGTGACTCTTGCCGGGTCGCCCCGGGTCTAACTTGACTTGCCGTTCCGATCGAAATGGGGGATTGCTGTGCCCATGAAGATCGCGACATTCAACATCAACGGGATCAAGGCCCGCTTCGAGGGGGTGACAGAGTGGCTGACCGGTTCGGCCCCTGACGTCGCGCTCTTGCAGGAGATCAAGTCGATTGACGAGAATTTCCCGCGCGAGCATTTCGAAGACCTTGGCTATCGGGTCGAAACCCACGGTCAGAAGAGTTTCAACGGTGTGGCGATTCTGTCGAAGCTGCCGCTTGAGGATGTGA
Organism: Paracoccaceae bacterium; assembly: GCA_965228905.1. Lineage (GTDB taxonomy): Bacteria > Pseudomonadota > Alphaproteobacteria > Rhodobacterales > Rhodobacteraceae > CALKXV01. The sequence continues at coordinate 1,966,643 of CBDDII010000003.1, read as the reverse complement.
CGCGGGGGTTGCCGGGCGATGACACGGACGAACAGGCCCGCTGGATCGAGGCGACGGTCATGGGGGATGTGCCGGTGCGGGTCTGCGGGCTGTACCTGCCGAACGGTAACCCGGTGCCGGGCGAAAAGTACGATTACAAGCTGGCCTGGATGAAGCGGCTGAAGGCGCGGGCCGAGGCTCTGCTGGAGGCCGAAGAACCCGCCATCATGGCGGGCGACTACAACATCATTCCCCAGGACGAGGATGCGGCCAAACCCGAAGCCTGGGTTGAGGACGCCCTTGCTCGCCCTGAAAGCCGCGCGGCCTTTCGCGAGATCCTGAACCTCGGGTTTACCGAGGCCTTTCGTGCCCGTCACCAGGGCCCGGGGCATTATACTTTCTGGGATTATCAGCGCAATGCCTGGGACCGAAACAACGGCATCCGGATCGACCATCACCTGCTGACGCCCCAGGCGGCCGATCTGTTGAAGGATTGCTGGATCGAGACCGAGGTGCGGGGGCGCGAGAAACCATCGGACCACACCCCGATCTGGATCGAATTGGAGGCTTGAGAGATGGCTATCGAACGTCTGGACCACGTGAATGTCCGCACAACACAGGTCGAAGTCCTGGCCACCTGGTACGAAGAGGTGCTGGGGTTGAAACGCGGCCCGCGCCCCGATTTCGGCTTTCCGGGGGCCTGGCTTTATGTGGGGCATGACGCGGTGGTGCATCTGGTCGAAGTTGCGGGCGAGCCGGAGAACCGGGAACCGAAGATCGAGCATTTCGCACTGTCGGCCACGGGAATGAAGGCGCAGATCGCGGTTCTGGAGGATCGCGGGATCGCCCACTCGATTGACCGGGTTCCGGGGTTTCCGGTGGTGCAAATCAACCTGCGCGACCCCGACGGCAACCACATCCACGTCGATTACAACACCGACGAGTTGGCATGATCCGGCACGCCGATGCGCTCGAAGCGGGCATTTGGTACAAATACCTGACGTTCATACCCTCTTAGGTGTCTTGGCCTAGTCTGGCCCAATGATGCCGCCCGTGCTTTTTGAAAGGCTGAAGGAGCTATTGTTGCCCTCGGGTCCATCGGCCTGGGTTGCGCGGCTTTTGTTCTGGTGTTGTCTCGCCTTTCTTGTCCATGTCGGCGTCAAACTTGCCGTGGGCCGTCCGGTGGAGCTGGCCTGGGACCTGATCGTGATAAGCCTGACCATCGCGCCGCTTTTCGCCCTGGCGATGATGCAGGCGCAAAATCAGGATGAGGATTTTTGGCGGATCCACCGGATTGCCCATACGGACAACCTGACGGGTCTGATGAACCGGCGGGCGTTTTTCGACACGGTGCGATTGGCGGATGACGGTGCCCTGTTGATGATCGACATCGACCATTTCAAGGCGGTGAACGATCGTTACGGCCATGCGGCGGGCGATGCGGTACTGGTGGCGATGGCGGACCATCTGAGGCGGAACCTGCGTTCGGGCGATCTTTTGGGCCGTGTCGGGGGGGAGGAGTTTGCCGCCTACCTGATCGGCGCGGACAGCCTGGAGATCGACGCCATCGGCGCACGGATCTGCAAGGGTTTCACGCTTTACAACAATGACGTACCCGCCCCGATCAAGGTAACGATGTCGGTCGGCGCGGCCTATTCGGCGATGTGTGACGGCACGGCGAACCTTTACAAGAATGCCGACGAGGCGCTTTACGCGGCAAAGCACAGCGGGCGGGCGCGGCTGAACTTCTGGCAACCGGTGGCGAGCAAACTGAGGTGACGGGATGCAGTTGACGGGGGCACCCGGATCGGCCGCCGCCGTTTGACATCACAGGCCATCAGCGGGTGCCCACGTCCCTTTTCCAGAGCGCCGTCCTCGACTCCTGAAACAAGGACGGCGCTCTGACTTCTTGATTCGCCGCGATGTCCGAGCCGGAAATCGTTGCCGATTTCCTCGCCATCGCTCTAGCTCATTGATTTGCCGCGATGTCCGAGCCGGAAATCGTTGCCGATTTCCTCGCCATCGCTCTGGGCACCTCGTTCAGTCCTCGACATAGCGCTGATACCAGAGCACGACGTCGCGAATACGCACGGTTGCATTCTGCCCCGGTGCAAATCCGAAACGGATCTGGTTGGTTTCACCACGTTTGAAGAGATCGCCCTGCAGGCACTCCCATGTCGCAAATTCCCGGCGCCCGCCGCCGTGCCACGAGAACCTTTGGCGCTGGTTTTCTGCAGTCAGGAAGAAATGGTTGTTCTGGGCGTTCAACCAGAAACCGAACGTGCCGTCATCGCTTTCGGGCTTTACCATGAATTGCAGGATGGGACGCGCCTTGATGGTCCCCTCGACAAAATCATTGGGGATGTCGAAATCAAAGGCCTTTGCCACGGGCACGCTGTCAGAAGTGGGATTGCTGTCGGGAATGCTGTCGATCACGAAACTGCCGTCGGAAAGGACAAAATAGTCTGCAACGCTCTTTGCCATGCTGAGCTCCAATAAATAGGTGAAAAAATAGTAGATTAATGGCCCGAAGATGACCCAGACCGCGAGCGCAGACAAGGAAAAGTCATTCCGCAGCAACCTTCGCGATACCCAGCATCTCGGCCAGATAGCGCCCGGTGTGGCTTTCACCGACAGTCGCCACCTCTTCCGGTGTGCCGGTGGCCACGATCCGCCCGCCGCCGTCGCCGCCTTCGGGGCCGATGTCGATGATGTGGTCGGCGGTTTTCACGACGTCGAGGTTGTGTTCGATCACCACGACCGAATTGCCCTGTTCGACCAGTTCGTGCAGCACTTCCAACAGCTTGCGCACATCTTCAAAGTGCAGCCCCGTGGTGGGTTCGTCGAGGATATAGAGCGTGCGGCCCGTGGCGCGTTTCGACAGTTCTTTTGACAGCTTCACGCGTTGCGCCTCGCCGCCCGAAAGGGTCGTCGCCTGCTGGCCGACCTTGATATAGCCAAGGCCGACGCGCATCAGGGCGTCCATCTTTTCGCGGATGGACGGCACGGCCTTGAAGAAGCCTTGGGCGTCCTCGACGGTCATGTCCAACACGTCGGCGATGGACTTGCCCTTGAACTTGATTTCCAGCGTTTCGCGGTTGTAGCGCGCGCCTTTGCAGGTTTCGCAGGTGACGTAGACATCCGGAAGAAAGTGCATTTCGATCTTGATAACACCGTCACCCTGACATGCCTCGCATCGCCCGCCTTTCACGTTGAAGCTGAACCGGCCGGGCTTGTAGCCGCGCGCCTTGGCCTCGGGCAGCCCGCTGAACCAGTCGCGGATCGGGGTGAAGGCGCCGGTATAAGTTGCGGGGTTGGAACGCGGGGTGCGCCCGATGGGCCGCTGGTCGATGTCGATCACCTTGTCGAGGTGCTCGAGACCCTTGATGGTTTCGCAGGGTGCAGGCGTCTGGCGGGCCCCGTTCAGGGCCATCGAGGCGGTCTTGAACAGGGTTTCGATGGTCAGCGTGGACTTGCCGCCGCCGGAGACTCCGGTGACGCAGACGAACTTGCCAAGGGGAAACTCGGCGGTGACGTCCTTCAGGTTGTTGCCGGTCGCCTTGACCACGGTGACGGATTTGCCCTTGCCCTTGCGCCGTTCGGCGGGGATGGCGATTTCGCGCCGACCGGCAAGGTAATCGCCGGTGACCGATTTCTTGTTCTTGATGATCTGGGCCGTGGTGCCCTTGGCCACCACGTTGCCGCCGTGGACACCCGCACCGGGGCCGATGTCGAAGACGTAGTCGGCCTCGCGGATCGCTTCCTCGTCGTGTTCGACGACGATCACGGTGTTGCCCTGATCGCGCAGGTTCTTCAGCGTCTGCAACAGCCGCCCATTGTCGCGCTGGTGGAGGCCGATGGAGGGTTCGTCGAGGACATAGAGCACGCCCGTCAGGCCCGAGCCGATCTGGCTGGCAAGGCGGATGCGTTGCGATTCGCCACCCGAGAGCGTGCCGGCATTGCGCGAAAGCGTCAGGTATTCGAGGCCGACGTTGTTCAGGAACCCGAGCCTTTCGCGGATTTCCTTCAGGATGGCGGCGGCGATTTCGTTTTTCTGTTTTGAAAGATGCTTCGGTGCCTCTTCGACCCAGGCGAGGGCTTCGCGGATCGACATCTGCACCACCTGCCCCACGTGCAGACGTTTTTCCTCCGCGCCCTTGGCCGGGCCGATCTTGACGGCAAGCGCCTCGGGCCGCAGCCGGAACCCGCCGCAGGCGCCACAGGGGCGGTTGTTCTGGTAGCGTTCGAATTCCTCGCGAATCCAGTTGGAGTCGGTTTCGCGGTACCGGCGTTCCATGTTCGGAATGACGCCTTCGAAGGGGCGCGTCACTTCGTAGACGCGGCCGCCCTCGTCATAGCGGAACTTGATCTCGTCATCGCCCGAGCCGTAGAGGAAGACCTGTTGCACATGGGCGTCGAGGTCTTTCCATTTGGTGTTCGGGTTGAATTCGTAATGTTTCGCAATGGCTTCGATGGTCTGCTTGAAGTAAGGGGATTTCCCTTTCCGCCAAGGGGCAAGTGCGCCGTCATAGACCTTGAGGTTCTGATCCGGCACCACGAGGCGTTCATCGAAGAAAAGCTCTACGCCCAAGCCGTCGCAGTCCGGGCAAGCGCCGAAGGGGGCGTTGAAGGAAAACAGGCGCGGTTCGATCTCGGGGATGGTGAAGCCCGAGACGGGACAGGCGAAATTTTCGGAGAACGTGATCCGTTCTGGTTCGCCTTCCCTCGGTGCTGTTTCCAGGATCGCGATGCCATCGGCAAGGTCGAGCGCGGTGCGGAACGAGTCGGCAAGGCGGGTTTCGATGTCTTCTTTCACCACGATCCGGTCGACCACCACGTCGATGTCGTGGCGGAATTTCTTGTCGAGCTTGGGCGGGTCTTCCAATTCGTGAAACGCGCCGTCGACCTTGACGCGCTGGAAGCCCTGCTTGCGAAGCTCCAGAAATTCCTTGCGGTATTCGCCTTTCCGGTCACGCACGATCGGGGCCAGAAGATAGGCGCGTGTGCCGTCCTCAAGCGTCATGACACGGTCGACCATGTCCTGCACCTGTTGCGCCTCGATCGGCTGGCCGGTGGCGGGGGAATAGGGCGTGCCGGCGCGGGCGAACAACAGGCGCATGTAGTCGTAGATCTCGGTCACCGTGCCGACGGTGGAGCGCGGGTTCTTGGACGTGGTCTTCTGTTCGATGGAGATCGCAGGGCTGAGGCCCGAGATGTGATCGACGTCGGGCTTTTCCATCATGTCGAGAAACTGGCGGGCATAAGCCGAAAGCGATTCCACGTAGCGGCGCTGGCCTTCGGCATAGATCGTGTCGAACGCCAGCGAGGATTTGCCCGAGCCCGAAAGCCCGGTGATGACCACAAGCTGGTTGCGCGGAATGTCCACGTCGATGTTCTTGAGGTTATGCTCGCGCGCGCCGCGCACCTCGATGTTCTTCTGCTCGGCCATGTCATCCTCGTGATGGGGGCTTTGAGAGAGATAGCGGAGATGCCGCCGAACTCAATGGGGTTAACAGAACATTACAGGAACATCCAGTGCGCGTCACGCGGTTTTCTGCGAGTTATCTGTGGATAAGTCGGGGGCTGCTTTCGGGGGCGGCGCCTTGCCTAGTCGGTGCCCAGATAGAGGGCGCGGCGGGTGGTGAAGCCTTCGGCGACCACGGCCATGAAATCGGCGATCCGCTGCACGCGACGCAGGTCCGGATGGGTCAGGCACCAGATGGGCATGTAGTCGGTGAGGGCAAGACCGGGGACGCGGTGAAGGCCGGGATCGCCCGCGCCCAGGAAGTGCGGCATCCGGGTGATGCCAAGCCCTGCACGCACAAGGGCAGCCGCGCTGACCATGTCGTCGCTTTCGGCGACGATGCGGGCGTTTGGCAGTTTTGCCTTCAGGGACTTCGGGATCGGTTCGGCCCAGGCGGTGAAGGAGATGATCGGCACAGTTTCGGCATTTTCCAGCGGACCGAGGCGCTTCAGCAGATCGGGCGCGGCGAACCACCCTGCCCTTTGCCGCGCCACCACCCGGCCCCAGAGGCTTTCGGGCGGGTCGTGCGAGACGCGGATGGCAACGTCGGCCTCGCGCTTGTGGAGGTTCAAGAGGTCGTTACTGCCAAGGACACGCAAGTCCACGTCGGGATGGGCCGCATGGAACCGGGCGACGTCATCGCCAAAGCCGGATTCGGCGACAAGCGGCGGCACGGTGACAACCAGCCGCCCCGCGTTCCCTGCCCCGCGCGAGGTGAGTTCAAGGTCCAGCGCCTCGATCTCAGCCTCGACGGCGGCAGCGCGATCCACCGCCATTTGTCCCGCCTCGGTCGGGACCAGCCCAGTCGGCAGGCGGGTGAACAATGTCGCGCCTGCTGCCGCCTCGGCCCGGTCCAACTGGCGCGAAACAGTCGCGTGGTTGACGCCAAGGGCGCGGGCCGCGCCGCTGAGGCCACCCTCGCGGGCGATGGCCAGAATGAATCGCAGGCTGTCCCAGTCGCGCATGAGGTACATCCGTTTCCGCACAAGGGGTTTGGGCAGATCATCAATATGCGAACACCTGGGCGCTGGCTAGATCCTCGGGGCATGGAAAACGCAATGGAGAGGATTCCAATGACACACTACGTTGTTGTGCAGCTTGCACCGAAAGACGCGGACACGCTGGCGGCCTATCTGAAGGTCGGCGGCGCGGCGGTGGCGAAACATGGGGGCGAACACATCGCGGGTGGCCCCGAGAACAAGGTGATCGAGGATAACGGAGGCGGCACACCGGCCCGCGTGTTGTTGACATTTCCAAGCGCGGAGGCCGCCGAAGCCTGGATCGACGATCCGGAGCTTGCCGATGTCCATGCCCTGCGCCGGGATGGGGCGCATACGACGATCACGCTTTTGACTGCCAAGTGAACAAGGCAGGTCGCGACAACATTAGGCACTGCGAGCCTGCCATCACTGGCGGCAGTTGGTCAGGCGAGGCAGACGGCGGGAACACCAGATGTATGCCGGAAGCCCCGCCCCGCCGATCAGATGTGTATGACCCTGTTAAAGGCGTCGAGAACGCTTTCGTGCATCATCTCGGACAAGGTCGGATGCGGGAAGACAGTTTCCATCAGGTCTTCTTCCGTGGTCTCCAACTGGCGTCCGACGACATAGCCCTGGATCAGTTCGGTGACTTCCGCACCCACCATGTGGGCGCCGAGAAGCTCGCCCGTCTTTTCGTCAAAGACCGTCTTGATCATGCCTTCGGGTTCGCCAAGGGCGATGGCCTTGCCGTTACCGATGAAGGGGAAGCGGCCAACCTTGACCTTGTAGCCGAGTTCCTTGGCCTTCGCCTCGGTATAGCCGACGCTGGCGACCTGCGGGTGGCAGTAGGTGCAGCCTGCGATGCTTTCGGGTTTGACCGGGTGAACCTTGTTCTTGCCCGCGATCAGTTCGGCGACCATGACGCCTTCGTGTGACGCCTTGTGGGCCAGCCAGGGGGCACCGGCGATGTCGCCGATGGCATAGAGCCCGTCGACACCGGTCCGGCAGTATTCATCCGTGACAACATGGGTGCGGTCGATTTTGACGCCAAGGCCTTCCAGCCCGAGGTTTTCGACGTTGCCGACGATGCCCACGGCGGAGATCACGGTGTCAAACTCGTGCTTCTCGACCTTGCCACCGGCCTCGATATGGGCGGTCACCTTGTCCTTGGCGCGGTCAAGCTGTTTGACCATCGCCTTTTGCATGATCTTCATGCCCTGCTTTTCGAATTGTTTCTTGGCAAAGGCGCTGATTTCGGCGTCTTCCACAGGCAGGACGCGGTCCATCACCTCGACCACCGTCGTGTCGGCGCCAAGTGTGTTGTAGAAGCTGGCGAATTCGATGCCGATTGCGCCCGAGCCGATCACCAGAAGTTTCTTCGGCATGTGGGGCGGTTGCAGGGCGTGCTTGTAGGTCCAGACCCGTTCGCCGTCGGCTTCCAGCCCCGGCAGTTCGCGCGCACGTGCCCCGGTGGCGAGGATGATCGACTTGGCGGTCAGTTCCTCGGTGCCCTTGTCGGTCTTGACCGAAACCTTGCCCTTGGCGGGAAGCGTTGCCGCGCCCATGACCACATCGACCTTGTTCTTCTTCATCAGGTGACCGACGCCGCCGTTCAATTGCTTGGCCACGTTGCGCGAACGCTTGACCACGGCATCAAGGTCATAGCCGACGTTATCGGCTTTCAGGCCGAATTCCTTGGCCCGATGCATCAGATGAAAGACTTCGGAAGATCGCAGAAGCGCCTTTGTCGGGATGCATCCCCAGTTGAGGCAGATGCCGCCCATGTGCTCACGTTCGACAATGGCCGTCTTCAGGCCCAACTGGCTGGCGCGGATCGCAGCCACGTAACCGCCGGGACCGGCACCGATTACAATCACATCATAGGATTTCGCGGCCATATTCTCCTCCGGCGGCAAGATTGTTTGACGTTAAACTATCTGCCACAGGTTGAACCGAAAGTCACGAGGGCGACGTTGCCGCCTTGGAATGCCTGCTATGCGTCAGATAGGCAGCTTTTTAACGTTGAGTTTTTGTTAGGACATGCGGCTCATCCTTGCCATTCCAAAGGAGTGACAGCGTGAAACTACGCGTACCAAGCCTGGCGGAATGCTCGGTATTATTGCTGATTGCGACGCTGGTGATCGCGACGCTGATCCTGTCCTACCAGGAACGACACGCCCGCGACGTCGTCTTGAACCGCACCTTGGACAATGCCGCCATTCTTGCGCAGTTCACCAAGGTCGCCCATGTGCAATACTCGGAAAGCACTGCGGGTGCGCATGGTTCGGGTGCCATGTGGACCAGCGCTGACGAGCCGGACGCCGGGCGGATCCATTATCCTGCGACCTTTTCGCGGCTTTTGACCGAAGAATTGTCCGAGACCCTGAAAGACACAAAGTTCCGGATCTACAGCACCGATCCCTTTTCGACCTTCGGCACCAGCGAATTCGAACGCGCGGCGGTCGCGGCCCTTTCGGAAGGGGCACGGGACAGTTTCTGGCGGGTCGAGATCTGGCCGGGCGACATGGAGGTTCTGCGCTATGCCACGCCGATCCGGATGGATGGCACGTGCAGCGCCTGCCACGGCGGCGCGTCGACCAAGGGCGCCGACAGCGAGGGCGAGGTCCGTGGCCTTTGGGAGGTGGGGATCGAGCTTCCCGCCACCGCCTATCATTCCCCACCCGAGCGGGCGATGCTGGTCGGGCTTGTGTTTCTTTGTTCCGCGCTTGGTCTTCTTGTCGTCTATCCCGTCGTCAAGCACGAGGTCGAGCGGCGCGCACATTTCGAAAGCCTGAGTGACGATCTTATGGAACTGGCCGAGACCGATCAACTGTCGGGGCTGGCCAACCGCCGCGCCTTTGACGAGGCCCTTGCCCATGTCACGCAACCGTCTCAGGACAAGGAGATGTCAATCGGATTGATCATGCTGGACATCGACCATTTCAAATCGGTCAATGACACCTATGGCCACGATGTGGGCGACATGGTGATCCGGGAGTTGGGCGAAATCATCCGCGAAACGATCCGCACATGCGATCTGGCTGCCCGCATCGGTGGCGAAGAATTCGCGGTGATCTGCCCCGATGTGCGGCCAAAGGATCTGTCGCGCATATCCGAACGCCTGCGCGCCGAGGTCGAGGCGCGTGCCATCGAATCGCCCGGCGGAACGATCCATGTCACGACCAGTGTCGGGGCGGCCATGCTGGCGGCGAACGAAGATCGCGCCGGGTTGTTCCGGCGGGCCGACAAGCTGTTGATGGAGGCCAAGCAGACCGGGCGGAACATGGTCTGCCTTGCCGTCGCCCCGGCCTGAAGTTCCTGTTGTCAGGCAGCTTCGGTCTGGCGCATTTCCTCGACGATCGCGCCGTAGCCGCCGCCGTTCAGATAGGCCTTTTCCTGTTCGGTCGAGGCCCGCCCGAGTGCTTCGTTTCGCGTCGGGAAGCGGCCAAAGCGGCGGATCACCTCGCGGTGCGCGCGGGCGTGCAAAAGATTGCTGGTTTCGCTTTCCATCCGGGTGGCGAACAGGCGCACGCAGCGATCCTGATCCTCAAGGCATTCCGAGTGCATCAAGGGCATATAAAAGAACTGCCGGGGCGCGCCGTCGATGCGCATGTCCCATCCCTTGTTGATCGCGGCCTTGGCGGCGGCCTTGGCGACGGCGTCGGTCGCAAATGCCTCGCCGGTGTCGCGGAACATGTTGCGGGAAAACTGATCGGTCAGGATGATGTAGGCCAGCGCCCCGGAAGCGTAGGTAAGCCAGAGCGACAAAGCTCCTTCGGTTGCACGCGCATAATCCGCTTCGAACCGGTCCCGGATCGTCTGATCCAGTTTTTCGCCCCCGGAATACCAGCCATCAGGCCCCGTTTCGTCCAGCCAAAAAGCCAATACCTCGTCCGGGTTCGCCATACCAACACCCTCACAAACAAGCCGTTTTTCGACTCCTGTCATTTCACCGTTACAAGAACCGCACGGTCAATCAAGGGTCAAGTTGGCCCCTCGCCCTCATGTGTGTCAATTTCGGCATTGTCGACATAATACTCCTGCGCCGCCTCGACCGCGACGGCCGTGGCCGTGGGCATGATCGGGGCATAGGCAACCGCATCGTAATCGTCGTCTTCGGCATAGACCGAAGGACGCTGCGTCATCCGATAAGCCACATAAAGGGCAAGGATCAGCATCGTCGCCATCAGGAAGGCCCAGAAACCTCCGGGGCCGATTGCCGTCATGATCCAACCGGTCAGAACCGGGCCGGCGATGGCCCCCAGACCGTTGACGAACAGCAATCCGCCGGATGCGGCCGCCATGTCCTCGGTTTCCAGGTAATCATTGGTATAGGCGATCATCAGGGCATAAAGCGGGTTCGACACGCCGCCCATGAGAAAGGCCGCGACGAGGATCAAGGTGAAATTGTCCCCCGCGAGCCAGCCCAGCAAGCCAGCAACTGCTCCACCGACTCCGGCGACGAAGATCAGGCGACGCCGGTCCATCCGGTCAGAGAACCATCCGAAGGGATATTGCAAAAGCATCCCGCCAAGGAAGATGACCGAAACGAAGATGCCGATTTCCGCAACGGAAAGCCCCGCCGCCGTGCCATAGACCGAGGCCATGCCGAACTGGGCCGAGAAGATGAACCCCAGAAGAAACATGCCGACGATGCCCGTGGGCGAGGTCTTGTAAAGCTCGGCCAGGTTCATCGCCTTGGTCGTCTCGAACGCAGGTGTCGGGGTTGCCGCCAGGAGGATGGGCGCAAACGACAGAGACACAAGGACCGAGGGAATAACGAAGAGGACAAAGCCCGCAGGGTCGGCGACAGTCAGAAGGCCCTGCGAGGCAACGATCCCGCCCAGTTGCACGATCATGTAAAGCGACAGCGTCTTGCCACGATTTTCGTTGGTCGAGGTGTTGTTCAGCCAGCTTTCCGCCGTGACGTAGACGCCGGAAAAGGAAAATCCGAAGATCACGCGCAAGAGGATCCAGGCCCAGGGTTCGGTGATCGTGGGGTAAAGGATCAGCACAGCGGAAATGAACGAACCGAGGGCTGCGAAGACGCGGACATGACCGACGCGCCGGATCATCTCGGGTGCGAGGCGCGAGCCGAATAGGAAGCCGACGAAATAGGCCGAAGTTATGATCGACAGTTCGGTGGTCGAGAATTGTTCGATCGAGCCGCGAATACCGATCAGAGAGCCTTGCAGCCCGTTGCCCACCATCAACAGGAACATGCCCGCCATCAGGGCCCAGGCGGATTTGATGACCTCGAACATGACACGCTCCTTTGCAGGGTCCGAATAGCCGCGCGTCGGGCGGCGTCCAAGCCCAACCGCGACGGGTTAGGTCGGTTTCACGCCTTTGGCATCAAAAGCGAGGCATCGCCATAGGAAAAGAACCGATAATCCTGCGCGATGGCGTGGGCGTAGACATCGCGAATCCGCTCGGTCCCGAGGAAGGCCGAGACCAGCATCATCAACGTGGATTTCGGCAGGTGGAAATTGGTCATCAGCGCGTCGGCGATGCGAAATTCGTAGCCCGGCGTGATGAAAATGTCGGTCGCACCCGTCCATGCGGACAGGGTGCCGTCCGGGGCTGCAGCGGTTTCGATCAGGCGCATGGCGGTGGTGCCGACGGGCACGATGCGCCCACCTGCCGCGCGGGTGGCGTTGATCTCTTCGGCGGCACGCGCGGTGATCTCGCCGCGTTCAGCGTGCATCTTGTGCTGGCTCACATCGTCTGTCTTCACCGGCAGAAAAGTGCCCGCGCCGACATGGAGGGTGACGAAGCTCTGTTCGACCCCGGCCTTTTCCAAGGCGGCGATCAGCGCGTCGTCGAAGTGGAGCGAGGCGGTCGGGGCGGCGACCGCGCCGGTCTGGCGGGCCCAGATGGTCTGGTAATCCTCGCGGTCCTTGTCGTCGGCTTTCCTGAGGCTTTCAATATAGGGCGGTAGGGGCATTGCCCCCGCTTGGGCAAGGGCTGCGTCGAAATCATCGCCGGAAAGGTTGAAACGCAGGTGCGCCGTTCCGTCCTCGCGCCCTTCGACGGTGGCGGAAAGGTCATCCGAGAAGCTTATGTCTTCACCGTCACGCACCTTTTTCAAGGGTTTCAGAAGCGCGCCCCAGGTGCCGTCGGCGCGCGGCTCAAGCAGGGTCGCCTCGATCCGCGCTTCGGTTGCGCCCGCCTCGCCCGTGCGGCGGCGCAGGCCTGAGAGCCTTGCTGGGATGACCTTCGTGTCGTTCAGAACCAAACGGTCGCCACGCTTTAGGAATCCGGGCAGGTCGATGGCATTGGCGTCGCTCAGCGCATCAGGCGTTGCGACAAGCAGACGCGACGACGAGCGGGGCCGCGCCGGGCGCGTCGCGATCAGCCGTTCGGGCAGGTCGAAATCGAAATCGGAAAGTTTCATGCCCGGCTTTTAGCCTTCCGGCGGGGCGGAACGGAAGATGCGCCGGAACATCCCGGGGGTCAAAATCGACAGGGGGTTCACGCTGACACGGGGATTCTCGGCGCTGCCCGACATGCGATAGTTGAACCCGAACAGCCCCTCGCCGCGCCGGGTGAAGATCGAGCCGATCCCGTTCAGGAAATAGACCGGGGAAATCACGCCCTGCATGTCCAGGTTCTTGCTTTCGAAACTGTAGATGCCATCGGCGGAGATCCCCATGGAGGGGCCGACGGCGGCGGCCCGCAGAATTTGCAGGCGACGCGGCGTCAGGCGGAACCGCCCGTCGAGCGAGCCGAAGCGGATGCCCGGCCCATTCAACTGGTCGATCAGGCCGACGACACTGATGGCGTCCAGCAGGTCGGCCATCAGGGGGGCTTTGCGCAGGCGCATGTTCTCGATCAGGAACTGGCCGTCGTAGGTGCCGGAAACCGCGCCCGCAACGGGCGTCAGGACGACGTCGAGCGAGCCTTCCCGCGCATTCGGTGTGAGGCCGGCATCGCGCATCACCCCGGCTGCATCGGCGGACTGGATGCGGACAGCGGTTCCGCCGTTTGCGGGCGATAGCGTGCCCCGGATCGCGGTGCCGCCGTTCACGCGGCCCTCGAAATTGCCGGAGAGGCCAAAACGGGTTTGCTGGATCCGGCCCCGGATCGGCGAGAGTGCAAGACCGTCAGAGACGATCAACCGGTCGAGGTTGACGTCGATGGTGCCGCCGTCGCTGCCGCCCCCGCCCTGCCCACTTTCGAAGCGGCGCATGTCGAAGGTGCCTCCGGTCAACGCAATTGCCGTTCCGCGCGCGCCGGGTGTGAGGCGCAGTTGGGCATCCAGCCAGTCGTCAACCTCAACGGTCGAGAAGGTCGCGCCCTGAAAGCCGGTCTCGGAAAACTCGAGATCGCCGGTCAGTGTCAGCCCTGGCGCGCTGAGGGAAAATTCCTGTATGTCAGGCACATTGCCCAGGGTGGCGCGTGCCAGCAACTCCCCGGTCTCACTTGCCGGTTTGCGGAAGTTTATCGACGGCACGGCCATCGACAGCCCCGAAAGATCCGATGTCAGTGTAAGTTCCGGTTGGCCGTCCAACGGCAGCGCCAGGTCATAGCGTGCCTGCGTCGCGCCGCCGATCAGCCCATCTGGCAGCGAAAGGTCGAAGGCTTCAAGGGTGTTTTCGGCCAGCGCGATACTTCCGTTGATGCGCCCGCCTTCCTTTGCCGCGTCGCCGAACCCTTGCCGCCAGCTTGCAGACAGCGGCACGCCGTCCAGTCGCATATTGCCGTCGATTCCGATGCCTTCGGGGTCGGCGCGAAGCGTCAGAAGGTCGGCCGAGACCACACGGTCTTCGACCAGCCGATCCGACGTCACGTTCAACAGGCGCGCGGTGACGTCGTAGTGCACGTCGTCATTGTCGATTTCGTTCTTTAACGGCAGCGAGATGACCGCCCGCGCCTCGGCGTCGGCAAGGGCCAGGTCGGCCGGTTGGCCCGCCCGCTTCATGATGCGGAACGGCGGATTGTCCAGAAGCGTAAGGATCGCGGGCAGCGGGGCCTTTGCGGCGATGTCGATCTTGCCCCAGGCGGGTTTCGGGCGGATGTCGTCCACCTGAAAGACCGACCCGTCCGCCGTCACCCACTCCCCATTGTCCGAGGTGACACCACCTTCGTCCACGACAAGGGAAAAGGCGTGATCGAACATGGTTGCCCGGCCCGTGACCGAGGTCAGGTGCGGCAGGGCGGGCAGGAAAGAAGCCTCGCCATCTTCGATTTCAAAGCTGAGCGAAATGTCGGGCTTTTCACCCGAAAGAAATCGCACGGCGGCGGCGGGGTTCACCACATCACCGCCCTTCAGGTTCTGGCTGAGCCAACCGCGCGTGATCGGCGACACTTTAACCGGCCAGAGTTGTAGCACCCTTTCGGCGCTGACACGCTCGGTCGTTGCGTCAATGGCCGCGCGCCATTGGCCGTCGCGGGCCTCGATCTTGCCGGAAGCCCTGGCGGGGGTGCCGTCGTTGTCGATCACAAGTTGACCGATATCGACGACGAAGGGGTCGAGCCTCAGACGCAGGTCGGCGCGGATGTCATCAAAGGCGACAGGCCCCGAGAAGACGCCGCCGCCTTCGTAAGCCAGTTGCTCGACCCGGAATTGCCCGAGAAACGCGCGAGGCCAAAGCCCGTCCAACTCGGCAAGATAGGCGTGACCGGTGGCCGAAAGCGCACCGTCTTCGCCGGACAGGGCGATTTGCGAAAAGTCGATCCGTTGGCGATCGGGGTCGAAGGTGAAATAGGCCTGCGCCGCATCGAAATTGACCGGCGGAATATCCTCGGCGGGCTGGAGCGCGCCTTGGGATATGTCCAGCGTTCCGGCAAAGCTGGTCAGTTGGCCGTTTTCGTCAAGCTCGGTGCGCACCGCGCCCGAGATCGGCGCATCCAGAACCGACAGCCACGAAACCACCGGCGATTGAAGCGCGATGTCGGCGGCGGGCATGTCGGTGATCTGGATGCCAAGGGACACGCCCCGGCTGACCCGGTTCAGGGCTGCAGACATTTGCAACACGGCGAGGTTATCGGTGCCGTTGAAGACATCGGACGCGATAGAGACGGAAAGGCCCTCGGCGGTTTTCCGAAGGATCGCGGTGGCGTTCGAGGCCTGCCAGATGCGCCCCGACCGCGCGTCTTCCAGCGTCAGCACGATGCCGACCGCCTGGACTTCTTCCAGTGCGGCAAGCGCCGGCGTCGCAAACAACATGTCCACCTGTTCCAGAAGGTCGGGCAAGGTGGCCGCTTCGGTCTCCGTCAACTGGTCCGACCGGAAGGCGAAAGAACCGTCGGAGTTACGGCGTACCGTGATCTGTGCCCCGGCCAGCACAAGCGACGAAGCCGAGACCTCGCCCCGGATCAGGCGATCCAGCGAAAGTTCCGCGCCAAGGCTGTTCAACTGCGCCACGCCGCCGCCGTCGGGGTCGGCGATGCGGATGTTGCGCATCAGGACCTGAGGCTTGCCGTCGCGGGCAATTGCGAGCCGCATGGAGCCGAGTTTCAGGGGGTTTCCGTCGAACCTGACATTTACCCGGTCTTCGATCGAGGACCGCAGGATCTCGGGCATCGGCACCGACCGGCCGGACAGGGAAAGGAACAACGCCAGAAAGACAAGACCCGCCACGGCAATCGAAAACACCGAGCCAAGCCCCACGCGCCTTGTGCGGCGTGTCTGACGCGGTTTCGATTTGCGTTTGACCTCGGGCGGCTCGGTCTTAGGTTGGTCGGTGTCGTCGGCCATTTTCTCCTCGTCCCCCGTGACGGTGATAGCGCCGAACGGCCGAGAAACCCAATGAAAAACTTTGCGAGGCCCGCCCCCCATGTCATTGATCGGAAAACCTGCCCCGGATTTCACCTTGCCCCGCGACGGCGGCGCGGAGGTCACGCTGTCGGCGCTTCGCCCGAAGTCGGTGGTTCTTTACTTCTATCCCCGTGACGACACCTCGGGTTGCACCGTCGAAGCGCTGGATTTCACCGCGCAACTGGCGGAATTTACTGCCGCAGGGGTCGAGGTGATCGGCGTGTCGAAAGATACGGTCGCCAAGCACGAAAAATTCATCGCCAAGCATGATCTTGGTGTGGTGCTGGTGTCCGACGCCGATGGCACGACTTGCGAGGATTACGGCGTCTGGGTGGAAAAGAAGATGTATGGCAAGACCCATATGGGGATCGAACGCGCGACCTTTCTGATCGACGGTGATGGCGTGGTGCGCGAGGAATGGCGCAAGGTGAAGGTGCCGGGGCACGTGGAGGCGGTGCTGGAGGCAGCCAAGGCGCTTTGAGCGGAGACGGATGAAGACGATCAGATGGCGGTGACCCTGACGGAAATGGCCTGTGCGGTGCTTGCCACCGCCGATGGCCGCCAGAAAACTGCGCTGAGCCGGACCCATGCGGCGCGTTGGTTCGCCGCAAGGGATGCGGGCAAGCCGCTTCCGGTCGGGCGCGGCGATCCGCCCCTGCGCCCTGCCCGGCCCGAGCGCCCGGAATTGCTCGACCCGCGCGATGTGCCGAAACGCAAGCCCGGCTCACCCGAGGGTCGGATCGCACTTTTGCACGCCGTGGCGCATATCGAGTTGAACGCGGTCGATCTGCATTGGGATTTGATCGCGCGGTTCGGTCACTTGCAGATGCCGCCCGGTTTCTATGACGACTGGGTGAAGGCTGCGGACGAGGAATCCAAGCATTTCAACCTGATGTGTGACTGTCTTGAAGCCAAAGACAGCCACTATGGCGCCCTGCCGGCCCATGCCGGCATGTGGCGGGCGGCGGAAGACACGGTGGACGACCTGATGGGCCGGTTGGCCGTGGTGCCGATGGTGCTTGAGGCGCGTGGCCTTGATGTGACCCCCGGCATGATCGAGATTTTCAAACGCGCCAAGGACGACCAAGCGGTTGCCGCGCTGGAGGTGATCTATGGCGAGGAAGTGGGGCACGTCGCCTATGGCTCGAAATGGTTTCATTTCCTGTGCGGTCGCGACAACATCGACCCGAAGCCCGAGTTTCACCGGTTGGTGCAGACCTATTTCCATGGCCCCCTGAAACCGCCTTTCAACGACGAAAAACGCGCCGAAGCGGGCTTGCCGCCGGATTTCTACTGGCCCCTGTCGGAAAGCGACTGAAGGGTCGGCGGGAATCCGCCTATATATCCAGTACTTTAGGCTGCGACGTTGCCGTGCTTGCCTGACCACATTTCAGGCATTAACACTTTCGGAGTTGGGTCAGGACAGGGCCCGATTTGACATTTCTGGGCACGGGACACCCGTTTTGCAAAGACTACGCGCGCGTTTTCACAGCTGGCTTGACCGGACCTTGCCGGAACAGCGGCTTTTCCTCAGGTCCGATACCGAGACACGGTTCATCCGCCTGACCTCGAGCACGCAGTTCGTCGGAATCGCCGGAACGGCGCTTTTGCTGGGCTGGACGATCGTTTCCTCGGCCATCCTCGTGATGCACTCGCTTGGGGCGGGCGACCTGCGCGAACAGGCCCTGCGGGACCAGGCGGTTTACGAGACCCGGCTGAACGAGATTTCCATTGAACGCGATGCCCGCGCCGAGGAAGCCAAGAAAGCGCAAGACCGGTTTGCCGTTGCACTGGCCGAGGTTTCGGCGATGCAGTCGCGGCTTTTGTCCTCGGAAGATCGCCGTCGCGAATTGGAAACCGGGATCGACGTTCTTGCCGCGACCCTGCGCGACACGATGAAGGAACGCGATGCGGCCCGCGGCGAAGCGCGTTCGCTGGTGGCCGCACTTGAGGAAACGACGGCGGGGCAGCCCGAGGTCGCCTCGCTTCAGGACATGGAAACAACGCTGGATTTCATGACCGCGGCGCTTGGCAACCTGGCCCGCGAACGCGACGACATGACCAGCTATGTCGAAGAGGCCGAAACGCTTCTGGAAGAAATCGCTTTCGATCAGAAACTGGAAGCCGAACGCAACGAGCGCATTTTCTCGCAGATCGAAGAGGCCGTTGCGAGCTCGCTTGAGCCGATCGACGAAATGTTCAGCGCGGTCGGCCTGCCGACCGACAGTATCATCGAACAGGTGCGGCGCAGCTATTCCGGCCAGGGGGGGCCGTTGACCCCGATCCACTTTCAGACCGACACCGACATCCCCGAAGATCCGCTGACGCAGCGTGCGAACGAAGTGCTGGAAAAGCTGGACCAGGTGAATCTCTACCGGATCGCCGCCGAAAAGACGCCATTCAGCTTTCCGGTGCGGGGCAGCTATCGCTCGACCAGCGGATTCGGTCCGCGTTGGGGAAGGATGCACGAAGGACACGATTGGGCGGGTTCGACCGGTACGCCGATCCACGCAACGGCGGACGGTGTTGTGGTTCATGCCGGGCGACAGTCAGGATATGGTAACCTTATCAAGATACGGCATGAATTCGGGTTTGAGACGAGATACGCACATCTGTCAAAGATCCGCGTATCAGTTGGTCAAAGGGTCTCGCGCGGTGAGCGCATCGGTGATATGGGAAACACCGGACGGTCTACGGGCACTCATCTCCACTACGAGATCCGGGTGGGTGGGAAAGCCGTCAACCCAATGAAATACATCAAGGCAGCGAGAGATGTTTTCTAAAAGCAAAATCAACGAACCAGGCCCGGCCCAGGATGCCGAGCCAGCAAAAAAAGACGAGGCCCCCAAAATGAGCGACCCAACCCCCACCACACCAAAAGCCAAACCTCCGGCATCGGTCTTGTCGGCCGATTTGCAGATCACCGGCAATATCAAGACGACCGGTGACGTGAATATCGAAGGCACCGTGGAAGGCGACATTCGTGCGCATCTTCTGACGGTGGGCGAAGGGGCAACGGTCAAGGGCGAGTGCATTGCCGATGACGTCGTGGTCAATGGCCGCGTCGTGGGCAAGGTGCGGGGCCTCAAGGTGCGCCTGACTTCGACCGCGCGTGTCGAGGGCGACATCATCCACAAGACCATCGCGATTGAGTCCGGTGCCCACTTCGAGGGTTCGGTTCAGCGCCAGGAAGACCCGCTGAATTCCAAGGGTGGTGGCGTTGCGCCAAAACCGGCCACGGCACCCGCACCGCAAGCGGCAGGCGTCAAGAGCTGAACACCGCTTTTGCGCGAATTCGGCTTTGTGGCAAAGCCACGGGTCAAGACAAGTTTCAGGAAAAGGGCGCCGCGCAACTGGCGCCTTTTTCTTTAGATGGTTGTCGTATCTGGCGAATGGCGCTTGCCACCGCCCCCGGGTCTGGTTGGGCGGACGGGAGAATGCGGCCGCGGATCGCCACCCCGTTGATCGCTTAGGCCGCCTTTGTATGACCTTTCAACTGCGATGACACCTGGAAGCTGGCGGTCAACTGCTGAAGCGTTTCGGCCCATTGCAGCAGGTTGGTACGGGCGGCCGAAGTCTCTTCGAACATCGCCGCGTTCTGCTGTGTGGCGGAATCAAGCCGTGCCACCTTCTGGTTCAGTTCGGAAATTCCCGTTGTCTGGGCATGGGCGCCTTCGGAGATCTTGTTCGTCTTGTCAGAGATTTCCTGCACCGCGCTCAGGACATCGCTGAGCGAGGCAACGGTCTTTTCGATCTTGGTCGAACCTGCATCGACCTGTTCGCCAGAGCGTTCGATCAGATCCCGGATGTTGGTTGCGCTTTCCGACGAACGCTGTGCAAGGCCGCGTACTTCGGAGGCGACCACAGCAAAGCCCCGACCCGCGTCACCGGCACGCGCGGCTTCGACACCGGCGTTCAGGGCCAGAAGGTTGGTCTGGAAAGCGATGTCGTCGATCACCTTCACGATTTGCGAGATCTCGGACGCCTCGGTCTGGATGGCCTGCATGGCCTGGGATGTTTCCGACACGATCGCTTCACTGCGCTTGGCATTGTCCTGTGCCAATTGGGCGGAACTGTCGGCTTCCCTGACCGTTTCCTCGGTCCTGGACACGGTCTGCGTCAGTTTCTCCAGGCCTTCGGAGCTTTCGCGCAGAACCTGTGCCTGAACTTCAGTGCGACTTGCCAGGTCTTCTGTCGCGGCGGTGATTTCATACACCTGCGCCTTCATCTCTTCGGTCTTTTGGGCGACCTGCGATACAACCTCGTCCATCGCCTGCAATGCTTCGTTGAAGGCTTTGCCGATATCCTTGTAGGTTACCGGAAGTTCGGCACCGATACGGGCTGTCAGATCACCGCCCTTGATACGCTCCATGGCAGCACCGATGACGCTGACAGCCTTTGTCTGTTCATCCAGCGCCAGTTTCGATTTCTCTTCAAACTCGGCTTGGGTTTTCTCGCGCTGCCGTTCGGCTGCAAGGCGCTGTTTTTCCGCTTCTTGCGATTCCTGCAAAAGCGCTTCGGCGCGGTCCTTGTCGGCCTTGGCCTGTTCCTGCACAGCCTCTGCGGAATGGCGCGCCGCCTCTGCATCCTGGCGGGCGCTGTCGGATTGCCGCAGCGTGTCTTCCAACTGGGCGTTCCGGTCCATCATATCCCGGTCCATGCGGTTGAGCGACACCACCGCCGCCACGAGGATCCCCGATTCAAGCAGGACGATCACGGCATGGAAAACGGTGCGTACAAGGTTTTCGACAAGGTCGCCGCCGGGATAGACCATGGCCGGGAACAACAGGGCAAGCGACAGGTGATGAACCGCCGTGATCGCCGTGGCCATCAGGATCGCCGGAATGCTGCGCAAGGGGATCAGGCAGGCCAGAAGGGCAAAGAACAGCATGTGTCCGTCGATCTGCCAGGGATGGCCCTGAAGAGCGCCCGTCAGGGCAATCGCCTGGCCGATCAGGGCGGTGGCGATACCGACATTGCGGGTTTTTTCCCCGCTTCGGAACAGCAGCAGCCCGACGACCAGGAAACCGCCCGATGTCGCCACGGTCGCAATCAGGTTTCCGTTTACCGCCAACGCAATGGCTGAAACGATCAGGGCAACCACCGTGGCAAGGACCAGAATGCCCCGTTGTGGATCGAGGGAAGCAAGGCGTTTCATTGTAAACTCATCCTAGGTTTCGACAGCACCGCAAATCTCGGCAAGAACACCTGCAGGCAGGATCACGTAACCGGATTCGACTAATCGAAGGTGAAAATCCGGGGGGATGAAGACAATCCGAGCAAAGAACGTGCGATAGGGGCTGACCTCGCGCAGGCCGAGTTTCGCGAGAGCGCCGTCGCCCGGCGCCTGAAGAAAGACGTAAATATCGGACGAGTCCCGCTCCCCGGCCAAGGAAAGGAACACGGCCATCGGACCGGCAAGGCAGGCAAGGATCAGGGCGGCTGCGATCAGCAGCGTGGATTTGAACATCCCCCGAAGGCTCGCCTCGGAACGTTACGGTTCAGTGAACATCGGCAAAATGAGTGCCCTCAAACCACAGGATGGTAGAGTGCGCGGCGGTACAGGTGCCAGGTCGCATGGCCAAGAACCGGCAATGCGATGAACAGGCCAAGGAAGGCCGGGATCATGGCGACGAAAAGCGTTGACGCGATGATGGCCGCCCAGAGGGTCATCGGAAGTTTGTTTTGCGATACGGCCCTGAGGCTGATCAGCATGGCAGTGACAAAGTCGATTTCCTTGTCCACCAGCAAGGGGATCGACACCACGGTCAGCCCGAAGACCAGAAAGGCCACCCCTGCCCCGACAACGGCCTGGATCGCGCCCATCATCAGCCCTTCGGCCGTGCTGTAGAAGGCCCAGGAATGCGGAACGTTCAGCGACGCCACCCCCATGACGAGGGCAAAGGTCATATGGGCAAAAAAGCTCCAGAACAGAAAGATGAAGGCAAGGATCGCGCCGACCCAGGGCAGTTGACGGCGGCGTTCCTGCCAGACGACGCCCATCACCTCGCCCCAGTTCAGGGGTTCGTCGGCCTCGATCCGGCGGCTGACTTCGTAAATACCCACGGCGGCAAAGGGCGCAACCAGCGGGAATCCAAGGGAAAAAGCAAGCGTCCAGAGGAACGTGCTGGCCCCGAGCCACAAAAGAGCGATGCCGGCCAGCACGTAGAAGGCTGAAAACGCGATACCGAAAAGCGGGGCGCGTTTGAAATCCCAGATACCCGCCTTCAGCGACGTCAGGATCTCGTGCAGGGTGACACTCCCGATCTCGGGTTTCGGAGAGGCTGCGATTGGGTCGTGGTCGTTCATCCTGCGAGCGTCGCCCCGTGGTCGGCACCTGTCATTGATCTGGGTCATGTCCGGTTTTTCGTGCTCGCCAATCACGAAAGGTGGTTATCGCGCCATAGAGTACAATTGCCACCAGGGTCGAGCCGAAGAAGGTCAGCGCCAGCATGCCCGGCACCCTTTCCAGCGATCCCCAGGACCGACCCGGCCAGAATCCTAGCGACAGTGTAAGGACGAGAAGCACAAACCCGACCAACCAGCTATAGAGAAACCAACGGCCGTTCCTTGCGAGGCCCGCAACAATGGCAAGGATCGGGACCACGACAAGCATGGCGAGAAAGCTCATGAAAATCGCCGTTTCCAGCTGTGCCTGAATCAATTGTCGTTCCCAACCCTGTTGATGCCACCCCGGTGCATTGATAAGAGTTTCCGACCTAACGATCGGGAGTCAACCACATGCGTGCCGAGGCCGAAAACACGGTCGCCGCCATCGAGAAATCGCTGGAGCTTCTGGCTCAGCGTATGGATTACGAAACGGCCCCGCATCGCCTGGAAGAGTTCAACGCGATGACCGAGGATCCGAACCTTTGGGACGATCCGGAAAAGGCGCAAAAGCTGATGCGCGACCGCCAGATGCTGGTGGATGCGATGGATCGCTATACGGGGATGAAGCAGGAGCTTTCCGATAACGTCGAGCTGATCGAGCTGGGCGAGATGGAAGACGATGCCGAGGTCGTGGGCGAAGCCGAAGCCGCGCTGAAGACGCTGGCCGAACGGGCCGCCGCTGCCGAGATAGAAGCGCTTCTGGATGGCGAGGCGGACGGCAACGATACCTTCCTTGAAATCAACTCGGGCGCCGGTGGCACGGAAAGCTGTGACTGGGCGTCCATGCTGGCGCGGATGTACGTCAGATGGGCGGAATCCAAGGGCTACAAGGTGGAATTGCAGTCCGAAAGCGCGGGCGAAGAGGCCGGCATCAAGTCGGCGGCCTACAAGATTTCCGGGCCGAATGCCTATGGCTGGCTGAAATCGGAATCGGGCGTGCATCGCCTTGTGCGTATTTCGCCCTATGACAGCGCAGCGCGGCGGCACACGTCCTTCTCATCCGTCTGGGTCTACCCGGTGGTGGACGACAATATCGAGATCGAGGTGAACCCTTCCGACATTCGCATCGATACCTATCGTTCCTCGGGCGCAGGCGGTCAGCACGTCAACACCACGGATTCGGCAGTGCGGATCACACACGAACCGACCGGAATTGTGGTGACAAGTTCCGAGAAATCCCAGCACCAGAACCGCGACATCGCCATGAAGGCCCTGAAATCGCGTCTGTATCAGATGGAGTTGGACAAGCGGAATGCCGCGATCAACGAGGCGCATGAGAACAAGGGCGATGCGGGCTGGGGCAACCAGATCCGGTCCTATGTCCTGCAACCCTACCAGATGGTGAAGGACCTGCGGACGGGGCATGAAACCTCGGACACATCCGGTGTGCTGGACGGCGATCTTGATGGCTTCATGGCTGCGACCCTGGCCCAGGGCGTTTCGGGCATGAAACGCGGTGAGGCGCAAGCTGAGGACTAGGCCCTCTTTCGGGCCGAAGCCGGTTCATCAGATCATCGCCCAGTCGGTGAAGCGGAAGGTCTCGGGCTTGAAAGGCCCAGGGGTAGGGATGGGCTTTTGATCTTTCCTGTGTCTTTGATCTGCCATTGTCTTTCTCCTTTGCCGATAAAGAAAGACTAGCAAGGCCCGCCCCGCTTATGGCGGGTTTCGGATAACTTACGACAAGGCCCCTGCCCGCGACTAGATCGCGCTGGCAATGGCGTCGGCAATGACGTCGGCATGTTCGGGGCTGTGGCCATCGTGGAAGGACAGCGAAAGGGAGGTTTCGTACCACGCCTGTGTGTTTGCCAGGGAAACCTTCGAATAATCGTAGGGTTCAAGTCCCGGAAACCGCTTTTGCGCCACCAGTTCCGCGGGCCAGATTTGCGCCTCGCCATCGGCGGAGGGAAAGAAATTGCGGTTCTGGAAGACGGGAAAGGCATAGAGCGGCTTTTGTCCGTATGGGCCGCGCGAGCGCATGGCGACCCGTTTCGCGGCTTCGTCCACGGCGGCTTTCACGGCGTCTTTCTTCTCCAACGCCGCGCCATTCAGGCGGTAGAGATAGGTGAAAAATGTCGGCACGGCGTCGGGATGGTGTTTCATCGGGGAAACGCCGGGAATCGCCGACAGCCGTTCGTCGAGCCGCCGCCCGACGGCGGTGAAGCGCGCGGCAATCTCGGGCAGTTTCTTCCACTGTGCCAGCAGCATCGAGAAATCGACGTCGCTCATCCGATAGCTGAGACCGGCACCGGCGTAGATGTCATGTTCCGGCGTCTCGGGCGGCACGCGACGGCGGTGCTTGTCGGAAAAGTTCAGACAGCGTTTGAAGGTTTCGACGTCGTCGACAAAGACCAACCCGCCCTCGCCCGTGGTGATCTGTTTCTGGCCATTGAGACTGAAGGCCCCGGCATCGCCAAGGGTGCCGACGGGGCGGCCCTTGTAGGTGGCGCCGTGGGCCTGTGCGGCATCCTCTATCACCTTGATGCCCTTTGGACGGCAAAGCTCCATGATCGGGTCCATGTCGGCGGGCGATCCAGCAAGGTGGACGACGATGACAGCGCCGGTGCGTTCAGTAATGGCACGGCTGATGGTATCGGCTGTCAAAAGCCCGGTTTCGGGATCAAGATCGGCAAAGACCGGGATCAGGTTCTGAAAGATCACCGGCGAGGCGCTGCCCATGTCGGTCATCGCGGGCAGGATCACTTCGGAGCCGGCGGGCACCTTCAGACCGCCGAGGCCGATGTGAACCGCCGCCGTGCCCGAGGACGCGGGGATTGCGAATATCTTGCGCCCCGCCTTTTCGCTCATCTCACCTTCGAGCATCCTGCGCGCGGCCATCCAGCGGTTGCGCTTCAACTCCTCGGGCGCACTGGGCGCGTAGGGCCAAAGCTCCTGCTCGTCGAGCGCGGCCATGACTTCGTAGATTTCGCTGTAATCGAACCTTTTTCTGACTGGCTGTTCCATGCATCCCCCACTGAAAGCCGGTGAAGGAAGTCTGCCAGACAAGCGCTATTCCTGTATAGCCCCCTGCCCTTGGGGCCAAATTGGTCAGCGGATCAGGATCATGAAGGCCACGAAAAGGACAAGGACAAGGTAGAGCCCCAGCTTGCGCACCGTCTCGACAAAGCTGCGCTTTCGGGGCTGCGGCGCCACCTCGATGCCGTCTGTTTCGTCAAACGGGTTGCGCGACACGGTCGAAGCGATGCGCGAGGCGACCCGGTCGTCCTCCAGACCGTAATAGGCGGCCTGCTGGCGCAGCTTCTCTTCCTGTTTTTCCTGGGCAAGGTCGATCCAGTTGGTATCCGACCTTTCCCGCGCACCCGGTGACTGGGACAGCGAACGATCCTCGAAGGCGTCATCCACCCAGGCTTCGGCATCTTCGGGGGCAAGGGTTTCCTGGTTGAATTCGTCGATCCAGGCGGGTTTCGAAGGTTCTTCGGCCCGTACCGGCGCCTTTTCTTCCGGTTCCACGGGAACCTTCGACGTGCGCCGTACCTCGTCATTGGTTTCCGCGACCAGTTGCGTCAGTGCCGTTTCGAATTCAAGGCTGACGTCTTTCTTGGTGAGAATTGGCTCGGACCGGGGGGATCCGGCGGAATTCGCCGCCCCTTCGACGATCATGCTGCGCCATTTCGCGGCCGATTGGATCCGGTCGTCGGGATGGATGTTCATGGCCATGTCGATGGCCTTGAGGAAAGCGTCGTCATAGCCTTCGACATGGCCCAGAAGCGGAACGCTCGGGTCCGGCTTGTGACCGGCGATTTCCACAAGGCGGCTCTGGCTGCTCGTGGGGGCCTTGCCGCTGAGGACGTGGTAGAAGGTAGCGGCCAGCGCATAAAGATCGCTGCATGGGGTCTGTTCGCTGCCTGCGACGTAGAATTCCTGGGGCGAATACCCGTCCTTGACCACCAGAAGCGACGACACCGCCCTTGTGTGGCGGCTGGGATCGCCACGGGCGGCGCCAAAGTCGATCAGGATCGGGGTGCCGGTCTTTTCGATCAGGATGTTGTCGGGCGAAATATCGCGGTGCAACAGGCCAAGGTCATGGACTTTTTCGATGGCATCGAGGAGTTGCAGAAGGATGTCGCGGACTCGGGCGGGCGACAGCTTGGGCGATCCCGTATCGAGGATGTCGAACAGGTCGCGCCCTTCGATCAGGTCCAGCACCATATAGGCGGTCTGGTTTTCCTCGAAAGCCCGGTGGACGCCGACGATGTTGGGATGGCGCAGCTTGGCAAGGCTGCGAGCCTCGCGCATGAACATGTTCACGATGGAACGGACGGGTTTCACATAGCCCTGGGATCGCGCAAGCACGTTCTTTCCCTGGCGCACGCAGAAGTCGCCGGGGAAGCATTCCTTGATCACGATCGTTCGGCCAAGAACGTTGTCCTTGGCGCGGTATGTTATGCCAAATCCGCCGGCACCCAAATAATCGGTAATCGTAAACTGATCTCCCGCCAGCTTTGTGCCGATAGGGAGCGCCATCCCGGCTTCCGTGGCCTCATATGCGACATTCGCCTCGGTCATAGGCACCGCGTTCAAGACACATTGGATATTCTACCGGACCGGTCTGGCCTCAGATTGTGGCAGATTTGCGCCTCAAATCGGGCAAAGCAGCGACTTTCCCTGCAAAATCAATACAATCCGCCCGCCGAGACCTCGCCCGCCGTGGCCTGATCGGGGATCGTGATGATCTCGCCCGAGCCGGTTTCGATGGTCGAGGTGTTGCCAAGCTCGGCGTCGGTGAACAGAGGCAGGTTCGCGCCCATGGCGAAACCGCCGTCAAAGGCGATGCCGAACACCGGTTCTTCGCCTTCGCGGAAGTACTCGGCCACCACGTGTTCGCCCGAAGCCTGATCGGGAAGGCGTGCGCCGTTGTAACGGTCGATCTTGATGAAGCGGCCGCCGGGGGGGATGGCAAAGCGCCCGCCGCCGTATTTTTCGACCGCCTTCTTCATGAACTTCTGGAACACCGGCGCGCACATCGCCCCGCCCGAAGCCCCGCGCCCAAGGGGTTTGGGCTGGTCGTAGCCGATGTAGCAGCCCGCCGCGATGGTGCTGGTGAAGCCCACGAACCAGACATCGCGCGCATCGTTGGTGGTACCTGTCTTGCCCGCCGTCGGCACGCCGAGGTTGACTGCACCCGAGGCGGTGCCGCGTTCGACCACACCGCGCATCATAGAAGTGAGCTGATAGGCGGTGATGGGGTTCATCACCTGCTTGCGGTTTGTCTTGATGTCGGGAAGTTCGCCCGCTGCCAGTTCACGCGTCGCGCAATCGACACAATCGCGCTGGTCGTGGCGATAGATGGTTGTGCCCCAGCGATCCTGCACCCGGTCGACCAGGGTCGGCTCGACCCGCTCGCCCCCGTTGGCGAACATCGCGTAGGCCGAGACCATGCGGTAAAGCGAGGTTTCCTGCGATCCGAGGGAGTTGGCAAGGTAGGGGTCCATCCGGTCATAGACCCCGAAGCGTTCGGCATATCCCGCGACCGTGTACATGCCGACCTCTTCGGCAAGGCGCACCGTCATCAGGTTCCGCGACCGTTCAATCCCGGTGCGCAAGGGCGTCGGGCCGTAAAAGGTGTTCGAGGCGTTCTTGGGCCGCCAGACCCGTCCGCCGCCCACGTCCACCTCGATCGGCGCGTCGATCACGATGGTTGCGGGGGTGAACCCGGAATCGAGCGCGGCGGCATAGACGAAGGGTTTGAAGGAAGACCCGGGCTGGCGCAGCCCCTGCGTCGCCCGGTTGAAATTCGACGCCTGATAGGAAAACCCGCCCTGCATGGCCAGAACGCGACCCGTGTTGACGTCCATCGCCATGAAACCGCCCTGCACGCCCGGTACCTGCCGAAGCGAGAACACTGGATCGGCAGAGGAGCCGCCTTCGTGGCGCACATAGACCACATCGCCCACGCTGAGGATGTCGCGGGCGACCCGCGCGCCCCGGATCCATTTCAGATCGTCCGGGGTGATGAAATGGCCGTCGGTACCGTCGTCCCAGCCTTCGACACCGATCCGGGCCGAGGTCTCGCCCACCTCAAGCACGACCGCCGGATACCAGTCGGCCACGTCGCGGGCGAGCTTCGGGGTGTTTGCCAGCGCCTCGCGCCAATCGGCGTTCAGCGCCTCGGCTTCGATCACCGCCGCCGCACCACGCCATTCGCCTTGCGCGCGGTCATAGCTTTCCAGTGCATCGCGCAGGGCTGCTGCGGCAATCTCCTGCATCTCGGGGTCCACGGTGGCGCGGATGGTCAAACCGGCGGCCTTGAACCCGTCCTGGCCGAAATCACGAGAAAGCTGGCGGCTGATTTCCTCGGTGAAGTAGTCGCGAGAGGGCAGTTTCGTAGCAAAAGCCTCGCGGTCGCCGGCCTGCACGGTCAGCAAGGGGGCGATGCGGGCCTCTTCATAGGTTTCAAGATCAATATACCCGTTCTGCCACATCTCTCCCAGAACGTACTCGCGCCGTTCCAACGCCCGTTCTTCGGCGCGAACCGGATGATAGGTGGAGGGCGCTTTCGGCAGGACCGCCAGATAGGCCGCTTCTTGCACGTTCAATTCGTTCAGGGTCTTGTTGAAATAGGTCTGGGCGGCGGCGGCCACGCCATAGGCGTTCTGGCCGAGGAAAATCTCGTTCAGGTAAATCTCAAGGATCTTCTCGCGCCCGATGGTGTTCACCATGCGGTTGGCCTGGATCACCTCTTTGATCTTGCGTTCGATGGCCCGTTCGCCACCGAAATAGATGATCTTGGCGACCTGCTGCGGGATGGTCGAGGCGCCGCGCACGCTTTCACCCCGGCTTTCGACGGCTTCGTACAGGGCGGCTGCGATGCCGCGCACGTCGAAACCGGCGTGTTCATAGAAATTCTTGTCCTCGGCCGAGATGAAGGCGTTTTTCACAGTGTCCGGGATTTCGTCGAAGGGAATGTAGATGCGGCGCTGTTCGGCGTATTCATCGATGATCCGCCCCTCGGGGCTGTAGATCCGCGTCAGCGTCGGCGGCTGGTAGTTTGCCAGTGGAGCAACATCGGGCAAGTCCTTGCCATAGACATAGAAAATGGCACCCGCCGTCAGCGCGGCCATCACCAGCCCAAGCGTGACCATCGTAAAGATCGCGCCGAAAAACGATAATAAGAACCTTGTCACGAAACGCCTACCTTTGCCTGCCCAAGCGGCCCCTGCCAGACTGTTATATGGGCCTGCACGCGGGGCGTCAAAAGGCCCGCGCGGCATTTGGCCGGTTCATTTTCCCATGGCATCGCGCAAAAGGCGGTCTTCCTGAACCCATTGCATCAGCCCGTCGCGCAGCGCCGCGCTTGCCGCGTCGCGCCATTCGTCCGAGGTCAGACGCTCCAGATCCGCGTCAGAGGATAAAAACCCAAGCTCGATCAAAAGCGAAGGAATGTCGGCGGCCTTCAGGACCGAGAAATTGCCCTGCCGCTCGGGGCGGGAGTTCACTTCGACGCCAGAGGCGGTGAATGCGCCCAAAAGCGTGCCGGAAAGGGCCCCGGTTCGCGGATCGGTATTGAGGCGCTGCAATCCCAGAAGCGCCAGGGCGACCTCGTCCTCGGCCCCGCTTAGGTCGACGCCTTTCAGCATGTCATCGGGTTCGGCGCGCGTCACCGTCCTGTTGCTGGCCGTGTCCATGCCTTTGCGGCCAAGGGAATAAAGGGTCAGGCCCGACGCCTCTCCGCTGCCATCGGCCAACCGGTCGGCGTGGAGCGACAGAAAGACATCGGCACCGGCGTCCCGCGCCCGGGTCAGCCTTGTGATCAGCGGGACGAAATCGTCCGCGTCCCGCGTCAGGACGACGTCGAACATGCCCGTCTCACCAAGCACGGTTTGCAGATGCAGGGCGAAATCCAGCATCAGGGCGGACTCGGTCAAATCGCCCGCCACCGCGCCGGGATCGCGCCCGCCGTGGCCGGGATCGAGAACCACCACCGTGCGGGGGCGCGGTGCTTCGGCCAGGGGTTGTTCCAGGGATCCGGCCTGATCGCGGAAGGCCGCTCCGGTGGTCGGCCCGAGGACCAGGCGAAGTTCGCCCGCGCCGGTCTCATCGGTGGCCATCTCGGCCTGCGCGACGGTCAGGGGTTCGCGAAGATAGGCCACCAGCCGCGACCATTCCGGCCCCGAACGCTCGATCCGGACTTCGGCGACAGAGGATGAACTGACTTTCGGCGCGGCGCTCCATTCCAGCCCCTTGAACTCGACGATCAGGCGCGGCGGATCATCGGCAAGCCAGGTTTTCCAGGGCACCGCTTGGGTCACGGGAACGTTCAGGACGACACCGCCGCCGTGGTCGCGAAATTCGGATGGGGCAGCCAACTGCGCAACGGGCGCTTCCGCCACCACTGCACCTGCGGTCAGCCACAGGGTCAGCGCAAGAAAGGCTGCAAAAGGTCTGCTCATCTGCCTGCTTTGGCTCTTTTTCTAAAGGTTACCGCGAATCGCCGCGTAAGGTAACGATTATTTTCGTTAGATTCCGCGGCTTTTCATAAAGTCCTTCAACCGACGCAGACCCTCTTCGATATCCGCGGTCGAACGGGCATAGGAAAAGCGCAACGTCCCCTGCCCGCGCCTCTTGTCGAAATCGAGCCCCGGCGTCACCGCCACGCCCGCCTGGTCAAGTATCTCGGCGGCGAAGGCACGGGCATCGTCGGTCAGTTCGGAGACATCGGCATAGACATAGAAAGCCCCGTCCGGCGGCGCGATCCGGTCAAATCCCGCCTGCGTCAGGCCTTCGATCATCAGGTCGCGGTTCTTGCGGTAGACAGCGACGTTTGCTTCCAGTTCCTCGGTACACTCCATCGCGGCAAGTGCTGCCACCTGACTGGCATGGGGCGCGCAGATGAACATGTTCTGGGCCAGACGCTCGATGGTGCGCACGTGGTCTTCGGGCACGACCATCCAGCCGACGCGCCAACCGGTCATCGAGTAGTACTTGGAGAAGGAATTGATCACATAGGTCTCGTCAGAGACTTCCAGCGCCGACACCGCGCGCTGGCCATATTCCAGACCATGGTAAATCTCGTCGGACACGAAGGCCGCATTCCGCGCCGCAATTGCCTCGATCAATGCGGCAAGGGCGGGTTTATCCAGCATCGTGCCCGACGGATTGGCCGGAGAGGCCACGATCAACCCCTGAATGTCTTCAGGCAGGCTGTCAGGCGTCGGCTGATAGCGGTCTTCGATGCGCGTTTCGATATCAACCGGGGTGAGGCTGAGGGCGCTCAGGATCTGGCGATAGGAGGGGTAGCCGGGTGCGCCGAGTGCGACGCGTTCGCCTGCGTCGAAAAGCGCCGTGAATGCCAGAAGGAAGGCCCCGGACGACCCCGCCGTCACGATCACCCGCTCGGGCGACAGGTCGACATCGTGCCTTTCGCCGTAGAGGGCGGCGATCTTTTCGCGCAAGGCCGGCAGCCCAAGCGCCACTGTATAGCCCAACTGGCCTTGTTCCATGGCACCGGCAAGAGCGCGTCGTGCCCCTTCGGGCGCGGGCGTGCCGGGCTGGCCGACCTCCATATGGATGATGTGACGGCCATTCGCCTCGGCCTGTGAGGCGGCCTCCATCACATCCATGACGATGAAGGGATCGACGTTTGATCTTTTGGACAGGCGCATTGGCAGACTCACATTCCGGGCCCGTCCCCTCTGCCCCCGCAGCACCGGCGCGTCAATGGCGGAACGCGGGACACAAAGCCGTGAACCGCTTGCACTTCGGTCGCTATCTGCGATGCTTTTGCCCAACCAGTGAACAGGTGAACCCATGTTGCGAAACCTCCTGCCCGCCCTTGCCCTGATGCTTTGCGCCACGGCGGCACCCGCCTTCGACATCGAAACCATGTCGGACCAGGAACGCGCGATCTTTCGCGCCGAAATTCGCGACTATCTCCTGGAAAACCCCGAAGTGCTGATGGAAGCGATCGGCATACTGGAACAGCGCCAGGCCGAGGACGCAGCGCGTGCGGACGCCGAATTTATCGAGATGAACCGCGCGCTGATTTTCGAGGACGGCTATTCCTACGTGGGTGGCAACCCCGACGGCGATGTGACGGTGGTCGAGTTCCTGGATTACCGGTGTTCCTGGTGCAAGAAATCGGTCCCGGCCATCGAGGCGCTGCTTGCCTCGGACAGTGGCGTAAGGCTGATCGTCAAGGAGTTTCCGGTCCTGGGCGAACAATCGATGCTTGCCTCGCGCTATGCCGTTGCCACCAAGCTTGTTGGAGACGACGCCGCCTACAAGACGGTTCATGACGCGCTGATGAAGAACCAGGGTGCCGTGAACGAGGGGCTTTTGGCCAGACTATCGCGCAGCGCCGGGGTGGATCATGCCGCCGTGGTCGAGATGATGGACAGCGCCGAGGTGAACCGGGTCATTGCCACGAACCACGCCCTTGCCAAGACATTGAAAATTCAGGGTACGCCCGGTTTCATCATGGGAGACTCCGTGGTGCGCGGTTATCTGGAACTGGACCAGATGCGCACGATCATCGAAAGGGTGCGCGCCACCCAGGGGTGATTTCGGGGGCGGAGTTTGACGCAAACTCCGCGTCGGAGTTTGCCAACCTACTCAGCCGCTTCCGGTGCCGCTTCAAGCTGGGCGGCCTTCTTTTCGACCTCTTCGACGATGTGGTCGATCATCTGGTCGTTCGACATCTTGTGGCTGGCCTTGCCCGCCAGATAGACCATGCCCGACCCGGCACCCCCGCCGGTGAAGCCGACATCGGTCATCAGTGCCTCGCCCGGCCCGTTCACGACACAACCGATGATCGACAAACTCATCGGCGTCCTGATATGCTCCAGCCGCTTTTCCAGCGCCTCGACCGTCTTGATCACGTCGAACCCCTGCCGCGCGCAGGATGGGCATGAGATGATGTTGACTCCCCGGTGCCTGAGCCCGAGGGATTTCAGGATTTCATAGCCGACCTTCACCTCTTCCACCGGATCGGCGGAGAGCGACACGCGGATCGTGTCGCCGATGCCCATCCACAGAAGGTTGCCAAGGCCGATGGCGCTTTTGATCGTGCCCGAGGTCAGCCCGCCCGCCTCGGTGATTCCAAGGTGGATCGGCGCGTCGGTGGCTTCGGCCAGTGCCTGGTAGGCGGCGGCGGCCATGAAGACGTCCGACGCCTTGCAGCTGATCTTGAACTCGTGAAAATCGTTGTCCTGCAAGACCTTGATGTGGTCGAGACCGGATTCGACCATCGCGTCCGGACACGGCTCGCCGTATTTCTCCAGCAGGTGCTTTTCCAGAGAACCGGCGTTCACGCCGATGCGGATCGAACAATTGTTGTCCCGCGCGGCCTTGATGACCTCGCGCACCCGGTCTTCGCTCCCGATGTTGCCGGGATTGATGCGCAGGCAGGCGGCCCCCGCCTCGGCGGCTTCGATCCCGCGCTGATAGTGAAAATGGATGTCAGCGACGATCGGCACGGGGCTTTCGCGCACGATCTCTTTCAACGCGGCCGAGCTTTCCTTGTCAGGCACGCTGATGCGCACGATGTCCGCCCCTGCCTCTGCCGCCGCCTGGACTTGGGCGATGGTGCCCTTGATGTCGGTGGTGACCGTGTTGGTCATGGTCTGGACGCTGATCGGAGCGTCGCCGCCGACAGGCACGTTGCCGACCATGATCTGACGTGATTTCCGGCGATAGATGTTCCGCCAGGGGCGGACGTGGTTCAGCGACATTGCGCCACTCCCTGCTCTCTTCGCGGTTTACATAGGGGGCCGGGGCCGGTCAGTCCATCACTCGCCGCCGGTTCCCGCCTCGGCAACCGCAATAAATCGCGCAAGATCGGAATCGGCGGCGGCATCGGCAAGGCTGTAAGTCTCGCGCAGGGCTTCAGGGGCCAGTTTCACGTCGCGCACGACAGCCGGACCGTTGCCCGCCGGGCCGTAGGTCTGGCCGTTGACCGCGAAATAGAGCGAACCTGCGTTGCCGGCCCTGAGGGTCGCCGGCTCTTCGGTCAGCGGCACTTCGAATTCTTCGCCCGCATCCAGGATCTTTTCAAAGATCACCGTGCCGTCGGCACCGCGCACCCGCACCCAGGACGGGCGCACCGCCAAAAGCGCGACCGAAGGTGCAGAAGGTTCCACGATCTGAACGTCGGCCAGAAGGCTTTCGGCATCCAGACGCGCGACAAGATCGCTTTCGATGTCGTCGGTGCTGCCCGGAACGGCAAACGGCAGGTTGTCGGGGCGCGCGGGACGTGCGGCGATGAAGCGTTCGCCGGGATCGGGGGCCAGACTGCCGACAGTGTCGGGGTCAATCGAGGCGATCGGGCCGTCGCGGGCGGTCAGGACTGGAACATCCAGCGCCTCGGGACGCGAAATACGGTCGAAGGATTCGGTGACGGGGGCGACCGGCGCGGTATCGACGCTGGCCAGATCGTCTCGCGGCAGGACCGCAGAACTCAAGGGGTCGAGATCGGCCAGAACCTCGGGCGTCTGGTCAACCGGGGTCAGACGCACCTTCTGTACCTCCTGAAGCACGGACCAGCCACCATAGCCGATGCCCGTCAACAGGACTAGAAGCACCGCGATGGAGCCGATGGCACGGGGTTCGATCCCCGACATGATCGCCTCGCCCTTCGGCAGATAGCTGACCGAGGGGTCGGTGAACGGATCGCGCAGATGGGCCGGTTTGCTACTAACGCTGCCGGTGGTTTTCTTCACGCCCGGCGACTTGTCCGTCTTGACGCTGGCCGCCGGGGACATGCCGTGAGAAACAGCAAAGCCGCCTTCCTCGCAAAAGGTCTTGAAGGCCCATTCGGGATCAAGGTCGAGGTAGCGCGCATAAGACCGGACATAACCCGCGACGAATCCAGGCGTGTCAAAGACCGACGGATCGGTGTTTTCGATGGCCGAGATATAGGTCGCCTTGATCTTGAGTTCGCGCTGAACATCGAGAAGCGACTTGCCCATGGTGGCGCGCTCGCCCCGCATGATGTCACCAAGGCGCAGTTCAAAATCGTCAAACCCTTTGAGGTTTTCCGATTGCTTGGCCTTGTCAGACGTCCCACGACGCCCGCTCATATGTCCTGCCCCAAATAACTCATTTCAGTCCCCAGGAACGGGCAAAGGAATCGCCC
The DNA here is from genome assembly GCA_965228905.1 of Paracoccaceae bacterium. Taxonomy (GTDB): domain Bacteria; phylum Pseudomonadota; class Alphaproteobacteria; order Rhodobacterales; family Rhodobacteraceae; genus CALKXV01. Next base: position 1,930,917 of record CBDDII010000003.1, on the reverse strand, counting down.
GAAGCTCCGTGTGTTAATGCTTAACACAGCGCAGGTTAGCGGTCACGGATTCCGTTTTATGCGGAAAGTTCGGCGCGATTTAGCGCACAATGGGACCAAAGTGCGTCCATAGCCTTAATAAGCCGGTCGAAATCTTCGGGTCCGTGGACCGGAGACGGCGTGAAACGCAGCCGCTCGGTGCCGCGCGGAACGGTCGGGAAATTGATCGGCTGGACGTAGATGCCGTGGTTCTCAAGCAGCATGTCCGACAGGATCTTGGTGTGCACCGGATTGCCCACGATGACCGGCACGATGTGACTGCCGTGGTCGATCATCGGCAGACCAAGGGCGCGGAACCGCGTCTTCAGGATCGCGGCACGCTCCTGGTGCAGGTCACGGCGGGCCTGGTCGGATTTCAACAGCCGCACACTGGTCGCGGCGCCCGCGGCAATGGTGGGAGCGAGCGAGGTCGTAAAGATGAACCCCGGCGCGTAAGACCTTATGGCATCTACCATTTTTGCGCTGGCCGCAATGTATCCGCCCATTACGCCATAGGCTTTGGCAAGGGTGCCGTTGATGATGTCGATGCGATGCGCAAGGCGATCACGCTCGGTCACGCCACCACCGCGCGGACCATACATGCCGACCGCGTGAACCTCGTCGATATAGGTCAGGGCACCGAATTCATCGGCCAGATCGCAGATCTCGCGGATCGGACCGAAGTCGCCGTCCATCGAATAGATCGACTCGAAAGCAATCAGTTTCGGCGTAGCCGGATCATCCGCCGCAAGCAGTTCGCGCAGATGTTCGACGTCGTTGTGGCGGAAAATCCGCTTGGCGCCACCGTTGCGGCGCACCCCTTCGATCATCGAAGCATGATTCAATTCGTCTGAATAAATAATCAGCCCCGGGAAAAGTTTCGGCAGCGTGGAAAGCGTCGCGTCGTTGGCGATATAGGCGCTGGTGAACAACAGCGCGGATTCCTTGCCGTGCAGATCGGCCAGTTCGGCCTCGAGTTCCTTGTGATAGGTCGTCGTGCCCGAGATGTTGCGCGTTCCGCCCGAACCTGCACCGGTGGTGTCCAGCGCATCGTGCATCGCCGCCAGAACTTCGGGGTGCTGGCCCATGCCAAGATAATCGTTGCCGCACCAGACCGTTACGGGGCGTTCGCCGCCGTCCGGATGGCTCCAGGTCGCGTGGGGGAACTGGCCCTGCTGGCGCACAATGTCGATAAACGTCCGATACCGCCCTTCGTCGTGCAGCTTCTGGATCGCATCGTCCAGTTTCGCAGAATAGTCCAATCCACTCTCCTCAGGGCGTCTCAAGCTCGTCCAAACGATCTATGGCATTAGAATCGTTAAAAACAGGGTGCAAAATGCCGCGCTTTCAATCAATCCCGGATTGCAATTTTGCAATCGCCCGGTGCGCCGTTTGTTTCGCAGTTTTTAATCGCTTGTGCGTCGCTTGCCCCCATACCCCAGTTCCCTTCCGAGGGTGAAATCGCGAATGATTTCGGCCCCTTGGCCTTAAGATAGGTGGTTCTGAACCCGACCGTGGCGTCAATCGAAAGGGTGAAGTCGCGGGTCTTGAAGCGTTTCGGCACCACACGTGCGGCGACCTGACACGCCCCTGCGCCCGAAGATTTCAGGGCGTTGCAGGCCTTCACGGCGGCCCGGTCCGAGGCCGCGTAGTTGTGGTAATTCATCGCCGCCTGTAGGGAATCGTGCACCATTCCGTCGTCCGGCGAATAGGCGATGGATGCGTAGTAACGCACCGGTTCGCGCAATTGCTTGGCCATCAGGGGTATCACGCCCCTCACGATGGTTTTTTCCATGTCGGTCAGCTTTCCCGACACCTGCACCACGTGACCCTTTTCCGAGAACAGGAGACGTTTCGCCTCGTCCCCGCTTATCACCTCGGCTGAAAGTGGCCCCGCCGACAGACACAAAAGGATCAAACCCGAAATTCGCCGCATCTTGCCTCTCCCTCTGCACCGTCATAGCGCCCGGAAAAACAAAGGGCCAGCGCACTGGACGCCCGGGCCAACATCGCTAACGTGGCGCCAAACACGAACAGGAGTCTCTCATGTCCCTCGACGCCGTCCTCTCCCACATCGACGATGATCTCGACAACGCGCTGGAACGTCTTTTCGATCTATTGCGCATCCCGTCGATTTCGACCGACCCGGCTTACAAGGGCGACTGTCAATCCGCCGCCGACTGGTTGGTGGCAGATCTGGCCAGTCTTGGTGTCGACGCCGAGGTGCGCCCTACCCCCGGCCATCCGATGGTGATCGGCCACGTCGGCGAAGGTGCGCCGCACTTGATGTTCTATGGTCATTACGATGTGCAGCCGGTCGATCCCCTGCACCTGTGGAACCGCGAGCCTTTCGATCCAGCCATCGAGGACACGCCGAAGGGCAAGGTGATCCGGGCGCGCGGGTCTTCCGACGACAAGGGGCAGTTGATGACCTTTGTCGAGGCGTTCCGGGCCTGGAAGGCGGTCAACGGGGAATGGCCCTGCAAGATCACCTTCATTTTCGAGGGCGAGGAGGAATCCGGCTCGCCGTCGCTGGTTCCCTTCCTGAAGGAATACGCAGACGAACTCAGCCAGCCCGACATCGCGATGATCTGCGACACGGGCCTGTTCGACCGGGATACGCCCGCCATCACCACGATGCTGAGGGGGCTTTTGGGCGAAGAACTGACGATCCGCGCGGCGGACAAGGACTTGCACTCGGGCATGTTCGGCGGGGCGGCAATCAACCCGATCCGGGTTTTGTCGCGGATCATCGCCTCCTTGCACGATGAAACCGGTCGCATCACCGTGCCCGGCTTCTATGAAGGTGTGCCGGAACTTTCCAACTCGCTGAAGGCACAATGGGAAAACCTCGGCTTCGATGCAGAAGGGTTCCTGGCCGGGGTCGATCTGTCGGTGCCTGCGGGCGAAGACGGGCGCAGCGTGCTGGAGATGATCTGGTCGCGGCCCACCTGCGAAGTGAACGGGATCTGGGGTGGCTACACCGGCGACGGGTTCAAGACCGTCCTGCCCGCCGAAGCCTCTGCCAAGATCAGCTTTCGTCTTGTCGGCACGCAAGATCCCTTCGCGATTCGAGAAAGTTTCCGGAAGATGGTGCGGGACGCCCTGCCCGCCGATTGCGAGGTCGAATTCAAGGACCACGGCGCAGGTCCCGCCAGCGTGATGTCCACCGAAGACCCGATCTTCGAAGCCGCGCGGCAGGCGCTGACCGACGAATGGCCAAAGGAAGCCGCCTTCGTTGGCTCGGGCGGGTCGATCCCGATCGCGGGCTATTTCCACGAAATCCTCGGCCTGCCCTCGATGCTGATCGGCTTTGGCCTCGATGACGACCAGTTGCACTCGCCAAACGAAAAGTACGACGTGCGCAGCTTTCACAAGGGGATCCGAAGCTGGGCGCGGGTGTTGGATGCGGTGGCCAGGAAATGAAAAAGGGCTGCCCCGAGGGACAGCCCAAAACTCGTACAACAATGATCTTGGCGAACGTCGTTAGTTGATAACGGCTTCAGCCTTGGTTTTCTTCATCGTGTCCGTCTCGCCACCGGTCGCGATCAGGTAGAGTGCGCCGACCTGGTCGTCCGTCAGGGTCGAGAAGCGCACGTCCGGCAGTCCGAGTTCCACACGGAACTGGTCAAGCGCACGCACCATCGAATTGCGCGGGACTTCCACGCCGATCGCATAGTCTTCCGACGCTTCAGCCTCGACGTTCCACTCGTTCAGCACGTTTTCGATTTTCTCGGGCTTTTCGGATTCGACCATGGTGCTGCTCGTGATCAGGTGCAGTTCGGCAACCTGTTCATCGGTCAGCGAGTCGACATCGACATTCATGCTGTACGTCGAAAGTTGGTCAGCGACCTGAGCGCGAAGCTGCGTGTCAGCCGATGCGAAAGTCGCACCACCAGCGAAGAGGGCAGCACTCAGAAGAAGGCTCTTGGTCGTTGTAAAGCGTGTCATTGTTCGTTTCCTTTCGTTTCCGTCTTGTCGGAACTGGTGGATCAACGACGCGCCTTGAAACTGGTTCCAGAAAAATCTGTGGCTCGAGCGAATTGATTAGTGAAACGCCAAATTTAATCTAGCCTTACCAATATGTTACAAAGTCTCTGAGGGCAGATTGACGAAACCGTGACTTGACTTTTTACGGCCGTTCTTGCCGCTGAAAGACGCAACGGACACGCCACGACAGGCACAATTTCCCGATCCCGAACCGTCAGGACGGATTCAAACTGCGAAGCGAAGGGAAAGTGGCGCGGTTGACGGGGCTCGAACCCGCGACCCCCGGCGTGACAGGCCGGTACTCTAACCAACTGAGCTACAACCGCGCGTGAGATGGGGACATAAGGAAGCGCCCCGTTGGCGTCAAGCGAATTTCTTTACTTTCGACGCGCATTTTCACTGCCGGGCCGACCGGTGCCGCAACCCATGCCGGAAAGCCCGCTTTGTTGCCTTAATGGAACCATATTCCCGTGCTTTCCCCGGTAAAAACGACAGGCAAAGACATGACTGATATTCCGGCTGATCCCCCTTCCAGACGCGGTCTGGCATTTACGCCCGTGATCTTCACGGTGACGATCTTTCTGTCAGCCTCGCTCTTGTTCTTTGTCCAGCCGCTTTTTGCGAAGATCGTGCTGCCGGTGATCGGCGGCGCTCCCGCGGTCTGGACCACGGCGATGCTGTTCTTCCAGACGGTGCTGATCGTCGGCTATCTCTATGCGCATTTCTCGACGCGCTACCTGCCCGTCAAGGCGCAGGTCGCGGCGCATATGCTGCTTTGGGCGCTGGCACTGTTTTTTCTGCCGCCGGCCCTGCCCGAGGGATGGCGGCTGGACGCGACGGGGTCCATCGCCGTTCAGACCCTTGGCCTGTTTGCCCTTGGTGTCGGTGCGCCGTTCGCGCTGCTGTCGGCCAATGCGCCGTTGATTCAATCCTGGTATGCCCGCTCGGGCGGGCCGTCGGCGGATGACCCCTATTTCCTTTACGGCGCGTCGAACCTTGGCTCGTTGGTCGCCCTTCTCGCCTTTCCCCTGGTGGCCGAACGCTATTTCGGCGCGGGGCAGATCGCCCTTGGATTCTCGCTCGGCTTCGTGGTGCTGGGGGCCGGGCTGGCCAGTTGTGGCGGTACTGTATTCGCGCGCCGGGCCGAGGTTCGCGCGCAGGAAACCGCAGTAAAGCGTATCCCCCTTTCCACCCTGCTCTACTGGCTTGTCCTGGCCTTCGTGCCGTCGTCGCTGATGCTGGCGGTCACGGCGAAGATCAGCACCGATGTCGGCGCGGTGCCCCTGGTCTGGGTGATCCCGCTGGCGCTGTTCCTTTTGACCTTCGTGGTCAGCTTCACGGGCCGGACGATCTTCAAGGGACTTTGGCTGACCCGTGCCGCGCAGCTTTCGACGGTGACAGCACTTTGCCTGTTCGTCGGGCTTGGCGGGCCTTATCTCGACGCGCCCAAGGCCGGGTTGTTGATCCTTGCCTTTTTCCTGATCGCGACCTGGGCGCATCGCACGCTTTACGAGGCACGCCCCGATGCCGCCAACCTGACCTTGTTCTATGTCACCATGTCCTTTGGCGGCGCGGCAGGGGGGTTGTTCAACTCGATCCTCGCACCTGTTCTGTTCAACGACCTTCTGGAAGGGATCGTGACCCTGCTCGTCGCGCTTCTTCTGACCTTCCAGCCCATGCTGAAACTGACCCCGGCGACCCTTGGACGGGGTGTTGCAACCGGTGGCCTCCTCGGGCTGGCGCTTGCGGGGACGGCCGTGACACTGGCGGTGGAGCCTGCCTTGCTTGGGCTTTTGATGGTCGTCGGGCTTGGGGTGCTTTTACTGGTGGCGCGAAAGCCGTTCAACAGCTTTGCCGTGGCTGCCGGGCTGGTCACCCTTTTGCCCGCATGGTTGGCCGGGCCGGATGATCGGCTGATGTCTGATCGCAGCTTCTTTGGCCTGCACCAGGTGCTGGACCGGGACGGCGCGCGTTACTACACCAATGGAACCACCGTTCACGGCGCACAACGGCTGGCCGATTATGCCGCCGAACGTCCGGAACCCAGTTCCTATTACCACCCCGCTGGACCCATGGGGCAGATCCTTGCATCCGACGCCGGTCAGAACGCCGGGCGGATCGGCATTGTCGGGCTCGGCGTCGGTTCACTGGCCTGTTACGCGCAACCCGGTCAGGACTGGCACTTTTACGAGATCGACGCGATGGTCGACCGGGTGGCCCGCGACCCTGCCCTGTTCACCTTCCTGTCGTCCTGCACGCCCGATGCGCCGACGCACCTTGGCGATGCGCGGGTGGTTCTGGAGGACCAGACGGACCTCAAGTTCGATATCCTTGTGATCGACGCCTATTCCTCGGACGCGGTGCCCGTGCATCTGACCACGAAAGAGGCGATGGCCCTCTACCGCGACCGGCTGACCGAGCGCGGCGTGCTCGTCTATCACATCTCGAACCGCTACTACGACATCGGGCTACCGCTTTCGCGGTCCGCCGAAGCGCTTGGGCTTTCGATCTGGCGACAGGATCAACTGGCCCCGGCCTCGGACGACCCCGGTTACCGGATCAGCGATGTCGTCATGCTGGCCCGCGATGAAAGTGCAGTTGCCGACCTTCTGGAAACCGGCGTCTGGCGCGCTTTGCCGTCAGATGGCGGGCCGGTCTGGACGGATGATCAGGCCAATCCCCTGTCGATCCTGAAGCCGGGCGTGTTCGGGGGGTAGCCCGCCCTTCGGCCTGCGAAAGGTCGGGAATGGTGGGCGATGAGAGGCTCGAACTCCCGACATCTTCGGTGTAAACGAAGCGCTCTACCAACTGAGCTAATCGCCCGCCAAGGCCCATGTAGCGATTTCGCGCGGCATCGGCAAGACGTCAGGCGCGTTCCTCTTTCTTTCCCGTCCAGCGGCGTGGCCCGGCACCGTTTTCCCCCAGTTTATCCTCGGCATTGTAAAGCGGGCAGTCTTCAAGACTGAGGCACCCACACCCGATGCAATAGCTCATCTGGTCACGCATCCGGGTCAACAACTCGATCTTTTCGTCCAACATCCCGGCCCAGGGTTCCGCCGCCGTTGCCCAATCGGCCTTGCCGACCGCCTTGTCGCGCGGAATACGGTCCAGAACCTCTTTCACCTCTTTCAAGGATACACCCACGGTCAGGGCCACGCGCGCGATGGCCACGCGGCGCAACTCGCGCCGGTCATAGCGGCGATGATTGGCCGGGGTGCGCCAACTTTCGATCAACCCTTCGGCTTCGTAGTAGTGGATCGTGGACACCGGCACCCCGGCCCGCGCAGCAATTTCCCCCACGGAAAGATCGCTGACAGCCATTTTCGCCCCCTTCGTAAAAAGTGCTTTACCTCAAGTTCACTTGAGATCGTAGGTTGTAATCAATGGGAAGACGAATCAAGGAGAAATCAGATGGGCTTTTCACTTTTCGACCTGGCCCGAAAAATCGAAACGCGGGCAAGCGAACGGCGGATGCGCCGCAGACAGGCAGAGGTTCAGCGCGACCCGCATCTGGCCCGCGATGTCGGGCTTCCCTATCGCCCGGACCCCAAAGTGAGGATCGACAAATGGTAGTCAACTGGCTCAAATTCCTTCTTGAACCCGCCGAACGCTGCGGCCCCCTGTGCCGCGATGTTCAAGACGAGGTCGCCAGCATCGGCCGCGCCGAAGCCCTGGCACGGCAGGCGCGCAAGCATCGAAACCGGCAACGGGGCACGCGCGCCACTTAGAGAAAGGATGACCCGCATCTTGCGGGCTTTCCACTTCGACAGATCGGACGAGGATTCACATGCAATTCCCAAGCGCAACATCACATACCTACTGGATCGCGGGCGCACTCTACCTGGCCATCATCGTACTTGGCCTGACCAGCGAGATCGCCGTCCGCCTGCCCCTGTCGGGCCTAGAACCCGAAGCACTGGTTCTGGCCATCAGTGATCGCGAGATGGCCTTTCGCCTTTCCATCGCCGCCGACACCCTGATGGTCGCCGCCGACATCGCGCTGGCCGCCCTGTTGTTCCTGATCCTTGCCCCCGTCTCGCGCATGGTCGCCGGGCTGGCGGCCTTGTTCCGACTTGTGCAGGCCGCAACGATTGCGGCGAACCTGTCGCACCAGCAGGCGGCTTTGGCCTGGGCGCAAAGTGGCGAAGGTGATCTGGCCGCGACGGCGATGCAGTTGCACGCCGCCGGGTACGACAACGGGCTGATCTTCTTTGGCGTCAACGCGCTTTTGACCGGCTGGCTGTTGGTGCAGCACACAGATTTTTCCCGCTGGCTGGGCTATCTGATGGGGCTGACCGGGTTGACCTATCTGACAGGCAGCTACCTGCGCATCCTTGCCCCTGACCTAGCGGTACTGTTCCAACCTGTCTATCTGATCGCGGTGATTGCCGAGGTTGCCTTTACAGTCGCGCTGTTTCGGCGCGGCTGGCGTGGTTCGCCTGCACGTGTAATAGCCGCTTGAATAGTGAATTGGTGGGTGATGAGAGATTTGAACTCCCGACATCTTCGATGTGAACGAAGCGCTCTACCACTGAGCTAATCACCCGCCGGAGCCGTTCTTTAGCCCTCCGTTTCGCCCCTTGCAAGGGGGATGTCGAAATCGGGCGGTGCCAGTTCGAATCCCTCGAACCGGAAGCCGGGGCTGACGGTGCAGCCGACCAGCGTCCATCCGCCCGCCGCGCCTTCCGCCGACTGCCAGGCATGGGCGGGGACGATCAACTGAGGTCGTTCGCCTTGCGACAGGTCGGGGCCGAGACGGTGCAATCTGGCGGGGCCGGCCTCATCTTCCGCGATTCTCAGCGTCAGGGATGCCCCCGCATAGTAATGCCAGATCTCGGCGGCATCGACCCGGTGCCAATGGCTGCCCTCCCCGGCTTTCAAAAGGAAATAGATCACGGTTCCGCTGGCCCGCCCCTCGCCTTCCCCGATCCACGTCTGGCGGTACCAGCCGCCCTCGGGGTGCGGGGCGAGGTCCAAAAGTTCGATGACCTCATCGGCTGTCATGCGCCGGCCTTTCGGGCAAGGTCCTTGAAATCGCTGGCGATGATGTCCCAGTCCGCGCTTGGTACAAGGTCAATGCTCTGGCCCTCGCCATGTTCCGTCCGACGCGGCACGAAGGCCGTTGCAAGCCCGGCGGCGCGGGCAGCCTCCAAATCGTCGTTGTGGGCGGCAACCATCGTGACCTTTTCCGGCGGAAGCCCCAAGGCCCGCGCCGAGGCCAGATAGACCTCGGCCTGCGGCTTGTAATCCTGCGCGATCTCTGCGCCGAGGATCGTGTCCCAGGGCAATCCGCCATAACGCGCCAGCCGGGTCATCATGGCGATGGACCCGTTGGAGCAGGTGGCGATCAACCCGTGACGGCGAAGCGCTGTCAGTCCGCTTACAACGTCAGACCAGGGATCCAGCCTTTCCCAGCATCTGTTGAGCGCGTCACCGTCATCCAATGTAACGCCGAAAGCCTGCGCCACGATGTCAAGGTTCTCTCGGTGCAGGACCTCAAGCGGCACATACCCCCTTTTCCCAGCACGTATCCTTTCCATCGCGGGCTGATACTCCGCCCTCCAGGCATCGGCGAAACCGAAGGCATCGACCCTGGGCAAAACCTCGGCCACGTCCCGCGCCACGCTGCTGCGCCAGTCGACGCAGGTGCCGAAGACGTCGAAGATGAAAGCCCGATCCATCACCCGCGCCCCTGCATTTTCAGGATCGCCTCCTGTCGGGTCGAAACACCAAGTTTCGCGAATATCCGCGTGGCGTGGTTGCGCACGGTCTTTTCGCTCATGTCGAGGGACCGCGCGATTTCCTTGTTGCTTTTGGCTGCACAAATCTCGCTCAGGATCGCGCTTTCGCGTGGTGTCAGGCCCGCATCCTCCCCCGGCTGTTCGGCCCCGAGAAAGCCAAGGATGGCCGCCCGCGCTTCCGCCATCGCCGGTTCATCCTCTTGCAGGATGTGGTTGGCGCTATCCAGCACCCTCAGTTCCGCATTCGGGATATGTTGGGCCAGGAAACGGCCTTCGCTCAGGGGCGAGACGGAGTCGCCGCGCGCATGAAGCACAAGGGTCGGACAGGCGACGTCGCCAAGGTGCGCCGACACATCCATCGCGCCCCGCGCCTCCATCAGTTTTGCGCCCGTTTCACCATCTGTCGCGCGGTGGCACAATTCGTTGATCCAGCGCATTTTCTCTGGTCCACCCTCGGGAATGAATTTCCGGGTAAAGACTTCGCGGAAGGCCGTGTTGCTTTCGTCAAAGCCCAGCCGAAAAATGTCGATCCCGGCGCGGTACAATTCCGCCTGTTTCGCATCGCCCCGGTTGAAAGCACCGCGCGCGTATCCGCCGACAAGGACAAGGTGTGTGACGTGCTCGGGATGCTCGACCGCATAGCGCACGGCCGCACCGGTGCCTTGTGACATGGCAATGAGGGCGAAGGGAGGTTTGACGCCCGAGGCTTCGATCACGCGGGTCAGGTCGTCGGTCCAGGTGTCGATGTCCAATTGCCCCGGATCGCGGTCGGACAAGCCGCAGCCGCGTTCGTCGTAGCGGATATAATCGAAATGGCCTTCAAGAAAGGCCAGCCAATGGGCCCAAAGCGGGCTTTCGGCGTCGTATTCCAGGTGCGTCAGCCAGGCGGCGGCCTTGACCAGCGGCGGCCCCGAACCGCTTCGTGCCCATGCCAGCGATTTGCCATCGCGCGTCTCTACGAATTTGACCGACCGCATGTGCTTTCCGCGTTTGCGGGACATCTGTCCCCTGAATTTCCCGACATTTCCAGAAAAACCGGGACATCTGCCCGATATTGCGGAACGCGGTTTCCGGTCAGTGTGGTCCTTACTGAAGCAACGGTCAACGCGACCCGCAAGACAGCAAGGAGAGCCCCATGTTCCGCAAGTCAGAAACCCGTAATCGCCGCCAGGAAAACGAAGACCGCGAGAAGCGCCGCGACGAGGTGTTCCTGCGCCGGTTCAGCGACGCGATGAGATCACCGCGCCGGTTTCTTTGATTGATCTCTCGACCAGATCAGAGCGGGCGAGACGTGACCTGAACGGAATTTCCGGATGGATCCTTCGAGTTGGCAAACTGGTATCCACCTCCGTCCTGGATCGGACCAAAGGATACGCCGTCCGTAGCGGCACAAAACGCGGCCACGTCCGGAACGTGGAATGCCAGTTTCGCCTGCGATTGGCCTTGCCGCTGAGACTTGGCTGCCGGATGCAACAGGATACGTGCGCCCTGACCCGAGGGGGTGAGCTCGACAATCCGATCCCCCTCGCGCGTAAGGGCGGTGTAGCCGAACAACCGGCAATAGAATGCGCTGACCGCCTCGGCGTCCCTTACATAAAGAATGACGTGGCTGAGGCCTATCACCCGCGCAGGATGGACTTGCCCGCATAGATCGCGGTTTCGTCCAGAGCCTCTTCGATCCGGATCAGTTGGTTGTACTTGGCCAACCGGTCTGAACGGGCCAGCGATCCGGTCTTGATCTGACCGCAGTTGGTGGCAACGGCAAGGTCGGCGATCGTGGCATCCTCGGTCTCGCCCGAGCGGTGCGACATCACGCTGGTCATCCGCGCACGGTGCGCCAGTTCGACCGCCGACAGCGTTTCCGACAGGGTGCCGATCTGGTTGACCTTGACCAGAAGCGCATTGCCTGCGCCTTCGGCAATGCCACGGGCCAGGCGTTCGGGGTTTGTGACGAAAAGATCGTCGCCCACAAGCTGCACCTTGTTGCCCAGTTCGGCGGTCAATGCCTTCCAGCCATCCCAGTCATCCTCGTCACAGCCGTCTTCGATGGACAGGATCGGGTAGTCGGCGCAGAGTGCTGCCAGGTAGGCGACGTTTTCGTCCGACGACAGCGATTTACCCTCGCCCGCCATGACGTATTTGCCATCCTTGTAATACTCGGTCGCGGCGCAATCGAGCGCCAGCATGATGTCGTCGCCGGGCGTGTATCCGGCCTTTTCGATGGCCTTGAGGATGAAATCCAGCGCATCGCGGGTGCTGGACAGGTTCGGGGCAAAGCCGCCCTCGTCCCCGATCCCGGTCGACAAACCCGCAGAGGACAGTTCCTTTTTCAACGTGTGAAAGATTTCCGAACCCATGCGCACGGCTTCGCGGATATTGTCCGCGCTGACCGGCATGATCATGAATTCCTGGATGTCGATCGGGTTGTCGGCGTGTTCGCCGCCGTTGATGATGTTCATCATCGGCACGGGCAGAACGCGCGCCGAAGTACCACCGACATATCGGTAAAGGGGCTGGACAGTGAAATCCGCCGCCGCTTTCGCGGTCGCCAGCGATACCCCAAGAATGGCGTTTGCCCCAAGGCGGCCCTTGTTCTCAGTCCCGTCCAATTCGATCATCGCACCGTCGATGGCTTCCTGTTCGGTCGCGTCGAACCCGACAAGGGCTTCGGCAATCTCGCCGTTCACCGCTTCCACGGCGCCCAGAACGCCCTTGCCCATGTAGCGGCTCTTGTCACCGTCGCGCTTTTCGACCGCCTCGTGCGCACCCGTGGACGCCCCGGAGGGCACGGCGGCCCGCCCCATGGTGCCGTCTTCCAGCGTGACATCGACCTCAACCGTCGGATTGCCCCGGCTGTCGAGGATTTCGCGGGCGTGGATGTCAAGAATCGTGCTCATCGAGGGGTCCTTTCATGCGACTCGCGGCGTCTATAGCAGGCAGCGGACGTTAGGGAAACGAAAGCGCCGGGATCGACAGGAAATTCGCAACAGGATGCCTGCAGGGTTTTGACCGCCAGTTCTGCGTTGCGGAACCGTCACCAGAGTGTTTCCGCGCAGTCTTAGCTAAGATCCGAGATCGCCCCATTCTCGTCTCAAAGTCCGTTATGACTCCTACCTGTCGCACACCACGACACCGAGCCACTCACTCGGCGGGATGACTTACTCACACGTTAAATGCCCCGAAACCAACCATTTCGGGATGAAGAAACAGGGATTGCCAGGACCGCACACTTGGCAATCCCTGTATTTCTTAAAGCGACTGGAATCACGTTGTTTTTGACAGTCGGCGTTCACGCAGGAATGTATAGACGCCCGAGCCGACGATCAGCCCGGCCCCCACCCAGGTCATCAGATCGGGGCGTTCGTCAAAAACGGTGTAGGCGATCAAAAGTGCAAACAGGATACGCGAGTAGCGAAACGGCGCGACGGCCGAGGCATCCCCGATGCGCATGGCCGAAATGACCGTCCAGAGCGCAAGAAACATGCAGGCCACCATGGCCACATACCAAAGTGCCACCTGAGGCCCGACCGCCTGCCATCCGCCCTGGAAGGGGATCATAATTGCGCCCGCAACAGCCATGGGCAGCATCGACCAGGCCACGGCGAAGGGAGACGAGATCGTTGGCGGAAGTCGGCGACTGGCCACGTCGCGGGCGGCAAGACCAAAGATGTAGGGCAGAACCCAAAGCAAATTGGCATCAAAGGCCCCGAACCCCGGACGCATGATGATCAAAACGCCGACAAGCCCCAGCCCGACCGCCGCCCACCTGCGCCAGCCAACGCTTTCGCCAAGAAACAGCGCTGCCCCTGCGACAACCGCAAGGGGCTGGGCCTGTGCCAGCGCCATGGTTGTGGACAGTGGCGCGAGCGTCAGCGCCATGACGATGCCGACCGAGCCGACCACCTCGCCCAAACTGCGGATGACAAGTGCCGGATTGAGTGCGGCGCGCGACCAAAGCGGCTGGCCCGCTTTCGCCAACACCCCCCAGAAGACAAGGAGCGCCGCCGCTGAACTGATGAACAGGATTTGCCCGGCCCCTTGCGAGGTGCTGGCGAGTTTCACAAAGGCATCCACCCCGGCAAACCCGGCCATTGCCGCAATCAGCAACAGGATCGCGCGGGCATTCTGGGGATGATCTGGCATACCGGGCGTTGCCTGGTCGGGCTTAACGCTCGACCGAGACGTCCTGCATCACATCGGGCTGGCCGATCACCGCACCATTTCCACCCGCGCCGCGCTTGATCGCATCGACCACGTCCATACCTTCGATCACGCGACCCACGACAGTATATTGCCCGTTGAGCGACGGGTATTCGGTGAACATGATGAAGAACTGGCTGTTGGCCGAATTCGGGGCCTGACTGCGCGCCATGCCGACGATGCCGCGTTCGTAGGGGATGTCCGAGAACTCGGCTTCGATGTCCGGGCGGGACGACCCGCCGCGACCGGCCATGCGCATGTCTCCGCCCATCTTTCCGAATTCGACATCGCCGGTTTGGGCCATGAAGCCTTCGATCACGCGGTGGAAGACGACGCCGTCATAGGCCCCCTCTTCCGCAAGCTCGGTGATCTGGGCCACATGTTTCGGGGCCACGTCTTCGAACATGTCGATCACGATCCGGCCATTGGCTTCGCCCGCGACCTCGATAATCAGGTTGGGGCCGGGTCCGTCTTCCTGTGCAATCGCCGGAGTTGCGGCCAGTGTCAGGGCAAGGGCAAGCTTACGCATCGGCGGCCACCTTCATCGAGATCATGCGGTCGGGGTTCATTGGCGGTTCGCCACGCGCGATGGCATCCACGTGGTCCATCCCTTCGATCACACGTCCGTAGACCGTGTATTGACCGTTCAGGAAGTGGTTGTCGTTGAAGTTGATGAAGAACTGGCTGTTGGCCGAATCCGGGTTCTGGCTGCGCGCGGCACCAAGGGTGCCCCGGTCGTGCGGCAGGTTCGAAAACTCGGCCGGAAGGTCCGGCTTGGACGACCCGCCCGTTCCGGCGCGGCGGATGTTCAGCCCGTCCCCGTGAACGCCGTGTTCCACATCGCCGGTCTGGGCCATGAAGCCGTCGATCACCCGGTGAAAGATCACGCCGTCATAGGCGCCTTCGCGGGCAAGTTCCTTGATCCGTTCGGCGTGCTTCGGTGCGACATCCGCCAGAAGCTCGATGGCGACGGTGCCGTCCTTCAGCTCGATCAGGATGGTGTTTTCGGGGTCTTTGTACTCGGCCATGCGGCCCTCCGTTTGTCATTCGCTCAGAGATTGGGCGGACCCTAGTGCGGCGTCGTGGGAAGTAAAACCCCATCAGCCCGACTTCGCCGATCTTCTTGGTCGCGCCACAGGTTTCCGGTTGACCTTGGCGCGATCTCGCTTACTCAAAGCACAGCCCTGAAGGAGAGTGCCAATGGCCTGGAAAACGCTCGACGACATTGATCTGGACGGCAAGGTCGTGCTGACACGCGTGGACCTGAACGTGCCGATGGAAGACGGGCGCGTGACGGATACGACCCGGATCGAACGGGTGAAGCCGACGATCATGGACATCCTGGAAAAGGGCGGAAAACCGGTGCTTCTGGCGCATTTCGGACGGCCCAAGGGCAATGTCGTGCCTGAAATGTCGCTGTCGCACATCCGGGGCGCGGTTGAAGAGGTTCTAGGCGTTCCCGTCGCCTTTGGCGAGGATTGCATCGGCCTGCCCGCAAAGAAGGCGGTGATGGCGATGGAGCAGGGTCAGGTTCTGTTGCTGGAAAACACGCGCTTTCATGCGGGCGAGGAAAGCAACGATCCCGAATTCGCCGCTTATCTCGGTGCCCTTGGCGGGGCTTACGTGAACGATGCCTTTTCGGCGGCGCACCGCGCCCATGCCTCGACCGAGGGGCTGGCGCGGCTTTTGCCTGCCGCCGCTGGACGCTTGATGGAGGCCGAGTTGAAGGCGCTGGAAGCCGCCCTCTCCGAACCCGAACGCCCCGTCGTGGCGGTCGTCGGCGGGGCCAAGGTTTCGACCAAGCTGGACCTTCTGGGCAACCTCGTGCGCAAGGTCGATACCCTTGTGATCGGGGGCGGCATGGCCAATACTTTCCTGACGGCGCAAGGCGTTGACGTGGGCAAGTCGCTGGCCGAACACGACATGACCGACACCGCGCGCGAGATCATCGCCAAGGCCGAGGAAGCAGCCTGCGAAATCCTTTTGCCGGTCGACATCGTGGTCGCCAAGGAATTCAAGGCCGACGCCCCAAGCGAGGTTCTGGACGTCCGGGACTGCCCCGCCGACGGCATGATCTTCGATGCCGGGCCAAAGTCGGTCGAGCGGATCAATGCCTCGATCAAGACCGCAAAGACCTTGATCATGAACGGCCCGCTTGGGGTGTTCGAGCTGAACCCGTTTCACGCCGGCACCTTCGCGATGCTGGACACGATCGCGGCGGAAACCAAGGCCGGCAACCTGATTTCGGTCGCGGGCGGCGGCGATACGGTGGCCGCGATCAACGCTTCGGGACACGGCGACGACTTCACCTATATCTCGACAGCGGGCGGTGCATTCCTTGAATGGATGGAAGGCAAGACCCTGCCCGGTGTGGCGGCATTGGACCAGAACTAAAGGAATTTCCGACTGTTAGCGGCACCATAATTGACTCGAACGGACAAGCCCCTAAGACGGGCGCGACTGTCATTTCTGAACGAGGGTACTGATGTCCAATGGTAATCAAGCCGAGCAAATGCGCTCGGGCAAAGGTTTTGTCGCGGCTTTGGATCAATCCGGTGGTTCCACCCCGAAGGCGCTGCGCCTTTATGGGATCGAGGAAGACCGTTACGGCAACGAAGCCGAGATGTTCGACCTGATCCACGCCATGCGTGCGCGGATCGTCAAGGCCCCCGCATTTACCGGCGAAAAGGTGATCGGCGCGATCCTTTTCGAGATGACCATGGACCGGGAATTCGAGGGCAAGCCCTCGGCGGCTTACCTCTGGGAAGAGCGCGGCGTCGTTCCCTTCCTGAAGTGCGACAAGGGGCTGGAGGCGGAAGCCGACGGCGTGCAGTTGATGAAGGACATGGGCGATCTGGACAGCCTCTTGGCGCGGGCGAAATCGCTTGGCGTTTTCGGCACCAAGATGCGGTCGGTCATCAATGCGGCCAATGCCACGGGCATCAAGACCAACGTCGCGCAACAGTTTGAAATCGGGAAACAAATCCTGTCCCACGGGCTGGTGCCGATCATCGAACCCGAGGTGAACATCACCATCTCCGACAAGGCCGAAGCCGAAGCGATCCTGCGTGACGAGTTGATGGCAAACCTTGATGCGATGGATCAGGAAGTGATGCTGAAACTGTCGCTGCCTTCGCAAGCGAACTTCTATGCCGATGCCATCGCCCATGACAAATGCATGCGGGTTGTCGCGCTTTCGGGAGGCTATAGCCGTGAGGATGCGAACCGGATGCTGGCCGAGAACACCGGCATGATCGCCAGCTTCAGTCGGGCTTTGACCGAGGGTCTGAACGATGCGCAATCGGATGATGAGTTCAACGCGATGATCGCGGGAACCATCGACAGCATCTACCAGGCATCCATTACCTGAGCCGACAGTCGGCGAGACAATTTCAGGCCGCGCGTGACGAAAGTTGCGCGCGGCCTTTTCGTTAACAGATAAGCCATTTCCGCGCGAAAAGGGCGCAAAACCAACGTCGGTATTACGCCGGTATCGCGTCGGTATTACGTCGGTATCGCGTCGGTGCGCGAAAATGGGTCGAAATCCTTAACGCGCGGTCGCCGCGTTTGGTTTACGAGAGTTAATGATTCCATCGGCAGAGCCTTGCCAGCGGCAAAGAAATCTTTTGCCCTCTCGCCTCAAACGTGCAATTTTCCCCGAAACGCTCCGAAGAGAGCGATAAAAGGGGCAGTGTTCACCCATGAAAAGACCGGGTCTAGGCGTTTTCGCTTATTTCGCGCTCATGTTCGCATTGGGCGTCTATTTCATGTTTGCCAGCGTGCAAGGCGATTTCGGCCTGTTCCGCCGGGTTCAGATCGAAGCCGAGGTCGTGACGCTCGAGTTCGAGCGCGACCGGCTGGCCAAAGAGGTCGCCGCGCTTGAGAACAAGACGCGGCGGCTTTCGGACGATTACCTTGATCTGGATCTTCTGGACAGCCAGGCGCGGGACGTGCTGGGGCTGATCCGTTCAGATGAGATCGTTCTGAACTGAGTCCTACCGGCTTTTCCAGCATTGCAGCCGGTGCATGACAGGTCTTCCCCTGTCGGCAGGATTTCTACGTGCATTTTAGAACTGCCTGATATAGGGATTGTTTAACGTTGAACTATCTGCCCGACCACTGGGAGGAACGCGCTGATGGCTGCGAGACGCACCACCACCAAGAAGAAGCTGACCGCTTCAAAGGAAGACCTGCTGAAATTCTACCGCGACATGCTGCTGATCCGGCGGTTCGAAGAAAAGGCCGGCCAGCTTTACGGCATGGGCCTGATCGGCGGTTTCTGTCACCTTTACATCGGGCAGGAAGCCGTTGTCGTCGGGCTGGAAGCCGACACCAAGGAAGGCGACAAGCGCATCACCACCTACCGCGATCACGGCCACATGCTGGCCTGCGGGATGGACCCGAACGGTGTGATGGCCGAGTTGACCGGTCGCGAGGGCGGCTATTCGCGCGGCAAGGGCGGCTCGATGCACATGTTTTCCAAGGAAAAGGATTTCTACGGCGGTCACGGCATCGTGGGCGCCAACGTGCCGCTTGGCGCGGGCCTTGCCTTTTCCGACAAGTACAAGGGCAACGACAATGTCACCTTCACCTATTTCGGGGATGGCGCGGCGAACCAGGGCCAGGTCTACGAAACCTACAACATGGCCCAGCTTTGGGATCTGCCGGTGATCTTCGTCATCGAGAACAACCAATACGCCATGGGCACCAGCGTCCAGCGCGCCACCAAGTCGCCGTCGCTGTGGGAACGCGGTGCGGCCTATGGCATCAAGGGCGAGGAAGTGGACGGCATGGATGTTCTGGCCGTGCGCGAGGCTGGCCAGCGGGCCGCCAAGCACTGCCGCGCCGGGAAAGGCCCCTATATCCTTGAGGTCATGACCTATCGCTATCGCGGCCATTCCATGTCGGACCCCGCAAAGTACCGCACCCGCGACGAGGTGCAGAAGATGCGCGAGGAACGCGACGCCATCGAACAGGTGCGCAAACGTCTGCTGGACGCCAAGGTCTCGGAAGACGAGTTGAAGGCGATCGACAAGGAAATCAAGGACATCGTCAACGCCTCGGCCGATTTCGCCAAGGAAAGCCCGGAACCGGCGTTGAGCGAGCTTTGGACCGACATCGTGGTCGAGCCGGGCGAACCCGCGCCCCAGGAAGTCACATGAAGGTATGCCGACGGTAATTGCCGATGACCTGCGTTTCGCATTCCTGCATATCCCGAAAACCGGCGGGACGACCTTTGGCCAGCAGTTGGCCGAACAGGTCGCTCATGACGCGCGGTTCTATGAAGGGATCGAGCGGGACGAGGTGCTTGGCGATTTCTACCGCGACCACCTTACCATGCCGGTCTATGCGAAACGCTATCCGGATGTGTTTGAGAAACTGCGCGATTTCGACGTCTATGCGATTTCGCGCGATCCTTACGCGCGGTTCCGTTCTGCCCTTGCCGAGTACAGCCGCATGAGTGAGCGTGGCGAACTTTCCCAGCTTTCTCCTGGCGATCTCCGCGCCTTTATCGGCAGGGTCATGGATGATCTGAAAGCCGGTCGGACGGGGGAGATCAACATGATCTTTTTCCGCCCTCAGGCGGAGTATCTGGCGCTGGATGGCGAGATGATCGCGGATCGGGTGTTCGATATTCGCGCACTCGGGCGTTTTGCCGGTGAAGTGGGGGAAAAGTACGGGTTGCGGATCGACACGGAAGAAAACCGCCGCAAGACGCCCCATTACGACCGCCGGATGATGGGCCGGATCGCGGGGCTGAAACGGGTTGCCGAACGCGTGCTGCCCGCCCCGCTTCTGGGGCTTGTGAAAAGCGGCGTGCAGCGGGCGATCCAGCGCGATGGCGACCCGCTGCTGGAAAAGACACTGGAACACCTCGGGGCGAAGGAATTCGCCCGGGACCACTATAAAGACGATTACGAGATCCGGGAAAAACACGTCGTACAGGCGTGACGCCCCCGGAGCCTTTGGAGGAGGATAAAGCCCAATGGCAACCGAAATTCTGATGCCCGCACTTTCGCCCACGATGGAAGAAGGCACGCTGGCGAAATGGCTGGTCAAGGAAGGCGACACGGTGTCGTCGGGCGACATCATCGCCGAGATCGAGACCGACAAGGCCACGATGGAGTTCGAGGCGGTCGATGAAGGTGTCGTCGGCAAACTGCTTGTGGCCGAGGGCACCGAAGCCGTGAAGGTGAACACCCCGATTGCGATCATCGGCGAGGAAGGCGAGGATATGTCCTCGGCCTCGCCCACCCCTGCCGAGTCGGAGGAAGCGCCCAAGGAAGAAACCGCGGCGCCCGCCGCCGCCGCTGCCGAAGCAGCCCCCGCCCCGAAGGTCGACCGCTCGCCCGATTATCCCGAAGGCACGGAAATGGTGACGACCACGGTGCGCGAGGCTCTGCGCGATGCCATGGCCGAGGAAATGCGCGCCGACGAGACGGTCTTTGTCATGGGCGAGGAAGTGGCCGAGTATCAGGGCGCCTACAAGATCACCCAAGGCTTGCTGGATGAATTCGGTGCCCGCCGCGTGATCGACACGCCGATCACCGAGCATGGTTTTGCCGGTGTGGGTGTCGGTGCCTCCTGGGGCGGGTTGAAGCCGATTGTCGAATTCATGACGTTCAACTTTGCCATGCAAGCCATTGACCAGATTATCAACTCTGCCGCCAAGACGCTTTACATGTCGGGCGGTCAGATGGGCAGCCCCATCGTCTTCCGTGGCCCGAACGGTGCGGCTGCGCGTGTGGGTGCGCAGCATTCCCAGGACTATGCGGCCTGGTATGCAAGCGTTCCTGGTCTGAAGGTGGTGCAGCCCTATTCGGCCGCCGATGCCAAGGGCCTGTTGAAAAGCGCGATCCGCGATCCGAACCCGGTGGTGTTTCTGGAAAACGAGATCCTCTATGGCCAGTCCTTCGACGTGCCCAAGTTGGACGATTTCACGATCCCCTTCGGCAAGGCCCGGATCTGGCGCGAAGGCAAGGATGTGACGCTGGTGTCTTGGGGCATCGGCATGACTTACACCCTGAAAGCCGCCGACGAACTGGCGAAAGAGGGGATCGAGGCCGAGGTGATCGACCTGCGCACCCTGCGCCCTCTCGACATGGCGACGGTGATGGAAAGCGTGAAAAAGACCAACCGCTGCGTGACCGTGGAAGAAGGCTGGCCCGTGGCCAGCATGTCCGACCACATCGGGGCCGAGATCATGCGCGAGGCGTTCGACTACCTCGATGCCCCGGTCATCGCCTGCACCGGCAAGGACGTGCCCATGCCCTATGCGGCGAACCTTGAGAAACTGGCCCTGACCTCGGTGAAAGAAGTCATCGACGCGGTCAAGGCCGTGACCTATCGGTAAGGAGATCGCGAGATGCCCACTGAAATTCTGATGCCCGCGCTTTCCCCGACGATGGAGGAAGGCACGCTTGCAAAATGGCTGGTCAAGGAAGGCGATACTGTGTCTTCGGGCGACCTTCTGGCCGAGATCGAAACCGACAAGGCAACGATGGAATTCGAAGCGGTGGATGAAGGCACCGTGGGCAAGATCCTTGTCGCGGAAGGCACCGAGAACGTGAAGGTCAATTCGCCAATCGCGGTTCTTCTGGAAGACGGCGAAAGCGCGGATGACATCGGCGCGGCGTCAAGCGCGCCTGCCGGTGGCGGCGATGGCGGGAGTGGCGAACGAGCCAAAGAGGAGGCTCCCGCCGCGCCAGAACCTGCGAAATCCGCCCCTGCCCCCGCGGCCCCCAAGGCCGAAAGCGGGGATCGCATCTTTGCTTCCCCCCTCGCCCGCCGGATCGCGGCCGACAAGGGGTTGGACCTGTCTCAGATCAAGGGCTCGGGTCCGAAGGGCCGGATTGTCAAGGCCGATGTCGAAGACGCCAAGCCCGGTGCGAAGCCCGCCGGTGCCCCCGTCGCTGCCGCAGCCCCTGCTGCGGCGCCCTCGGGGCCTGCCGCCGATCAGGTGGTGGCCATGTTCGAGGGTCGCGAGTTCGAAGAGGTCAAGCTGGACGGAATGCGGAAGACCATCGCCGCCCGCCTTGGCGAAGCGAAACAGACCATCCCGCATTTCTACCTGCGCCGGGACATCGAGCTGGATGCCTTGCTGAAGTTCCGCTCGACCCTCAACAAGCAGTTGGAAGCCCGTGGCGTGAAGCTCAGCGTCAACGACTTCATCATCAAGGCCTCGGCTCTTGCCTTGCAGACGGTGCCGGACGCCAACGCCGTCTGGGCCGGGGATCGTATCCTGAAGCTGAAGCCTTCGGATGTGGCCGTGGCCGTGGCCATCGAGGGCGGGTTGTTCACGCCGGTCCTGAAAGACAGCCACCTGAAATCGCTGTCGGCCCTTTCCGCCGAGATGAAAGACCTTGCGACACGCGCCCGCGACCGCAAGCTCGCCCCGCACGAATACCAGGGCGGCAGTTTCGCGATTTCCAACCTTGGGATGTTCGGCATCGACAATTTCGACGCGGTCATCAACCCGCCCCACGGCTCGATCCTTGCGGTCGGCGCGGGTGTGAAGAAACCCGTGGTGAAAGAGGATGGCACGGTCGGAGTTGCGACGGTGATGAGCGTGACCCTGAGCGTCGATCACCGGGTGATTGACGGGGCTTTGGGCGCGCAGTTCCTGGATGCGATCAAATCGAACCTGGAAAACCCGATCGGGATGCTCGCGTGAGGATCGTGCTTGCCCTTCTGCCGCTGGCAGCCCTCGCTGCCTGTGGCGGCGTCGGCTCGTCGTCGGAGACCTATACCTGCCCGAACGGCCCCGATCTGGGTGTGACCTATTCCGACGGTCAGGCCCGGATCGCCTTTCCGGACGGACGGGTCGAGACGCTGCCGCTTGTCGACCCCGAACGCCCGGATTTTTACGCCAGGCCGGGCATGAGCTGGGATGCCGGGGAGTTCCGCACGGCGCGGCTGGACGATGGCCAGAGAAGTCTCAGGTGCGATCAGATGTCGTGACGCCGGGCGGTCGTTCCTGAAAAAGTCGCACTGCATTTAACGATATCCTCACTTCTGTCAGCCTACTCCTTTGCCGATTGTACTTTTTCCGGCGGGAGCGGCCGATGAGCGACGAAACCTATATTCTGTCTGCCGTGGATATCATGGCCATGAAGGGCGAGATGAAGACGCATTTTCTGAACAAGGATGCGCGGCGCCTGCAAAAGTCATTGGGAAAATCGACCGGGTTGACCGAGATCGACTTCAGCCTTGTCGAGGTTGCGCCGGGGGACGAAAGCACCGAACACCACCTGCATTATCACGAGGAAGAATGTTGGTACGTTCTTGAGGGCGAGGCGACGGCGCGGATCGGTGCGGAAAGCCACACGATCAAGGCAGGGGATTTCGTTGGCTGCCGCAAGGGCGGGCTGGCCCATTCCTTCAAGAACACCGGCACCGGGCCGTTCCGCTGCATCTCGGTCAGCCAGAAGACCGGCCATGACGTTTCGGATTACCCGCGCCGGGGCAAACGGTTGTTTCGAAACAAGAACTTGACCTTCAACATGGTTGATCTGACGGTCATTGACCGCCCGTTCGGGGCCACCAAGTAACCGGGCATAAAAAACGCCCCGGAAGACCGGGGCGCTTGTTTTACATCTGATGTGAAGGCGTGGATTGCGAGATCTCGGCTTCCTCGTCCGACATGTCTTCGGGGATACCCTCGAACAGTGGCGTCGAAAGATAGCGCTCGCCGGTGTCTGGTAGCATGGCAAGGATCACCGATCCTTCCGGTGCCGTTTCGGCAACCTTCATCGCGACCGCAAAGGTAGAGCCGCCGGAAATCCCGGTGAAGATGCCCTCTTCGGCGGCCAGACGTTTCGACCAGGCGATGCCGTCCGGCCCGGCCACGGGGACCATCTCGTCATAGTACTTCTTGTCCATCGCCTCTTGCAGAACCCAGGGAATGAAGTCCGGCGTCCAGCCCTGGATCGGGTGCGGTTCGAAATTTGGATGGCCCTCGGTCGGCTGGTGCGCGTCGTTCCGCGTGTTCACGTAACCCGAGGACACGATGGCGGCGTTCGCCGGTTCGGTCAGGATGATCTTGGTATCCGGCCGTTCGGTGCGCAAAACGCGACCCACGCCGGAAACCGTTCCGCCCGTTCCATAGCCGGTGACGAAGTAGTCCAGCCGCTGGCCGTCGAAGTCGCCGATAATCTCGCGGCCCGTGGTGTTTTCGTGCATGTCGGCATTGTCGGGGGTTTCAAACTGGCTGGCAAGGAACCACCCGTTCGCCTCAGCCAATTCCTTGGCCTTCTGGTACATCCCGAACCCCTTCGCCGCGCGCGGCGTCAGAACCACCTTGGCCCCAAGGAACCGCATCAAGCGACGACGTTCGATGGAAAAGCTGTCGGCCATGGTCACCACAAGCGGATAGCCCTTGGCCGCACAGACCATGGCAAGCCCAATCCCGGTGTTGCCGCTGGTCGCCTCGACAACTGTCTGGCCGGGGCTCAACCGCCCGTCGCGTTCCGCCGCCTCGATGATGTTCAGCGCCAGCCGGTCCTTGACCGAGCCTGCCGGATTGAACGCCTCAAACTTCACGTAGACCGTGACGTTCTTCGGTGC
This sequence comes from Paracoccaceae bacterium, assembly GCA_965228905.1. GTDB lineage: Bacteria > Pseudomonadota > Alphaproteobacteria > Rhodobacterales > Rhodobacteraceae > CALKXV01. The sequence goes on along the minus strand of CBDDII010000003.1, from coordinate 1,906,402 downwards.
GATGCGATTGATGCGGATCGCCGGCGTGTCGCCAACGGTGTCCAGAACGCTGTCGAAAAGTCGGCCGCGTCCGTTCGTCTGTCTCACTGACATGATTGCCCCCTCAAGTGGTTCGAGGGCAGGCTAACAGGTTTCGCGGAAACTTCCTTGGGAAAAAACGGCCCCGACACAATCAGGTCCGAGGTTTCGCCCGGCCTTGTCCAAACGAAACCGGGTTTTGCCATCGCCCTAGTCGTCGATGAAACCGTTCAGGATCTGATCCATCGAAAGGGACGGTTGATCGCACCCGGAATCCCCGACGATGCGGGCGGGCACACCGGCCACGGTCTTGCAGGGCGGCACTTCCTGAAGCACGACCGAACCGGCGGCAATGCGGCTGCAATCGCCGATCCGGATATTGCCCAGAACCTTGGCACCCGCACCGATCAGCACACCATCGCCGATCTTGGGGTGGCGGTCGTCGTCTTCCTTGCCGGTGCCGCCAAGGGTCACCGAATGGAGCATCGAGACATTGTTGCCGACAACAGCCGTCTCACCGATCACGATCGAATGGGCGTGGTCGATCATCAGCCCCTTGCCGATCCGCGCATTGGGGTGGATGTCGATCCCGAAAATCTCGCTGACCCTGGCCTGGATGTAATAGGCAAGGTCGGTGCGACCGCGCTGCCACAGCCAATGGCCAATGCGGTAAGCCTGAACCGCCTGGAACCCCTTGAAGAACAACAGGGGCTGCAACAGCCGGTGGCAGGCCGGGTCACGTTCGTAAATGGCAACAAGGTCGGCGCGCGCAGCCTCGCCAAGGCTGGGGTCCGTGTCGTAAGCCTCTTCCGAGATTTCCCGCAAAAGCTGGCCCGTCATCTCGGTCGACGACAACTTGAAGGCAAAGCGATAACCCAATGCACTTTCAAGAGATTTATGGTGCAGAACCGTCGTGTGGACCATCCCGCCGATCAAAGGCTCGGCAGCCACCGCGGCATGGGCATCCTCTTTGATTCGGTCCCAAACGGGATCAAGCGATGCGGTCTGCGGTCGTTGCTCGGCCATGTCGGTGTCCTTTGCTGGCTGGCTTGACTATAACAGATAGGCCAAAGCGACCAGCGAGAAAAGGCGGGAGGCGTAATCTGCTCACCGATAACGACATCGTCATCTTCAAAGAGATGCTCCGGAAGGAACAATCGGAACTGCTGGAAGAAGACGCCGCGACACAAGAGGATCGCGGCACCGTGGTGCTCGACCAGCAATCGGTCGGTCGCCTCAGCCGGATGGACGCCATGCAAAGACAGGCAATGGCTCAGGCCACGCAGCAACGGCGAAACACCCGCAAAATGCGCATAAAAGCCGCCCTCCAAAGAATGGAGGACGGCGAATACGGGTTTTGTCAGGACTGTGGAGAAGACATAGAAAAAGCACGGCTGGACCTTGATCCAACCGTGCCGAATTGCGTGTCCTGTGCGCGGGGTTAGGCGCGCGGCAAGGTGAGTTCCGCGACATGGGCCGCGACGCGGATCGTGCCGTTCCCGTCGAATGTCCCGCCTTCGGCCCCCAGAACAAGGCTTGTATCGCTGTAATAGGCCAAGGGAGATCCGGTGATCCCCCGCGCCCAGGAACCGAGCCCGGTTCCGATGCCGCTGCCATAACGATTTGCCGCACCGGACACGCCAATCTCCAGCGAGGCCACCCCGCCGATGGCCGAAATCACACGCGCCGTGATGCCATAAACGATGCTTCCGGCGGGCAAGAGATCGGTCAGCGTCGACGTGGCTCCGGCCTGCACGTCATGGTCAATCTCGATCGTGCGATGCAGGAATCCCGCGCCATTGGCCGAGAATGACCCGGCCCCCGCCTGCCAGCCAGTGCCATCAAAGGCGACCCGCCCGCCATCCGCCAAGGACCAGCCCTGCCAGCCGACACTCGGTTGCAAAAAGGCCCAGCCGCCGTTCAGAAAGACGGCCACCTTGCCATCCTCGCCCGACCAATCCCCCGTGGCCCCTGCCCCCACAGAATGCACCTCGCCCTCCGTCGGCGAAACGGGGGGGACCGTGCCGTCAACCGAGGCCAGCGCCAGATGGACAAGGGCATCCAGACGCGCCAGACCTTCATTGACGGTCACATGTTTCTGAGATTGTGAAGGGGCCAGAAGAGGCAACCCCAAGCGGCTTGTATCAGGCATTGATCACTATCCTTGCTGTATCACCGGGTCCGTAAAGGTCTGAAATCTGGGCCACTTCGATCTCGAACGTGGCAGGTGCGCCATCCGCCGACCAAGCGGATGCAGCGTAGGTCCAATCCTGGGTGCTGACGGTTTCCTCGCGCAGCAGTTCACCACCGGACAGAACGCGCACCCGGTAGGCTTCATAGGTTTCGCCAAGCGGCACATCCGGCAAGCTCCAGTTGTCGCTATCAACGCGCGTGCGCCTGATCCAACTCGCTGCAAATCCGCCCGCGCCATCCGGGCCGACCTGCAAACGCACCGGCGCATAGGGCCTGAGGCCAAGGGCCGTCGCCGCGTGCTGGAACGTGACGTAGGAACCGTGGTCGACAGCCTTCGATGCCGGCCCCACCCGATACCAGCGCGGCACATCGCGCAACTCCGCCGGAACGGAAACCTGCTGCACCGCGCCGTCCAGAATGACCAGCGTTGCACCGGCGCTCCAGCCCGCCTCCATGGCCGCTTCCGTGCCACGCTGTCCGCGCAGACGCATTGATAGGGACCAGACGTCAGGGTCGATCAGTGCAGCATCTCGGAACTGGAACACCTCCGACGCGCCTTCATCCCCGCCGATCACCGCGACGTTGCCGCCAGCGAACAGCGCGGTATCGTCCAGCGAGGCCAGCGCGCCCGAGACAAGCCGCACCTGAAGCCCCGGCCCCCGGTCCCACATCCCCGGCACCGCGGGCGGCAGATCGGTCAGCGTCGTCCCCATTACCGCGCGACGGCTGAGCAGGCTGTCAAACCTCCAGCTTTCCCCGTCCAACGAGGTGTAAACCGCCACCTCGCCCGGCCAAGGCTCCGAAGTTGCAGCGATCCAGGGAGAGGTCGGCGCCTCATCGCCCCGCAAAAGCGGCAGGTCCATCATCCGTGCCCAGACCGGCAAGGCGACGGTGGCACTTGCCAGCGGCGTGAAGTCCTCGTTCGTCGCCGCGCGTTGGTAGATCCCCCGCTCGACCCGAACGCCTTCGACCAGTTTCAGCCCAGCGTCTTCCACCCGGTCCACCCGGTAGCTGTCGCCTTCTAGGTCGACGATGTCCCCGGCCTCTACCGCCGACGACGGCGGCAGCGCAAAGCTCACCCCGTCCCGCGCCACACGCGCCTCGGCCAGCCAGCGCTCGACGACCGCCTGCGCTTCGCCCTTGGTCAGCGCCAGGGGCAGTTCGCTGATCGAAACCGAAACAGTCGCCTCGTCCGGGAATACACTTTCCGCACCCCGCACCTCGTAATCGCCGTCCGCGTCCACATAGGTCAGCCGCACCCGGCCCGAGATCTCGGCTTCCGAGGCCCGCGACTTGTTCAGGATCGAAGCCGCCTCGCCCCGTGCGAGGCTCGCCTCGGCAAGGCTCGCCTGCGTCAGCCCGGTGCGGTTGCGAAACACCAGCAAACCATCCTTTTCGATGGCATCGACACCATAGGCCAGCAACAAGGGTTGCAAAGCCTCGCGCCCCGTCTCGCCGCCTTCCAGCACGAAACCACGCACCAGCCCGTGAACGCCGGAAACGTCGATCTCGCTCACCCCGGAACCGTGGCACACCTCCTTGATGACCGAGGCCAGCGACCGCGTCGTCACCCGCCCGTTCAGCCAGTGACCCCGCGCATAATTCTCGCCGTCGCTCCATGTCTCGAAATCACCAGGGAAATAGGGATAAGGCCGCGCATCCCAGGCCCATAGATACATCCGGTCCGCCGCCACCATCGGTGCGCCATAACTGGCCGACACCGGATTATTCGCCAGCTCGTCCCAGAATTCGGTCATCGCACGCAGGTATTGCATCTGGATCAGATCATCGCGCCCGCCGTTCGAAAAACGCGGCAAGGCGGATTCCGACGACTTCGGGTCAAGGAACTTGTTGGGCTGGTTGGTGCCCTTGTCGACAGCGGCACAACCGATTTCATCCACCCAGGCTGCATCGAACTGCGGCCCCCGCAACCCCTCGTAATCATGGGCCGAATAAACCTTGGCCGTCGCGCCGTTCTTCCAGACCAACTGCCGCTTGCCCGACTCCCAGACAGGGCGCCGGTCGGGCGGCGAACAGGCCAGAATCCCGCTTTCGCCAAAGACCATGACGTCACGCGCCTGATCGAAGGTCTCGCCCACCAAGGCAACGCGGGCGCACCGCCCCTCGTCCATCGGCTTTGAGCCTTCGACCTGCGCGCGCACCCATTCCGAACCCGCACGCGTCTTGCCCGCCCCGCGCCCGCCAAGGATCACCCAGGTCTTCCAATCGCCCTCGGGCGCGATCTGGTGCGGCAAGGCCCAGAAATCGAACATGTAGGGCAAGGCCCTCAGTTCTTCGGGCGTGAGCTCCTCAAGAAACTCACTCTGCGTCTCTGGCGTCGCGGATGCGACCAAGCTTGCTCCCGATTGAAGCGCGGAGCGCGTCGAAATCAATTGGTGCGTTTGCGACGAGTCCTTTTGACTCGAGAACACGTTTTTCATGCTTGCCCACCTCTTCGACAAGTTGCGAACGGACATGTGCAAAGGCGACCCGCGCCTTCGACACTTCAGACGGCGAAATCTGCCCTTCGGGATCACCCAGGCGTTCGGTCAGTTCCTCGAAAGCCAGGATCAATTCGGAAAGAGATTTCATACTCTGTTCCAACGCAAACCGCGCGCTCGCCGTACCGGCAAGAACCGACGGATCGTCTGCCATGACCCTGCCCCTCATATCCGGAGTTTCGCGACAAAAAAGCGGCCGCCGGGATGCCCCGTGGCCGCGTCTTCACCTGTCCTATCTTGCCTGAAGGTATACGCCGGACCGTTCGATCTGTCAACGTCTAAGTGGTTGATAGAATTGACAAATACCGTTCGCAGCGATTAAGAAATCGTAAACGCGACCCAATTCGCCAAGCCCCCGAAGGGCTTACTGGTTTTCCCGCTCCAGCGCGCGATAGGCCGCCACGTTCCGGTTATGCTCGTCCAGCGTCACCGCAAAGACATGCCCGTCCTTCGGATCCAGCGTCTTCGCTACGAAAAAGATGAAATCCGAATCCACCGGGTTCACCGCAGCCTCGATCGCCGCCTTGCCCGGATTCGCGATCGGCGTCGCGGGCAATCCGTCGATGACATAGGTGTTCCAGCGGTTCTCGGCCCTGAGCTCGCTCTGCCGGATGCCGCGCCCCAACACGCCCTTGCCCTCGGTCACCCCGTAGATCACCGTCGGGTCCGTCTGCAACTTGATCCCCTGCTTCAACCGGTTCGAAAACACGGCCGACACCAACGGGCGCTCTTCGCCAAGGGCGGTCTCCTTTTCGATGATCGACGCCAGGATCAAAGCCTCTTCCGGCGTTTCGACCACGGCGTTGTCCGACCGGTTCGCCCAGGCCTCTTCCAGGTTGCGCGCCTGCACCGCCGCCATGTCCGACAGGAAGGTCGTCCGCTCCATGCCCGGCCTGATCTCGTATCCGTCAGGCGCCAACGTGCCCTCGGCAGGCACCTCCGGCACCTCGCCCTCGAAGAGTTCCGAGGCTTTCAGCGCCTCGACCACCTGCCACGAGGTCACGCCTTCCACGACCACCACGCGCACCCGCGTCGCCACATCCTCCAGCGCTTCGGTGTATTCCGCAGGCACCTCTTCCACCGCCGCCGGGTCGAACTCGGCGATCACTTCGAACTCCTGCGTCGCCGCATTCAACTCGCGCACCCGCTTTGTCTGACCGTTGACGGAAATCACGTAAATGACCTCGGTGCCGCAGGTCGAAAGTCCGTCGCCGGTGATCTCGCCGACAATATCCTGCATCGAGGTGCCTTCCTCGATCAGGAACGACCCGGCCTTCAGACGCGGCGACAACCCCGAATACTGCGCCCCAAGGCGAAAGATCGTGGCATTGGATACCGCACCCGATCCCGCCAGATCATCGGCAACCCCCGCCATCGACCCGCCACGCGGCACCTGAAGACAGATCGGTTCCTCCAAAGGCCCCTCGGCAACGTACTGGCGCTGCCCCCAGCCGATCACACCGGCCACGGCGATCATCGCAACGATCAGGATCGTCAAAAGATTGGACGCAAAGTTCCGCCACATCAGCGATCAACCCGTCCCATGACCAAAGACGCATTTGTGCCGCCAAACCCGAACGAGTTCGACAAGGCCACCTTGATCTCGCGTTCCCGCTTGGTGTTCGGCGCCAGATCCAGCATCGGCTCGATGGCCGGGTTATCAAGGTTGATGGTCGGCGGAGCCACCTGATCGCGCAAGGCCAGGATACAGAAAATCGCCTCTACCGCGCCGGCAGCCCCCAGCAAATGGCCGATGGACGATTTGGTCGACGTCATCGTCGCCCCCTTGGCCGCGTCGCCCATCACGCGCTCCACCGCGCCCAACTCGATGGTATCGGCCATGGTCGAGGTTCCGTGCGCATTGATGTAATCCACATCCGCGCCCGTCAGACCCGCAGACCGCAAGGCGTTGCGCATCGCCCGTTCCCCGCCCTCGCCATCCTCGGAAGGCGCGGTAATGTGGTAAGCATCGCCCGACAGCCCATACCCCAGGATCTCGGCATAGATTTTCGCGCCGCGTGCCTTGGCGTGCTCGTATTCCTCCAACACGACAACGCCCGCACCCTCGCCCATCACGAACCCGTCGCGGTCCGCGTCATAGGGGCGGCTGGCCTTTTGAGGCTCGTCGCCCCGCTTGGTCGACAGCGCCTTGCAGGCGTTGAACCCGGCAATGCCGATCTCGCAGATCGGGCTTTCCGCCCCGCCGGCAACCATGACGTCGGCATCGCCCAGCATGATCAGCCGCGACGCATCGCCGATGGCGTGCGCGCCCGTCGAACAGGCCGTCACCACCGAATGGTTCGGCCCCTTGAACCCGAAACGAATGCTCACCTGGCCCGAGGCCAGGTTGATAAGCGCCGCAGGAATGAAGAACGGCGACACGCGGCGCGGCCCGCGTTCCTTCAGCGTGATCGCCGTCTCGGCAATCGTCTGCAACCCGCCGATGCCGGACCCGATCATCACGCCCGTGCGCAGCTTCTCTTCGTCCGACAGGTCCCCGATCCCGGCGTCCTTCACCGCCTGCTCGGCGGCCGCCATGCCGTAAAGGATGAATTCATCGACCTTGCGCGCCTCTTTCGGCTCCATCCAGTCGTCGGGATTGAACGTCCCGTCCGAACCGTCACCGCGCGGCACCTCGCAGGCGTATGTCGTCGCCAGATGGCTGGCATCGAACCGCGAGATCGTCCCCGCTGCCGATTGCCCCGACAACAGGCGCGACCAGGTCGCCTCGACCCCGGAAGCCAGAGGAGAAACAACGCCCAATCCCGTCACAACCACTCGACGCATGCCCAAATCCCCATTCCATTAGTCTTTTGCCGACACATACACCCCCAAAGGCCCCTCTGCAATCTGGACGGGCACGTTCCCGCCTTAACCAATCGGCAAAGGCCAGAGGTTAACAAAAGCCATGGACCACCGTTGCACAGGGGCTTTTCTGGCTCTTGGAGTAATCTGTTTTTCGACACCATCGCCGGTTTTTGCCGATTGCGATGCCGTCATTCGGCTTGCCCGGTTCCACGACGGCCTCCGCGTTATCGTGACCGAGGATGACCCGAAGCGCACCCGCGCCGCCGCGCGACTCTACCCGAACCTCGCCAACATGGACTTTGCCGGATTCATTGACAAAATCGACGCCGGAGCCTCAACCGCCGACCTGATCGCCGCCCTCGAAACCGCCCGCGAGTTGACCCGCGACGTCATCACCGCCGCAGATCTTTCCCCTTTCCGCTTCCTCGACGCCCGTGACGAGGTGGAACTCCTCGCCGATTTCATCGACCGTTCCGGTTGCCTCGACGGGGCTTCCGGCGGCGGTTCGTCCCACAGCAGCGACAATCAAGGGTCCGAAGACGGCACGCGCAAGATAGAATTCGGCCCCAAATCGGGATCACAAGGCGCGGCACAGGCCTCCGAGGGCACAACCTCTCTCACCCTGATCCTGTCCGCACTCGCCGGTCTCACCGTACTCGCCGGGCTGGTGGCCGCCATTGCGCGTTCCCGCCGCGTCAAGATCCACATGGCCGAACGCCTGCCCCGCCACCGCATCAGCCTCGACTTTCCGGCCACCTATACCAGCGAAAACGGCACAAACGGCACGCGGGACGTCACCGCGCTCGACATATCGCTCGGCGGGATGAAGCTGAAACTGCCCGACCCGCCCGAGGGCGGCGAACCCATCGACCTTGCGCTGCCAACCGGCCAGCAACCGGCGACCGTCATCTGGTCCAACACCCACTACGCGGGCATCCTGTTCGACGAAAGGCTCGACGAAGCCGACCTGCAAACGCTTCTGACAGGGGGGTGAGAACGCGAAAACGGCCCCGGGAAACCCAGAGGCCGCTTAAAATCTGACGTCTTTACAGACGCTTATGACGCTTCGCTGATGAATTTCACCGCGTCGCCGAATGTCTGGATGGTCTCGGCCGCATCATCGGGAATCTCGATCCCGAATTCTTCTTCGAAAGCCATGACCAGCTCAACGGTGTCCAGGCTGTCAGCACCCAGATCGTCGATGAACGAAGCGTTCTCGACAACCTTGTCTTCTTCAACGCCCAGATTTTCGACGACGATTTTGCGCGTACGATCAGCGATGTCGCTCATATTAATTCCTCACGTGTTCCTCGGGAGTTGCCCCCGGTTCTTCATTGCCGCCCCGAGGGACGAATATAGGCCGGAAACCAAAGGCCCCGGCTGGGATGAGCGCCGCATATACCATCTGTCCTGCCAAGGCAAACACTATGATACCGGCTCCCGAACCCCTTATAACATGGCCATTCCGCCATTGACATGCAACGTTGTTCCCGTGACGTAACCCGCTTCCGGGCTGGCCAGGTACAACACGCCCGCCGCGATTTCCTCGGCCTCGCCCATCCGCCCGGCGGGCACCTGGGCCAGGATCGCGGACTTCTGATCGTCGTTCAGCTTTTCGGTCATCGCCGTGGTGATGAAGCCCGGTGCAACCGCGTTCACCGTGATCCCCCGACTGGCCACCTCATAGGCCAGGCTCTTCGACATGCCCACCAAACCGGCCTTCGAGGCCGCGTAATTCGCCTGCCCCGGATTGCCCGTGGCCCCCACGATGGACGAGATATTCACGATCCGCCCCCAACGCGCCTTCATCATGCCCCGCATCACGCCCTTAGACAGCAGCATCGCGCTCTTCAGGTTCACCAGCAGAACGTCGTCCCATTCCTCTTCCGACATCCGCATGAACAGGTTGTCCCGCGTGATCCCGGCGTTGTTGACCAGGATATCCACTGCACCCATCGCCTCGATCGCCTGTTTCGGCAATTCGGAGACCGCGGCGCTGTCAGACAGGTTGCAGGGCAGCACATGCGCCCGCTCGCCCAGTTCCGCCGCCAAAGCCTCCAATGGCTCGACCCGCGTGCCCGACAGACCCACCGTCGCCCCGGCCCCGTGCAGGGCCTTGGCAATCGCTGCCCCGATGCCCCCTGACGCCCCGGTCACAAGGGCGCATTTCCCGCTCAAATCAAACATTGCCTGTTCCTTTTCCTGACCGACGCTCCGGCCTTCTTTCCGTCATAAATACCTCGGGGGAGTCCCTCGTGAAACGGGGGACGGGGGCAGCGCCCCCTAACCCGCCGCCGCCTCTGCAACGCCGGCCGCCGTCCCGACAGCGCGTGTCTCCGCCTCTTTCGCGATCCGGCGGATCATGCCCGACAGGGCCTTGCCCGCGCCGACCTCCCAAAAGGCGTTCACACCCTGGTCCGCCATCCAGGCCACCGAACTGCTCCAGCGCACCCGGCCCGCGACCTGCTCCACCAGCAACGCCTTGATCTCGGCGGGGTCGCTCACCGCCTCGGCGCGCACGTTCGCCACCACAGGCACTTTCGGCGCCTTGATGTCCACACTCAGCAAGGCCGCCGCCATTTCTTCCGCAGCAGGCTTCATCAAGGCACAATGGAAGGGGGCAGACACCGGCAGCATCAGCGCACGTTTCGCGCCCTTCTCCTTGGCCATGTCCACCGCCCGCTGAACCGCCTCGGCCGAACCGGAAATCACGTTCTGCATCGGGTCGTTCTCATTGGCCACCTGGCAGACACCGTCGCCCGCCGCTTCCTCGGCCAGGGCCACCACGTCCTCCAGCCCAAGGCCCAGAACCGCCGCCATCGCACCTTCGCCCACCGGCACCGCCCGCTGCATCGCCTGGCCACGCAGGCGCAACAGCCGCGCGGTATCGGCCAGGCCCAAAGCGCCTGCCGCACAAAGGGCCGAATACTCGCCCAGCGAATGACCCGCGACATAGGCCGCGCGCGTCACCTCGATGCCTTCAGCCTCCAAGGCCCGCATCGCCGCCATGGATGTCGCCATCAGCGCGGGCTGGGCGTTCTGGGTCAGCGTCAACGTCTCGGCCTCCCCCTCCCAGATCAGCGAGGACAGGCTTTCGCCCAAAGCCTCGTCCACCTCGTCAAAAACCGCTTGCGCCGCCGGATAGGCCTCGGCCAGATCCTTTCCCATCCCGATGGTCTGCGCACCCTGTCCGGGGAAAACCATTGCAAGGCTCATACCGCCCCTCCCTTTTCCTTGTTCTTATCGCCAAGAAAGCAGAAAATTCGAATTTTCTGCAACGATTTCCGTTCGGAAATCGCGCCTCAGCCCTTCACGTCCACGACCACGCGCCCCTGCACCTGCCCGCGCAGGATATCACCGCCAAGTTGCGGCAGGTCTTCCAGCGTCGCGGGCTGGATCATCGCGTCCAGCTTGTCCATCGGCAGATCCCGCGCGATCCGCTCCCAGGCGCGCAAGCGGTTGTCATAGGGCTGCATCACGCTGTCGATCCCCAAAAGGTTCACGCCGCGCAACAGGAACGGAACCACCGTCGCAGGCAGTTGCGCCCCGCCGGCCAGACCCACGGCGGCGACCGATGCGCCGTATTTCATCTGCCCCAGAACCCGCGCCAGCATGGCGCCGCCCACGGCATCGACACAACCGGCCCACATCTCGCTTTCCAAGGGGCGTTTCACGGTCTCGTTGATCTCGTCGCGCGGCACGATCTTCGACGCACCCAACTCCGTCAGGTAATATTCCGCCTCGGGCCGCCCTGTCACCGCAGCCACCTCATAGCCAAGCTTGGCAAGGATCGCCGTTGCGACCGAACCGACACCGCCCGCCGCGCCCGTCACCAGAACCTCGCCCTGGTGCGGGGCCAGCCCGTGATCCTCCAGCGCCATGACCGCCAGCATCGCGGTGAAACCAGCCGTGCCCACCGCCATCGCCTGTCGCGTCGTCAGCCCCTCGGGCAAAGGCACCAACCAATCGGCCTGCACCCGCGCCTTTTCCGCGTAACCGCCCCAATGGGCCTCGCCCACGCGCCAGCCGGTCAGCACCACCTTGTCGCCTTCGCCGTAGCGCGGATCGTCCGAGCTTTCGACGGTGCCTGCAAAGTCGATGCCCGGCACATGGGGATAGGCCCGGACCAGCCCGCCACCCGGCCCGATGCACAAACCGTCCTTGTAGTTCACGGTCGAATATTCGACCGCCACCGTCACATCGCCCTCGGGCAACCGGCTTTCGTCGATCTCCTGGACCGAGGCCGAGGTTGGCCCGTCTTCTTCCTTTTCGACGACAAGTGCGCGGATCATGGTTGGCTCCCTTTGATTTGGCCCAGACCTAGCTTCCCGCACCCGCAATGAAAAGGCCCCGGTCCGGTACAGAGCGGCCGTTGCCGCCGTCAGCATTCCATTTTTCGCGCACCGACGCGATACCGACGTAATACCGACGTGATACCGACGTTACCCTGCCGCCCGTTTCCTTCCATTTTCGGGGCGCGAAAACGCCCCAACGGAAACCATTCAGCGCAGCCATTCTTGATCCGAAAGCCTGCATCCCCTATATCTCTACCGTTCCTTCGGGGACTATGGACATAAACGCGCTCGTAATAAGCGGATCGGACCCGGGGGCGGTACCCGGCGGCTCCACCAAACATCCTTCATTTGGGGATCATGGGGCCGAAACAGGATCGACGGACGTCTAAAGGGGTTTGCTTTGTCTCGGCTGGAAGCCACCGTTATCGGCGCACATAAGCTAGTTGCAAATGACAACAAAGCTCCGGTTGCACTCGCTGCGTAAGCAGTGCGGAATACCGAAATCTAAGCCCTTGCGCCTAGCAGCGTAAGGCGGGGCCCGCCGGAGCCTGGCAACAGAATCCGGCAACTTTTCTCGCATCCATCAGGCATCAACGGGTTTTCCCGAAAAGCCGCCTTTCCTTCACCTCCGAATCTCTTATTCTGAGCAGAGGCAACCGGAAAAGCAGATGAGCGAAAGCATCGACTACGGCAACCTAATGCACCGCGCCATGCGCAGCCTCATCCAGGAGGTTCTGGAAGACGTGGCCAAGCGCGGCCTGCCCGGTCAGCACCATTTCTTCATTACTTTCGACACGATGCACCCGGACGTGGAAATCGCCGATTGGCTGTCGGACCGCTATCCCGAGGAAATGACCATCGTAATGCAGCACTGGTTCGACAACCTCGATGTCACCGACGAAGGTTTTTCCGTTACGCTCAACTTCGGCGACGCGCCCGAACCGCTTTACGTCCCCTACGACGCCATTCGCACCTTCGTCGACCCATCCGTGGAATTCGGCCTGCGCTTTGAAACCCAGGAAGACGAAGACGCATCTCCCGACGAGGATAACGCCGAGGAAAAAGCCGAGAAATCTGCGGGCGACGGCGAAGTCGTCAGTCTCGACAGTTTCCGCAAGTAACCATTATTCGCGATAATCCTTGTGACAGGCGCGGCACGCCCCGCCTATCTGCGAGATCGCACCCTGCAATTCTTCAAGCGATCCGACGGTCTGGCTGGCCGCCGCGTTCAAGGCTTCGGCCTTCGCGGTAAAATCCGGGTAATCCTGCCAGATCGCTGGCAAGGCTTCGCTCTTGGGGTCGTCTTCCTCGGCCTCGAACAGGGCTTCGATGCGGGCGGATTCGACACGCAGTGTTTCCATCGCCGCATTGGCCGATGCCGCGTCAAACACCACCGCCCCCTTGACCATCTCGCCAAGGATCTTTGCAGCACCGCCCATCTGTTTCATGCCCTCCATCCGGGCCATGACCGCGGGATTCTTAACGCCATCATGCGCGAGGGCGGCACCCGCAACAAAGAGCGCCGCAACAAACACAAACCTTTTCATAGCGTTACACCCTTCCGCCCCGCCAAATCCGTGAAGTACTGCCAGGCTACCCGGCCCGAGCGTGCGCCTCGTGTCGCCTGCCACTCGATGGCCTCGGCGCGCAGGGTTTCGTCGTCAACCTCCACCCCATGCGCATCGCAATAGCCCCGGATCATCGCAAGATACTGATCCTGATCGCAAGGGTGGAAGCCCAGCCACAGCCCGAAGCGATCCGAAAGCGAAACCTTTTCCTCGACCGCTTCCGAGGGGTTGATCGCGCTGGAGCGTTCGTTCTCGATCATGTCGCGCGGCATCAGGTGGCGACGGTTCGAAGTGGCATAGAACAGCACGTTCTCAGGTCGCCCCTCGATCCCGCCATCCAGCACCGCCTTCAGCGATTTGTAATGCTGGTCGTCATGGCTGAACGACAGGTCATCGCAGAACAAAAGGAACCGCGCATCCGCGCCCCGCAAATGGTTCAACAGCCGCGCGACCGAAGGCAAATCCTCGCGCTGCATCTCGATGATCTTCAGCGCATGACCTTCCGCGACAACCGCCGCGTGGGCCGCCTTCACAAGGCTCGATTTTCCCATCCCCCGCGCACCCCACAACAGGGCGTTGTTCGCCGGGAACCCTCGGGCAAACTGGCGAGTGTTTTCCAAAAGCGTATCGCGCGACCGGTCGATCCCGACCAGCAGGTCCACATCCACCCGACTGACCTTTGCGACAGGCTCAAGTCGGTCAGGGCTGACGTGCCAGACATAGGCGTCCGCGGCATCGAAATCGGGGGCTGCGAGCGGTGCCGGAGACATCCGCTCCAACGCCTCCGCAATACGCTCCATCGGATCGCTCACGCCTTCTCGTCCCCTTCTTCGCCGGGCTCGTCATCGTCAAGATCGTCGAACTCGGAATAAAGGTCCTCGTCCTCGCCCAGAATGCCCTCTTCGCGCAGCTTCTCGACGCGCTTCTTCTCGACCATCTTCACAAGCTGGATCGATACCTCGTAAAGCCCGTAGACCACGACGAACAGGATCAACTGGGTCACGACATCGGGCGGCGTGACAAGGGCTGCCAGCACAAGGATGCCGACCATCGCGTATTTGCGCATATTGGCCAGACCACGCGCCGAGACCAGCCCGGCCTTGCCCATCAGGGTCAGAAGAACAGGAAGCTGGAAACACAGGCCAAAGGCCATGATGAACTTCAACGTCAGATCCAGCGACTCGTTCACCTTGCCGAGGAAGGTAATCTGAAGACCGCTGTCGACAGTCTCGGGAATGGCAACGCCACCGCTTTCCATCGTAATTCCGATTGAGGCACCCAACATCGACAAGGCCCCCGAAAACGAAAAATCCGCGAATCCCAAAAGGAACTTCATCGCCAGCGGGATCACCACGAACAGCGCGAAACTCGCCCCCAGAAGGAACATCACGGGCGATGCGATGATAAACGGCAGAAATGCCGCCTTTTCAGTGCGATACAATCCCGGCGCCACGAAGCGCCACATCTGGTGCGCGATCACGGGGAACGCCAACGCGAAACCAAAGACCATCGAAATTCGGAACAACGTGAACAGGTATTCCTGCGGCGCGGTAAATTGCAAAACCGGTGCCGGGTCGCCCAGATCGCGCAGGGTCTGCTCGATCGGTTTCAGCAGGATTTGCAGGATCGGTTCGGCCACCGCAAAGGCCACCACGATCCCGACGATAAACGCGAGGACCGAGCGGATCAGCCGGGTGCGCAACTCGGCAAGATGCTCCATCAAGGGGGCCGAGCTTTCCTCGATTTCGTCCTCGGCGTCGCTCATGCGCTGTCCTTGGGCTTGTCTTCGGGCTTCGGCTCGGGCGCGTCTGCCTTTTCAGCGGCCTCGGCCGCCTCAGCCGCACGCTTTTCGGCGGCCTTCTTGGCGGAATATTCGTGGATCTTCTTGGCCGCCTCGGCCCGCTCCTCGGACAGCTTTGCCGTCTCTTCGCCGATCTCGCCCGCCTTTTTCGACGGTTTCGTCGGATCCCACTTGTCGAAACGGTCCGCCGCCTCGTTCAACTTGTCCAATCCCATCTTCGACGGATTGGTCATGCCCTTCACGTCCTTCACGGCATCCTTGACGCCTGCCTCGTCGGCGGCGTCTTCCATCGCACGCTGGAACTCGCGCGCCATGCGCCGCACCTTGCCGGTC
Source organism: Paracoccaceae bacterium (assembly GCA_965228905.1). Lineage (GTDB taxonomy): Bacteria > Pseudomonadota > Alphaproteobacteria > Rhodobacterales > Rhodobacteraceae > CALKXV01. The sequence goes on along the minus strand of CBDDII010000003.1, from coordinate 1,890,885 downwards.
ATCCGGCCCAAAGTACGGAACATGCCGACAAGGTCCTTCGGTCCAAGGATGATCAGCGCGACAACGCCGATAATCAGAAGCTCGCCCCAGGAAAGATCGAACATGTCAGGTCAGGCCTCTCAGACCTTGTCCTTTTCTTCCTCTTCGGGCGTCACGTCACGCGCCGTCTGTGCCGCCTCGTCCTCGATTTCCTTCTTGCCATCATCCACGCCCTTCTTGAACGCGGTGATGCCCTTGCCGACCTCGCCCATCAGCGAAGAAATCTTGCCGCGCCCAAAAAGCACCAGCACGACAACGGCGATAAGAAGAAGGCCGGGAAGGCCGATATTGTTCAACATGGAAATCACTCCCTCTGTCAGTCCGGGCGTATGTAGGCGAGCGATCTGCCAAGGAAAAGCGCCAACTGGCATTCCCCGTGAAAAATCAGGCTTCTGGAAATCCAACTGACAGGTTATTGTCAGTTGGCGTGTCGTATCAGGAAAGCCCCGAAACGCCGAATCGTCGGCCAGATCAAAGGAAGATGAAATGTCCCCTGAAAACGACCCCGCGAACACGCCCGTCATGGAAATTGTCAGCTTCAGGCTGCAAGACGGCACCAATGCCAAAGACTTCCAGAACGCCGCCCGCGCCATCGACAGGCTTCTGCGGGAACGCGGCACCGCCTCTGCCCGCACGCTGGTCTGCGACGCCGACGGGCTTTGGACCGATATCGTCCAGTGGCGCAATATGGACGAAGCGCAAGCCGCCGCCGAAGACCTGGTCAAGGATCCCGCCTTCGCGCCCTTCGGCGCCATGATCGCCCCCGGCAGCGTCCAGATGCGGCACGCAGCCATACGCCACCAGATGGAGTAGACCTTGCGTCGCACCGACCGCCTGTTCGAACTGATCCAGATCCTGCGCGACGGGCGTTTGCACCGTGGCCGGGATCTGGCCGAACGCCTTGGTGTCTCGCTCAGAACCATCTACCGCGACATGGACACGCTGATCGCCAGCCGCATCCCGATCGAGGGCGAACGCGGGCTGGGTTACATGATGACCGCGCCGATCACCCTGCCGCCCCTGAACCTCACATTGCAGGAACTCGAAGCCCTGCACCTCGGCCTTGCCGTCGTCGCGCGCGCCACCGACGAAGAGATGCAGAAAGCCGCCGCCAGCCTTGCGTCAAAGATCGACACCGTCCTGCCCGAAGACCGCGCCGCTCCCGCCGCGGGCTGGGGCTTTGCCGTCTATCCTTTTGCCGAGGCCGCGCGGGGTTTTGCCCACATGGCCCCCATGCGTGGTGCGATCCGGGCCAAGCGAAAGCTCGACATCACCTATACCGACGGCAACGGGGCCGAATCCACGCGCCGCATCCGCCCGTTGCAAATGGAATACTGGGGCCGGGTCTGGACGCTGACCTCATGGTGCGAGTTGCGCGGCGATTTCCGTGTCTTTCGCGTGGACCGGATCGAAACCCTTGATGTGACCTTCGACACCTTCGAAGACGAACCGGGCAAGACCCTGGCCGACTACCTCGCCGGGCTCGACGAAACAGCCTCGGACAAGGGCGAAACTTCCCCTTCACCGCTTTGAAAATACGCAAATGTCACGACGTCGATTCCGGGCGCTCACCTGACCGGAAAGACGAAACAGCGGTTCCGGCGCAGCATCAGCCACAAGGCGGCCCCGGGTTTCGGCAGGAACACCGAAGGAACCGAGGCTTTCAGGAAGCTGCCATCATGATCCATCTGGAACTCGACAAGACTTTCGTTGCCCGTAAACCGCGCCCGAACCACCGTACCCCGTGCGGGCACGCCATCCTCCGGCGTCGGGTTGGGGCCTCGCCCCTGCCGGTCAAAGTCGATCCGAAGGTGCTGAGGCCGTATGACGATTTCCACCTCGGTATCGTCCGGCACACCGGGGGCCAGGAAGTCACCGAAGGGAGTCACCGTCAGAGCGCCTTTTACCTTGCCGTGTATCACGTTGATATCGCTGAAAAATGCCGCGACTTCGCGATCGGCAGGCGCGTTGTAGATGTTGTAAGGTGCCCCGCGCTGAACCACGCGACCGTCGCGCATCAGCGCGATCTCGTCGGCAACCCGCATCGCCTCGTCGGGATCATGGGTGACCACCACAACGGCGGTGTTCTCTTCCTTCAGAATGTCCAGCGTCTGGTCCCGCACACCGTCGCGAAGACGATCATCGAGGCCCGAAAAAGGCTCGTCCATCAGGAAAATCCGCGGCCGCGCCGCCAGCGCCCGCGCCAACGCAACGCGCTGTTGCTCGCCACCGGACAACTCGTGCGGCATGGCAGTGTCGAAGCCCTCTAACTGCACCCGCGCCAGAAGATCCCGCGCCCGCGCCTGTTGGGTCGCCTTCGCGCCGTTTAATCCGAAGGTCACATTCGACATGACGTTCATATGCGGAAACAGCGCGAAATCCTGGAACATCAGCCCGATCTTGCGTGCCTCTGGCGGAACATGCCGCGAGGCGTCCGACAGAACCTCGCCACCGACCGACACGCGCCCTTCGTCGGGGCGGTCAACGCCCGCAATCATCCTCAGTGTCGTCGATTTGCCGCAGCCGGACGGACCCAGAAGGGCCGTCACCTGCCCCGGCGCCACATCCAGGGACACGTCCGAAACGACTTCCCGCCCGCCGAAACGCCGGGTCAAGCCTTCGATCTTCAGTCCCTGTTCCGCCTTGTCCAAACCGGCCTCGTCCCAGAAATCCCGAGAAAAGCGCTCGGGATTTAATAGGCGAGATAACAACCCAGCATTGTCACGGCAAGACCTTGGCCCGTGTCGTGGCTCAGATCGTCATATTGGTCGCACCGCCGTCCAGCAGGATGTTCTGGCCGACGATAAAGCCCGCATGTTGCGAACACAGGAACGCGCAGGCCGCACCGAATTCGCCAGCCGTGCCATAGCGACGCGCGGGGATCGTGGCCTCGCGCCGCGCCCGCGCCTCGTCGATGCTGATCCCTTCGGCCTTGGCTACGCCGCTGTCCAGACCTTCGGCGCGGTCCGTCGCGTGAATGCCCGGCAGGAGGTTGTTCATCGTCACGCCGCTTGGGGCCACCTGCCGCGAGGTGCCCGCGACGTAGCCGGTCAGCCCCGCCCGCGCCGAGTTCGACAGACCTAAGACCGGGATCGGCGCCTTCACCGATTGAGACGTGATATTGACCACCCGGCCCCAGCCCTTTTCCATCATCCCCGGCACCAGCGCCTTGATAAGCGCAATCGGCGTCAGCATGTTGCCATCCAGGGCCTTGATGAAATCGTCGCGGTCCCAATCCGACCACATCCCCGGCGGCGGTCCGCCCGCATTGTTGACAAGGATGTCGACCTCGCCAGCCGCCTCAAGCACCTTTGCGCGCCCTTCTTCCGAGGTGATGTCCGCCGCCACGGTGGTCACTTCCACACCGTACTTGGTGCGGATCGCCTCGGCCGTCGCCTCCAGCGCCTCGGCACCGCGCGCGTTCAACACAAGGTCGACGCCCGCTTCCGCCAGCGCCTCGGCACAGCCCTTGCCCAAACCCTTCGATGAGGCACAAACCAGTGCGCGCTTGCCCTTGATGCCAAGATCCATGATCGTTCTCCCGTTAATCCTTGCCTTCGACTACCACCGGGGAGCGCCGACATGCCAGCCGAAACAGAAGCCGCCAAAGCACTTTCCCTGATCCGCGACAGCGGCTTCAAGACCGGCGACAAATGGCACGCCGCTCACGAGATTGCGCAAGATCACGAGGGCGAACGCCTGTTCGACGCGATCCACGCCCTGTTGCATCGGATCGAGGGCGATACTTTCAACGCGGGTTATTGGGATCGCCGCGCCGGGACGGATTTCGGTCAGGGCGGGTTCGAGGCGGAACTGGCACAACTGGAAAATCTCGCCGGCACCACGCCCTGATTACGCCCTGAGCGCCTCGATCAATTCGTCTTTCGTCATGTCCGAACGCCCGTCGATCTCAAGTTCCTGTGCGCGGTCGTACAGGTCTTCCTTGCTCCATTCCTCGTAGGGCGGCTGCTCGCCCCCTTTTACGCTCGGCTCCTGGTCGTCATTTGCCTGCGCATTGGCAATCCGCGCGGCCTTCTCTTTCGAATAACCCTCGTCGCGCAGGGCCTCGTATGTGTCGTCGTCCTTGATGGACGGTCCATGGTCCTTTGACATTGTCTTCTCCTTTGCTGGATGAAAAACCCGAGGCGACGAATTCGGTTCCGCCCCTCTTTCCGTTACCCATCCGGGGGGCTATATGCGCGCCTATGTTGGACCGAGCCTCAAACACCCCCGACCTGCCGCCTGAAATCGCGCGGCGGCGCACCTTCGCAATCATCTCGCACCCCGATGCGGGCAAGACGACGCTGACCGAAAAGTTTCTGCTGTTCGGCGGCGCGATCCAGATGGCGGGGCAAGTGCGCGCCAAGGGCGAGGCACGGCGCACCCGGTCCGACTTCATGGCGATGGAAAAGGACCGGGGCATTTCCGTCTCCGCCTCGGCCATGTCCTTTGATTTTCGTGAGTTCCGGTTCAACCTTGTCGACACCCCCGGCCACAGCGATTTTTCCGAAGACACCTATCGCACCCTGACGGCCGTCGATGCCGCCGTCATGGTGATCGACGGGGCCAAGGGTGTGGAAAGCCAGACCCAGAAATTGTTCGAGGTTTGCCGTCTTCGTGACCTTCCCATCTTGACCTTTTGCAACAAAATGGACCGGGAAAGCCGCGAAACCTTCGAGATAATTGACGAAATCCAAGAAAACCTTGCGATTGACGTGACACCCGCCTCATGGCCGATCGGCATGGGCCGCGACTTCATCGGCAGCTACGACATGCTGAATGATCGGCTGGAATTGATGGAACGCGCCGACCGAAACAAGGTGGCCGAGACGATCAAGATCAACGGGCTGGACGATCCGAAACTGGCCGAATACGTGCCGGAGAGCCTGCTGGAACAGTTGCGCGAAGAGGTCGAAATGGCCCGCGAACTTCTGCCCCCGTTCGATCACCAGGCGTTTCTCGACGGCACGCTGACCCCGATCTGGTTCGGCAGCGCAATCAACTCGTTCGGGGTCAAGGAACTGATGGACGGGATCGGCGACTATGGCCCCCTGCCGCAACCCCAATCCGCCGAACCGCGCCAGATCAGCCCCGATGAAACCAAGGTCGCGGGCTTCGTCTTCAAGGTGCAGGCCAACATGGATCCAAAGCACCGCGACCGGGTCGCCTTTGTCCGGATGGCGTCCGGGCACTTCAAGCGCGGCATGAAACTCCACCATGTACGCTCGAAAAAACCGATGGCGATTTCCAACCCCGTCCTCTTCCTCGCTTCCGACCGCGAACTGGCGGAAGAGGCCTGGGCGGGCGACATCATCGGCATCCCCAACCACGGCCAGCTTCGCATCGGCGATACCCTGACCGAGGGCGAGGCCTTGCGTGTCTCCGGCATCCCCTCCTTCGCGCCGGAACTCCTCCAAGGTGTCCGCGCGGGCGATCCGATGAAGGCCAAGCATCTCGACAAAGCGCTGATGCAATTTGCCGAGGAAGGGGCCGCAAAGGTCTTCAAACCCGCCATCGGCTCGGGCTTTGTGGTCGGCGTTGTCGGCCAGTTGCAGTTCGAGGTCCTCGCCAGCCGGATCGAGCTGGAATACGACCTGCCCGTCCGCTTCGAACCCTCGCAATTCACATCCGCCAGATGGGTCCACGGCCCCAAGGAGGCGGTCGAGAAATTCGCCGACGCCAACAAGGGCCACATCGCCCACGACAACGACGGCGACGTCGTCTACCTCACGCGCCTGCAATGGGACATCGACCGGGTCGAACGGGATTACCCCGACCTGACACTCAGCGCGACAAAGGAAATGCAGGTGGTCTGACACGGGCGTTGCAACCGGAACGACGGAAATCCACGCCCCCCGCGTGTATCGACCGGGGCATTTGATGGAGGAAACCCGATGTTGCGCCTGACGATCGTCATTCTGACCCTCGCCGCGAGCGTTGCAAACGCAGCCCCGCGCGAAACCCGCAACCAGGCCTATGGCCCCGACAAGTTGCAGCGTTATGACGTTTACTGGGACGACGCCCGCAAAGACGCGCCTATGATCGTCATGCTGCACGGCGGCGGCTGGCGGACCGGCGACAAGGCCAACCGCGGCGTGGTGAAACCCAAGGCAAGCCATTGGAAAGACGAAGGTTTCGTCTTTGTCTCGGTCAACACGCGCCTTCTTCCCACGAAGCCCCACGATCAGGCCCGCGATTTCGCCGCCGCCATCGCCGACATCCAGAAAAAAGCCCCGAACTGGGGCGGTGATGCGCGAAATGTCATCCTCATGGGCCATTCTGCCGGGGCGCATATCGCCGCGCTCGTCGGTGCGGACCGGAACTTGCAGCGTCGCGCGGGTATCACCCCCCTGCGCGGCGTCGTCTCCATCGACACCGAGGCGCTCGACCTCGTGGCCCTGATGCGCTCGGACCCAATCAAACTGTTCCACGATGCCTTCGGCAGCGATCCCGCCTATTGGGCCAGTGTATCGCCCCTCGCCCGGATCGACAGTGGCGCGACGTCGATCCTTGCTGTCTGCTCAACCCGCCGTCGTGGCCCCTGCGGCAGTGCCCGCGCCCTCGCCCAAAAGGCCAGAGGCGTCGGTGCCAGCGTCTCGGTCCTGCCGGTTCCCCTGCGCCACGCCCCGATCAACCGCGACCTCGGCAAGCCCGGTGCCTATACCGACGCGGTCACGGATTGGATCGAAAAACGCCTGCGCTGACGCCCTAATCCTGCCACAGTGGCCTGTTTTAACTGCCGGAAATGACGGGGGAACCCCCGCAAACACAGGCTGAGAGCGGGCAAATGTTTCTGGACGCGATCCTAAACAACACTTTCACGGCGTGGATGGCGCCTTTGTTGCCGTCGCAAAAGGCGTTCTACCTTTATCTTCTGACCGCATTGGTCATCGCCGGCGGCTCTTACGTCTATTTCTCCTATCGCGAGGAATCCGCGCGCCCCGAAGGCATCTCCAAAGGCTTTCTCGGCTATGTCTTCGACCCCAAGGTCTGGTTCCACCGCTCGGCCAAACAGGACTATATGTTCTTCCTTTTGAACGCGGTGATCTATTACGGCATCGTCGCCCAGCTTCTTATCTTCGGCCATATCCTGTTCGGTGCTTTCGGCGGCGGGCTTGAGGCGATCTTTGGCGTGCGCGAAACCCCTCTGTTTGTCCCCAACATCTGGACGGCGGCGGCCTATACACTTGCCGTCCTTCTCGCCATCGACCTTGCGGTCTGGACGACCCATTACCTGCAACACAAGGTCGAATTGCTGTGGCAGTTCCACCAGGTTCACCATTCCGCCGAAGTACTGACACCCGTCACCGTTTACCGGATGCACCCCGTTGACCTGTTGTTCACCGGGCTTGCCACCATCGGGTTGATGGGGCTGGCGACCGCCGGGTTCACCTATATGACCCAAACCAGCCCAAGCGAGTTGACCGTGATGAACGTCAACGCGGGCATCTTCGCCTTCTACCTGATCGGCTATAACCTCAGACATTCCCAGATCTGGCTATCCTATCCGCGTTGGCTTTCCTACATCCTGATCTCCCCCGCCCAGCATCAGATCCACCACTCGATCGACAAGAAACACTGGGATCGGAACATGGGGCTGATCTTTGCCTTCTGGGATTGGCTGTTTGGCACGCTTTATGTCCCGAAAGGCTATGAAAAGCTGGAATACGGCCTCAGCCGGGAAGAGCCGAACCCCTTCAACTCGGTCGTCGACATCTACCTGAAACCCTTCCGCATGGCCTTTGACCTGCTGCAACCCGCCGCGCCGCGCCGGTTGGCCATCGCCGGGTTGATCGGGGCCGTGGGTTTTGGCGTCTTCGTCACCAATGTTCCCGGGCATTCCTCGGGCAATGCCCCGCCAAGCCTGCACCTCGAAGACCTGACCTGGACCGAGGTCGATGCCGCCCTGAACTCCGGCACGCGCACCGTGATCGTTCCGACCGGCGGCACCGAACAGAACGGACCGCATGTCATTCTTGGCAAGCACAACCATATCGTCCGCGCCACGGCGGGAGAGATTGCGGCAGAACTGGGCGGCACACTCGTCGCCCCCGTCATGGCCTATGTGCCAGAGGGCGAAACAGGCGACACCCCCACGGGCCACATGCGATTTGCCGGCACCTTGTCCCTGCCCGAGCCGGCGTTCGAGATGGTGCTGGAACATACTGCCCGCAGCCTGAAGACCCACGGGTTTTCGCGCATCCTGATCATCGGCGACAGCGGCGACAGCCAGAAGGCCCAGGAAAAGGTCGCGGCACGTCTGACGGCGGAATGGGCTGATCAAGGCGTGACAGTCGAACACATCGCCGATTACTACAGCGCCAATTCCCAGGTCGATGCGCTTCTCGACCAGGGCTTCACCCGGGCCGAGATCGGCTATCACGCGGGGATTCGCGACACTTCGGAACTTCTCGCCGTTCACCCCGACGGCGTGCGCCTCAATCCGACCTACAGCGAATCTCTGGGCGAACCTGGCTACGACGGCGCCCCCGGTTTGGCGACAGAAGACATCGGGCGGATGATGCTGACGCTCAAAATTTCAGCCGCGGTCGCCCAAATTCGTGGCAATCGGCCCGAAGGTTAACGGCCCACTTGCAGAAATGTGCACAAGTTAACGCACCGCATGTTGCAAAAGGTCATTCCCCTACGTCACCCGATGCGAATTGGAAACAGTTTCGGCGGTTTTTACCTTATTGTTAACGATTTTTCGCATCCCGTTGACGACCCGGCGGCGATGTTCTAACCCTTCGCCCAGTTGCGGCGGCTTGTGGATAAGCCTGTGGTCATCCGGACCATCGCCGCTTTGCCGACGGGCCGAAGATTGGTCCGTAACTTATGGACCAATATGACCAAATTCTCTGACTTGGCGCTGTCGCCGAAAGTTCTGAAAGCCGTCGAAGCGGCAGGCTACGAAACCCCCACTCCGATCCAGGAAGGGGCCATCCCCCCCGCCCTTGAAGGCCGCGACGTACTTGGCATCGCCCAGACCGGCACGGGCAAGACCGCCAGTTTCACGCTTCCCATGATCTGCAAGCTGGCCCGTGGCCGCGCCCGCGCCCGGATGCCCCGCTCTCTGGTGCTTTGCCCGACGCGCGAGTTGGCCGCCCAGGTGGCGGAAAACTTCGACACCTACGCCCAGAACGTGAAACTAACCAAGGCGCTTCTGATCGGCGGCGTTTCCTTCAAGGAACAGGACCTTCTGATCGACCGTGGCGTCGACGTTCTGATCGCCACGCCGGGCCGCCTGCTGGATCACTTCGAGCGCGGCAAACTTCTGTTGACGGGTATCGAGATCATGGTGGTGGACGAAGCCGACCGGATGCTCGACATGGGATTCATCCCAGACATCGAACGCATCTTCTCGCTCACGCCCTTCACCCGCCAGACCCTGTTCTTCTCCGCCACCATGGCGCCCGAGATCGAGCGGATCACCAACACCTTCCTGTCGAACCCGGCGCGGATCGAAGTCGCGCGTCAGGCGACGGCGTCGGAAACCATCGCGCAAGAGGTCGTTCTGGTCCAAGGCTCGCGCCGCGACCGGGTTGCCAAGGAAAAGCGCGACGTGCTGCGCGCCCTGATCGAACGCGAAGGCGACGCCTGCACCAACGCCATTGTCTTCTGCAACCGCAAATCCGACGTGGACATCGTGGCGAAGTCCCTGAAAAAGCACGGGTTTGATGCCGCGCCGATCCACGGCGATCTGGACCAATCGCAGCGCACGCGCACGCTGGATGCCTTCCGCGAAGGCGAATTGCGCTTTCTCGTCGCCTCGGACGTCGCCGCGCGCGGCCTTGACGTGCCAAGCGTCAGCCATGTGTTCAACTACGACGTGCCGACCCATTCGGAAGACTACGTTCACCGGATCGGGCGCACCGGTCGCGCGGGGCGCGAAGGCAAGGCCGTGATGATCTCGGCCCCCGTGGACGGCAAGAACCTCGACGCCATCGAAAAGCTGATCGCCAAGGAAATTCCCCGCGCCGAAAACCCGGTCGCGAATGCCGAAGCCGCCCCGGCCGAGGAAGAAAAACCAAGACGCACGCGCAGCCGCAAACCCCGCAGGGACGAGGCCGAAACGGTGGAAGCTCAGGCCGCGCCCGAAGCCGAGACCGAAGTGCAAACGCCCGAAGTCGAACAACCGAAGCGGTCACTCGGCGGTCGCGGACGACGCGACGGCGGCGGTGGCAACAAGACCGTCGGGATGGGCGACCACATGCCCAGTTTCATCGCGAAAAGCTTCGAGGAACGCAAAGCGGGCTAAGCGATGGCGAGGAACTCGGCAACGATTTCCGGCTCGGACAGCGCTTTAACCCCCGCTAGCCTTCTACGATCCGCTGAACGATCGCCGGCAGCATTCCGAAATCGCTGAAGGCCACGCGGTGCGGGATGCCATGAACGTCCACACCGCGCATTCCCTCCGTGTATAGCACGAAATCCACCCCCGCAGCCTCGGCGGTGGAACCGTCCACCTCGCTGTCGCCGACATAGATGCACCGCGAAGCCGACAGAACTTCCATCGCATGGTGCAAAGGCAGGGGATCGGGCTTGCGCCGCTCCAGATCATCCCCCGCAACAACGACGTCGAAACTCTCGCTCAGCCCCGCCGCCGACAAAGTCGCATCCAGCGGCCCGCGCGGCTTGTTCGTCACCAATCCCAGGGAATGCCCGGCCTCTTTCAAGGCCGCCAGCGCCTTTTCGACCCCGTGAAAGCAGCGCGTATGCACCGCTTCTTCCTTGTAATGCGCCATGAAAGTGTCCAGCACCCAGGGCCGTTCACCCGCATCAAGGTCCGTTGCGGCAATCAACCGGTCGACCAGCACCTGCTCGCCCCGACCGACAAATCCCGCGACCGTGGATGGCTCCAGCGGCGGCAAACCCCGTTTGTCCAGCACCGCGTTTATCGCATCGGTCAGGTTGGGCAGGCTGTCGATCAGCGTGCCATCCAGATCGAACAGAACGGCAATGCTCATGAAAGACGGCTGATGACCACGGTCACCTCGGGCTTTTTGCCGATCTCGTCGTCACAGGTCTTGCGCACCACCTTGCGCATCTCGTCTTCCAGCCGTTCATCGTCGGCCAGCGTCTTGTGCTTGGCCCGGCCGATCAACTGCCCCAGATCCTCTTCCAGCACATCGACCAGCGGCGCCTTCGACGTGCCCTGTTCAGGCAGCCCCGAAAGCTCGACCCAGGGTTCGCCCAAGGGGTCGTTTTCCTCAAGGATCAGGGTCACAAGGACATGGCCACTCAGCGCCATACGGATACGGTCGCGGACAATACCGTCCAGCGCCCCGATCTGAACCTTGCCGTCCAGATAGGTGCGCCCGGCCTCGATGTATTCCGCAACCACCGGCTTGTCGCCGGTCAGGTCCAGCATGGTGCCGTTCGTCGCGATGGTCGAGGCATGACCGTTTGCCTCGGCTAGCTTGGCGTGTTCGCGCAGGTGGCGGTATTCGCCATGCATCGGGATCACCATCTTGGGGCGGATCAACCCGTGCATCTTGTCGAGGTCGGGACGGTTCGCGTGGCCCGAAACATGATAAAGGCTTGAACTGTCATCGACCACATCCACACCTTTTTCGGCCAGGGCGTTCATGATGTAGATCACGCCGCGCTCGTTGCCCGGAATTGTCTTCGACGAAAACAGGAACGTATCGCCTTCGGCCAGTTCCAGCCCCATGTACTTGCCCCGCGCCAACCCGGCCGAGGCCGCGCGGCGCTCGCCCTGGCTGCCCGTGACCAGCAACATAAGGTTCTGGCGCGGCATCTCTTCGGCGTCCTCGGGCGAAACGGTCGTCGGAAAATCGTCCAGCACACCGGTCAGCACCGATGCCTCGACCATCCGGCGCATCGCGCGACCCATCAGGCAGACGGATCGGCCCGCCGCCTGCCCCGCCTCGGCCAGCGTTTTCACCCGCGCGACGTTCGACGCAAATGTCGTTGCCACGAACATGCCCGGTGCGTCCTCGACCAGCTTCTGGATGTTCGGGCCAAGGGTCGCCTCGGACCGGCCCGGCTCGGGCGAGAACACGTTGGTGGAATCGCAGGTCAGCACGTGGACACCTTGTTCCCCGATCTCTTCCCAGAAGGGCGCGTTGAACGGCTCGCCCACCAGCGGCGTTTCATCCACCTTGAAGTCGCCCGTATGCACGATACGACCCACGGGCGTGTCGATGATCAGGGCCGAGCTTTCGGGGACCGAATGCGAAATCGGAGCGAACCCCACGGTGAAAGGCCCCGCCTTCGTCTGTTCCGGCCAGGCAGATACGATGGTGACATTCTCGGGATCGTTGCCCTGCTCTTCCATCTTGCGCCGCGCATGATGTCCGGTGAAAGCGCGGGTATAGACCGGCGCGCGCAGACGCGACCACAGATGCCCCACAGCACCCACATGGTCTTCGTGGGCATGGGTAATGAATATCCCCTCGATCCGTTCGGCCCGTTCGGCCAGCCAGGCGATATCGGCAAAGATCAGGTCCACACCGGGCGAGCCGTCCATGTCCGGAAAGGTCACCCCAAGATCGACGACGATCAGACGTTCCTCGCCCGGCTTGCCCCAACCATAGACATAGGCGTTCATGCCGATTTCGCCCGCACCACCAAGGGGCAGATAGATCAGTCGATCCTGGCTCATGTATTTTCCTTGTTGAAAGCGTGGATCACGGTCAGCCCGTAAATGGTCAGGTCAGCCTCGATCGTGTCGAATTGGATGTCGCCTTGGGCAAACAACGGGGCCAGCCCGCCGGTGCCGATGACCTTCATGTCCCGGCCATACTCGGCCTTGATCCGCGCGACGATCCCTTCGATCAGGCCTGAATAGCCCCAGAAGACACCGGATTGGATGCAGGCCACCGTATTCGTGCCGATCACATGCTCGGGTTGGGAAATGTCCACATGGGGCAGCGCAGCCGCCCCCTGGTGCAGGGCCTCAAGCGACAGGTTCACACCGGGCGAGATCACCCCGCCGATATAGGCCCCGTCCTCGGCCACAACGTCGAAATTCGTCGCTGTGCCGAAATCCACGACGATCACGTCGCCCCCGTGTCGCACAAAGGCGGCGGCGGCATTGGCAAGCCGGTCCGGCCCCGGCTTCACCCCCTCTTCCACGCGCGGCGATACCGGCAAAAGGCATTCGGGCTTGCCGACGACCAGCGGGCGACAGTCGAAATAGCGATCGCAGAGAACGCGCAGATTGAAAACCACGCGCGGCACGGTCGAAGAGATCACAACCTCGTCGATCACCACGTCCTTCAGACCAGCCGCGCCCATCAGGGTACTCAGCCAGACGAAATACTGATCGGCGGTGCGCTGATGTTCGGTCGAGGCGCGCCACGTCCCGATAAAGGCACTGCCGTCCCAAAGCGAGAAAACCGTGTTCGTGTTGCCCGTATCAATACAAAGAAGCATGGAGCCCTTTCAAAAGAAGACGTCGCCTGCCGGTATCGCAACTTGGCCTGTCGGGCCGCGAAGCACAAGCTGGCCGTCTTCGTCGACGGTTTCGAACCTGCCGGTGATCTCGCCCTTGGCCGTGCGTGCGGTAATCACCTCGCCCAGACGGGCGGCGTGGCGCAGCCAGCGTTCGCGGATCGGGGCAAAACCCAGTTCGGAAAACAGCTTTTCCTCGGTTTCCATGTTCACTGCCAGCACGGAAAGCAATTCCTCAGGTGTCACGTCTTTGCCCGTCGCCTCTTTCAACGAAATCGGCGGAAAGGCAGCATCCCTGACATCCAAGGGGTGCGATGCAAGGTTGACGCCGATCCCGATGGCCAGCCAGTCCAGCCCGGCCTGCGTGCCCGTGCTTTCCAACAGGATCCCCGCGATCTTGCCGCCATCCAGCAGCACGTCGTTCGGCCATTTGTTGGAAAGGCGCGTGCGGTCGACGTGAAGGGCCAGCGCCTCGAACAGCGCGTTGGCGGCGGAAAAGGACCGCAAGGCAGCGGATGCTGCCGCCACCTCGGGGCGAAAAACGTAAGTCGCCGCCAGGTTGCCCTCGGGGTTTTCCCAGGTCTTGCCCCGCCGCCCCCGCGCCTTGGTCTGGTGCCGGGCCATGATCCAGGTCGGGCGATAAAGCCCGGACGCCCGCCGCGCGGCCTCGGCCATCGTGCTGTCCACCTCGTCCAGAACGATGCGGTCCGTTCCCTCCGGCCAAAGTTCCGACGTCATGAGAGCGCCCTACCCGGCAAGCGCTGCCGCCGCCGCCGTTGCAGCCCCTTCGACACCGAAAAGGTTGATGACGCCGAACAGCATCGCCGCCGCCGATCCCATCAGAAAGGCCCAAAGCAAGGTCGACCCGCCCTCGTCCAACTCGCTGTCCTCGGCTCCGAAATACATCAGGTAGACGATGCGCAGGTAGTAAAACGCCCCGATCACGCTGGCGATCACCCCAAGGATGGCCAGCCAGCCAAGCCCGGCCTCGACCGCGGCCAGCAACACGGCGTATTTGCCGAAAAAGCCAAGAAGCGGCGGCACACCGGCCAGGCTGAACAACAGGATCAGCATGGCCAACGCCTTGGCCGGTTCGCGGCGTGAGTAAAGCGACAAGGCGTCGATCTCAAGAACCGGCGTGCCGTCCTTCTGCATCGACAGGATAAAGGCGAAGGCTCCGATGTTCATGGTGACGTAGATCGCCATGTAGATCAGCATGGATTCCACGCCCTGCGCCGTGCCCGATGCCAGCCCCATCAGCGCAAAGCCCATGTGCGCGATGGAAGAATAGGCCATCAGCCGCTTGATGTTGCGCTGCCCGATAGCGGCCACAGCGCCCAGGAACATCGACGCCACCGCCAGAAGCGCGACAATCTGCTGCCAGTCCCCGATCACGCCGCCGAAGGCATCATGCACGACGCGGGCGAACAGACCCATCGCCGCCATCTTGGGGGCGGTTGCGAAAAAGGCCGTGATCGGCGTCGGCGCACCTTCGTAGACATCTGGGGTCCACATGTGGAACGGGGCGGCAGAGACCTTGAAGGCAAGGCCCGCGATCACGAAGGACAGGCCCAAAAGCAGGCCAACGGGCGTCGTACCCTGCGCCGCCTGGATGATGCCGGAAAACGCCGTCGTGCCGGAAAAGCCGTAGACCAGCGAGGAACCGTAAAGCAGCAAACCCGACGACAAGGCGCCAAGGACAAAATACTTCAGCCCCGCCTCGGTCGATTTCACACTGTCGCGGCGCAACGACGCAACCACGTACAGCGACAGGGATTGCAGTTCCAACCCCATGTAAAGCACGATCAGATCGCTGGCCGAGACCATCACCATCATGCCGACCGTTGCCAGCACGATCAGCAGCGGAAACTCGAACCGCAAAAGGTCGCGTTTGGCCATGTACCCCTTGCTCATCAGCAAGATGGCCGAGGCGGACAAGAGGATCGTCACCTTGGCAAAGCGCGAAAAGGCATCGTCGGTGAAGCTGCCGCCAAAGGCCGTTGCCGTGCCAACGCCCTGGAATCCGACCCAGGCCGCGGTGCCGATCAGAACCGCCGTCGTCACCCAGACCATTATGGCCGCCAGTTTGTCCTTGCCGCCGTATGCGCCGACCAGAAGGCCCGCCATGGCAAAGACCGACAGAACGATCTCGGGCAGGATGATGGAAAGATCACCGGGTTGCATCAGTGGTCTCCTGCTGCGGCGACGTCCGCGGTCGCGTTGAACTCGGCCACCGCCGTTTCATAGCCGCCAAGAAGGTCGGCAACCGATGGCCCGATAATGTCGGTGACCAGCGATGGATAGACGCCCAGAAGAAGCGTCATGACGATCAGCGGGGCAAAGATTGCACGCTCGCGTCCGTTCATGTCGGTGATCGACTTCAGGCTTTCCTTGATAAGGTCGCCCATGACCACCCGGCGATACAACCACAGTGCATAGGCCGCCGACAGGATCACGCCGGTCGCGGAGACGGCGGCGACCCAGGTGTTGGCTTGGAACATCGCCATCAGCGTCAGGAACTCGCCCACGAAACCGGATGTGCCCGGCAAGCCGACGTTCGCCATGGTGAACAGCATGAACACCGCCGCATAGGCCGGCATCCGGTTCACCAACCCGCCATAGGCGTCGATCTCGCGCGTGTGCATCCTGTCGTAGATCACGCCGACGCAGAGGAACAAGGCCCCCGAGATGAACCCGTGGCTGATCATCTGGAAAATCGCGCCATCCAGCCCCTGCTGGTTCGCCGCGAAGATGCCCGCCGTCACGAACCCCATATGCGCGACCGAGGAATAGGCGATCAACTTTTTCATGTCTTCCTGCATCAGCGCGACAAGCGAGGTATAGACAATCGCGATGGCCGACAGCCACAGAACGAAATTCGCCAGAAGGTCCGAGGCGACCGGGAACATCGGCAGGCTGAACCTTAAAAAGCCATAGCCGCCCATCTTCAGCAGGATCGCCGCCAGCACCACCGACCCCGCCGTCGGGGCCTGAACGTGGGCGTCCGGCAACCATGTGTGGACCGGCCACATGGGCATCTTCACCGCGAACGAAGCAAAGAACGCGAGCCACAGCAGGGTCTGCAACCCGCCGATGATCTGGAATCCAAAGACATCAAGCGTGGCAGAGCCGAAGTTGTGGTTCAGCAGTGCCGCTATGTCGGTCGTCTGCGCGTCGACATACATCGCCACCATCGCAACCAGCATCAGGACCGAGCCGAGGAAGGTGTAAAGGAAAAACTTGAACGAGGCATAGATCCGGTCCTTGCCGCCCCAGATCCCGATGATCAGGAACATCGGGATCAGCCCGGCCTCGAAGAACAGGTAGAACAGCACCAGATCCAGCGCGCAGAAGACGCCCAGCATCAGGGTTTCCAGCACCAGGAAGGCGATCATGTACTCCTTGACGCGGTGCGTGACGCTCCAGCAGGCCAGGATCGTGATCGGCATCAAAAAGGTCGTCAGCATCACGAACAAAACCGAGATGCCGTCGACCCCCATCTTGTACTTCAGCCCCATGATCCAGGTCGCATCCTCGACGAACTGGAAATCCGTGTCCTGTGGATCGAAACCCGCCAGAAGGAACAGCGAGAAAAAGAACGACCCGCCGGTGGCGAAAAGCGCCACCCACTTGGAGTTACGCGCGACAAACTCGTCCTCGCCGCTCAGGAACAGCGCAAGGATCGCCGCGCCGACCAGCGGAAAGAAGGTGATGACGGAAAGAAGACTGCCCTCAAGCATGGATCAGTTCCCTCCCGCGATTGTCATCCAGGTCACCAGACCCAGGATGCCCAGCACCATCGCGAAGGCATAGGTAAAGATGTACCCCGACTGCGCCCGCCCGGCCAGCCGGGTGAAAAACGGCACCACGCCCATGGCGACACCGTTCAGGAACCCGTCGATGGTCGACCCGTCGCCCTTCTTCCAAAGGAAGCGCCCCAGCCGCATGGCGGGCTTCACGAACAGGAAGTCGTAGATCTCGTCGACGTACCACTTGTTCAACAAGAACCGGTAGAGGATCGCCTGGTTCGCGGCCAGCTTGCCCGGCAGATCGGGCCGCCGGATATAGAACTGGAACGCCGTCAGAAACCCCAGAACCATCGCGATGAAGGGGCTGAGCCGCACCCAGGTCGGCACGTAATGCGCATCGTGCAGAACGTGGTTGTCCTCGGCCATGTGGATCGCGCCCTGCCCTGGAACCGCCGCATGGCTTTCGCCATGATCCTCTTCGCCCTCGCCATGCCCCTCTTCCGCAACCTCCTCGGTCGCTGCATGGGCGGCGCCCAGCATCAGGACCTGCGCGTGTTCTTCGCCCTTGCCTTCGGTGATCCCGAACCAGGCGTTCACCTTGTCCTCGTCCCCGAAGAAGGGCTTGTACCAGATCATGCCCGCAAAGACGGCCCCAAGCGCCAGCACGCCCAGGGGGGCCAACATGGTCGTCGGACTTTCGTGGGCATGGTCGTGGGTGTGCTTGTCGCCGCGCGGCTCGCCAAAGAAGGTCATGAAGATCAAGCGCCAGCTATAAAAACTGGTGAACAGCGCCGCCACGACCAGTGCCCAGAAGGCAAAAGCCGAAGCATCGGTGCCACCGGCAAAGGCGCTTTCGATCACCGCATCCTTCGACAGGAACCCGGCGAAGCCGATATAGGTCAGCGGAATACCCACCCCGGTGATCGCCAGCGTGCCGATCATCATCGCCCAGAAGGTATAGGGCAGCTTGTGGCGCAACCCGCCATAGTTCCGCATGTCCTGTTCGTGGTGCATCCCGTGGATCACCGAGCCCGCCCCAAGGAACAACATCGCCTTGAAAAAGGCGTGGGTGAACAGGTGGAACATCGCCACCGAATAGACGCCCACGCCAGCGGCCACGAACATATAGCCAAGCTGCGAACAGGTCGAATAGGCGATCACGCGCTTGATGTCGTTCTGCACCAGACCCACGGTCGCGGCGAAAAACGCGGTGAAGGCCCCGATGTAAACGATCAGGCTTTGCGTCCAGTCGGCGTATTCCATCAGGGGCGACATGCGGCAGACAAGGAAGACCCCCGCCGTCACCATCGTGGCGGCATGGATCAGCGCCGACACCGGCGTCGGGCCTTCCATCGCGTCCGGCAACCAGGTGTGCAGGATGAACTGCGCCGATTTCCCCATGGCCCCGATGAACAACAGAGTGCAGATCACCTCGATTGCGGGCCAGGTGGTGCCCAGGAATTCGATCTCGGCCGTCGCCAACTCGGGTGCTGCGGCAAAGATGTCGGTGAAATTGATGCTGTCGACCATCAGGAAGATCGCGAAAATCCCAAGGGCAAAGCCGAAATCGCCCACCCGGTTCACGACGAATGCCTTGATCGCGGCGGCATTGGCACTTGGCTTACGGAAGTAGAACCCGATCAAGAGATAGGATGCGAGGCCAACCCCTTCCCAGCCAAAGAACATCTGTACCAGGTTGTCGGCGGTCACCAGCATCAGCATCGCAAAGGTAAAGAACGAAAGATAGGCAAAGAAACGCGGGCGATAGCTTTCCTTTTCCTCGTCGAAGTTCTCGTCGTGGGCCATGTAGCCAAAGCTGTAGAGATGCACCAAAGCCGAAACCGTGGTGATCACCACCAGCATGATCGCCGTCAGCCGGTCCATCCGAATGGCCCAGTCGGTGGCCAGCGAACCGGACTCGATCCAGCGCAAGACCTGCACGGTGTAATGGCCGTTCTCATGGGCGAAGGGATCGAAACCGAAAAAGATAATCCAGCTCAGCGCACAGGCGATGAACAGACAGAAAGTCGCCACCCATTGCGCCGCATATTCGCCCATGATCCGCCAGCCAAAGCCGCACAGCAGGGCTCCAAGAAGCGGGGCAAAGAGGATGATGGTTTCCATGACGCCTCTACCCTTTCATCACGTTGACGTCTTCAACGTCGATGGTGCCGCGGTTGCGGAAGAAACAGACAAGGATCGCAAGGCCGATGGCCGCCTCCGCCGCTGCCACGGTCAGAACGAACAGCGTGAACACCTGCCCCGTGATGTCATGCAGATAGGCCGAGAAGGCGACGAAATTGATGTTCACCGCCAAAAGCATCAACTCGATGCTCATCAACAGGATGATGATGTTCTTCCGGTTCAGGAAAATCCCGAAGATGCCGATGACGAACAGGGTCGCGGCCACGATGAGGTAATGTTCCAGTCCGATCATTCTTTACGCCCTCGCCGCTCTGACGGTCGTGCAATGTACCAAGCCCAGAGCGCAAGAAGGCCCGCTGGCAGTCCAATGACCAACAACTTCCCTGCATGTGCAAAGAGCAAATACGCTAGGAAATTTGGCTCGGAATCCATTCATCACAGCCCCTGCCCCGGTTTCACGTCCTTCAACTCCAGCGCCTTGGCCGGGTCGCGGTACATCTGGGCCAGCACGTCCTGGCGCTTGACGTAATCGCGGTGGCGCAGGGTCAGCACGATCGCGCCGACCATGGCGACCAGAAGGATCAGGCCCGCCAGTTGGAACAAAAGGAAGTATTTATCGTAAAGAACACGGCCCAGGGCTTGCGTGTTATGCTCTCCGCCCCCCGCAATGGCATCGGGGCTGTCGGCCAGCGTCACGCCGTCTGCCGTGGTCCAGACGCCGAAGGCCATGGCCAGTTGCATCAGGATCACCACGCCGATCAACAGGGCCAGCGGCATGTACCGTGCCATTTCCGCCTTCAACTCGGCGAAATCCACGTCCAGCATCATGACGACGAACAGGAACAGCACCGCCACCGCGCCGACATAGACGATCACCAGCAGCATCGCCACGAACTCGGCCCCAAGCAGCACGAACAGCCCGGCCGCCGACAGGAACGACAGGATCAGCCACAGCACCGAATGCACTGGGTTCCGGCTGATTACGGTGAACAGCCCGCCTGCGATGCAGGTGATGGCAAAGAGGTAAAAGGCAAAGACCTGCACTGCTATTCCTCCTCCTCTGCCTTGGGCTGCGATTCCATCACTTCGCCCGCAAGCTCCATCGCCTTGGTCATGGCAGGCACGCCGCCAAAGACGCCCATCAGACCGATGGCCTCGGCGATTTCCTGTTTCGTCGCCCCCGCCTCAAGCAGGTGGCGCACGGTCATGCGGATCTGCGCCTCGGCCTGTGCGCCCAGCATGGTCAGCGCGCCAAGGGTCAGCATCAGCCTTGTCTTGGCATCAAGGCCCTCGGGGTTGAACGTCTTGCCCATGACGGTTTCCATCATGTCCTTGGGCATCGTCGGCCAAAGTGCTTCGAACCCCTTGGGAGTAAAGGACTCCAGCGCCGGGTTCAGCGTCCTGGCCCATTCCTGGCTCATCGCCATCATGGCTTCGAAAGGGTTCTGATCCGTCATTCCGACCGCCTTTTTATCATGCGGGCCAACCCGTTCATGCCGTCGTGCATTTCCTTGCGCATGATCTGAAGCTCGGAGGAAAGCTGCAACACAAGCGCCCTCAAATCCGCGTCATTCATGTCGTCCAGCGGTGCCGCCGCCGGGGCAGCCGGTGCGGCCGCCGGAGCGGGCGCTTCCGGCGCCTCCGCCGCCCCCGCAACCCGCGCCTTCAACGCCTCGACCGAGGCGCACCAGGCATCGTTTTCCGCCGTTTCGCCCCAGATCATCGCCAGTTCCGAACCAGACAGAATGGCGTTCAGCACGTCTTCGACCATGGGCACCAGGGCTTTCGCCTCGCCCACATCCGCAACCGGCGCATCCGCAAAGGCCTGCTGCGCGGCAGGCGAACCGCGCCCGATGGCAAATCCCACGGCCTCTGCCGCCACGATGGCGCGCCGCGCCACATCCGCCGACACACCGCCGCTGGCCTCGAAATCGCCCAGGGCGACCTCCATCGTGCTTTTCGCCACGAACAAGCCCATGTCGCGATAGGCCGCGACCCAGGACTTGGCGTCGTCATTCTCAAAGCTGTCTACGCCCCAGGTTTCCATCAGCGATACGGTGCGTCCATTTCCAGGTTGCGGGCGATCTCGGCCTCCCACCTTTCGCCGTTCGACAGGAGTTTTTCCTTGTCATAAAACAGCTCTTCGCGGGTCTCGGTCGAGAATTCGAAATTCGGACCTTCGACAATGGCATCCACCGGGCAAGCCTCCTGGCAGAACCCGCAATAGATGCACTTGGTCATGTCGATGTCATAGCGCGTGGTCCGGCGGCTGCCATCCTCGCGCGGCTCGGCGTCAATCGTGATCGCCTGCGCCGGACAGATCGCCTCGCACAGCTTGCAAGCAATGCAGCGTTCTTCCCCGTTCGGATAGCGGCGCAAGGCATGTTCACCGCGAAAACGCGGGGAAAGCGGCCCCTTTTCATGCGGGTAATTCACCGTGGCCTTCGGCGCAAAGAAGTACCTTAACCCCAGGCCAAAGCCCTTGATGAAGTCCATCAGCAGGAAATACTTCCCGGCGCGGTTCCAGTCGATTTGGGTCATTAAAGATCCCCCGCGATTTCTTGGTTTTTTCGGTCAACGAGCTTCGGCAAAATGAACGCATCGCGCAAAACAAAGCATAAAAAGACCCATACACCGACGATTACAGATCCATAATTTGCGAATTTGAACATCAAAAAATATGCTGCCAGTGCCAGCAAGGTGGCTCGGTATTCTCCGAGATATAGGCGATGGAAGAAAAGCGCCGAACCGGCCCACCACAAAAAATATGCTGTTAATAGGTTCTTCTTTTGGTGGGCAATTTTATTTGCCCTCGCACCTTGGGAATCATAGTCATCTGCCATTGCCACGAACCTACCCTCCCACTGCCCAACGAGCATAGGCCCCACCGAAGAACCCGAATTTCGCCGCGAAGGCCACCCAGACCACCCAGAACAGCGAGAGCGGAAGGAACACCTTCCAGCCGATCCGCATCAACTGGTCATAGCGGAAACGCGGCACGATGGCCTTCACCATGGCGAAGATGAAGAAGAAGAACGCCATCTTCGCAACCATCCACAAGGGGCTGTCCGGGATGAAGGGGATCGGCGACAGCCAGCCGCCGAAGAACAAAAGGCTGGTCAGTGCGCACATCAGGAAAATCGCGATATACTCGCCCGCCATGAACAACAGGAAGGGCGTCGCCGAATATTCCACCTGGTAGCCCGCCACCAGTTCCGATTCCGCTTCCGGCAGGTCGAAGGGCGGGCGGTTGGTTTCGGCCAAAGCGCTGATGAAGAACAGGAAAACCATCGGGAAATGCGGCAGCCAGTACCACGAGAACAGCCCGTAATTGCCATCCTGCGCGGCGACGATGGCCCCGAAGTTCAACGATCCCGTCGACAGGATCACCCCGATGATTATCAGCCCGATCGACACCTCATAGGAAATCATCTGCGCCGCCGACCTCAGAGAACCAAGGAACGGGTATTTCGAGTTCGAGGCCCATCCCCCCATGATCACGCCGTAAACCTCCAGCGAAGACACGGCAAATACGTACAGGATCGCGACGTTCAGATCGGCCAGCACCCAAGTGTCGTAAAACGGGATCACCGCCCAGGCGATCAGGGCCAGCACAAAGGACACCAGCGGCGCGAGAAGGAAAACGGTGCGATCCGCGCCCGAGGGGATCACCACCTCTTTCACCACGTATTTCAGCGCATCGGCCACCGATTGCAGCACGCCCCATGGGCCAACCACGTTCGGGCCGCGCCGCATCTGGACAGCGGCCCAGATCTTGCGGTCGCCATAGACAAGGAACAACAGGCTGATCATCACGAAGGCAACGACCAGAAGAACCTGTGCAATGATGATGACAAGGATACCCAGAGGGGTCGTCAGAAACTCAGCCATGCAGTTGTCCGGTCCTTATGTCCTGGGCGCGAGGGGCTGCGTTCCCCTTCTAAACCTTGGCAAGCCATCAGTTAAAGCCCCTAACAGCCTGAATTAACCATTTTTTCGGCCTATTCGGCCGCCAGTTTGCCCGCCTGTCGTTCGTTTGCATTTGCCTGCAATTCAGCCATCAGGGGCGAGGCCCTGAGGATGGGATTGGTCAGATAGTGATGCTCCACCGCGCTTGTGAAGACGCCCGAGCCTTCGCCGCCCGCCTCGACAAGTTGCCACTCGTTCTCAGGCACCGTGTCGATCTTTTTCAGGTGCGGCACGTCCTTGACAAGGGCGCTGCGCAACTCGGCCAGGCTGTCGAAGGGCAGTTTCGCGCCCATTTCGGCCGACAAGGCCCTGAGGATCGCCCAGTTTTCCTTGGCTTCGCCCGGCGGAAAACTGGCCCGCATCGCCAGTTGCGGACGCCCCTCGGTGTTGACGA
Organism: Paracoccaceae bacterium; assembly: GCA_965228905.1. Taxonomy (GTDB): domain Bacteria; phylum Pseudomonadota; class Alphaproteobacteria; order Rhodobacterales; family Rhodobacteraceae; genus CALKXV01. Next base: position 1,867,170 of record CBDDII010000003.1, on the reverse strand, counting down.
ACAGCCCGTTTTCCTCGGTCCAGGCGGCGGCGGGCAGGATGATGTCGGCGCGATGCGCGCCCCTGTCGCCGTGGCTGCCCTGATAGATCACTGTGGGGCCCTCGGGAATGTCGATTTCATCCGCGCCAAGGTTATATACGCATTGGGCGTCTTCAAGCGCCCCTTGAAGACCACCGTTCGCAACGGCCCCCACGTCCAGCGCGCCGACGCGCGACGCGGCGGTGTGCAGGACCAGCAGCTTGGCATTCCCCTTTTCGCAAAGGTTCATCACGGCGGCGAGCACCGATTTGCCGTCCGCCCCCATCAGCGCCGCTTGCCCGAGGATGATGACTTTCGGCGCGTTATAGCTGTCCGACGACGGATCGCGGTCCTTCGCGGCAACCTCGTGCAAGGCCGCGCGGTCATGGCCGATCATGTCGGTGTCATAGGTCAGGTCCATGTCCGGCCCGATGACGCCCACCAGGGCCCCCTTCGACCAGGCCTTGCGGATCCGCGCGTTCAGAACCGGCGCTTCCAGCCTTGGGTTACAGCCGATCAGCATGATCATCTCGGCACTGTCGATATCTTCGATAGTGGCGTTGCCCACATAGGACGACCGATTGCCCGCCTGAAGCTTGGCACCATCCGTCCGACACTCGATCTCGCCCTTGTCGCCGATCAGTTCCTTCAGGGCATAGACCGCCTCGACCGGGGCCAGATCGCCCACAAGTCCCGCAATCTTGCCCGCGTTCATCGCTTTGGCCGCCGCCTCCAGCGCCTCGGGCCAGCTTGCGGGGCGCAGCTTGCCGTTCTCGCGGATATAAGGCTTGTCCAACCGCTGCCGGCGCAGACCGTCCCAGGCATAGCGCGACTTGTCAGACAGCCATTCTTCGTTCACGCCGTCATGGTTTCGCGGCAGAATGCGCATCACTTCGCGCCCCTTGGTATCGACCCGGATGTTCGAGCCGAGGGCATCCATGACATCAATCGTTTCGGTTTTGGTTAATTCCCAGGGGCGCGCGGTAAAAGCATAGGGTTTCGAGGTCAGCGCCCCGACCGGGCACAGATCGACGATATTCCCCTGCATCTCGGAATCCAGCGTCTGACCAAGATAAGACGTGATCTCGGCATCCTCGCCCCGGCCGGTCTGGCCCAACTCGGGCATTCCCGCGACCTCGGTAATAAAGCGTACGCAGCGGGTGCAGGAAATGCAGCGGGTCATGGCCGTGCCAACCAGCGGGCCAAGGTCCATGTTGTCGACCGCCCGCTTGGGTTCGCGAAACCGGCTGAAATCCACGCCATAGGCCATCGCCTGGTCCTGCAGATCGCATTCGCCCCCCTGATCGCAGATCGGACAATCCAGCGGATGGTTGATCAGCAGGAATTCCATCACCCCTTCGCGCGCCTTCTTCACCATCGGCGAATTGGTCTTGATGACGGGGGGCTGTCCTTCGGGGCCGGGGCGCAGGTCGCGGACCTGCATCGCACAGCTTGCGGCAGGCTTCGGCGGGCCGCCCACGACTTCGACAAGGCACATCCGGCAATTGCCCGCAATCGACAGACGTTCGTGATAGCAGAAGCGGGGAATTTCGATGCCCGCCTGTTCGCAGGCCTGGATGATCGTAAGCGCCGGATCGACCTCAACCTCGATGTCGTCGATGATTACGGGTTTGAGTTCGGACATGGGCAACCGGTTCCTCAAGGACGGCCGCCCGTTTTAGACGGCGCTACTTGGCGCGCAGAAGTCGACCTGCGGCGCTGTCTTTGGCTATTTCTTCATGGCCCACAGTGCAATAGCCTTCCGGTGTTTTTGGTGACGCACCCCGTTTTGCCAGGTCGGCCCGGATACGGGCACGCAGCTTGCGCTTTTCTTCTTTGTTATCAACAAATTCCTCGATCTGAAGATCGCTGTATCCGGCATCTCGCGCGTAACGTTCGATGGATTTTATATAACTAAATGCCCGAAACATCCGCGCATCTATCCGATCGCAGTTCTTTCGAACCTCGTCGGCAAGGCCGACATGGTAAAACCTGTCAATAACAGTCGGGTTTTCGTGCAGAGGCACCAGCGCCATGGCGGGCGCTGCCGAAAACATCAGGATCATGGCCGTAAGTGGCTTTAGCATCGTGTCGCTTTCCTTTGGCGGCGCAGGTCCCGCTCCCTGCCCGATTGGGATAGATATAGGGGCGTTTTGGCATGGAAAGGAGCCATTGTGATACCAGCGGCACAATCTCGCGCCACGGCGCAAGGAATTCCAGTTAACACATTGAAGGAATGTAATATTTTATAAACATTCACCGTGAGAAGTGTTACGGGTTTCTTACAATCAGGCGAAAACGGGCCCCAGACCCGATCAGAAAAACCGGTCGATCAGCATCGCTCCCGCGACAAGCACTGCCGCCACCACGAAACCGCCCGCAATCGCCATCGCCCAACCGCCCGGTGCCGAAGAAGGTTTGAACCTGAGGCCCGTGTTGTCAAAACTCCGACCGCATTTCTCGCAAGTGATCGCGCCATGCCGCGGGGTGTGCCTTGTTCCGCAGTCGGGGCAAATCCCGTAGTTCAGCCAGAACGAGGTCTTGCGGTGGCCCCAGATCATCTACCGCGCCGTGCAGCGCCCGGCGAAAACCATCTTGTCGCTGTCGCGGCTCACCGCCCAGTCGCCACTTGCGGGGTCGATCACCCAGTCGATGTCCGACGCACCATAGGTTTCGATGCAATAGCGCGTCGCGGGAAAACGGGCCGACTCCCTTGCTTGCGGCACCGTGGCACCCCCTGCCCTGACGGTCACCGTGAAGTTTCGCCGGTCTTGGCCACGCGACAGTTTCGCCCGGAACGGCAATCCGGCATCCGCCGCGCCGCCATCGCCGAACATCCGCCCGATGCCCAGAGGTCCGTTGTCGCCGAACATCCCGCATCCGGCCAGGCCAAGGCACATGGCGCCCAGAACCAGAGGTTTCGCAATCCGCATCGTCACTTCTCCCCACCCTTCACCTTGTCGCGCAGCCAGAACCAGACGAACAGCGCTCCAAGTGCAAGGTTCGCCGCGAATCCCGCTGTCGCGATCAGAACCACCGTGTTTGCCGCTGAATATGCGATTGCGCCTTCGAATTGAAGCATCAAGAAGGCCAGCGCCCCGGCCCATGCCGCACAGGCGGTCAGAACAGCCGCGCCGCGCCAGAGCCACCCTTCCGTCACGCGCCACGCGAGGACGCAGATCAACAGGGGCAGGATCACGGCAACGGCGAACAGGATGATGGCGTGCTGGCTCATCGCGATCAGCGTCGCCGGTCACGCAAAGGGTGAACGCCTCGGCCCGCTTTGCGCAGAAAGGCGTAAAGCATCACCGCTCCGACCAGCCCAAGTGCCACGATCGCCGCCCAGGACCAGCCCGGCACCAGCCCCGCCCTCACCGCCTGCACCGCGCCCCAGATCGGCACACCGATGATGCCAAGGGTGATCAGCGCACAAAGACCGCTTAAAAATCCGTCCCAGACCCGGATCACGCGCAGGCCTTGGATTTCCAGTGATGCGCTTCCTTGATCCCGTCCCAGCCAAAGGCGAACTCGGAATTGCCATTGGCCTTCAGATGCTCCAACCGCTCAAGCGCCTCGTCCAGTGTCGGGTGATGGCCCTCAGGCACCCACCACATCACGAAATGCATCTCGCCCATGACCTCGAACCATTCCTTCCGCCGGTCATAGAATTTCTTGTGAACCGTGTTCCAGACAAAGTTTTCCAGCGTCTCGACACTTTCCCAGACCGTCAGGTTCGCCACGAACTGCGGATCGTCGCCGATGTTGTTGTCGGTGTTGCCCGTGCCCGGCTCGCCCGAGCCTTCCATCATCCAGACAAACCCCGGCATCCGCTTGCCCATGCCGTTGATCAGATCCAGCGCATTCATGAACTCTGCCACCTTCGGATCATCCGTCGGCGCGACCAGCCGTCCGATGTTCAATTCTGCCAGATGCATTTCCAACGACCTCTCGCTTGTGCCCCGATGCAGCGTTACCGTTTCGCCCCCCGGAGCGGCCTCTCATTCGCCTTTGCGGCTTTGAAAACCCGGCGTCCTGCTTCGCCCCGGTGAGCGGACAGAAGACTAAACTGCCGACCTCCGGTCAAGTCGGTTTGGCCAGCGTCCTGGGATCCCGGGCTCAGTCCAGAAGCAAAGTGCATTGATACCGCCGGATGCCATCCACCTGTTTCGATGGCAACGAGATCAGGAAAAGCCCCCGCGCATGGTCGCGCTCGAACCCGCTTTCATCGCCGATGGCGCGCTTGGTTCCGCTTTCGGCCAGAACGCAGGCCCCCGCAACGCTGGCCACCACATCGCCTTCGGCGTCAAGTGCCGCCCGCTGGTCGCCGTCGATCCCGCTTTTGCCGATGTCGCCGCAGCCCTGCCCGATCACCCAGGCCCCGGTCCCGACCTCGTATTGAAAGGCACAAGGCCCGGCGACCTCGGCCCCACCCGGCGTGTTTCCAAGGATGCCGGTTTCGCGAAATCCAAGCGTCATGAGACACCCGCCGGACTTGCCGCAAAGCGCCTCCAGCACATGCTGATCCAAGGCAAGGGCTGCCGCACCGCCGGTCAGACGGGCGTTCAGCGTGAAACTCGCCCTCCCGATGGCGCGCCCCGGAACCGCTTCGATCTTGCCGTCCACGTTGCGGTAATCTGCCGGGATTTCTGCGGCGATGGCTTCGAGAGTGTCCATCCTCTGGCGCAGACGGGCGTTTTCCCGCCTCAGAGCCGTCATCTCGCGGTTCATGCAGCGCACGAAATCCTGAAGGCCGCGTTCGTAGATGTACCCCGAGGGGCCAAGTTCAAGCGAACAGGCCGCCTGCGCGGAAAAGGAACAGCAAAACAGAAATCCGGCGGCAAGAAAGGCAATCCGCAGGACCGGCACGACCGGCCTATTCCGCCGCCACCGCGCTGACCTTGCCGGTGCGCTTGGCCTTGATCCTGTCCTCGATCTCGTCGCGGAAATGCCGGATCAATCCCTGGATCGGCCAGGCCGCCGCATCGCCAAGGGCGCAGATCGTGTGGCCTTCAACCTGTTTGGTGACGTCCAGCAGCATGTCGATCTCCTCGACCTCTGCCTCGCCCTTCACCAGCCGATCCATAACGCGCATCATCCAGCCCGTGCCTTCGCGGCAGGGGGTACACTGGCCGCAGCTTTCGTGCTTGTAGAACGCCGACAGACGCCAGATCGCCTTGATGATGTCGGTCGAGTTGTCCATGACGATCACAGCCGCCGTGCCAAGGCCCGACCGCTGCTCGCGCAGCCAGTCGAAATCCATGATGCACTCTTCCTTCATGATCTTGCCCGGCAGGCATGGCACCGACGAACCGCCCGGTATCACCGCCTTCAGGTTGTCCCAGCCGCCGCGAATGCCGCCGCAATGGCGTTCGATCAGTTCTTCAAAGGAAATCGACATCGATTCCTCGACCACGCAGGGCGTGTTCACATGGCCCGAGATCGCAAACAGCTTGGTGCCGGTGTTGTTCGGGCGGCCAAATCCGGCGAACCACTCCGCCCCACGGCGCAGGATCGTCGGCACAACGGCGATGGATTCCACGTTGTTCACGGTCGTCGGACAGCCATAAAGCCCCGCACCCGCCGGAAATGGCGGCTTCATCCGGGGCATTCCCTTGCGACCTTCGAGGCTTTCCAGAAGTGCCGTTTCCTCGCCGCAGATATAGGCACCGGCCCCGTGATGCAGGAACAGGTCGAAATCCCAGCCCGACCCGGCGGCGTTCGGCCCCAAAAGCCCGGCGTCGTAGCATTCGTCGATGGCGGCTTGAAGCGCCTCCCGCTCGCGGATGTATTCGCCGCGCAGGTAGATGTAACAGGTATGGGCATTCATCGCGAAAGAGGCGATCAGGCAGCCTTCGATCAGCGTATGCGGGTCGTGGCGCATGATCTCGCGGTCCTTGCAGGTGCCCGGCTCGGATTCATCGGCATTCACCACAAGATAGGACGGACGACCGTCGGATTCCTTGGGCATGAAGCTCCACTTCAGCCCAGTCGGGAACCCCGCACCGCCCCGGCCACGCAGGCCCGAGGCCTTCGCCTCTTCGACGATCCAGTCACGGCCCTTCTGGATCAGCCCCGCCGTGCCGTCCCAATGCCCGCGCGCCTTGGCACCGGCAAGTGTGCGGTCGTGCATCCCGTAAAGGTTGGTGAAAATGCGATCCTTGTCTTCCAGCATACGCCTGTCCTGTCAGAGTCCCGGCCCGCCCGACCCTACCGCGAGGCGCGCCTTTTTCGCCAGATTTGCCATGTCACGATTAGCGCCCAGAGGAAACCCGCAAGTGCGAAAAGATCGGCGAGAAAAACGTAACGATCCGGTAATCCGAGCTGTCCGCCGATCCATTGCGCTGCCATCCAGAGGATCATGGTCAGCGCGATAACGATCGAGACCACGCGCGCCTGACGCCCCAGTTCTCGATCCATGTCGGTGTCGGATTGATCGGTCATCTGCAGGCTCATGTCTGTTCCTTTGCCGTTAAACCTAACGTCCCAAGTGCCTGTTGCGCAATCAACTTTGTCGACATCACACGTAAAAAGGGACGAGACACCGCTGTCTCGCCCCCTTTGATTAATTCGTGGTTAACGCGGACACAGGCCGCGCGGATCACTCTAATAGACGTCTCCGTCCTCGACCCGCTTGGAAAATTCCGTCTCGCCACCAGAGGCCAGTGTCCTGGCCTGATCGACCCAGTTGTCACGGCTGACACGGCCCTTGAAGCCCTTCAGGTTCGCATCCACCCAGGCCACTTCATCGGCACTCCACGAGGCGACCTGATCGAAGTGCCAGAACCCCAGGGAATTGCAAAGCTGCTCCATCTTGGGGCCGACACCCTTGATCATTTTCAGATCGTCGGCCTGACCACCGCGCGGGGCATCCAGACCGGCAGGTCGCGTGCCTTCGTTCTCACCCTCGACGACGCCATCCTTGTCGTAATCCTCGCCACCGGCACTTGCAGGCATCGCAGCCGCACTGGCTTCGGCCTCTGCCGCCTTGGCCGCTTCGGCCTCGGCTCTCTCGGCTTCCGCCTTTTTCGCGGCCTCTGCCGCCTCGGCTTCGGCAGCCTTCCGGGCAGCTTCCGCCTCGGCGGCCTTCTGTTCCTGTTCGGCCTTCTTCGCCGCCTCGATCTCGGCAACCTTCGCCGCTTCGGCATCCGCATCCCCGGCAGTTGCCGCCGCATCGCTGACCGGCTGAACCGCCGCTGCGGCCTTGGGTGCCTCGGCCTTCGCCGACTGTGGCTTGTCACCGCCATGCGCGGCCCCATGTGCCGCCCCCTCGCCCAGACCCAGGGACAGGTAAAGAACGATGCCACTCAAAAAGGCCAGCAACAGTGCAAGGAACAAGGCGGCGATAAACCCGTAATCACCAAGCGTCAGGAACAGGATGAACGCGATCACGAATATGACCGCAGCCAGCACCAACGCGGGTTTGAAATTACTCGACGACTTCAGCGACATTTGGCTTCCCTCCAGTTGGACGCGGCCCAATCTAACGCGATAGATGCGTGTGGTCTAAGGGGAAATCTGGTTCGAAATTCCCTTTGGTCAATAAACATCGCCGTCATCGACGCGCTTTGAAAACTCGGTTTCGCCCCCGCTGGCCAACGCGCTGGCCTGCGCCACCCATGCGTCGCGCGACACCCGGCCCTTGAACCCTTGCAGGTTTTCATCGACCCATGCGACCTCTGACGGTCCCCAGGCGGCGATCTGGTCGAAGTGATAGAACCCCAACTCGTGCAGCAACTGTTCCAGCTTCGGCCCCACGCCCTTGATCTTCTTCAGATCGTCAGGACCACCCTCGCGGGCCTCTGACAGCCCCTCGGGTTTCTGTCCCTCGACCGGCGCTTCGACCGCCTCCGGCGCGTCGTCCTCGTCGTTCGACGGCGCATCCGCCGAACTGACGACCTCAGACGGGCCATCCAGCTCCTTGTCGACCTCCGGCTTGCCCTTGGCTTCCGCCTCCGGCGCTTCGCCCTCAACCTCGGATTTCTTGTCCGAACTGTCCCCGGTGATCCCGGCCTCTTTCTCGGCCACGCACTGTTCTTGCAGGCTCGGCGCATCCCCGGCCCGGTTCCAGGGAGTCACCAAAGGCACCTCGGTGCCGTCGATCCGCTTCACGGTATCGCCCAGATCGACCGCCAGTTGCGCACTGGCGTTGTACTGGGTGCGCCCGCTGTCGAAATCTTTGAGCGTGGTCAGGCCCGAAAGCGGCTCGGCGGCATAGCGCCCGTTCTGAGGCCCCGGCACCGGCACCTTTCCGGCGGCCAATTCGTCGATGATCTCGCCCAGCCGTTCCGCCGTCAGATCCTCGTAATAATCCTTGCCGATCTGCGCCATCGGCGCGTTCGCACAGGCTCCCAGACACTCGACCTCTTCCCAGGAAAACTTGCCATCCTCCGACAGCATGTGCGCCTTCGGCGCGATCTTTTCCTTGCAGACCGCCACCAGATCCTCGGCCCCGCAGATCATGCAGGACGTGGTGCCGCAAACCTGGATATTCGCAACAGAACCAACGGGTTGAAGCTGGAACATGAAATAGAAGGTCGCCACCTCCAAGACCCGGATGTAGGCCATGTCCAGCATCGCCGCGACGGCCTCAAGCGCAGGCCGGGAAATCCACCCCTCCTGCTCCTGCGCGCGCCATAAGAGCGGGATCACGGCAGAGGCCTGACGGCCCTCGGGATACTTGGTGATCTGCGCCTCGGCCCAGGCCTGGTTGGCGGGCGTGAAGGCGAAGGCTTCGGGTTGTTCGGGGTGAAGGCGTCGGAGCATCTATTTTTCTTTTCCTATTGTCCAACCAGTCGGAGTTACGCTCATTGTCACATCGAGTTCGTCACGTCCTTTGGAATCTTGGTCAAAGAGGTATTTTGATTGTCCCTGCAGCGTTATCCGGTCACCAGCCTGAATGTAAACCGACAGATCGGGCTTGGCGGGTATGTCAGAAAGCTTTGCGTATCCGTTCAAAGATGGCATGTCTTCAATTTTCGCAAATTCGGTGAAATCCGGGAGGTCATTCGACCTCACGAATACGGATAGGTCAGCCGACGCGGGAATGTCTTCAGCCAAAGCGAACAGGGAGAAGTTCGGCAAATCGAGAGCTTGCCTAATGGCTGAAATATCCCCATCACTTAGTGCCTTGTGATTATGTATCACTACTCCCTCTGTGACACGGCGTTCCGCATGCACCGACTTTATTTGGTTCCAGATCTGCAATTCATCTCGAACATAAAATGCCGCGCCGAAAACACCAATCACTACCCCCACAAGTCCTGACAGGAGCCCGACTATCGCCGTAGCATTCTTTGAAACACTTCCTGCGGTCTCCAAGTTCGATCCTTTTGACATTTAAATTCCCCTAAAAAAATCTATGGTTTACCGGTCCACCTCGCCAAAAACGATATCCATCGTGCCGATGATCGCCGCCACATCCGCCAGCATATGCCCTTTCGACACGTGGTCGATGGCCTGCAAATGCAGATACCCCGGCGCGCGGATCTTGGCGCGGTAGGGTTTGTTGGTGCCGTCCGCCACAAGATAGACTCCGAATTCGCCCTTCGGCGCTTCGACAGCGGCGTAAACCTCGCCCTCGGGCACATGGAACCCTTCGGTATAGAGCTTGAAATGATGGATCAGCGCTTCCATCGAGGTTTTCATGTCGCCTCGCGACGGCGGCGTGATCTTGCCACGGGCCAGCACCTCGCCCGGTTCGGCCCGCAGTTTCTCGATACACTGGTGGATGATCTTCAGGCTTTCGCGCATCTCGGCCATCCGGCAGAGATAGCGGTCATAGCAATCGCCGTTCTTGCCGACAGGGATCTGGAACTCGAACTCGTCATAGCATTCGTAAGGCTGCGCCCGCCGCAAATCCCAGGCCATGCCCGAGCCGCGCACCATCACGCCGGAAAAGCCCCAATCCAGCGCCTCCTGCTCGGACACGACACAAATATCCACGTTGCGCTGCTTGAAAATCCGGTTCTCGGTCAAAAGCCCGTCGATGTCGTCCAGCACGGCGGGAAATTCCTTCGCCCATGTCTCGATATCGTCGATCAACTCGGGCGGCAGATCCTGATGGACACCACCGGGGCGGAAATAGGCGGCGTGCAGTCGCGCACCGCAGGCCCGTTCGTAGAAGACCATCAGCTTTTCACGTTCCTCGAACCCCCAAAGCGGCGGCGTCAGCGCACCGACGTCCATCGCCTGCGTCGTGACGTTCAAAAGGTGGTTCAGGATGCGACCGATTTCCGAATAAAGCACCCGGATCAGCGACCCGCGACGCGGCACCTTGGTCCCGGTCAGCTTTTCGATGGCCAGGCACCAGGCGTGTTCCTGGTTCATCGGGGCGACGTAATCCAGCCGGTCGAAATAGGGCAGGTTCTGCAGGTATGTGCGCGACTCCATCAGCTTTTCGGTGCCGCGATGCAAAAGCCCGATATGGGGATCGCAACGCTCGACGATCTCGCCGTCCAGTTCCAGCACAAGGCGCAAAACCCCGTGTGCGGCCGGGTGTTGCGGGCCGAAGTTGATGTTGAAGTTCCGGATTTTCTGCTCGCCCGTCAGGGCGTCGTCGAATTTACCGTCCATCATCCTATCCTTCCCGCGACCATCCGCGCGGCAAATGCCCCAGGGCCCTTTCCGCCGCATCATATTGCGGGGCAAGCCAATCGGCCGCCGCGCGCCGCTGATCGCGTGTCATTTCCAAAGGCTGGCCTGCATGAACAGGCGCCAGATCGGGCGCCATGGGTGCGATGCCAAGGAACCGGCACAACCGTTGCAACCCCTCGCCCGAAATCATCTCTTCAAAGGCTTCGATCAAGACCTGCCCTTTCGGCACCGCCGCAAGAAGCCGCTTCAGCGTGCCGGCGTAATCGCTCCGGCTGGCGATCTGTTCTTCGCCCCCGGAAAGCGTGCGTTGCAGGATGCGCGCACAGCGTTGCCGGGTCACGCGCCCCTCGGGGTCGCGGCGCACGGCAATCATGCGCACATGGCTCCACAACCGCTCGACGGGATCGCGCATCAGGTAGAGAAAACGCACATCGCCCGCCATCCCGGCCATGCGGCGCAGGCGATCCTCGCCCAAAAGAGCATAGGCCGGCGTCATGTCGGCCACCACCTGCCCGTCGCGGGCACCGTCGGTCAGATAGCTCAGATAGGCGTGCACGTCCTCGCGCCCGCTTTCCAGCACATCCATCCAGTCCGCCCGGTCCGACAGCCGCGCGGCCTGCATGGCATCGGGTGCGCGGTTTTCCCGCTCCAACCGTTGCAGCAGCGCCGTTTGAAAATCGCGATGTTTTGCGAATTCACGATCCAGGTGGCCCTGCTCCAACGCGCTGAAATAATGCAATTCCTTGATCGCGCGCAGATGGCATTCGGGATGCAAGGACAACTGCCTGTGCAACCAGTCCGTCCCGGCCTTCGCCGCCCCGATGCAGAGGAACACCACGTTCAACCCGTCACCCTTTCGCCTCGGCCTCGGCCTTGTCGTCGCCGGGCAGGATGTACTCCGCCCCTTCCCAGGGGCTCATAAAGTCGAACTGCCGGTATTCCTGAACAAGGCTGACGGGTTCATAAACCACGCGCTTTTGTTCCTCGGAATAGCGCACCTCGGTATAGCCCGTGGTGGGAAAGTCCTTACGCAGCGGATAGCCGCGAAAGCCATAGTCGGTCAGGATGCGCCGCAGGTCCGGATGGCCCGAGAACAGGATCCCGAACATGTCGAAGACCTCGCGCTCGAACCAGTTGGCCGAGGGATGCACATCGGTGATCGAGGGCAGGATTTCATCCTCGCGCAACGCGGTCTTAAGACGGATCCGGTGGTTCTGGTACATCGACAGGAAATGATAGACCACGTCGAACCGCACATCGCGGGCCGGGTAATCCACCGCCGTGATGTCGACAAGCGTCGAAAACAGGCAGTTCTTGTCGGATTTCAGGAAATCCACAAAGGACACGAGGTTGGAGTGCGCCACCGTCACGGTCAACTCGCCAAAGGCGATGTCGTGGCTCACCACGCAATCGGGCCGTTTGCTTTCGATATGGGCGGCCAGTTCGATAAGCTCTTCGGACATCCCTCGCCTCCTATCGCGTGATCGTGCCGGTGCGGCGGATTTTGCGTTGAAGTTGCAGGATACCGTAAAGCAGTGCCTCAGCCGTCGGCGGACAGCCCGGCACATAGACATCGACCGGCACAATCCTGTCGCAGCCACGTACCACGGAATAGCTGTAGTGATAATACCCGCCCCCATTGGCGCAGGACCCCATCGAGATCACGTAGCGCGGCTCGGGCATCTGGTCATAGACCTTGCGCAACGCAGGCGCCATCTTGTTGGTCAGCGTGCCCGCAACGATCATCAGATCCGACTGGCGCGGGCTGGCGCGTGGCGCGGTGCCGAAGCGTTCCATGTCATAGCGCGGCATGGCGGTGTGCATCATCTCGACCGCACAGCACGCCAGACCGAATGTCATCCAGTGAAGCGAACCGGTGCGCGCCCAGTTGATGATGTCGTCGGTCGAGGTGACCAGGAATCCCTTGTCCTGCAATTCCTGGTTGAGAAGGCGAGTCGCGACCTCAGGGTCGGAACCGGCGGAGTTGGCTGAAACTGCTACGCTCATTCGGGCTCTCCTGTTGAAGCGGGTTTAGCCCGTAGTACAGGCACGGTCAACGTGACAAACCCTTCCCTCACAAGCGTTAATTTATTCGCTCTATGCCCCGATTTCGCGCAAGAAACGTGCAACCGAGGTCACGGCAAGGCGGCGGGCGGGCTCGCCGTCCACCAGAATGTGATTGCGGCTGTCCAGCGGAACAAAGCGCGCGCCGGGAATTCCGGCGGCCAGTTTACGTCCTTCGGTCAAGGGAATGCGCTGATCGCCGCGTGAGTGCAGAACGATCGTCGGCACCTTCACGTCGCCCAGCCTGTGGCGCACGTCGATGTCGCCAAAGGCATTCTGGAACCGCGCGGCGTTTCTGGCCGAGGTCGTGTGGCGCTGGAAGTCGTCGAACCAGGCCAGGTCTTCGGGCGGAGCGTCGGGCATGAAAGTCTGGGAAAAGATGTGCCGGTAGGCCGGGTTGTCCGTCCCCCAGCCCAGTTCGGTCAGGTTCAGCACCGCTTCGCGACGGGCGCGTTCCTCTGTATCGACCGCAATCCGCCAGCCCGCCGTATAGCCGCTGACCAGGATCAGCGCGCTTACCCGTTCGGGGTGACGCGCGGCGTATTCCACCGAAACCGGCGCGCCCTGCGAAATGCCGATCAGCGGGAACCGCTCCAGGCCCAGGCTGTCGGCCACCACCTCCAGATCCTCGACAAAGGCGTCGAAACTCAGGTCATCCACGTCCCAGTCAGATAGGCCGCAACCCCGCTCGTCATAGCGGATGAAGGTCCGCCAGCGGGCGGCATCGGCGAAACTCCGGCCCCAGATCGGGCTGGCCCAGTCGAATTCCACGTGGTTCAGCCAATTCGCCGCCTTCAGCAGGGGCGGCCCCGATCCGACCGAGGCATGGGCGATCTTGGTGCCGTCCCGCGCCTCGCAAAACCCGATCCGCTGTTCGCGCAACACGCGGGAGCGTCTCTCCGGCGCTTTCGCGACCGGAGACCGATCCGGAGTCTGACGCGCCGCTTCGGGGTCCGCGTCCTCCCATAGCCGGTGCCACTTTCGGGTTTCCGCTGCCGTGAGTTGATCCGATGTTGCCAGCCGTTTCAGGATCGCCGTCCTGAGGATCCGCGCATCTTCGCGCTCGGAGGTCAGCCAAGCATCGAAAGCCGCGTCACCTGCCCCGTCCAGCCCGTCCATCAACACGGCATCAAGAGCATTCGCCATCTCGGTCAGTTCCGCCACGCTCGCTTGCGCTAAATCATTTTGAAACCGGAGAACGTCCACGGAAACGACCGGCGCATTCAGGCTGACCCTTTCGCGGTCCGCGAGGATGCGCTTTTCCCCCTCGCCATCCAGAATCTTTCGAAGCTTGGTCAACGCCCACCTAAGCGCCGCCTTCGGATCGTCCGGCAGATCCCACAACAATTCACACAAACGTTCGCGCCGGTGTGGCCGCCCGGTGATCGCAAGGAAGGCCAGGAGTGCGCGCGCCTTTTTCGATGACGGCAAGGCGACGGGCGCGCCGTCAACGAAAACGCGCATCTCGCCCAACAGCGATATTTCAACGCCCGACCCCATTCGCACCCACCAGAAAAATGAAAATACAACGCTTTCGCGCGGCAATTACCACCGGCGTTACAACGCTGACAACAACGCTATGCCCCCAGAAGAACCGAAGGCAACAAAGCGCCGACCACCTGCCCCTTTTCCCTTGGGGTCGGGCCTTCGGTGTTTTGTGGCCGTTCATTGATACGAAAACGGAGCAGAAAAATGTACAAGTCCAACCTGGCCGTCGCATCGGCGTCGCGTCAGGGTATTACCAGTCAAAGCACGGGCGCATTGAGTTTCAGCGCCCAAACCGAAGGCGCGGTGCGCGTGATCCGTGTCGAAGGCGCGATTGACCGCGACAGCGCGGGTACCTTTTGTGACACGCTTGTCACGGCAGTGCGCCAGGGCAATTCCGCCGTGGTGCTCGACCTGTCCGACGTCATCTCGATCAACCGGTCGGGCACACGCGGGCTGATGGTGGCCGCCAAGCTGATGCAGGCCGCGCGGCGCGATATGCGCATGGTCGCGGGTCCGGGCCAGGTCCGCGCCCTGATCACCCATGTCGGGCACCGCCATTTGCTGAAGCTCGACAACACGGTGCCCGAGGCCATCGCACGGCTTGCCGTGCCCGAGGCGCGCCCCCTTCGTCTGCCCGGCATCTGCCGGATGCTTTGACGTCACGAAATCAATTCAATCAACACTTTCAAGGAATAACCAATGTTCAGCGACAATATCATCAGCCTCGACGGCCCCTTCCGGCGAAGGCTTCCGTCCCTCCGAAAGACCCTTCGCGGCTTCTTCCGCCTCTGGACCCATGAAAAACAGTACCGGCATCTTGAGGATTTGCCCGATTACCTTCTTGACGACGTCGGGCTTACCCGGGCCGACCTGCACACGCGCAAGCGCTGGCCCTATCTTTAGGTTAACGAGTGGTAACGGCGGCCTTCGGGCCGCCGTTTTTCGTACTGGGGAAATCGGAGACGGGTTTGCGCTTTGCGCGTTCGTGTCTCAAAAGGTCCACTGGACCTTTTGTCGGCTACGCCGGACCGGGCAGCCCTCGCCAGGGCCTCGGGCGTTCGTTGCTCGGAAAGGTCCATCGGACCTTTCCGTCACGGCTGAAAGCCGTGACCGCTCCTCACTCCCAATCCATTGCGCCTTTTTTCCATTCGTAAGCGAATCCGGCGGTCAGGACGGCGAGGAAGACCATCATCGACCAGAAGGCCACGTCGGAGAGGTCGCCGAAGGCGACGGCCCAGGGGAAAAGGAAGGCGATTTCAAGGTCGAAGATGATGAACAGGATCGACACGAGATAGAAGCGGACGTCGAATTTCATCCGCGCATCGTCAAAGGCGTTGAAGCCGCATTCATAGGCCGACAGCTTTTCGGGATCGGCATCTTTCGGGGCGAGGATCACCGCCGCAAGGATCAGAACAAGCCCCAGTGCGATGGCGATGCCGAGAAACACGAGGATCGGCAGGTATTCTCTCAAAAGCTCGTCCAAAATCGGTCTCCGCCTGTCGGGCCTTTAATCGCCCTGAAGAATGCTCGCTTTCAGCCCTAGCGCCAAGCCCCTTCGGGGTCAACGGTCCGGTGGTCAAGACCAGACGCGAAACCGACGGATTATCCCTCGGTGTCGGGGCGATAGGCGGCCAGTGCCTGGATCGCCTCACCCAGTTTTTCGATGGCCTTCAACTGGTCGCCGATCTTGTCCTGGAACCGGCCCAGTTGCACGATGATGTCAGCGATGCCTTCGCCGGAATCGACCATGCGCGCGCTTTCGATCTTGCACATCACACGCGTGGTGCTGAGGCCAAGAACATGGCGGGTCATGGTCTTGCAAGCGGTGGCGATGCGGTTGGTTTCCTCGACGATCAAGGTCCTGCTTCGCTCAAGCTCTTCCGCGTAGCGGCGGACCACCGAGCGCAGCATGTCCCTTTCGCGCGCGATGTCGATTTCGCCAAGCTGGCGCTGTTCGCGGTGCAACTGGTCGTCGCATTGGCGCAGGATCAGGTTCAACCCGGCGTTGAACATCGACCGGTTCACGCTTTCGCTGATCGTGGCAAAGTTCGATCCTTCGCCCACGACGTTGGTGGCAAACCATTCCGACATTTCCGACGACATCGCGCCATAGTTGCTGGACAGGGTGTTGAACGGCCCGCCCGTCGGTTCCAGCCGCGAGGCCATGACGCGCATATTGTGCGGGATGATCTGGACCGCATCAAACTCTCTGACCAGTTGCTCGGTTGTCGATTTCAGCTTCAAGGCCAGGTCCAGCATTTCCTTGAACCGGCTGACGGTTTCATCCGGTGTCTGTCCCAACTTTTCATTGCGCGACAGCAGTTCCTGCGAAAGGGCCTGTGCTTCGAACTCGATATAGCTGGCGAAACCCAAAGACCTCAGGCGATCGTTCAGTTCAGTCGCGCTTTCCTCGGGCGTCGCGCCCTTTTCCCGTTCCAGCACCAGAAGGTCCGCGTAAAGGTCTTCGACGGTTTGCAGCATGGGACTGGACGGTTTCATCCTGGCCGAGACAAAGCCGCCTTCGATCGGAACGACGAAGGCATGGACCCAGTAGTGCAGCCCGTCCCTGGCCTGGTTCTTGACATAGGCGCCGATTGGCCTGCCCTTTTTGATCGTCTCCCACAAAAGCCAGAAAACCGCTTTGGGCATGTCGGGATGACGGATCAGCTTGTGGGGCGCGCCCAGAAGCTCCCCCCAATCGTAATGGGCCACACGTTTGAAGACATAGTTGCCCGCCTGGATCACGCCGCGCTCATCGGTGCGCGAGAAGAACACTTCGTCCAGCGCGAAGGGGGCCGCCCCGGAGGAGGGGCGGATTTCCTTGCGACGGCCTTCTAACTCGCCGGGATCAACGGGGCTTTCGCCAGTGGAGGAAGCATTTGCGTCGAGCATGTCTCGCCATAGCGGGAAATCCCTCGCAATTGCTTAACGGGTCTTGCGGTAAATGCGCTTTGGTCAGTTCTGCGCGATCTGATCCTTTTGCGCCTCGACGATCTGTTCGTTGACCTCCAGCCAGCGGGCGCGAAAGGCAAAGCGGGCCGCCGCCGCCACATCGCTTTGAAAGGCCGCATTCACGCTTGCGCCAACCGCCGCGCCGATCACCGGGGCGACCTGCGCCATCTTGCGCATCGACAGGTTCACCCCAAGGGTTTCCGCCGCGCGACGTGCCGCAATCGAGGATCCGGCGGCATGGCCGGTCATCTCGGCCACGTTGCGCCAGTCGTCTTCGCCGAGAGTGTCGCGCCCCTTGGCCAGCCGAGCGATGGCGGCCTGGCGTTCCTCCACCGAATTGGCGGCGGCAAGTTGCAGGGTGTCGAGGATGTAGACCTGTTCGGCCACGCCCTTGCCGCCGAAGCCGTAGGCAAGTCCGGTGAGGCGCGTGGTGCGCAGGGCGAGGGTCATGGTTGCCGGAATGTCGATGGCAAGACCGGCAGCCCCGAGAGCCCCCGCCGCGCCGCCGCCCGTCACCGCATAGCCAAGCGCCCAGCGCTTCACCTCGCTGGCCGCCCTGTCGCAATCTTCGAGCACCCGGAAATCATGGGCAATCGTCGCCTCGCGGATCGAGGCGGCAGCCACCCAATCGGCCCCCTTGATCGCGGCTTCGACGACTTCGGGCGGGATCAGCCATTGGGTGAGGCCGGAGAGTGGGGCCGAGACCGCCCGGACCGCCCGTGGCAGCACCGCCGGAGGGGCGGCGCGATAGGCATCCTGTTCGTCCAGCACCCTTGCCACATAGGGGACGAGATCAACACCGCTCATTGAAACATCTCCCGCATGGACCTGAGTTCGATCGTGCGCTCTGCCGTCATCTGCATCCGGCAATCCGTCCCCGCGATATGGCGCATCGAGCCCGATCCCCATTCGGCGTAGGCCAGAGCGCATTCCGCGTCGCGAAAGGCGATCCAGGCGCGTTGTGCGGCGAGAAGTGCTTCGACGCGGTTGGCGAACTCGGGAAAATACTCGGACTCGTCCTTGTCCGCTGCCGTCATGTAATCGCGCAACGCCTTGTATTCCGTGTTGAGGTGCCTGTCCCAGACATCCCCTTCGGCGGCAAGGCAGGATGACATCCCAAGGGTCGTCTCGCCCCCCTCCTGCCCGGTCATGCACGTTTCGGCCATCTGGCCGATGCAGGCGGTGCGGGCGTCATGGGTCGCGGCATTGGCATAGCAGGTGTCCAGAACCGCGCCGAATTGATCGACCTCGTGTTCCGTCGCCAGCGCAGGTGCAGCGAGGCCGAGGGTCAGCGCAAGTTGTAACACTGTGACAGCGAGTTGATTTTGCACGATGACCTTTCCCATGCTAAGCGCCACGTCCTGATTGAAACCGATGGAGGTCCAGATGGCGACCCGCATTCCATCCTTCCGGGTGAAACCACCCCTCGAAAGCTGAGGCCCGCCGGGCCTTGGCCCGATGACTTTTGCTTTCACGTTCAATCAAGGAAAGGCCCCGCCATGGTCGCGGGGATACCTCATGTTCATTCGTTTTGCGCAACTGGTGCGTGACCCGGAGATCCGGGCGACACCGGGCGTTTTCCAGGCCGCGCGTCACCTGCCGCGTTTCGACCGCGACGACTGGCGCCACCACGAGATCCGCCGCCTTTATCGTTGGTTCAACGACGAGTTGGAGGTGCCGGAGGCCTTGTCTCGCCGGATGAGCCGGTTTGGCGCACGGCGCGGCATTTGCTGGTTCCGCGACGACGCGGGGCGGTTCATCGACGAGGCGCGTTACCTTGCGTGGCTCTTGTCGGATGTCGGCGTTCCGGTCGGCGAGTTGCGCTCGCCGCGTCCAGGCGTCGAGATCTGGCGTGACGCCGCACAGATCGTCGCGGTGCCGGAGCCGGATGCGCCGGTGACATTGCACTGAGCTTCGGGCGGGGTGACCCGCCCGGGGCCGCATCACGATGGTTCCAGACCTTGTCTGCATGTGAAAGAGATAGGGATTTGGACGTGGCATTGCACCTTTGCGGAGGAGTGCCGTCCCGGCACGGCCCAAAAGTTTCGCATGCGAAACAAGTAAATCAATGGTTTAAGCGGCGTTCCTTACGTGATATTCACAAACATTAATAGCGTGACGTATCGCTATTCGGCCCGTTTACGGCCAAGGGACGTTGGCCCGACTACTCGGCACGTCCCATACCCTGGCCAAACTCCCAGACACGAAGGGTTTGACGCGCCAGTTCCCGCAGGCGGCAACTCTCGAACGCCAGTTCCGGCCGACCTGCCGCGTTCTCGGGCTTCGCCTCTTCGGCGCATTGCGCCTCGCGGTAGGCCTTTCCGTCGCCCATCAACTGGGCCAATCCCTGGAAGCACCCCATTTCATTGCCCGCACAAGGCCCCTCGACAATCCGCCCGGTGGTCAGCACCTGCGCGATGCGTTCCCGCTCGGCCTCAAGCAAACCGTCCCAGGCGTCGGCCTCAGCCCGGACGCACGCTTGGATTTTGCCGTGGCCGTCCGAACGTTCCATGCAGGGTTTCACCGTGCTGCCGAAACAGGCGTACTTTGATTCGGCATCCACAGCTTCTTCGTAGCAGGGCTGTAAGTCTTGGAACGGTTGATCTTGAGCGACAACCGCCGGAGCGCTGCACGTCAATGCATAGAGAAACACGGCAAGGAAGAGCCTCACCCCATCGCCCCCATCAACTCGCGCCCGATCAGCATTCGCCGGATCTCGCTGGTCCCCGCCCCGATCTCCATCAGCTTGGCGTCGCGGAACAGGCGCGAGACCGGGTGGTCGTTCATGAAACCCGCGCCGCCCATGGCCTGCACCGCCTGGTGGGCCTGGGTCATGGCGACTTCGGAGGCATAGAGACAGCAGGCGGCGGCATCCTGGCGGGTGACATCGCCCCGGTCGCAGGCCTTGGCGACTTCGTAGACATAGGCGCGGGCCGAGTTCATCGCGGCGTACATGTCGGCGATCTTGCCCTGCATCAGTTGGAACGATCCAATAGGTTTGCCGAACTGCTTGCGCTCGGCCATGTAGGGCATGATTTCATCGAGGCAGGCGGCGATGATGCCGGGGCCGATGGCGGCCAGCACCACGCGTTCGTAATCGAGGCCGGACATCAGGACGGCAACGCCGCGCCCCTCCTCGCCCAGGACGTTTTCGAAGGGGACTTCGACGTCTTCGAAGATCAGTTCGGCGGTGTTCGACCCGCGCATCCCCAGCTTGTCGAAATGGGGAGAGGTCGAAAACCCGACCATTTCCTTTTCGATCAGGAAGGCGGTCATGCCTTTCGAGCCTGCATCCGGGTCGGTCTTGGCATAGACGACCAAAGTGTCGGCGTCGGGGCCGTTGGTGATCCAGTACTTGGTGCCGTTCAACCGGTAGTGATCGTTGCGCTTTTCGGCGCGGAGTTTCATCGACACGACGTCAGACCCGGCACCCGCCTCGCTCATCGCCAGCGCGCCGACGTGTTCGCCCGAGACAAGACGCGGCAGGTATTTTTGTTTCTGTTCCGGCGTGCCGTTCAGCCGAATCTGGTTCACGCAGAGGTTGGAATGAGCGCCGTAGGACAGGGACACGCTGGCCGAGGCGCGGGCCAGTTCCTCGACCACAACGGCGTGGGCGAGATAGCCCATGCCGACCCCGCCGTAGTGCTCCTCGACCGTGACACCCAGCAGACCCAATTCGCCCATCTCGCGCCATAGCTCGTGGGGAAAGGCGTTGTTGGCGTCGATCTCGCCGGCCATGGGGCGCACGCGCTCCTGCGCCCAGCGGTGCACCATCTCGCGCAGGGCGCTGACGTCTTCGCCAAGATCGAAGGACATGGATGCGGTGAACATGGCGGCCTCCCTTAAATGAACGCTCGTTCACTTTTAGGCCCGCGCGGGCAGACCGTCAACGCGAGGTCGCGAAGGTGTCGCGCAGAAACCGAATCTTCAAACTTATCGGCAACAAGACCCGCGTCTGACATAGGTGAACCGCGCATGAAACTGTTCAATTCGATGCCGATCGGGCGCAAGCTGACCGCGTTTTCGTGCCTTCTGATCGTGCTTGCGATCGTTGCGACCTCGGCGATGAACTTTTTCGCGGCCCGCGATGCCCTGCTGACGCAGACCGAAAAGGAGTTGCGCAGCATCGCCAAGCTCCAGTCAGAGCGCGTTTTCGATTTCTTCACGGCCCTTGATCGCGACCTCACGCTTCGGGCCGAAGACACGGTTGTCGCGGATGCGTTGCAGGCGTTTTCCAAGGCCTTTGCGGAATATGCTGACCCGAAAGAGACGCTGCAACGGGTCTATATCCACGACAATCCGCATCCCAATGGCGAAAAGGACAATCTGACCACGGCGGGCACGAACCAGATATACGACTGGACGCATACGAAATATCACCCGTATTTCAATGCCTTGCAGGATTCGAACGGCTATTACGACGTCTTCCTTTTCGACACCCAGGGAAACCTTGTCTACAGCGTGTTCAAGGAACTGGACTATGCCACCAACCTCGACACCGGTGAATGGCGCGATACCGGCCTTGCGCGCGTGTTTCGCGCGGCCAATGTGGCGGAACCGGGTGCGGCAACGATCTTTGACGATTTCACGCCCTATGGGCCCAGCTATGGGGCCGCCGCCGCCTTCTTTGCCCGGCCCGTTTTTCTGGCGAACGGGGAACGTGTGGGCGTTCTTGCCTATCAGGCCCCGATCGACGCCATCAACCGCATGATGTCGAGCATTTCCGGCGTCTCGGGCCTGCGCGATGCGCTGCTGATCGGCCCGGACGGGCTTTATCGCAACGATTCGCCTGTCACCGAGGAAGACGACGTGCTGAACAGCCGGATGGACACGGAATTTGTTGCCGATGGATTTTCCGGCGGCTCTGGCTTTCTCAGTACGGTATCTGACGAGGGTGAGCAGCTTTTGACCTCTTACCTGCCGGTCGATGTTTTTGGCACCACATGGGTGGTCGTCGCCAACGAAACGACCCATGCGCTGGACAGGGCGGTCTCGGACGTCTTGACCCGCACGGCCCTTGTCGCGGCACTGGCCCTCGGGTTGGCCATTCTTTTCATGATCCTGCTGTCGCGCAGCGTCAGCCGACCGCTGACCGAGATGTCGAAAGCTGTCGAAGCGATCTCGGAAAAGAAGTTCGACACCCATGTTCCGGCAACACACCGCGGGGACGAGATCGGGTTGATCGCCGGTTCGATCGAGAACTTCCGCATCAAGCTGAAAACGACACACGAAAACATGCGCGACGTGGCCTCGAAAAGTACGGCGTTCGAGATCTCGGGCGCACCGATGCTGATCGCGGACCTGGATTTCACCATCCTTCAGATCAACTCGGCACTGGACCGGATGATGCACGAAAGGGCCGAGGATTTTCGCCTTGTCGCAAAGGATTTTGATCCGGACCGGCTTGTCGGCATGAACATGGACAGTTTTCACGCCATCCCCGCGGCCGCGCGCAAGAAACTGTCCGACACGGCGCGGCTGCCATTCAAGACGAAGATTGCCGTCGGCAACGCCTATGTCGGCCTTCTGGTGGATGCGATCCGCGACATCGAGGGCGAGCATATCGGCTATATCGTCGACTGGAAGGACCAGACCCTGCAAATGGAAAACCAGGTCGTCATGAACACGATCGACCGTGGACAGGGCCGCATCGAACTTGGCCTTGACGGTGTGGTCAGGAAAACCAACCAGACCTTTGCCGATTGGGTCGGCTGCGAGCCTGCCGCGCTGGTCGGTCTTGACATGAGTTCGGCGCTCACGCGGGAAATCGCAGCGGAAGGTTCGTCCGACATCTGGGAGGACGCGGGCAAGGACAGTGGGGTTTTCGACCGGTTCCGCCTGCAGGCCAACGGCCATGAGATCATCGTCGACGGCTGTCTTGCGCCCATGCCGGACCACAAGCAGGTGACCAAGGGCTATCTGCTGCTTGGAACCGATGTGACCGAGGCGCGCAAGGCCGCCATCGCCGCCGAAGAGCGCCAGGATGAGATGACCCGGGCGCAGATGGATGTCGTCGATGCCTTCCAGAACAGCCTTGCCATGCTGTCGGACGGCGATCTGACCGCCTCGATCGACGCCGGTTTCGCCGAAGACTATGAAACGCTCAGAGCGAACTACAACGCGGCCCTTTCCAGCCTGCGCGGTGCCTTCAGTGACGTTCTGGATGCCACAGCCTCGATCCGGAACGACGCAAGAGAGGTGCGCTCGGCGACCGACGAGCTTTCGAAACGGACCGAGCAGCAGGCGGCGACACTGGAAGAAACCTCGGCCGCGCTGGCCGAGTTGACCGCTTCTGTCAAATCGTCCTCGGACGGCGCGGCAAAGGCCTCGCAGGTCGTCATCGAAGCGCGCCGGAATGCCGAGGAAAGCGGCGCGGTGGTGCGTGATGCCGTCGCTGCGATGACCGAGATCGAAAGCTCGTCGCAATCCATTTCCAACATCATCAGCGTGATCGACGACATCGCCTTCCAGACGAACCTTCTGGCCCTGAATGCCGGGGTCGAAGCGGCGCGCGCCGGTGACGCGGGGCGCGGCTTTGCCGTCGTCGCATCCGAGGTCCGCGGCCTTGCCCAGCGCGCCTCGGAAGCGGCGCGGGAAATCACGCAGTTGATCAATTCTTCCGGTGAACAGGTCGAAAAAGGGGCGTCGCTTGTCCAGAAGGCCGGCCAGGCCCTGACCGAAATCGTCGAATCCGTTCAGGACATTTCGAACCATGTGACCTCGATCGCCAATTCGGCGGCGGAACAATCTGCCGGTCTGAACGAGATCAACGATGCGATCTCGGAACTTGACGGCGCAACGCAGCACAACACGGCCATGGTCGAGGAAACGACAGCCACGAGCGAAAGCCTGAGTGCTCAATCCGAACGGCTTTCCGAAACCACGGCACGGTTCCGGACCCAACAGACAGGCAAAGGCATCGCCCCCGTCCAGAAGATGGCCAGTTGAACGAACGGGCGGATGATGCTTGTCGCGCAACCCTCTGGGCAAGGATACGACAGGTTGAGGCCCTTCGCACAACGCCTATGCAACCGGGTGATACTTTCCCTCAACAGCCGCTCCGAAGAATGAGGCAATAATTCTGTACGATATTGGACCGGCCGAAAGACAATGGAGGTCCGGCCAAATTGCAGCCGTGAAATCCTTGATTCCGAAACGTCGGAAGCGCCCCTTTCCATCACGGGAGGTGACCTTGCGGGCACCTGGCTTTGGGCGATTTACAAAGACAGGCGACCTGAGAGACTGTCGAGTCACCGCGCATCGCGACGTTTCGGGAAAGAAATGCCGTTTCCTGGCCGGTTGAAGTCTGCTCTTTTCGGTCTTTCGTGGCGCGTCGGAAGACCTGCCACACCGGGGCGCAATCCAGGGCACTACCCTTCCCGCCGAACCTCTTCGCGCAGGATCGCAGCGATCACCGCGCAGTCGTCGTTGCTGAAGGTCAGCGGCAGGCGCATGTCCAAAAGCCCGGCCAGCACGTGGTCGGTTTGCGGCAGGTCGGGGGGCCTCGCGTACCCCCAATGCTGATAGCTCGAGGTATAGCCCGCAGCACGTCCGGCCCCGAACCATTTCAACTCCACGCCCCGTGCTGCGCATCGCGCGACGAATGCAGGAATGTCGATCCTGTCGCCCAGATGGAACTGGAAGGACGATCCGACCCGCTGAAGCCCGGGATCGCGATTGATCAGGTGCAGATTGGCGAGGTTGCCGAGGCCCTCCTCCATCGCGTCGTGGAGTTCGGCCCATCGCGCCACCTGTCGCGGAAGATCGGCCAGTTGCGGGCGCAGGATGGCGGCGCGGAGGTTGTCCATCCGTCCCGAGACATTGGGCGTCTGGTCGCGAAACGCTTCGAAAGCGGCGGCATCGGGGGCCGCGCCGTGGCGGTCATAAAGCATGTAGCTGCCCGACAGGAGCACCGCGCGGGCCGCAACTTCGGCATCGTCGGTGATCAGGAGCCCGCCCTCGCCCGAGTTGATGTGCTTATAGGTCTGGGTGCTGAAACAGGCGCTGGCCCCGTGCCGCCCCGAGACCACCCCGCCCCAGCTTCCACCCATTGTATGGGCGCAATCCTCGATCACGGTCAGGCCCATTTCGCAGGCGACGGTCATCAGGGTATCCATGTCGGGCTGGTGCCCGCGCATGTGGCTGAGCATCAGGATACGCGCGCCGGTCTCTTCGGCCTTTGCGCGCAGGTGCGACAGGTCGATGGTCAAAGCCTCGGTCGTTTCGACAAAGACCGGCTGCGCGCCGAGCGAGGCGATTGCGCCCGGCACGGGAGCCAGGGTGAAGGCATTGGTCAACACCGGATCGCCTGGTGCCACGCCATGGGCGCGCAGGGCGGTGGCGAGCGCATAGCCGCCCGAGGTCACTGCCAGCGCATAGGCGGCCCCGGTGATGTCGCGGAATTCCTGTTCGAGAAGGGCGGTCTCGCCCGCTTCGCCGGTGGAAAGGTTGTAGCGATGCAACCGGCCGTGGCGCATCACCGCGACAGCCGCTTCGATCGCTGCTTCGGGCAAGGGTTCCTGCTGGGTGAAATTGCCGGTGAAGCGCTTTTCCATCGTCCTATCCGATCAGAACATCCACGATCCGGCGCAACTGGCCGTAGTCGGGCAAAAGCGCGTCTGGCGTCAGACGGGCCACGCCCGTGCCTTCCGGGCCGAAGCCGACCAGAACGACGGGCACGCCCGCCGCGTCGCCGGTTTTCACATCGGTTTCCGTATCACCGATCAGCACGGTCCGGGCCAGATCGCCGCCTGCGCGTTCGACGGCGGCCACCAATGGCACCGGGTCGGGCTTGCGCACCGGCAATGTATCGGCCCCGACCATCGAGGCGAACCTGTCGCGAATGCCGAGTTTTGCCAGAAGGTCTTCGGCAAGAAAGGCCGGTTTGTTGGTGCAAACACCCAGGACGTAACCCGCGCCCTGAAGGTCATCCAGCGCCTCGACCGCGCCGGGATAGAGGCGCGTCTTTGCGTCGATGTTTTCGGCATAGCGCGCGATGAACGGCTGATATTGAGCGTCGATGCGGGTTTCATCCTCGACCCCGACGCGGGAATAACCCAGGCGCAGCATCGCGCGCCCCCCGTGAAAGGCGGTCAGCGCATCGTCATTTTCGTCCAGAAGCGGCCCCAGGCCCTCGGCCTCGAAACAGGCATTCGCAGCCGCGATCAGGTCGCCACTTGTGTCGGCCAGTGTTCCATCCAGGTCGAAAATCACGCATTTCATGCAGCACACCCTCGGCAAATCCCCGCCGGAGGTGTAACTTCCGGCAACACAAGTTGATAGCAACCCGCTTCCGGCAAGGCCAAGACCGCGCTAAAGAGGGTCGCCAGATAAGCGGCTAAAAGGTCGCAGGGCAAAAGGAAAGAGCAGATGTCCACCCACCTGATCCTTCTCGCGGCGGGCGAAGGGACGCGGATGCAGTCCGAGCGCCCGAAGGTGCTGCACGAGGTTGCGGGCGCCCCGCTGTTTGCCCATGCCCTGGCTTCGGGTGCCGCACTGGATGGCTGCCGGGTTGTCGTGGTGGGCCATGGCGCAGAAGCGGTCGGTGCCGCCGTGCTTGCCCATGATCCGGACATCCGCATCGTCAATCAGCCCGAACAGCTTGGCACGGCCCATGCGGTGTCCATGGCCGCGCCGGAGCTTGAGGGGTTGGGCGGCGACACGCTGATGCTGTTCGGCGACACGCCGTTCATCCGGCCCGAGACGATCAGCGACTTGCAGGTCAAACGCGCCGACGGGGCCGATATCATTTTTCTGGGTTTCGAGGCGGGCGATCCCGGGCGGTACGGTCGCATGGTGACCGAGGGCGATGACCTTTTGGCGATTGTCGAGTGGAAGGACGCGGACGAGGAGGTGCGGGGCATCACGCTTTGCAATTCGGGCGTCGTGCTGGCGGATACGGCCACGCTGTTGCGGCTGGCCGGGTCGGTTGGCAGCGACAACAAGGCGGGCGAACAATACCTGACTGACATCGCCGCCCTGGGCCGGGCCGAAGGTCTGAGCGTGAAGGTGGTGATTTGCGCGGAAAGCGAGACCCTTGGCATCAACACGCGGGCCGACCTGGCCGTGGCCGAGGCGGTGTTCCAGACCAACGCACGCCGCGAGGCCCTGGCGCGTGGTGTGACCTTGCAAGCGCCGGAGACAGTGTTTTTCTCGCATGACACGGAAATCGGGCGCGATGCGATCATTGAGCCGAACGTGGTATTCGGACCCGGTGTAACGGTCGAGAGCGAAGCGCATATCCGCGCGTTCAGCCATCTTGAGGGGTGTCACGTGGGTGCCGGTGCCGTTGTCGGCCCCTATGCGCGACTGCGGCCCGGTGCGGAACTGGCGAACAATGTGAAGGTCGGCAATTTCGTCGAGGTGAAAAACGCCGAGATCGCCGAGGGCGCGAAGGTGAACCATCTGAGTTACATCGGCGACGCCTCGGTCGGGGCGGCGACGAACATCGGCGCAGGCACGATCACCTGCAATTATGACGGTGTCTTCAAGCACCGGACCGAAATTGGCGAGCGTGTGTTTGTCGGGTCGAACACCATGCTGGTGGCGCCCGTGACCCTTGGCGACGAGGCGATGACCGCCTCGGGGTCCGTCATAACGCGCGATGTGCCTGCCGGTGACCTGGCGGTGGCGCGGGCGCGTCAGGACAACAAGCCGGGTCTGGCGCGAAAGCTGATGGCAAAGCTGAAGGCGGCCAAGGCGGCCCGGACGAAAGGTTAAGCCCATGTGTGGAATCGTAGGCATTCTTGGCGATCACGAGGCGGCCCCGACGCTGGTCGAAGCGCTGAAGCGACTTGAGTATCGCGGCTATGACAGTGCCGGTATCGCAACCGTCAATTCCGGCGTGCTGGACCGGCGGCGGGCGGTCGGCAAGTTGGTGAACCTGTCTGACCTTCTGATCCACGACCCTCTGCCCGGCAAGGTGGGTATTGGTCACACCAGATGGGCGACCCATGGTGCGCCCTCGGTCGGCAATGCACATCCCCACCAGTCGGGGCCGGTGGCCGTTGTTCACAACGGGATCATCGAGAACTTCAAGGCGCTGCGCGAGGACCTGGCCGAAAAAGGGTATAGTGCGGAAAGCGATACGGACACGGAGACCATCTCGCTTCTGGCGCAGAGCTTCCTCGATCAGGGTCTTGCCCCGCGCGATGCCGCCGAACAGACGATTGCGCGGCTGGAAGGTGCTTTCGCGCTGGCTTTCGTGTTCGAGGGCGAGGACGATCTGATCGTCGCCGCCCGCAAGGGATCGCCCTTGGCCGTCGGTTACGGGGATGGCGAGATGTATCTTGGTTCGGACGCCATCGCGCTGTCGGGGCTGACCGACCGGGTGACCTATCTTGAGGAAGGCGACCGCGCGGCGCTGACCCGTTCGGGGGTGGAGATTTGGGACAGCGAGGGCCGGGTTGCGAACCGCGAGGTGCGCCGCATCCAGATCGACGCCACCCAGGTCGACAAGGCGGGTCACAAACATTTCATGGCCAAGGAAGTCGCCGAGCAGCCCACCGTTCTGGCCGAGGCTTTGGCGAAGTACCTGGACGGGGACACCCTGGTTTTGCCGGAGACGGTGCCTGATTTCGCGGATATCGACCGGATCATCATGGTGGCTTGCGGCACGGCGTTCTATGCCTGCCAGACGGCGAAATACTGGTTCGAAACACTGGCGGGCATTCCGGTGGAGGTCGATGTGGCCTCGGAATTCCGCTATCGCGATGCGCCGATCGGGCCGAACACGCTGGCGATTTTCGTCAGCCAGTCGGGCGAGACTGCCGACACGCTTGCCGCCCTGCGCCACGTGGCGACGCGGGCGCAGATCCTGTCGGTGGTCAATGTGCCGGAAAGTTCGATCGCGCGGGAATCCGATGTGGTTCTGCCGATCCATGCGGGGGCGGAAATCGGGGTCGCCTCGACCAAGGCGTTCACCTGTCAGTTGCTGGTGCTTCTGGTGCTTGCGCTTCG
Organism: Paracoccaceae bacterium; assembly: GCA_965228905.1. GTDB lineage: Bacteria > Pseudomonadota > Alphaproteobacteria > Rhodobacterales > Rhodobacteraceae > CALKXV01. The sequence goes on along the minus strand of CBDDII010000003.1, from coordinate 1,838,097 downwards.
GGCGGGGGCGGACCGGGCCGGGGGAGAAACCCCGGAGATCGCGCAGCACATACGGGGGCTGACCGCCCTGCCCGGCCTTGTGTCGCAGGCGCTGGCCACTTCAGATCAGATCGCGGCGACGTCGGCACGGTTGGCCGATGCCCGCGACATTCTTTTCCTGGGGCGCGGGTCGATGTACCCGCTGGCGCTGGAAGGCGCTCTGAAGCTGAAGGAAATCAGCTATATCCATGCCGAGGGCTATGCCAGCGGCGAGTTGAAGCATGGCCCCATTGCCCTGATCGACGCCAGCGTTCCGGTGATCGTCATGGCTCCGCAGAACGCCTTGTTCGACAAGACCGTGTCGAACATGCAGGAAGTCATGGCGCGGGGCGGTCAGATCGTTCTGGTCACGGATCGAAAAGGGCGCGATATCGCAGGCGACGGCGTATGGCAGGTGCTTGAGATGCCCGAGGTGGAGACTCTGTTCGCGCCCCTGCTTTACGCGATCCCCGCACAGCTTTTGGCCTATCACACCGCCGTTGCCAAAGGCACGGATGTGGACCAGCCGCGGAACCTTGCGAAATCGGTGACGGTGGAGTGAGCGCGCCTCAGTTGGCGTAAACAACCAGTTCGGAAAGATCGGTCAGTGGCGCTTCCAAAAGGCGGAGTGCGGCAAGCGAAACACGCGAAGACCCGCCTTCGGTCGGGATCAGCGTGACTTCGGCGCTGGTGCCTTTTGCGGGAAATTCGATCCGGCCCTTGCCTTCGGCGCTGACCAGGGGCGTTCTGATCCAGAAACCGGGCTGCGCCGGGTCGCCAAGCGAGGCAACGGTCGTGCCAAGGCGCGTGCCGCCACTGGACGGTCTGGCGGCGGCGGCGCGGTCGGCGGTGCTTGTGGTATCAAAATCCTCGACCGTGCGGGCCGAGGCCGGTGGCGGGGGGGCCGAGGTGGCTACTGTTGGGGCGGAAGAGGGTCTTTCGCCCAGATCTGGCAGAGAACAGGCCGCGATCAGGGGAAGAAGGGCAAGGGCATGATACTTCATGGGTTTAACCTAGGTGCGGCGCTACTGCTCTGCAACGCCCGTGCCCCCTTGCGGCGGAGGCTCGCCAAGCCTAGGTTCAAGCCCATGTCGATGCCGCCACTCATTGATCCATTTGCCCGCGCAATCACCTATCTGCGCGTCTCGGTCACCGACCGATGCGATTTCCGCTGTGTCTATTGCATGACGGAAAACATGACCTTTCTGCCCAAGAAAGAGCTTCTGACGCTGGAAGAACTGGACCGCATGTGTTCGACCTTCGTGCGGATGGGCGTTGAAAAGCTGCGGATCACCGGGGGCGAACCCTTGGTGCGGCGCGATATCATGACGTTTTTCCGGTCGATGTCGCGGCATCTGGACAGCGGCGCGTTGAAGGAACTGACGCTGACGACAAACGGCAGCCAGTTGGCACGCTTTGCCGATGATCTTTACGCGGCGGGTGTCCGGCGCGTGAATATCTCGCTGGACACGCTGAACGAAGAGAAATTCGCCCGCGTCACCCGCTGGGGCCGTCTGCCTCAGGTTCTGAAGGGGATCGACGCGGCGCAGAAGGCGGGTCTGCGGGTCAAGATCAACACCGTTGCCCTGAAAGGGTTTAACGAGGAAGAGCTGTTCGACCTGACGCGCTGGTGTGCCGACCGCGACATGGATCTGACGTTCATCGAGGTCATGCCCATGGGTGACATGGGCGAGGAAGACCGTGTTGGCCAGTACTGGAGCCTCAAGGATTTGCGCGGGCAACTGGCGCAGGAATACACGTTGAGCGATCTGGATCACCGCACGGGCGGGCCTGCACGATACGTGGAACTGGGTGAAACCGGCCAGCAGATCGGGTTCATCACGCCGCTGACGCATAATTTCTGCGAAAGCTGCAACCGGGTGCGGCTGACCTGCACGGGCGAGTTGTTCATGTGCCTGGGACAGGAAGACATGGCGGATCTGCGTGCTCCGCTTCGGGCCTCGGAAAACGATGCACCTTTGGAAAACGCCATCCGCGCAGCGATTGATCTGAAGCCCAAGGGCCATGATTTCGACTATTCGCGGCAGGTCGCGGCGGGCCAGATGTCGCGGCACATGTCCCATACCGGCGGCTGATCGCGCCGCGAAGGCGCCCCAATTCGCCCATTCTCTCGGCATTTTCGCGTGATGAAACACCTTTGGGGTGCATTCAAAAGGTGATCCATGAAGAAACTTTTGATCCTGACCGCCCTGTTCGGGCTTGGTGCCTGTGCCAGCGCGACCGAAACGGTGAACTCCGATGTGTCACGCGCCAGTCTGCAATCCAGCACGGCAAGCTATTTCGCCACGAACAAGGGCAATGTGCGCGTCGGCGGCATGAAGCAGTCTGTCCTTGGCACGGCCTATCAATCCCGTGTTGGTGGCACGCTGTATAACTGCAACTACTTCCGCGGTGCGGTGAGCTGTCAGCGCGCACTCTGAGCGCCGCATTTGCCCAAAGACGGTGCATCCGCTTAACCTTGGCGGATGCCGGAGTTGTTCGACCATTTCGCGCCCGAGCGGCGCGATGAAGCAGGTGCGCTGGACGCGATCTTTCGCGATGTGACCGGTTGGTCGCCCCGTCTTTGGGGCAGAATCATCGGCTATGGCACCTATCACTATCGCTACGACAGCGGGCGCGAGGGTGATTTCCTGGCGACGGGTTTCACCCTCAGGGCGCAGGACATTTCCCTGCACATCCTGCCCGGTTACAATGATTTTCCCGAAATTGCAGACCGGCTCGGCCCCCATTCGAGGGGAAAAAGCTGTTGGTATTTCAAGCATCTGGACGCGGTGGATGAAGTGGCGCTGCGGGATTTGATCCGCGCAGGGCTTGAGGATCTGGCGGTATTTCACACGGTTGAGGCGACGTGAACAATCGGTTTTCGCTTCAGGTGTGAATTTCAGATGTGCCTCATAAACATCTGATATTAAGCGAATTCTTTGCAGTCTCCCGCTCTTGAATCAACAGATTCCCCGTGATCCTCTGCGCAGAAGGTGGTGAGCTTTGCCACATTTCCGCCGCATTCTGAGCGCACCAATTGTTGGGTAAAGTTTTGTTAAGGTTAACAAGTGAGTAAGTAAGATGCTTCAATCTGCTTCGCGGGAACCGGTCCGCGCCCCCAACGCCGGTCAAACCAAACATGAGCGCCGCCAGTTCAATGCGATGATGGCATCCTTGCGTGAAATGCGGCGTCTGCGTTGCGCCGAGCGCAAGGTTCCCTCGGCCCCTGCCAGAGAGGCTGCGTAATGACGGAAGTTCAGATCACAGTGACGCTGGTTGGCCTGGTGGCCATCCTGATCGGGCTGCGCGCCTATCGCCGTCGGGCCAAAACCATCGAAGAGATGGAGGACGATCTGCCTGCACCGAAGAAAAGCGTGTCTTACGCCACCGGGCGGGACGAATCGCAGTGGCGCCGTGCCTATTCGCGCGGCTGATTAACGGGGACGCGAATAGGTCATCGTCGCCCGTGCAACCAGGGCATCGCTGCCTTCGGATCGGATATGCACGTCTCCGACGACCAGTTGTCGTCCGAGTTTCAGTAGGGAAACCTCGCCGATCAGCGCCCTGCCCGCCTCGGGTTTGCGCATGAAGTCGATCGAGGCGTTGGTGGTGACCGCCAGCGCCTCGGGGCCGACCATGGCGATCAAGGCAAGATAGACCGCGCAATCGGCCAAAGTGAAAAGCGTCGGGCCAGATACTGTACCCCCGGGCCTTAAATGACGCTCGCCCGGCTCCATTCGGAGCCGGGCTTTCATTGGCCCGACGTCTTCCACGGTGAAATCTTCGGCGACCTGCGTGAACTCGCGGGCAAGGAAGTCTTGCACCTCTTCGACGGTCAGAACCGGTTGGCGGGTGTCAGAGGCCATAGATTTCACCGAACTTCGCGTCGAGATAATCCAATAGCGGGGTTTCGGAGGGCGTTTCGCCCGTCGCGGCCTCGATCAGGTCGGCCTGTTTCATCAGCCCGCCGTGTTGGTGGATTTTCTCGCCCAACCACGTGGTTGCGGGGCTGGTGTCGCCCGCAGCAAGGGCCTGGTCCAGATCGGGCAGGTCGCGGCGCAGGGCGGCGTGCAGGCAGCCCGCGTAGACGTTGCCGAGCGTATAGGTGGGGAAGTACCCCATCAGCCCTTCGGACCAGTGGACGTCTTGCAGGACACCGTTGGAGGGTTTATCAACCTCGACCCCGAAGTCTTTGAAAAAGCGGGCGTTCCATGCCTCCTCCAGATCCTCGACCTGAAGCCGCCCGGCGATCAGGTCACGTTCGAGATCAAAGCGCAAGAGGACGTGGAGGTTGTAATCCACCTCGTCCGCTTCGGTGCGGATGTAGCCTGATGAGAAGCGGTTGACGGTGGCGTAAAACGCCTCGGCATCCTTAACCCCGATGTCGCCGAAGGTGTCCTGCATCTGGCCAAACAGCCATCCGGTGAAGGCGCGGCTGCGACCGATCTGGTTTTCGTAGATGCGGCTTTGGCTTTCGTGGACGCCCATGGAGACGCCCCGGCCAAGGGGGGTCAGGAGGTAATCGCGCGAGATGCCCTGTTCGTAGCAGGCGTGTCCGACCTCGTGGATCGTCGAGTAGAAACAGTTGAACGGGTCGCGAAGCTGCGTGCGGGTGGTGATGCGCACGTCGAGACCGGAGCCGGAGGAAAACGGATGGACCGCCTTGTCGATCCGCCCGTGGGTTTCGTCGTAACCGAAGGTGCGGGCGAGTTTTGCGGACAGCGCCAGTTGCCCCTCTTCGGGGAATTCGCGGTCGAGGGCGGACACCTTGCGGTCGGACCCCATGATCCGGTCACGCAGGGCGACGAGACGCGGGCGCAGGGCGCCGAACATGGTTTCCAGCTCGGCCTCGGTCATGTCTGGTTCGAAGCTATCGAGGAGGGCATCGTAGAGGTTGCCGCCATCGGCCAGCGCCTCGGCCTTCTGGCGGGTGAGGTTCAGGACCTCGGTCAGCTTCGGGGCGAACAGGGCGAAATCATCGGTTTCGCGTGCCTCGGCCCAGACCCGGTGCGACAGGGCGCGGGTTCGCACGAGGGCGGCGGAAAGGTCGGCGGGGACCTTTTGCGTACGCTCAAACCCTTTGCGGATCAGGGCCACCTGGCGTTCTTCGGTCGGGGTTGCCGGTTTGGCCGTTTCCAGCCAGTCGCCGATGCGGGGGTCGGTCTTTCGGGCATGAAGCACGCTGTCGAGCGCGCCCATTTCCTCGGAACGCTGTTCGGCCGCGCCCTTGGGCATCACCGTTTCGGCATCCCAGCCAAGACGGCCCATGACCTGCCCCAAAGCTTCGGTTTCGCGCTGGAACGCCATCAGGTCTTTCAGTGCAGTCATCGGGGTGTCCTTACGGATTGAGCAATCGGGTATTGGGCGAGGTAACGCGCGCGCAGGATCAGACAGAACAACAGCACTGCGCCCAACTGGTGCAGAAGGGCCAGATGCAGGGGCGCGATGTAGAGGATGGTGACGATCCCCAGAAGCATTTGCAGGACCAGCATCGCCAAAACGGCGGTGAAGGCCCCGCGCGTCACCGCGTTGCCGGAACGCCGCGCGCGCACGAAGACGACCACGCCAAAGGCGATCAGCAGGTAACCGGCCATCCGGTGCATGAACTGCACAAGCCCCGCGTTTTCAAAGAAGTTGCGCCAGAGGGGTTCGATGTCGAAGGCAGCCGGCGGGAAGAACTGGCCGGCCATGCCGGGCCAGTCGTTGAAGGTGCGCCCGGCGTCGATGCCCGCAACCAGCGCGCCCAGAAGTATTTGCAGGAAGGCAAAGTGCATGAGGCCGGTGCCCATGGAGAACAGTTTGGCGTCCCTGCCCCGGCGGGCCTGCAACAGGTCGGCTTCGCTGCGTCCCAAAAGCAGGATGTACCAGCCAAGGAAGCCAAGGATCACGAAGGCCAGCCCAAGGTGGGTCGCCAGCCTGTAAGAGGCGACGTCCAGCATCTCGCCCGACAGGCCCGATGACACCATCCACCAGCCGATCGCGCCCTGAATGCCGCCCAAGACGCCGGGGATCAGCAAGCGACCGGTCCAGCCGGTCGGGATACGCTTCGTGGCAAGGAAGAACAGGAAGCCGACGGCCCAGATCAGTCCGACGAAGCGGCCCAATTGGCGGTGGCCCCATTCCCACCAGTAGATGAACTTGAAGTCTTCGAGGCTCATGCCCGTGTTCTGTAGCTGGTACTCGGGGATGGTCTTGTATTTCTCGAACTCGGAAGCCCAGGCGTCCGCGCTCATCGGCGGCAAGGCCCCGGTCACGGGACGCCATTCGGTGATCGAGAGGCCGCTGTCGGTGAGGCGTGTCAGGCCCCCGACGGCGATCATGGCGACGACCAGCGCAAACAGCACCATCAGCCAGACCCGAATGGCCCCGCGCGCGCCGCGCCGTGCGCTGTCGATCACCCCTGCGGTCGGGGCGCTGCGCGTTGCGCCTTCGTCGCTCACTTCTTCGAAAATGCTGCGCTTTTCGCTCATCTCAGGCTCCTCGTCTGGCGCGGAATGTAGGGGCGGTGACGGGAAGCGTCCAGTCAATCGCCGCGTTCTTTCCAGCGGACCATCTGTCGCATGATGCCGTGCAGGACCTGCACGTCGGCGCGTGTCATGGGCATCCGCGACCATAGGTTGCGCAGGGTCTGTTTCATGCCCTCGGCCTTTTCCGGCGGAAAGAAGAAACCGGCGTCGGTCAGGCGGTCTTCGTAGTGCTGGGCCAGCTTTTCGATCTCGATCTGGCGGGCCGGTTCGGTGCCTGCGAATTCGACCTCGCGCGCCGGGGCGTCGAAGGTGGCCCGGCGCCATTCATAGGCGGTCAGAAGCACGCATTGGGCAAGGTTCAGCGAGGCGAAATCGGGGTTCACGGGGACCGAGATGATCGCATTTGCCTTGGCGATGTCGTCGTTTTCCAATCCGGCGCGTTCGGGGCCGAACAGCACGGCAACGCCCTGCCCTGCGGCGATCCTTTGGGCGGCGTCGGCCATGGCGGCTTCGGGCGTGAAGACCTCTTTCGTCAGGTCCCGGTCGCGGGCGGTGGTGGCGTAGACGAAAGACGCATCGCCAATGGCGTCCGCGGTGGTTTTGGCCAGCCGTGCTTCGTCCAGCAAGCGCCCTGCGCCCGAGGCCATGGCGACGGCTTTCGGGTTCGGCCAGCCGTCGCGGGGGGCGACCACGGCCATGCGATCCAGCCCGAAGTTCCACATCGCCCGCGCGGCGGCGCCGATGTTTTCGCCCATCTGGGGGCGGACAAGTACGAAGGTGGGTTGTGACATGCCCCCCCTTACGAAGGCCGTGCGCGACAGACAAGGTGCGGAAACTCGGAATCCGCGCTTCGTGGTGCGGTTCACTGCCCTTTGATCACCGCCCGAGGCTTTCCCCGACCCCGGCAACCCGCTATAGGCACGTCAGACGACAAGGACGACCCGACCATGGCTGATGCGGACCGTGCGCAGATTTACCTGCTGACCCCTCCCGATCTGGAATTATCGAGTTTTCCCGATGTGCTGGCCTCGGTCCTTGATGCGCACGAGATCGCATGCCTACGGCTTAGCCTTGCCAGCAGGGACGAGGACCGGATTTCGCGCACAGCCGACGTATTGCGCGACGTGGCGCATTCCAGGGACGTGGCACTTGTGATCGACAGTCATCTGGGGCTGGTCGAGCGGCTGGGGCTGGACGGGGTTCACCTTGGCGATGGTGCGCGTTCGGTCCGCGCGGCGCGAAAGGCGCTTGGGGCGGATGCGATTGTCGGGGCGTTCTGCGGGGCGTCGCGTCACGATGGCATGACGGCGGGCGAAGCGGGAGCCGATTACGTGTCTTTCGGCCCCGTGGGCGCGACCGCGCTTGGCGATGGCACACGCGCACTGCCCGACCTCTTTGCCTGGTGGTCCGAGATGATCGAGGTGCCGGTGGTGGCCGAAGGCGCGATTGATGCCGAAACCGCCCGCGCCCTTGGCGATGTCACGGATTTCTTTGCCGTGGGTGAGGAAATCTGGTCAGCCGAGGATCCCGCCGCCGCCCTCGCTCGTTTGCTGGACGGAGTCGTCTGATCCACGGGGATGTGCGCTGCGCACTTTTGCCTCGGAAGCAGCGGAAAGCCTTTTCCGGTCGGTGAAGTCTGCTACCGGAAGTGGGGGGTGCCAGGTCACCTGAACCTCGCCGTGGGACAGGGTTGCCAGCATCAAAAGGACGTGCGGTCCGAAGTCCATGTCGCCCCACCAGCCGTAAAAGCGCGGATCCCTGCCCTTTGGCCCCTGATAGGCAAGGGTCACCGGTTGCACGGACAGCCCCGGCAGATCGGGTGAGAAAAGGGCCGCAAACAGCGTCGGTTTGAAGCCAAGCACCCTTTGGCCGTCGCTGGAGGTGCCTTCGGGGAAGAACAGCAACCGATGCCCGGCGGCCAGACGCTCCTCGAACAGGTCGCGCTGGATGCGGGCCTGGCGGCGATCCCGGTCCACGAAGACCGTTCCCGTCACACGTGCCAGAAAGCCGATGCCGGGCCAGCGGGCGACCTCGGATTTCGACACGAAGTAAAGCGGGCGTTTCGCGTTCAGCACAAAGATGTCCAACCAAGAGGAATGGTTCGCGACGATCACACCGGGGCGGTTCATTGGCGTGCCCTTGGTTCGCACCTTCAGGCCGATGATGAAGAGGGCCGCGCGAAAGGCGAAGACGGACATCCAGGGCGTCCAGGGTCGGTTGAGGCCGAACAGTGGGCGTTCGATCAGGCGCAGAAGCATCATCAGCGCAAACCCGAAGGCCAGAACCAGTATCAGAAGCACGCCGCGACAGGCCGCGACGATGCCCCCTGCAATGCCGATCCTGACCGGTTCTGGCTGGTCGTCGGAACGCCAGGTAGGGTTCACGCCCTGCCCCCGGTGTAACGTTGCCGCGCGGTCGGGTTCATGCGTTCGGTGTCGATGACAAGGCAGACGTCGGTGGTGTTGAAGGCGTGATCGACGAAAGCGCCGTCGCCCACGCCGCCGCCGAGTTTCAGGTAGGACTTTATCAGGGGCGGCACGGCCCGCATCGCCGCGACCCGGTCGATGTTTTCCAGCGGCATCAGGTCCATGGACTGGTAGACGCCTTCCTGTGCACGAACGCGCAATTCCGGCGGGGCAAGGTGGTTATGGTGCAAAAGCGACAGTGGCGCTGCGAGTTCGTCGATATCCGTGCCGTGCAGGCTGGCGACGCCGAAGAGGATCTCGATCTCGCGCTCGCGCACGTAATCGGCGAGACCGGACCAGAGTTGATGCAGCGCAAGACCGTTTCGATAGCCATCGCGCACGCAGGACCGGCCAAGCTCCAAAAGCCTGCGCCCGCTGTTGCGCAAGAGCGAGAGGTCGTATTCATCCTCGGAATAGAACCGCGTGTCGCGCCCGCCCGGCAGAACGCGATAGACCCCGACCACATGGTCCAGCGCGCTGCGGTCACGGGTTTCGTCCACGAGGATCAGGTGATCGAAGTCTGGATCGTACTTGTCCCGCTCGAACCGCCCCTCGTGATCCACAAGGGGGCCATCGCCGCCCAGTTCCTCGACAAAGACCTCGTAACGCAGCCGTTCAGAAGCCAGCCGGTCTTCTTCCGTCTTTGCAAGGGTCAACGTGAGGGGCGAGGTATCGAGGTTCATGTCTTTTTCGTTGGTTGCCGTTTTCGGGGTCTAGGCTTCTTGCGGGTTTCAGGCAACAGGATCCAAGGCGAGAATCAAACCGTTTGTTCACTCGCTTAGGTTGTGCTAACGTCGCATCAATGATCGAAGACCGGGACGAGTTCGACCATGTTGCCGTCAATGACCACCTTCCCTTCGTCGGGAAAATTCACCGTTACACGGCCATTGATGTTTGATTGCACCTGTCCGGTCCCCCAGTCGGGACGGTCAGGATGCCGGACCAGCATTCCAGGCGTCAGATGTGAATTAAGCCCTGTCATGGCGACCCTTTGGCGCGGGCGAATTGGGATGAGGGACGAATGAACCAAGCAGAACTGAATGCCTTGGTCGGATCGCGCATTTGCCACGATCTGATCTCGCCACTTGGAGCCATCGGGAATGGCGTCGAGCTTTTGACCATGTCAGGGGTCGGTGCGGCACCCGAGATCACGCTGATTTCGGAATCCGTGGAAAGCGCCAATGCCCGGATCCGGTTTTTCCGGATCGCATATGGTGCGGCACGCAACGGCGACCTGATCGGCAATGCCGAGTTGAAATCGGTGTTGAGCGACCTGTTCCGCGGCAGCCGCCTTGTTGTTGACTGGAAGGTCGGCGAGGATGTGCCGCGCGTGGAGGCCAAGCTGGCTTTCCTGTTGTTGCAATGCCTTGAAAGCGCCCTGCCCTGGGGCGGCAAGGTTCTGGTCACCCGTTCGGGCGGGGCCTGGAACGTCTTTGGCACATCGGACCGCATCAAGGTCAACGAAGAGCTTTGGGGGCTTGTCGTCGATCCGCGCAAGCCGGTCGAGGTGACCGCCTCGAACGTGCATTTCGCGCTGATCCACCCGGCGACCCAGCAAGTCGGTCGTCGGCTTGCGGCGAATATCTCCGAGGCTTCCATTTCACTCAGCTTCTGACGGTTCCGTCGCCGGTCACGAGGTACTTGAAGCTGGTCAACTGCATGGCTCCCACGGGGCCGCGCGCGTGCATCTTGCCGGTGGCGATGCCGATTTCGGCCCCCATCCCGAACTCGCCGCCATCGGCGAACTGGGTCGAGGCGTTGCGCATCAGGATCGCGCTGTCCAGACGTTGGAAGAAACGGTCGGCGGTGGCGTCGTCCTCGGTCAGGATGCAGTCGGTGTGGTCCGACCCATAGGTGCGGATATGCTGGATGGCCTCGTCCACATCGGCGACGGTGCGGGCCGCTATGACCATGTCGAGGTATTCCTTGCCCCAGTCATCGGCACCGGCGGGCACGACGCCTTCGATCCCTTGCAGGGCGGCATCGCCGCGCACTTCGACACCCGCTTTCAGCAGGTCCTGGATCAAATCGCGCCCGAGGGTGTCGGCAAGGCTTTCGTGGATCAAAAGGCACTCGGCGGCACCGCAGATGCCGGTGCGCCGGGTCTTGGCGTTCATCACCACGCGGCGGGCCTTTTCGGCATCGGCGGCGGCATCGACGTAGATGTGCACGATCCCTTCGAGGTGGGCGAAGACAGGCACGCGGGCCTCGCGCTGGACAAGGCCGACCAATCCCTTGCCACCGCGCGGCACGATGACGTCGACGTATTCGGTCATTCGCAACAGTTCGGCCACAGCGGCGCGGTCGCGCGTCGGGATGCGCTGGATCGCGTCTTCGGGCAGGCCGGCCTGTTTCAAGCCTTCCACAAGGCAGCCATGGATCGCCTCGGCCGAGTGGAAACTTTCCGACCCGCCCCGCAGGATCACCGCATTCCCGGCTTTCAGGCACAGGGCACCGGCATCCGCCGTCACGTTCGGGCGGCTTTCATAGATCACACCGACCACGCCCAAAGGGGTGCGCACGCGCTTGATATGAAGGCCCGAGGGCCTGTCCCATTCTTCGGTCACCTGACCGACGGGATCGTCCTGGGCGGCGACGGCGCGAAGGCCTTCGCACATGCCCTTGATGCGGTCTTCGTCCAGCATCAGGCGGTCCATCATCGCGGGGCTGAGGCCCTTTTCGCGGCCAAAGTCCATGTCCTTGAGGTTGGCGGCGATGATCGCGTCGCGATTGGCCCAGACCGCCTCGGCGGCATGTTCCAGTGCGGCGCGTTTGGCATCGGCTGGGGCAAAGGCAAGCTCGGCAGCGGCGGCGCGCGCACGGCGGCCGATCTTTTCCATCATCGTTTCGATATCTGTGCCGTCTTTCATCGTCTCAACCTTTCAAATCTCAACCTTTCAAACAGGCGAAAATCGCCCCGATCATATCGCCATATCGTCCCGGTGCACCAGTGCGGCGCGGCCCGGGTAACCCAGAAGGGCCTCGATCCGGTCCGAGCGTTCGCCCTTGATGCAGTCGGTTTCTTCCGCCGTGTAGCGCGTCAGCCCGATGCCAAGGCGCGTACCTTCGGGGCCGAGGATCGACACCGGATCGCCCCGCCCGAAGCTGCCGACGACGCCTGTTACACCGGCGGGCAAAAGCGATTTTCCGGCATGGAGCGCCTTAACGGCACCGGAATCGATGCGCAATTCGCCCTTGGCCTTCATCGCCGCGATCCAGCGCTTGCGGGCGGCCTGGGGATCGGTCTCGGCAGAGAACCAGGTGGCCGCTGCCCCATTCTCAAGCGATTTCAAGGAGTTCATGGCCGACCCCAACGTGATCGCCATGGCCGCGCCTCCTGCACCGGCGGTCTTGGCGGCCATGACCTTGGTTTTCATCCCGCCCTTTGAAAGACCCGTTCCCGCGTCACCTGCCATCGCCTCGATCTCGGGGGTGATGCGGTCGATCACGTCAAGACGGCGTGCCCCGGCGTCGGTCCGGGGGTTGCCGGTGTAAAAGCCATCGACGTCGGACAGAAGCACCAGCACATCCGCACCGATGGTCACCGCGATTTGGGCGGCAAGGCGGTCGTTGTCGCCATAGCGGATTTCGTCGGTCGCGATGGTGTCGTTTTCGTTGACGATCGGCACGACGCCAAGCGACAAAAGCTGTTCCAGCGTGGCGCGGCTGTTGAGGTAGCGGCGGCGGTTCGCGCTGTCTTCCAACGTGACCAGAACCTGCGCTGTTGTCAGGCCGAAGGGGGCCAGCACCTCTTCATAGGCGCGGGCCAGGCGGATTTGCCCGACAGCGGCGGCGGCCTGGGTCTGTTCCAGCGCCAGCGTGCCTTGGGAAAGGTCCAGTGCGGCGCGGCCAAGAGCGATAGAGCCTGACGAGACAAGCACCACGTCCTTGCCGGCCTCGCGCAGCCAGGCGACATCTTCGGCCAGCGATTTCAGCCAGTCGGCACGGAGCTTCCCCCCTTCCACCAGAAGGGCCGAACCGATCTTGACGACGATGCGCTTTGCGGCACTCAGGGACGCCATTCGCCCGGCTCCTCTTTCGCGTCCTTTTCGGCCCGTTTTGCCGCGTCGATCTGGCGGCGGAGCGCGCGCAAGACGTCCATCACGCCCTCGCCCGCGACACCGGACATGGGCATCACGTGACCTGCCACCGCTTCGAGTTCGGCCAGTTTTTCCGCACGTTCCTCATCTGTCAGCGCATCGACCTTGTTCAAAGCGGTGATCCGGGGCTTGTCGGCCAGGGCGCCGCCGTAAGCCTCCAGTTCGGTGATGATCGTCTGCCAGTCTTCGGCCACGTTGTCCGAGGTGCCATCGACCAGGTGCAACAGCGTGGAAGAGCGTTCGACATGGCCAAGGAACCGGTCACCGATCCCCTTGCCTTCGTGCGCGCCTTCGATCAGGCCTGGAATGTCGGCCACGACGAATTCCGTTTCATCGACCCCGACCACCCCAAGGTTCGGATGCAGCGTTGTGAAGGGGTAATCGGCGATCTTGGGCCGCGCGTTCGAGGTGGCGGCCAGAAAGGTGGATTTCCCCGCATTCGGCAGCCCCAGAAGCCCCACATCCGCGATCAGCTTCAGGCGCAGCCAAATCTCGCGTTCGACGCCCGGTTGGCCCGGATTGGCGCGTCGGGGCGCCTGGTTGGTCGAGGATTTGAAGTGGAGGTTGCCGAACCCGCCGTTGCCACCCTTGGCCAGCAAAACACGCTCGCCCACGGCTGTCAGGTCGGCGATCACCGTGTCCTGATCCTCGTCCAGTATCTCGGTCCCGACGGGCACGCGCAGGACCACGTCGTCGCCATCCTTGCCCGTGCGCTGGCGGCCCATGCCGGGCACGCCGTTCTTGGCGAAGAAATGCTGTTGGTAGCGAAAGTCGATCAGGGTGTTCAGCCCGTCGACCGCCTCGGCCCAGACATCGCCGCCCTTGCCGCCGTCGCCGCCATCGGGACCGCCGTATTCGATATACTTCTCGCGCCGGAAGCTGATGCAGCCACCGCCACCCGATCCCGACCGGATCGTCACGCGCGCAAGATCGAGGAATTTCATAGCGGCACCTTAAAGTTATCCCGGCTCAGGGCGTATGTTATCAGGGGCTGAGGCTCAAGCCTTGCCTTGGATGTGCCCATGTCCCTGCCGGTTTGCCGGAACCCGAATTTCCGCAGGATCGCGCCCGAGGCCGGATTGTCCTCGAAATGGTCGGCCTTGATGCTGTCCAGCGGGAAACGGTCGAAAACTTCCGGTAGAAATGCGGCCAGAGCCTCGCTCACCAACCCCTGCCCCCAAAGATCGGGGGCGAGGTAATAGCCAAGCGTGCCTTTGCCGAAACCGATGGCCCCCGCGACACGGGCGTCATGTTCGATGATCTGGGTAAAGCCCGGATAGCCCCGCCACTTCCGGCGCGGGATGTCGGCCAGGGCTTCGGCCTCGCTCATGCCGGGCGTGACGCTAGAGAGCATTCGCGCGACTTCCGGCACCATCAGCGCGGCAAACCCGGCGGCGTCGCGGTCTTCGATCGGGCGAATGGTAAGGCGCGGTGTCGTCAGAACGAAGTTTTGCCGCGCCTCCCAACCGGCGCGGGTCAAAACGACGTCGGTGCCCGACACTTCTTGCGCAAGGGATTTCGCATAGCGCGGGGATTGCCCAACCGCGCGGAAGCCAAGAGCCTGCAACAACCGTCGCGACCGGTGGTTGTCGTCATAGTGGCCCGAGACCAGATCACCGCGCCGGGGATCGGAAAACCAATGGCTTACGGCGGCAATCGCAGCTTCAAAGGCATAGCCCTGCCCCCAATGCGGACGGGCCAGCCAATAGCCGAGTTCTTCGTCCAGACCCACGGCACCGATCAGATCGTCACCGCAAAGAATGCCCCAGATCATCAGGTTCTGGTCCGTCACGCGGGCGAAGAATTCGTCGTAGTCTTGCGGACCATAGGGATAGGGCACGCGCCCCAACCAGCGGCTGACGTCATAGTTGCCGATCCCGTCGACAACGGCATCGGCATCGGTTTTTTCGAGAGGGCGGAGCGTCAGACGCGGCGTCCTCAGATGGGGAAGCGCCGCGTATGACATGGGGTTAGCCGAGGCGCTTCAGGTAGGTCCAGGTTGGCACGGCCGAGCCGCGCGCAACGGAAAAGGCTTCGGCATCGCCAAGGTATTCGAAACCGGTGTTGGTCAGGACGCGGGCCGAGGCCGGGTTGTCCTGGAACACGCTGGCGAACATGGTCTTGTCGTTGTGCGGATTGGCATCAACAAGTGCCGTCACCGCCTCGGAGGCAAGGCCGGTGTTCCAGAACGCGGGCGCGATCCAGTAGCCGACCTCGGACTGATCCCGGTCCATCTGTTCAAGTGCGATCAACCCGGTGACTTCGCCAAGCCCCTGCGCGGTGCCGTCCAGCGCCCAGACGTCTTCTGTGCGGTTTTCGTCCAGCGCCTTCTGGATGAACTGTTCGGCGGCACCGGGCGGCAAGGGATGAGGAATGCTGCGCGTCATACGCGCGACACGTTCGTCCGAGCCGTACATGTCCAACAGGCCGACGTCGGACCGCCGCAAGGGGCGCAGGACAAGCCTGTCGGTTTCGATCACCGGCTGGTTTATAATCGTATCATGCTTCACGCGGCACCTCCTCTTGCTCGCGCAGGCCATTCCCCTTTCCTTGAATGGCGTACCTTACATCAAATGGGTGTGGCCTTGATTTGGCGCAACCGGATCGTAAAAATGAAAGGGGCCGGTTTTGCCACCGGCCCCTTTGAAAACTTTGGTCTAAAGGCCGGTTATTCTGCCGCTTTTGCTTCTGGAAGGACCGAAATGAAGGTACGACCCTTCAAGCCCTTGTGAAAGGTCACGGCACCTTCGGTCACGGCGAAGATCGTGTGATCCTTGCCCATGCCGACGCCCTCGCCCGGCCACCACTTGGTGCCGCGCTGGCGGGCGATGATGTTGCCCGGAATGACGGCTTCGCCACCGAATTTCTTGACGCCAAGACGACGACCGGCTGAGTCGCGGCCGTTACGGCTGGAGCCACCTGCTTTTTTGTGTGCCATCTGTTCTTACTCCTTCTCGGCTTCGAAGGCCTTGGCCTGGTCGACCCAGCCATCGCGTTCGATACGGCCCTTGAACGACAGCTTGTCGTCCATGTCGGCGATGTCTTCGGGGCCCCAGGCCGCGATCTGCGCGAAGGATGTAACACCCTGTTCATGCAGCTTTTTCTCAAGCGCGGGACCGACGCCCGACAGCTTTTTCAGATCGTCCGCACCGGCTTCGGCCTTGGGCGCGGCCTTCTTCGGCTCGGCCTTCTTGGCTTCGGCTTTCGGGGTGTCGTCCTTCTTTGGAGCAGCCTTTTTGGCAGGCTTCGCAGCCACGGCGACACCGGCGATGGAGCCTGCGCCAATGGCGGCTTTCACGCCCGATTTGTCACCACCTTTTTCAAGGATTTCAGTGACTTTCACCAGGGTAAGCTGCTGACGGTGACCTTTTGTACGCTTCGACGAATGCTTCCGGCGACGCTTAACGAAGTTGATGACCTTGTCGCCCTTGATCTGGTCGACGACCTCGGCCTGAACGGCGGCGCCTTCGATCATGGGTGTGCCGACGGTGGAACCCACCATAAGCACTTCATTGAATTGAACTTTTTCACCAGCGTCGGCTGCGAGTTTCTCGACGCGGAGCACATCGCCCGCCTGAACCCGATATTGCTTGCCGCCGGTCTTGAGGACCGCAAACATGGTCATATCCTTTTCGTATCCCGCGTCCTATGGCCCTGATTTCTCAGCGTTTTCGGCCCTCGCCGCCTCGGACTGCGCAGCCCTTTCGGGACTGTATTGCCAAACATGAAAGGCGGGTCACGCCCGCCAGAGCCCGGCTTATCGTCAGATTGGGGGTCCAAGTCAACCCCGAAGTGCGAAGGCGTTGCGCGGATTTCCGGATGTACGTTCCGCGCGGGATTTGGTGGCAAATTGTACGGGGTTCAGAGGGGCGGTTTTCCGTTTTGTACGTGGGGGCGAGCGGTGGTGTTTAAGAAAAGTGAACGGCGCCCGAAAGCGCCGCTCATGAATTTCAGCCGCAAAGTGCGAGGCCGAGATAGAGACCTGCCGAGATCAGCGCGAACCAGCGCGGCGACAGACCGAAGGCTGTCCAGACACAAAGTGCCGCGAAAGCCGTGTTGATGCCCTGGGCCGAGACGACCCAGCCGAGGAGAAATTGAACTTGCCACATGATCGGATATGCTCCTGTCATTGCGGCGAGCGCCCGCCTAGTTGAAAGACGTTGTCGACAAGACAAATATCGGCGGGCTGGCAACGAAAATCGCTGACAGAGAGTTTCATGGACGTTGTTTGGAGTAGCGAATTAGTTGCCTAAAGTTTCCCAAGAACTGCTGGAGGAGTTCGGACGCGCGGTGAAGGTCGCCCGTGCGCTGAAGGGATGGACGCTTGACCAGTTGAGCGGCGAGATGGACGGCACAAGCAACAAGTCGTTCCTGTCTGGAATTGAACACGGCAAACGCGAAATTAGCGTACGGACGGTCGGACGGCTCGTGATCGCACTTGATCTGGAAGAGTTATGGGTGGCCCGTTTCGTCGATGCCGAAGTCGATCCCGAAGCGGAAGTCACCGAAGTAGACCGACGCACAGACAAGCTTTTAGAGGAAGCCAAGAAGCTGGACGCGGCAGGCATCACCGAAGAAGCAGTCATCGGATATGCACAGCGAGCGGCGGGCGAGACCGAGGATCTCGCGCAGGCCTGGAAGGAATTGCAGAAACTTCTGGAGATCGCCCTTGCCCTGCAAGCCAAGGCCGCGACAGGAACCAATCACCACGATCTGGTGGACGAGGTGTTGAAACGCGCCGCCGAAAGGTCGCGGGAGGGTGACAACTCGGGCGCTGTTTCGGGGATCGAGGATGCGCTGGCCGAGCATCAGGCGCAAGCCTTGCGGCTTTTGGAAAGTGGGGCGGATTATGCCCTGCTGGACGGGAATACAAAGCGGGCGGCGGATTTCCTGATCCAGAAGGCGGATATGGAGGCCGGAGGGCAGACTGAGTTCAGGGCGCTCAGGGGATTGTGGGCGCATTACTATGTGGAAGGCCGCGATAAGGGGTTGAACCTGGAACTGCGCCTGTCCATCGCCATTGCGCGGGAGGTTCTGAAGCGGGCCAGTGCCCCCGATGAACGTGGGACGGCCGGAAATGACATTGGCAATGCGCTTTTCACCCTTGGGGCACGCGAAAGCGGCCCGGATCGGCTGGAAGAGGCCGTCGCCGCCTATCGAAACACCCTTGAAGAAAACACCCGCGAGCGTGTGCCGCTGGAATGGGCCGGTACCCAGATGAACCTTGGCAATGCGCTTGCAACCCTCGGGCAACGCGAAAGCGGCACGGAGCGGCTGGAACAGGCTGTCACCGCCTATCGGAACGCCCTTGAGGAACGCACCCGCAAGCGCGTGCCGCTGCACTGGGCCACGACCCAGATGAACCTTGGCAATGCGCTTTCAATCCTTGGGCAACGCGAAAGCGGCACGGAACGGCTGGAAGAGGCCGTGACCGCCTATCGAAACGCCCTTGAAGAATTCACCCGCGAAAGCAGGCCGCTGGACTGGGCCAAGACCCAGATGAACCTTGGCACTGCGCTGAAAGCCCTCGGGGAACGCGAAAGCGGCACGGAGCGGCTGGTGGAGGCTGTCACCGCCTTTCGAAACACTCTTGAAGAAAACACCCGCGAGCGTGTGCCGCTGGAATGGGCCAAGACCCAGATGAACCTTGGCAGTGCTCTTTCAACCCTCGGGGAACGCGAAAGCGGCACGGAGCGGCTGGAAGAGGCCGTCACCGCCTATCGAAACGCCCTTGAAGAACGCACCCGCGAGCGCGTGCCGCTGGACTGGGCCACGACCCAGATGAACCTTGGCAATGCGCTGAAAGCCCTCGGGGAACGCGAAAGCGGCCCGGAGCGGCTGGTGGAGGCTGTCACCGCCTTTCGAAACACTCTTGAAGAAAACACCCGCGAGTGTGTGCCCCTGGAATGGGCCAAGACCCAGATGAACCTTGGCAATGCGCTTAAAACCCTCGGGCAACGCGAAAGCGGCACGGATCGGCTGGAAGAAGCCGTCATCGCCTATCGAAACGCCCTGAAGGAACGCACCCGCGAGAGTGTTCCCTTTCAATGGGCCATGACGCAGCATTGCCTATCGGGTTTGGAATTGGCTTTCTTTGACAAGACGGAAGACCCGCAACACCTTGTGCAAGCGATGAAACATGCAAAGGCGGCGGAAGAGGTCTTTCTGGAGGCGGGCGCGGATTACTACATTGACTGGATCGCGAGGCTCATCGCCCATATCGAAGCGCAACGCTAACCCACCCGCGAACGACCGGTTGAAACCCGCCCTACAGCTCTTCGGACACCATGAAGCGTGAGGCCATTTCGCCCAGGTCGAAGGAAATGCCGGTGAAGACGTCGTAGAAGCCGGCGAAGAGGGCGCTGTTCAGGGAGCGGCCCGCTTTGGTTTCGGAAAGGTCTATATAGGCGGCGAGTTCGTCGTCGCTTAGGCGGTCGTAGGTGAAGGTGAGGTAGGCGGTGACCCATTCGGTTGTGTCGGCGCGGATCTCGGCCTCTTGTTCCCAGACTTGCGCCAGCATGGTGGCTTCGTCCATTTCAAAGCCGCCGCCCTCGCCCATGCCGCGGTAGAAGGCGAGGTTCGAGGTCATGGCACCGGCGACGTTCAACTCGACCAGGTCATTGAGTTCCAGAAACTCGGTCAGGAGCTTCAGGCGCTCACCCTCGGGTGCAAGCTGAAGATAGGCGGTTTTCGCGGCCTCTTCGACCGCCTCGTCAGAGAGCGCGCGGCGGCCTTCGATCTCGAACCGGATAATGCGCTGGCCGGTGTCGGTAGCGAAGAAGTCCAGCAAGGGGGCGATGTCGGTTTCGGCGAGTTCGTCTTCGAAGGTGGCCAGGAAGGTCGCCTCCATCGCGGAGACGGAATAGATGCGGGCGATCCCCTGTTCCCAGGCGACACCCCCCCTGCCCCCCAGCATCTCGGCCTGGAGCGCCTCGCCTTCTGCCAGCCCCTCGTCGGCCATGATGTCCAGAAGGTCGCGGATCTGCATGGTGTCGAAAAGGTCGGAGACCTCGGCCTTGGTGGCAGCACCCGAGGGCGTGGCGAGCGCAAGGGAGATGGCGGCAAGGGGGGCGAAAAGCTGCTTCATGTCCCATAGGTAAGCTACCTTGTGGTTCATTCAAAGCGTGGCGGTGTCGAAATCGGCTGAAAAAGGCTTGCACGGGCCAAGGCGATCCCTTATTCGCCCCCGCATGACCCCCGCGGAGAGGTGCCGGAGTGGTCGAACGGGGCGGTCTCGAAAACCGTTGTGGGTGCAAGCCTACCCAGGGTTCGAATCCCTGTCTCTCCGCCACACAAAGCTGATAAATCATTATTTTTTAAAGACATGTATTTCATGGATGAACTATACCCGCCAAAAAGCCTGCCAATTAAAGCTAAGGCTGCGTTCACGTGGGCTTATCGCGGTGAAAAACTCTTGGTTGATCGGGAAGTAAGTCGCTGATTCAATTCTTTCCATTAGGAGGGATTGGCGATGATGGGACCAAAGCAGGAAGCGCAGGCGGCACTGTTTTATGAATTCTCGCTCGAGGAACTTGTGCCGCAAGACCACATACTGCGGTCGATTGATCGATTTGACCAGCATTCGGTCGTATCTCGCAGATTTCTACAGCCACACCGGGCGTCCGTCGATCGATCCTGAACTGCAGATCCGCATGCTGCTGGTCGGCTATTGCTTTGGTATCCGCTCGAAAAGGCGGTTTTGCGAAGAGGTGCATTTGAACCTCGCCTATCGCTGGTTTTGTCGCCTCGATCGAACTGACCGCGTTCCTTGCTGGTGGGGCAGAAGCCGTCGACCAAGGAGTAAGGCCGACGACTTCGCAGGTTGAAGGTAATTTTTACACACACATACTCGTTACAATTGCCAGACTACGGGACCGCGATGTCGCTCGTTCGGCCAGCACCGGGAGATTTCGAGGTGATTGTTGGAGAGACCTGCCTTTTTGGTTAATGCGCCGTTAACGCCAGCATGCGAAGCGACTCAATCTTGCCCGCCACCACCTGAACCAAGAACAGAAGCAAGGGCTTATCGGCCAGCAACTCAGGGAAACGCAAGGGAAGTCGAACTGGCAGGTCGCGGACGGGGGAAACTGGCAGTACATTTCTGGCCGCAACCCGATCCGCTTTGGGTCAATATTTTCTTCGAACATCGCCCCCGCCGGTTCCGTCAGGATCTTGCCGGAAGAAAAACGAAACTAGACCCAGGATAGTCGTTGCCAAAAACAGTCTGTAATTAACTGCTTTGTTTGAGAGACTGGGAAACTATGGGCACCGCGGAGAACAAACACTCTGACAAATTTATTTGAGGCACATTGTCTAGCCCCCTGCGCCTGGGCCACTAATCAGGGGTTTCTCTAGTAAGGTTTCTGGGACTGGCGGACGCATGTTTAGTGCCTGATGAGGGCGGGTGTGATTGTATTGCTTGAGCCAGTGATTGATGACGATCTGGGCTTGCTCGGTCGTTGTGAATCATTCGGCATTGAGAACCTCCCGGCGCAGTGTCCCGTTGAAGCGCTCATTATAGCCATTCTCCCAGGGCGATCCCGGGTAAATTCGGATCGGCTTGATGCCAACGCGTCGAAGCCAGCCTTGCATCGCTTCTGCTGCGAACTCGGGGCCGTAGCACCTCGGGAAGAAGCGCCGCTAAGAGGTTATGGCCGCCTGCGCAGCCCTCAAACTGCGCAGCGGGTGGCCATAACCGGGTCTCAGGTCTCAACAGTGGTTTTGCATAACCACGCCGCTGAGGAGACCGGCTATGACCACTACCTATGCTACCCTTTCGACCTTGTTGGTCGCCATCGACATATCCAAGCATCGACATGAGGTGCTGATCAGCATTCCCGGCAAGAAGCGCCGCCGCCGCATGACAGTTACGAACACCTTGGAGGATTTTCAGCGCCTCTCAGCCGCTCTTGCCAGCTATGATCTGCCAGTGCGGATCGGGTTTGAGGCGACCGGCAATTATCACCGTGTCTTGGCTCACCATCTCGGACAGGTCGGATTCGAGTTGAAGCTTGTGTCCTCCGTCGGTCTGGCGCGAACGCGAGAAGCTCTGCATAACAGTTGGGATAAGAACGATCCTAAGGACGCCCAGGTCATCCTGCATATGCTGGAGATCGGCGCGGTTCAGTTCTTTCACGATCCGTTGGTGACCGGGACCGCCGACATTCAGGAACTGTCAAAGACCCATGAGATCGTCTCCCGTTCGAAGACCGAGCTGTGGCATCGCATCCTGACACATTATCTGCCGCTCTACTTCCCCGAGGCCGAACGATTTCACCGGAATTCGAGAACCGACTGGTTCCTGGCTTTCCTCGAGAAGTATTCAACCCCGCATATGATCACAGCGATGAGCCGGGAGGCATTCATTGCCGATGCATGGAAAGTGGTTGGACGCAAAGTGTCCAAAGAGCGTTTGCTCTCAGATATTTATGCCACGGCCGTTGGCTCGGTGGGCTTGCCAGTTCAGCCGGATTCTGACGCTGTCCGCATGTTCCGCTTGGTGTTGGCTGAAGGCAGAAGCCTAATCCGACAGCGCGATATCATTGAGGCGCGGGCCGTCGAATTACTTTCGGACCTCCCCGATTATCAGCTGCTGACAACCATTCCCGGGATCGGCCCGATCAACGCCATGACCATCCTGGCCGAGGCCGGTGACCTGCGTCGTTTTCGCCATCACCGGCAGTTTCTGAAGTTCTGCGGCATGGACCTTGCCACCGTGCAGTCGGGCATGTTCCGCGGCCAGAGCCGGATCTCGAAGTACGGCAATGCCCGGTTGCGCCGCACGCTCTGGATGGCCGGCCAGACCGCAGTACTGAAGCGGACCAACAGCTTCCGCGACAAGTTCGAGCGCTACATCTCCAAAGACCGTCACAATGCCCATCTGCGTCGCAAGGCCTACACCGCAATCGCAGCAAAGATGGCGCGCACCGTACACGCCGTGGTCAAACACGGCGAACCCTATCGCCCCTTCTTCGAGGGGGTGAGCCCAGGCGGAAGGACCTCTCTCTGATGAGCCGTGGAGGCAGTGTGCTGACCTCGTAGATAATGTTTGGGCCTTCTGCTTGGGAAATGGGATCTCGTATTAAGGACGGTGAGGGCCGCCATCGCGCGTACCCTGTGTTTGCTATGGAAGAGATCATTTCTTGACGGCAGAGCCCGTCTGGGCAAGGATTGTAGGGCATCCGGTTTGCCGGATGCCCCATGACCTGCTGACCTAAACAGCCGGAAGTTCCCGACATAGGACGTTATCAGATCGGATATACTCTGGGGAACCATGGCGCAGCAGGAGCGGATAGAGTGCTTCGAGGACATCGTCGGCACCCATCCTGGTGCGGACCACAACAGCCAAGGCCTGACACGTGAACTCATCGAGCACCGTCAGCATCTTGTAGCTGCGCCCATTGCTGAACTTGTCGTGGACGAAGTCCTCTCTCGGCAGATTGCTTCGCAATCGCCTGCCGGGCAATGGATGGCCCAGACGTGGTTCTGGTGTGTGGGCCTCATTCGGATGATCGAGCTGTCTTTGTGGTAGAGCCGTTTGCGCTTCTTGTGGCGCTGCGGGAGCTGTAGCCCTTCTTCGCGCCAGAGCCGCTCGACCTTCTTGTGGTTCACCTTCCAGCCTTCAACATGAAGCAGTTCAGTGATCTTGCGATAGCCGTACCGACCGTACTGCTTCGCCAGCCGGATCAGTGCCAACCGCAACGCATCATCGTCCCTCGGCGCTGGTCGATATTGCAGGGAGCTCCGCGCGAGGCCGATCACCCGGCACGTCCGGCGTTCAGACGTCGCGAGCTTCTGGCGCGTGTGAATGACGGCCTGACGGAGCTCCTCTGTGGTCAGGCCCTCGGCTTTAGATAGTTCAGGCTTTCCTGGAGGATGTGCTTGTCCAGTTCAAGCTCGGCGACGATCTTTTTCAGCCGCGCGTTCTCTTTCGCCAGACTCTTCAGTTCTGACAACTGCGACCGGCCCATCCCGCCGAACCGCTTTCGCCAGTTGTAGTAGGTCGCATCGTTTCGCGGGAAATTGGTCCACTGGACCAATTCCTATTCCGCTACACTCCCGACACTGCGGCGTGCAGTGGCCACGTCATCGCCCGCCGTCAGCTTCAACTCGATCTCACGCAACAGCTTCAAGATGTCTTCGTCTGAATGTCGCTTCCTCGCCATCCCCAATCCCCTTTTCTCAAGGCCAATGTATTGGCACAGGTTTAGGCGGCTAGGACACACGGACCTCGTAGTCGCAGCCCCCCCCCAGGCGGAGACCGCGTTTGAGGTGGGCGATCAGTATCTCGACTTGCTTGCGGAGTTTCATTGAGAGTTCGTATTGGCGGGTTTTGGCGATGTCGCGGGCAACCTCACGGGCGTCCCCGGTTTCTTCTCGCGTGATTTTGCGCGCATCGACGTTCGGACAACTTCCATATTTTCAATCAAGCCATTCCGACAGCGCCTTGCGACTCATAGCGGAGCAACACTCCGCACTACCAATCGCGCTATGATTGCGGTCGCGCTCACTCTAAGATCCGGTTTGGTTTCGTTTCGCCAACCACTTTTTCAGATCCCGCTGTGCTGCCTCGAGAGTTTCGACATTGAGGGTGCGCGTCGCGAGCGCACGGTTGAGAGCGCGCACACGCTTGTTCAGTGTCACGCTCTCGTCGCTTTCATCCAGAACACCAAGTTTTTCGTAAAGCGACAGAAGCCGGTTTTGGACGGTTCTCAGGGACATGCCGCGCCGCTCGGCGATCGACTTGTCCTGGAGGCCCAGCGCCAGATCGATCAGCACCGCGAACTCGCTGTCGTCAAGACCCGAACGGGGTGAAGCACCCAGCCGTTGCAGACGGTGAAATTCGCGGTCAACAACGATCTGGCCTTCTATCAGCACCGCTCGAAGCGCCAGTTTCAGACGATCGCGCGAGGCCGTTTTCAGGACGTAGCCATAAGCACTCTCCTCGGGCACGATCTGGGCGATGCCGCGCAGATAAGCCTCGTCAGCATAGTTCGACCAGAACAGGATACGGCTTTGCGGGCGTTCGGCCCAGATTGTCCGGGCGGCTTCGATCCCGTTGCGATGACCCATTTGCAGGTCCATGACGATGGCCTCGATCCCGCCCTGACGGGCTTCGTCTTCACCTGCGGCTCCGTCGGAGGCCTGAAAGATTTCCGAGACTTCCGGCAGGGCCTCGGCCAGTGCGTCCTGGATATAGGAGCGGTGGAACTGGTCGTCTTCGACAATTAGCGCCCTCATGACTGGTCTCCAAGCATGACGCGGATGGTGCAACCATTGTCGTTCGAAATATCCAGCTCAGCCGAGATCAGGCGCGCCCGTGTCCGCATATGAGCAAGGCCCGAAGAGCGTTCGGTATTGGCAGGCAGGCCGCAGCCGTCATCACGGATGGTCATGCTCAGACCGCTCTCTGCCATCGGCTCGATCCGCACTGCGATCCGCCGGGCGCGCGCGTGACGGGCGGCGTTGTTGATCGCCTCCTGCGCAATGCGGAACAGCGCGGTGCGGACCGTAGGGTCGAGGCGATCGGTCGCGCCGGAGGTCTCGTCGATCACGTCGATTGCGACAGGGCTGGTGCCGACCGCGCGTTCCAGGTGAACGCGGACGGCGTGTTCGAAGCCGAAGAGGTCGAGCATGGTCGGAACAGCGGTGTCGATGATGCGCCTGAGGTCATCGATAATCCGGGTGATCTGGCGGTCGAGCGAGGCACGGTCGGGCGCGCTTTCGGTTTCCACCTCGCGCAGGAGGCGGGTGAGGTCGGCGAGCGTCTGGTCGTGCAGATCCATCCCGATGCGCTGTCGCTCCTGTTCCAGTGTCTGGGTCAGGTCGAGTGCCCCGCGCCGCAGCCCTTCCTCGCGGGCCTGTGCTTGCTGACCCACCTGCGCGGCCTGCTTTGCGCGTTCGGCGGTGTGGAGCGCATGGAAGTAGGGCGACAGCGCGTCGGCAGCGTGCTGGGCTGTTTGCACGGTCGCAAGATTGTAGAGGCCGGGCGTAGAATGGGAGATGTTCAGCGTGCCGATGGACTGGCCCATGACCTTCATCGGGACATGCACCCGGGACCGCAGGTTGTGGTTGAAGATCGGTTCGGAGCACGCGCCTTCATAGGTCTGGCGCGGATCGGTCATGGCGTCGGTGCAGAGCATGAACTCGCAATTCCCGTTCAGCAGATCGCGGATCGGAGAGAATTCGAGCCTGGTGCGCGCACGGGACCAGCGGGTGCGGATGCCGACCTCATAGCTCGACAGCCAGCCGGGACGGTCGATCAGGCAAAGATCGGCATGGGTGAAGGGGATGACCTCGGCAATCTCGTCCGCCACCGCCTGAAGCGCCGAAGCGATGTCGGTGCGCTCGGCAAGATGCGCCGAGATGCGCATGAAAGCGTCCCCCGTTGCCGGGGCCGCGAGGGCGTTTGCCATGGTCTCCTCCCATCGCGCATTGCGCGTACCCGCAAGTTTTGCAGGCAACGCGGGGAAAGTGAACACCTTGGGCCGCAAAACCATTGCGGGTTCCCGCAACAGCTCTGCGGTCGGGTGCCTTTACAGCGGCAATAGCCGGACGCATCATCCAGCGCATCTGCGCCCGTTTAGGGCCGGTACAACGCGCGGGATCACTGCGCGATAGGGAGGAAATGATGAAGATTTCGAAGATGCTGCTTGGCGCGGCAAGTCTTGCCTTGGTCGCTGGACTGGCGCCCGTCGCAACTCACGCGGATACGTCGGACAAGCGAATCGCACTGTCCAACAACTATGCCGGCAACTCCTGGCGCCAGGCGATGCTGTCGACCTGGGAAGAAGTCGGAAGCCAGGCCGTGGCCGATGGCGTGATCGCGGCGGCGGATGCCTATACCACGTCGGAAAATCAGGCGACGGAACAGGCCGCGCAGATCCAGAACATGATCCTGCAAGGCTATGACGCGATCGTGCTGAACGCCGCCTCGCCGACCGCGCTGAACGGTGCGGTGAAGGAAGCCTGCGATGCGGGCGTGATCGTCGTCAGCTTCGACGGCATCGTGACCGAACCCTGCGCCTGGCGGATCGCTGTCGACTTCGCGGCAATGGGCAAGGAAGAAGTGGATTACCTCGCCACGCGCCTGCCGAACGGTGGCAAGCTGTTAGAAATCCGGGGTCTGGCGGGGGTCTTCGTCGATGACGAGATCTCGAAGGGCATTCATGAGGGCGTGGCCGAGCACAGCCAGTTCGAGATCGTCGGTTCGGTCCACGGCGACTGGGCGCAGGACGTGGCTCAAAAGAACGTCGCCGGTATCCTGCCGTCGCTGCCGGAAATCGTCGGCGTCGTCACACAGGGCGGTGACGGCTATGGCGCGGCGCAGGCCTTCAAGGCTGCTGGCCGTGACACGCCGCTGATCGTGCTGGGCAACCGTCAGGACGAGATGAAGTGGTGGGCGGAGCAGCGCGACGCCAACGGCTATGAGACCCTGTCGCTGTCGATCGCACCGGGCGTCGCCTCGCTCGCGCTCTTCGTCGCGCAGCAGATCCTTGACGGACAGGAGGTGCCGAAAGACCTGACGGTGCCGTTCCTGAAGATCACCCAGGACACGCTGGACGAGGCACTTGCCAACACGCCGGAAGGCTCGGTCGCGAATGTGACCTATACGCTGGAAGACGCAAAGCAGGTCATTGCCGACGCGATGTGATGCAGGACCGGGCCGTCCTTCGGGGCGGCCCACTTTTCAATCTCTCCGAATGGAGCGCTCATGAAGACGCATGAGACTGCCCCGCTCGTGACGCTGACCGAGGCCGCGAAGCATTTCGGCCCGGTTCGCGCTCTCGACGGGGTGAGCCTGTCGGTGGCCCCCGGCGATTGCATCGGGCTGGTCGGCCATAACGGGGCCGGCAAATCGACGCTGGTGAACCTGATCAACGGCACCTTTGCGCCGTCCTCGGGCACGGTCGCGTTTTCGCGGGGCGGCTCGGCGTTGGAAGCGGGCGTGCGCTCGGTCTTTCAGGAACTGTCGCTTTGCCCGAACCTGACGGTGGCGGAGAACCTGCGGATTTCACACGCCAATCTGAAAGGTCCGAACTGGCGCAGGCAGGCACGGGCGGAGATCGTTCAGAGCCTGGACATGATTTTCCCCGGTCACGGGATCGGCGCCGATGACGTGGTGGATACTCTGTCGATTGCCGAGCGGCAGATGGTGGAGATCGCCATCGGTTTCGCGCCGCGCGGCACCGAGGCGCGGATGGTCATTCTCGACGAGCCGACCTCCTCGCTGGATGCGGGGATTGCGGAGCAGTTGTTGAGCCATGTGAAGGCGTTCTGCGCCGGGGGCGGTGCGGTGATCTTCATTTCCCACATGCTGGGCGAAGTGTTCGAAGTCGCCAGCCGCATCGTCGTTCTGAAGGACGGCAAGACGGTGGCCGAGCGGCCCACAGGTGAGTTTACCCGGCAGGGTCTGGTCGATGCCATGGGCCATGTGGCGACAGAGGCAGCGGAGGCGGCGACGGCGGATCGCACCTTCGGGGAGGAAGTCATCCGCACCGATCAGGGTCTGACCGCGCGGAAGGGCGAGATCGTCGGCCTCTCCGGTCTGGCCGGACACGGACAGGCGGCGGCACTGGCGCGGTTCTACCTGTCCCGGACGTCGTCCTGGCAGTCGCGCAAATCGCCGGAGGTGGTCTTCGTGGCGGGCGACAGGACACGGGACGGGGTGCTGCCGCTCTGGTCGATCCTGCGCAATGTCTCGGTTTCGGTGCTTCAGCAGGGCGCGAAATGGGGATTGGTGGATCGCGGACGCGAGGCCGAGGTCGCGGCAGAGTGGAAGAAGCGGATCGGTATTCGCACCGAGAACGTGCGAAACCCGGTCCTGTCGCTCTCGGGCGGCAACCAGCAGAAGGTGCTGTTTGCCCGTGCGCTGGCCTCGCCCGCGCCGGTGGTCATCATGGACGACCCGATGCGCGGGGTCGATGTCGGCACCAAGCAGGATGTCTATGCGATGATCCGGGCGGAGGCGGCGAAGGGCCGGACCTTCCTGTGGTACTCGACCGAGACCGAGGAGGTCTGCCAGTGCGACCGGGTCTTTGTCTTCCGTAATCACGAGATCAGCGCGGAACTTACGGGCACTGACATCACCGAGGAGAAGATCCTCGAAGCTTCCTTCGAGATGCAGGAGGCGTCATGAGTTTCCTCGCTCGACACCGCATCATCCTGCCAGTCGTCTCGCTCGCCGTTCTGCTGGCCGCGACCTTTTACATGCAGCCCCGCGCGATGAGCTATTTCGGTCTGAACCTGCTGTTCAATCTCGCGGTGCCCATCGCGCTGGCGACCATCGCGCAGATGATGATCATCATGGTCAACGATATCGACCTGTCGCTGGGCGCCTTTGTCAGCCTCGTGGCCTGCATCACGGCGACCTATCTGAACGACGCACCGCTTCTGGGCATCGCTATGTTGCTGGCGCTGATCGCGGCTTATGCCGCACTTGGCGCGATGATCCACGCGCTGGATCTGCCGGCCATCGTGGTGACGCTGGGCATGTCCTTTGTCTGGGGCGGGCTGGCGCTGTTCATCCTGCCGTCGCCCGGCGGGTCGAGCCCGGATTGGCTGCGGGCCATCATGACTGTGAAGCCGCCCTTCGCACCGATGGCGGTGGTCGCCGCCATCATCATCGCCGCGATCACCCATCTGCTCATCATCCGCTCCGGCATAGGAACGGTGTTGCGCGGCGTCGGCGGCAATGCGCGGTCGGTGGCGCGGGCGGGCTGGTCGGTGATCCGGCTGAAGGCGCTGGCCTACGGGCTGGCGGGGCTGTTCGGCGTGCTGGCGGGGATGACGCTGGTGGGGTTGGCGACCTCGGCGGACGCCAACATTGCGCTGCGATATACGCTTCTGTCCATCGCCGGGGTGATCCTCGGGGGCGGCGAGTTCGTGGGCGGCAAGGTCAGCCCGACCGGCGCGGTGATCGGGGCGCTGACGCTGACGCTGGCGGCATCGTTCCTGTCCTTCATGCGGCTGTCGCCGGACTGGCAGATCGGGGCGCAGGGCGCGATCCTGATCCTTGTGCTGACCGCGCGGCTGGTCTTCCGGCAGAAGGCGGTGGAGGGATGAGCGTGCTGGGCAAAACCTGGATCTGGGCCTGGCTCGCCGCCGCTTGTGCCTTTGCGCTGACGCTGGGGCTGACCTCGGGTCGGGGCGCTGGGGAGCTGGCCTATGCGGCGCTGTCCTTCGGGGCGTTCACCGCCATCGTCGGGCTGGGGCAGATGCTGGTCATCACGCTGGGGCCGGGGAATGTCGACCTATCGATCCCGGCGACGATGACGCTGGCCGCGACGCTGGCGCTGAAGGCGATGGGCAGCGATCCGGGCACGGCCTTCCTTGGTCTGGGCATCGCGCTTGCCGTGGGTTTGGGTGCGGGTCTGGCGAATTACGCGCTGATCTTCCTTTTGCGCCTGCCGCCAATCATCGCGACGCTCGCGGCCTCCCTGATCTATCAGTCGCTGGCAATCTGGTCGAACCGGGGGCTCAGGATCAAGCCGCCGGAAGGGCTGGCAGAGTTCTCCACGGGCCGGTTCTTTGGCATCCCCAACGTCGCCTGGGTCGGGCTGGTGCTGGCGATCGTGGTCTGGGTCGTGCTGGAACGCTCGGTCTGCGGGCGGTGGCTTCTGGCGACGGGACAGAATCTGCGGGTGGCACGGCTGGCCGGTGTGCCGGTGGAGATGGTGCGGGCGGTGACCTACGTCTCCGTCGCCGTTTTCGCCTCGATTGCGGGCTACCTTCTAGCGAGTTTCTCCGGCGGCGCGGCGCTCAACATGGGGACCGAGTACCTGCTCATGTCCATTGCCGTCGTCGTGATCGGCGGCAGTTCCATCGCGGGCGGAAATTCGAACGTGCCGGGCGTTTGGGGCGCCGCGCTATTCATGTTCCTCGTGGTCTCCATGCTGAACAGCTATGGCGCGGGCGCGGGCGTGCGCAACGTTCTGACGGGAACCATCATCATCGCCATCGTCATCGCCGCCAGTACGAGAAGGGTCCGGGAATGATTACGACGCCACCGCATCTGGAAATCCATGACGCGCGTTTTGCCGAACTGGTTCATCCCATGTCCAAGCTGGAAGCAATCGCACAGGGTTTTACCTGGACCGAGGGGCCGGTCTGGTTCGGCGATCACGACTGCCTGCTGTTCTCTGACATTCCCAGCCAGCGGATCATGCGCTGGTCCGAGACCGAAGGGCTGTCGGTCTTCCGGTCCGGGTCGGGGTTCAACAATGGCAACACGCGGGATCGGCAAGGTCGTTTGGTCGGCTGTCGGCACGGGATGCGTGACGTGGTGCGGACCGAGGTTGATGGGTCAATAACGGTTCTAGCGGATCGTTTCGAGGGCAAGAGGCTCAATTCGCCGAACGATGTCGTGGTCGACTCAGACGGGGCGGTGTGGTTCACCGATCCGACTTACGGGATCATCTCCAACTTCGAAGGCTATCGCAGCCCGCCTGAGCAGGAGGCGCGGAACGTCTATCGGTTGTCGCCCGAAGGCGAGTTGACCGTGGTGGTCTCTGATTTCGTGCAACCGAACGGGCTTTGTTTTTCGCCGGACGAGTCGGTGCTATTCATCGCCGAAAGCGGGTCGAGCCATGACGATTCCGTGCCCTCGGTGATCCGGCGTTTCGCGGTCGAAGGCGGGACTTTGCGGGACGATGGTGTTTTTGCCGAGATCGACACCGGCCTGCCCGACGGCATCCGCTGCGACGTGCAAGGGAACCTCTGGTCCTCGGCGGCCGACGGGGTGCATTGCTTTGCGCCGGACGGACAACTTCTTGGCAAGATACTCGTGCCCGAGGTGGTTTCAAACCTGTGTTTCGGCGGGCGCGACGGGCACCGGATGTTCATAACGGCCACGTCCTCGGTCTTTCGGGTATTTGTCGATGTCCATGGGGCAGAAACTTGGGCTCGCGGTCAGGGTTGAACGAGTCGCCGCTTGTGGCGTTTTTGCTGAATCGCTGGACTATTTGGGCGCGCATCCAGTGCGGCGGCACGGTTCGGAATTGGTGTCCGGGGCGGTTTGTTCGGCCAGTACGTTGATGATACTGCGCGGACCGCCGAGACGAACATTCGAGCGCAAGAGTTAACATAGAGGACGCAGTCACCCAAGAAATCCAGAACAGCAACGTCTTGGTTGCACTTGCCATTGGCTCGACCGCCGCGGTTCTATTTATGATCGAGGGAACTGGAACAACCAAGTATCGTACGATCAAGCAATGGTTCCTCCACGAGTTACGCCATCTGCTGGCCAATAAACCGTTCACCACTTAATGTACGATGGAAAGTGAAACTCAAACGAGGCGGCCATCGGTATCAGGCTCTCGTCGAAAATTAATCTGCCGAATTTGGCCGCAGAACGAGGCCTGCCCGCACAACCCTTTGATTAAACTTCCTTCTTTCAACAGCGACGAGTCTACTGGCACAGTCCGACGCCGAAATTCCGCCTTTCCAAGAAAAAATGTGCGAGAGCGAGGGGGGCGGATTGGCGGCTTTGCCTGATCGTAGGTATTGTACCCCCCCCCGCCTCTCAGCACACCTGCGGCCGACGGTCTAGTGATGTGCGGATTGGTGTGACCAGAATATGAGCTCCCATGCCTGACGCTCGGCGTCTTCTCGCGTGAGGCCCGCATCGAACTGTAGGATAGCGGCGCGCTCTTCAAACGCATCGATCTCAAATTCGGTCAGCCCCGCCATGGAGACGCAGGGTGTCGACAAATCCGACACTGGCGACAAATCCGACAGTTCCGACATTTCCGACACTTTGGAATTGGGAGTCTGGGGCGATTGACGTCGTCTCGCCGGTGGAGCATTGGAAGAGGCCTTGTTCCAATCGATCCATTCTGCGTTCGCGAAGGCCTCGCGAATGGCTGCTCTTCCATCAAACTTTTCGTTGCGAGGAACACTCACTTCACGCGCCATGACCACTTGGCCTTCCTGCCATCGACAGTGCTGTTCTCCCGCTGAAGTTCCACACAGTCATGATTGACAAGAATACTCATCAACTGGCGGGCTTTCTCGGCACAGAGCGTCGGACGAGGCCCATTCCTGGCGATATCTCTCGCCGTCACGATCTGCCCCTTGCGCTGCGCGAAAAGCCATTTGCGCAAGTGTTCAGCCTCGCGCATTTCGCTCGACACAAGCCCGACATCACGGAGCCGTTTCATTTCCTGCAGATACCATTGGGCCAGCGCACAGCCATCCTGCATAGCCGCCTCATCTACACATTCTGCTTTCAGGTCCGCAAAGATCTGGAAGTTGCCGGCGATGCGACAAGCCTGCTCGGCGGTCTTGCTTGCGGTGCCATCCATGTGAGCAAACGCGCCGCCTGAACCGGAAGCCCTCTCTATCTTGTTGTAGTACTCCACCACGATCCGCTCAGCGCCGGGTGACAAGCTTAGAGGCTTTGGAACAAGCGCGAGAGGGTCACCTCTGCGCGTCAGCAATGGAGTGGTCAATATCTCTTCGATGCGCTGATGGAAGCCCTCGAGATGCTTTCGGGCTTGCAGTCTCGTCTCTTTCCACTCCGGCGTCGTTTCGATGAGGCGCGTGCCGATCTTGCTTTCGGGGTAGGCAATGAGCATCCGTGGCACCAATCCCTGACCGACCATCACGGGGTCAGCAAGGACGAAGTTGGCGATATCGGGTTGAAGCATGAGTAATACGCTGACGCGCCGGCCGCTCAAGGTGACAGAACCGCTACCGGCCCTGTGTCGATCAATCGCGGCTCCGTCCCACATACGGCACAAGTCCCCTGAAGACTTGATCTTGTTTTCCCGCTTCATCGAATAGCCACCGAAGAACTGACCTGCATCGTCGTTGGCGATTGCCACTGACGGGTTTCCGTTGCTGAAGTGTTCAGGCAGCGCTTCAAGCGTGGTGTTCCCAAACAGAATGGTGGGATTGATTGGAGGCCGGCTTGGTATTGTAGCATCAGATGAACACGCGCCGTCGTCGCCTTCAATGACAGTCAATTCTTTGCTCTCTGGAGATTCAAATGCCCTATGTTGCTGTCGAAATCGGGCCAGTTTGCGCTGCTCGAACCGGCGGATGGGTTCCAACGCCAGGCTATCGCACTTCGACTTCCGCTCTCCCGATTTTGCAATGGTCAACAGATACAGACTTATCGGAGACCTGCCGCCAAGGGTCACGACATCAGCGTGCCCTTGGCACGCGATCACAATTGAACCGAGCACGGCTTGCATGGCGATTTCATCGGGTCCGTGTTTCCTAGCCGCCTAAACCTGTGCCAATACATTGGCCTTGAGAAAAGGGGATTGGGGATGGCGAGGAAGCGACATTCAGACGAAGACATCTTGAAGCTGTTGCGTGAGATCGAGCTGAAGCTGACGGCGGGCGATGACGTGGCCACTGCATGCCGCGGTGTCGGGAGTGTAGCGGAATAGGAATTGGTCCAGTGGACCAATTTCCCGCGAAACGATGCGACCTACTACAACTGGCGAAAGCGGTTCGGCGGGATGGGCCGGTCGCAGTTGTCAGGACTGAAGAGTCTGGCGAAAGAGAACGCGCGGCTGAAAAAGATCGTCGCCGAGCTTGAACTGGACAAGCACATCCTCCAGGAAAGCCTGAACTATCTAAAGCCGAGGGCCTGACCACAGAGGAGCTCCGTCAGGCCGTCATTCACACGCGCCAGAAGCTCGCGACGTCTGAACGCCGGACGTGCCGGGTGATCGGCCTCGCGCGGAGCTCCCTGCAATATCGACCAGCGCCGAGGGACGATGATGCGTTGCGGTTGGCACTGATCCGGCTGGCGAAGCAGTACGGTCGGTACGGCTATCGCAAGATCACTGAACTGCTTCATGTTGAAGGCTGGAAGGTGAACCACAAGAAGGTCGAGCGGCTCTGGCGCGAAGAAGGGCTACAGCTCCCGCAGCGCCACAAGAAGCGCAAACGGCTCTACCACAAAGACAGCTCGATCATCCGAATGAGGCCCACACACCAGAACCACGTCTGGGCCATCCATTGCCCGGCAGGCGATTGCGAAGCAATCTGCCGAGAGAGGACTTCGTCCACGACA
This sequence comes from Paracoccaceae bacterium, assembly GCA_965228905.1. Classification (GTDB taxonomy): domain Bacteria; phylum Pseudomonadota; class Alphaproteobacteria; order Rhodobacterales; family Rhodobacteraceae; genus CALKXV01. Next base: position 1,803,014 of record CBDDII010000003.1, on the reverse strand, counting down.
AGTTCAGCAATGGGCGCAGCTACAAGATGCTGACGGTGCTCGATGAGTTCACGTGTCAGGCCTTGGCTGTTGTGGTCCGCACCAGGATGGGTGCCGACGATGTCCTCGAAGCACTCTATCCGCTCCTGCTGCGCCATGGTTCCCCAGAGTATATCCGATCTGATAACGTCCTATGTCGGGAACTTCCGGCTGTTTAGGTCAGCAGGTCATGGGGCATCCGGCAAACCGGATGCCCTACAATCCTTGCCCAGACGGGCTCTGCCGTCAAGAAATGATCTCTTCCATAGCAAACACAGGGTACGCGCGATGGCGGCCCTCACCGTCCTTAATACGAGATCCCATTTCCCAAGCAGAAGGCCCAAACATTATCTACGAGGTCAGCACACTGCCTCCACGGCTCATCAGAGAGAGGTCCTTCCGCCTGGGCTCACCCCCTCGAAGAAGGGGCGATAGGGTTCGCCGTGTTTGACCACGGCGTGTACGGTGCGCGCCATCTTTGCTGCGATTGCGGTGTAGGCCTTGCGACGCAGATGGGCATTGTGACGGTCTTTGGAGATGTAGCGCTCGAACTTGTCGCGGAAGCTGTTGGTCCGCTTCAGTACTGCGGTCTGGCCGGCCATCCAGAGCGTGCGGCGCAACCGGGCATTGCCGTACTTCGAGATCCGGCTCTGGCCGCGGAACATGCCCGACTGCACGGTGGCAAGGTCCATGCCGCAGAACTTCAGAAACTGCCGGTGATGGCGAAAACGACGCAGGTCACCGGCCTCGGCCAGGATGGTCATGGCGTTGATCGGGCCGATCCCGGGAATGGTTGTCAGCAGCTGATAATCGGGGAGGTCCGAAAGTAATTCGACGGCCCGCGCCTCAATGATATCGCGCTGTCGGATTAGGCTTCTGCCTTCAGCCAACACCAAGCGGAACATGCGGACAGCGTCAGAATCCGGCTGAACTGGCAAGCCCACCGAGCCAACGGCCGTGGCATAAATATCTGAGAGCAAACGCTCTTTGGACACTTTGCGTCCAACCACTTTCCATGCATCGGCAATGAATGCCTCCCGGCTCATCGCTGTGATCATATGCGGGGTTGAATACTTCTCGAGGAAAGCCAGGAACCAGTCGGTTCTCGAATTCCGGTGAAATCGTTCGGCCTCGGGGAAGTAGAGCGGCAGATAATGTGTCAGGATGCGATGCCACAGCTCGGTCTTCGAACGGGAGACGATCTCATGGGTCTTTGACAGTTCCTGAATGTCGGCGGTCCCGGTCACCAACGGATCGTGAAAGAACTGAACCGCGCCGATCTCCAGCATATGCAGGATGACCTGGGCGTCCTTAGGATCGTTCTTATCCCAACTGTTATGCAGAGCTTCTCGCGTTCGCGCCAGACCGACGGAGGACACAAGCTTCAACTCGAATCCGACCTGTCCGAGATGGTGAGCCAAGACACGGTGATAATTGCCGGTCGCCTCAAACCCGATCCGCACTGGCAGATCATAGCTGGCAAGAGCGGCTGAGAGGCGCTGAAAATCCTCCAAGGTGTTCGTAACTGTCATGCGGCGGCGGCGCTTCTTGCCGGGAATGCTGATCAGCACCTCATGTCGATGCTTGGATATGTCGATGGCGACCAACAAGGTCGAAAGGGTAGCATAGGTAGTGGTCATAGCCGGTCTCCTCAGCGGCGTGGTTATGCAAAACCACTGTTGAGACCTGAGACCCGGTTATGGCCACCCGCTGCGCAGTTTGAGGGCTGCGCAGGCGGCCATAACCTCTTAGCGGCGCTTCTTCCCGAGGTGCTACGGCCCCGAGTTCGCAGCAGAAGCGATGCAAGGCTGGCTTCGACGCGTTGGCATCAAGCCGATCCGAATTTACCCGGGATCGCCCTGGGAGAATGGCTATAATGAGCGCTTCAACGGGACACTGCGCCGGGAGGTTCTCAATGCCGAATGATTCACAACGACCGAGCAAGCCCAGATCGTCATCAATCACTGGCTCAAGCAATACAATCACACCCGCCCTCATCAGGCACTAAACATGCGTCCGCCAGTCCCAGAAACCTTACTAGAGAAACCCCTGATTAGTGGCCCAGGCGCAGGGGGCTAGACAATTCGACGAGCTTGAATTGCATGTTCAAACTTAGAACTTGTCTCATTTCTCTTTGGGACATCCAAAAGTCAAAAAACTCTCCCATTCCGCCATCATCAGGCGTCGCTTTTCAAGCATATCTCCTCGACGATAGGCCCGCTCGACTTCGCTGCCAACAGAATGTGCGAGGGCGATCTCTGCCATGTCTCGCGGATAATCGGTCTTCTCGGCTGCCCAATCCCGAAACGTGCTGCGCAATCCGTGGGGAACGGCCGGTCTGTTCGATCGCCGGTCCACATACCCCTGATTGGTCGCGTCATGAATGCGCCGCATGCACGCGCTCAAGGCCATGTCCGAAAGCATGCCTCCCCTCGCCGCTGGAAAAAGGAAATCCGAGTGGGTGGCTTCAATCGCCGCGCTGACAATCTCTTTCGCTTGATTCCCGAGCGGGACGCGGTGTTCCTTGCCAGCCTTCATGCGGCTGGCGGGAATGATCCAGACGCCAGCCTCAGTATCAAACTCATCGACGCGAGCACTGCGCACTTCTCCAGAGCGAGCGGCTGTCAGAGCAAGGAATTCCAAGGCCCGCGTTGCGGTGCCGTTCCTGGACCTGAGATCGCCATACCACTTGGCCGCGTCCTTCAGGTCCAATGCCGCGAGATGCGTGACCTTTGCGATCTTGCCGGGCTTCGGAAGTGTAGCATCCAGATTGCCGCGCCACCGGGCCGGATTGTTGCCGGAACGATACCCGTTCACTGTGGCCCATGCCAAAACCGCCTCGATGCGGCCTCGCAATCTGCTCGCTGTCTCCGTCTTGTCGCCCCAGATGGGTAGCAATGCGCGCTGGACGTCTTGTACATCGATATCGGCGACAGATAGTGAACCCAGCACGGGCACAGCATATTGATCCAAGCTGGAACGCCATTGCTTCCTGTGCTTGGGGTTTCCGAATTCCTGAAGCTTCCTTTCGAGGAACTACTCCATCGCGTCCCGAAACGTGAACGACTGCCGTGCTTGCCGAGCCAGATCGGCGCGCAACTTGCGTTTTTCCTCGACGGGGTCCTCTCCTCGGTGGACCATGCCGTGATACTCTCGCGCGGTTTCCCGAGCATCAGCTAGACTCACCGTGGGATAACTTCCCAGGCCGATGTTCCGCCGTCGCCCACCAACCATGATCCTCAGCAACCAGGAGCGCGCTTGCGTCGGCGTAAACTCCAGCTGGAATCCGGGAACACCGCCGATCGCCACATTCCAATTCCCACCATGGCCGGGGTGTTTTAACTTTTGCACCTGAAGTGCGCTCAGTTCTTTCGCTCGTTTTGGCACCTGTCCCCCAAATCACCGACGTGCTTTCCTACGTACCAAAAACTGTGCCATTGATCGTTACAGGCTGCAACGGCACAAAACAGACAAAGTCCGCAAATCATTTGTTTTACAAAGGAAATGTTACTTGGTGATACGGAACGTTGCGGAGGATAGGCGGCCTTCGTCTCCGCCACGAAACTGGCTATTCGATCCTCTTCTTTTGGAAGGTTGGAATAGAAGTTGCGCCACCGTGGAAATCTCAAATCCCACTGGCCCTAGGCCAGTTTTTGAGTGTCGCCGCAAACTGAGATGGCTTGGCCAGAGATTGACTTGCTGCGTTCGGATGCAAGAAAAAGTATCTGGTCGGCGACCTCTTCGGCGGTCACGTAGTCCTTGAGCGAGGTGTGCGACAGAGCAATTGCTTCCACCTCTGAAAAGCTTTTGCCCATCTGCTGCGCCTTGGCCCTCAGCACCCGTTCCTGCCTCTGGCCAGATACAATTCCCGGAAGAACAGCGTTCACACGTATTCCGAAGGACCCAAGTTCGATTGCGAGCGACTTGGTCAAGCCAATGACGCCCCATTTCGCTGCCGCGTATGGAGTGCGGAAAGCAAATCCAAGGCGCCCTGCAAGCGATGACAAATTGACTATGGATGGATTGCCACTTTCTTTGAGTGCAGCAACCGCCAAACGCGAAAGGTTGAATTGACTTGTCAGACATACCGACAGGCAACGATCCCATTCTTCCGGCAAGATTTCATCAATTGCTCCGGTCGGCCCGGCAATTCCCGCATTGTTGACCAGGGTGTCCAGGCCGCCCAGTCGGGCAAGGGCCTTGTCCATGAAGTCGGCGGCATCGGCGCGGCTGGCGACATCGCATGGGGCGGTGCGAATGTTCGGATCCGTTCGAGAAAGGTTATCCAGGGCGGTCTGATCGACGTCACATACCATGACGTCCGCTCCCTCGGCGGCGAAGGCCCGAGCGGTTGCAAGGCCAATCCCCGATGCCGCGCCCGTCACGATCACTCTTTGTCCCGTCAGCCCCAAGTCCATCGATTCTCAACTCTCCCTGATCGCGAAACACCGGGCCGGTTCGCTCCCGTAGATTCCTGGTCTGGAGGCTGACTGGCAAGGCGAACCGGCCCTAGCCACCGTCGTAGAAACTCTTCAACAGAACAAGCGCCGTCTCGGCCGAGGCCGGTGAGATTTCCTGCCAGAACCGGTCGCTGCCTAGGTCGGAAAACCCTTCGAAGTCCGCGAGGTCTGACGCATCGACATTCTTGAACCCCATTGTCCAGTCGCTGAACATCCTTTTGTCGATCGGGCCTTCGCTGACGACGACGATCGTATGGTGGCGGGTATCGTTGGAAATCCTGCGCCAGACGTCGTCTATCCTGTCCTCCGGGCCTTCCAGCACCTGGACGAAATTGCCGCGCTCAAAGTCCGGATTGAAGCGATAGATCAAAAGGCCGGTGATCCCGTCGTCGGCATTGTTGGTGCGGCTGTGTTCCAGCAAGGACGTGAGAGCTTCGGTGCTGAAGGGTCGCTCGGCCTGGCTGACGTAGACGATGTGCTTCATGGCGGTCCGATCCTGGTGTTGCCGTTCGTCGCTAACCTAGCGCAGGCAGAAGACTGTCAACCGAGGCTTTGGCATCACCATAGAACATACGGGTGTTTTCCTTGTAGAACAACGGGTTCTCGATGCCAGAATAGCCGGTGCCCTGGCCGCGCTTGGAAACGAAGACCTGCTTGGCTTTCCAGACTTCCAGCACGGGCATCCCGGCAATGGGTGAATTCGGGTCTTCCTGCGCGGCGGGGTTCACGATGTCGTTCGAGCCGATCACGATCACCACGTCGGTTTCCGGGAAGTCGTCGTTGATCTCGTCCATCTCCAGCACGATGTCGTATGGCACCTTTGCCTCGGCCAGGAGCACGTTCATGTGGCCGGGAAGGCGACCCGCGACAGGGTGGATGCCGAACCGGACAGTCTTGCCCGCCGCGCGCAGTTTTCGCGTCATTTCGGCGACCGATTGCTGGGCCTGCGCGACAGCCATGCCGTAGCCGGGTACGATGATCACGCTGTCGGCGTCGTTGAGTGCTGTAGCCACACCGTCGGAATCGATGGCGATCTGCTCGCCTTCAATTTCCTGCGCGGGTCCGGTCGTGCTGCCAAAGCCACCGAGGATCACGCTGACGAAACTTCGGTTCATGGCGACGCACATGATGTAGCTGAGGATCGCACCCGATGAACCGACGAGTGCGCCGACCACGATCAGGAGGTCATTGCCAAGCGAGAAGCCGATGGCCGCCGCCGCCCAGCCCGAATAGCTGTTCAGCATCGACACCACCACGGGCATGTCGGCCCCGCCGATCCCCATGATCAGGTGATAGCCGATGAACAGCGCGGCCAGTGTCATGATCAGCAATGGCAGGATGCCGCCGGTGTTGAAATACCAGACAAGGCAGAGAAGCGAGATCAACGCCGCACCAGCGTTCAGGGCGTGCCCGCCCGGCAGCTTGACCGCCGCCGAGGTGATCTTGCCCGCAAGTTTACCGAAGGCAACGACCGAACCGGTGAAAGTGATTGCGCCGATGAAGATGCCAAGGAACAGTTCGACGCGGAGGATGTTGATCTCGACCGTCGACTTCTTGGCGATGAGTTGGGCGAAGGTGCCAAGGCTTTCGAGTGTTTCGCCCTTCACTTCAAGCGCGACGCGGACGTTGTTGATCTCGAAATCCGCATTGAAACCGACAAAAACCGCCGCAAGTCCCACAAGCGAATGCATCGCCGCGACAAGCTGGGGCATCTCGGTCATCTGAACCCGCTGTGCGACGAAAGTCCCGATGGCGCCGCCCGCGAGGATCAGCACAAGCGACAGAACCCACATGCCCGAACCGGGGCCGATAAGTGTTGCCAACACGGCGAGCGTCATGCCGACGATGCCGTACCAGACCGCGCGTTTGGCACTTTCCTGGTTCGACAGCCCGCCCAGCGAGAGGATGAACAAAATTGCCGCAACAATGTAGACTGCGGTGGTGAACCCCTGTTCCATGGCCGCTCTCCTTTACGATTTCTGGAACATGGCGAGCATACGCCGTGTGACGAGGAAGCCGCCGAAGATGTTGATTCCGGCCATGAAAACCGAGATCGCGGCGAGGATAATCACCAGCGACGACCCCGAGACGATCTGCAACAGCGCGCCCAGGATGATGATCGAAGAGATCGCGTTGGTAACCGCCATCAAAGGCGTGTGCAGCGAATGGGCGACACCCCAGATGACCTGGAACCCGACGAAGACCGCCAGCACGAAAACGATGAAGTGCTGCATGAAGCTGGGTGGAGCCACCATCCCGACGCCCAGGAGGGCGAAGCCGCCGATTGCGATGATCGCTGCCTGCCGTTTGGTTTGCGCCTTGAAGGCGGCGGCCTCGGCGGCGCGCCTTTCTTCGGGTGTCAACTCTGGCACCGGGGGCGCTTTCGGTTGCGCGGCGATGGCCTGCACCTTGGGCGGCGGCGGCGGGAAGGTAATCTCGCCCTGATGGGTTACGGTGGCACCCCGGATCACGTCGTCGTCCATGTCGTGGTTGATCCGGCCATCCTTTTCGGGGGTCAGATCGGCGATCATGTGGCGGATGTTGTTGCCGTAAAGGCTGGAGGCCTGCGCCGCCATCCGGCTTGGGAAATCGGTATAACCGATGATGGTGACGCCGTTTTCAGTGGTGATCTTTTCATCGGCGACGGTCATCTTGCAGTTTCCGCCCCTTTCGGCGGCGAGATCGACAATTACCGAGCCGGGCTTCATCGCGCCGACCATGTCGGCGGTCCAAAGCTCTGGTGCTTCGCGGTTGGGGATCAGGGCCGTGGTGATGACGATGTCCATCTCGGGGGCCAGTTCGCGGAACCTGGCGAGCTGCGCCTCGCGGAATTCTTCTGACTGCACGCTGGCATAGCCGCCGGTGGCCGCGCCGTCCTCTGCGTCGTTCTCGAAGTCGAGATAGACGAATTCGGCGCCCATGCTCTCTACTTGCTCGGCCACTTCGGGGCGCACGTCGAAGGCATAGGTGATGGCTCCGAGCGAGGTGGATGTGCCGATAGCGGCGAGGCCCGCGACTCCTGCGCCGACGACCAGCACCTTGGCGGGTGGAACTTTGCCGGCGGCTGTGACCTGACCGGTGAAGAAGCGGCCAAAGTTGTTTCCTGCTTCAATAACAGCGCGATAACCGGCGATGTTCGCCATGGAGCTTAGTGCATCCATCTTCTGTGCGCGGCTGATGCGGGGGACCATTTCCATGGCGATAACGTTTGCACCGGCGACTTTCGCGGCCTCCATGCCTGTTTCGTTGCCCGCCGGGTTGAAGAACGAAATGAGGGTGAGGTCCTTGCGAAGCAACTTCAACTCGGCCTCGTCGGGCTGGCGGACCTTGGCGATGATATCAGAAGTTTTCCAAAGGTCGGCGGCATTCAGAACCTCGACACCCGCCGCTTCATAGGCGGCATCGGCGAACCCGGCTGTTGCGCCCGCCCCTGCTTCGATGGCGCAAGCATAGCCGAGTTTCTGCAAGTACCCGGCACTTTCCGGCGTCATCGCGACACGGGCTTCGCCGGGGAATGTCTCTTTCGGCGTTCCGATTTTCATGTCTCGTTCCCCTCGACGGGTTGCATAAAGGCAAAGTCGCAGCCTTCGTCGGCTTGCAGCACCTCGGCTGCATAAAGCCGGTCATAGCCGCGCCTCTCTTCCGGCGGCACGATCCGGGGCGTCCATTGGGAGCGGCGGCGTTCAAGCTCGGCCTCGTCCACCAGTAGTTCGATGCGCTTTTCGGCGACCGAAAGACGGATGCGGTCGCCGTTCTGTACCAAGGCGAGTGGCCCGCCCGTGGAGGCCTCGGGTGTGACGTGCAGAACGATGGTGCCAAACGCGGTGCCCGACATGCGGGCATCGGAAATGCGCACCATGTCCTTCAGGCCCTTGGCGCTGAGCTTCCTGGGGATCGGCAGATAGCCTGCTTCGGGCATACCCGACGCGCTTTTCGGGCCTGCGTTCTGCAGAACCATGAAGTCGTCTTCCGTGATGTCGAGGTCGGGATCGTCCACTCGGTTGGCGAGGTCTTCGAGGGAGGTGAAGACGACGGCGCGGCCTTCTTTCTCGAACAGGGTTTCGTCCGCCGCCGAGCGTTTCAGGATCGCGCCCCTTGGGGCGAGGTTGCCAAAGAGCGCCACCAGACCGCCTTGAGGTTCCAGCGGTGCGCTTGCCTTCGAGATGATGCGGTGATCGACATAGCCGGGGTCAACCTCCAGCCGGTCACCGAGGGTTTCCCCGGTGATCGAGATCGTGTCGAGGTTGAGGAGCGGTTTCAATTCGCGCAAGACGGCGCTCATGCCGCCTGCGTGAAAGAAATCTTCCATGTAGTCCGAGCCGACGGGTTTCAGGTTCACCAGTACCGGCGTCGTGTCGGACAATTCATTCAGCCGCTCCAGCGAGACGCCGATTCCCAGTCGCCCGGCAACGGCGGTCAGATGGATGATGGCGTTTGTCGAACCACCGAGTGCCAGAAGGACGCGCATGGCATTTTCGACCGACTTCTCGGTGATAACGTCACTTGGCCGGATCGGGTTGGCGATCATCCGCGCTGCGGCCAGACCCGACGCCTCGCCCGCGCGCAAACGATCTGCGTGAACTGCCGGGATGGCCGCAGTGCCGGGAAGCGACATGCCAAGCGTTTCCGCGATGCAGGCCATGGTCGAAGCAGTGCCCATCACGGCGCAGGTGCCTGCGGTCGTCGCCAGCTTGCCTTCGATCTGGTTGATTTCGGCATTTGAAACCTCGCCCGCCCGGTACTTGCCCCAAAAACGGCGACAGTCGGTGCAAGCCCCCAATCGTTCCTCGCCATGGCGCGAGGTCATCATCGGCCCCGCGACCAGTTGCACCGCAGGCAGATCCGCCGAGGCCGCGCCCATCAGCTGCGCGGGCACCGTCTTGTCACAGCCCCCCATCAGCACCACGGCATCCATCGGCTGGGCGCGGATCATCTCCTCGGTGTCCATCGACATCAGGTTGCGGAACTTGAGGCTGGTTGGGCTGAGGAAAACCTCGCCCAGCGAGATCGTCGGGAATTCGACGGGCAGACCACCGCCCAGAAGGACGCCGCGTTTCACTGCTTCCAGCAGTTCGGGGAAATGCCGGTGGCAATTGTTGAACCCGGAAAAGCTGTTGGCGATGCCAACGATGGGTTTTTTCAGAACGTCCTGAGAATAGCCCATGGAAGAGGCGAACGACCGCCGTAGGTACAGCGAGAAATCGAAGTCGCCATAATTGGTCAGGCCCCTTGCGAAGCCATGTGCCTTTTCATCTGTCATTTGGGCTATCCTGCCAGCTTGATCTTTACGTATTTCGGGTCGAGGTAGTCGTGAATGCCAAGGCTGCCGCCCTCGCGTCCCATGCCGCTTTCCTTTACGCCGCCGAAGGGGGCCTCGGCGGTGGCAAGCAACATTTCGTTGACGCCGACCATGCCGACTTCCAGATCTTCGGAGGCCCGTGTCGCAGTGGTGAGATTTTTCGAGAAGACGTAACCGGCAAGGCCGAAGGGCAAGGAATTCGCACGCGCCATCACCTCGTCGTAGTCGCTGAAGGTGGTGATGGGGGCGATCGGGCCAAAGGGTTCTTCGGTCATCACCAGAGCATCGTCGGGCACGTGGCCAAGAACGGTCGGTTCGACGAAATAGCCCTTGTTGAATCCTGACGGCGGCTTGCCCCCGGCCAGCAGTTCGGCACCACGGTCCACGGCGTCCTGTGTCATTCGCTGGATGGTCTCAAGCCCCCTCTGGTTGGCCATCGGCCCGACCTGAACGCCTTCGTCGAGACCGCGTCCGATTTTCAGGGATTTGGCCAGTTCGGCGAAGCGCGAGGAGAAAGCGTCGTAGCTTTTTTCGTGCACATAGAACCGTGTTGGCGAGATGCAGACTTGTCCGCAGTTGCGGAATTTGGTTGGGGCGCAGACGTTGGCAGCCTCGATCGGGTCGAAGTCGTCAAAGACGACCACGGGGCCGTGACCGCCCAGTTCCATCGAAACTTTCTTTACGCCCTCGGCAGCGAGTTTCAGGATTTGCTTGCCGACGGGAACCGACCCGGTGACACTGACTTTCCGCACGATGGGCGAACGGATGAGATGCTCGGCGATGCCGCCCGAATTGCCTGTCACCATGTTGACGACGCCCGGAGGGATCCCCGCATCGGCACAGGCCTGAACGATGGCGGCACAGCTTGCCGGCGTTTCGCCCGCCGGTTTCACGATGATCGAGCAGCCCGCTGCCAGAGCCGCCGCGATCTTGCGCGATGGCAGCAACGCGGGAAAGTTCCAGGCAGAGAAGGCCGCGACGACGCCCACGGGCTGATAAATCACCGCCATGCGGCTGTCGCCGGTGCGGGCCTCGATCATCTGGCCGTAGATGCGTTTGGTTTCTTCGGAAAACCACTCGAAGTGATCTGCGGCAGCGCCGGTTTCGCCCATGGCCTCGGCCAGGGGCTTGCCGGTTTCGAGCGACATGAGTTCCGCGATTTCAGCCTGCCGTTCGCGCATGAGGTCCGCCACTTTGCGGATCTTCGCCGCACGATCCCAGGTGCCGGTCTTCCGCCAGACCTGGAAGCCGTCCCTGGCGGCGGCAAGCGCCGCGTCGATGTCGTCCGCCGTGGCAACCGCGATGGTGCCCAGCACATCCTCGGTCGCGGGATCGTTCACCGGTTTTGTGGCTTTGTCCGAGGCCGCGCGCCAGTCGCCGCCGATGAAAAGTTTCATGTCCTGATACATGTGTTAGCCTTCCTATATCTTTGCGGCCAGATAGCGGCCTTCCACATCCTCGACCCAATTGCCGACATTCCACGCCCCATAGGCGCCCATGCCTGCAATCGGATCCTCGCCCGCGTAGACCGGGATGTGCAAAAGTGACAGCCCATCATGGGCGTGGGCCTTTTCCAGGGCGGCCTCCAACTCGTCGCGGCTGAAGCCGCCGTGGAGCGCCTTGACGCCGCTCACGGCGCCTGCCATCGCCACATAGTCGACCGCGACGCCGTCGTTGGTTTTGAACTCGCGTTCGTATTGCGCCAACTGCAAGCCAGTGATCGCCGCCATCCGGCGATTGTCGAACAGGGCTACCATGCCGCGCACGCCGTGCTCTACCGCGTCGATCAGGATTTGCGGGTTCATCATGAACGACCCGTCGCCGGTGAAGGCGATGCCGTATTTCGCGTCTTTCATGCGGGCGGCGCTGAGGAGTGCCGAGCCGGAGAATCCCATGTAGGAGGCGCCGGTTTCGGTGAAAGTCTGCAGGGGCGCATCGTCTTCCACCACCTGAAAGCCGTTGGCCTGCACGTCGCCTGCGTCGAAGAACTTGATCGCGCCGATCTTGTTGGCGAAGGACGAGACCGTGTGGATCGCGGCGGGTTGCGTCAGTACCGGGCGCTGCCAGACGTCGTCATTCACCGGTGCGGCGTGAATTCGGGCGGCCTTGAAGGCGGTCCATTCCTCTTTCGCTGCCGCGCAATCGCGTCTCCAGTCGGCGCGCAGGTCGGCGCCGGTGTCGTCGCCCAGGGCGGACAACAACAATTCGATCACCGCCGAGATGTCGCCCGGCAAGGCAATCGTATTGGCGTAATGGGTCAGATCGTCGAGATCGCCATTGATGTTCAATACCGCCTGGGCATTTGGATAACCGATGCCAGAGCAATCGGCCTGACAGACCCCGCGACTGCCGATCATGATGACGGCGTCGGCGTTCTCCATCGCGTAATTGCCCGAGATCGAGCCTTTCGATCCGCCCACATGCATGTTCAGGGGATCGCTGTCGGCCAGAACGCCCGTCGAGCCGGGCGATTGCATCACGGGCGCGCCGATGCGGTTGGCCAGAAGCCGCACGGCCTCGTGATGCGGGCGCGTGCCCCCGCCGGCCTTGATGGCAATGCGGGCGTGGCTCCGCATGAATGCGACAGCCGACTCCAGGTCTTCGCGTCGCGCCGGGGCCAGCGCCGGGACTTCGCTGCGCGATGGCAGCGTCGCGACATTGACGCCAACCCGCTGTGGCTGGGTGTTGATCGGGGCCAGGATGAAGAACGGCCCTGCCCTATAGGGATGATGCACGCAGGCCGTGCCGCGTCGCATACATTCGCGCAAGGCGGACGGCGTGTGCAGCGTGTAGGATTGCCCCATCAACGCGGTCATTTTGCCAAAGATGCCCTGTTCGGGCTTGGGCACCTGCTGCATGTTGTAGCCCTCGCCGCCCGTCGTCTCGTCGCCATAGATGTGATAGACGCCAACGCCGTTAGACGCGGCCGCCAAAGCACCTGCCATGGCCTGCAACCCGCCCGGTCCGATCGAGGTGATGACCGCCGGCGTCTCGCCGTAAACCCAGGCATAGGCGGTGGCCGCATGGGCCATCTCGACCTCGTTACGGCAATTGATCACTTCGACCACGCCCTCGGCTTCATAGATGCGCAAGACCTCGCCCAGATCGGTCGAGCCATGCCCGAAGATGGCAAAGTATCGCCGCACTCCCTGTTTCAAGAGGCCAATCACCAGTGCCTCGGAGAGCGTGGTTTCGATCATCGCGGGCAAGGCTTGTTCCAGGGGTTCAGCCGCAAGTTTCTGCGCACGCGCCCTGATCGCCTGTTCCGTCTCGGCGGGCGAGGAGTTCTTATCAAGCATCGGATGTCTCGCTCTTTTCTATGGGTTTCTTTTTCCGCGCGATCTCGGATTTCAGTTGCAGGCAAATGACCAGGGCCGCGAGCGCGAAGAAGACCAGAACGGTCGGTGAGGAATAGAATATGTCGGCGCTGCCCGATGAAAGCATCATGGCGGTGCGGAACTCGTTCTCCAGTGTCGGTCCCAGCACCATGCCCAGGATAATCGGTGTGATCGGCACGCGGATCGCGATCAGCACATAGGCCAAGACACCGATCACACCCATTGCATAGATGTCGAAGGCCGAATTCCGGATCGAATAGGCCCCGATGGCGCAGAGGACGAGGACGGCGACCGCCAGCATCTCGCGCGGGATCCTCAGGACGTGGACGAACAGGCGAATGCCCATCAGTTGGAGGCCCAGCACCCAGACATAGGCGATGACCACGGCGACGTAGATGCCGTAGACTTCCGTGGCGTGGTTCATGAAAAGGGCCGGTCCCGGCGTGATGCCGTGGATCATCAGGCCCGCCAGCACGATGGCAGTGGCCGGATCGCCCGGAATGCCGAGCGACAGAAGCGGGATCAACGTGCCCCCCGTCACAGCGTTGTTCGCCGTCTCGGGCGCAATCACGCCTTCGATGTTGCCCTTGCCGAACTTCTCGGGCTTTCTTGAGAACCGTTTGGCATGGTCATAGGCGAGGAACGATGCAATCGCGCCGCCGGTGCCGGGGATGGCGCCGATGCCGGTTCCAAGGACCGAACAGCGGATCATCAGCCAGGTGTTCTTGATCAACAGGCCGATCTTTGGCAGTTCGGCCTTCACGCGGGCGACGCGGGTGTCCTGGGCGTTCCTTGTCGGGCGTTCGGAAAAGGCTTCGATCACGAAAGGCACAGCGAAGAGGCCGATCATCGCGACCAACAGGTTTACCCCCTGAAGCATATTGACGCTGCCGAAGGTCATGCGGGAGACGCCCTCGATATCGTCGATACCAATGGTCATGATCATCAGCCCGATAATCCCCGCGATCAGCCCCTTCAGCAGCGAGTCGCCACAGAGACCGCAGATGGTGGACATGCCGAAGAGAACCAGCGCGAAGATCTCGGCAGGGCCAAAGCCGATGGCGATGCGCGAGACCAGATCGACCGAGACGATCATGACCAGCAGGCTGAAGATGCCGCCGAAGACCGAGACAATGACGGCGGTGCCAAGGGCGATGGATGCTTCGCCCTGCCTTGTCATCGGATGGCCGTCCAGCACCGTTGCCGCCGCCGAAGGCGTGCCGGGAATACCGAGAAGGATCGCCGAAACCGAGCCGCCGGTCATGCCGCCGATATAGGTGCCCAGAAGCAGACCCATGGCAGGCACCGACTCCATGCTGAAGGTGATCGGCAGGGCCAGGGCCAGAGCCACCGTGAAGGTCAGCCCGGGGATCGAGCCGAAGATCAGCCCCACCAGCGCACCAAGGCCGATGGCACCGATGGCCATTGGGGTCAGCGCCAGTGAGAGTGCCTGAAGAAAAAGGTCCATGCCGCTACCCGATGTTCAGCCAGGTGCCGTTGGCAAGATAGATGCCCAACACCTTTTCGAAGATCAGCCAACACCCGACGGTCAGCCCGAGCGACATGGCGGCGAGTTTGCGGACTGAGCGGATACCGAGGTTCAGGGTCATCACCAGGAGAACGATCATTGGCGTTGCAAGGACGAAGCCGATCTTTTCGAGAAGAAATCCGTAGAGCGCGATCTCGACCAGCAATAGCAAGGCCGCGCCCCACTTCAGGCTTTCGGGTTCGTTCAGTTCCGTGTCGGTCGTGCCGCCATCCTGGCGCGACGCCATGAACAGCCGCAGCAAAAGAAGTGAGGCCAGGGCTAGAAGGATCAGGCCGAAGGCGAGCGGAAACGCCCGCGCACCGATTTCGCCGTCGCCGAAACCCGGCGGAATGGTGTCGATGACCAACCATGTCCAGATCGCGGCCAGTGCCACAAGGGTGGCTCCCAGCACGATATCTTGAGTGCGGTTGGTCATCGCCTTGCTCCGGGTTCCGGGTTACTTTGCCAGACCGAGGTCTTGCAGAAGAGCGCCATAGAAGGCGTCGTCCGTCTCGATCAGTGCGCCAAAGTCGGCGGCGTTCAGATAGGCGGGCGTGAAACCGATGTTCTTGGACGCTTCCTGGAAAGCATCGCTCGCCACCGCTGCTTCGGCAGCTGCTTGCAGCTTGGCCACGGCTTCGTCGGGCGTTCCCGCCGGAGCCGCCAACCCGCGCCACATCGAGATGTCGATGTCGACGCCCTGCTCCTGAGCCGTTGCGATCTCAGGCAGTACGCCCACGCGCTCGGACCCGGTGACCGCCAGCACATTCAATTCGCCCGCTTCGGCGTAGGACACGAACTGCCCCGGCCACTGGATCGCGGCGTCGATGCGGCCTGCCAGAAGCTCCACCGGTGCCTTGCCCTGACCGTAAGCGATGAAAGCCACCTTGTCGGTCAACCCCATGGCGTCGAACAGCGCTGCCGAGGTCAAGTGCGTGAAAGAGCCCTTGCCCGAGATGCCGACCTTCAGCTTGCCGTCCATGGCTTTCACGGCGGCGGCGAAGTCTTCAAGGTTGGTCCAGCCGGTCGAGGCATTGACGGCGAGCGCCGGGATCTCGGTCGAAACGCGGGCAATCGGCGTGAAGGCGGTATAGTCGAATTCCACCCGGCCCGTGTGATGCGTGGTGCTGATCGAGTTCGAGTTCCAGACAATGTTGTAACCGTCAGGTGCGGTGCCCACCACGTGGGAATAGCCTACGGCACCGCCGCCGCCCGTGCGGCTGACCGGCACGACGGGCTGGCCCAATTCGTCGGACATCAGTTCCGACAAAAGCTGTGCGATGGAGTTGGCTGTGCCGCCAAAGAGCACCGTCATGTCGACAGGCTTTTCGGGGTATTCCGCCTGGGCGGCGCCTGCGAAAGCGATGACGGCCGAGGATACGGCGGCAATCAGTCCGCCCTTGAGTTTGATAGTGAACATTCTTTTCCTCCCTATTGTTGTGTGCCTGACCTTTTCCGTCGGGCGGGTGCCACTCAATGACGAGCAGCTTCTGCGCGTTCTTGACGATCTTCCTGCGCAATTTGAGCGCGCCCGGGCACGTGATCCCGTAGCGCCTGCAAAATCTTTTCCGGCGTTGCCGGAAGCGTTTTGATCCTGACGCCGATGGCGTCATAGATTGCGTTCATGATGGCCGGAGCTGTCGGCACCAGCGACGGTTCGCCGATCCCTTTCGCCCTCAGCGGACTTTTCGGGTCGGGGTCTTCGACGATGATCGAGTTGATTTGGGGGATATCCAGCGAGGTGGGCAGTATATATTTCGCAAAGCCGTGGGTGATCGCATGGCCCTTGTCGGTGATGTATTCCTCCATCAATGCCTGACCAAGGCCCTGCACCACGCCGCCTTCGATCTGTCCTTCAACGCCGCGCGGGTTGATCGCACGGCCTACGTCATGCGCCGCCCAGATGCCAAGAACCTGGACTTCGCCGGTCCATGTGTCGACCTCGACCTCGGCCACCTGCGTGCCGAAAACATAGGCCTGCCAGGGGCTGCCGGAGCCATCGACCGGATCGAGCCCGGTGCCATGGGCGGTGAACGAGGCCGATCCTACCGGTACGACGCCCCGCCCCTTGCAGATGGCCACCGCGTCTTCCATCGTCATCTTGAGGTTGGTGCCCTCGGCCCAGATCTCGCCATCGAAAGCGCGAAGCGTGTCGACCTCGACATCCCAGTGATCGGCGATTTCTTCGCGAAGGACATTCATTGCCTCGCGCGAGGCCAGCGCCACGGAATTGCCGATCATGTAGGTCTGGCGTGTCGCCCCTGCGTGTGCGGCTTCGGGCGAGCGTGCCGTGTCGTTGTCGCCGATCGTCACATCCTCGGGCGTGATCCCCATCTCGTCGGCGGCGATCTGCGCCAGGACCGTCAGGATGCCCTCGCCGATCTCGGTCACGCCGGTCACCACCTTGCCTGTGCCGCCGTCGTCAATCTCTGCCCAAGCACCCGCCCGGTCGATCGTTGCCGTGCGCGCGATGCCGTACCAGCTTGCCGCCATGCCGCGGCCGCGTTTCATCCGGGTCGTCATGCCACTTTCTCCGATTTCGGGGGTTCGCCCGCGCCATTCTTGATCCGCGCGCCCAGGGTGCAGGGCTTCCGCGTGTCCGGCCCGCCCATGTCACCACGCTTTGCACCGCGCACTTTCGGCGCACCCTTTTCCCAGCGCGAGGCTTTTTCGGCAGCGTCCAAAACCCGGTCCAGCGACGCGGTTTCCAACTTTTGCTGCGTGTGGGTCAGGGCCCCGATCTTCATCATATTGACCCGGCGAATCTCAAACGGGTCCATGTCCAAAGCCTCGGCGGCCATGTCCATCATGCTTTCGGTCGCAAACTGCGCCTGCATCCCTCCAAAAGTGCGGAAGGCCCCCGAAGGCGTGTTGTTGGTGTAAACGGCGCGGGTGTCGACCTGAAGATTACGCACTTCGTAGGGCCCGCAGGACAGGATCGCCGCCTTGCGCATCACGCCTTCGCTCGACATCCCGTAGGCGCCACCGTCCGACAGCATGTCGAAGGCAATCGCCGTGATCTCGCCATTGAACTTTAGCCCCATCTTGTAATGCACCCGTGCCGGATGCCGTTTGGCCGAGGCGATCAGGCTTTCCTCGCGGGTGAAGTTCAACTGGATCGGGCGGTGCGTCTTCATCGCGCAAAGCGCCAGCATCCCCTGATAGATCATGTCTTCCTTGCCGCCGAAGCCGCCGCCCACAGGGCTCATGATGAAACGCACCTTGTTGATTGGCTTGGCGATGATTTCGGCCAGCATGTGCCTGTGATGGGTGATGTTCTGCGACGGTGAAATCACCACCACCGTATCGTCGGCATCGACATAGGCGATGCCCGCCTCCGGTTCGAGATAGGCGTGTTCGACCTGCTGGGTTCCAAAGTCGTCTTCAAGGATCAGGTCGGCCTCGGCAAAGCCCTTTTCGGGGTCGCCTTTGCGAACCGGGATGTGTTTCACCAGATTGTCCGGCGCATAGTCGTGGATGACCGGCGCGCCGGGCTTCATGGCATCGGCGGGATCGTAAAGACCGGGAAGTTCTTCGTATTCCACCTTGATCTTCGAGAGCGCGCGCCGCGCAGTCAGGTGATCTTCCGCCGCCACTGCTGCCACGGCCTCACCCACATGACGCACCTTGCCGCGCGCCATGATGGGCTGGTCGTGTACGAACACGCCGAAACCGTCATTACCCGGCACATCGTCGGCGGTGATGACGCAGGCGACGCCCTCCATCGCTTCGGCCTTGGAGGTGTCGATCGAAAGGATTTTCGCATGGGCATGAGGGCTGCGCAGGACCTGCATCTGCAGCATGTCGTACATCTTGATGTCGGCGGCGTATTTCAAACGGCCCGAGACCTTGGACGGTGCATCCAGCCGTCTGACGTTCGTGCCGATATAGCTTTCACCGACCTTGTCTTCCTCCAGCGCCGTCTCGGGCAAATCGCCGGCGATCACGTCGCGGGCAATCTCGACCGCTTCGAAAATCTTGGTGTAGCCGGTGCAGCGGCAGATGTTGCCGCCAAGGCGTTCCTTGATTTCCTCGATGTCCGCGTCGGGATTTTCGCGCAGCGCAGAGGTTGCCGCCATTACCATGCCGGGAATGCAATAGCCGCACTGGCTGGCCCCGGTTTTGTGAAACGCCTTCTGCACCGGTGTAAGATCGCCCGGCGCGGCAAGCCCCTCGATGGTTTCGATCTTCGCCCCCTGCGCCTTGGCGGCGGGCATCAGGCAGGATTTCACCAGCTTACCGTCGACAAACACGGAACAGGTGCCGCATTCGCCCGCCCCACAGCCTTCCTTGGTGCCGGTCAGGTTCAGATCTTCGCGCAGAAAGTCCAGAAGGCGACTGTGTGGTTGGGTTTCGCGTTTGACCTTGCGGCCATTCACTTCGGCGTCGATGGTCAGCTTAGGCATTGGCCCGCTCCTTCGCGTCTTCGAATGAGATTTCCACGTCCGGTTGGTTGGCCAGCGCATCCTCGATTGCTGCGCGGACGAAATTCACAACGACTTCGCGCCGGTATTCCTGGCGGCTGCGTGAACCGACTGTGTCAGCGGCGGTCTGCGCCACCCTTTCGATCAGCGCGTGCGAGATACGTTCGCCGCGAAGGGCTTGTTCCGCCTCGGCCAAACGGATCGGACGTGGCCCTACCCCGCCAAGGGCAAGCCGCACGTCCTCGAACACCCGACCGTCGCGGTCGGTCTTGACCAGCCCCGCCGCGCAAGCGACCGAAATTACCAGCGACCGGCGCTGGCCCACTTTCTGGAACGAACCGCCATAGCCGTTGGCCGTGTCCAGCGTGACCGCCGTGGCAATTTCGTCCGGTGCTATCTGCGTCCGACCGGGCCCTTCGATGAAGTCGACAACCGGCACCGACCGGCGGAGAATGTCATCCCCCTCCAGCCGGGCCAGTTCGATCTCGCCATTCAAGGCAACGACGGCGGGAGTCCCGTCAGCCACCGGCGAGGCGTTGACCAGATTGCCGGTCAGCGAGGCCTGTTCGCGGATTTGATCGTCAGCGAACCAGATCGCGCAATGGGGCATACAAGGCAGCGCACGCATCAGCGCCCGATCCCTCAGGAAATCCTGATAGACCGTGCTGGCCCCGAGGCGCACGCGGCCGTTCTCGAAAGCATAGCCTTCAAGTTCGTCAATGCGCGTGACGTCCAGCAATTCTGGCAGATGGACATCGCCCGCACGCCCCTCGCGTGCCCAGGGCAGGATGTCGGTGGCACCCGAAACGATCCGGCTGCCCTCCGCCGCGCCCGTCCAAAGGCGCAGGGCCTCGGCCAGGCTTGTGGGCATGTGATACTTGTCGCAGGTCAGCATGGATCGTCTCCTTTGCGCCGCTTATTCAGCAGCGACTTTCCTGGCTTCGGCATGGGGGTTCTTGACCACGACCTTGATTGCGTCCTCCACCCGGTCCTTCGCATAGCGCAGAGCCTCTTTCAGGTCGGCCATCTCGAAGGTGTGGGTGTGGATCAGTGTGGCGTCGAACCGCTTTTGCCGCATGTAGGCCTCGGCCCGGTGCGTGGCGGTCTTGCCTTCACCACGGATACCGTAGAGGTAGATGTTGTTCCGCACGAGGTGCGCCACATCGACGGGAGCTTCGGCGCTCGGGAAGGCCGCGAGGCAGATCTTGCCGCCGCGGTTCACCATCTGGGCCGCTTCGTTCACGCCGTTTGGTGCACCCGCACATTCGACCACATAGTCGACGCCCTTGCCGCCGGTCAGTTCGCGGACCTTGTCGACCACGTTCTCGTTGCGGACGTTTATCACGTGATCCGCGCCCAACTGCCTGCCGATCTCAAGACGGTTGTCGCGCGTGCCGGTCAGGATCACCGGTTGCGCACCCAAGGCCTTGGCCACGGCGGCCCCCATCAGGCCAATCGGGCCGGGGCCGGTAACCACAACGCTTTCACCTGCCACGAGGCCACCCAATTCGGTCAAACCATACATCGCCGTTCCGGCCGTCACGACCAGCGTGGCCTCTTCGTCGGACATGCTGTCATCAACGTGAACCAGGGTGTTGATGTTGTTGACCGCGTATTCCGCAAAGCCGCCATCGGTGGTGAACCCGTTGGCGCGGTGGCCCTTGTCGACGTCGCCGTAGTTCTTGCCGTAGTTGTGGCACGAGGTGTACATGCCTTCCCGACAGCGCTTGCACTGGCCGCAACCGGCGTGGATTTCCACCGTCACACGCTCGCCGATTTCATACTCATCCACGCCAGGCCCAAGGGCGACAACGGTGCCCATGTATTCGTGCCCCGGCGTGAAGTTCTTGTTGTGTGGATCACCGCCTTCGATCATCGCCGGCGGCCCGTGATAGATGATCTCAAGATCGGTCGCACAGATCGCCACGGCGTCGATGCGCACCAGAACCTCGGCTTTGCGCGGAGCCGGGACCGGCTTGTCTTTCAGCGTCAACTCGCCCGGATCGCCCAGCACCCAGGCCTTCATGGTTTCGGGGACCGGGTGCGTTGAACTTGTTGTCACATTGTCGGGCATTGCCATGGGATCACTCCATTTTGGTTTTCGTTGCGCTTCAGGTCTTCAGGTCGCGCAGTTTGTTGGAAAAGCTGTTGGCAGCGCCGATCATTTCCCTGATCAGATACTGCCGGTATTCTTCGGTCGCCCGATCCGCCGATATCGTTGTCGAAATCGAGCCGATAACGGCCCCCGCCCCTTCGCGAATGGCTGCGCCTATGCAGACGATGCCTTCGCGAAATTCCTCGTCATCCACCGCAAACTTGCCGCGACGGACCAACCGCAACTCTTCGACCAGACCAGAAAGCGTGGTGATCGTTTTCGGTGTATAGGTTTTCAGCCCATTTGCTGAAATCACCCGTACAAGTTCAGTATCGGGTATCCAGGCCAGAATGGCCTTACCGGTTGCCGTCGCGTGGAGAGCGGTCATTTTTTCCACCTCGTCGGGTTCGACAATCGTGTCGTCTGCCCCAGGAAAGCTGAGCTTGGTCAACAACGAGGTATCGCTTAGAATCGCGAATTGAACGCCATGACCAAGCCGCTGGCCAAGCTCCCGAAGATTCGACTCCAGAAGGACCGTCGGATCGGATTCTCTTTCTGCGGCCTCAATCAGTTCGCTTAGCTTGGGTCCAAGCACGTATCCCCGGCTGCGACTGATCTGCGCAAGGTATCCGCGACGGACAAGCGTCGTGATAAGATGGTGGCAAGTCGAGGTGTTCAGGCCAAGCTTTTCGGCGACCGATTTGACGGTCGTGCCCTCACTTGAGAGAGCAATCGATTCAAGAACCTGCAAAGCACGATCGACGGACTGGATGGTGCGTCCCTGCAATCGGTCTCCCTCTGGTACTTCGTTGCCAGACCGGGTTTCGGTGTGCAATTGGATTGGCCGTTCGTGTTTCATGACCACTATCTTCTCCCTGCTCAAAGATTGATTCATGTCACAAAGATAGCAAGAATAATTGATATTGCGGCACAAAACTTCATAATATCAAATTGAACGCCGCAACACGCCCATCCTCGGGCATGACTATTTTTGCAGAAAACGCGCTTCCGGCACCTGTTCGGCGATGACCATCTTCAGATCGCGGGCCTCTCGGAGCAGGTCTTTGACATCGGTCTGTCGCTAAAATGCGTTGTCACCGGCACTCCCTGGGAAAAGCTGGGCAAGAGGCGGATCAAAGCGCAGGGTTTCGACCGAAATTCGAGTATTCCCTGTTCACATGGAAACTGCCGCAGAAATGCGGCCGCCCTGCACTGCGTCCACCGTCATTCAGTCCGGATTTGCCGTCTTGTGGCGGGCATTTACGGGCGGGGTCGGACCCGCCTTTGCACGATCCGTTTCTCACGCAGCGCCGCGGACGTCCTGCGGCGCGTCCGGATCAGTCGAGGCGCACTGCGGTTCCCGAGGTGCGTTCTTCGCTGGAAAACCCGGCCTGGCCCAGGAACTGGTTCGCGCCGACCGCGATCACCACCATGGCAAGGATTGCCGCAAGGATGACTTTCATCTCAATTCCCTTCCTCAGACGTGGCGGTTCGCAGATAGTCGATCAGGTCGTCGCGATCCTGTTGCTGCGCGATCCGCTGCATCGGCATTTTCGATCCCGGAATATAGTGATCGGGACCGAGGTCGAACAAAGCATCTATCGTTTCATCTGACCAGACAATATCGGAATCATCCAGTGTTTCCGAGTAATTGTAGTCTTCGACTGTGCCCGCCCTGCGTCCGAAAAGGTTGTGGAGGCTGGGGCCGGCTTTGCGGGCACTGCCTTCGGTCAGGGTGTGGCAGATCGAGCATTTGCGTTTGAACTGGCGTTCGCCGTTCGGCAGGCTGTCGGGGTCTTCGAGGAATGTTCGCACCTCGCCCGCCATCGGATCGTGTTCGTCCATGGTGGCGACGGGCCAGGAATACAGGGTGTCCTCGATCCCGCCCGCATGAAGGTTCTGCCCGTCGGGAGAGAAGGCCAGCGCCCAGATTGGCCCGCTTTCGGCGGCGCGAAAATCGCGTGTGATCAGCATTTCAGCGGTGTCGATGACCATTATGAAGCCCTCGCCATCGCCGACGGCAAGCTGCCTTGTTCCGGCGTGATAGGCCATCGCCAGGATCGGACGGCGGTCGAGGGTGAAATCGGCGATCTGGTTGCCGCTTTCAAGGTCGATCAGGCGGGTGCCGCCGTCGACGGCGCCGTAGGCCAGCCAGCCGTCGGCCTCGTTCAGCACCAGTTCGTTCACGCCGAATCCGTGCGAGGCAATCTGCGCCTTCTCCGCGCCTGCTTCGACGTCCCAGACCCGGATGGTGCCATCGGTGGAGGCGGAATAGAAACGGCTTGCATCCGCCGTGAAGGCGACGTCGTTCACCCCCTGGCGGTGGCCCTTCAGAAAGCGCACATTGCCCGGAGCATCCACGGGCCAGAGGCCGATCGTGGCGTCCCAACTGGCCGAAGCGATCAGGCTGTTGTCGGTGCTGGTCGCGATGGAGAGAATCTTGGCCTGATGTTCGCCGAAGATCCGGCCTTCGCCCGAGGTCCAGGCGCGCAGGGTGAAATCGTCGCTGCCTGACAGCACCGTGTCTTCCCCGAGGAAGGCAATCGCCGTGACGGCGGCCTCGTGGCCATCGTGCCAGTCCGGCAGTTCGCCTTCCCAAAGTCCGACGGCATTGTCGAAGCTGCCTGTCGCGATCTGGCCCGAAGACGACACGGCGATGTCCATGATCGGCCCGCCGTGGCCTTCCAACGTAAAGAACTCACCCGCTTGCGCAGGCGCGGCCAGAACGGCGAGCAGGCAGAGGTGACGAAACACGCCTTGGCCTATTCCGCGGGAACCGCGTCTTCGCCGGTTGCCTTGCGCTCTTTTTCCAGAACTTCCTCGGCCCAGATGGAATGGTGCTGGCGCGCCCATTCCTCTTTCACCTCGCCCGAGCCCATGGCGTCATAAGCGCCTTCCATGCCAAGCGAGCCGATATAGATATGGGCAAAGATGATGGCGATCAGGACAAAGCTGACGATGGCGTGCCAGAGCGTGGCCAGTTGCATCTCGGCGTGGGGGGCCAGAACCGTGGGCAATTCGCCGTAGCCAAGCGCCTGCGGCAGACCGGTTGCGTTCAGCTTCGCGAAGGTCGCCGCAAAGAGGTTCAGCTCGAACGGGAACAACAGCGCGAGACCGGAAAGCGAGATCGACCCGCCCAAAAGGATGACCGACCAGAAGATGACCTTTTGCCCGGCGTTGAATTTCTTGGCCGGTGGATGGCCCTTGGTGAAGATGCCGCCACCCTGTGCGAGCCACTTGAGGTCCGTGCGCGACGGCAGGTTGTGGACGACCCACATCACAAAGACCATGACCAGCGCCAGCATGAAGGCCCAGGCGACGTTGTTGTGGACCCATTTCGACCAGATGGCGATCGGCGAAAAGGCCTGGTGACCAAGCAGCGGGATGATGACGGTTCGCCCGAAAAGCGTGATAAGGCCGGTCGCCCCCAGCACCAGAAAGGACGAGGCCAGAAGCCAGTGGCCAAAGCGTTCGACGGCCTTGAACCGGGTGATGGTGCGCCCCGTCGCCTCGTAATCTATGCCGATCCGGCCGCGCAGAAGGAAAAACAGAAGAAGCACGACGATGGTGCCGCCCAGCAGATAGGCACCATAGGTCTTCAACGGACCGTCGCGGAATTCCAGCCATCTCATGCCGCCGTCCTGGATCAGGGTGGTGGCGGCGGGGCCGTTGTTCGAGGCGGTGATGTTGGCTTCGCCATAGCGCAGGGCGCGCCACAGCTCGGGGTCGGAAGCACCGCCAAGGGTGCCAAGCTGGTTGGCCATGCCGGCGGCACGTTCCGGGTCGCCGATGGCCTCGCGGCGGAAATTGTCGTCGATCACCTCGCCCCGCTGGCGGGCCAGGATGTCTTCCAGCGTCTGCGCCCCGCCCGTTGCAGAGCGGTCAGGTGCCGGTGTCTGCTCTGTTTGCGCCAGGGCGACCGAGAGCGTGAGCAACGTGAACAGCAAGGCAAAAAGCGCGCGCATGGGGGTTCTCCGGAAATTTGACGCGAAAGGGCGATCCCCCTTGGGACCGCCCTTGTCTTTTCATGTGCAAGGGCCGCTGTCAGCCGCCCTGCTGCCCGTAAGCCGATCCCCAGCCCCAGGCACCCGAACCGAAGCCGCGTGCGACGACACGTTCCCGGTAGATGCCGGAAACCACGTCTCCGTCACCAGCCAGAAGCGCCTTGGTCGAGCACATCTCGGCGCAGATCGGCAGCTTGCCCTCGGCGATCCGGTTGCGCCCGTATTTGGCGAACTCGGCCGTCGAGTGGTTTTCCTCGGGACCGCCGGCGCAGAAGGTACATTTGTCCATCTTGCCGCGCGATCCGAAGTTGGCCGCCTGCGGGAACTGCGGCGCACCGAAGGGGCACGCATAGAAGCAATAGCCGCAACCGATGCAGAGGTCCTTGGAGTGCAGGACCACGCCTTCTTCGTTCTGGTAGAAGCAATCCACCGGACAGACGGCCATGCAGGGCGCGTCCGAACAATGCATGCAAGCCACCGAGATCGAGCGTTCCCCGGGTGAACCGTCGTTGATCGTCACGACCTTCCGGCGGTTGATGCCCCAGGGGACTTCGTGCTCGTTCTTGCAAGCGGTGACGCAGGCGTTGCATTCGATGCAGCGTTCCGCGTCTACGAGAAATTTAGCTCTTGCCATTTCTCCTCCTCCCTTACGCTGCCCAGATCTTGCAGAGAGTGGCTTTCGTCTCCTGCATCTGGGTTACTGAGTCATAGCCATAGGTCTGTGCGGTGTTGGTCGATTCACCCAGCACATAGGGGTCGGCCCCGTCGGGATATTTGTCCCTCAGGTCCGCGCCCTCGAAGTGGCCGCCAAAGTGGAACGGCATGAAGGCGACACCTTCGCCGACCCGTTCGGTGACCATGGCCATCACTTTGACCTTGCCGCCTTCGGGGCCTTCCACCCAGACCTGTGCGCCGTCCCGGACCCCAAGGTTGTTGGCATCGCGGGTGTTGATTTCGACGAACATGTCCTGCTGGAGTTCCGCCAACCAAGGGTTCGACCGGGTTTCATCGCCGCCACCTTCGTATTCGACCAGACGACCGGACGTCAGGATTATCGGGTAATCCTTTGAAAAGTCGTTCTTCTGGATCGAGGCATACATGGTCGGCAAGCGATAGAACTTGCGGTCCTCATATGTCGGGTAGTCGGCCACCAGATCGCGCCGGTTGGTGTAAAGCGGCTCGCGGTGGATCGGGATCGGGTCGGGAAAGGTCCAGACCACGGCCCGCGCCTTGGCGTTCCCGAAGGGCGCCATTTCGTGGGCAATCGCGACACGCTGGATGCCGCCGGAAAGGTCGGTTTTCCAGTTGACCGATCCAAGCTTCGCCTTGGCATCGTCCGATGCCTCGGACACCATTTCGACGGTGGCTTCGCCATCGTCGCTTTGGCCGACATCGCCGGAGACACCCGCGACCGATACGATCGCGCCGCGCTCGGCATCCGTCAACTCGCCTTCCCAGCCAAGATCGACCAGCATCTGGTAGGTGAACTCGGGGTATCCGTCCTGGATATCCGAACCAAGAGATGCCACGCCTTCGGCCAGAAGGTTGTCACCGTCCCGTTCGACGCCAAAGCGCGCACGGAAGGTCAACCCGCCTTCAGAGACACGTTTGGACATGTCGTAAAGGTTGGGCGTGCCCGGATGGTTCATCTCGGCCGTACCCCAGCAGGGCCATGGCAGACCGTAGTAATCGCCATCCGCCGGACCGCCCACGGCGTGCAGCGTGGTTCTGTCGAACGTGTGCTGGTTTGCCATGTGCAGTTTGATCCGGTCAGGATCCTGTCCGGTATAGCCGACGGTCCACATGCCGCGATTGAACTCGCGCGTGACGCTTTCCACGACCGGGGTTTCCTCGTCCTCCATCTCGATGTTCCGGAAGAAACGATCCGCCCAGCCGAACTTGTTGGCGAACTTGGCCATGATGACCTCGTCCGGCAGGCTTTCGAACAGGGGTTCGATCACCCGGTCACGCCATTGGAGCGACCGGTTCGATGCCGTGACCGAGCCACGGGTCTCGAACTGGGTACAGGCCGGAAGCAGGTAGACCCCGTCTTCGCGGTCGTGCAGGACGGCCGAGACAGTCGGGAACGGATCGACCACGACAAGCATGTCGAGCTTCTCCATCGCCGTCTTCATCTCTTTCATCCGGGTCTGCGAGTTCGGTGCATGGCCCCAGAGAACCATGGCCCTGACCGCGTTCGGCTGATCCGTGTTTTCCGGATCCTCAAGAACACCGTCGATCCAGCGCGACACGGGAATGCCGGTCAGGGTCATCAGGTTCTTGTCCTTGCCGTCGGCCCCCTTGACCGTTTCGAACTGGCCCTTCAGCCAATCGAGGTCTTCTTCCCAGACCCGCGCCCAGTGGGCCCAGGAACCGGCAGCCAGACCGTAATAGCCCGGCAGGGTGTGGGACAGCACGCCAAGGTCGGTTGCGCCCTGGACGTTGTCGTGGCCGCGGAAGATGTTCGTGCCACCGCCCGAGGTGCCCATGTTGCCAAGGGCAAGCTGCAACACGCAGTAGGCGCGCGTGTTGTTGTTGCCGTTGGTGTGCTGGGTGCCACCCATGCACCAGATCACGGTGCCGGGGCGGTTGTTGGCCATGGTGCGGGCAACCCGCTTCAGCTGCGAGCCGGGTGCGCCGGTGACACGCTCGACCTCTTCGGGGGTCCAGCGGGCGACCTCTTCCTTGATCTGGTCCATGCCCCAGACACGGGTGCGGATGAACTCCTGGTCTTCCCAGCCGTTGTCGAAGATGTGCCAGAGGATGCCCCAGATCAGGGCGACGTCCGTACCGGGACGGAAGCGCACGTATTCGTCGGCATGGGCGGCCGTCCGCGTGAAGCGGGGGTCGCAGACGATCACGGGCGCGTTGTTCTGCTCTTTCGCCCTGAGGACATGAAGCAGCGAAACCGGGTGCGCCTCGGCGGGGTTGCCGCCGATGATGAAGATCGCCTTGGAATTGTGGATGTCGTTGTAGCTGTTGGTCATGGCGCCGTAGCCCCATGTGTTCGCCACACCGGCAACGGTGGTCGAGTGACAGATCCGCGCCTGGTGATCCACGTTGTTCGTGCCCCAGTAGGCGGCGAACTTTCTGAACAGGTAGGCCTGTTCGTTGTTATGCTTTGCCGAGCCAAGCCAGTAGACGCTGTCCGGGCCGCTTTCGTCCCGGATCTTCATCATGCCGTCGCCGATCTCGTTGATCGCCTCTTCCCAGCTGATGCGCTTCCACTCGCCACCCTCTTTCTTCATCGGGTACTTCAGGCGGCGTTCACCGTGGGCGTGTTCGCGCACCGCAGCGCCCTTGGCGCAGTGGGCCCCGAGGTTGAACGGGCTGTCCCAGCCGGGTTCTTGACCCGTCCAGACGCCGTTCGACACCTCTGCCACGACGGTACAGCCGACCGAGCAGTGGGTGCAGACGGATTTCACAAGATCGACCTTACCGATCGCGGCGGTCTGGGCCGTCGCCTGTGTCACCGATCCCGCAGTTGCGGAAATGGCGGCCAATCCACCGATGGCCAGTCCTGATCCGCGCAGGAACGCGCGGCGATCTACAGATTTTTCAGAGATATCTGCAAGGATCCCAGTCCGTTGGGGGCGTCGCGCTACCCCGTTGGTCTTTTTCCTTAACATGTCTTCCTCCCTTGCGTGCTTGGGCACTGCCCTTGCTAGCTTGGCTTCGATTTCCTTGGCAGTCGGGCGTCACGCAACCAGTCGCCAAGGGTCTTTCAGGTAACGGCGTCCTAGAAGCGGGCGCTGTCGAGGTAGGCGCGCGTATGCGCGGTGTCCTGCATCTTGTCGGATGTCAGGTCGACAGGATCGGCTTCTGCCGCCGTCGTGCCCGCGGTCAAAGCCACCGCGGCAACCGGCGCGGATGTTCCGGCCAGTTTCAGAAAGTCCCGACGTGATTTGCCGTCTTTCTCTTTCGTCATGGGATGTCTCCCTCCTCTTGTTTGCGGCGGGCATCCCCGCCTTCCATGTCGCGGATAGCTAGTCCGCGGTCATCCTGAACGCCTCGCGCTCGATCTCCATGAAGGCCTTGCCGACCGAGCCGACCGAGGCATAAAGCACCGAGTTTTTCGCGGCTTCGAGGTCACTGAAAAAGTGACCCGCCCAGGGCGCGATATGGGCGTTGAAAAACGTCTTTTGATCTTCCAGCGTGGCAACGGTGCCGAACCGCCCGACGATCATCGCGCCCATCATTTCCATGAGCGAGGCGATGTTGTCTTCGGGTTCGAACACGTTCGGGGCACGGGCCATGCCCCGCGCCGTCATGTCGTTTCTAAGCTGCGCCAGCGGCTTTTCGTTCAGGAACCCGGTCAGGTAATAGCTGGCGTAGGGCAACAACTCGCCCCGTCCAAGGCCGATGAACAGTGCGTTGAATTCGCTCTCAACCTTCTTCGGCTTCGACACTTTGGCCACCCGCGCCAGGGTGGCGATAGCCTTGCCAAGATCGCTGTCGTCGCCGGTCAGGCCCGCACATTGGGCCAGCAGCATTTCGTCGGGCGGACCGGCAAGGATCACGCCCAGAAAGTTGTAAAGGTCGGCACGAAGTCGGTCTTCGGAGGCGACGTCCATATCGAGGGCGGCGTTCACGCGGTTTCCTCTATTCTGAATTTCATGCGGCGCGGCATTGGGGCGATTTCGGGTTCGGGGGCCGTGTCCTGCGGCGGCGTTTCTTCCGCGATTTCCGGGGCTTCAGTCACGGCAACGACAAGCTTTTCTTCTTCGCGTTCTGCGACCGGGGCTACTTCCTGCGTTTCTTCCTCGGCGGCCTGACGGGCCATTTCCTCGACATGCTTCAACATGCCCTTGCCCACCTGATAGGCGGTTTGCAGGTTTTCGACCACGGTGGAACTGTCGGTGAAATCCTCGCCGTAATCGACAAGGCTGTCGACGTTGGCCAGCACCGGATTGCTTTTCCAAAGGGTGCGCAGGGCGCGGCGGCGGATACGGTCGGGCACGGCCTTGGCCATGAACATGCGGAAATCGTCGCCGCTCTTCAGGCTGTCGGGGTCGGGCAGGTTCAGCGCCTTCAGGATTTCTTCGTCCGACTGCTCCTCAAGGGCGGCGTGTTCCTCGGCCAGTACGGCCTGTTCCGCGACACGCTTGTCGTCCTGCGCTTCGGCTTCGACGGCGGCGCGGCGGCGGGACCAGAAATCCTCGCTCATCCCAAGGCCTCCTTGCGCAGGGCCGGCGCGCGGTAGACATCGGCGGTCTGGCGGATACGGGCGTCTCCGATCCCGTCCTGTTTCAGGTCGACACGTTTCTTGTCGCGCTTGCGTTTGACGAAAACGTCATCCTCGTGATGGGCCTCGATGAAATTGCGGATCCAGGCAACCAGACCTTCGGGCATCGGCACCTTTTCGACCAGTTCCTCGCCCGTGTCGGCATAATCCTGCGCCTCGTAGGGCGAGGCGGTGACAAGGACGACATCCAGAGGGCGGTCACCTTCGCCGGGGCGCATCACGACATAGGCCGCAGGCGGATTGTCGGACAGGCCTTGCAGGTAGGCTTCGGTATCGGTGCGGAACAATTCCAGCGGAAGGGTCGCGGCGTGGTATTCGACCGCCTCGCCATCCCGGCGCAGTTCCTTCCAATCGGCGTCCCCTGCCCCCGGCAGCACGGCAACCGCCTTCCAAGCGTGCTTTTGCCAGCGCGTTGCACCGGGCACACGGCGGATGACCACGCCAAGCGGCAAGGAAATGCTTTTGTCCGATTTGTCGAGCAACACGTCTTCCCTGAGGGGTTGGTAAGACGAACCTGCACGACGCGAGGCGAATTTCAAAGGGTTTTTCCGGTTTGGTTTCGCCGGGAAACCTTGCGCTGCGCCGCAGAAATCCTGAGCATTTTTATAGGGTTGGCGCGGCACGCCTTTCCTGCATGGCCGTGGTAAAGCATTTTGCCCAATTCCGCGTTTCGTGCCAAAATTCCCTTTGCGCGTGCAGAAAGTAAAATGTGATCGCAAAGGGTCAAAGCTGTTTGCCAGTCCCCGGAATCGCGCCTAGCGTTGGCCGACACGCGACCTGGCTTACCGGGTCCGGGAATGATCTGAAGCGGGACCACGAATGGCCAAAAAGCTTGTTCTTTGCGACTGTCTGGGTAGTCAGAACATCGACCCCGAAGCGATCTCCGGGGCGACGGGGCTTTCGTGTTCCAAGCTCTATACCAGCCTTTGCATGGATCAGATTTCCGACGCCGCCGGTCAGCTTGCCGCAGGCGACGTGATTATCGCCTGCCAGCAAGAGCGTGCCCGGTTTCTGGAACTGGCCGCCGAGATCGACGCCCCCGATCCCGGCTTCGTCGACCTGCGCGACCGCGCCGGATGGGGCGAAGGCGACCAGGGTGCCAAGATGGCCGCACTTGCGGCGGAAGCCGCGCTTGAGGTCCGGGCGGGCAAATCGGTTGACGTGATCTCCGAAGGCACCTGCCTGATCCTTGGCGGCGAAATGGCGTTGGAGGCGGCAAGCGAACTTTGCGACACGCTGGCGGTGACTGTCCTGTTGCAGGACGGCACCCCCCTGCCGATGGATCGCCGGTTTGATTGCGTGAACGGTGTGGTCGCGCATGTGGATGGCGCCTTGGGCGGCTTCAAGGTGCGGCTGAACAGTTTCAGCGAGGTGATCCCCGGCGGGCGCGAGATGTCCATGACACCCCCGGTGGATGGGGCCGTTTCGGAATGCGACATCATCCTGGACCTGTCCGGTGCGACCGCACTGGTGCAGGCCCCCGAGAAACGCGAAGGCTATCTGAAGGCCGATCCCGGCCATCCGCCATCGGTCGCGCGCGCCGTGCGCGAAGCTGCGCAACTGGTCGGCACCTTTGAAAAGCCGCTTTACGTCCGGCTGGAAGAAACGCTCTGCGCCCATTCCCGCGCCGAGAAACCGGCCTGTTCGAACTGCCTCAACATCTGCCCGACGGGGGCGATTTCTTCGGCCGGGCAACATGTCGCCATTGATCCGATGATCTGTGCCGGTTGCGGATCCTGCGCGGCGGTCTGTCCCTCGGGCGCGATTTCCTACGACGCGCCATCCGTTGACGTGGTGTTCCGCCGCCTTTCGACGCTGGCCGCCACTTATCGGGCGGCGGGCGGTGCGAAAGCGCCGCGCCTTCTGGTCCACGACGAAACCCACGGGCGCCAGACGATCGCGCTGGCCGCCCGGTTCGGGCGGGGCCTGCCCGGCGACGTCATCCCCTTCGAGGTCAGCGCCTTGGCCGGTTTCGGACATGCCGAAATACTCGCTGCCCTCGCCTGCGGATTTGCCGAGGTTGCGATCCTGCCCGCACCGACGACCGAACGAGACGCCTTTGACCGCGAACTGCCGCTGGCGGCGGCGATTGCGGGCGACGCCCGCGTGAAACTCGTCGACGTGGCCGATCCCGACCAGTTGAGCGAGATCCTTTACGGCGACGCCGCTCCCGAGCTTGCCCTTTCAGATCCCATCCTGCCCATGGGCGGGCGGCGGCAGGTCGCGCGGCTGGCCGCCAAGGCCCTGAACCCCAATGCCGAGGTGATCGACCTGCCTGCCGAAGCCCCTTACGGCGCGGTGCTTGTCGATACAGGGGCCTGCACCCTTTGCCTGTCCTGCGTGTCGCTCTGCCCTGCGGGTGCGCTTGGCGACAACGACGACAAGCCGCAGCTTCGCTTTCAGGAAGACGCCTGCCTGCAATGCGGACTTTGCGCCAACATCTGCCCCGAAAAGGCAATCACCCTTCAGCCGCAGTTGAACCTGACCGAAGCCGCGCTGACCCAGAGGGTGCTTCACGAGGAAGAACCGTTCGAGTGCATCGAATGCGGCACCGCTTTCGGCGTGAAATCGACCGTCGAGCGGATCACGGAAAAACTTGCTGGCAGCCATTCGATGTTTCAGTCCAGCGATGCGGCAAGGCTGATCCAGATGTGCGACAACTGCCGGATACAGGCGCAGTTCCATTCGACCGACAATCCGTTCCAGGGGGGCGAGCGCCCGCAGGTGCGCACATCGGACGACTATTTCTCAAAGCGCCGCGATCACTGAGACTTTATCGGCGCGCCTAGGTCTGCCGGTTCGATGGACCCGACGAAGGCGGTGATGGCGTCAATCTCGTCCAGCGTGACCTCAATAGGCGCGATTGGCGACGGCAGGTGTTCCGGGAAGGGTTCCGTGATGTCTTCGACCTGGGTAAAGGCCGGATGCGGTTTCAGGACGAAAAACGACAGAAACCGCGACTCCCAATCCGGAAAGGTTCGCATGAGGGCAAAGGATGGCGAGGAGCCGATCGCGCTCATCCGGTTCTTGTCGCTGACCACATGGCACCGCCCGCAAAGCTCAAGGCTGAGCGCTTCGCCAAGCCCCGCGTCCCCGTCGAGTTCCACGGTTTCGACCTTTTTCGGCGCACGAACGTCCGACGTGAAAAGCGCAACACCTTCAGGGGCGTAACCGTCAATCGTGCGTTTGCCGACGTCCGATTGCAGCCAGTCCAGAAAGGTTTGCGCGTGGAGCGTGTCTTTGGACGAAAAGTGCCAGACCGTCTGGTCTTTGCGAAAGACCGGCGTGCCTTCGGTGCCGAAAGCGGCATCGCCTGCATCGCCCGTCACCGTGATCCGAATGCCGTGTTTCAGGGAAAAGCGCGGCACGATATGGGCGACGAATCCGGTGTCCAGCAGTTCATCCGGCACCTGCAGGGTAAAGGCCCTGTCCTGCGCCGGGGCGGGACCGGCAGTGACCAGAAGCGCCAGGAAGACCAGAAATCGCATTCCCTCGGCTCCATCGTTGTGCGTCAGGTTGCAAGTCAGCGTAGGGGCGCTAGGGTTGCGGCGTCAATGCACTTACGGGAGGAAGGGTCCGAGCATGAGCGACGAGTTCAACATGTCGATGCGCAAGTTTCTAAAGCAGGTCGGCGTGACTTCGCAGCAGGCCATCGAGGAAGCCATGCGCAAGGCGGGCGATACATCGGGCAAGCGTTTCGACGCCAAGATGGTGCTGACCATCGACGGAATCGAGTTGGAACACACCGTCACCGGAACCATCGAAGGCGCTTGAATGGCACTGACCCGTGAAGAAGTTCTGGGGGCGTTGAAAGAGGTCAAGGCCCCCTCGGGTGTCGATCTGGTCGAGGCGGGTCTGGTCCGCGCTCTGACGGTTGACGGCGACACGGTGCGTTTCGTGATGGAGGTCGACAGCCCCGCGCCCTTCGAGACGGCAAAGGCCGAGGCCGAGGAACGGCTAAAGGCCCTGGGCGCGGCCAATGTCTCGATCGTAATGACGGCGCACAGCACACCAAAGCCGCCGCCCGACCTGAAATCCGGCCGATCCGCCGCACCGTCCGGGCCCGAGAAAATTCCCGGCGTGGACCGGATCGTCGCCGTTGCATCCGGCAAGGGGGGCGTCGGCAAATCCACGGTTGCGGCCAACCTCGCGTGCGCGCTGGCCGCCGAGGGGCGTCGGGTCGGTCTGTTGGATGCGGATGTCTATGGCCCCTCCCAGCCCCGGATGCTGGGCGTTTCGGGGCGACCGCAAAGCCCGGACGGCAAGATCATCCTGCCGCTTCGGAACTTCGGCGTGACGATGATGTCGATCGGCCTGATGACCAACGAGGATCAGGCGGTTGTCTGGCGTGGCCCGATGCTGATGGGCGCGTTGCAACAGATGCTTATGCAGGTGCAATGGGGCGCGCTCGACGTTCTTCTGGTCGACCTGCCGCCCGGCACGGGCGACGTTCAGATGACCCTGGCGCAGAAGGCGCATCTGGACGGGGCGATCATCGTTTCGACCCCGCAGGATGTGGCCCTGCTGGATGCCAGGAAGGGCATCGACATGTTCAACCAGATGAACACGCCTATTCTTGGGATGATCGAGAACATGAGCACGCACATCTGTTCGGAATGCGGTCACGAGGAACATGTCTTCGGCCACGGTGGCGTGGCGAGCGAGGCGGAAAAACTCGGCGTGCCGCTTCTGGCCGAAATCCCCCTTCACCTTGACATAAGGATGGCCGCCGATGGCGGTGCGCCGATTGTCGTTTCCAAACCCGAGGCTGCGCAGTCGAAAGGGTTCCGCGACGTGGCAAAGGCGCTGGTGAAAGCCGGACAGGCATGAGCGCGCCAAGTTTCCCGCCGTTGTTTCATGGGGCAGAGGTCGAGGGGCAGACAGACCCTTTCGTCAAGGCCTGCCTTGAAGCGGTACGCGGCTGCGACTCCGGCCTTGTCGTCTATAATCTCGCAAGAGATCACATGGCCGCCGCCATGGTCTTTGCCCCGGATGTTCCGTTGCGCGAGGCCATGGTCATGTTGCCGATCTCTGGCGTCGGGTTCCAGAACGCCCTTGGCGCCCTCGCCCCGCCCGAGGTTGCGGTTCACCTGGACTGGAGCGGTGGCTTGCGCATCAACGGCGCCTCCTGCGGGCGGTTGCGGGTCGCGGCCTCGGGGAACGATCCTGACAGCGACGTCGACTGGCTGGTCGTGGGGCTGGAACTGCCGCTCTGGCCCGAAAGCGATGATCCCGGCGAATTCCCCGACCGCACCACGCTTTACGTCGAAGGCTGCGCCGATGTGCAGGCCGATGCCCTGCTCGAATCCTGGGTGAAACACACACTTGTCGGCATCAACCGCTGGAGCGACGAGGGCGTAGAGCCGCTTCACAAGGATTGGCGCGGGCTGGCCCACGGCATGGGCGAAGAAATCACCATCGCCGGACGCCAGGGCACCTTCCTTGGGGTCGACGAAAACTTCGGAATGCTGTTGCGCGACGGTGACGCGACGCATCTTATCGCTCTGACCGATCTTCTTGAGGATGCCTGAGATGAAGCTGGCCCGCGCGATCCACTTCGACGAAAGCGACATGAACGTGTTCCATTCCCCGGCGCGAACCGGCGAATGGTGTATCTCGGGCGGTTTCGAGTTTTCCAACTGGACCGAGGCGGACCTGACCGGAAAATCCAAGCAAGCCTTCACGAACGGCTGGCTGGGGGTCGAGACCTTCGGGCGTGTCACCTTCGTCGCCGTCACGCAGATCGAACCCTCCGAAATCGAAGCCCTGACCCGCGCGCTGGCCGCGCATTTCGTCGCCGTCTACGGCGCCCCGTCGGAAGAGGCCGCCTTGCCCGTGGCCGAAGAGGAAATTCGCCAGATGATGGAGCTTTGCGACGAACAGGACAGCAACTCTGTCGTCGCCGTCTCGCGCGAGTTGACGGACGCCGGGGTCAGGGAAAGCTATCGCGTCATTCATTCGCAAGACGCCCGGCTGGACCAGTTCGCCATTCACGGCTCGCTGGACGAATAGGCCTATCGGCGCTGCGGACTGGGACGTTCTGCCTTGGCATCTGTTAAGGCAAAGGCCGCCGCAGCGCATTTCCAGTTGCTGCTTTGGCAACGGCGCAGCCTAGCGATCCGCGACCTTCGCCTGATAGGTGTCCAATTCGCCGATCAGGGCCGACCCGACCGGTGTATCGTTCCGGTCGCAGAACTCGGCCCAGACTGCACCGTGTGGAAGGTCTTTCAGCTCTTCGGTGACGGCCAGTCGCGTGGTGAAATCCAGGGCATCTTCCGCCGCACGCAGCCTGTCCCACGGTTTCAGCAGCGCCTGCAACAGGGCCTTTTGCATGTTGCGCACACCGATCACCCAGGCCGCTGTTCGGCTGATCGTGGCATCAAAGAAATCAAGGCCGATGTGCGTGCGCCCCAAAAGGTCGGCGCTGACCAATTCATGCGCCATCGCAAGGATGTCGTCGTTCAACAGGATCACGTGATCGCTGTCCCACCGCATGGGACGCGAGACGTGCAACAGGATCTCGGGCAGCGACAAGGACACCGCCGACAGTTTGTCGGCAATGTTCTCGGTCGGATGGAAATGCCCCATGTCCAGACACAACAGCGTTTCGTTCCGGATCGCGTAGCCCAGGTAGAACTCGTGGCTGCCCACGGTGCAGGCCTCGACGCCAATGCCAAAGAGCTTCGATTCCACCGCGTCCAGCATGTCCGCCTGGGCCTCGGACAACATCACATCCAGCGAAGCCTCCAGCCGCGCCCGCGCCGCCATCCGGTCAATCGGCACATCCTTGTAACCATCCGGCACCCAAATGTTGTTGATGCAGGGCGAGCCCAACTCGCCCCCCATCTTGGCGGCAATCTCGCGCGTCCGCTTGCCGTGTTCGATCCAGAAATCACGGATACCCTTGTCGGGATGCGAAAGCGTGAGGTTGTCGTCGGCCTTGGCATGGGCAAAGAACGTCGGATTGAAATCCAGCCCGATCCCCTGCTCTTTCGCCCAATCGACCCAGGGGCTGAAATGCCGGTACTCGATCTCGTCCCGATCCGGGGCCTCGTCGGTATCCATATACATGGCGTGCAGGTTCAACCGATGCGCACCGGGGATCATGCCATAGGAAAACTCCAGATCCGCGCGAAGTTCATCCGGCGTCTTCGCCCGTCCCGGATGGTTGCCCGTCGCCTGGATGCCACCGCCCGAAGTGCCGCTCTGGTTTTCAAACCCCACAACATCATCGCCCTGCCAGCAATGAACCGAAATGGAAATCTCTTTCAGCCGGGCAAGTGCGGCCTCGGCATCGACACCCCATTTCGCAAAGGCCTCACGCGCTTCAACATATCCCATGCGTCCCTCCCGACTGCTTCCATTGACCCTTAAGTATCCCGGGGGGTTGTCCATTTATGCGCCATTGGTTCAAGCCCAATGGACGACGGGCGGAGCCCCCACATCGCGACGCGCGAAGCGCGGCGCAATCCCTCACCAATTACCGCGTAAACGCCTGCACATTCCCCGCATCGACGTTCAGGATGTTCCCCGTCGACTTCGCCGATGTCTCGGCGGCAAAGAAATAGCAGGCCTCGGCAATATCCTCGGGCAGGACCGAACGTTTCAGCATCGAGCGGTTGCGATACATCTCTTCCAGCCCCTCCTTGTCGGTGCCATAGGTCGAGGCCCGCTGGTCCAGCCACTCGCCCTCCCAGATCTTCGATCCCCGCAGCACCGCATCCGGGTTCACCACGTTCACGCGAATCCCAGCCTCGGCCCCTTCCAGCGCCAGACAGCGCGCCAGATGAATCTCCGACGCCTTCGCCGTGCAATAGGCCGAAGCATTGGGCGAGGCCGCCAATCCGTTCTTCGATGCGACAAAGACGATCGAACCGCCCATGTCCTGCACCCGCATCACCTTGAAAGCCTCGCGGCTGACCAGGAAATAGCCCGTAGAGAGGATGTCCATGTTCCGGTTCCACAACTCCAGCGAGGTCTCCTCGACCGGCGCCGAAGAGGCGATCCCGGCGTTGGACACCAGGATGTCGATGCCGCCGAACTCGACCGAGGCTTCGCCAAGTGCTGCCATCACCGCGCCTTCGTCGGTCACATCCATAAGGACCGTGCGCACGACATCCTTGCCGAACCGGCCCGCAAGCGCCTCTTTCGTCGCGGCAAGGTTGCCTTCGTTGATGTCGGCCAGCATCACGCAGGCCCCTTCGGCCAGGTATCGTTCCGCCGTTGCCGCCCCGATCCCACCTGCCCCGCCGGTGACCAGCGCAACCCGACCGGCCAGCGATTTCGGTTTTGGCATCCGTTGCAGCTTGGCCTCTTCCAACAGCCAGTATTCGATGTCGAAGGCTTCCTGTTCGGGCAAGCCGCAGTACTCGCTGACGGCACTTGCCCCGCGCATCACGTTGATCGCGTTGACATAGAACTCGCCCGAGATCCGCGCCGTCGCCTTGTCCTTGGCGAAGGTGATCATGCCGACGCCGGGGACCAGGTAGACCACGGCATTGGGATCGCGCAGGGCGGGTGAATTGTCGTGCTTGCAGCGGTCGTAATAGGCCGCGTAATCCTCGCGGTAGGCGGCGACCTGTTCCGGCAGCCCCTCCAGCACCGCGTCGATGTTGTTTTCCGCCGGATCGAAACCGACAACCAGAGGCCGGATCTTGGTGCGCAGGAAATGGTCGGGGCAGGACGTGCCAAGCGCCGCCAGGGGCTCCATATCTTGCGCATTCACGAATTCCAGCACCGCGTCACTGTCATTGAAATGGCCGACCATATGCTGGTTGCCGCTGACAAATCCCCGGATCGCGGGCATCAGACGGGCGGCCACAGCGCGGCGGTCTGCCTCCGGCAGGCTTTCGTGTTTCGCCCCACCAAAAGCCGGCACATCGGCCATGCGGGTTTCCAACCACTCGGTCGCCACGTTGATCACATCGATGGTGCAGTCATAACAGTCTTTCGCCGCATCACCCCAGGTGAACAGCCCGTGGCTTTCCAGAACCACGCCGTCGGCCTCGGGGTTCTCCAGACAGAATTTTTCCAACCAAAGCCCCAACTCGTAACCCGGTCGCTTCCACGGCAGCCAGCCGATCCTTTCGCCGAAAATCTCCTGCGTCAGCGCCTTGGAGTTTGCCGAGGCCGCAATCGCGATAATCGCATCCGCATGAACATGATCCACGTGTTTCTTCGGCACATAGGCATGGAGCGGCGTGTCGATGGATGCCGCACGCCCGTTCAGGTTGAAGGTGCAATGGGGCAGATAGCCGACCATCTCGTCCTCGAACTCCACCCCGCGATAAAGCCCCTTCAGCGCGTTCAACTTCTCCATGTAAAGCGTTGCGAAACCATCCAGTTTCATCGACCCGATGTCGCCGCCCGAGCCCTTGACCCAAAGCACTTCGACCTCGCCGCCGGTCAGGGGATCGACCTCCATCACCTTGGCCGAGGTGTTGCCGCCGCCGTAGTTGGTCACGCGCATGTCCGACCCAAGAATGTTCGACCGGTAAAGCAGCAGTTCCGATTCGGATTTTCCCGCCGCGACCGTCTCGTCCCACCTGTTCTCAAGAAGATGGTTTTCGATGGTTTTCAACATGTTGCTCCCTCTTTCGCTCTGACCCGATGGCCGAGTGATGTCCCCGACAGGCTTAAGCCCGTGCGGCGTTATGTCAATCATAAACAATCACAAACAGTCATGCTGCAACGCAGAATGACTGAAGTTGATTGAAATTGATTGACAGAGACGCCGAATCTGCGCACCGTCGTATGCAAGGGAGGCGCATTTGCACGAAAAAGAACGCCATAGGATCATCCTTTCCGCGGCTCAGGATCGCCCGGTCGTGACCGTGGTCGATCTGTGCAGCCTGACCGGCGTTTCCGAAGCCACCATCCGGCGCGACATCGCCACCCTGCATATGCAAAAAAAGCTTCGCCGCGTGCGTGGCGGTGCCGAGGCGATCACCCCCCCGCAGTTCGTCGGGCTGGCCGGGCGGCCATTTGTTGTGAATGAAACCCTCCGGATTGCCGAGAAACAGGCGATTGCCCGCGCCGCCGTGGACCTTTGCGAAGACGGCGACAGCATCATCATCAACGGCGGCACCACGACCTTTCAGATGGTCCACCCGCTTGCCAGTCGGCGGATGCAGGTTTTCACCAACTCGTTCCCGATTGCCGAACATCTGCTGAAGCACTCGAAGAATACGGTCATGCTTTCGGGTGGGGCGATCTACCGCGAACAGAACATCATCCTGTCGCCCTTCGACAATGATGTCACACGCAACTTCTATGCCAAGCGTATGTTCATGGGTGCGCAGGGCCTTGGCCCCATCGGGCTGATGGAGGCCGACCCCCTGTTGATCCAGGCCGAACAGAAACTCATCGGCCAGGCCGATGAATTGATCGTGCTTGTCGACAGTTCGAAATTCAAACAGCGGTCCAGCCTCGTTCTGTGCCCGCTTGATCGGATCAGCACCGTCATCACCGATGACGGCATCCCCGACAAGGCGGCGGCCATGCTGGAAGCCGCCGACGTGAACGTGGTCGTCGCCCAGGCGGGCGGCACCCAGGAACAAGAGGCGGCCTCGTGACCGCCTGTTGAATGACAGACCAAAAGTGACTTTCAGGGAGGATCAAAAATGAAACGTCGCACTTTCACTTCACTCGTCGCTGGGCTCAGCCTTGCCGCGGGCATGATGGGTTCCACCGCCATGGCCCAGGACAACATGCGCATCGCGCTTGTGGTCAAGGCCTTGGGCATCGGCTTTTTCGAAGCCGCCGCCGAAGGCGCCGAGGAAGCCGCAGGCGAACTTGGCAATGTCGAGATCATCTATACCGGACCCACCGACACCACGGCGGAAGGCCAGATCGAGGTCATCAATTCGCTGATCGCCCAGGGCGTGGATGCTATCGCGATTTCCGCCAATGACCCCGACGCTGTTGTTCCGGCGCTGAAAAAGGCCATGGATCGCGGCATCACCGTCATTTCCTGGGACTCGGGCGTTGCCGAAGGCGGCCGCCAGATGCACCTCAACCCCTCGTCCACCGAGCTGATCGGCAACACGATCATCAAGCTGGCCGCAGACCACATGCCCGATGGTGGCGACATCGCCATCCTGTCGGCCTCGGCCACGGCCACCAACCAGAACGCCTGGATCGAAGCCGCCGAAGGCTTCCTGCCCGACTATGACGGCGTCAACCTTGTCGCCACCGTCTATGGCGACGACCTTTCGGATAAATCCTATCGCGAAGCACAGGGCCTCATGGCCTCCTACCCCGACCTGAAGGCGATCATCGCGCCGACGACCGTAGGTATCCTTGCCTCCTGTCAGGCGGTGACCGATGCGGGCAAGATCGGCGAGATCAACGTCACCGGTCTGGGCCTGCCCTCCGAGATGGCCGGCTGCGTTGATTCCGGTGCAACCAAGAGCTTTGCCATCTGGAACCCGATCGACCTTGGCTATTCGGCAACCATGCTGGCCCATGCTATCGCCAGCGGGGCCGAGGCCACACCGGGCGCAGAAATCGCCATCGGTCGCGTCGGCTCGGTGACGCTGGACGACACCAATTCGGCGGCCATGTCCGACCCGTTCACCTATGACAGTTCGAATATCGAGCAGTTCAAGTCGATCTTCTGATCTGAAACCGTCCGGCGCGGGCATCCCTCGCGCCGGACGCCATCCACCAAAGACATCGAGCCCCCATGCAGTTGGAGTTGAGACCCGACGTGTCGCCCCGGACCGCCTCTGACGGTGTGCCCCTGCTTGCGCTTTCGGGGATCACCAAGACCTTTCCGGGTGTGAAGGCCCTGTCGGAGGTTTCGCTGAACCTTTACCCCGGCAAGGTGACGGCACTGGTCGGCGAGAACGGCGCGGGCAAATCCACTGTCGTCAAGGTTCTGACCGGCATCTACCAGCCCGACGCCGGCGAAATCCGCGTTGATGGCCAGCCGGTCACCTTCCCGACGCCTCAGTCTGCCGAAAGCGCGGGCGTCACCGCCATCCACCAGGAAACCGTCCTGTTCGATGAACTGTCGGTCGCCGAAAACATCTTTCTGGGCCACTCCCCCAAGGGGCGTTTCAGCCTGATCGACACATCCGCCATGATGACCCGCGCCCGCGAAATCCTGACCGGCCTTGGCGCCAACATCGACCCGAACGCGGCGCTAAAGGACCTCGGCACCGCCAACAAGCACCTTGTCGCCATCGCCCGCGCGCTGTCTATCGACGCCCGCGTCGTCATCATGGACGAACCGACCGCCGCCCTCAGCCAGACCGAAATCGAAGAGCTTTACGATCTGGTCGAAAGCCTGAAGGCCCAAGGCAAGGCGATCCTCTTCATCAGCCACAAGTTCGACGAGATCTTCCGCATCGCGGATTTCTACACCGTCTACCGTGACGGCCAGATGGTTAGCGATGGCGCGATGGCGGATGTCACCGAACCCGATCTTGTGAAACTCATGGTCGGCCGTGACGTCAGCCAGATTTTCCCCGAACGCACCCGCAACATCGGCGAAGAGATCCTTGTGGTCGAAGGTTATGACCACCCGACCGAATTTGCCGACATCGGCTTTACCCTGAAACGCGGTGAAATCCTTGGCTTTTACGGCCTTGTCGGTGCCGGGCGTTCGGAATTCATGCAGGCGCTTTTCGGCATCACCAAGACAAAGGCGGGAACTGCAAGGATCGACGGCATCCCCGTTTCCATCAACTCCCCCGCCGACGCAGTGGCCAGCGGCATCGTTTACGTCCCCGAGGATCGCGGCAAGCAGGGGGCCATCGGCGCGCTGCCGATCTTTCAGAACGTCACCCTGCCCTCCCTGGCCCGGACATCGCGCAATGGCTTTCTGAAACTGGCCGAGGAATTCAAACTGGCCCGCGAATACACCGAGCGTCTGGACCTGCGCGCCGCCGCGCTTGATACCCATGTCGGCAACCTGTCGGGCGGCAACCAGCAGAAGGTGGTGATCGCAAAATGGCTGGCCACGCAACCCAAGATCATCATCCTGGACGAACCCACCAAGGGCATCGACATCGGCTCCAAGGCCGC
This sequence comes from Paracoccaceae bacterium, assembly GCA_965228905.1. GTDB lineage: Bacteria > Pseudomonadota > Alphaproteobacteria > Rhodobacterales > Rhodobacteraceae > CALKXV01. The sequence continues at coordinate 1,759,571 of CBDDII010000003.1, read as the reverse complement.
CGTGCATGAATTCATGGCAGAACTTGCCGCAGAAGGTCTGGCCGTCATCATGGTCAGCTCGGAAATCCCCGAGATCATCGGCATGTCCGACCGCGTGATCGTCATGCGCGAAGGCCGCATCGCCGCCGAGCTGGACCGCGCCGACATTTCGCCCGAAGCCCTCGTCAGCCACGCCGCCGGGATTGGCGCATGAGAACGCAACCGGCGACACCCCGTCCCGGACTTGATCCGGGACCTCTGGCACCGGGCGAGGTCCCGGGTCAGGCCCGGGACACGGAGGGACAAAAACCATGAGACGCATTCTTGCCTCTCGCGAACTCCTTCTTTTGATCGCCATCGCGGTCCTTCTGGGCCTGATCTCCATGAGGTTCCCAGCCTTCATCGCGCCGTCGAACCTGGCCGGTGTTTTCAACGACACCTCGCCCCTGATCCTTTTGGCCCTGGGGCAGATGGTGGTCATCCTGACCAAGTGCATCGACCTTTCGGTTGCCGCAAACCTTGCGCTGACGGGCATGGTCGTGTCGCTCATCAACATTGCCGCCCCCGGCCTGCCGATCATCTTCATCGTCGCCATCGCCATCGGCTTTGGCACGCTTCTGGGCATGTTCAACGGCATCCTCGTGTGGAAACTCGCCATCCCGCCCATTGTCGTCACCCTTGGCACCATGACCATCTTTCGCGGCTGCATCTTCCTTCTGACCGAAGGCAAATGGGTCAACAGCCACGAGATGAGCGACGCCTTCAAGGCCGTCCCCCGGACCGAGCTTCTGGGCCTGCCGGTGCTCAGCTGGATCGCCATCCTGGCCGTGGTGCTTTTCACCCTTCTGATGACCCGCACCACCCTTGGCCGCGCTTTCTATGCCGCCGGCGGCAACCCCCATGCGGCGACCTATGCCGGCATCAACGTCGGGCGCACCCAGTTCTGGGCCTTCACCATCTCGGGCGGTATCGCGGGGCTGACGGGATACCTTTGGGTTTCGCGCTTCGCCGTGGCTTACGTGGACGTCGCGGGCGGATTTGAGCTGACCGTTGTTGCCGCCTGCGTGATCGGCGGCGTGTCGATCATGGGCGGCATCGGCTCGGTGCCGGGCGCGCTGCTTGGTGCATTGTTCCTTGGCATCATCGCCAATGCGCTGCCGGTCGTGAACATCTCGCCCTTCTGGCAGATGGCAATCTCGGGCAGTGCGATCATCATCGCCGTCGTGCTGAACGCACAGGCCAACCGAACACCGGGCCGCATCATCCTGAAACGCGCGGAGCATGCGACATGACCACGACCACCCGCAGCATCCCCGACCGCCTGCAATCGCCCGCAGAACGCTACCTCAAAAGCTGGGAAAGCCTGTTGTTGCTGGTCGCCATCGGCATCTTCATCGCCAATTCCTTTGCCTCGCCCTATTTCCTGAACGCCTGGAACCTCTCGGACGCCACCTTCAACTTCACCGAAAAAGCCATGATCGCCTTTGCCATGGCGCTTTTGATCATCTCGGGCGAGATCGACCTTTCCGTTGCCGCGATCATCGCGCTGGCCTCGACCGCCATGGGGGCCGCGGTACAGATGGGCGTCGGCACGCCGGGGCTGATCCTGATCGGGCTTTCGGTCGGCCTGCTTTGCGGGGCCTTCAACGGGTTTCTCGTCACCGGGCTTGGCCTGCCCTCGATCGTGGTCACCATCGGCACGATGAGCCTGTTTCGCGGCATCAGCTTCATCATCCTTGGCGACCAGGCCTATCGCGGCTATCCCGCCGATTTCGCTTTCTTCGGCCAAGGCTATGTCTGGTGGGTGATCTCGTTCGAGTTCGTGCTCTTCGCGATCATCGCCGGGATCTATGCCGTGATCCTGCACAAGACCAACTTCGGCCGTGCCGTCTTTGCCATCGGCAACAACGCGACGGGGGCGCTGTTTTCCGGCATCCGCGTGGGCCGGGTGAAGTTCATCCTGTTCCTTTTGACCGGCCTCATGTCCGGCGTTGCCGCCATCTGCCTCACCTCCCGCCTTGGCTCCACCCGGCCCTCCATCGCCTTTGGTTGGGAACTGGAAATCGTCACCATGGTCGTCCTTGGCGGCGTGAACATCCTTGGCGGCTCGGGTTCCATCCCCGGCGTGGTGATCGCCGCCTTTGTCATGGGCCTTGTCACCTTCGGCCTTGGCCTGTTGAACGTGCCGGGTATCGTCATGTCCATTGTGATTGGCGCGCTGCTGATCGGCGTCATCGCCCTGCCGCGCCTTTGGGCCATGTGGAGGGCCTGATGGAGAAATACGCTTTCAAGATGCGCCTGAACCCGGGCTGCAAGGACGAATACAGGAAACGCCACGACGAGATCTGGCCCGAACTGGTTTCCCTGCTGAAAGAGGCGGGCGTTTCGGATTACTCGATCCACCTTGATGAAGAGACGAACACGCTGTTCGGCGTCCTTTGGCGCAGCGAAGATCACACCATGGATGCCCTGCCCGGTCACGACATCATGCAACGCTGGTGGGCGCATATGGCCGACATCATGGAGACGCGGGACGACAATGAACCCGTGGCGGTGCCGCTGACGCCCGTCTTTCACATGCCATGACGCCCGAACATGTCGCCGTCATCGACATCGGCAAGACCAATGCGAAACTGGCACTGGTCGATGCCGCCGATCTGTCGGAAATGGCCGTGGTCACGCGGGCGAACACCGTAATTGAAGGCCCGCCCTACCCGCATTTCGATGTCGAGGGGATCTGGGGTTTTCTTCTGGATGGCCTTGCGGAGTTCCATCGAAAGCACCGCATCGACGCCATTTCGGTAACCACCCACGGCGCATGTGCCGCCCTGATTGCAGCCGACGGCAGCGTCGCCACACCGATCCTCGATTACGAACACACCGGCCCGGATACGCTGGCCGAATCCTACGACACGATCCGGCCTTCGTTTCGGGAAACCGGGTCACCGAGACTGCCCATGGGGTTGAACCTTGGGGCGCAACTTCACTGGCAGCTTCAACAAGATAGCGGGCTGATCGACCGCACCGCATCGATTGTCACCTACCCGCAGTACTGGGGCTATCGCCTGACCGGCGCACTGGCCTCTGACGTGTCGTCGCTTGGCTGTCATACCGATCTTTGGAACGCGTTCGAGGCGCGGTTTTCCTCGCTCGTCGAGAGCCTGGGGATAGCGGACAAGATGGCGCCTGCAAGAAAGGCGGGCGATGTGCTTGGCACCCTTCTGCCGGATGTGGCCGCGCGGACCGGTCTGCCTGCGACAACGCCCGTTCTGACCGGAATCCACGATTCCAACGCCTCGCTCCTGCCCCATGTGATGCGGCGGGAACCGCCGTTTTCCGTTGTATCCACCGGAACATGGGTGATCGCCATGACCGTTGGTGGAGCGAAACCGGTGCTGGACCCGGCGCGCGACACGCTGGTCAACGTGAATGCCCTCGGCGGACCCGTGCCCTCAGCCCGTTTCATGGGCGGGCGGGAGTACGAGGTTATCCGGGCTGCTCACGACGCACCGACAAACACCACCCCTTGCCCGATCCCCGACCTACCCATGCTGATGCCGGCCGTCGTGCCGGAAAGCGGCCCTTTCCAGAAGTGCCAACACCGCTGGATCGGTGCCGAGCCTGCGCCGGGCAGTGCGGAACGGTTTACTTCTTTAAGTTTCTACCTCGCCCTTGTGACAGCAGAGTGCCTGTCCCTGACAGGCCACGCCGGGCCGGTCGTCGTCGAAGGCCCCTTTGGCACGAACGCCGACTATTGCGCCATGCTGTCCGCCGCAACGCAGTGCCCGGTCGAAGCCGCGGCAGGCGGAACCGGCACCAGCCAGGGAGCGGCGATGCTCGCCCTTCCCCCGGAGGCTTTCAAGTCGGGACCGAAAGGCAAGACCTACGCGCCCGAAGACCGGACAGAATGTGCTGCCTATGCAAAGCGGTGGCGAAAGGCGCTTGGCTGACGCCCCTCACTCAACCCCCGAACACCCGCTTGAAGATCGTGTCGACGTGTTTGGTGTGATAGCCGAGGTCGAACTTCTCTTCCAACTCGGCCTCACTGAGGGCAGCAGTCACTTCCGCATCGCCTTTCAGCTCGGTCAGGAAATCCTTGCCTTCTTCCCAGACCTTCATCGCGTTGCGTTGCACAAGGCGATAGGAATCCTCGCGGCTGACGCCCTTTTGGGTCAGCGCCAAGAGCACGCGCTGTGAATGAACAAGGCCCCGGAACTGGTTGAGATTCTTCATCATGTTCTCGGGGTAGACCACCAGCTTGTCGATCACGCCGGTCAGCCGTGCCAGCGCGAAATCAAGGTGGATCGTGGCGTCGGGGCCGATGCCACGCTCGACAGACGAATGGGAAATATCCCTTTCGTGCCAGAGAGCTACGTTCTCAAGTGCAGGTGTCACGGCGGAACGCACCAATCGCGCCAGCCCCGTGAGGTTCTCGGTCAGGACCGGGTTGCGCTTGTGCGGCATGGCGGAACTGCCCTTCTGGCCCTTGGAAAAGAACTCCTCGGCCTCCAGCACTTCGGTCCTTTGCATGTGGCGGATCTCGGTGGCGATGTTTTCGATCGACGAGGCGATAACGCCAAGGGTCGCAAAAAACATGGCGTGGCGGTCGCGCGGGATGACTTGCGTGGACACCGGTTCGGGCGACAGGCCAAGCTTTTCGCAAACGTGTGCCTCGACCGCCGGGTCTATGTTGGCGAAGGTGCCGACCGCGCCGGAAATCGCACCCGTTGCGATCTCTGCGCGGGCTGCTTCCAGACGGGCCTTGTTGCGATCCATCTCGGCATAGAACCGGGCAAAGGTCAGGCCCATGGTCACCGGCTCGGCGTGGATGCCGTGGCTGCGCCCGATCCGCACGTCCATCTTGTGTTCATGGGCACGCCGTTTCAGTGCCTCAAGCAACCCGTCCATGTCGGCCAAAAGGATGTCCGCCGCCCGCACCAGTTGCACGTTCAGCGTGGTGTCCAGAACGTCCGAGCTTGTCATGCCCTGGTGAACGAACCGCGCCTCTTCACTGCCGATGATCTCGGCCAGGTGGGTCAAAAAGGCGATGACGTCGTGCTTGGTGACCGCTTCGATCTCGTCGATGCGGGCGACGTCGAATTCCACGTCCTTGGCTTTCCAGACGGCGGCGGCGTTTTCCTTGGGGATCACACCCAGATCGGCCATGGCATCGCAGGCATGGGCCTCGATCTCGTACCAGATGCGGAACTTGGTCTCGGGTGACCAGATCGAAACCATTTCGGGACGCGCATATCTGGGGATCATATTACAAGCCTTTCGTCGGGGATCGCAGAGCGTTTAGACTGAGCCGACGACAGGAACAAGGAGATGTCATGCCGCCTGCACATCTATGCCGCATTGAAGGGCTTTCGGCGTGAATGCACCCCCACGTGCCACGGCGCAGAGGGCTGGCCTGCCGTCGCTTTGGGCGCTTGAGGGGCGCTGGACGTTGAATCGCAGGATCGCCCATGCCGAAGGCCGCATCGATCATTTCGAAGGCGTGGCCGTGTTTTCCCGCTCGGGCCCGCGCCTTTTGCAGTACGAACAGGGCAGGCTGACCGTTGGCAATCAAGTCTTCGAGGCGGAACAGCGCTATGTCTGGGCCGAGGCCGACGGGCGGATCGACGTTTATTTCGCCGATCTGCGCCCGTTTCACACGGTTCCCCTGAACGATCCGGCACCAGGCACGGTGCATCTGTGCCATCCCGACCGTTACGAAGTGGCCTATGATTTCGCCGAATGGCCGGTCTGGAGCGCGACCTGGACGGTCGAAGGGCCGAGAAAGGGCTATGTCATGCACTCGACCTATCGTCGTTCAACCGATTGAAAAGACTTCAAGCCGGATTGCGTGCTGCGCTTGCAGCATGTACATCAGGGAAAACCGATACTGAAAAGGGGCCTTTCCATGTCGACTCTCACCGCACGTCCCGTGCTGACCGAAGCCTTCTGGGCGACCGAGGGCAACCAGATCTGGGTGAAACGCCTGGTTCTGGTGGCACTGGGTATCACCATGCTGACCGTGATGGCGCAGATCAAGGTCGCCGTGCCGCCCTCGCCCGTTGCGATCAACCTTGGCACGCTGGCGGTTCTGACCGTGGGTGCCGCCTATGGTCCGCGCCTTGGGCTGGCAACGATCCTTGGTTACATGATCATCGGCGCGCTTGGGTTCGACGTCTTCCAAAGCTCGACTGCCGAGTTGAACGGCGTCAGCTACATGATGGGTTCCACCGGCGGTTACCTGGCCGGTTACGTGTTGGCCGTTGGTGCCATGGGTCTTCTGGCCCGGCGCGGATGGGACCGTTCGGTCGTTCTGATGGCGCTGGCCATGCTGATCGGCAACGTGATCCTCTACGTCCCCGGCCTTGCCTGGCTTTCGGTCTGGATCGAGAACACCGGCAAGCTGGACGTCGCGACCTATGGCTCGCTTATGGGCCAGACGATGGAGTGGGGCATCATCCCCTTCCTGATCGGCGATGCAATGAAACTGGCGCTGGCCGCCCTTTTGCTTCCTGCTCTGTGGAAGCTGGTGGGCAAGGCGCGCGGTTAAGCCACCCAACAACCAAACAAGTCAACGCGGGTCTTTCGGCCCGCGTTTTCTTTTGGGGTGTGGTTACCTGAGGTTGATCCGCAATGCCGCCGCCGCCGCGAAGGGCAAAAGCGCGAAACTTCCCAATGTGATCGCGGCCAGAAGAAGAAGTGGCGTTGTGGCCGCCTGCCCTTCCACCGCGCGGCGCGTGGCGTCAGCCCCGAAGATCAGTGTCGGCACGTAAAGCGGCAAGACCAGAAGCGACAACAGCAACCCGCCGCGTTTCAGCCCCACGGTCAGCGCCGCACCGAAGGCCCCGATCATCGACAGGGCGGGTGTGCCGATCAAGAGGCTCAGCGCCAGCACGCCCTGCCCCTGCGCCGGCATGTGCAGCAGAAGCGCCAGCAGGGGCGCGACCAGCGTCAAGGGCAGGCCCGTTGTCAGCCAGTGCGCGGCTGTTTTCGCGAAGGCAAGCGCCTCAAGCGGCAAGGGCGCGGTCGCCAGCACGTCGAGCGAGCCATCCTCGTAATCCGCCTGGAACATCCGGTCGAGCGACAGAAGACAGGCCAGAAGCGCGCCCAGCCAGAGGATGCCGGGCGCAATCGGGGCCAGCCTGTCCGCCCCCGGCCCCACGCCAAAGGGGACCAGCACGCAGACGATCAGGAAAAAGGCCAGTGCCAAGCCAAAGCCGCCACCGGCGCGGATCGCCAGTGTCAGGTCGCGCAGCACCAGCCGGATCACAGGAAAGCCTCGTCAAAATCCTGCGGTTGTACCCTGTCCGGTTTGAATTGCTGAAGGTCCAGTGTGTCGGCCTCCAACCCGAGGTCGATGTGGGTGGCGATGATCGCCGCTCCGCCCGCGGCCAAATGGGCGCGGGTCGCATCGGCGAACATCCCGACCGCCGCCTTGTCCAGCGACACCGTTGGTTCGTCCATCAGCCAGATCGCGCGACCCGTCACGCACATGCGCGCAAGGCCAAGGCGGCGTTTCTGCCCCGCCGAGAGAGATTGCGCGGGGCGGTTTTCAAGGGGGGCAAGCTGGAACGCCTGCAATGCGGGCGCGATGTCGCGCTGGCCGAACAGCCCGGCCCAGAATGCAAGGTTTTCGCGCACCGAAAGCGTGGGCTTGATCGCATCGGCATGGGCGGAATAGGCGATGTCTTCGCCATCGACCGCGCACCGCCCCGCGACGGGCGGTTGCAGCCCGGCGATGGTGCGCAAAAGCGTCGTCTTGCCCGATCCGTTCGGTCCGCGCAGCACAACGGCTTTCCCCGCCTCAAGCGACAGGTTCACCCCCGAAAGCACCACCATACCGCCGCGCGTGCAGGCCAGGTCGTTGAGGGTGAGAAGGGTCTTGGCCAAGGCTGCGGCTCAGATCGGGATCAGGGCGATGGCGACGCGGCGGCCTTCGCCCAAAAGCACGTTGTAGGTCCGGCAGGCCTGGGGGGAGCCCATCACCTCGACCCCGATGCCGGCGGCTTCCAACCGGTCGCGGAGTGCTGCCGGGATATGCGCAATCTCTTTCCCCGTGCCGACAAGGATCACGTCGACATCTGCGGCGATCAGCGTCTCGGCATCTTCGAACCCGCCCCAGGCGACGGGGCCGTCCGGCAACACCGCAAGCGGGCCTTCCATGACCTTGCCGCCGATACGGAAAAAGCCGGGGCCATAGCCGTCGATCGGCAGGGCGTCGGTATAGGTGACTTCGTTCAGGCGCATCGCTTTGTCCTTCAGTCCCAGATCGGCAGACCGTGGATCGCCGATGCGGCAATGATTGCGTAGGCGATGCGGCGATACAAGGCCTCGGCCTCGGGGCGGAACAACAGCCCGCCGATCCAGTTGCCCAGAAGATAGGGCAGGATCAAAAGGATGCCGAGCACGACGGCCGAGGCCTGAAGGAATCCGCGCAGGTAAAGGACGGCGATCATGACCACATCGACGGTCAGAAGATACAGCGTGTTGTTCGCACGGACGGCGGCGGCGGGCAGGGTCGAGGCCATGTAAAGCAGGATGATCGGCGGGCCGGGAAGCCCCGCCGACCCGCCAAGGAAACCGCCCGCCGCGCCCGTGCCATAGATCATCGGCTTGGTCAGAACGCCGCGATAGCGCACCCCGGCGATCAGCATGGTCAACAGCAGGATCGCGACGATTGAAACGGTCCAGCGAAAGACATCCGGGTCAACGATAGATAGGATCAGAACGCCGATTGGCACGGCCACGACCGCCCCGATGGTCAAACGCATCACGTCGCCCGGATGGCCGTCTTTCAAGGCGCGGGGGACATGGATCAGGGGCGCGATCAACTCCATCGCAAGGATCGTGGTGATCGCTTCGAACGGGGTCAGCACCTGACCTGCGACCGGCAGATAGACCATGGCCGAGCCAAAGCCGCAGAAGCCGCGCACGATGCCTGCAACCACGGCGCCAAGGGCCAGAAACCAAAGCCCTTCGAAGCGAAGGGCCTCGGTCAGGGCCTCAAGCATCTACGTTGGCAAATTGCGTGCCTGCACCGCCGCCACCGTCCGTCGGCTTGGACCAGTCGCGTTTGACGCCCAGCATCAGAACCACGTTCTTGGCCACGTAGACCGAAGAATAGGTGCCGACGATCACGCCCCAAGTTATGGCAAAAACAAAGCCCCGGATCACGTCCCCGCCAAAGATCAACAGCGCGATCAGCGCCAGAAGCGTGGTGCCGGATGTCATCAGGGTGCGCGACAGGGTTTCGTTGACCGAGAGGTTCATCACCTCTTGCAGGTCCATCTTCTTGTATTTGCGAAGGTTCTCGCGCAGCCGGTCGAAGATCACCACGGTATCGTTGATCGAATAGCCGACGATGGTCAGGATCGCCGCGATGGTCGCGAGGTCAAAGCGGATTTGCAGCAGGCTGAAGATGCCGATGGTCAGCATCACGTCATGGAACAGGGCCGCGACCGCGCCGACCGAGAATTGCCACTCAAAGCGCAGCCAGATGTAGAACAGGATCGCCGCAAGTGCTGCCAGAACGGCAATCACCGCCGTTTGCACCAATTCGCCCGAAATCTCGGGGCCGACGGATTCCACCGATGTCAGTTCAATCGTGGGATCGACCGACTCGAGCGCTTGCCGGATTGCACCGATCATCTCGTCGGTGGCGGCCTCTTCGCCTTCCTGGGCCTGGATCGTGATGGTGGCCACGTTCTGGTCGTCACGGAAGGTGGGGTCGGAAACCTCGACAATACTGACCTCGCCAAACCCAAGCGGGTTCAACGCATCGCGGTAAGCCCCTGTATCGACGGTGGTTTCGGCTTCGGTGCGGATGCTTGTGCCGCCCTTGAAGTCGATGCCGAAGTTCAGCCCGACCATCAGCCAAAGTACGACCGAGGCGACGACCAGCACGACCGACAATCCCATTGTCGCCTTGCGGAAGCGGAAGAAATCATAGCTCGTGTTTTGTGGAACCAGTCTCAGCCGCATCTCACACCTCGATTGTTCTGGGTCGACGACGCTCGAACCACATGACGATGAACAGCCTTGTGACGAAGATCGCGGTAAAGACGGAGGTGACGATGCCCACCATCAGAGTGACGCCGAAGCCCTTGACGGGGCCGGAGCCGAGCGCAAAGAGGATCAGCGCGGTGATGCCCGTGGTGATGTTGGCATCCACGATGGCCGAAAGCGCCTTTTCATAGCCCAACTCGATGGCGCGGCTAGGGCCTTTCGCGGTTTTCAGTTCCTCACGTATCCGTTCAAAGACCAGCACGTTGGCGTCCACCGCCATGCCGATGGTCAGAACGATCCCCGCGATGCCGGGCAGCGTCAGGGTCGCGCCGAAGATCGACAGGACGCCGAGCAGAAGGAACACGTTCAGGATCAGGGCGAGGTTCGCGAAGATGCCGAACAGACCATAGCTGAGCGCCATGAAGACCATGACGGCGGCAAAGGCGATGACGCAGGCGATGCGGCCCGCGTCGATGGAATCCTGCCCAAGCGTCGGGCTGACCGAGGTTTCCGACAGGAAGTTCAAATCGGCAGGCAAGGCACCGGCACGCAGAAGGACCGACAGCTCGGTCGAGCTTTCCACGGTGAAATTGCCGGTGATCTGGCCGGATCCACCGCAGATCGGTTCGCGGATTTGCGGGGCGGTAATGACCTCGTCGTCCAGAACCGTGGCGAACAGGGCGCCTTCGTTTTCCGACGTGAAGTTGCAGAACACCTGCGCGGCGGCCGGGTTGAACTGGAAGGAAACGGCGGGGCGGCCGTTCTGGTCGAAACTCGGTTGCGCATCGGTCAGGTCTTCGCCGGACAGAACCGGGGTGCCGCCCAACTCGTAATACTGGGCCGTGTCTTCCATGTCGCGCACAAGGATGTTGCCCGCACGCACCGGATCGCCGGCGCTGCGGGCCGGGCTGACAACCGTGTGGAAGGTCAGACGCGCCGGTTTGCCGATCCGTTCTTTCAGTTCTTCGCCGCTGATGCCTGGCACCTGGATCAGCACGCGGTCGGTGCCCTGCCGGGTGATCGAGGGTTCGGTGACACCTTCGGGATCAATCCGGCGGCGCAGAATCTCAAGTGTCTGCTGGACCGTGCGGCTGTCGGTTTCGACCTTTTCGGCCTCTGACAGTTGAATGGTGATCGTGTCGCCCTGCCCCGCGATGTCGAGCGTGCTGCCGCCTGCCCCCGTCAGGCTGACGATCTGGCGGGCGTGGGACCGCGCGGCGGTCAGGGCCTCGCCCAGAGCGTCGGCATTCTGGATACGGATCTGCAAGACGCCATTGGGCGTGTCTTCGATCTTTTCGACAAAGCCGACCTGGTTGCGGATTTCCACAAGGCTGTCGCGCACTTCGGGCCAAAGGACGTCCATCCTTGTCTGGTAGACATCCTCGACATCCACATCGAGCAAAAGCTGTGCGCCGCCCTTCAGGTCAAGGCCAAGGTTGATAAGCGTCGATGGCAGGAAGCCGGGCCATTGGGCCAGTTCCGCCTCACGCTCGGGCGTCGAACCGAATTCGGCGATCTCGACCGCCGCCTTGTTGTGGCGTTCGACCGGGCCGTAGAAACCATTGGGAAAGGAAAACAGGATCCCGGCGGCGCAAACGGCCAGGATCAGCACCCGCTTCCAGAGGGGGATCTGAAGCATGTAAAGCCCTTAGCTTGCCGGTTCCGTCTTGGACCGCACGGTCTGGATGGTGTGCTTGATGACGCGGATGTTCACGCCCTGGGCGATTTCCACCTCGACCTCGCCATCGTCGCGCACCTTGGTGACCTTGCCGACGACACCGCCTTGCGTGACGACCTGATCACCCCGGCGCAGGGCTTCGACCATGGCCTGATGCTCTTTCAACTTCTTTTGCTGCGGACGGATCAGCAGGAAATAGAAGATGGCAAAGATGGCGATGAAGAAGGGCAATTGGGCCAGAAGGCCAGCCCCGGCTCCACCCCCGGCCGCCTGGGCATAGGCAGGTGTCACGAACATGGACGCGGTTCCTTTGTTTTATTCGTCTTTATGGCGACGGGCGAGACCGCCCCTTTTTGATTGCCGCGCACCCTATCTGTGGGTCTTGGGCTTGGCAAGCAAGGGGGTGCGGGGAAATTGGGGAATGTTGGGGGGAAAAGGCGCAGTCTGGGCGTCGACCGACCTGGAGGGCGTTTGCTTCGTTTGTGTGAGGTTCGGCATCTCCAAGCCGCCGATCGTCATTCCCTTGGCCGTTCCAAAATCGCCCTCCGTCACGCCGTAGGCGTGCCTATTTCAAACCGGCGCACCTTTGGTGCGACGGGAGGTCGGGCGATGCCCGGACTGCGCCGGGCGGTTGTGCTTGGCGATGACTGTCTCGAGATTAGCGAGTGGCAGCAACGTCCGCAAAGCAGATGTTTTTCTTCACGTCCCCCCTTACACCGCCGCCCCAATGTCGCGCCCTTGCGGAAAGATGTCGAAATTCGTCCTCGTTTCGGCGATGACTGGACGTATCACGCAGGGAACAGGAGTGCCGGAATGCCCGAGGTTACCATCGTCTACTGGCGCGACATGCCCGCGCAGGTTATCGTCGGCAAGGGTCGGCGGGGGGCGAAGGCGCCTTTGCCGGAACGGTTCGAACAGGCGATTGACCGGGCGGCGATGAAGGTGGGTGCGAAGGATTCCGATGCCTACCTCTCGGAATGGCGCAAGGTGGCTTCGGGGGAGCGCGAGGGCACGCCGGAAGAAGCCGCAAGCGCGGAAGCGGCCCGGATCGAAAAGGAATACGATCAGGACCGTCTGAAGGCGCTGATCGAGAATGACGGATGGGCCTGACGGCCGGTGACATAAGGGAATATCTGATGAGCCTGCTGAAATTCCGTAAAAAGTCCGAAGGGGAGATGCCGGTCGATCCCAAGGTCTCGGATTTCCTGACCGATTTCTCGATCGAGGTGATGCCGCGCACCGCCGAGAAGGTCGAGGATTTCCGCGCCATCCTTCCGGAAAACACCCGCGTCTACATCGCCCATATCGACGGCACCCCGATCGAGGACATGGTGGCCACCGCGAAACGTCTGAATGCCGACGGTTTTCAGGTGATGCCGCATTTCCCGGCCCGGATCATCAAGGACCTGGGCGTTCTGGAAGACTGGATCGCGCGGTACCAGGGCGAGGCGGACGTGAAGCAGGGCTTGATCCTGGCCGGTGGCGTTTCCGAGCCTGCGGGCGACTTTCACTCTTCCATGCAAATGCTTGAATCCGGGTGCTTTGATCGCGCCGGGTTCGAACGGCTTCACGTCGCGGGCCACCCCGAGGGCAACCGTGACATCGACGCCGACGGCAGCATGAAGAACGTGGAAGAAGCGCTGCGCTGGAAGACCGAGTTCAACAAGCGCACCGATGCGGAAATGGCGATTGTCACGCAATTCGCCTTTGACGCCGGGCCGATCATCGAATGGGCGAATGGCGTTCAGGCGGCGGGTGTCGATCTGCCGATCCACATCGGGATCGCGGGGCCGGCGAAGTTGCAGACGCTGATCAAGTTCGCCGTGGCCTGCGGTGTCGGGCCGTCGCTGAAGGTTCTGCAAAAACGGGCGCTTGATGTGTCCAAGCTGCTCTTGCCTTACGAACCCGACGACGTGGTCACCGCGCTGGCGCACCACCGGGCGGCCAATCCCGATTTCGCCATCACGCATATGCACCTGTTCCCGCTTGGCGGGATCAAGGCCAGCGCAACCTGGGCGCAGTCTCGCGGTGCAAAGGCAGTTGCTGCGGGCTAGGCCAGCATGTCGCGGAACACGTGGCGCGGAATGTCTTCTCGCGTCAGGCCCAGCTTGGCCAGTTCCGCGTCGCTCATGTTGTTGTAGCGTTCGATCTCGCTCATGCGGCCCCGCGCGTCAGCGTAAGAAATCAGGGCGTTGCCAATCCCCGAGAAGAAGGCACCAAGCCCCCGCTTCAGGCGTGCGCCGAGCGGTACGGATTGTGCTGCGTAAGCGTCTTGCGTCGTCATTCTGGAAACCTTTCGAATTTAGGTCAGGCTTCCTCCCCTATCTGAGACCTAGCGGTTTGCTGGTATGCCAGCAAGGCTCATCGTGGAATAGCCGCCTTGCGCTGAGCGCAAAGCCCATCATTTTCATAATCTTGCGTGGGTTGGGCGAAACTAAGGACCAACGCCCTTTGCCCGGTCACCGCTTTTTTTGCGGGCCGGGGTCGGGGCTATTCTGTGGAAAAGCAACGGCGCCGCTGCGAAGGCTTCCGTTCTGGTCCTAGAAGGTCCGTTTCAAGGGCCTCTTGTCAGCTGGTCGGACAAGCCGGGGGTTTTATACCCCGGCATGGAAACCGATGCTGACGCGCGTCGGAAAGGTTTATCGCGAAGTTCCGTCAAGATTGGGTGACCTGACCGTTCGCAGGGCAGAATTCGCGTCGAATCCTGCTTCCCCGCTGGTCATTCCCGGTCTGTCGCCCCATGTTTTGGAAAATCCGAAAGGCAATTCATATGCTCCTTGCCCGCAACCGCGATTTTCGCCTGTTCTTCTCGGCCGCAGGGATATCGAACCTCGGTGACGGGATTTCCGCGCTTGCCTTTCCATGGCTGGCCACGCTTCTGACCCGCGATCCTTTCCTGATCGGGGCCGTCGCCGCAGCGGGACGTTTGCCGTGGTTGCTGTTTGCCCTGCCCGCCGGGGTTATTACCGACCGGATGGACCGGCAGACGCTTATGGTGCGGGCAGACATCTTTCGCATGGTGCTGACGTTCTTCGTGGTGGCCCTTGTCCTGTCCGCCCCGCCCCTGCCGCTGGCGGACGGTGCAGAGGCATTTCCCATGGTGGCGGGGCTGGCATTGGCGGCTTTCCTTCTGGGCACGGCAGAGGTCTTTCGCGACAATGCCGCACAAACCGCCCTGCCGCAGGTGGTCGAACCGCGCGACCTCGAAGCCGCGAACGGTCAGATTTGGTCGGTCGAACAGGTCATGGGGCAGTTCATCGGTCCGCCGCTCGCCGGGTTCCTGATTGCCTGGTCGGTGCCCCTGCCCTTCGTCTTTGACGCGCTGACCTTTGGCATCGCCGCCCTGCTGGTCTGGATGCTGACCATGAAAGGTGTCGTTCCGGCCCCGCGCGCGGGGTTCCGGCGCGAGTTCATGGAGGGCGCGCGCTGGCTGAAGAACCACCGTTTGATCCTGACCTTCGCGATCATGCTGAGCGTTTTGAACTTCGTCACCTTCGGCAGTCACACCATCCTTGTGCTTCTGGGGCAAGAGGTGCTGGGGCTGTCGGCCACCGGGTACGGCCTGATCCTGTCGGCGGGGGCCGGAGGTGCCGTTCTGGGCAGCCTTTTGGGGCCAGGCATCGCCGCGCGGCTTGGGGGGCGCGGAACCATCCTTCTGGCAGTTTTCATGTTCATCCCCGCCTTCGCCGCGATCGGTCTCAGCAATTCCGCCGTTCTGACCGGCGCGGCCCTCGCACTGATGTGGGCCTTCGGGATGGTCTGGAACATCGTCACCGTGTCGCTGCGCCAAAGGGTCATCCCGCCTGCCCTTTTGGGACGGGTCAACGCGATCTATCGGTTCTTTGGCTGGGGCTCGATCCCGCTTGGGTCGCTGGCTGCCGGAGCGCTTGTGACCTTTGCTGAACCGGGGATGGGACGCGAGGCCGCCTTGCGGCTGCCTTTCCTGGTGGCCGCCGGAGTTACGGTAGCGCTTCTGGCCTTCGCTGTGCTCTGCCTGCGTTTTGACGATACGTCGGATAACTCATCACTTTCTTGAGAAACTTTCACCCCGCGCACCCTCGCCAAGGCCTTACGACTTCTCTAGGTGTCTTTTCCAACCTGCCAGAAGTCGTTTCCCGCCCTGCATGAAGGGCGGAATCGCAGGATGACTGGCCCAATGAATCGCTCCGGCAAAGGAAGCCCCATGACGCGCACCGTCCTTGAATCCAAATCCCAAACCGTTGTCATCGGCTTTGACGAACCTTTCTGCGTGATTGGCGAGCGGATCAATCCGACGGGCCGCAAGATACTGGCAGCCGAGTTGGAGGCCGGGAATTTCTCGACCGTAGAAAAGGACGCGCTGGAACAGGTCGCCTGCGGGGCGCAGGTGCTGGATGTGAACGCGGGCGTCGTCTACAACTCGAACCCCAACCCGAACGAGACCGAACCGCCGCTGATGACCAAGATGGTGGAACTGGTGCAGGGGTTGGTCGATGCACCGCTTTGCATCGACAGTTCGGTGCCGGGTGCCCTGGAAGCGGGTCTGGAAACCGCGCAGGGTCGTCCCCTTTTGAACTCGGTCACCGGCGAGGAAGAACGGCTGGAACTGGTTCTGCCGCTGGTCAAGAAATACAACGTGCCGGTCGTGGCGATTTCAAACGACGACACGGGCATTTCCGAAGACCCCGACGTGCGCTTTGCGGTCGCGAAGAAGATCGTCGAGCGGGCGGCGGATTTCGGCATCCCGGCCCATGACATCGTGGTCGATCCGCTGGTGATGCCCGTGGGCGCGATGGCGACGGCGGGGCAGCAGGTGTTTACTCTGGTGCGAAAACTGCGCGAGGAACTGGGCGTGAACACCACCTGCGGTGCGTCGAACATCTCGTTCGGGCTGCCGAACCGGCACGGGATAAACAACGCCTTTCTTGCGATGGCTGCGAGCCACGGGATGACAAGCGCGATCATGAACCCGGTCGCCATGCCGAAGACGCTGAAAGCGACCGGCGAGCGGCTGGACGAGTTGAAGGCCCTTGGCGTGACCGCGCCGGACGAAGTTGATCTGAAGGCGCTTCGCCCGCTTCTGGGTATGTCCGCCGACGCCGATCTTGTGTCGGAGCGGATCGCAAGGCTGGCTGACATGGGTGTGATCGTGCCCGAAGGCATCGACCCTGCCGCGCTTGCGCCGCTCTTGGGTCTTGCGCCGAAAACCGGGGTGATGTCGGAAGAAACGCTGTCGATCCGGGCGGCGGATTTCCTGAACAACAACGACCCTTCGGGCGGCAATTGGATCAAGATCAACAAGGCGTCGGGCGGCGCTCAGGGTGGTCGCGGACGTCGCGAAGGCGGACGGCGGCGGCGGCGCTAGGGCGACCGGGATGCGCCGATTGCGACCGCCTGTGCCGTTTTGGGGCCTTCTCAACCAAAATCAAGGCGTTATGCTGACCTGAACGACCGGAGCGTTCATGACCAAAGACACAGCGCTGGTGATTTTCACGCCCTCGGGCAAGCGTGGCGAGGTGGCGCTTGGCACCCCCGTTCTGACGGCGGCGCGGCAGATGGGCGTGGACCTCGATTCGGTTTGCGGCGGGCGCGGCATTTGTTCCAAGTGCCAGGTCTCGCCCGGCTTTGGGAATTTTCCAAAGCACGGGGTGACGGTGGCCGAGGATGCCCTGTCGGAATGGAACGCGGTCGAGGCACGCTATGACGAAAAGCGCGGTCTGAAGGACGGGCGGCGGCTGGGATGTCAGGCGCTGATCCAGGGCGATGTGGTGATCGACGTGCCGCCGGAAAGCCAGGTGCACAAGCAGGTGGTGCGAAAAGCCGCCGCCGTTCGCACGATCACGATGGCCCCTGCCACACGGCTTTATTACGTCGAGGTGCGTGAACCGGACATGCACGAGCCTTCGGGCGATCTGCAAAGGCTGCGCGAAGCCCTTCAGCGCGACTGGGAACTTGAAAACGTGGCCGCCAGCCCTGCCCTTCTGGGCAAGTTGCAGCCTGCCCTCAGGAAGGGAAACTGGGCGGTGACGGCGGCGGTCTGGCAGGACCATCGCGGCGGTCGGCCCGTGTTGATCGACCTCTGGCCGGGGTATTCCGAGGATCGGCTTTACGGGTTGGCGATCGACCTTGGCTCGACCACCATCGCGGCCCACCTTTGCGACCTGAGGAATGGTCAGGTGCTGGCATCGTCGGGCATCATGAACCCGCAGATCCGGTTCGGCGAAGACCTGATGAGCCGGGTGTCTTATGCGATGATGAACCCCGGCGGCGATGTCGAGATGACGAAGGCGGTACGCGATGCGATGGATCGCCTTGCCGGTGACCTTGCGGGTGAGGCCGAGATCGAACTGCGCCAGATCGTCGAGGCGGTCGTCGTCTGCAACCCGGTCATGCACCACCTGCTTTTGGGGATCGACCCGGTGGAACTGGGCCAGGCCCCTTTCGCGCTGGCAACCTCCGATCCGGTGAACACCGAAGCGTCGAACCTTGGCCTTTCGTCGATCAACACCGCGGCGCGGGCCTATATCCTGCCCTGCATCGCGGGCCACGTCGGGGCCGATTGTGCCGCCGTTGCGCTGTCGGAAGAACCCTACAAGTCGGACGACCTTGTGTTGATCTGTGACGTCGGCACCAACGCCGAGATCCTGTTGGGCACGAAGGACCGCGTGTTGGCCTGTTCCTCGCCCACGGGGCCGGCCTTTGAGGGAGCGCAGATTTCGTCCGGTCAGCGTGCCGCCCCCGGTGCCATCGAAAGGATCGAGATCGACCCCAACACCAAGGAACCGCGTTTCCGCGTGATCGGTTCGGACCTCTGGTCGGACGATCCGGGGTTCGACGCCGCGATTGCCGTGAGCGGCGTGACCGGCATTTGCGGCTCGGGCATCATCGAGGCGGTGGCGGAAATGCGGATGGCGGGCCTTTTGGACCCGTCCGGGCTGATCGGATCGGCAGAGCAGACCGGCACGTCGAGGTCGATACCCGACGGTCGCACCCATGCCTATCTGGTCTGGGAAGACGCCGAGGCCGGAACGCGGATCACCGTCACCCAGGGCGACATCCGCGCGATCCAGCTTGCGAAATCGGCGCTTTATGCCGGGGCGCGTTTGCTGATGGACGAATTGCAGACCGACACGGTGGACAGGATCGTGCTGGCCGGGGCGTTCGGCGCGCATATCTCGCCCAAACACGCGATGGTTCTGGGGATGATCCCCGATTGCCCGCTGGACAAGGTGACCTCTGCCGGAAACGCAGCCGGTACGGGCGCGCGGATTGCGCTTTGTGACATCTCGGCACGGGCGCGGATCGAGGAAGAGGTGCATCGCATCCACAAGGTCGAAACCGCGATCGAGCCGCGATTCCAGGAACATTTCGTCGCCGCCAATGCCATTCCCCACGCGACGGCAGAGTTTCCCGAGCTTTCAAAGGAGGTCGATCTGCCCAAGGTTGTCTTCAATACAGGCGGCGGCGACACTCAGAGGCGGCGACGGCGGCGGGGCTGACTTGCCCTTACAGGCTGACGATGTGGTTGTCGAAGGCAAGGTCGTGGGTGGCGATGCGGTCCATTCCCGATTGACTTAGCCGGTGGACGTTGCCGTTGCCGTCGGTGGCAAGGGTGTCTCCAGCGTGGCTGGCCAACCCGCAAACATCCGGTGCCGGGGTCGAGAGCGTCGCCGCGCCGGTTTCGTCGAAGACCAGCGCCACCCCGCCGCGTGGCGAGGTGACTGCTGCCCCTCCCCCGAGTTTCTCGACACTCCCGACATAGCCATCAAGGCGCAATGGCAGGGCCGGATCATCGTCGAGGTCACGCAGAACGCCATCGCTGTAGGCACCGACAAGGGGCGGTGCATCGTAAAGGTCACCCTGCCATTGAGAGCCGGTGATGATCCGCCCCCGCGCATCCTCGGCGATGTGACGGAGCGAGTTTTGCGGCGCGTTCGCCTCGGCCTGGTCAATGATGCGCCCGGACGGTGACAGGATCGTCAGGTTCGGGCGCATGGTGTCGAGGTTCAGTTTCTCGCGCCCCTTGTCGGGATGGGTGCGGATGCCGCCGTTGGCGATGGCGAAACTGCCGCTGGCAAGCCGGATGATCTCGTGCGGGCCGATGCCGCCGGAGGGGAGGTCTTCGATCCGTTGATAGCCGAGGGCGGCATCCCAGATACCGATGCGCCCCTCGCCGGTTTCGATGTCGTTTTCCGGGGCAAGGAACAGGCTGCCGTCAGCGGTGAAGGCGCCGTGGCCGTAGAAATGTCGCCCTTCCGGGGCCGTCAGCCGCTGGCGGATCGCGCCGCTGATGCAGTCGATGACAAGCGCGTAGGTGCCGGGACGCCGGGCCAGCACCAGCGCCTCGGCCCGTGTGGGATGGGCGGCACCTGCGTGGCCGCGTGCGGGCAGATCAAGATCCAAGGCCAGCGAGCCGTCGGCGCGAAGACCGACAAGGGCAAAGCGCCCGTCGGGGCGGCGTGCGGCGCTGAGGGCGACGGGGTGGTTCGCCTCGGCCCAGCTACCCACGGGGGCTGCCGTTGCGCCGATACCGGCAAGGAAAATGCGCCGGGTCAGCATCAGTCGCCGTCCAGTGAATTGAACCCCGCCGTAATGCCAAGCGGTTTGCCGACCTCTTCGCCCACCGCGAGTTGCACATCGGCGACGGCCTGTTGCAGGGCTTCGATGCGAAACCGGCTGGCGGGATCTGCGACGCCTTGAAGGCCGGGATCGTCGAGGGATTGCGCCCGATCAAGGGCGCGTTCGAAGGCGGCGGAGGCGCGGGGGGTGTCGGCGACCAATTCGCTGGTAAGGTTTTCGAGAGCTTCAAGGCTGATCTCGACATGGCGCAGGCTGCGTTCCGAGCGCCAGGCCTCGGCCCGGCGCGGGCGGGGCCGGTCGAAGGTGCCAAGGGGCCGGCCAAGTCGTTGATCGTGCAGGAATTCCAGCCCGGTGGAAAGGGACGTGAAAACTGCGCGTTCTGCTTCGTCTTCGGATTGATAGCGCGTGTTTGCCCCCGCATTCCGCAAGAGGGCGGCGTGATCGACCCAGCCTTCGGCAAGTTCGGTGGCTTTTCGTGCCAATCCTGTGGCGATGGCACGGGTCAACTGGCAAGCGTAATCGCCATCGGGTTGGGGTTCGTAAAGCAGGAGTTCAAGCGCGGTGAACCCCTGGGCGGCGACCGAAACTTGGGGGAAACTTTCGGGATCATCAATGATCGGATCTCTGGCCGCGGTCAGACGCGCGATGGCCTTGCCGGTTGCGTTCTTGGTGTCTGGCCAGAAGGCCATTGCAAGGGACAGCCCCTGATCCTCGATAGGGCCGAACTGGATATGGCTGATGCCAATCCAGGCGTCATAGGCGCTGTGGAAGGCGGGGCGCAGAGCTTCGGGCGTGCAATCCTGCGTGGCACTTTCGGCCAGTGCGGCGGTTTCGGCGACAAGGGTCTGGTGGCGCGGCAGGATATGGGTGTCGATCACGTCGGAGGTATCGGCAAGGCCGGGTGTGGCGATCAGGCAGAAGGCAAGTGCAAGGCGCATGTCAGAGGCTTCCAAGGAATCGGATAAGAGCGTCACGGTCTACTTTCGGCATGGTCACCACTTTCTGTTTCTGCGCTTCGGCCTCGCCCCCATGCCACAGAATGGCCTCCAGAAGCGACCGCGCCCGCCCGTCGTGCAGGAAAAACGTGTGGCCCGACACTTGTTCGGTCAACCCGATCCCCCACAAGGGCGGCGTGCGCCATTCCTGCCCGTTCGCGCGTGCTTCGGGCCGGTTGTCGGCGAGGCCCGGCCCCATGTCGTGCAAGAGCATGTCGGTGTAGGGCCAGATCAGTTGAAAGCTCTGCTCGGGCTGATCCTCCAGCCGGTGTGTAACGAATTTCGGGGTGTGGCAGCCGGTGCAGCCGGTTTCGTAGAACACCCGTTTGCCAAGCAGGACCAGTGGGTCGTCCACGTCGCGCCGGGCTGGCACGCCGAGGTTCGCGGCATAGAAGCTGACGAGGTCCAGCCCCTCGTCGCCAATCTCGGCATCGTCGTGGGCGGCGGTGTTGCCGTGGGGGGCGGTCCGGCAATCGGTCTGGGCTTCCGTGCAATCGCCGTAGGCATCGGGAAACAGCGTCGTCGAGATGCCGATATCGCCCGAGAATGCGGCGGCCGATTGTTCCCAGACCGAGGGCTGGCCCGCCTTAAGACCGAACCGGCCCAGCATCGGCACGCCGTATTCGGCGGACATCACGATCTGTGCCCGGCCCGAGATTCCATCGCCATCGGTATCTTCGGGGTCGGCCAGCGCGAGGATGTCTTCTGCCGGGATTGCCTCCAAAAGGCCGAGACCGATCATCTGTGGCGCGACTCTGGCCGAAAGCATCACGTCGGGATGGAGCGGGCCATAGCCGGGGTCCGCAACGTCGTAGGTCGGAACACGCAGGGATACGGTTTCGCCGTCGGAGAGTTCGACGGGTTCCTCGGTGTAGCGGACCGCGATGCGCCCTTCGGCGGGATGCCCGGCGGTGGTAAAATCCTGAAGCTGGCTTCCATAGGTCGGCTCGGGCCGCGTGGCGAGGTAGCCTTCGATTTCGTCAACTCCGTCGCCTCCGGGGATCGACAGGCGCACCAGCATCGACACGCGGCTGTCATCGGGTCCGGCAGGCGGATGACCGCGCCCGTCCTTCAGGTGGCACCTTTGGCAGGACCGCGCGTTGAACAGGGGACCAAGCCCGTCAGAGGCCAGGGTGGAGGATGGCGAGGACACCCAGAGTTTCTTGAACAGCCCGTTGCCGACCTTGAAATCAAGTTCGCGTTCGAAGCTGATATTGCCCGAAGGTTGGCTGAAAGCATTCCTGGTGTCCGTCACGCGGACCGTCGCGGCCCCTGCCTGATTCGCCTCGAACCGCTCGGATGCGCTGAAATCACGGGTCGGAGCCGTCACCTTCCTGATCCGATCCGCCTCTTCTTCACTCCGTGGCACCACCAGAAGGTGCAAATCCGCCAGATCCGCTGCGGCGAATGCGCCGCTCGGCCCCGAATTCAGCAGAATGGCAAGGATGGAGGTTGAGATATTCTTCATAACTTATAAATATAGTCAGGAAATCTGAAGTGCGAGCGAAAACGCAGGGTTCCGAGGGGTAAGCGATGCGACAAACGGCAGCTCTTTCACATGGGGAGAGCCATTGGGACTGGCCCGAGGCAGAGCCGGCGGACGCCAGCGAAACGGCATTTCTGAACCACCTGAGGTTCACCGCCCTTGCCTGCCGGTCGAAGGCCCGCACCGATCTGTTCGAGGCCTGTGCGCTTTTGTGTGTCGATCGAAACCAGTCCTTCAAGGCCCATGCCGAGGCGTTGATGCTGTGTCTGAACGACGCCCTGGGCCAACGCGCGGTGCTTTTTCGCCCCGGCACGCCGGAACGGTCCTTTGACGAAGCCTGGCTTTTGCGGCTGGCGGCGTCGCTGTCGCGGAAAGATGAGGCCAGCGCGCGCTTTCTTTTGCATTCGCGCATCGACCGGGCGCACCATCGCCATGTCCGGTTTCTTCTGGCCCGGATTTCCGAGCAATTCTCTCTGATTTAGAATTATTCTAAAAAGTTCTTGAAACCCCCGCGTGGCTCGCTATTTGTTCTGTAGCGAGCCAGCAAGCACGTGCCAGCCAGCAAGCTCAAATGACCGATATTCGAGGAGCGCGTGATGACGCAAACAGCAACGGCACTGTCAACGGATGCCAAATCTCAAATCGTTGAGGCCCTCAATCAGAGCGTCGCCGAAACGGCGGTCGCGACGATGTTGGCGCAGAATTTCCACTGGAACGTGACCGGCATGGCCTTTGGCCCGCTGCACGAGTTGTTCCAGAAAATGTACGAAGATCACTTTGTCGCCCAAGACGATCTTGCCGAGCGGATCAAGGCGCTGGACGCCCATGCCGAGGGCACGCTTGCCGGGATGCTGAAGCGTTCCAAGGTTTCCGAATACGAAGGCGAGGCGACGGCGGAAGAGATGATCAAGGCGCTGTGCGATGCGCAGGAAACCCTTGCCGCAACGCTTGCGGGTGCCGGGGAAGTGGCCGCCAACCACGGCGACACCCTGACAGAGGACCTCTGCATAGAACGCGGGCAGGTCCACGAGAAATTCGCCTGGTTCCTGCGCAGCCACCTGCGCTGAGGGTGAACAACAGGATATGAAAGGGCCGCGCCGGTTGGTGCGGCTTTTTCTTTTTTTGACGTGGGGTGCGTGCCGGACAAACCTCCATGCGTCCGGTCGTACGGATGGTTCGTTGAAGCGGAACAGGCAGAAAAAGGGATTGATCGGGTCAGGAAACGGCAGCACTCTGCCATTTCACGCTCGTTGGTCGGGAGATATCAGCCATGCAGCCTCGCTTCTTCGGATCAGACGCTCAAAAGACCATGCAAGAGACCGCGCATGATCTGTTTCCCTTGCTGGAGGAGCTGCCTCAATACGGAACCGAAGGCCGCATGTGGGGGATCGACGCGCCCAAGCTTGGGGACGCCGACAAGGTGGCGGCACTTGCGTCCATCCAGGGGGCGACGGTCAATCACTATGTGCTGAAGTCCGAAGAATCGGAGTTTGCTGCTGAATACGCAAGGCGTGGGCATCAGAACGATCGCTGGGATCAGTTCATGGGGCGGAAAGAGTGCGTTTCGATCTGTTCGGAATACCTCGAAGGCTTCGCGTTGCCGGAGCAATATCGCCTGCATACCATTGGCCCGGAAACACCCGAACGGATCCTCGATGCACTGGAAGAAACCGCCACGGCCAACGGTGTGCTTCCGCCCATGACGCCGGTCTTGTTCGGGCAAAAACGAGGCGCGGTGTATCTTTGCCTCGAAGCACCCGACGGGGGTGTTGCGGCCTGTGCCGGTGCCTGCCTGCGCAACCACCCCGACAGCCGTTTCGGCAGGGCCTCTTGGTGGGGAATGCTGGCCACCCGTGACCAGGATCGTGGGCAAAGCCTGTCATTGTATCTTGGTGCGTTGGCGGTTTGCAGGATGCACGAAAGGTTCGGCGTGGAAGAATTCTATACCGGCGTGCGCACCGACAACCACGTGTCGCGGCACATCTGCGAAAAACTGGGCGTTCGTGACAGCGAATATGCCTGTCTTGCCATTCTCGACCCCAAGGCTTTCGGCGAAGGCGGGTATACGAAGTAGTCACCCTTTGTGTCGGTTCGCCCTCAAGCCGCCTTGCGCACGGCCTCGATCGGTTTGACCTTTTTCTTCAGGCATTTGCGCATGTACTTGGGGGCCCAGTGGCCGAACTTTCCAAGCCGCGATTGCTGGCCGACCAGCATTTCGACGAAGGCTTCGCGGTGTTTGTTTTTCTTCAACTGCTTGAACAGCGATTTCTGCGCCTTGGTCATCGAACAGCCGATGCAATGGCCTTCGCGTTTGTATTTGCAGACGTCGATACAGGGGCTGGGTGTCTTTGCCATCGTGTGCCTCGCGGGGGTTTGGGGAAGCCTGAGCCAGGCCTCCCCTTTCAGCTAGGTGACGAGTTGTCTTATTCGAAGACCGCGTCCGGGTTGTCGAGGCTGTCGGAGCCTTCGAACTCGATCGCGTCGGTGCCAAGGGCGGCAACGGCGCGTTCGATGGAGCGGGTCTGATCGACGAGGGCATCGACCGCGCCCATGATCAGCGCCTCGCCCGCCGCGTTACCGCGTTCCAGCATCATGTCATAGGCGAACCCGGCCTCGGCCGCAGTTTTCATTTCCGACATTTCGAACATGGTGGCGTTCAGTTTCGCGGTGAGTTCGGCATCGACACCGGCGTCGGCGGCGGCGACCAGCGACGACAGCGATTCACCGGAAACGACCGTGCCGTCGATCCTTGTGTAGCTGCCGAGATAGACATTCCGCACGCCAAGGGCGTCGTAATAGTGGCTGTTGTAGGTATTGTCGGAGAAGCAATCGTGCTCTTCTTCCGGGTCGTTCAGCATCACGCCCAGTTTCATCCGCTCGCCCGCCTGTTCGCCGTAGGAAAGCGAGCCCATGCCGGTCAGGATCGTGGCGATGCCTGCGTCTTCGTCTGCGATGAGTTGGGTGCGGGCCGCGCCGCCTTCCTGCCATTGCGCGACCATCCATTCCAGATCGGAAACCAGCAGTTCTGTCGCTGCTTTCAGATAGTCGCCGCGGCGGTCGCAGTTACCGCCTGTGCAGGCATCGCCGTGAGCATAGTCCGTCCAGGGACGCGCGCCCGCACCGGGGGCGTGGCCGTTCAGGTCCTGGCCCCAAAGAAGAAACTCGATGGCGTGATAGCCGGTCGCCACGTTGGATTCGACGCCGTCGGCCTCGTGCAGGGAGCCTTCCAGCAGATCAGGGGTGATCGCGGAGGCGTCAACCTCGCTGCCCGAGAGGGTAAAGCTCGGGTTGGCGACGACGTTCAGCACGGCGTATTCGTTTTCATCCGTGGCACCGCCGTAGGAAGCGTCGACATAGTCGATCAGGCCTTCGTCCAGCGGCCAGGCGTTCACCTTGCCTTCCCAGTCATCGACGATGGCATTGCCGAAGCGGTAGACCTCGGTCTGTTGATAAGGCACGCGGGAGTTGATCCAGGCGGCCTTGGCGGCTTCGAGCGCCTGGGGCGACGGGGTGTCGACCAGGGTGTTGACGGCAGCCAGAAGGGTTTCGGCGGTCGAAAGGCTGTCTTCGTATTTGGCCAGCGCGATGTCGGCGTAATTGTCCAGCACGGCTGCCTTGTCGGCGAACGCGGGGATCGTCGTCAGAAGCGTTGTACCGATTGCGGTTGCGAGTTTGAGTTTCATCGAAGTGATTTCCTGTATCGGGGTTAGTGAAGTTGGATGACGTTCGCGCCGTCCGCGACGGCGTTGTGGGTTTCCGCTGGCAATATCTTTCGGGCCGTTTCGCCCACCTGCCCTGCCAGCATGGCGATGGATTCCGCCTGTGCCGGACCTGCCAGAAGCGTGGCGATCAGGGCGGCGTCGCCGAGGTGCCCGTCGGAGGCTGTCTTGACGAGGTTGAGGAAGACGCATTCATCTGACCCGACGCAGGCGCATTCGACCGAGTGACGGACCAGCGGGCGTGCCGCGTTTTCGACCAGCACCTGCACCAGGGCGTCGAAGGTGCGCAGTTCGGCCATCGCGTCGGGGTTGCGAAACACGCGCGTATAGTCCTTCCAGACCTCTGACATCCCGCTTGGCCCTTCGCACCAGAGGCGCAGGTTGACGATGAGGTTCGCCTCCCAGCCCTCCAGACGGTTCAGGACCGCGACCGAGGCGCCGCCCCGTGCGAGGTGGTCGTCCGCCTGGGCCATCATTTGGTCAGGATCAGTTTGCCGGCGCGGGTGATGCGCAGGAAATACTGCTGATCGTCGAGGGTGATACAGATCTGCGTACCATCCGCGATCAGATCGCGCGCGTCGTAGGTCGTCAACGCGGGTGCCTGCGTTGGTTTCGGGATTTGGGTCATGCTGTTCAAGATTTCCACTCCAGACGATCAATGACATGTTCAAGAGCCTGATCCGCCGGCGTCCAGCCGCCGATGGCGTTTGACAGAATCTCTTTCCAGCACAGGTCGTCCGTTCCGTGATTGGTGTCTCGGGGGCGGTCGCGCGCGGGGTCTTTTCGGTCAAAGTCCATTTCAGGATGCTCCTGCTTTGGATTGTCCGGGCTTCCCTTTCGCCGGGTGGCTGAGACGTGATGGGGTCAACTTGACTTTTTTAGTCAGGGAAGTCAATTCTGATAGAAATAATCGGCTATTGACCTTTGAGACTGATGGAAAATTGTGCAACATATTGTCTGAAAAGATTTTTTATGAACATCTCACGGCGGCAAGCGGCACAGTTTTCTACGCCCGGCCAAAATTTCCGACAAAAGAAGTCAACTTTCTGCTTGAGATTCGTGGAAGGCTTGTGGCAACTGGCGTCAGACAGCCGCACCGCCAATCGGGCAGACCGGTCTTCACCTGAACGGACAAGGGAAAATGACGGGCAACAGAAAATTCCAGCGGCTCGAACGTCTGCCGGGACAGTCACAAGCCAAGAAACAAACGGCTTGATCTTCACACAACACCAAGGGAGTACCCCATGAAACTGAAGTCAATTTGCGCAACGACCGCGCTCATGGCGCTTGCGACACCGATCTTTGCCGAGGGCGAGCTGAACCTCTATTCGTCGCGCCACTATGACACCGACGAAAGGCTTTACTCGGATTTCACCGAGGCGACGGGCATCACGATCAACCGGATCGAGGGCAATGCCGACGAGTTGATTGCGCGGATGCAGTCCGAGGGCGAGAACAGCCCCGCCGACGTTCTGTTGACCGTGGACACCTCGCGTCTTGAGCGCGCCAAGGATGCAGGGGTTTTGCAGTCCATTGACAGTGCCGTTCTGGAAGAGCGCGTGCCGGGTCATATCCAGGACAGCGACAACCAGTGGTTCGGCTTTTCCAAGCGGGCGCGGATCATCTTTTACGACAAGACCGAATTGACCGACCCGCCGGCAACCTATGCCGATTTGGCCGATCCGAAATACGCAGGCGAAATCTGCATCCGGTCGTCGACCAACACATACAACCAGACGCTGCTGGCCTCGATCATCGAGAACGAGGGCGCGGAAGCGGCCAAGGCCTGGGCCGAAGGGATCGTGGCGAACATGGCGCGTGAACCGCAGGGCGGCGACACCGACCAGCTTCGCGCCGTGGCCTCGGGCGAGTGCAACATCGCGGTCGGCAACACCTATTACTTTGCCCGCGCCGTGGCCGGTCCGGTGGACGGTCTGAGCGACAAGCTGGACATGTTCGGCTGGGTCTTCCCGAACCAGGGCGGCTCGGGCGCGCACGTCAACCTGTCGGGTGGCGGTGTGGCGGCCCATGCACCGAACCGCGACAATGCGATTGCTTTCCTTGAGTACCTGGCCTCGGACAGCGCACAGGTGTACTTCGCCGCTGGCAACAACGAATACCCCGCGGTGGAAGGCGTTGAAACCACGGCGGCGGTGGATTCGCTTGGCACCTTTGAACAGGACGAGGTGAGCCTTTCGGCGGTGGCCAAGAACCTTCCCGCCGCACAGCAGATCTTCAACGAGGTCGGCTGGAAGTAACGTCGCGCTTCAACTGCCAAATTTCAGGGAGGGTCGGCTTTTGGTCGGCCCTTCTTGCTTTCTCAGACGGGCTGATACCGGCCCCGGAACTTCTCGAAAATCTCGACCGTGCGCCGCGCGATACCGGTCCAGCCAAAGGTGCGGCGGGCAAAGCGGGCGCCTTCGACCATCAGCTTTTCGCGCAGCCAGGGGTGCTGCATCGGCATGTTGACCATGGCGGCGAATTCTTCGGGGCGTGTCGGGTCGGCGATGAGGGCGTGGCGGCCGAATTCGACCTGCTCGAACAGCCCACCGCGCGTGGTCAGAACGGTCGGCGTGCCGCTGGACATCGCCTCGACCGCCGTCATGCCGAAGGGTTCGTAACGTGAGGGCAGCGCGAAGACGCCGGGCGCACGGTAATAGTCGGCAAGTTCCTCGTCCGCGACATAGCCGCGCCAGTCAACGGCATCGGCGACACCGAGGTCGGCGGCCTGTTTCTTCCAGCTTTCGACAAGTTTCTTGTCGTCGTCCGAGTTCGCCCCGGCGGCGAGGACCAGACGCGCCTCGGGCTGAAGGCGGCGCAGGTGGGGCAGCGCCTGGATGATGAGGTCGTAACCCTTGTTGGTGGCCGCGCGGCCCACGACGTAAACGTCATCTTTCGTCATCTTCAGCCGGTCGCGTATGTCGGCAAGCTGGGTCGGGGTGACGGCGGTGAAGCGTTGTTCGTCGATGCCGGGCGGGATCATGGTGATGTGTTCGCCGGGCAGGTCGTAGTGATCCTCGATCAGTTGGACCTGCTGTTCCGAGGTCGCGACCACGTGGTCGCAACTGCGGTACAACACGAATTCCTTCTGGATGCGTTCGTCGAACCGGTAGTTCCCCTCGCCGTCGTCCTTGCCAAGCGATTTCATGTCCTTCTGTTTCCACCAACCGAGCGAATGCGGTGTGTGGACATGGGGAATTTGCAGTTCCTCGGCGATCTTCTGGCCCGAGACGCCCGCATCCCAGTAGTGGCTGTTCACGACGTCATAGGCGAGGCCCTGTTTCCTGACTGCGGCCAGAAGGTTCGAGACGAAATCGCCGTACCAGTCATGCATGTCTTCCTTGCGGATGAAATCGGGGCCGCCGAAGGGGATGCGCCAGACGCGCAGGTTGTCGTTGATGCGGTCCTCGGCCGGTTGATCCTCGAACCGGCGGGTGATGACATCGACGTTGTAGCCGAGACGCGCGAAACGTTTGGCCAGTTCCATAACGAAGACCACCTGCCCGCCGGTGTCGGGTTTCCCAAGCTCGGGGGAACCGGCGACATAGCCGTGCAGGGAGATCATCATCAGTGAGCCTGAGTTCTTGTCGGCCATAACGTCTTGCCTATCCTTGTTGTCTTTTCTGTGTATCAGGTTCCGGCAATGCGCCAAAATGGATCAGACCTTCGTGGACGCCTGCGGCGTGAGCGGCCTTTGCGTGATAAAAAGTGCCCGGCTCCAGCGCATCGACAAGTTCGCGTCGCGCATTCCCGACGGCGATGCGATGCGGAGCCGCCCGGAACATGGCCAGATCGTTGCCGCTGTCGCCGGCGACGATGAGGCGCGAAGGATCAATGGCGAAGTGTGCAGAAAGGTGCTGCGTTGCCGCCGCCTTGCCTGCGCTTTTGGGGATAACGTCGAAGTCGTCCCGGCCCGATGCGATGATCTGGCAGTCGATGCCTGCGTCCCGCAAGGCCTGACGTGCCTCGACCTGGGCCGTTTCGCCGGGCACGGCAAAGCTGACCTTGTGAGCGGTCTGGTAGATTTTGTCGTGCGGCCTGTGGCCGAGTTCCGACAAAAGGTCGTGGATGCGGGCGTTCGGCCATTCCGCGAATTGTGCCTGCCAGTCCCGAAGTGCCCTGCCCTGCACCGAGATTTCCGTGCCAAGGGCGGTGATGACAGCCGCGGGTTTCAGGTTAGCGGGAAAGACATTGGCAAGTGTATCTGCGACGCTGACGGCGGGGCGACTGGAATTTACCGCGAGGATCAGCGCATCTCCCGCCGTTTCAATCGCGTCGGCCAGAGCCACAAGAGCGGCGTCATCCCCGGTCAGTGTATCGTCGATATCGCTGACCAAAAGCCAGCCCTGGTTTGTCGTCTGTCCGTCGCCGCTCATGAAGTCAAAGGTGCGTCGGGTGTGGGCAATTTCAAGTCGGAATGGCGCGTTGATGTATAGACGGTTTCTTCCTCGCTGACTGATCGGCGCAAGCGTTCCATCGTGATGCCAGCAAGTTTGAGCTGTGCGGATTCCGTGTAAAACCCGACGCGGCCGCTTGAAAATCCGTCATCGACGACACAGAGCGTCACCTGCCCCCCGATGGAAAATTCGACGTAGGTGCCGTGGGCGACGATCTCGATCTCCCACTCATGTCTGGCGTTGTCAGACAGAAAATTGCCGCTTTGCAGGGTTTCGTATTCGAAGGCGGTTTCAAATTCGGGTCGGGCGCTGGCGCCCCACCTGCGGATCTGGGCGTAGCCCTTCACCAGGTCGAGCGAGAGGTAATAGCCGTCGCCCTCTTCCGAGCATCGGATGACAAGGCCGCATTTCCCGAGACCTTCGAGTTGCATTCGCGCCCTCAGGCGAAAATCTTCGTGCTCGCCGGGGAACATGAAGGCCTCGAAACCGCTTGGGCAGGAAATGTGGACGCTGCCGTCTTCGCCGCTGATCGCGGCCTGTGGATTGCCGAAAAGGGCTGCGTATTCCGCCGGATGTGTCACCTCGAACGGGCTGTGGGCATTGGCGTCGAAACCGCTGAAGGATTTCAGCAGCAGACGGCCATGTTCGTCCGTCGTCAGTTCCTTCGGCGGCGGCAGAAGGCGCGTTACCATGTCCTTGCCATAGTAGGTCACGCGGCGTTGGAAGAAGTTGAACAACAAGTAACGCCCCTCGACCTTGCAGATACGGGCGGCATAGTTGCCCTCGGGCAAAAGCACGTTGTCGGCGAAGTTCTTGTAGGGGCCTTCGATTTCGTCGGCCTGCCAATAGCGGATCTTGGTATCCTCGCGGATCGAACCGATCAGGTAATAGCGGCCTTCGAGTTGAAGAAGGTTCGGAACCTCGACGTCATCATAAAGGCGGGGATAGCAAAGTGGCGGGCAGAATTCGAAGGTGTCTGGCGCGGTTTCACGGGCGACGCTGACGCAGCCACGGCGGATGACCGGGCCTTCCTTCACACGGGCGGCGGCGAGCAACAGCCGCTCTCCCGTCGCCGGGTCGCTGTAGAAGAAAGGATCGCGGAAGCTGACCCACTCGCGGCCTTCGTCCACACGGGATTCGTACCATTCCCCGGACACCTCAAGCGGGTAGGCCCCGCTTTCGTCGCGCGTCCAAGTATAAAGATCGTCAGACCGCGCACAGCCAACCCGTTGCACGCGGCCATACTCGCTGCGGGCCAGCCCGGTATAGAACATGCGCCATGCGCTTTCCTTTTCGGGATCGGGGGTGACGTGCATGGTCCAGAGCATGTCGTCGTCCCATGCGCCCGGGTCGCCGACGAACAGCGCGTTCTTCACGCGCCGCCATGTCATGCCGTCTTTTGAAACCGCGTGGGCGATGAAATCGTGGTTGGGCAGGACGAGGTGGAACAGGTGGTAAAGACCGTCGTGGTAAACGACGTCGACGTCACCGATATCCGATTGAAGGAAGCCGTGTGATGCATACATGGCCACAGCATGTCCTGCCGCGCCGCAGCATGCAAGCCAAGCGCCCCGCGCCGTGCGCAAAAGCCGCGATCCGTTTCCTTGTCACAACGGCTTGATCCCGACCTCGCGGCGGACTAGGAAAAGCCACAAGGCGGGTATGATGTAGTGGTAGCCTGCCAGCTTCCCAAGCTGGACGTGCGGGTTCGATTCCCGCTACCCGCTCCAAGGCAATCGACGTGCGGATGTGACGGATTATCTGAATTCACTGGACAGGACGGCGCTGGAGGATCGGGGGATCACCGGTTGGCCCTATGGCTATGCCGACCAGGTGCGGTTCTTCGAGCTGGATTCGCTCGCGCATGTGAACAACCTCGCCTACCTGCGCTGGTTCGAGACGATCCGCGTTCGTTACGTCAAATCCTATGGGTTCACCTCATATTCGGAAGGCGATCCGCAATTGGTGGTGCGGGCGCAATCGGCGGATTACCTGGCCCCGATGTTCCGGGACGAACACTATGTGTTGACGACGCGGACGCGGCTGTTGAAACCGTCGAGTTTCGTCATGGAATACGCGGTTCATTCCGGGGGCCGTGTGACGGCAACTGGCAAGGCCGTCTGCATCTCGCTGGAAGCGGACGGCAGTGCGCGACGCGCCCATTACCCCGAGGCAGTTGCCCGCGTGTTGGCCGAGGATGCGCCGGAACAGGGCTGAGGTTAGCCCCCGTGCGCCTGGATGAAACCGATCAGCCCGGCGGTGGAGCCGTCCTTGCCGGTGGTGGGTTTTTCGCCCGTCACCATGGGTTCCAGATCCTTTGCCAGCACCTTGCCCAGCTCCACGCCCCACTGATCGTAGGAGTTGATGCCCAGCATCACCCCTTCGACAAAGACGCGGTGTTCGTAAAGCGCGATGATCTGGCCAAGGACGAAGGGCGTCAGCCTGGGATAGACCAGCGTGGTCGAGGGCCGGTTGCCGGGGAAGACGCGGTGGCGGGCCTGACGCTCAAGCTCGGCACCTTCGAACTGGCCTTCCATCAGGGCGCGGGCCTCGTCAAGGCTGCGACCCCGCATGAGGGCTTCGGATTGGGCCAGACAGTTGGCGATCAATAGCTGGTGCTGGTGGTTCAGCGCCTCTTCGTGGCCCGTCGCGCCGACCATGAATTCACAAGGGATCGGCCGGGTGCCCTGGTGGATCAACTGGTAAAAGGCGTGCTGGCCGTTGGTGCCGGGTTCGCCCCAGACGATCGGGCCGGTGTGGGTTGCGGTTTCGCTGCCGTCCATCGCGACGCTCTTGCCGTTGGATTCCATCTCAAGCTGCTGGAGGTAAGCCGGAAGGCGCGACAGGCGTTGTTCGTAGGGCAGGACTGCGCGGGTCGCGTAGCCAAGCCCCTGGTTGTGCCAGATGCCGGTGAGGGCCAGCATGACCGGCATGTTTTCAAGCGGTGCGGCAGCGCGGAAGTGCCGGTCCATCGCCTCTCCGCCCGAGAGGAAGGCGCGGAAGGCTTTGGGTCCGATGGCGAGCATGAGGGAAAGGCCGATTGGCCCCCACATGGAATAGCGCCCGCCGACCCAATCCTCGAACCCGAATACACGTTCGGGGTCAATGCCATAGGCGGCCGTCTTGTCACCGGCGGAGGACAGGGCGGCGAAGTGTGCGCCGGTGTTTTCCGCCCCCACGCCTTCGGCCAGCCAGGCGCGCGCGGTGTCGGCGTTGGTCATGGTCTCGATGGTCGTGAAGGTCTTGGAGGCGACGATCACGAGGGTCGTTGCGGGGTCGAGCGGCAGAAGGATGTCGTTGATATGTGCGCCGTCCACGTTCGAGACGAAATGGCAGCGCGGGCCGTCGTGGTAGGGTGCAAGGGCAAGGGTGGCCATGGCGGGGCCAAGGTCGGAACCGCCGATGCCGATGTTGACCACGTCGGTGATCTTGCCGCCGCTGACCGTGATCTCGCCCGCGCGGACGCCGGTTGAAAACGCCTCCATGCGCGAGAGCGTTTCCAGAACGCCGGGCATCACGTCCGCGCCGTCGACCAGCACCGGATCGCCGGAGAGGTTGCGCAGTGCGGTGTGCAGGACCGCGCGGCCTTCGGTTTCGTTGATCTTTTCGCCCGAGAACATGGCGTCGCGGCGCTTGGCCACGTCTGCGGCCTCGAACAGGTTCAACAGGGCATCGCGCCCGGCGACGTCCATCGCCGTCTTGGAATAATCGAACAGAAGGTCGCCCGATGTGACAGAAAACTCTTCGGCCCTGCCCGGATCATCGAAGCGTGAAAGGATCGGCGTTTCTGCCGCTTTTTCGGCCACTTCCTTTAATGCGTTCCAGTCCATCCCCTGCCCCTCAACCGCTGAAATCGCGCCAGCGGCGACCTTCGGAATGCAGCATGATTGCCGCTTCTTCCGGTCCGGAGGAACCGACCTCATAGTCCTTGGGCCTGTCGCCCCGTTCGATCCAGCCGTCGATGATCGGATCGGTCCAGGACCAGGCCGCTTCGACCTCGTCACCGCGCATGAACAGGGTCTGGTCGCCCCGGATCACATCCATGATCAGACGTTCGTAGGCGTCGTTCACCTCGTCCGAGCCAGAGCCGAGTGCATCGGCGAAGGTCATGTCCAAGGGCACGTCAAGAAGGCGCATCCCCCCCGGTCCCGGTTCCTTGATCGTAACCAGAAGGTCCATGCCTTCGTTCGGCTGAAGCCGGATGGCCAGGATATTGCGGTGCTGGCCCAGGTTCTGGCCGAAGATCGAATGAGGCGCGTCCTTGAAGACGATGGCGATTTCGGAGTGCCGCGTTTTCATTTTTTTGCCGGTGCGCAGGTAGAACGGCACGCCCGCCCATCTCCAGTTCGAAAGATGCAGGCGCAGGGCGATGAAACTTTCCGTGCGGCTGTCCTTGTCTTCGACCTGATCGAGATAGCTGTCGCCCTTTTTCTTTGAAACATACTGCCCGCGCACGATGTCTTCTGGCTTCAGCGGGTCGAGGGCGCGGATGACCTTCAGCTTTTCGTCGCGCACGGCGTCGGGATTGAAGCGCGAAGGCGGCTCCATCGCCGTGAGACACAAAAGCTGCATCAGGTGGTTCTGCACCATGTCCCGCATGGCCCCAGAACGGTCGTAGTAATCGCCGCGTCCGTTCACGCCGACGGTTTCGGCCACGGTGATCTGCACGTGGTCGATGAACTGCGCATTCCAGAGCGGTTCGAACAGCACGTTGGCAAAGCGGACCGCCATCAGGTTCTGGACGGTTTCCTTGCCGAGGTAATGGTCGATCCGGTAGATCTGGCCTTCGTTGAAGTGATCGCGCAGGGTCTTGTTCAGGGCGCGGGCGCTTTCCAGGTCGCGACCAAAGGGTTTTTCGACGACGATCCGGCATTGCGGCCCGGCGCAGCCATGTTTGTGCAGGCGTTCGGCAAGCGGGCCGAATAACGACGGCGCGACCGAAAAGTAGAAGGCCCGGACCACATCC
The DNA here is from genome assembly GCA_965228905.1 of Paracoccaceae bacterium. GTDB lineage: Bacteria > Pseudomonadota > Alphaproteobacteria > Rhodobacterales > Rhodobacteraceae > CALKXV01. The sequence goes on along the minus strand of CBDDII010000003.1, from coordinate 1,723,790 downwards.
TTGCGCATCATTCCGGCAAGGGCCTTCCAGCCCCCCTCGCCCATGGCGTCAATCGCGATGTACTCCAGACGTTCAAGGAAATCCTTGACCGCCGCGCGTGGGCGGGCATCGGCGGGCACGAATTCCTTCAGCGCCTTTTCGATGTCGGCGCGAAAGGCATCCTTGTCCATCTCGGACCGGGCGGCCCCGATGATCCGGGCGTTTTCCGGCATCTGGCCTGCCTGGAAACGTCTGAATAGGCCGGGAAGGATCTTCCGACGCGCCAGGTCGCCGGTGCCTCCGAAGATCACGAGGTCGAAATCATCGACCGGGATAACGCGCGAGACCATTGCTGCCTTCCTGTCTATCTGCCCTACGGGGATTGTTACCGCTAACATAGTCTTTGCCGCCCCAATACCGCTTCTTCAACATCAGGTCCAGCCTGACACGCCTTCATCACAACTGCGTCACGACGGCACGCTTTTCCTTTTCCTTTATCAGTCCTGCTTTTAGGTAAATTTTATGACAAAAGATGCAGGCCGATGAAAGATACGATCGAGCAAAAGCCAAACGCCAAGTTCAGCGACCCCCTGGTGACGGCGAAGGGGGAAGAGCGTGCGGAAGTCGCCCTGTCCCGTCCCGAGACACTCTGGTTCAACACGGGCACGCTTTGCAATATCGAGTGTCCGAACTGCTATATCCTGTCGTCTCCGACGAACGACGCGCTGGTCTATCTGACCGCCGAAGAGGTGCGCGGGTATCTGGGCGAGCTTGAAGCGCGAAACTGGGGCGTACGCGAGATCGGATTCACCGGGGGCGAGCCCTTCATGAACCCCGAGATGATCGCGATGACAGAAGCCTCGCTGGAAGCGGGCTATGACGTTCTGATCCTGACAAACGCGATGCGACCGATGATGCGCAAGTCCGTGAGGGCCGGTCTGTTGGACCTTCTGCGCCGGTACGGGGAGCGCCTGACCTTGCGTATTTCACTGGATCACTGGTCGGCGGACCTGCACGACCGTGAACGCGGCGCGGGTGGCTTTGAAAAGACGCTGGAGGGGATGCGCTGGCTGCGTGACGAAGGCTTTCGCATGGCGGTTGCCGGTCGGACGATGTGGGACGAGACAGAGGCCGACGCGCGCAAGGGCTATGCAGATCTGTTTGAACGCGAAGGCTTCAAAATCGACGCCCAAGCCCCTGGCGAAACTGTCCTTTTCCCCGAGATGGACGAAACTGTCGACGTGCCGGAGATCACCACCGCCTGTTGGGACATCCTTGGCAAATCGCCCGAAGAGGTCATGTGTGCGTCGTCGCGGATGGTTGTGAAACGCAAAGGGGCCAAGACGCCTTCCGTGGTCGCTTGCACGCTGTTGCCCTATGAGGCCGAGTTCGATCTGGGCCAGACACTGGAAGAGGCCGAAGCGCCCGTGCGCCTGAACCACCCCCATTGCGCGAAGTTCTGCGTTCTGGGCGGGGCGAGTTGCTCGGCCTAGGCCACGAGGTCGTAGTGCCTGATGCTGCGAGATTCGACCAGTTCCGCCTCGGCTGCATCAATGTGGGGTGAGGTGATGTCTTCGCCAACGAAAGCCCGAAGCGATGCAAGGTCTTTCCAGACCATCACGAAACTGAACTCGCGCGGCGTTTCGGACCGAGCCGCCCCCGGCAATACCTGTTCCAGCCCTGCGGTTTGCTTCATCAGTGGAATGGCGGTTTCGTGGAAGAACCGGGCAAATTCGGTTTCTTTCCCCGGTCGGGTCACGACCTGGAAAATACGCATTATCATGGTGTTTCCCCCTTAAGCTGAGGGGGCCACCATAGCACAAAGCAGTTCGAACATCACCGAGACGCCAAGAAACGCCGTTGCCCCGTTCGGATCGAAGGGCGGCGAAACCTCGACAAGATCGGCACCACGAATGTCCAGCCCGTAAAGGTGGCGGCAGACTTCGAGCGCCTGGAACGAGTTCGGCCCGCCAACCTCGGGCGTGCCGGTTCCGGGGGCGAAGGCGGGGTCGATAAAATCTATGTCGTAACTTACGTAAATCGGCTGATCCCCGACGATCTCGCGCGCCTCGGCCATGACGTCGGGAATGCCGCGACGGAAGAATTCTTCGATCCGGATACAGCGCACGCCGACGCTTTCGGCAAAGTCGAAATCCTCGTGATCGTACATCGAGCCGCGCAACCCGATCTGAACGACGCGCTTCGGGTCGAGAAGTTCCTCTTCGATGGCCCGACGGAACGGCGTGCCGTGGGTGAACATCTCGCCACCGAAATAGCTGTGATAGAGGTCGGTGTGGCTGTCGAAATGGATCATGCCAAGGGGCGCATCCGCGATCCCGCGCAGGATGGGCAGCGAACAAAGGTGATCGCCACCGGCGGTTAGCGGGCGAATGCCATTGTCGCGCACCCCTTTGTAAAACTTCGTGAACCTGTCGAGTGAATCGGTGATGCTCGCCGGGTTCGGGCCAACGTCGCCAAGATCGGCGCAGCGGGCGGCTTCGAACGGACGGATGCCGCTGACCGCATGTTCGGCCCGAATCATCGTGGACGCATCGCGCAACTGGCGCGGGCCATGTCGCGGCCCCGGCCGGTTCGTCGTGCCCCCATCCCAGGGTGCGCCGACAAGCCCGATCTGAACCTCGTCGAACCTGTCGTGCCCCGGCGGCACATGGGGCAGTCGCATGAAGGTCGGAACCCCCGCGAAACGGGGCAGATCAAAGCCGGAAACGGGCGTGAAGAAGGGATCGGACATACTCTTGGCTAACACTTCGGCCCCTGCCTGAAAATGGCACAGATGCGTAATTCTTTGCGCGATTAAATTTTTGGCAACCGGTCGCGCATAGAAGACGGCGGAAATCAATGCCATCAAAAGGACAACGCAACCCATGAAGACATCTCTCCTTGCCGGCCTGGCGGTTTCGGTTCTTGCCGTACCCGCCTTTGCGAATGACTTTGAAGACGCCATGCGCGCCTATCTTGAAGGGGAAATCTCCAGTTGGATGCAGGACCAGGTGATCGTCGATGCGATCAACGGTCAGAATTCGACAACCGCCGGTTTCAGCCAGGGCCAGATCGACGCGCTTGACCTGGCCTGGCGCGCGGAAGTCGGTGCCAGCGATGCGCCGACGATCACGCCCGTTCTGGAAAACGCGGCCTCTGACCACCTGCGCGCGATGGTCGAAGCCTCTGGCGGACGCATTACCGAGATTTTCATCATGGACAGCGTCGGGCTGAACGTGGCCGCAAGTGCCACCACTTCGGATTATTGGCAGGGCGACGAGGCAAAGTTCACCGAAACCCATGGTGCGGGTGCCGACGCGGTGCATTTTGGCGAGGTCGAGTTCGATGAATCCAGCCAGAAATACCAAGGGCAAATCTCGGTCACGATCACCGATCCGGCCACGGGTCAGCCGATTGGCGCAATGACCATCGGCGTTGACGCCGAATCCCTGCTCTGAAGATTTGAAAAGGCGGCCTGCCACCATGGAAAGCTCAAAGCCGAAATCCCGGAAATCCCTGCCGATCTTTGCGAAATGTTTGCTCATCCTGATGGGCTCCAGCATGTTGATCGCCGCCGCACTGATGCTGACGGCCGAGCGTGGGTACCGGGACATCGCGACATTCTCGATCGACACCCTGGCCAAGGGGTTGACCGAGGTATCGGCGGAACAGGTGGCAGGTGCCGTCAAATTCAAGGACACAAACGCCATTACCGAACGTTTGAACGACGTCGTCGAGACCACGGGAATGATCAGAAGCTATGTCATTCTCGACGCCGAGGGTGAAACCATCGTTGCCTATCCCGAAGGGATCGACGCAAGTGTCGCCGCCGACTTGAAACGGCTGGCAGGCCAATCTGTCGAAGCCGAAGACACGGCGCAGGCCGAAGAGGGATTCTCCATTGGCACGCCAATCAGGTTTGGTAAGGACAACGCGATCATCGGCAGCCTTTCCATCGATTGGCAACCCGATCAAATCTTTACCCATATCGAAGATGAACGCCTGAAAAACATCGCCATCAGCCTGGTTCTGGTTCTGGTGCTCGCAACAGCGGCAGGGTTCCTGATCCGCAGGATGGTAACCAAACCGCTGGACCATTTGACGCAACGAACCGTCGGCATGGCAGAGGGGGATCTGACATCCGAAGTACCGGAACTTTCACGAAGCGACGAGATCGGCGTCACGGCCCAGGCCATCGAGGAATTGCGCGGCAACCTCGACAATGCAGAGGCCGGGCGGTTGGACGCCATGTTCCAACGTGCGGGTTTTCAATCTTCCGGCACGCCGACGATCATCTGCGATCTGAATCTTGTCGTGACACATGCAAACCGGGCGTTTCTGCGATTCGCCGGTTCTCACATCGCGCAATTCCAGGAGCGGTTTCCCGGGTTTGACCCGGAAAACTTCATCGGAACCTCACCTGACATCCTGCATGCGCCCCTTGAACAGGTTCGCGCGAAGATCGCGGGACTTTCCTTTCCTCATCAGGCGGAATCCAATTTCGGCGAATTGCTGTTCGATCTGACCTTGAACGAGGTTCTGGATGAAAGCGGCGCGGTCTGCGGCTATGTCATCGAATATGAAAACGTCACCGAAACGCGCAAGACAAGCGCCATCCTCGAAGCCCTGGAAGAGGCGCAGTTGAGAGCGGACTTTGACAGTGAGGGTGTCCTTGTCGAACTCAACCCGCAATTCCGAGATTTGCTTAGGACGCAATCTTTGCCCGACGCGCAAATGAACACGGTCCTGCATGACGAGCATGGCGTTTCGCTTTCAGACCAGATTCGCGATGGCCGCGCCATTTTTGGAAGATTCCAGGTCAGCCCCCTTGGCGAAACGTTTCTTCTGGATGGCAGCCTCAGCCCTGTCCGGACGAAGGCCGGAAGGATCACCGGCTATGTTCTGCTGGGATCGGATGTCACGAAGGCTGCGCAGGAATTGAACCGCGCCACGGAAGAAACCGAGCGCCTGAACGCAGAACAGGCGGTCGTCGACGCAGCCTTGCGAGAAGCACTTTCTCATCTGTCCGAGGGCGACCTTAAATATCGTATCGAGACCGAGTTTGGCCGCGAATATGAAAGCCTGCGCGCAAATTTCAATTCGGCGGTTGCAGCACTTGACGTTGCCGTATCGGCCATCCTTGAAAGCGCTGACACGATCCTCGGTGAGGCCGACAACGTATCCTCGGCTGCTGACAACCTGTCCAAGCGTACCGAACAACAGGCAGCCACGCTTGAAGAAACCGCGGCGGCTGTCTCGGAGCTCACGAGTTCCGTGGCCTCTGCCGCCGAAGGGGCGAACAACGCGCAAAAGGTTGTCACGACGGCCCGACAGAACGCGGAAACCTCTGGTCACGTTGTCCAGGAAGCAGTCGATGCCATGGGTCAAATCGAATCGTCGTCCACGCAGATTTCACGCATCATTGGCGTGATTGACGAAATCGCCTTCCAAACCAACCTCTTGGCGCTGAACGCTGGTGTCGAGGCCGCGCGCGCAGGAGATGCTGGTCGCGGTTTTGCCGTGGTCGCTTCTGAAGTCAGGTCGCTGGCCCAGCGCTCTTCCGACGCCGCGCACGAAATCACCGATTTGATCTCGACCTCCGGCGAACACGTCAAGAAAGGTGTTTCGCTTGTCGACAAGGCAGGGCAGGCCTTGAACGAAATCGTGGGTTCGGTCGGTGACATCGCCGAGCACGTCACCGCGATCGCAGCTTCGGCCCAGGAACAATCCACGGGGCTGGACGAGATAAACACGGCAATGGGACAGTTGGACCAGGTCACACAACAGAACGTCGCCATGTTCGAGGAAACGATGGCCGCCACGCAGACCGTTCACTCCGAAGCGAACACCCTGGTGGGCGTGACAAGCCGCTTTGAATGCAGTCGCTCGAATACGACGGCAGGGCGCGCGGCGCCAGCCCCAAGATTCGAGAGCGCACGACAAAGCGGCCGTACTCAGGCGGGCGCTCACACAACAAGTCAAACAGGATCGCCCGCTGCTGGCGATACCCGACCGCCGATGATTGACGGGAATGCTGCGCTCAAACTTCAGGAAGAAACGTTCCAGAACGACGATTGGGAAGAGTTCTGACGCCTGTCAGGACCGGCTTGCCCAAAGGATCTTAGATCGCAATAGCTCTTGAACGCCTCTGAGCCGCGCTCAACCTCGCATTCGGCTCCCGGAAGGATCGAAGACGGGATTCGCCAACAACCGGGCTGACCGCATTTCGCCAAGGATCTCGATCTCGGCTTCGCCATCGCCATCCGGGAATGTTCGTTCAACCAGGGCCAGCGCCATCGAACAATCGGTCCAATGCGCATACCCCCCTGACGTGCAAAACCCAATCACTTCGCCGTTGCTCCAGACAGGCTCCCAGCCGACAACGTCGGCATCCCCCGCATCGACGTCGAAGACGACCAGGTGGCGTTTCGGCCCGGATTGTCTTTCGGCCTCGGCCGCGCTTCGGCCGATGAAGTCTGCACCTTTGGAAAATGAGATGAATCGGTCAAGACCGGTCTCGGCGGTTGTATAGTCCGCCGTGAATTCCCGATGCCAGGAGCCGAAAAAACGGTCCAACCGCAAGGACATCATCGCGCGCATACCAAATGGCTTCAGATCGAACTCCCGCCCCGCCTCGCTGAGGGTCGTCCAAAGCGAACGTTGTGACGGCAGATCACAGTAAATCTCGTATCCCAGGTCACCGGTGTAACTGACCCGTTGCACCAGGCATTGCACCATGCCGACGACCATCGGGCGAACTGACAGGAACGGCATCGCTTCGTTCGACACGTCGGCAGCGGTGACGCGGGCAAGCAGTCTGCGTGCGTCGGGCCCCGCGATCTGAAACCCGGTGCGCCGGTCGGAGAGGTTCTCGACCGTTACATCCCCGACCCCGATGAGTTGTTCGTCGAACCAACGCTGATGGTAATCCTGACTGCCGTAACTGGCGGTCAGTTGGAAATCCGCGTCGCCAAGGCAAGACACGGTGAAGTCCCCGATGATGCGGCCCGAATGCGACAGCATCGGCGTCAGGGAAAGCCGGCCTGGCCTCGGAATGCGACCGGCCATCACCCTGTCGAGCCAGGCCCGCGCACCCTGCCCGGCCACCCGGAATTTCGAGAAGTTGTGGACTTCGTTGATGCCGACTTTTTCGCGCACATGGCGCACTTCGCGGCGCGTCGCCTCCCAGGCGTTCGAGCGACGGAAGCTCGGCGTTTCGTAACGGGGTTCGTCACCTGTTGCGAAGTAGTTCACGACTTCCAACCCGTATTGCGCCCCGAAAACCGCGCCCATGTCGTTCCAGATGTCGTACATGGGTGTGGTTCGGAACGGGCGCGCGGCGGGAAGTTCCTCGTTCGGATAGGCGACTGAAAACCGGCGTTGATAGTTCTCGATCACCTTCGGCACGGTGTAGCCCGGCGTGGTCCAGCGCCCGAAACGCGAGACATCCATGGCGCGGGGGTCGACCTCGGGTTCGCCGTTTATCATCCATTGCGCCAGGGTCAGACCGACGCCGCCACCCTGGGAAAACCCGGCCATGACGGCGGATGCAGACCAGTAATTGCGCAGCCCCGGAACGGGACCGACCAGCGGATTGCCGTCGGGGGCAAAGGTGAAGGGGCCGTGGATGACGCTTTTGATCCCGGCGCGTTCCAGCACGGGAAACCGGCGATAGGCAAAATCGACCGAGTCTTCGATCTTTTCGAAGTGGTCATTCAAAAGCTCGTGGCCGAAATCCCAGGGCGTGCCGTCGACCGCCCAGGGTTCGCAGGGCTGTTCATAGAACCCGATGACGAACCCCTTGCCCTCTTGTCTGAGATAGCTTTCGCCGCCGGGGTCCATCACGTGGGGAATCTCGGTGTCGCGGTTGGCGATCTCCGGCACGTCCTCGGTGACGAGGTACTGATGCGCCATCGGCACCAGCGGCAGGTAGACACCCGCCATCGCAGCCACTTCGCGTGCCCAGAGGCCGGCGGCGTTGACCAGGTGTTCGCAGGTCACGGTGCCTTTTTCGGTCACCACCTCCCAGCCGCCGTCCGCGCGCGGGTTGGTTTCAAGAACGCGGTTGTGGGTGACGATTTCCGCACCGCCCATGCGCGCTGCCTTGGCATAGGCGTGGGTGGTGCCGGAGGGGTCGAGGTGGCCGTCAAGCGGGTCGTACAGCGCGCCGAGAATGCCGTCTATGTTGACGAAATCGGCTTTTTCCAAGACTTCTTCGGGGGTTAGGATGCGGGTATCCAGCCCCATGTAGCGGTGCTTGGCGCGTTCGGCCTTTAGCATGTCCAGCCGTTCGGGCGTGTCGGCGAGGGTCAGCCCGCCAACGTGGTGCAGCCCGCAGGACATGCCGGTGATCTTTTCCAACTCGGCATATAGCCCTATGGTATAGCCCTGAAGCGCGGCCATATTCGTGTCGCCGTTGAGAGTGTGGAAACCGCCCGCCGCGTGCCATGTGGAGCCGCTGGTCAACTCGGAGCGTTCGATCAGCATGACGTCGGACCAGCCCAGCTTGGTCAGGTGGTACAGCACCGAGCATCCGACGACCCCGCCGCCGATCACGATCACGCGCACATGTTCTTTCACCACCAAACTCCCCTGCTGTTTGGCCACAGGTTGCGCGACCACCGGCCGCGCGGCCTGTCATTCTGCGACAGCAGGGTGGTCTGTTGCGGCATCGGGCGCAAGGGTGACGGCCTGACCGGTTGTTGCCGATTGCTGTGCAGCCAGCCCCATTTCGACCGCGCGAAGCCCGTCTTGCAAGGTGACGTCGGGGCTGCGTTTGCCCTGCACCACTTCAAGAAAGTAGGCGTGCTGGAAAAAGGTCGATCCGTTGTGGTCACCGGCCAGTTGCAGGGTCGGATCCACCGGGATCTCGACGGTTTGCGGGCCTTTGGGCGAACGGGGCGAGATGGTGACCTCGGCCACCGGCGGTTCGCCCAGATGGGTCGGCCAGAAGCGGCCCGGCCCCGGCACCTTGGCTTCGATCTTGCCCGCGGGGCCGACGGCGGTGATTTCTTCCTGAAAGGTCGAGCCTTCCGCGTACATGCAAAGCTCCAGCATGGCGCGGGCGCCGCGTGCGAAGTCGACGATGACATAGCCGCCATCCCAGATGTCGGGGACCTCGCCGTCATAGGTTTCGTCGAGGTGGTTCACATCCTGACCCGCACTTGCCATGACGCGGATGGGTTCGTCCTGAAGGATGTGGCGCATCAGGTCGAAGAAGTGGCAGCACTTTTCTACCAGCGTGCCGCCGGTGTTGCGGTTGAACCGGTTCCAGTCGCCCACCTTCGGCAGGAAGGGGAACCGGTGTTCGCGGATGGTCAGCATCTTGATGCCGCCTGTCGCGTTGTCGGCCTGTTCGATGAAAGTGTTGACGGGCGGCATATAGCGATATTCCATCCCGACCCAGACCGGTGCCGGATAGCTCGCGTTCAATCTGACCAGTTTCGAGGCATCCTCGGGCGCTGTGAAAAGCGGTTTCTCGATCAGGATCGGCAGAGGGCGGGTTTCTGAGATCTCGGTGAACTGGGCGACGTGCATGTGGTTGGGCGAGGCGATCAGCAGGCAGTCGAGGGCGTCGATGGACAGAAGCTCGCTTAGGGATGCGCACATCGTCGCGTTCGGGGCGATGGACTTGGCGGCGTCTGCCATGATCTGGTTCGGCTCGAAGATCGCGGCGATGCGGGCATCGGGCAACAGGGCGATGTTGCGCAGATGTTCCTGCCCCATCATGCCGCATCCGATGATTCCGTAGTTTACCTTTTCCAACATTTATACCCTTATCTGATGCGCGTTACATAGCGGCACTTGTCTGTTTCGAACCATGTGCGCGAAAATTCGGCAACTTCGCCCTCTGTGTCCCAGGCCCGCCGTTCGACAAGGCCCGAGACCTTGCCGGGGGGCAGAGGGAAGTCGTCATTGGCCCAGTCCGGAACGCGGCCGACGCCGACCTGATCTTCGGCGCGGGCGATCCAGAGCCCAAGCGTCTGGCGATAGAAGAGGTAAAGCGACTCGGACATGGATGCAGGATGCAGTACCTCGGCACGGTCGCCGTCCAGCCAGATTTCCTCAAGCGCCACGGGGTGGCCGGACAACCTGCGCAACCGCCGGATACGGTGCGCGTCTTCTGAAGGCCCGATGTTTGGCAGGTCGGCGGGTTTCGCCAAGCGCGCGACGTCAAGCACTTCCGCCGTTGGCAACCCGCCCCCTTCCAGCAGTTCAAGCCGGAAAAAGGCGTAGACACCCGAAGCGCCTGGATCGTGCCGGATATAATTGCCGGAGCCGTGGATGCGCTCGAGCAAACCGCGCGTTTCCAACTCGCCAAGCGCCTTGCGCAGGGTGCCGACCGCGATACCAAGGTTAGCCGCCATTTCGCGTTCCGGCGGCAGGCGTTCGCCGTCCAGCAGGCGGCCCGCGGCGATTTCGCGGATCAGCATTTCGGAAGTCCGAACGTATTTCGGCAGCGAGGTGGGGTCGGGTTTCATGGGTCACACAAATTGATACAGTATTGATGCATTCATCTACGGATGTTAGGCAAGTCAAAAATCGCAGCGAGCGAGGATGCCGATGAGTGTTGTGCCCATAACCTCCCCCGATCTGGATGCGCTGGAAATCAGCTGGTTCTCGGCGCTGTGTTCGGATGACTATCAGTTCCTGGGCGTCCCGGACGGCGCTCTGCGGTCTAGCTGGGACCATTGCCGTGACATCGTGCTGGAGGCGGAAGCGCAGGGGTTCCGCAACATCCTGTGTCCGTCGTCCTACCAGGTGGGTCAGGACACCCTGAGTTTCGTCGCGGGGGCGGCGCCGCTGACCAGCAAGATCAACATGCTGGCTGCGGTACGTTGCGGCGAGATGCAGCCGATCATGCTGGCCCGTACCATCGCGACGCTGGATCACATGATGAATGGGCGGCTGACGATCAATATCATCTCGTCGGATTTTCCGGGCGAGAAGGCCGACAGCGCCTTTCGCTATCGGCGCTCGCGCGAGGTGGTCGAGATCCTGCGGCAGGCGTGGAGCCGGGACGAGATCAATTATGCGGGCGAGGTCTACAACTTTGAAGGCGTGCCGACAGAGCCTGCCCGGCCCTATCAGCAGAACGGCGGGCCGCTGATGTATTTTGGCGGATACTCTCCGCAGGCGCTGGAATTGTGCGGGCAGCATTGCAACGTCTACCTGATGTGGCCCGAGCCGAAAGAGCAGATCGGCGCGCGGATGAAGGCGGTGAACGCTGTGGCCGAGCGGTACGGGCGGACGTTGGATTACGGGCTGAGGGTGCATATGATCGTGCGCGACACCGAGGCCGAGGCGCGGGAATACGCGGAATACATCGTGTCGAAACTGGACGACGAATACGGGGCGCTGATCCGGGATCGCGCCCATGACAGCGCCTCACTTGGGGTCAGCCACCAGGCGCGGGCGCGGGAGTTGGCCGACAAGTTCGGCTATGTGGAGCCGCATCTTTGGACGGGCGTCGGCCGGGCGCGGTCAGGCTGCGGTGCGGCACTGGTCGGATCGACCGACCAGGTGCTGTCCGAGATCGAGGCCTATCGGAAAATGGGCATTCGCGCCTTCATCTTTTCGGGTTATCCGCATATCGAAGAGTGCAGGCACTTCGGGTCACGGGTCTTGCCGGAGTTGAAGACCTGTTCACTGCCGCACGCCTATGGGCGCGTGCCCGACGAGACACCGGCAACGCCGCTTGGCGTGGGAGAACGACGATAATGGAACGGATCGAACTTGAGGGAGGTGTCGCGCTCAGCAGGCTGGTTTACGGCATGTGGCGCATTGGCGATGACACGGACACCTCGCCTGGTCATGTCCGCGCCAAGATCGACGCCTGTCTGGCCCAGGGCATCACGACGATCGACCAGGCGGATATCTATGGGGGCTATGCGGCTGAGGCTCTGCTGGGTGCCTGCCTGCGTGAAAGCCCCGGTTTGCGCGACAAGATCGAGATCGTGACCAAATGCGGTATCGTGGCACCGGTTGGCCGCTATGAAACAGCGCGGGTGAAGCACTATGATACCTCGGCGGCGCATATCGCGCGGTCGATTGAGACGTCGCTTTCGGAAACGGCGACGGATCGAATTGACCTCTTGTTGATCCACCGGCCCGATCCCCTGATGGATGCCGAGGAAACGGGCCGTGCGCTGGACGATGCTGTTGCCTCGGGCAAGGTGCGGAGCGTCGGTGTTTCGAACTTCCGCCCCTGGGACTGGAGCCTTTTGCAATCGGCCATGTCGACCCCCCTGGCCACCAACCAGATCGAAATGAGCCTTGCCGAACATTCCGCCTTTACCAATGGCGACCTTGCCTTCCTGCAGGAACGAAAGATCGCGCCGATGGCCTGGTCGCCTCTTGGCGGGGGTGCGCTGTTTTCGGACGGTGGCGAGTTGCGGACCGCCATTTCGAAAGTCGCGATGCAGAACGACGTGGACGAGTCTGCCGTGGCCGTTGCCTGGCTTATGGCGCATCCGGCGCGCATCCTGCCCGTATTGGGGACGAACAGGCTGGACCGTATTGCCGCGATCAGCGATGCTTTGAAGGTGACGATGGACCGGGAAACCTGGTTCGAACTTTATACCGCAGCTTTGGGACGCGAAGTCGCCTGATGAACCGTTTTGTCCCCGGCCCCGACACGGCCCACAGTTTTCGCACCGCCCTTGGGCGGTTTGCGACCGGTGTGACCGTTGTGACCTGCCAGTCCGAGATCGGCCCCGTGGGAATGACAGTGAATTCATTCGCGAGTGTTTCGCTGGACCCGCCTCTTGTGCTCTGGTCGCCCGCCAAGACATCATCGCGCTATCGGGCCTTTGTCGAGGCGGAGCGTTTCGTGGTGCATGTGCTGGGGGCCGAACAAGAGGACACCTGTCGCCAGTTTGCGAATGACGCAGACAATTTCGAGGGCCTTGAGTTGAGCACTTGCGAGGGTGGTGCGCCCCTGATCCTCGGGTGCCTGGCCCATTTCGAGTGCAGCCGCTACGCGGTTCACGATGGCGGCGACCATTCGATTGTCGTCGGACGCGTGGAGGCGGCTTCGGCCAAGGATGGCAAGCCGCTTGTCTTTGCCGGTGGCGCATTCGGCGGGTTTTCCGCCTGAGGTAATCCAAAGGGGCGCCTGCGGCGCACTTTATTATTTTATTTGCGTATTTTCAAAGCAGTGAAGACCCTTCAGTTCATCAGATCCTCGACCGTGACAACGCCGGGAAGCGATTTCAGCGCCCCCTTGATCTGGGGCGAGACGGGCCAGTCTTCGCCGATGTCAATCGGCACATCCTGGGAGGCATCGTTCGGCAGGGGCACGGAAAGGGCCGTGATGCGCACCGGGCCCTTCGTCTTGATCGCGCCGTCGTCCTTGTAGCGCGAGAGGACGGATTGGATCGTGCTGGCGGCTTCGGGCGTGTCGATCATGACGTTGAGGCCCGCGGAGGCGCCTGCCGCGACAATGCCGTCGATTGGGGCGACCGAGCGGGCAATGGGATCGAACTGGCCTTCGTTGAAGCGGGCTTCGAGCGTCATCACCACCTGGGTGGTTTTCTCAAAGACCTTGCGCACGGTTTCAAAGTCCTCGGGAAACAAGGCCATGCCGGACACCTGTCCCGTCGGATCCGAGATGTTCATGCGGAAGAACCTTGTGCCGCGACCGGATTTCCGTTCCTGCAGGCCCGAAACGATGACGCCGACGCGGGACACCGCGCCGCCGTCGCGTTCCGCCTTTTCCTGAAGCTCGGCCAGCGTCAGCATGTTCTTTCGCTTGAGCGCAACGGCATAGTCGTCGAGCGGATGGCCTGAGAGGTAGAAGCCGATGGCGGTCATTTCCTCGGCCAGTCGTTCGTTCGGCAGCCAATCGTCGACGGGGGAAAGGCGCGGCTCGGGCAGGTCGTCGCCCGCTTCGCCGAAAAGCGAAACCTGGTTGGAGTTCCGTTGTTCGAAGATCGCCGCGGAATAGGCGGTGAGCGCGTCGAGCGATTGGAAGACACGGCGGCGGTTCTGGTCCAACTGGTCGAAAGCGCCCGAGCGGGCCAGCATTTCGAGGGGGCGCTTGCCGATCTTTTTCAGATCCACGCGGCGGGCGAGATCAAAGAGGTTGACGAAAGGCTTACCGTCGTTTTCCTCGCGCGCCTCGGTAATGAGCCTCATCGCTTCGACACCTACGTTCTTTAGCGCGCCAAGCGCATAGACCAGCTTGCCTTCTGTGACCGAGAACCGCGCTTCGGAGCGGTTGACGCAGGGCGGCACGATGTCAATGTCGAGACCGCGGCGCACCTCTTCGGCGTAGATCGACAGCTTGTCGGTGAGGTGCAGGTCGCAGTTCATCACGCCGGCCATGAATTCGACCGGGTGGTTCGCCTTCAGCCATGCCGTTTGATAGCTGACGACCGCATAGGCGGCGGCGTGGGACTTGTTGAACCCGTAGTTGGCGAACTTGTCGAGAAGGTTCCAGACTTCCAGCGCCTTCTTGTCGTCGACGCCGTTTTCCTTGGCCCCGGCGATGAATTTCGGGCGCTCGGCGTCCATCGCCTCCTGGATCTTCTTGCCCATGGCGCGGCGCAAGAGGTCGGCCCCGCCAAGGGTGTAACCGGCCATTTCCTGGGCGATCTGCATCACCTGTTCCTGGTAGACGATGATGCCCTGGGTTTCATCCAAGATGTGGTCGATCGAAGGGTGCAGGCGTTCGCGTTCGGCGCGGCCGTTCTTCACGTCGCAATACTGCGGAATGTTTTCCATCGGGCCGGGACGGTAGAGCGCCACAAGAGCCACGATGTCTTCGATGCAGGTGGGTTTCATGCGGCGAAGCGCGTCCATCATGCCGCTGGATTCCACCTGGAACACGGCAACGGTCTTGGCCTTGGCGTAGAGGTCGTAGGTGGGTTCATCGTCGAGCGGAATTTGCCCGATGTCGATCTCGATCCCGCGTTTCTTCAAGAGTTCCAGTGCGTTCTGGATGACGGTCAGGGTCTTCAGGCCAAGGAAGTCGAACTTCACCAGCCCCGCCTGTTCAACCCATTTCATGTTGAATTGGGTTGCAGGCATTTCCGAGCGCGGGTCGCGGTAGAGCGGAACAAGCTCGTCCAGAGGCCGGTCGCCGATCACCACGCCGGCGGCGTGGGTCGAGGCGTTGCGCAAGAGCCCCTCGACCTGCTGGCCATAGGTCAGAAGGCGGTCGACGACCTCTTCCGCCTTGGCCTCTTCGCGCAGGCGCGGTTCGTCCGACAGGGCCTTTTCGATGGAGACGGGTTTGACGCCCTCGACGGGGATCAGTTTCGACAGCCGGTCCACCTGGCCATAGGGCATCTGCAAGACGCGGCCCACGTCGCGGACGGCGGCCTTGGACAGAAGCGCGCCGAAGGTGATGATCTGGCCCACCTTGTCCTTGCCGTATTTATCCTGGACATAGCGGATCACCTCTTCGCGCCGGTCCATGCAGAAGTCGATGTCGAAGTCGGGCATGGAGACCCGTTCGGGGTTCAGGAACCGTTCGAACAGGAGCGAATAGCGCAAGGGATCGAGGTCGGTGATGGTCAGCGCATAGGCGACAAGGGAACCCGCCCCCGAACCACGGCCCGGGCCGACTGGAATGTCGTGATCCTTGGCCCATTTGATGAAGTCGGCAACGATCAGGAAGTAGCCGGGGAACCCCATGCCCTCGATGATGCCAAGCTCGAATTCAAGGCGTTTGTCGTATTCCTCGCGCGGGGCGGCGGCTTCGATCACCGAAAGGCGCTCGTCCAGTCCCGCCTTGGCTTGACGGCGGAGTTCTTCCACCTCGTCATCGGCAAAGCGCGGCAGGATGGGATCGCAACGCTCGGCCCCATAGGCGCATCGGCGGGCGATTTCGATGGTGTTTTCAAGGGCTTCCGGCAAGTCGGCAAAAAGCGCGGCCATCTCGGCAGGCGTCTTGAAATAGTGTTGCTGGGTCAGGCGGCGACGGTCGGCCTGTTGATCGACATAGGCGCCCTCGGCGATGCAGATCAGCGCGTCGTGGGCCTCGTACATTTTGGCGTCGGGGAAGTAGACGTCGTTGGTGGCGACCAGCGGCAGGTTCATCGCATAGGCCATTTCGATGGCCGGGCGTTCGGACAGCCGTTCCGCCTCGGGCAAGGCCCCGGCCTCGGTCGGGTGGCGTTGCAGTTCGACATAAAGGCGGTCGGGGAACATGGCCGCGAGTTTGCTCATCAGGGCCTCGGCCTTGGGCCGCGCCCCTGCCCGGCACAGCCTGCCAATCGGACCGTCGGGTCCGCCCGAAAGGCAGATCAACCCTGTCGAATGGCGGGCGAGTTCGTCCAGCGTCACATGCGGCCAATCGGCGTCGCGCAGGTAGAGACAGGAGTTGAGCTTCATCAGGCTGTCATAGCCCGCGCGGGACTGGGCCAGCAGAACAATGGGCGCCGGTGGCAGCGCCTTTTCGCCCGGCGCGGTTTCGGCATAGTTCAGATCGACCTGGCAACCGACGATAGGCTGGATACCTGCCCCGGCAGCAGAGACAGAAAATTCGAGTGCCGAGAACATGTTGTTCGTATCGGTCACGGCGACGGCAGGCATCCCCGCCATTTCACATAAGCCGGGCAGTTTCTTTAGCCGAACGGCCCCTTCCAAGAGAGAGTATTCGGTATGAAGGCGAAGGTGGACGAAACCGGGGGTGCTGCTCATGACCGGACCTTAGAAAGGGATCGCGGGAAGGGAAAGAGCCGCGTCACTTGGCCTCGCACCCTTCGGCAAAAACCGGCATAGGTTTGGGTCATGATCTTGGATGTCGAGAGTGTGAAAAAGACTTTTCCGGGCAGCGATGCTTCGGTCACGGTGCTGGACGGCGTGTCGCTGACCCTGTCGGCTGGCGAGGTCGTCGCGCTGACCGGGGAAAGCGGGTCAGGGAAGTCGACGCTGTTGCACATTCTTGGCGGATTGGAGCCTGCCGATTCGGGGCGGGTGATGTTCCGGGGGGCGGATGTCCTGGCGATGGATGATGCCGCGCGTGCCGCCTTGCGGCGCTGCGCCATCGGGATCGTGTTTCAGCAGTTCAACCTTATTCCCTCGCTGACGGTTGGCCAGAACCTTGGATTTCAGGCGCGGCTGGCCGGGCGGACGGCAGAGCTTCCGCCGCTGGCCGGGGCCCTGGGGTTGTCGGATCAACTGGATAAGTTTCCCGAGGATCTGTCGGGCGGTCAGCAGCAGCGCGTTGCCATCGGTCGGGCCATCGCGGCGGGCCCGGATATGATCCTGGCCGACGAGCCGACAGGGAACCTTGATGAAACGACCGGATCGGCGGTGTTCGACTTGCTGGTTGGACTGGCGCGGGAGCGTGGCACGGGGCTGTTGATCGCCACACACTCGGAACGCCTTGCGGCGGCGGCGGACCGGCGGTTGCATCTGTCGCACGGTAGGATCGTGGGATGAGCGGGGCTGTCCTGACCGCGCTCTTGTCCCACTGGCGGCGGCGTCCGTTCCAGTTGTTGACCTTGATCCTTGGGTTGTCGCTGGCCACCGCGCTTTGGTCCGGCGTGCAAGCGATCAATGCCGAGGCGCGGAAATCCTATGACGAGGCGGCGAATGTTCTGGGCGCGGGTGGCCTTGAGGAACTGGAGCGCGAGGACGGGGCGACGATTTCCGTTCAGACTTTCGTCGCGCTGAGGCGTGCGGGTTGGCTGGTCAGCCCCGTGATCGACGGCTGGCTGGTGACAGATCGGGGGCGCGTGCGGCTTTTGGGGGTGGATCCCTTCACGACACCGAACGCGGGCGGTCTCGAAATCGCCGCCGCCGCCGTGGATTTTGCCGAGATGCTGGGGGAAAGCGGTGTGATCCTGGCCGCCCCCGCGACAGCAGAGCGATTGTCCGGGTTCGGCGAGCGGGTGCGCGCGGTCGAGGGTCTTGCACCGGGGTTGGCGTTGGTGGACGTCTTCACTGCCAAAACCTTGCTGGAGTCCAAGGGGTTTTCCCGCCTGCTGGTTGCAACAGACCAACCGCTGGAACAGGTGCCCCTGTCCGAACTTGTGCCCGAATTGCGGCTCCGTCCGCCGGAAAGTGCCGACGACCTTGGCCGGTTGACCGATAGCTTCCACCTGAACCTCACTGCTTTCGGGCTTTTGTCCTTTGCTGTCGGGCTGTTCATCGTCAACGGTGCGGTCGGGCTTGCCTTTGAACAGCGTCGCCCGGTGTTTCGCACGCTTCGCGCCCTTGGGGTGACCGCGCGGGTGCTGGTCGTCTTTCTGACGCTTGAGCTTTTGTTCTTTGCTCTCGTGGCCGGCACTTTGGGCATCCTGCTTGGCTATCTGATCGCGGCGAGCCTTTTGCCGGATGTCGCGGCCACCCTGCGCGGGCTTTACGGGGCAAGCGTGGAAGGCACGCTGACCCTGTCGCCCGTCTGGTGGCTGAGCGGGATCGCAATTGCCTGTCTTGGCACGGCCCTTGCGGCGGCAAGTGGCTTGCTGCGGGTGGCGCGGATGACCCCGCTGGCCCCGGCTCGCCCCCGCGCCTGGGCGATGGTGAACATGCGGGCAATGCGGTGGCAACTTTTGGCGGCGGCTGGTTGCCTTGTCGTGGCTGGTGTGGCCTGGGCGATTGGCGGGTTGATCGGCGGCTTTGTCCTGCTCGGCGGTTTCCTTCTGGCGGCGGCTCTGGTTCTGCCCGCAGTTTTGACCGTGCTGACGGGCCTTGCTGGCCGCCATGCACGTGCGCCGGTGGCGGAATGGTTCTGGGCCGATACGCGCCAGCAACTGCCGGGCCTGTCGCTGGCGCTGATGGCGCTTTTGCTGGCTTTGGCGGCGAACATCGGTGTGGGAACGATGGTGTCGAGCTTTCGCGAGACCTTCACCGGCTGGCTGGATCAACGGTTGGTCAGCGACCTTTACGTGACGGTCGAGGACGAGCGTGACATTCCGGCGTTGCTGGCGTTTCTGGAGGGTCGGAGCGACGCGGTTCTGCCGATCTGGCATTTCGATGGCGAGGTTCTGGGCGCGCCCGCCGAGATTTACGGCGTGGTCGATCATCCGGTTTACGCGCAGAACTGGCCGCTTCTGGACGCCCTGCCCGACACCTGGGACAGGCTTGAGGGTGGAACCGGCGTTCTTGTGAACGAACAACTGGCGCGGCGCGAAGGTTTGGCCCCCGGCGACCCCCTGCCCCTGCCCGGCGGGTTCAGCGAGGTGATCGTGGGTGTCTACAGTGATTACGGCAATCCGGTCGGGCAGATCGTTCTGCCCCTGCCGGTGCTGATCGACCGCTACGACGCCATCGACCGACGCGACTTCGGGGTGCTGGTCGGCGAGGTTGAAGCCCCGGCCCTGAAACGCGCACTGGTTGAAGAATTCGGGCTGCCGGAAGACAACCTTGTCGATCAGAGCGCGCTAAAAGCGTTTTCCCTGTCGATCTTTGAACGCACCTTTGCCGTCACCGGGGCCTTGAACGTGCTGACCCTGGCTGTCGCGGGCATCGCGATCCTGACCAGCCTTCTGACGCTGTCGTCGATGCGCCTGCCTCAGCTTGCGCCGGTCTGGGCGCTTGGGATGACGCGCGCGGATCTGGCGAAGATCGAATTGATCCGGGCGCTGGTCCTTGCCTTTCTGACCTTCGTACTGGCCTTGCCCGTGGGTCTTGGGCTGGCCTGGGTTCTTCTGGCTGTCATCAATGTCGAGGCTTTTGGTTGGCGCCTGCCAATGTCGCTTTTCCCCATGCAATGGATTTGGCTGTTGGTCCTGTCACTGGCGGCGGCGGGGCTGGCAAGCCTTTGGCCCGCGCGGCAATTGGCCAAGCGGCCGCCTGCGGATCTGATCCGGGTGTTTACCCATGAACGCTAGGGTGTTGTTGACGGCTCTGTTCTGCCTTGCGCCGATGCTGGCGGTCGCGCAAGGATTTGCAGGGCTTGGACAAACTGCGGAGGGCTATGCCCTGCCCGACCCCGAGACACGGTTTCGCTATCCCGAGGACCACGGCGCCCACCCCGATTTCCGCATTGAATGGTGGTACATCACGGCGAACCTGACCGACGCAGAAGGCACGCCTTATGGCATCCAGTGGACGCTTTTTCGCAGTGCTCTTGCGCCGGGTGGCGCGGCGGAGGATCAGGCGTGGATGGCGCACGCGGCGGTTTCGACGCCGGATGGTCATCTTTCGGCGGAACGGCTGGCGCGGGGTGGTATCGGACAATCGGGAGTGATGGCGGATCCGTTCTCGGCCTGGATCGACGAATGGGTGATGGAAGGGCCTAGTCTGAACGACATCACGTTGTCGGCGCAAGGCACTGATTTCCGGTATGAATTGACCCTGAACGCGGAACGTCCCTTCGTACCCCAAGGCGAAGAGGGGTTTTCGGTAAAGTCCGAGTCAGGTCAGGCCAGCCACTATTACTCGCAACCCTTCTACCGCGTTTCAGGTGAGCTTACCTTGCCATCGGGCGTCGTCGAGGTGACGGGGCAAGGCTGGCTGGACCGGGAATGGTCGTCGCAGCCCTTGTCGGGGGATCAGCTTGGCTGGGATTGGGTGTCGCTTCATTTCGAAAGCGGGGAGAAGCTGATGGGGTTTCAACTGCGCGACACCGACGGCGGCACCTATACCACCGGCACCTGGATTAACGCGGATGGCACACCCGAGCCTTTGGGGCCGGCAGCGCTCGGTATGAAAGAGGTGGAATTGGCCGAGGTTGCCGGGCGCGAGGTTCCCATTGTCTGGGACATTTCACTTCCCGACAGGGCGTTGAGCGTCCGCATTTCGGCCATCTACCCGGACAGTTGGATGGATACGCAGGTTTCCTATTGGGAGGGGCCGGTGAGGATCACCGGATCGCACGAAGGTGAAGGCTATCTTGAGATGTCGGGGTACTGAAACCTCGCCAAGACCCGGCAGTTTGGCTAGGACAAGACATGGATACGCTGCCACTTCCCCTGACGCGCGAGATCGTCCTTGTGGGCGGCGGGCACAGCCATGCCCTGTTGTTGCGGAAATGGGGGATGGATCCCCTGCCCGGTGCGCGTCTGACGGTCATCAACCCGGCCCCGACTGCGCCCTATACCGGCATGTTGCCAGGGTTCGTGGCGGGCCATTACGGGCGCGACGAACTTGAGATCGACCTGGTTCGTTTGGCGCGTTTTGCCGGGGCGCGGATCATTCTGGGCAAGGTGACGGGGATCGACCGTGCGGGCAAGCTGTTGCAGGTGACGGGGCGTGCGCCGATTGCCTATGACGTGGCGTCCATCGACATCGGCAACACCTCTGACATGCCCGAGATCGAGGGATTTGCCGAACACGGGGTCGCGGCGAAACCGCTTGGCCCCTTTGCCACGCGCTGGCAGGAGCACCTGTCGGGGAAGGCCGGGTCGGTTGCGTTGATCGGCGGCGGGATTGCAGGGATCGAGCTTGCCATGGCGATGCGCCATGCGCTGCCGAATGCGGCGGGTGTCACGGTGATCGAGGCCAATAAGGTGTTGGCCGGGGTGAGCGAGGCTTCCCGAAAGGCACTTTTGAAGGAGGTTTCCGCACAAAAGATCACGGTTCTGGAAGGCGTGACGGTCGCGCGTGTCTTGGCGGATCGTCTGGAACTCAGCGACGGTTCCGAAGTGCCGTCGACTTTGACGGTCGGCGCGGCGGGGGCAAGGCCTTTTGACTGGTTAGGCGAGACGGGGCTGGACCTGACCGATGGCTTCATTACCGTCGATGCCAACCTGCAGTCCGTGAACGACCCTTCGATCTTTGCCGCAGGCGATTGTGCGCATCTTTCCGCCTCTCCCCGCCCCAAGGCCGGGGTCTTTGCCGTGCGGGCCGCACCGGTTCTGGCGGACAACCTGCGGGCGGCTGTTTCGGGCGGCGAGTTTCGTGCGTTTCGACCACAGGCGCACTACCTGAAACTCGTCTCGCTCGGGAGGAAGGCCGCCCTTGCCGACAAATGGGGGCGGTCGGTCTCGGGGGAATGGGTCTGGCGGTGGAAGGACCGGATCGACCGGGCCTTTATGGAGAAACTGGGCAATCTGCCCGCGATGCCGCGCCCCGCCCTGCCGGATGAACGGGCCGTGGGCGTGGAAGAGGCGCTTGGTGCGAAACCCATGTGCGGCGGATGCGGGGCCAAGGTGGGGGCCGATGTTCTTGAGAATGCCCTGGCCGGACTTGATCTGGCCAATCGCGACGACGTGCTACTGGGCCGGGGCGACGATGCCGCAGTGGTCAGGTTTGGCGACAGCCATCAGGTGCTGACAACGGATCACTTGCGTGCCTTCTGGTCCGACCCTTGGGTTTTCGCGCGGATCGCGGCGCTTCACGCACTTGGCGACATCTGGGCCATGGGGGCAAGCCCGCAGGCTGCACTGGTGCAGGTGACCTTACCGCCCCTTGGCCCCGAGATGCAGCGCCGCTGGATGGGCGAGATCATGGGCGCGGCTTCAGAAGTGTTCGCCGCCGAGGGCGCGGTCATTGCGGGCGGACATACCTCGGTCGGGGCGGAGTTTTCCCTTGGGTTCAGCCTGACGGGGCTTGCCTCTGACAATCCCATTGTCCTCTCTGGTGCGCAGCCGGGGGATCGCCTGTTGCTGACACGCCCGGTTGGCTCCGGCGTGTTGTTCGCCGGAGAGATGCAAGGGTTGGCGGACGGAAATTGCATCGCGTCGCTGCTGGAGGTGCTTTGCCAATCTCAGGCGAATGCGGCCCGCATCCTGTCCAAACACGCCCATGCCATGACCGATGTCACCGGGTTTGGCTTGTCGGGGCATCTGTGTCGGATGGCCGAGGCGTCTCGCCTGACGGCGCGGCTGGACATTGCGGCCATTCCATTCTTTGACGGTGCCCCGCAACTGGCGAAAGACGGCCTACGCTCCACCCTGTGGGAGGCGAACCGGGCGGCGCATCCGGTGGAGGTTCCCGCCACGCCCGAAGGCGATCTGTTGTTCGACCCCCAAACGGCGGGCGGGCTGTTGGCAGCGGTGCCTGCCGGGGAGGCCGAGAGCTTGCTTGAGAAGGTTCGCGCCCTGGGGCACACAGCCGCCCTGGTCGGCACGATGGAGGAACAAGGACCGGTCAGCCTTTTGGCGAATTGACGATCCTTTCGATCCGGTCGGCCAGCGCATCAAGATGGCTGTTGTCCAGACCATCGGTTTCCAGAACGGTTTCAGATGACGCATCCGACCGGCCACGCACCTTGATGTAGCGCGGATCATAGTGATCGCGCATCAGTTCGCCCGCTAGAGTTTCAAAGTCACCCGATTTTGCGAGTTCCATCCAGTGATCGACCTTTTCGTGCCCCTGAAGGCGACGTAGCCGGTCGAGCCTTTCACCCAGCACATCCAGGTCCACGGTCACGTCGCGATATTCGCGGGTGAGAAATGCGGCGCGGGCGGTCAGCGGTGCGGCGATGCGCAAGCGGCGGGCCGACTTCATCGCGCCATAGACCTTGGGCGGAACGTTCAGGCGGCCGACCTTGCTGCTTTCCGCCTCGATCACCACGGGCCGTGTCGGGTCGAGCGCGGCCACGGCGGCGGCCAGTGCGCTTTCAAAGGCCTTCTGGCTGGGTTGTTCGCCTCGCGCCCCAAGGGCCGATCCCCGGTGATTGGCCAGCCCTTCAAGGTCGATGGTCTGCACCCCCCGCGCAGCCAGCTTGCCCAGAACCGCCGTCTTGGCCGTGCCGGTGTTGCCGTCCAGCAGGATGACAGGGGCGGGAAAGGCATCCTTGTAAAGGTGCTGCACGACCATGCGGCGATAGCTTTGGTATCCGCCCGCCAGCACCTCGGTCCGCCAGCCGATCTGGGCGAGGATCGAGGCGAATGATCCCGACCGCTGCCCGCCGCGCCAGCAATAGACCAAGGGTCGCCAGCCGCCGTCCTTTTCGGCCAGCGGGCCTTCGATGTGGGCGGCGGCGTTCCGCGCCACCAATGCCGCGCCGATCTTGCGCGCCTTGAAGGGGCTGTCCTGCACATAGATCGTGCCAACCTTGGCGCGTTCCTCGTCGCTCAGCACCGGCAGGCTGATCGCGCCCGGCACGTGATCCTCGGCAAATTCCGAAGGTGCACGCACGTCGATGATCGTGTCGAAGTCTTTGCCGGGGGCGATCAGGCTGGTCAGTTCATGGGCCATGCGGTTCTTTACAGCCTGCGTTCAGCGGCGAAAAGTGGCGGGCAGCGTCACTTGGTGGTATCGAACGTGAACACAGCCCCTTGGAACACCGAAATGCGACGCGACCCCTTCAATCTCAGAACCCCGTTTTTTCGCTCTCCCGTCCGGCGCGGATTGATAACCGGGGTTTGTCTGGCTTGGTCTCTGTTCGAATTGTACCTTGGCAACGCGCTTTGGTTCGGGGTTTTTGCCGCCATCGGCATCTATCTCGCGCGGGAGTTCTTCATCCTGTTCGACCCCAAGGATTATGAGGATTAACGCTTGCCCCCGGCAAGAGATTCCGCCTCGGGCAAGGTTTTCAATCGCAACATCGAGATAGCCCCGAAGACCGGCCCCGGCACAAGGATCAGGAAGCTCCAGCGCCAGCTTCCGGTCAGTTCGACAATCTGCGGCACAAGCCAGACCGAGACGACCGAAATCGTGAAGCCGACGCTCATCTGGAACGCCAGGGTCGAGCCGACATAGGTCTGGTCCGCCAATTCGCTGACTGCCGCCGAAAACTGGGCGCTGTCGGAAACGATGGTCAGGCCCCAAAGCGCCGCGACAATCAGAAAGAGCGCCGGATGCGCCTCAAAAAACATGCCGATCAGTACCGCCGAACTGCCCGAGGCCACCAGCATCAGCGCCGTGGTGTTGCAGCGCCCGATCCGGTCGGCCATCCAGCCCGCGATCAGGCTGCCCGGAGCGCCAAGGGCGATGACGGCGAAGGTCAGGATCGAGGCGTTGAGGCTCCAGCCGCCTTCGGTTAATGCCGCCGTCGCATAGGCCAGGAACCAGCCCCACATCGCGTAAAGTTCCCACATGTGGCCGAAGTATCCGCAGTTTGCCAGCATCACGGGCTTGTTCTTCAGGATCGCGCCGAACTCGCCAAGGTCGACCGTGGTGCGTGCGAAAGGGTACGGGCCTTCGCGGAGGGCGAAGGCGAAGATCAGCGCAGAGGAAAGGGACAGGACCGAGGTGGCAGCAATGGTGATCTGCCAGTCCAGCCCCACCCCGACGGCCCTGACCAGATGCGGCATGGCCGAGCCGAGCGTCAGTGCCCCGACCATGGCCCCCATGGCAAATCCGCGCCCCTTGCGAAAGTAGGTCGCGATGAATTTCATCGACGGCGGGTACACGGCGGCAAGGGCAGCACCGGTGAGCGCCCTGAGGGCGACGGCGACAAGGATGCCCGGCTCCAACAGAAGGGTGGCATTGAAGATAGCCGCGAGTATCGCCGCCCCGCACATCAGCTTGGTCAGCGACATCCGGTCTGACAGGGCAAGAAGACTCGATCCCAGGGCGCCGAGCACGAAACCGACCTGCACCGCATTGGTCAGCCAGCCCGCCGCACCCGGCGTCAGGGACCACGCCGCGATCAATTCCGGTGTCACGGCGGTGGCGGAAAACCATGTCGTCATGGCGAGGATGACGGCAAATCCCGTGATGCCGAGGGCCTGCCACTTGCCTTTCGATGTTTCGTTGTTCACGGGTGCCACCCCTGGTCTTTGGGTTTGGCGCAAGTTGCATATCCGGGTGCCGGTTCACAAGGCCCGCCGATCATGCCGAAAGAGCCGCTGCGTTCAGCCCTGCCCCGCCCCCACGGAGTCGAACGCACGGGATTTCAGCCCCTTTTGAACCTCATAGATCGACCCCTTCTTGTCCGGCTGCGGCTGCGGGATGCGGATAGGGATGGGTTCAAGACGGGGTTCCAGCGTGGGTTCGCCACAAAGCATCCGGGCGTTGTATTCCTCGATCGTGTCCCAGGTCGTCATCGAGCCCATGACGGGAAAGGCGTCTGCGGCCATCATCTCGATGAACAGGATGCGGCGGGGCTTGTCGGATCGGTTGAGGGCCGAGCCGTGCAGGATGCGCCCGTGATGGATCGAGATCGACCCCGCAGGCCCCATCAGCGGCACGGCGTCGTTCATGTCAAGTCCAAGCGCCTCTGGCGCGACGGCACCGGCAAAGATGCCATCGACGTGATGGTCATAGACCGGCCCCTTGTGGCTGCCGGGAAAGACCTGAAGCGGGCCGTTTTCCGGCTCCATATCGTCGATCAGAACACCGACGGCAAGGATGTCGTCGTTGGTGTGTGGGTAGAAGGCATAGTCCTGGTGCCATTCCACCGCCGCGCCATAGCCTGCCTTTTTCATGTTGAGCTTGGTTGTGTGCAACCGAATGTCGGGGCCAAGGAGGTCACGCGCAGGGGCAAGGATATGGTCGGAGAACATCAGATCGCGCACGACGTCGGATTGGGTGTGCGGCAGCTTGATGCGCCTCAGGCGCGGGTCCTCGGCCGTGTGGCTGTCTTCGAGATCCAGTTTGTCGTCCGAGGCGGTCATGGTGCGTGCAACGTCTTCGAAGCGCGTGATCTCATCGCGGATGGCTTCGATCACATCCATCGGGATCCGGTGTTCGAGGATCACGTAGCCTTCGCGGTCGTAAAAGGATTTCTGGTCTTCTGTCAGGGCTTCGCTCATGGCTGCCTCACGCGCAATAAGGGCTGTTCGTGTCCCAGCGGTGCTGGTTGATGTGCGCGGAATGGGCGGCACGGTGGCGGGTGTCGTGCCACATGTCGCGCCACACGCTCCAGTCCTTCAACTCGGTTCCGGGGTTGCTGCGCGAGCGGGCAACGAACTCGGGGAAGTGACTGCGCCCCGAGGGTTGGCCGGTGACGTGGTAGCGCAGGTCGAAGGACCAGCGATAACCGTCCGATGTATTCGACAGCGAGGCATGGGGCGTCATCGGATGAAAGATCACCGCACCGCCCGCTTTGACCGGGGTCGGCGTCGCCTTGGCCGGAATGAAGGGGGCTGCAATGCCCGTCTGCGTACCGGGGCAATGGGGCAGCATTTCCGTCTGGCGACCGTGGCCCACCTGCAAGCAACCGTTCTCGATGGTGGCGTCAGTGATCGCCAGCCAGACGGTGATGAAGGTCGTGTCGTCCGCTTCGGGCAATGTGACGCCCTGGTCCTGGTGCCAGTCGGTGGTGATGACGTGCGCGCGGATTTCGTCCTTGGATACTGCCCGTTCGGGGGGCTTGATGCGGACGTGCTGGATCGGGTTCGATGATATCTCGGGGCCGATCAGGGCTTCGACGGTGTCGAGGATGTTCCTGTGGGTCACCATGTCAAAAACGGCAGGACCGAAGTGCATCGGGGTGTCGTCGGTGATCCCGTCGGCGGGCAGTGATATGTCGAAGGGCTGATACCAGTCGAACCCGCCCTTGTAGGCATGGTCGAGTTTGTCCCAGAAATTCATGCCCGGCGTCGCGGCAGGCACCCAGCCCTTCGCCGCCCAATCGTCGTAAAGGCGATCCATCAGATCCGCGTATTCCCGGCGGATCGCAGTCAGTGTGGCGTCGTCCAGCAGGTTTTCGACGACCAGATATCCCTGATCTTCGAAAGCCGCGACCTCGGTTGCGGTGATCATGATGGCTCCTCCTCTCGACGGTGGCCGCCGGGCCTCGAAGCCCGCGACCCTCCCGTCGAATTCCCTTTGGTATGACGAAGGCTAGAAGCAGACGGCCAAAGGGGCAAGGAAATGCTGTCGCCTAGCGGCCCATCCAGCCCCCGTCCACCACCAGGATTTCGCCGTTCACATAGTCGGACGCGGAGGACGACAGGAACACCGCAGGCCCGCCAAAGTCTTCCGGCGTGCCCCAGCGGCCTTGCGGGATGCGCTCAAGGATCGACGAATAGCGTGTTTCGTCGTTCCTCAGCGCCTCGGTGTTGTCCGTTGCGATGTAGCCCGGCGCGATGGCGTTGACGTTCACGCCAGTCCCGGCCCATTCGTTGGCCAGCGCCTTGGTCAACTGCCCGATCCCGCCTTTCGAGGCCGCGTAGCCCGGCACGGTGATCCCGCCCTGGAAGGTCAGAAGCGAGGCGGTGAAGATGATCTTGCCGGAACCGCGTTCGATCATGCCGCGCCCGATTTCGCGGCTGAGAACGAATTGCGACGACAGGTTCACCTCGATCACCTCATCCCACCAATCGTCGGGATGTTCGGCGGCGGGTTTCCTTTTGATCGTGCCTGCGTTGTTGATCAGGATGTCGGGCTTTACACCATCGGCGTCCAGTTGCGCGACGAAGGCGGTCAGCGCCGCACGGTCGGAAAAGTCACACTGGTAGGCAGAGAACTTGCGCCCCATGGCGGTGATGGACTGTTCGACCTCGGAGCCGGGTTCAAGCGATGCGGAAACGCCCACCACATCGGCCCCGGCACTGGCCAGCGCCTCGGCCATGCCGCGCCCGATGCCGCGTTTCGCACCGGTTACCAGCGCGGTTTTTCCACTCAGGTCAAAGGCTTTCAGGATGTTCATGCGTCTTCACTCACTTTGATGAGGCTTTTCAGGGCAGTCGGGCTTTTGTCCAGGGCTTCGAAGGCGGATTGGATCTCGGCCAGTGGGCTGACATCGGTGATGACCGTGTCAGCATCCACGCCGCCCGAGGTGATGATCTGGATCGCCTTTTCATAGTCTTCGGGCTCGTAGACCCGGACACCGATCAATTGCAGCTCGCGCCAGAAGAACTGGAACATGTCGACCTGCGGCTTCTGGGCGTGGATGGCGACCATCACGATGCGCCCGCGCGTGGCGGCGCAGGCGGTCATGGCATCGACACCGGGTTGCGTGCCGGAAACCTCGAACACCACGTCGGCACCCTTGCCGCCCGTCTTGGTGTTGATCGCCTCGGCAAGGTCGGTCTCGGCCGGGTTCACCGTGTCAAAGCCCAGCTTCTCGGCAATCGCCAGCCGGTTCTTGTTCACTTCCGAGATCACGACATTGCCGCCCGCATCCCGCGCAACCATCGCGCAAAGGATGCCGATCGGACCGCCGCCGATGACCAAAGCGTCCTCGCCCTGTTGCAACCCGGACATGCGCACATCGTGGCAGGCCACAGCAACGGGTTCGATCAGCGCGGCATGGTCCATGCGCAGGTCGTCGGGCAACACATGGAGCGTATGGGCCGGGACATTCCAGATGTCCTGCATCGCGCCGTCGGTATCGAGGCCAAGGAACTTCAGCTTGTGGCAGATGTGTTGATGGCCCGCCTTGCAGGCCGGACATTCGCCGCAGTGATCGAGGGGGCGCACGACAACTTTCTGGCCGACAGTGAAACCATCGACCCCTTCGCCAAGCCCGGCAACAGTGCCGGACATTTCATGGCCGATCACGCGGTTCAGACCGACGCGGGCATCCATGTTGCCGTGATAGACGTGCATGTCGGTGCCGCAGATGCCGCAATAGGCGATACGCACCGCCACTTCGCCGGGGGCGGGATCGGGGGCTTCGCGCGTCTCGACGGCGAAGGATTTGTTGCCGCGATAGAAGGCGGCGGTGATGGTTGTGGTCATCTTTCTACCTTTGTGTCAGGCGGCTGCGCCATGGCTGGCATGGGCGGCTTCCAGTTTTTCCCAATCGAACGTGACGCCGATGCCGGGTGTGTCCGGCGCGACGGCAAGTGCCTCTTCGACGACCAGTGGCCGTTTCGTGTATTGATCTATCGGAAAGCTGTGCACTTCAAGCCAGCCCGCATTGGGCCGTGCCGAGACAAGGCTGACGTGAAGCTCCTGCATCCCGTGGCTGCATACGGGAATGCCGTGTTTTTCCGAGAGGTCCGCCACCTGCAACCAGCCCGTGATACCGCCACAGTTCGAGGCGTCGGGCTGGATGAAGCCAAGGCTGGCGTCGCGGAAGGCATATTCGAACTCGTGGATCGTATGGAGGTTTTCGCCCATGGCCAGCGGCACCCCGGTTTCCCGCGCGATGCGGCCATAGCCATGGTAATCGTCAGGGATCGTCGGCTCTTCGAACCAGAGGATGTCGAACTCGGCAAAGCCGCGCGCGGCTTCGATGGCCTGGTCGACGCTCATTGAATAATTGGCATCCACCATGAAAGCGCGGTCGGAGCCAAGCACATCGCGGATCGCGCGGGCGCGGTCCAGATCGGTCTGCAATTCCGGCTGGCCCACCTTGATCTTCACGCCGTTGAACCCGGCAGCCAGATAGCCTTCGGTCTGTTCGATCAACCGGTCGAGCGAGAAGTTGAGGTCGATACCGCCGCAATAGGCCTTGCACCTGTCAGAGCCCCCCCCGGCCATCTGCCAGAGCGGCCTGTTCGCCGCCTTGCACCGAATGTCCCAAAGCGCGATGTCGAGCGCCGAGATGGCGAAAGAGGCGATGCCGCCACGGGCCACGTAGTGCACATGCCATCGCATTGCTTCATAGAGCGTTTCGACCTCGCCCACCTCCCGACCGATCAGGAACGGGGTCAGGTCGTGTTCGATCATCGCCGTGATCGCACGCCCGCCCTTGCCACCGGTATAGGTATAGCCCGTCCCCTCTGCACCATCGGACGTGCGAATTGTCGCCGTGACCAGTTCGAAATGCGTGTGATCCCCATGCTTGGCATCAGTCAGAACCTCGGCGAGAGGCACATCGAAGCATTTGACGGTTACATCCGAGATCTGGGCCATTCGTTCTTCCCTTCCTGCGGCAAGGCTTGCTGCGGGATTCGGTGTTTGGTATGACAAAAACTCACAGCGCCGTCGAGGCCGTTTCTGCTGCTCCCGAAAAAACAGGGAAATACCGCTTGAATTTTCGTCGTACAAAACCGCGTTGCTTTGGCGTATGACTATCTGCATGAGTGGAACAAAGACACCAGATGGATCGAAACGCGCGGCGGATGCCCTGTTTGCGATCTACGAAAAACAGATTCTCGATGGCAAGTTGAAGGACGGTCAGCCCCTTCCGCCCGAGCGCGAGATCGTGGAAACCCACGGTGTCAGCCGGACCGTGGTGCGCGAGGCTGTGCTGGCCCTTGCCAACCGGGGCCTTGTCGAGGCACGGCCGCGCTATCGCCCCGTTGTGCGCACGCCGGATTACGATGCGGCGTTGCAGGCAGTCGGCTCGGTCGCCGCGCGGCTTTTGACCATTCCGGGCGGTGTGCGGAACCTGTTCGACATCCGCATCATGATGGAAGCCGCCCTGGTCCGCGACGCGGCCACCAAGGCCGACCGCGAACACCTGTCTGCCCTGAAACAGGCGCTGGATGCGAACGAAGCGGCGATCGACGTCTCGAAGGTTTTTTTCGAAACCGACATCGCCTTTCACAACGTGCTTTACCAGATCCCCGGCAACCCCATCTTGCCGTCGATCCACAAGGCCTACACAGACTGGCTGTCGGTGCATTGGACGCAGATGCCGCGCAATCCGGACCGCAACCGGATCAACTTTCGCGCGCACAGGGCAATCTTTCAGGCCATCCTGATGCGCGACGCGGACGCCGCCGAAGCGGCCCTGCGCAGCCACCTCGATGCCGCCTGGAGCCAAGTCAGCGAAACCTTCAAAGAGTTGTGAACCGGAAAATGATCCAATCTCAACGCATTGCCTGTATCGGCGAAGTGATGATCGAACTGATTGCCGGTGAAGGCAATGCAGCCCGGCTGAACGTGGCTGGCGACACCTACAACACCGCCGTCTACCTTGTGCGGGTCGGCGACGCGCTGAAGGTCGACTATGTGACCGTCCTGGGCCGGGACAGGTTTTCCGACCGCATCCTCGCACATATGCAGGATCACAGAGTGGGCATTGGCGCAGTCGCGCGGCACCCCACCCGGATGCCGGGGCTTTATGCCATCGAAACCGATGCCACCGGGGAACGCAGCTTTGCCTATTGGCGGTCGATGTCGGCGGCACGCACCCTGTTCGGCGAGGACGGGCGCGATCCGACCGAGGTTCTTGCCGCCTACGATCTGGTGCTGCTGACGGGCATCTCGATTGCGATTCTGGGGGCCGAGCAGCGGGCGGCGCTGTTTTCCGCTTTGGATGGCTTTCGCGCCAAGGGCGGCTTGGTGGCCTTCGACAGCAACTACCGCGCCCATCTTTGGAACGACGCCCCGCTTGCGCGGGTGGAAACCGAGGCGATGTGGCGGCGTACGGATATCGCCCTGCCCTCGGTCGATGACGAGATGGCGCTGTTCGGCGATACGGACGAGGCAAGCGTCGTCGCCCGTCTTAAAGGCTTTGGCGTGACTGCGGGTGCGCTGAAATGCGGCGCGGCCGGCCCGCTTGACCTTGGCCCCGGCGGAAGCCGCGCCAGGGTCTCACCTGCAACCAGGGTGGTCGACACCACGGCGGCGGGCGACAGTTTCAACGCTGGTTACCTTGCAGCACTTGCCAAAGGGGAAAGCCCGGAACAGGCGATGACCGCCGGGCATGAGTTGGCCCTGAAGGTGATTGCAAAGCCCGGTGCCATCGTCGATCTGGACTGACGCCTGCCCCGTTTCCCTATTGCGCCCGGCGGGGGTGCTTTCTACGCTGTGGCTCATGAAGACGGATGTTCCGCTGCCTGATCGCTTGTCGGTTCGGATTGATGCCATGCGTGACGACCTTGTCGCGCTGACACAGGATCTGATCCGCATCCCCACCCTGAACCCGCCGGGCGAGAATTACCTGGAGATCTGCGAGTACCTTGCCCGCAGGTTCCGCTTGCACGGCTTTGAGGTGGCGTTCATCCGGGCCGAGGGTACGCCGGGCGACAGCGAACGCTATCCGCGTTGGAACCTGATTGCCCGGCGCGAGGGTGGCGACAAGGGGCAATGCGTGCATTTCAACTCGCACACCGACGTTGTGGAGGTTGGCCAGGGCTGGACTACCGATCCTTTCGGGGGCGAGGTGAAGGACGGCAAGGTTTACGGGCGTGGGGCCTGTGACATGAAAGGCGGGCTGGCCGCGTCCATCATCGCGGCCGAAGCCTTCATCGCCGAGTGCCCCGAGTTTACCGGAAGCATCGAGATTTCCGCCACAACCGACGAGGAAACCGGCGGTTACGGCGGTGTCGCCTACCTGGCCGAGGAAGGCCACTATGCCCACGTCGATCACGTCATCATCCCCGAGCCCTTGCAAAAGGACCGCATCTGTCTGGGCCATCGCGGCGTCTGGTGGGGCGAAATCGAAACCCACGGTGAAATCGCCCATGGCTCGATGCCCTTCCTTGGCGACTGTGCGGTTCGCCACATGGGCGCGGTCATGCGCGAGATGGAAGACAAGCTGTTCCCGGCCTTGGCGCAGAAGCGGACCGAAATGCCCGTGGTGCCGGAGGGTGCCCGCCAATCGACCATGAATATCAACAGCCTGCACGGCGGCCTTGATGAGCCTGACGCAGATTTCACCGGCTGGCCCTCTGCCTGTGTGCCCGACAGTGCCCGCATGGTGATCGACCGGCGTTACCTGATGGAAGAGACCCGCGAGGAAGTCGTGGGCGAGATCGAGGCGATCCTTGAAGGGTTGAAGGAAACGCGCCCCAATTTCCGCTATGACATGAAAGAACTCTGGAGCGTGTCGCCAACGATGACGGAAGAAGACGCGCCGGTCGTGACAACGGTGTCAAAGGCGATCCGCGAGGTTCTGGGCAAGGATCCCGAATTCGTCGTTTCGCCCGGCACTTACGATCAAAAGCACATCGACCGGATCGGCAAGCTGAAGAACTGTATCGCCTATGGTCCGGGGTTGCTGGAACTGGCGCACAAACCGGATGAATACGTCGGGATCGACGACATGATCCACTCGGCCAAGGTGATGGGGCTTGTCCTTGTCGACCTTCTGGCCCCCGAATGACGCAGGGACAAACCTGCCCCAATCCCAAGGGAGACGACCCATGAAACGAACGCTCACATTGTCCACTGCACTGGCGCTGATTGCCACCGGTGCGTTTGCGGCCAAGACCGATGTCACCATCGGCTTGCAGCTTGAACCCCCACATCTTGACCCGACTTCGGCAGCGGCGGGCGCCATCGACCAGGTGGTTTATTCCAACGTTTTCGAAGGCTTGACGCGGTTCGGCCCCGATGGCTCGGTCATGCCGGGGCTGGCCCAAAGCTGGGAGATCTCGGACGATGGCACGACCTACACCTTCAAGCTGCGCGAAGGCGTGAAGTTTCACGACGGCACGGATTTCGAAGCGACCGACGTTGTCTTCTCGCTGGATCGCGCACGGGCCGAGGACTCGACCAACGCGCAAAAGGCTCTGTTCGAGGGGATCGAAAGTGTCGAAGCGGTGGACCCGGGGACGGTCAAAGTCACCCTGAAAGCCCCCCAGGGTAATTTCCTGTTCAACATGGCCTGGGGCGACGCGGTGATCGTGGCCCCCGAAAGCATCGAGGATATCAAGACCAACCCCGTCGGCACGGGCGCTTTCACCTTCGCCGACTGGAAACAGGGCGACAGCATCACCATTGCGAAAAACCCCGATTACTGGGGCACACCTGCGATGCTGGAAGAGGCGACGTTCAAGTTCATTTCCGAACCCACGGCCGCCTTTGGCGCGATGATGGCGGGCGACGTGGATGCTTTCTACAGCTATCCGGCACCCGAGAACCTGACGCAGTTCGAGGCCGATCCGCGCTTTACCGTTCTGTCTGGCAATACTGAGGGCGAGACGATCCTCGCGATCAACAACAAGGTGGCACCCTTTGACGATGTCCGCGTCCGCAAGGCCGTGTCGATGGCCATCGACCGACAGGCGATCATCGACGGGGCCATGTTCGGTTATGGCACGCCCATTGGCACCCATTTCGCACCGCACCATCCGGATTACCTCGACCTGACCGCCAATGCCGCCTACGACCCGGAAGCGGCAAAGGCGCTTCTGGCCGAGGCGGGCTACCCCGACGGGTTCGAAACCACGCTGAAACTGCCGCCCCCGTCCTACGCCCGGCGCGGCGGCGAGATCATCGCGGCGCAGTTGCGCGAGATCGGGATCGAGACCGAGATCAGCAACCTTGAATGGGCGCAATGGCTGGAGCAGGCCTTCCGGGGCAAGGATTTCGGGCTGACCATCGTGTCGCATACCGAGCCGATGGACATCGGGATCTATGCCCGGCCTGACTACTACTTCCAATACGACAACGCCGATTTGCAAAAACTTATCAGTGACCTGGGCGTCGAGAATGATCCCGAGAAACGCTCGGACATGCTCAAACAGGCGCAGACGATCATCTCGGAAGATTACGTCAACGGCTATCTTTTCCAGCTTGCCCTGACCTCGGTTGTCGATGCCAAGCTGAACGGCATCTGGGAAAACGCCCCGACGCAGGCCATCGACCTGACCGGCGTTAGCTGGTCGGAGTAACGCACAGCCCCCATGCTGCGCTATGCGCTCAAACGGCTGGGCTCGCTTCTGATCTCTCTGATCGTGGCGAGCCTGGTAATTTTCGCCTGCATCGAGGTCGTGCCAGGCGACCCGGCGTCCTTCATGCTGGGGATCAACGCACAGCCTGACACGGTGAATGCCCTGCGCGAGGAACTGGGGCTGAACGCGGCGCTGCATGAGAGGTATTTTTCGTGGGTCGGCGGCTTGCTGACCGGTGACCTTGGCACGTCTTACACATACCGTTCGCCCGTGTCCGAGATCGTGGCGGAACGGTTGGTGATCTCTCTCCCCCTCGCCCTGTTCGCCCTGACGCTAACCGTGCTGGTAGCTTTTCCCGTGGGCGTGTTGGCCGCGACGCGGCGCGGGTCGTTGACCGATGTGACGGTGATGGGGGCGACGCAACTGGGGGTGGCCATTCCGAATTTCTGGTTCGCGTTGTTGATGGTGCTGGTCTTTGCGATCAACCTTCGCTGGTTCTCGGCCGGCGGCTTCCCGGGCTGGGACGCCGGGTTTTTCGCCGCGATGAAGGCGCTGACCCTGCCCGCCGTGGCCCTTGCCCTGCCTCAGGCCTCGATCCTTGCCCGTGTCATGCGTTCATCACTGCTGGACACGCTTGGCGAGGATTACGTGCGCACGGCCCGCGCCAAGGGGCTGACCACGCGGCAGGTGCTTTGGCGTCACGCCCTTCGAAACGCGCTGATCCCGGTGCTGACTATCATCGGCTTGCAGTTCAGCTTCCTGATGGCCGGCGCCATCATCATCGAAAACGTGTTCTTCCTGCCGGGCCTTGGCCGCCTGGTCTTTCAGGCGATTTCGCAGCGTGACCTGATCGTGGTGGAAAGCGTCGTGATGCTGCTGGTCTTTGCGGTGATCCTTGTGAATTTCCTTGTCGATCTGGCCTATGCCTGGGTCGACCCGAGGTTGAGGGCAAGGGCGTGACCGAGGCGGGGTTCCTGTCGGCTGCGCTGCGGTCGCGCAACCTGATGCTGGGGCTGGTCCTGACGACAGTCTTTGCCGCCGCTGCGCTTTTGTCGCTGGTCTGGACACCCTATGACGTGACCGAGTTGAAGATCGCCGAGAAACTACAAAACCCCTCGGCAAGTCATTGGTTCGGAACGGATCATTTCGGGCGCGACATCCTTTCGATGATCATGGTCGGCGCACAGACCTCGATCGCCGTGGCCTTTGTCGCGGTCGGGATCGGCATGGGGCTGGGCGTGCCCCTGGGCCTCGCGGCGGCGGCCAAACGGGGCAGCCTGCTGGACGAAGTGATCATGCGCGGCAACGATCTGGTCTTTGCCTTTCCGTCCCTGCTGATCGCCATTTTGATCACGGCGGTCTTCGGTCCCTCGGCCTTCAACGCCATCGTCGCCATCGGCATCTTTAACATCCCCGTCTTCGCCCGCCTGACGCGCGGGGCGGCCCTGTCGCTCTGGACCCGCGATTACATCCTGTCGGCGCGGGTGTCGGGGAAAGGGGCGGCGCGGATTTCCGTTGAACACATCCTGCCCAACATCCTGAACCTGTTGATCGTACAGGGCACCATCCAGTTCTCGCTTGGTATCTTGGCCGAGGCGGCGCTGTCCTATGTCGGCCTGGGCGTGCAGCCGCCCACCCCAAGCTGGGGACGGATGCTGGCCGACAGCCAGACATTGATCTCACTCGCCCCCCACATGGCGCTGTTCCCCGGTTTCGCGATCATCCTGACGGTGCTTGGCCTGAACCTCGCCGGCGACGGGTTGCGCGACCTACTGGACCCACGCATCCGAAGGACGGGCCGATGAGCCTGTTGTCCATCCGGAACCTGAACCTGTCGATCCACGGCGCGCCGATCCTGAAGGATGTGTCGCTGGACATTGCCCCCGGCGAGATCCTTGGGGTGATCGGCGAAAGCGGGTCGGGCAAATCCCTGACCGCCTTTTCCGTCATGCAGCTATTGCCGCGCGGTTCGGAATGTTCGGGGGCGATCACGCTGGCCGGGCGCGATGTGCTGACAGCGACGGAGCCCGAGTTGTGCAAGATGCGTGGCTCGGACCTTGGCATGGTGTTTCAGGAACCGATGACCGCGCTGAACCCGGTGCAGACCATCGGCGCTCAGGTGGCCGAGACGATCCTGGTGCACGAAGATGTCTCGAAGGTCGAGGCCATGCGCCGCGCGGCGGAAACGCTGGAGCGCTGCGAACTTCCGAACGACCGCTTTCCCCTGACGCGCTATCCGCACGAATTGTCGGGCGGTCAGCGCCAGCGTGTCGTCATCGCCATGGCCATCGCGCTGCAACCCAAGCTGTTGATTGCCGACGAGCCGACAACGGCGCTGGACGTCACGACACAGGCCGAAATCCTGCGCCTTCTCAAACGGTTGACAGTCGAAGACGACATGGGACTGATGCTGATTTCTCACGATCTGGCGGTCGTCACCGGCCTTGCCGACAGGATTGCCATCATGCGCCGCGGCGAGGTCGTGGAAACCGGCGCGGCGGCGACCCTGCACAAGACCATGAGCCACCCTTACACCAAGGCGCTGTTCGAAGCCTCGGGGCATCAGCCCGATCGCTCGGAAACAAACATCGACGCGCCCTTGCTGAGGGTCGAGGGTGTGTCGCGCGATTACCTTTTGCCGAAGAAAACGCTGTTTGGTGCCCATCCCACCTTTCGCGCCGTCGACGACGTGTCTTTCGACATCCGGCGCGGCGAGTGTCTGGGGCTGGTGGGCGAGTCGGGCTGCGGGAAGTCCACGCTGACCCGCGCCATTCTGGGGCTGGACCCGATCCAGGAAGGGCGGATCACGCTGGACGGCAAGGACGTTTTCACCAGCGCCGAAGCACGGCGCAAGATGCAGGTCGTCTTTCAGGATCCCTTCGGCAGTTTCAACCCGCGCCACCGGGTGGCACGTCTGATCGCGGAACCTTTCCACCGGCTGGACCGGTCGGCGCGCGAGGCCGAGATCGACGACGCCCTTGTCGAAGTGGGTCTGACGCCCGAGGACAAGCACAAGTACATCCACGAGTTCTCCGGCGGCCAGCGTCAGCGCATCGCCATTGCCCGCGCCCTGATCATCCGGCCCGAATTGATCGTTCTGGACGAAGCAGTTTCGGCGCTGGACGTTTCGATCCGCGCCCAGATCCTCGACCTGCTGGTTCAGCTTTCGGTCAGCCACGGATTGACCTATCTGTTCATCACGCATGATCTGACGGTTGTGCGTTCCATTGCGGATCGTATTCTGGTGATGCAGGCAGGCCGGATCGTCGAAGCGGGCGAGACGGATGCCCTGTTCGCCGCACCCCGCGCCCCTTACACGCGCCGCCTGTTGCAGGCGGCCCCTACCCTGCCAAGGTAAAGGCCACGACAGATGTTCGACCCCCTTCTTTCCCGCACCGACCAGTGTTTCATCAACGGCGCATGGCGCGCCCCGGCTTCGGGCGCGACGCTTGGGATCGTCGATCCTTCGACGGGGGGCGGATTGGGCGAGATTGCGGGCGGAACTGCGGAAGACATTGACGCCGCAGTGGACGCGGCCCGCGCGGCCTTGTCCGGGGACTGGGGCCGCACCACCGCCGCCGAACGGGGCCGAATGCTGACAAAGATCGGACAGCTTGTCCTTCAGAACGTCGATCACCTTGCCCGGATGGAGGCGCAGGACGTTGGCAAGCCCCTGACGCAGGCACGGAACGACGCCATCGCTCTGGCCCGTTACATGGAATTCTACGGCGGGGCTGCCGACAAGCTCCATGGCGAGACGATCCCCTATCTGGACGGCTATACGGTTTACACCCTGCGCGAACCGCATGGGGTGACGGGCCACATCATCCCCTGGAACTACCCGATGCAGATCATCGGGCGCTCAGTCGGTGCGGCCCTCGCCACCGGCAACGCCTGTGTCCTGAAACCTGCCGAAGAGGCATGCCTCACCGCCCTTGCCTTTGCCGAACTGGCGCGGCAGGCCGGGTTGCCGGCGGGTGCGCTGAACGTTGTTCCGGGGTTGGGTGAGGAAGCCGGAGCGGCCTTGTCGGGTCATGGCGGGATCGACCATATCTCGTTCACCGGTTCGGTCTCGGTCGGCAAGCTGATCCAGAAGGCGGCTGCCGATCACGTGGTGCCGGTGACGTTGGAGTTGGGCGGAAAATCCCCACAAGTGGTCTTTGCCGATGCCGACCTTGATGCCGCCCTGCCCTTCCTTGTGAACGCCGGTATCCAGAACGCCGGGCAGACCTGCTCGGCCTCCTCGCGCATCCTGGTCGAAGCTTCACGGTATGAAGAAGTGCTGTCGGCCATGGCCGCACGCTACAAGGCCCTGCGCACCGGTCCCGCCATGGAAGATCTGGAAGTCGGCCCCCTTGTCTCGGCGGGCCAGAAATCCATCGTCGAGGATTTTCTTGGACAGGCGCAGGGGCTTGAAACGGCTGCCGCGGGCCAGATCGTGGACAACGCACCGACAGGCGGGGCCTATGTGCAACCGACGCTTTTCGCCTGCTCCGACCCTGGCCATCGCCTTGCCAGGGACGAAATCTTCGGCCCCGTTCAGGTCGTCATCCCCTTCGCGGATGAAGACGAGGCGGTCGCCATCGCCAATGGCACCGATTTCGGCCTTGTCGCCTCCTGCTGGACCCGCGACGGGGCGCGGCAGATGCGCATGGCGAAAAAGCTGAAAGCGGGGCAGGTGTTCCTGAACAACTATGGCGCGGGCGGCGGCGTGGAACTGCCCTTCGGCGGGCGCGGTCTGTCGGGGCATGGGCGTGAAAAGGGGTTCGAGGCGCTTTACGGATTTACATCATTGAAGACCGTTGCGGCACTGCACGGCTGAGGAGGAAAGATGCGACTGAAAGACAAATGCGCCATCGTGACGGGTGGCGCTTCGGGGTTCGGCAAGGGGATTGTCGAGAAATTCCTGGCCGAGGGCGCAAAAGTGATGATCGCCGACTGGAACGGTGATGCGGCCAGCGACGTGGCCACCGAACTTGGCGCAGAATCCATCCGCGCCGATGTGTCCAAGGACGCCGACGTCGCGGCCATGGGCAAGGCGACAATTGACGCCTTCGGACGCATCGACATCCTTGTGAACAACGCGGGCGTCACCCATCTGCCGACCCCGATGGAGGATGTCTCGGAAGAGGATTTCGACCGCGTTCTCGCGGTGAACTGCAAGTCCGTCTACCTCGCCGCGCGCCACATCGTGCCGGTGATGAAGGCTCAGAAATCCGGCGTAATCCTGAACGTCGCCTCGACCGC
Organism: Paracoccaceae bacterium; assembly: GCA_965228905.1. Lineage (GTDB taxonomy): Bacteria > Pseudomonadota > Alphaproteobacteria > Rhodobacterales > Rhodobacteraceae > CALKXV01. Next base: position 1,683,366 of record CBDDII010000003.1, on the reverse strand, counting down.
AGGCGTCAGCCCCCGGCCCCGGTTGAATTGGTACAACGCCTCCAAGGGCTGGATGAATACCGCGACCAAGGCGATGGCGGTCGAGCTTGCCCCCGAAGGCGTGCGGGTCAACGCGATCAACCCCGTGGCTGGCGACACACCGCTTTTGAAAAGCTTCCTTGGCGAAGACACGCCCGAGATGCGGGCGAAATTCCTGTCGACGATCCCCATGGGCCGGTTCTCCACGCCCGAGGATATGGGCAACGCCGCCTGCTACCTCTGCTCGGACGAGGCCAGCATGGTGACGGGTGTCTGCATGGAGGTGGACGGCGGGCGCTGTATCTAGGCGGAGAGCCGCGCCAGAACCGCCTCGGTCACGGCCTTCGTGCCCATGTCGCCGCCGAACTCCATCGGGCGGAGGGCATTGTCGTCGAACCCGCGCTGCACCGCGTTTTCGATGGCACTGGCGGCCCTCTCAAACGTGGAATGCCCGGTCTTTTCCGCAAGATAGTCCAGCATCAGCGACGCCGAAAGAATCGCCGCCAGAGGGTTCGCCTTGTCCTGTCCCATGATGTCGGGGGCACTGCCGTGGGCCGGTTGGAACAGGCCGACCCTGTCGCCGATCTCTGCGCAAGCCGCCATACCCATGCCGCCGACCAGCCCGCCCGCCAGGTCGGACAGGATGTCGCCGAACATGTTTTCCATGACCATCACGTCGAAATCCCAGGGGCGGCGCACCATATCGAGCGCCATGGCATCCACATAGGAATAGCCGGTTTCGACGCCGGGATGGTCCGGGGCAATCTCGTCGAAGATCTTGCGGAAAAAGGCCATCGAGGCAAAGACGTTGGCCTTGTCCACACAGGTCAGCTTGCCCGGTCGGCCACGGTTTTTTCGCTTTTCGGCCAGACGAAATCCGAAGCGGTGCAGTTTCTCGGTCGTCGCGCGGGTGATCCGCAGGGTGTCGCGCACCTCTTCGTCGCCGATTACCTCGCTGCGCCCGTGGACAGCCGCCGAATAGAACAGGCCCTCGGTCGATTCCCGCAAGATCACCAGGTCGATGGCAGCGGCGCGTGGGTCAGCAAGGCGTTGCGGGGCGTTGGGGTAGGATTTTACGGGGCGGATGCCGGCGTAGAGGTTGTAGCGGTCGCGCAGGCGCAGATGGGGGCTGATCTCGGTGCCGTCGGGATGGCGGACCGATGGAAGTCCGATGGCGCCAAGGAAAATCGCGTCAGCCTCGCCGACTTTCTCTTCGCCGCCCGGTTCGATGTCCTGCCCGGTTTCGGCGAAATAACCCGCCCCCGCGCGGGTTTCCTCGACCGTCAAGGCGCAATTTCCAACGTGAGCGACTGCAGCTTCAGCCACGGCCAAGGCGGCCTCGGACACGTCGACGCCGATGCCGTCGCCCTTGATCAGCGCGATTTTCGCGGTTTCCATAACCCTTCCCCCGTTCACACCGCAAGCATTTCATAATTGAGAACAACAGCTTGCCGAACCGACCTTTCGGCCATCCTGCAACTGGATCGCGCAAAGGGTCGCGGAATGCAATGGCGTGCGGGTCCTTGCGGGAAGAAGATGGCGCACCCGAGAGGATTCGAACCTCTGGCCTCTGCCTTCGGAGGGCAGCGCTCTATCCAGCTGAGCTACGGGTGCCTTGAAGGGGAGCGATAGACGATTGTGCGGCAAAGCTCTAGGGAAAAATGCGCGTCTTCGCGGCGCGGCGCGATTTGGGCCCTGTTGCGGGGGTGTTGCGAGAATTGCGGCGCTGTCTTAACCCGGTGATCCGGGGAAACGGGGCGAAAATCCAACGTCGGTATCACGTCGGTATCGCGTCGGTATTACGTCGGTATCGCGTCGGTGCGTGTTTCGGTGGTAGGTCGCGGGCTTCCTGCGAAGGATCGAACGTTAGGAAAGGTTAAGGGCGCTGCAAGGTCTTGGGCGCGTGTCGGCTTTCCCCGCTCACTTACCCGTTCGAGGCGGCAGGATCGCGGGCGGTCAGAGCGACCTGCCCCAGTCCATCCAGTCAAGGCCGTCTTCGGTGGCCCCCTTCGGGCGATATTCCGCGCCGAGGGGGTCGCTCCAGCCAAGTTCAGCGATCCGGGCGAAAAGGGATCGGTAGTCGAGCGTGCTTTCCTCGGGCGGACCACGGTCGGGGGTGCCTGCGAACTGGACGTGGCCGATCAGGGGGAGGAGCCGTTCGAAGTGGTGGGCGACGTCGCCTTCGGTGCGGCCCACGTGGTAGCAGTCGAACATCAGTTTCGCGTTGGCGCGGTCGACGTCGCTCAACACGCTTTCGGCCATGTCGAGGGTGTTCAGGAAATAGCCCGGCGCGTCGAAGCGGTTCAGGGGTTCGATCAGGATCGTCAGATCGAGGTCGGCGGCCTTGTCGGCGGCTTTCTTCAGGTGGGCGACGAAACTGGCGCGGGCCTCTGCCCCTTCCGCCCAGCCCGCCAGCACGTGGACGGCGCGGGCCCCGATGGCCGTGGCGTATTCGAGAGCCTCGTCAAGGTTGGCATCGGCCTGCGCTTCGGCGCCGGGGATGGCGGCAAAGCCCATCTGGTTGTCGCCGGTGCGGGTGTTGAGGCCGAGGGGTGTGAGGCCGGTGCGGGTGAGTGCCGCGCGGATTTCTTCGGCCGGGGTGTCGTAGGGATAGTGAAACTCGACCGCGTCAAAGCGGTTTTCTGAGGCCCTTTCGATGGCCTTGGACAGAGGCAGTTCCGTCCAGAGAAAACCGAGGTTTGCCGAAAAGCGCATCAACCTTCGGCTTCGGTCAGTTGGTCGAAATACTGGAGCGCCTTGCCGGAAAAGGCAAAGGACGGTCCGCCGCCCATGTAGGTCGCCATGGCAAGGGCTTCGCACAATTCGGCGCGGGTGGTTTTCAGACGGACCAGCGAACGGATGTGAAAACCGATGCAGCTGTCGCAGCGGGTGGCGATGGCGATGCCCAGGGCCATGATCTCTTTCGTCTTCTCATCGAGCGCGCCATTGGTCTTGGCCGCCGCGCTCATCTGGGTGAAGCCCTTGGCGGTTTCCGGGATTTCCTTTGAAAGTCGGTTCACGTTCTGGATGGTCTCATCCATGAAGGCTTCCCAGTCCATGGGGGTGTCCTTTGGTTTGTCGGTACGGGTGTGATTTGTAGTGCGAAGATGGCGGGAAACCAATGGGGGGTATGTGGGCGGCGCTGCCGCCCGCATAGCTCAAGACAGGCACCACCAAATACAACCGCCCGGCGCAGTTCGGGCATCGCCCGACCTCCCCCCGGAGGGCGATTTTGGAACATCGGCCAAGGGATTGACGCTTGGCGGCTTGGAGATGCCGGGCATCACACTTCCGTTGCAAACGCCCTCCAGGTCGGTCGATGCCCGGACTGCGCCTTTTGTCTACCCCCGCTCGTCAGACCCCATCCGGCGTTCCAGCCAGCGCACGCCGGCGCTGATGATGAGGACCAGCACCAGGTATTCGAGGATCAAGAGGGTGTAGATCTCAAGCGGGCGGTATTCGGTGACGACCAACTCGTTGGCGCGGCGGGTCAGTTCCTGCATTCCGATCACGCTGGCAAAGGCCGACATTTTCACGATGTAAATGAACTGGTTGGCAAGCGGCGGCAGGATACGGCGCACCGCCTGGGGCAGGATCACATAGCGCATGGTCTGGCGGTAGTTGAGGCCCACGGTCTGGGCGGCCTCGGTCTGGCCTTTGGCGATGCTCTGGATACCGGCGCGGTAGATCTCGGCGGTGAAGGCGCTGTCGGAAATCGCAAGCGTGATGATCGCTCCCCAGAAGGGGTCGATCGGGATGTTGAGTCCCATGGAGCGGAAGATGATCGGCAGCCCGTAGAAGACCCAGAACAGCATGGGCAGAAGCGGGATTGCGCGGATGAATTCGACGTAGACCCGGTTGATCGCGCGGAGGTACCAGCGGATGGACAGGCCCGGCAGAGCTACGAGAAGGCCGATGGACATGGACAGCACGGCGGCGATGACCGAGATCTGGATCGTGGCCCACATACCGCCGATCAGGAACTTGATGTTGGTCCATCCCGCGGGGGTCGTCGGGTCGATCACGTACCAGCCCCAGGTGGTGGAGGAGGAGCAGCTGGAAAGCGCAAACAAGCAAACAAGCAAGACCGTTAGTCTCGACTTGGAGAGGATCGCGCCCGGCCCGAGGGTGGGCGCATCGCGCCCGGTCGCCAATGCCGCGCCATTGGTCTGAGCGACAATGGCGACGGGGGCGGGTCGGGCGCGATCCGGGGCTGACGCCCCGGGACTGGATATCATATCTCGATTCCTTGGTGACATCAGTGGCTGAGGATCTGGCTGAGGAATGTCTGGCACCGCTTTGATTTCGGGGCCTCGAAGAATTCCGATGGCGGGCCGGTCTCGACGATTTCGCCCGCGTCCATGAAGACCATCTGGTCGGCGACCTTTCGCGCGAAGCCCATTTCGTGGGTGACGACGACCATGGTCATGCCGTCCTCGGCCAGTTCGACCATGACGTCGAGCACTTCGGAGATCATTTCGGGGTCGAGGGCGGAGGTCGGTTCGTCGAACAGCATGACCTTCGGTTCCATGGCCAGTGAACGGGCAATGGCGACGCGCTGTTGCTGGCCGCCCGAAAGCTGGCCGGGGCGCTTGTCGGCCTGTTCGGGGATGCGGACCCGTTCGAGGTAATGGGCGGCGCGGGCCTCGGCGTCTTTGCGTGACAGCCCGCGCGATTTCATCGGGCCAAGCACAAGGTTTTCGCGGACCGTCAGATGGGGAAAGAGGTTGAACTGCTGGAACACCATGCCGACGTCGCCGCCCAGGTCTTCGGGGCGGTCGGTGACCTCGGCCCCGTTCACGCGGATCACGCCCTTTTGATGGTGCTCAAGCCGGTTCACGCAGCGCACAACGGTGGATTTGCCGGAACCCGAGGGGCCGCAGATCACCACACGCTCGCCGGGGCGGACGCTTAGATTTATGCCTTTCAGCACGTGGAAATCGCCGAACCACTTGTTCACATCGACCATTTCGATGGCAAATTCGGCCATTTCACCCCCCGGAGGCCCGGACCCCAAGTTTCGCCTTGAGGTTTGGCGGGGAATGGCTGCAACTTCAAGGGCGAAGAAAACCGATATCTTCAACCGGGAGAGATGAGACGATGAAACACTGGATGACGGCACTTGCGGCCGGAGCAATCAGCCTGAGCCTTGCCGCATCAGCGGGCGCACAATCCGCCCTGAACGAAATCCTCGACAGCGGGGTCTTGAAGTTCGGCACCACGGGCGACTGGAACCCGATGTCGGTGCGCGATCCGGCGACGAACAGCTACAAGGGCTATGACATCGACGTTGCCAACGAACTGGCCACCGACCTTGGCGTCGAGGTGGAATTCGTGCCGACCGACTGGAAAACGCTGGTCAATGGCGTGGTCGCGGGGAAATACCACATGACCGGCTCGGCCTCGATCTCGCCCGCGCGAATGAAGGTGGCCGGGTTCTCGGAAAGCTATATCGCGGTCGAGATCATGCCTTTCACCATGCCCGAGAAGGCGGCGAATTTCGACGGTTACGACAGCATCAACAAACCCGAAGTAAAAGTCGCGACGACCCTTGGTACGTCCTTTGAGGGCATGGTGCGAAGCTGGTTCCCCGACGCCGATATCAAGGTGGTCGAAGCGCCCGCGCGGGGCTTCCAGGAGGTTCTGGCGGGCCGCGCCGATGTCTTCATCACCTCGAACATCGAAGGCGCGACGCTGGCCGAGAAACACGGCGTGGTCCGCGTGCCGGGCACCGAGCCGCGCGCACCGACGCCGATTGCGATGCTGTTGCCGCAGGACGACCAGGTCTGGATCAACTACGTCAACAACTGGGTGAAGGTGAAACAGGCGCAGGGGTTCTTTGAAGCCACGCGCGAGAAATGGGGGCTTTGACCTCCGATTGATCGGATGGACAGGGCCGCCTTCGGGTGGCCCTTTTCTTTTGCGCCCTGCCCGGCCCTGCCCTTGCGCCATGCGTATTTAACAAAGCGGTGAAGGGATCACGGCGCGTTTGTCAGCGTGATCGCGGTTTGAACCGGTGCGCCATCCACCCCGATAGCGCGATGATCGTTGGTGTTGAGCGTGACGAGAATCTCAACCGCGCCCTCAGGTAGCGCGGCGATATGGAACCAGGGGCCATAGGCGCGGGCGATCTTGATGCCGTTGGCGTAGATATGGGCGTGACCCTGGCCTTCGACATGGGCAGCGCCCGAGGCTTCGGGCGCGAAGGTGAAGTTCGTGGTGCGGATGTGCAGGTTCCAGCCCGAGGCGGGATCGGGGGTAATTTCTGCCGTGATGGTGGGGGGCGTGCCCGTGGCTTCGATTATGTCGGAATGGTCATGCGCGTCGCCTTCACCGTCGGTCGCAAGGTGCTGGCTGTGGTCGTGGCCGTCGAGCGTCACGCCATTGGCCGCCGCGATGACGAAACCGAATGCCCCTCCGAAGACAAGGCCGATCAGCAAAAGCGCGAGGGCGCGGCTCATGCGGGGGTGTCGGTGGCTGTGTGGGTCATCTGTTATGGCGTTCCGAAGGGGTGTCCGGGGTCAGTCAATCGCGAATTCCGTGCATGTTCAAGCAGGCGCGGTGACGCTTTTGCCTTGCGCCCGGGTCTTTTCGGCTTCAGCCTGTCACGCCGGAACGCCCCTGACTTTCAACCCCGGACCCGACATGCCCGAGACCCCGCCACGCGCCTTGATGATCCAGGGAACCGGATCGAATGTGGGGAAATCCGTGCTGGTCGCCGGGCTGTGCCGGGCGGCGCGTCTGAGGGGCATCCGCGTCGCCCCCTTCAAGCCGCAGAACATGTCGAACAATGCCGCCGTGACCATCGACGGGGGTGAGATCGGCCGGGCGCAGGCGCTTCAGGCCATGGCCTCGGGGCTTGCGCCGATCAATGACATGAACCCTGTCCTCTTGAAGCCCGAAACCGACAAGGGCGCGCAGGTCGTGGTGCAGGGCCGCCATCTGACCACGGCGGCGGCGAAGGATTACTTCCGTCTGAAACCCAAGTTGATGACGCCGGTGTTGGAGAGTTTTCGGCGTCTGGCGGCAGGCCATGACCTGGTGCTGGTCGAAGGGGCCGGATCGCCTGCCGAAGTGAACCTGCGTGCGGGCGACATCGCCAACATGGGCTTTGCGCGGGCCGCCAATCTGCCGGTCGTGCTGGTCGGCGATATCGACCGGGGTGGTGTGATCGCCCAGATGGTGGGGACGAAAGCGGTGCTTGCGCCCGAGGATGCCGATCTGGTGAAAGGCTTTGTCATCAACAAGTTCCGGGGCGATCCCGCCCTGTTCGACGACGGCTATCGCCTGATCGAAGCCAAGACCGGCTGGCGCGGTTTCGGCACCCTGCCCTGGTTCGGTGATGCCTGGAAGTTGCCCGCTGAAGATGCGCTGGACATTCGCGGCAAGGACAGTGGCGAGACGCATATCGTCTGCCTGACCTTTTCGCGGATCGCCAATTTCGACGACATGGACCCGATCGCGCAGGAACCGGGCGTCAGGCTAACCATGCTGAGGGCGGGCGAGGCGATCCCCGGCGATGCCGCGCTTGTCATCCTGCCGGGGTCGAAATCGACGCGCGGCGACATGGCCTTCCTGCGCGAACAGGGCTGGGATGTCGATCTTTTGGCCCATCACCGGCGGGGCGGGCACATCCTTGGGATTTGCGGCGGTTACCAGATGCTGGGGCGCGTGATCCGCGATCCCGGCGGCGTGGAGGGCGATCCGGGCGAGATGGCGGGTCTTGGCCTGTTGGACGTGGAAACCGAGATGACGCCGGAAAAACGGCTGACCGAGACGCCCGCGCGCCACTTGGCAAGCGACGCGCCTTTTTTGGGATACGAGATCCACAAGGGGCGGACGCGGGGCGCGGATTGCGCCCGGCCCTTCGCGGTGACCGGGGCTGGCCCCGAGGGAGCGATCAGCCCGGATGGGCGGATCATCGGCAGCTACCTGCACGGGATGTTCCGCGACGATGCCTTCCGGGCGGCATTTCTGGCGACACTCGGGGCGCGTTCGGATGGCGAGAGTTACGGCGACCGGGTGGAGCGCACGCTGGATACGCTGGCCCGGCATCTTGAGGACCATCTTGATCTCGATGGGTTGTTCGCTCTGGCCAATTGAGCGCGGGGTCCCTTCATCGCTTTCAAAATACGCCCGCCGGAGGCGCGAAATTTTCGCAGTAAAATTTCGCCACCGCGACTGGCGCAGCCAGGCGCAAAGTCAAAAGGTGACGACGGCCCAAAGCGCAAGGCCGACACCGGAAAACAGCACCGCGCGGCGAAAGAGGCGCAGGCCGAGGAAGATGTCCTCGGGCCTTGGATCGCCGCCGACCGGGTTCAGGAAGGGATCGTCGCTTGGCCCTTCGGCATAGTTGCGCGGGCCGGACAGGCGCACGCCAAGGGCGCCGGCCATCGCGGCTTCGGGCCAGCCGGCGTTGGGTGAGCGGTGACCCTTGGCGTCGCGCCGCATGGTGCGAAAGGCGGTGCCGCGGGCTTTGGACGCAAGGGCGATCACGGCCCCGGTCGCGCGGGCGGGGATCCAGTTGGCGGCATCGTCAATCCTTGCCGCCGCCCAGCCGAAGGCAAGGTGGCGCGGGGTGCGGTAGGCGATCATCGAATCCATCGTGTTGATCGCCTTGTAGGCGGCGATGCCCGGCAGGCCGAAGAGCGCGCCCCAGAACAGCGGCGCGACCACGCCGTCAGAGGCGTTTTCGGCGAGGCTTTCAAGGGCGGCGCGGGCCATGGCGGGGTCGTCCAGTTGTGCGGGGTCGCGGCCGACGATCATGGAAATGGCGTGGCGCGCGGTCTCGGTATCGCCTGCCTGCAAGGGCTGGGCGACGGCAGCGACGTGGTCGTGGAGCGAGCGGGCGGCGACGAGGGGCCAGGCGAGGACACCGGTCAGGATCGCGCCGGGCCAGCCTTGGGGCAGGAGCGCGGTGATGGCGAGGGCGGCAAGGGCCGTGGCAAGGATGACGGCGGTTGCGAAAAGTACGCCGTTTCGGCGTCGGGCGGTGTCGGAAAGTGCTGGATCATTCAGGGTCTTGTCGCCTGCCGAAATCGCCCGGCCGAGCCATGTGACGGGGTGGCCGATGCGCGCGAAAAGCCAGGCGGGCCAGCCGATCAGGGCGTCGAGCGCGAGGGCGATGAGCATGGCCGCGGCCATCATGGCAGGGGTCCGTTGACGGAGCGGATGGCAAAGCCTTCGGGCAGGCAGGAGAGGACAGTGAGCGAGAGGGGGGCGACCTCGAACAACAGTGCCTCGGGCAGGCGGTTCAGCGCCATGGCGAGGGCGGCGCGGATGGTTCCGGCGTGGGCGACGATGGCGACGGGGCCGGACGATCGCGCCTGTCGCGCGGCGGCGCGGAGGGCCGGTTCGGTGCGGGCGCAAAGATCGCGGAAACTTTCGCCATCCGGCGCGGCCAGATCGACAAGAGCGTCGCCGGAGAGGTCTCCCATGTCGGGGATCTGTTCATAGGGCTGGCCGTCCCATGCGCCGAAGTCCTGCTCCCAAAGCCGGGCATCTTCGATCAGGGTGGCGTCGGGCCAGAGCGCGCTGGCCGTCAGGCGACAGCGCAAGGCGGGGCTGCTGCGCACTTCGGCCACCGCCCTGCCCCGGCCCTGCAACGCGGCCAGCGTCCCGGCCCCCGCCCTGGACAGACCGACATCACGACGCCCGCAAAGCCGCCCCTTGGCGTCGGCCTCTGCATGGCGGATCAGCAAAAGATCGGTTTTCGACGTCACCGCAAGAGGCTCGCTTTTCTTCCCTCGGGAATTCTGCTTTGCATGCCGGCATGGGAAAGTCGATACTCATCACCGGTGGCGCCCGCTCGGGCAAAAGCACGCTGGCCGAACGCTGGACGCTGGAAGCGGGGCAAAGGCCGATCTATATCGCCACCTGCCGTGTGCGCGACGATGAGATGGCCGCGCGGGTGGCCGAACATCAGGCGCGGCGCGGGGCTGAATGGCAGACCATCGTCGAACCAATCCACGTGGTCGAAGCGCTTGAACGCACCGACGGCCAAGGACCACGCCTGGTGGATTGCCTGACGCTTTGGCTGTCGAACCTGATGGAAGACGACATGGACCCCGAAGCAGAGGCCGCGCGGCTGGCCAAGGCCATCGTCGCGCAATCCTCGCCCGTCGTGATCGTCACCAACGAAGTGGGCCTTGGCATCGTGCCGGAAAACGCGCTGGCACGTCGCTTTCGCGATGCACAGGGACGTCTGAACCAGACTATTGCCGAGGTTGCGGGCGAGGTGTATCTCGCCGTTTCCGGACTACCACTGAAGGTCAAACCCAATGCCAATGCCTGAGCTTTCCTCGCTTGCTCACGTCGCCGTTCTTGCCAAGAACATGCCGGAGTTCGATGCCGCCGCTGCCGAGGAAGCGACCGAGCGCCAGAACGCGCTGACCAAACCACCGGGCGCGCTTGGGCGGCTTGAGGATCTGGCGATCTTCATGGCCGGATGGGCAAAGACCGACCGTCCGCGCATCGAAAAGGCCCAAGCCCTTGTCTTTGCCGGGAATCACGGGGTTTGCGCGCAGGGGGTGAACCCTTTCCCGCAGGAAGTCACCGCGCAGATGGTGGCGAACTTCGAACATGGCGGGGCGGCGATCAACCAGCTTTGCAACGCCGCCGGGGCCTCGCTTCAGGTGGTGTCGCTGGACCTTGACCGGCCCACGAAGGATTTCACCGAAGAACCGGCGATGAGCGAGGCGGAATGCCTCGATGCGCTGAACCGGGGGGCTGCGGCGGTCGACACCTCTGCCGATGTGCTGCTTTTGGGCGAAATGGGCATCGGCAATTCCACCGTTGCCGCCGCCCTCGCCAATGCCATTGTCGGAGGTGCCGCGACCGAGTGGGTCGGCGCGGGCACCGGGCTTTCGGCCGAGGGCGTCGCGCATAAGGCAAGGATCGTCGAAAAGGCGGTGTCGCTGCACGCGGGGCTGCGCCCGATCGAGGTACTGGCGGCACTGGGTGGTCGTGAACAGGCGGCGATCTGCGGGGCCGTGATGGCCGCGCGGGCGGCGTCGATCCCGGTTCTGCTGGATGGTTACATCTGCACCGCCGCCGTTGCGCCCCTGCACGGCACCGATCCCGATCTTCTGGCCCATTGCATCGTCGCCCACGCCAGCTCCGAACCCGGTCACCGGCGGCTTTGCGAGGCACTTGGGCTGAAACCCCTGTTGGACCTCGACATGCGGCTTGGCGAAGGTTCGGGCGCGGCCCTTGCACTTGGCGTGCTGCGGGGGGCGCTCGCCTGTCACAACGGGATGGCCACCTTTGCCGAGGCGGGTGTGGCGGGCGGATGAGCGGGCCTCGCGACCGGTTGACCGAGGCGCAACTGGCCCTTGTCCTGTTGACCCGGTTGCCTGCCGGCCGCCTGCCCGAGGCTTGTCCGAAAACAAGTACCGCCGCCTGGGCCTTTCCCCTTGCCGGTGCTCTGGTCGGGGCGATTTCGGGGGGTGTTTTCCTTGCCGCCGGCCTGATCCTGCCCGCCCTGCCCGCGGCCCTTCTGGCGGTGGCGGCGGGTGTGCTGGTCACCGGCGGGTTGCACGAAGACGGGCTGGCCGATGTGGCGGACGGTTTCGGTGGCGGGTCGACGCGCGAGGACAAGCTGGCCATCATGCGCGACAGCCGGATCGGGAGTTACGGGGTGATCGCACTGGTCCTTGTGCTGGGGCTGATTGGCAGCGCCATCGCGGGGGTTGCGCCGACTGCGCGCAGCTTCGTCCTGTTCATCGCCGTGGGTGCCATCAGCCGCGCGGCGATGGTTCTGCCGATGATGCTTTTGCCACCTGCCCGCGAAGACGGGTTGGGCCGGGGCGCGGATCTGGGGCCGGGCTGGCGGTTCTGGGTGGCGCTTTTGCTGGCCGTGGTGGCTGGGGTCTGCGCTGCGCCCATGCTGTTGGCGGTCGCCGGTGTCACCGCGCTTTTGATGCTCTGGGTCGCGGGAAAGCAGATCGGCGGGCAGACCGGCGATGTTCTGGGCGCGACGCAGAAGCTGGTGGAATGCGCCTGTTGGCTGGCCGTGGTGGCTCAGGTCAGCGCGTCGTAGAACAGCTTTAGCGCCACGATCACCAAAAGTCCCAGAATCACGCGGTCAAAGGCCTCGCGCGGGATGCGTCGGCCCAGCCAGGCCCCAAGCGGCATCGCGCCGAAAAGGGGGATCACGGCCAGCGTGCTCCAAAGGGTGAGCATGGGTGTCATGATGCCAAGGGCGACAAGCGTTACGGCCTGTGCGACCCCCATGGCGGTGAAAAAGGCCGAGATCGTTGCGATGAAGGCTCCGCGCTCCAGCCGCATTGCGTTGAGAAAGGTCAGCGAGACGGGGGCGGAAATGCCGCCTGCGCCCTGCATCAGCCCCGCCGCGACGCCGACCGGCAGGACCACGCGGTCGGCCGCCTCTTGCGAGAGTTTCCAATCGGGTTTGGCGAGCCTGAGGCCGATATAGCCAAAAACGATGGCACCGAGGCCCGCCATCAGGAATTCGCCGGAGACGAAGGCCAGGATGAACGAGCCGACGACAGCCCCAAGACCACCGCCGATCACGAGGCTCCAGACAAAACGTGGTGCCAAAAGCTCGCGCCGGTAGGCCCAGAGTTGCCAGCCGTTCGAGACAAGGTTCGGGATGGTAAAGACGACCACGGCAATCGGCACCGAGTAGAAAATCGCCATGATCGGCACCGCCATGATCGGTGCCCCCGCCCCGATCGCGCCTTTCAGAATACCGCCCAATGCAAGGGCAAGGGCGGCTATGAGAATTGCATCGTACTCCATGGGTTGGCGTTACTCCTTGTCGGCGGCAAGGTCGAGAGGCTGTTGCTTGTCACGGGGCGCATTCCGGCCTCTGATACGGGAAAAGATTCGAAGGGTGATCCGATGGCCGATGCACAGAACAACACTTTCACCGGGGCCGAGGCCATGGTTCGGATGCTTCAGGCCCATGGGGTGAAGCATATCTTTGGCCTCTGCGGGGATACGACCCTGCCGTTTTACGACGCGCTTTACCGGCTGGATCACGGGATGCGGCATATCCTGACACGCGACGAGCGTTCGGCGGCCTATATGGCCGATGGCTATGCCCGGGTGACCGGACGGCCCGGCGTCTGCGAGGGGCCTTCAGGGGGTGGTGCGACCTATATCCTGCCGGGGCTGGTCGAGGCGGGCGAGAGTTCCGTGCCGATCCTTGCGATCACCTCGGACGTGGGCACGCGGGCGCGGGGGCATTACCCCCTGACCGAGTTGGACCAGGAAGGGTTGATGCGCCCTTTGACCAAATCCGCGCAGGTGATTCAGCATTCCGACCAGGTGCCGGACGCGGTGCGCGGGGCGTTTCGCACGATGACGACGGGGCGGCCCGGTTCTGCGCATCTTGGGTTTCCGATCGACGTCCAGCGCGGCGTGGCGGACCCCGATGACATCTGGGCCGATCCCCGTCACGCCACCTATCCCGCCTATCCGGCGGGGCCGGACCCCGATGCCATCGCTGCCCTTGCCGATGCGTTTTTGTCGGCAAAAAATCCCATGGTGATCTGCGGCGGCGGGGTGGTTCTGGCGGGTGGCGAGCCTGCCCTTGCCGATCTGGTCGCCGCGACCGGCGTCGCCGTCGCCACCACCATCAGCGGACAGGGGAGCCTGCCCGAAACCCACGCCAATTGCCTGGGCGTCGTCGGCTCGAACGGCGGTGTCCCCGAGACCCGCGCGGTGGTGGATGCCGCCGATCTGGTGCTGTTCATCGGTTGCCGCGCCGGGTCGGTCACGACCGAGCTTTGGCGCTCGCCCGCCAAGGGCACGCGCATCCTGCATATCGACAGCGACCCGGAGGTGATCGGCGCCTCTTACCGCACCGAGGTGGGGGTCGTTTCGGATGCACGGCTTGCGCTTCTGGCACTGAATGCCGAGATTGCGACACGCGCGGTGACACCCTTTGACGGGGCCGGGCAGATCGCCGAGGCCAAGGCTCGGAAATGGGAGGTATTCCAAAGGCTTGCCGCATCGGACGCCCGGCCCATCCTGCCCGAACGTACCATTGCCACCCTGCGCCGTATCCTTGATGACGACGCCATCGTGGTGGGCGACCCCGGCACGCCCTGCCCTTACCTGTCAGCCTATTACGAGTTGAACACCACCGGGCGCAGCCTGTTTTCCAACCGCGCCCACGGTGCCCTTGGCTATGCCCTGTCGGCGGCCACCGGTGCTGCCATCGGGGCCGAGGGCAGAAAGGTCGTCGGGCTGATGGGCGACGGCAGTTTCGGGTTCACCTGCGGCGAGTTGGAGACCGTCGTGCGGCTGAACCTGCCGATCACCTTCATCGTCTTTTCCAACGCGGTCTATGGTTGGATCAAGGCGGGCCAGAAAACCAAGTTCGACGAACGCTATTTCTCGGTCGACTTCGACCGGACCGATCACCGCGCCGTGGCCGAGGCCTTTGGCGTCACCGCCTTTCGTGCCGAGGATCCCGAAACGCTGGAAACCACGCTGAGGCAGGCCATCGACCACCCCGGCCCCACACTGGTCGACGTCATCAGCCAACCCCTGCAGGAGGCGAACGCACCGGTCAGCGAGTGGATCGCCTGATGTCGGATCACCGCATCCGGTCGCTGGACGTTCATATCCTGCACATCCCGGCCAAGGCGGTGCATTCCCATGGCTCGGGCGATGTGTCGGGCATCAACACCGCCCTTCTGGAACTGACCACCGACACCGGCATAACCGGTTGGGGCGAGGCCGCGCCCTGGCCGGTGTTTACCGGCACCGTCGAAGGGGCCGCCGCCGCGTTGCATGTCCATTTCGCGCCTTTCGTGCTGGGTGCCGATCCGGTGCAGGTGGAATACCTGATGCAACAGGCCGAAGACTGTCTGGTCGGCCACCCCGAGGCAAAGGCGGCGCTGGAATGCGCCCTCTTGGACCTTGCCGGACAGATCGCGGGGCTGTCGATTGCCGAGATGGTCGGCGGCATCTGTCGGCGCGAAATCCCTTTGAGCTTTTCTGTCGCCAATCCCGATTTCGACGCCGATCTGGACGACATTGCGCGGCTTTGGGCGGACGGGGTGCGGCTATTCAAGCTGAAGACGGGGTTTCAGGATCACGCTTTCGACCTGATGCGGCTGGAACGTCTGCGCGGGCTATATGGCGCGGAAATCGGCCTGCGGATCGACTATAATCAGGGGCTTTCTGCCCATGATGCGCTGCGCCATGTGCGCGATCTTGAAGGGTTTCGCCCGGATTTCGTGGAACAGCCGGTCAAGCGGCACGAAAGGGCCGCGCTGGCCGCGATTACCCGCGCCGTCGATGTGCCGATCATGGCGGATGAAAGCGTTTTCGGCCCGGTCGATGCGCTGGAAGGGGCGGCAATACGGATCGCCGACATCTATTCGCTGAAGGTCATGAAATCCGGCGGGATCCGGCGCTGTCTTGAGGTGGCGGCCATCGCGCGGGCAGCCGGGATCGGCGTTTACGGTGGCTGCATGTTCGAAACCTCGATCGCCCATGCCGCCGGCGCGCATCTGATGGCCGCCCTACCCGAGTTGCATCTGGGGTGCGAGTTCTACATGTCGACCTATTACGCCCTGGAAGACATTGCAGAAGCGCCCTTTCCCGTCGCGGAAGGAAAGGTGCATCTGCCCGACGGGCCGGGGTTGGGTACTAGGCCCGACCGTAAGGCGCTAGAGCGATTTCGCGCGCGTCACCTGTCAGCAGGCGTTTAGTTCACCCTGAGGGTCACGGTCACCTCGGTCCCCGCGCCGGATTTCGGCGTGTCGATGGCAAGCGATCCGCCATAGGTTTCGGCGACTTTGCGCAGGATCGCCAGCCCCATGCCCGCGCCGGGATCGACATCGCGCGACACGAGTTTGGTCATCGGGCGCTGGACGAAATCGCGCTTGTCCTCGGGGATGCCGGGGCCGTCATCGGCGACACTGAACTGCCAGTCCTTGTCACTGACCGGCCCGCCGGTGATGGTGATCCTTGGCGCGTTTTCGGGGTGGAACCGGACCGCGTTCAGGATCAGCCCCGAAAACAGCCGTTGCAGATCGTCGCCGCCCATCTGGATCTTGCCGTGATCCATGTGGTGGGTGATCTTTACATCGTCGGACAGCCCCAGATCCTCGATCACGTCTTCCAGGATCTTGGCCGGTTTGATCGCCGTGATCGCCTGCATCCGCCCGATGCGGGAATATTCCAGGAGCCCGGTCAGCATCAGGTCCAACCGGCAGGCATGGCTGCCGATCAGTTCCAGGTGACGTTCCGTCGGCCCCGGCAAGGCCATCGCCGCCTGTTCCAGATCCTCGGAAATCCAGCCCGGCAATTCCTGCAACGCGCGGACCGAGGCGCGAAGGTCGTGCGAGATTCGATAGATAAGCTCGTCCGTTTCCGTGTCAGCCTCGGCGACGGGAATGGACGGATCAAAGGAAAGTTCAGCGTTCATCGAATCCTCGGGCAGGCGAACTGGGCGTAGTTTGGATCTAGTCCCCGAGAGTTTAAGCAAGGGTAAATTACCGCGACGCCGCATCGGCCGTGAGGGTGTTCAGGCGCGAAGCTGCGGGGGAATTTCCGTCAATTTGTATTTGTTAAGGTCACGGAAAGCCTCTTTCGGCCAAGCTGTGCCGGTAAGGGGTTTCAAGGTACTTACAGGACAACATGCAGACGACTTCACTCGCCCACACTCCCGATCACAAACCGGAAACCGCCGCCGCCCGGCCCATGCGCATTCTGGTGATTGATGACAATGAACTTGACCGCCAGCGTCTGATCCGGCTTTGCGGACAGGCCGGCCTTCGGTTCGACGCGACCGAGGTTGCGGGGCTTTCCGAACTGCCCAAGGCTCTGGACGCCGAATGCTATGACATCATCTTCATCGACTATTACCTTGCCGGCGACACCGGGCTTGATGCGCTGGCGATGCTTTCCAAGCATGAAAAGCAGAACCGCGCCGCCGGGATCATGCTGGCGGGCGAAGGCCAGATCAGCATCGCGGTTGAGGCGATGCGCCAGGGCTGCTCCGACTACATGACCAAGGCGATGATGAACGTTGACACACTGCAGAAATCCATCGCAACGGCGCTGGAGCGACGGTTGATGGCGGATGAACTGGCCGATGCGCGCGAAGCCCGGGTCGAGGCGGAAAAGGCCATCCGCGCCTATGCAAACGCCTGCACCGCCGAAATGCGCGAAATCCTGTCCGGCACCCTGCGCCGGGTGCGCAAACTTCGCGCCTACAAGACGATGGCGAATATCGACTATGTGGTCGACCTGCATTCGCTGGAAACCGAAATCGACCGGTTGTGGGAGGCCATGCCGGACGAGAACGACACGCGCAAGGTGCTGGCGCGACCAGAAAAACCTGTGCAGATCAGCCGCGTAAAGCACTGACATTGCACAGGATACCAGGTGCGGTTCTGCTGAATGAATGACCTTTCGCAATAGCTGAACTTGCCTGAGTTCGCGGAGTCTTCTGCCCCTGGTTCCGCCGATCTTTCGGCGTTCCGGGGACGGCATGGGTCAAAACCGTCTTCCATCTGTCGAATTCAGGCGGTTGACCTTGGCCTGCGGATTCCACAAAGGGCGCGACATGCGTCTTTTGATTTCCTTTGCGGCCCTTTTCCTGTCGCTGGTGCTGTTGCAACTCGGTTCGGGCGGCATCGCGCCGCTCGATGCGATCTCGGGTGTGGAGCTTGGGTTCACGCGCGCCGAAGTTGGCCTTTTGGGTTCGGCCCATTTCGTCGGCTTTTTCATCGGCTGCTGGTGGGCACCAAGGCTGATGGGCAATGTCGGACACTCACGCGCCTTCGCCGCCTTCACCGCGACCGGCACCATCGGCATCCTGAGCCACATGATCGTCATCGACGCCGCAGCCTGGATGGGAATGCGCGTTCTTTCGGGCATGTGCATCGCGGGGTGCTATACGGTTGTCGAAAGCTGGCTTCAGGCCAAGGTCACCAATGAAACGCGCGGCCGCGCCATGGGCACCTACCGCGTGGTCGACATCGGCGGATCGCTGGCCGCGCAGTTGATGATCTCGGTCCTGACCCCGGCCAGCTATGTCTCCTACAACATCCTTGCCCTGATCTGCTGTGCGGCCCTCGTTCCGCTTGTCCTGACACGGGTCGAACAGCCGAAAATCCCCAAGGCCCCGCGCCTGCGGCCCGACCTTGCCTGGAAACGCTCGCCACTGGCCGCCGCTGGCGTCGTCTCGGCCGGGCTGACCACTGCTGCCTTCCGCATGGTCGGCCCGATCTACGGCATCGAGGTCGGCCTCAGCATCGACGATATCGCGCTGTTCCTCGCCGCCTTTGTCCTTGGCGGTGCGATCAGCCAGTATCCCGCCGGCTGGTTCGCCGACCGCTATGACCGCCGATGGGTGCTGGTCGCCCTGTCGGTGCTGGCGATCCTGTCCTGCGCGATCATGGTCGGATTTTCGGCCAGCGGCACGACGGCGGCCTTTCTGACGGCCGGGTTCTTCGGGTTGACCACCTTTCCGATCTATTCGGTCGCCACCGCCCATGCCCATGATTTTGCCAGCCATGACGAGCGTGTGGATCTTTCCGCCGCACTGATGTTCCTTTACGCCGTCGGCGCCATCGCATCGCCGTGGGTGGTGTCGGTGCTGATCGAAACCTATGGTCCGGGCGCGATGTTCGTCTTCGTCTCGCTGGCCCATGTGGTGCTGATCGTCTTCAGCCTGGTGCGGATGCAAAGCCGCGAAACCCGGACGCGGACGCAATATGTCTATGCCCCGCGTACGACATTCTTGATCGGGCGGTTGCTGGGCAGATCACGCGAAAAATCTGAAAATTCAGATGATTAGAGCGGCAGCACCTCGACCACCGGACCCAGGCCCTGTTCAAGGGAACTGACCTGGACCTCGCCCGAAACTGCCACCATCGCCCCCGAAAGGGCCATGAAAATGGCGGCAGACCAAAGGAGAAGCGAACGGGCAGACATGGATTTAAGACTGGCCACATCTTTGCGGCAGGAAAAAGGCAAACGCCCTCAGATGTCGCGAACAATCTTTGCGAATGTTTCGAAAATCGAACCATTCGCAGCGATCATGTCGCCCGCCTCGACCGGGTTGGCGCGGGGGTCGTAAGCCTCGACGAAACCGCCTGCCTCGCGCACCAAAAGCACGCCCGCCGCAATGTCCCAGGCATTCAGACGTTTTTCCCAGTAGCCTTCGTAACGCCCCGCCGCCACATAGGCGAGGTCGAGCGCTGCCGCACCGAAACGCCGCACGCCCGCCGTCATCGGCAGAAGTTTCGCGATCTGTTTCAGGCTTTCGGGCAGTTCGGGGCGTCCGCCGAACGGCAGGCCGGTGGCAAAGATGCTTTCGATCAGTTTCGACCGGTCACTGACCCGCAGTCGCTGTGCGTTCAGGAACGCGCCCTGGCCACGCTCGGCCATGAACATTTCGTCCTTGGACGGGTCGTAGACGACGGCGGCGACGATCTCGCCCTTGTGTTCCAGGGCGATCGAGACCGCCCAGTGGGGCAGCCCGTGCAGGAAGTTGGTTGTCCCGTCCAGCGGATCGACGATCCAGCGGCGCGTGGGATCGGTGCCTTCGACGGGGTCGCTTTCCTCGCCCAGCCAGCCGTAGTTGGGCCGGGCATCCATCAGCATCTCGCGAACGATTTCCTCGGCGGCGACATCGGCACGGCTGACGAAATCCCCCGCCCCCTTGGACGAGACCTGAAGGTTCTCGACCTCGCGGAAGTCCTTGGTCAAGCTGCGTCCCGCCGCGCGGGCCGCCTTGATCATCACATTCATATTGGCGCTTTGCATGGGGGGCGTTTAGGCAGTTTGCCCGGCCCCATCAACAAGAAAACACCGCGTTGCGATGTGGCGACGCAAGGTCCTGTTGATACGGCTGGTCGATAATTCCCCTTGCCTTGCCGAAAGCCTCTGCCCCAATCTTTGTCCGGGGTCGCTTCAATCCGGGCCGAAAACGGTCGGGACCATGGCCGGAGGGGCAAATGGAACAGATTATCGCACAATTGGTGGGCGGCGCACTTGGCGGCGCCGGTGGCGGAAAAGCGGTCAAGGGGTCGGATATGGGCACCCTGGGCAACCTGCTTGCCGGTGCTGTCGGGGGCGTTGGAGGCGGTTCGCTTCTGGGTGGTCTTTTGGGCGCAGGCGGTGCGACGGCGGATGCGGCTGGCGGCGGCGGGATCGGCGCGATCGCGGGCAACCTTGTCGGCGGCGGCGTGGGCGGTCTGGTCGTTCAGGTCGTGGTCGGCATGATCCTGAAAAAGATGCGCGGCTGAGGCGGCATTGGGGGCGGGCCATTGGTGGCTTGCCCCGTTCTTTGTTTGGGGTCGATTTTGCTGGCGTCGGGCGGGGGAACTGATCGGCCTCTGAAAGACGGCAGCACGTGGTGTCAAAAGCGACCGCAAGCGGGCTGAACTCCGTCAAAGAAGGCGCAGGACGGCCATGAGCGGGGTCAGGGAACGGCGCAGGCGTTCGGTGTGTCGCCGCGCCATCCTCAAGGTTGCCGTTGGAGGTCTGACGACGCATTCGTCCCACGGGCCCAACGCGATGTGCCCGCATCCCGATGTGCCCTTAACCTGATGTAAAGACACCGCCCGCTAAGTTAGGGGTGGGAGGACGGGGGAACCTTGGAAAAACGCTTGGGACAATTTGATTCGAACTTTCCGCCTCACCCCGATCACTTACTGCGTTGTAATTGCACGGGAATGCTCCGCGCCAGTTTCAGCAGATGCGCCACATAGGGTTTCGCGGCATCTTCCTCGCGCGTCGCCGCGTAAAGCCGCTTTGTCACGCCTTTCTTCGTCAGAGGCCGCGTGACGTAGTCCGAGTTGTAGCGCACCTCGCGCACCACCCAGTCGGGCAGCACCGCAACGCCGCGATTGGAGGCGACGAGCAACAGGATCACGGCGGTCAGTTCGACCTGCCGGACCGCGCGGGGTTCGACCTTGGCGGGGATCAAAAGCGCGTTGAACACGTCAAGGCGCGCGCGTTCCACCGGATAGGTGATGAGTGTTTCGCCGCGAAAGTCCTCGGCTTCGACAAAGGTTTTTTCGGCCAACGGGTGCGTTGCGGCGGCCAGGAAGACCGGTTCGTAATCGAACAGCGGTGAAAACCCGACGCCGTCCAGGTCTTCGGGATCGGAAGATACGACCAGATCGACCTCTTCCCTTTGCAGGGCAGGCAAGGCGTCGAAGGCAAGGCCCGGGCGGATGTCGACATCCACGTCGGGCCAGGCCTTGCGGAATTCTTCCAGCACCGGGAACAGCCATTCGAAACAGGCGTGGCATTCGATGGCGATGTGCATCCGGCCCGACCGACCCGAGCGCAATCCCTGGAACTCCTGCTCGATCGCTTCGACCTCGGGCAGTATTTTTTCCGCCAGTTTCAACAGCTTCTGCCCCGCAGCTGAGAGTTTGAGCGGTTTCGAGCGGCGCACGAACAATTCCACGCCGACCTGCGCTTCGAGGCCTTTCACCTGGTGCGACAGGGCCGATTGCGTGATGTTCATCGCCTCGGCCGCGCGGGCCAGACCGCCGGTCTCATGGATCGCCCGGATGGTTTTCAGGTGCCGGAACTCAAGATACATTATGCGATCAACCTCATTACGATGATGAGAATTATGAATTTGTTTCACGAAAGCAGGTGTGAGACAAGGGCGCACACCTGTTAGAAAGCCGTGCGCCATGTCCACCACCCTGTCCTATGAATTCTTCCCGCCGCGCTCGATCGAAGCCTCGTTCCGCCTTTGGGATACGGTGCAGGCGCTGCGCCATACGGAGCCCGATTTCATCTCGGTCACCTATGGTGCCGGCGGCACGACGCGGCAGTTGACGCATGAGGTGGTTGAAACCATCGGCAAACACACCGGGCTGGATGTGGCCGCGCATCTGACCTGCGTCGATGCCAGCCGGGCCGAAACGCTTGAGATCGCCGAGCGTTACGCCGAAGCCGGCGTGTCGCACATCGTCGCCCTGCGCGGCGATCCCCCAAAAGGTCAGGGCGCGTTCACGGCCCATCCGGAGGGTTTCGCCAATTCCTGCGAACTGATCGAGGCGCTGGCCAGGACCGGCAATTTCGAGATCACGGTCGGCGCCTACCCCGACCCGCACCCCGAAGCCGCCGACGACAACGCCGACATCGAATGGCTGAAGCGCAAGATCGACGCCGGTGCGACCCGCGCGATCACGCAATTCTTTTTCGAGGCGGACACGTTCTTCCGCTTCCGCGACCGGGCCGCGAAGGCCGGGATCACCGCGCCGATCCTTCCGGGCATCCTTCCGGTGCAGTCCTGGTCCGGCACCCGCCGGATTGCCGAACGCTGCGGCGCCCGCATCCCCGACCGCCTGGCCCGCGCCTTTGACACCGCCGAGCGTGACGACCGCGTCGAGCTTTTGGCCGTCGCGGAATGCACGCATCTTTGCAGCCAGCTTCTGGAAGGCGGCGTCGACCATCTGCATTTCTACACGCTGAACAACCCGGTGCTGACCCGCGACGTGGTTCACGCCCTTGGTCTTGCACCGGAACGGGTGCTGGAAAACGTCGCCTGATTCTAGAGCATGTCTGATCAAACCGGATTCAACTGACGTGCTCTAAGTTTTTGATTTCGCATGTCGAAAAGCGCAAACCCGGCACCCACTTTTGCGCGACATGCTCTAGGAGGTTACAGCCGCCCCCGCCTCGCCCGCGCGGCGGGATCGCCCGACCGCCGTCGGATGCACCGCTTCGGACGCATCGCGCCCGATCACGCGCTTCTTGCGGGCCAGGAAATACTTGCCCCAGCCCCGCCATGTGCCGACCGAAGGCGCATCCGCGTCTATCGGGAACATCAACCGCCAGTGTTCCGGCAGGTCCAGCCCGCAGGTTTCCAGCTTTTCCAGCATCCAGGTGAGCGGAATATTCGATAGCGGCCGCGCCGGGCCATAGCCCGTCAACTGCCCACCGATATCGCCATGGGTGCCCCGGAACCAGACCTGTTCGACAACGCCTTCATGCCCCGGCGGGCATTTCCACAAGACCGGCGAAAACGCCTCCCGCGTTTCATCGAGTGCGAGCGCGTGAAACCCGTGGCGGACGTTCGGGGCAAGGGAATGGGAATGAAACGAATGTTTCACCTCGGCCCATTTCCACACGAAGGGCGCACGGAACCCAAGCGCCTTCACCGTGTCGAAACATCCGATCACTTCGATCGGGGTGTCGTCGTGGCAATAGGCCAGACCGAAGGCGCGACAGGCCTCTTCCGAACTGCCGATCTGGTAATGGCGATAAGCCTCGCGCACCATGCGTTCTGTCGCTTCTTCCTGCCGCAACAGCCCCACGTGATGGATCACACCGGCCAGCGAACGCACGGCGTAAGCCCCCCGCGAATAGCCGATCAGGAAAATCCGGTCGCCGGGGCGATACCGGCTGGCCAACCAGCCATAAACGCGCTGGATCTGGCGATTGATGCCGCGCCCCTCGATAATGTCCATGGTCTTTGACCAGTCCGACCACTGGTTGCCCGCCTCGTAATAAAGCCCCATGCGGCCCGAGCCGGTCTGTTTGCTCAACAGCTTGTAAATCAACCCGATATTGGTTTCGTCACCCTCGTCCAGCGTCGACATGGTGCCGTCCAGCAGCACCACGTGATCGACCGCGTCGCGCGAACTGGCCTGAACCGAGCGTTCGGTCCTGCGGAAAAACCCGACAAGATCGCGGATGCGGTCGGTCAGTCCCATGGGCTATGCGCGTTCAATCGGGCCATGGGTTAAGAATAAGCGCGGATTGGTTACCTTTCCACGAATCCACCGAACGCTCGCCGAAATGTGTGACCGAAGTGCTTACTCGGCAGCAACCGTACTATTCATGGCGTGCCAAACCCGCGCGGGGGTAAAGGGCATGTCCACCTCGCCGTACCCGGCTGTTCTGAGCGCATCGGTCACCGCATTGGCCACGGCGGCCAAGGCGCCGACCGTTCCGGCCTCGCCACAGCCCTTCATCCCCATGGGGTTATAGGTCGACGGCACCGGTTCGGTGTGGAAGTCGATGTTCGGCAGGTCCGAGGCCCGCGGCATCCCGTAATCCATGAAAGTGGCGGTCAGAAGCTGGCCGTCCTCGTCATAGACCACATGTTCGGAAAGCGCCTGACCCACGCCCTGGGCCACCCCGCCATGCACCTGACCTTCGGCCAGCAAGGGGTTGATAAGGTTTCCGAAATCGTCCGTGACCGAATAGCGGTCGATGACCACGACACCCGTTTCCGGGTCGATCTCGACCTCGGCGAAATGGGCGCCATTGGGAAAGGATCGGTTTTCAAGCTCCCACTTTTCCTTCACGTCCAGAAGATCGCTGCGGTCGTCGGCCCGTGCCATCGCGGCGACTTCCATCATCGACGGCGTTTCGTTGGAACCGGGGATGCGGAACACCTCGTCATCAAACTCCACGTTCTCGCTGCCGAACTTCTCGCCCAGATAGGCGGCGAAATTCCTGGTGATCGCTGCCACCGTCACCAGTGTCGCGCCGGTCTGCATCGTGACCGAACGTGACCCGCCGGTGCCCCCGCCCATGGGGATCAGGTCGCTGTCGCCCTGGATGATGCGGATCGCCTCGACCGGGATGCCGGTCTGATCTGAAAGGAAGGTGGCAAAGACGGTTTCATGGCCCTGCCCGTTCGACTGGGTGCCGACATAAAGGCTGACGGTGCCGTCTTCCTCGAAGGCCACCCGCGCGCCTTCGGTCTGATCGCCAAGGATCGATTCGATGTAGTAACACAGGCCCTGCCCGCGCAGTTTGCCCGCCGCCTCGGTTTCCGCGCGGCGTGCGGCGAAACCGGGCAGGTCCGCGTTCGCCTCGGCCACCTTCAGCACGCGGTCAAACTCGCCCACGTCATAGGTTTCGGCAATCGCCGTCTTGTAGGGGAATTTCGCGGGCGGGATGAAGGATTTGCGGCGCAGTTCCAGGGGGTCGACCCCCAGTTCGCGCGCGGCATTGTCCATCGACCGTTCCAGAACAAAGATCGCCTCGGGCCGTCCGGCCCCGCGATAGGCGTCGATCTGCGTGGTGGTGGTAAAGAAGCCCTGGCAGGTCAGCGCCACCTTCTGGACGTCATAGACCCCCATGGCAACCTTGGCGAACAGCTCGGTCTGGATGTTCTGGGCAAAGCCGGACAGATAGGCGCCCATGTTGCAGACGCTGTCCACCTTGTAGGCGGTAAGTTTCAGATCGGCGTCGAAGGCCAGGGTCGAGACGGAGGTGATGTCGCGCCCGCCGTTGTCCGTCATCATCGCTTCGGAGCGTTCCGACATCCAGCGTACGGGACGGCCCAGCGCCTTGGCGGCGGCGGAGACGACGAAATACTCGGGATAGCCAAAGCCTTTCATCCCGAAGCCACCGCCCACGTCGGGGGTGGTGACGCGCACTTGCGACGGTTCAAGCCCGAAACAGGTGGCCAGATCGCCCTTGATGCCCCAGACCCCTTGCCCGCCATAGGACAGGTGCAGCCTTTCGCCATCCCATTCGGCATAACAGCCGCGCGGCTCCATCGAGTTGCAGACGATGCGGTTGTCCACGACGCGGGTTTCCACCACATGGGCCGCGCTCTTGATCGCCGCCTCGACGCCTGCGCTGTCGCCCATGGCCCAGTCGAAGGCGACGTTGTCGGGGGCCACGTCATGCACCGTCGGGCCACCGGGCGCGAGGTCGATCTTGGCCCCAAGATCGTCGATATCCACGTAAAGCGTCTCGGCGGCATCCTTGGCCCGGTCGCGGCTTTCGGCAACGATCACCGCAATCGCCTCGCCCACGAAGCGAACCTTGCCGCTGGCCAGCATGGGCCGCCCCGGATCGGCCCCGTTCGAGCCATCGCGGTTCTTCACCACCGTCGTGCCCAGGCTGAAATCCAGCCCCATTCCGGCCAGGTCATCCGCCGCCAGCGCCATCACGACGCCGGGCATCCCGCGCACCTCGTCCAGATCGACCGCACCCAATGTGCCATGGGCCACCTCTGCCCGCACGAAAACCGCATGAAGCGCGCCCTCCGGTGCGATGTCATCCACGTAGCGTCCGGCCCCTCTCAGAAACCGCTCGTCCTCCAGCCGCCGCACCGGTTGAGATTTGCCGAACTTGTCCATGGGTCGCTCCTTCACTGCTTCTGCGCGACCCTAATCCGATCCGCCCCAGTGTCCAGACCTCGCCTTGTCAAAACCACCCCTGCCCTTCACCGCTTTTCAAATACGCATTTCCTGCCCCTTCCACCTTTCCCTTCGCCGACGGGAAGGCTAAACGGTGCCGCAAGTTTCAAAAGGCACGTGATCCATGGAAAAGACCTTCAACGCAGCCGAGGCCGAGGCCCGCATCTATGCCGATTGGGAGGCCTCGGGTGCCTTCAGGGCGGGGGCCAATGCCTCGTCCGAGGAAACCTTCAGCATCATGATCCCGCCGCCCAACGTCACCGGCGTTCTGCACATGGGCCACGCCTTCAACAACACGCTTCAGGACATCCTGACGCGCTGGCACCGGATGCGCGGGCACGACACGCTCTGGCAGCCGGGGCAGGATCACGCCGGCATCGCCACGCAGATGGTCGTGGAAAGGAACCTCGCCGAAGCTGGCGAACCCGGACGCCGCGACATGGGGCGCGAGGCGTTCACCGCCAAGGTCTGGGAATGGAAACAGCAATCCGGCGGCACGATCATCGAACAGTTGAAGCGCCTCGGTGCCTCCTGCGACTGGTCGCGCAACGCCTTCACCATGTCCGGTGCCCCGAACGCGCCTGAAGGCGAAGAAGGCAACTTCCACGACGCGGTCATCAAGGTCTTCGTCAAGATGTACGAAGACGGGTTGATCTATCGCGGCAAGCGGCTGGTCAACTGGGATCCCCATTTCGAAACCGCGATTTCCGACCTCGAGGTCGAGAATATCGAGGTCGACGGCCACATGTGGCACTTCAAATACCCGCTCGCGGGTGGCGCGACCTACGAATACGTCGAAAAGGACGAGGACGGGAACGTCCTGTTCACCGAGACGCGCGATTACATCTCGATCGCCACCACGCGCCCCGAAACCATGCTGGGCGACGGCGCGGTCGCGGTCCATCCCTCGGATGAGCGCTATGCGCCAATCGTCGGGAAACTCTGCGAAATCCCGGTCGGGCCCAAGGAACACCGCCGGTTGATCCCGATCATCACCGATGAATACCCCGACCCCGACTTCGGCTCGGGCGCGGTCAAGATCACCGGCGCGCACGACTTCAACGACTACGCCGTCGCCAAGCGCGGCAATATCCCGATGTACCGGCTGATGGACACGAAGGGTGCCATGCGCGACGACGGTGCGCCCTATGCCGAGGCTGCCGGGACCGCCATGAGCGTCGCCAAGGGCGAGCGGGAGTTGTCAGAGGCCGAGTGCGACACGATCAACCTTGTCCCCGACGACCTGCGCGGGCTGGACCGTTTCGAGGCCCGCAAGCTGGTCGTGAGCCAGATCACCGAGGAAGGTCTTGCCGTCATGGTCGCGGGCGAGATCGACGACAGCGACGGGCGCGTCTGCTTTGCTACCGACGAAGTCCCGCTGGTCGAGAACAAGAAGATCATGCAGCCCTTCGGCGACCGATCGAAGGTCGTGATCGAACCGATGCTGACCGACCAATGGTTCGTCGACACCGCCAAGATCGTCGGCCCCGCGCTGGAGGCCGTCCGCGATGGCACCACAGAGATCCTGCCGGAGCAGCACAAGAAAGTTTACTTCAACTGGCTTGAGAACATCGAGCCCTGGTGCATCTCGCGGCAACTCTGGTGGGGGCATCAGATCCCGGTTTGGTATGGGCCCGGCTTTCAGACTGATAGAAATGGCTACCGCTATATGGACTACCAAGAACCAGTCCAAATCGTTGCTAATGACTTCGACCAAGCCGTTGCAAAATTTCTGACATACAAGGATGGCCACGGCGGAGCATCTAATGATCTTGGTGTGATCGAGTGCACGGATTTGGCCGAAGCAAAGCGCCTCACCGAAGAAAACCCGGGATACTCTTACTTGTGGCGCGACCCCGACGTCCTCGACACCTGGTTCTCCTCCGGCCTCTGGCCCATCGGCACGCTCGGCTGGCCCGAGGACACGCCGGAACTCCAGAAATACTTCCCCACCTCCGTCCTCATCACCGGTTTCGACATCATCTTCTTCTGGGTCGCCCGGATGATGATGATGCAATACGCCACCGTGGGCGACCGCCCGTTTGACACCGTCTATGTCCACGCCCTCGTCCGCGACGAGAAGGGCAAGAAGATGTCGAAATCGCTTGGCAACGTGCTCGACCCCCTTGAACTGGTCGACGAATACGGGGCCGATGCCGTGCGCTTCACGCTCACCTCCATGGCTGCCATGGGTCGCGATCTGAAACTCTCGACCCAGCGCATACAGGGCTATCGCAACTTCACGACGAAGCTTTGGAACGCCGCGCGGTTTGCCGAGATGAACGGCGTTTTCGACGTCGCAACCCGCACGCCCGATGCGGCAACGCAAGCCGTCAACAAGTGGATCGTGGGCGAGGTTGCCAAGACCCGGATCGCGCTGGACGAGGCCCTTGCCGCCTTCCGGTTCAACGACGCGGCGAACACGCTTTACGCCTTCACCTATACCTATTGCGACTGGTACCTGGAGTTTTCGAAACCCCTGATGGACGGCGCGGCGGCGGATGAAACCCGCCAGACCATGGCCTGGGCGCTGGATCAATTGCTGATCATGCTGCACCCGATCATGCCCTTCATAACCGAAGAACTCTGGTCGCTCTCGGCCCCCACCCGCGAAAAGCCCTGCGTCCACGCCGACTGGCCGACCTATGGCGCGGAACTGATCGACGAGGCGGCAACGGTCGAACTGAACTGGGTGCGCGATCTGATCGAAAAGACCCGCTCGATCCGGGGGTTGATGAACGTGCCGAAAAAGACGAAAGCGCCCCTGTTGCAGATCGCGCTGGATGATGCGGGACGCGCGGCTTGGGCCAACAACGAAACCCTGATCCTGCGCGACCGCGAGGCGGGCATCGAAGGCTTGCAGGTGGTGGACGCCGCGCCCAAGGGCGCCGCCGCCATCGCCGTCGAAGGCGGCAGCTTTGCCCTGCCGCTGGAAGGGCTGATCGACGCGGGCGCGGAAAAGGCGCGGCTGGAAAAGACCGTGGGCAAGCTGACCAAGGAACTGGGCGGGCTGACGGGCCGGTTGAAGAACCCCAAGTTCCGCGAAAACGCCGGAGCGGAGGTGGTCGAGGAAACGGAAACCCTCGCCGCCCAGAAATCCGACGAACTCGCCCGGCTCCAGACCGCTCTCGAACGGTTGGCCGAACTCGGATGACCCCTGGGGTTTCTCCACGGGTCTTCACCGCTTTAAAAATACGCAAAACCCCGCCCGGACATCGTCCGGGCGGCGGTCGCTTCGCGCCAGCGAAGCGAAACACCCTGTTAACTCATGCGCACGCCTCGGCGTACAAAACGGAAAATTGCCGTTTCAAACCACGTACATTTTGCCACGGCACAGGCGCCGGGCGAACGTACAGGTTGGATTTTGGTAAGGGTCAGGGCACCACGCGGTCGATCGCGCGCATCATGCCAAGCGATTTGTCATAAACCAGTGTCAGAACGCGACGACCGGGTGCGCTTGTCACCACTTTCGGCGCGAGTCTTGTCACGCCGAGCGAGCCGCAACCGGCGATAAAAAGGCGTCTGTTCAGCTTCATCTTTTTCCCCATCCTTGGTCTTTTCGACATGGGAATTGAACAGCGTGCGGTCAAGATGACCGCCTTCCAAGGTTTTGAAAATGCTGGCCATTCAGCCCGGCCCAACGGGGTTGCAGCTGAGGTTGCGGGCCGCCAGACGGCGGCAGGCCATGGCCGCGCGTTCCTCGGTCAGCCCGACGAAATTCGCCTCCCACCCCTTGGGGCTGCGGGTGACCTTGCGCAGGGCTACGTCCAGCGTCGACATTTCAACAAGCGCGGTCTGCAACAGAACCCGCTCGGCCTCGTGCCGCGTGGTATAGCGCCCGACATTGATCCCCCAATGCCGCCCGCCACTTGTCGATAGGCGGGTGACGACCACCGGTTCCTTGCTGTCAACACGCGCGACGTCTTCCACCTTTTCAGTGCGTTGCGGTCTGGGCGCGGGGCGGATCATGGCCCCGGCAAGGCTGGCCGCCAGAACGGCAACCGGCGCCGGTTCAACAACGGTTTCGCCGACCGCGACCTCGGCCAGAACGTCGGAAATCCCTTCGGCCATGGCGATGATCGTGCCCTCTTCCGGCACGGAACCGGGCCGCGCTGCGGGGCGCGGCGAACGCGCCACAAGGCCCGACGCCACAACGGTTTTTCCCGGTTGGCCCAGAACCGGGGGTTGAGGTTTCACGACCGCGACCCGGCTGGGCGCACGCGAAAATCCCATGTCGAGAAGTTCGGCCACACGGGCATTGCGCCAGGCACTGGAGCGCCCGCCAAAGACCGTCGCGATGATGCGTTCATTGCCACGCTCGGCCGAAGCGACAAGGTTGTACCCGGCCGCGCGGGTATAGCCGGTCTTGATCCCGTCTGCGCCGCGATAGCTGCCCAGAAGGCGGCGGTTGGTGTTCGACACCATCTTCTTGCCGGTGCTGGTCGAAACGCGGGAGAAGATGTTGTAATACTGGGGAAAATCATAGAACAGGTGGCGGCCCATCTTGGTCATGTCGCGGGCGGTCGACAGATGCCCCGCTTCGGTCAGGCCGTGGGCGTTGCGAAAGGTCGTCTTGGTCATGCCCATGGCCTGGGCGGTGCGCGTCATGCGCCGGGCAAAGGCCGCTTCGCTGCCCGAGATCGCCTCTCCCAGGGCCGTCGCCGCGTCATTGGCCGATTTCACCGCCGCGGCCCGGATCAGGTAGCGCAGCTTGACCTTCTGCCCCGCCTTCAAGCCCAGTTTCGACGGCGGTTCCGCCGCCGCCTTACGCGAAATGGTGACCAATGTATCAAGGCTGATCTCGCCCTTTTCGACCGCATCGAAAACGACATAAAGCGTCATCATCTTGGTCAGCGACGCCGGGTGCAACCGGGTGTCGGCGTTCCTTGAATGCAGAACCTTGCCGGTCCGCGCATCGACCACCATCGCCGCATAGGGCGCGGCATGGCTGACGACGGGCGACAGCAAGAACAGCAATGAAAACAGAATCCCGAAGGTGACGCGAATGCTTGCCACGACACTGCCCTTTTATAAAACCTGCCACGGGGACCCGATCATTCACCGCCGGGTTCGCCCAGAATTAGCGATACGCTAACACGCCAGAATCCATCAGAAAACAGTGAATATTTGGTGTTTTTGGGCGATTCGCGGCATTTCACCAGATCAAGCAAGTTTCCGCTTGCCCCACACTATATATTGCGGGACGCGCGGAGGGTCATGTGCTGAATAACCCACTGCACGGCACCCGGAAGCCACGTTTGCAAACCGCAGAACCTGGCATGACCCGCCAGAAGGCCGGGAATCCGGCCTCGGGTCAGGGGAAATTTGCACGCACCCTGCCAAAGCCTGTCGTCGGCGTTGGGGCAGATCGCGGTAATCCTTGCCTTGCCCCTTTTCACAGCCGCTGGATGGCTTATATTGAACGACCGACCCACCCTGAACCGTTGATGCCACGTGACCCCGGAAAAATTCTACATGATGGCCGAGGATGACGAGACGCCCGACGGCGGCTCGGACACCCTGACGCAAACCAAGCCGAAGACGGCGAAACCGCCGCTTTACAAGGTCTTGCTGCTGAATGACGACTATACGCCGATGGAGTTCGTCGTCCTGGTGCTGGAACGGTTCTTTGGGCTGAACCATGCTCAGAGCTTTGAACTGATGCTGACGGTGCACAAGAAGGGGCTTGCCGTGGTTGGTGTTTTTTCCTTCGAGGTGGCGGAAACCAAGGTGGCGCAGGTGATGGATTTCGCGCGCCGCCATCAGCATCCCCTGCAATGCACGATGGAGAAAGAGTAGGCCCTCCGGCCTGCCTGTTCCCATGGAAAACCGACGTTTGCAGTCCTGGCTGGAAAGCGAAGCGGTCCTGCCCGGAGAGGGGCGTGTCGCGGTGTTCAACGCCTGGGCCGGTCTTGATCTGCCGGGGCTCGCGCCCGATCGCATACGGGCCGTGCAACCCATTGCGCCGGTCCACGAGGCGTTGAAGGCCAAGGGGCTGAACACGGCCAAGATCCCGAATTATTCCTATGACGCGGTGATCCTGCGGGTGCCGCGCGAAAAGGACCGGGCGCTTGGATACCTGAAAGACGCGGTGCGGCGCACGCCGGACGGAGCGGTGATCGTGATCGACGGGCAGAAGACCGACGGGATCGAGAGTTTCTTGAAGCTGTGTCGCAAGCGGTTCGCGGTGGAAGAGGTGATCTCGAAGGCGCATGGCAAGTTGTTCTGGTTCCGCAAACGCGGGATGGAAGAGGATGTGATGCAGGTGCTGGACCTGCCGGAGCTTGCACCGGTTGCAAAACCTTTCGGATTTCACACGGCCCCCGGTGTCTTTTCCGCCGATGGTGTCGATCCCGGCTCGGCCTTCCTGGCCGACCACCTGCCTGATCTGAAAGGCGAAATTGCCGACCTCGGGGCAGGATGGGGGTATCTGGCGCATCGGATTTTCGAAAAATCCGCACCGGAGGCCCTGCATTTGGTCGAGGCGGATTGGCTGGCGGTTGCCTCGGCACAAGAGAACGTCGCGCATGAGGCTGCGGCGTTTCACTGGGCCGATGCCACCACGTGGAAGCCCCCGGCCCTTCTGGATCACGTTGTGACCAACCCGCCGTTTCACACATCGCGCAAGGCCGATCCCGGCATTGGCCGCGCCTTTATCCGCGCCGCTGCCGGGATGCTGAAACCCAAGGGATCGCTTTGGCTTGTGGCCAACAGGCATTTGCCCTACGAAAGCGATCTAGAAGACGCATTTCGCAATGTACAGCCCCTGGCCCTGAACCCGTCTTTCAAGATTTTCCACGCCTCATCCCCGAAACGCGCCCGCAAAGGATAGACCCATGTCATTCTCGATCGCCGGAAAGACTGCTGTTGTCACGGGGGCCGCGAACGGAGTTGGCCTTTCGATTGCGCGGCATTTCATGTCTGCCGGGGCGAACGTGATGTTTGCGGATATGGACGAGACCCGTCTGGCCGATGAATTGGGCGAAGTGGACGATGCCGACAACGGTGCCTATTTCGCGGGCGATTTGCGCGAGAAGTTGAGCGTGGCGAACCTCTTGTCGGCCACGATCGACCGGTTCGACCGGGTGGACATCCTGGTCAATGCCTCGCGGCAGGTGATGACGGGTGATCCCCTGAATTCCGAGGAAGACGCGATGGAGACGCTGATCCAGCAGAATCTGATGACCTCGCTTCGTGTCACCCAATTGTTTGCCAAGCGGATGAAGAAACAGGCGGAAGAGGACGAAGACGACCGCCCCGCCGGGTCGATCATCAACCTGTCGTCCATCGCCGCGCGACGGGCACGGCCCGAGCTTCTGGCCTATTCGGTCAGTTCGGCGGCACTTGACCAGATGACGCGGTCGATGGCGCTTGTGCTGGCCGCGGATCGGATCCGGGTCAACGCCATTGCCCTTGGTTCGGTGATGAGCGCGTCCTTGTCGGATTTCCTGAAGGAAAGCGACGACATGCGCAACGAAATCCTGACCGCGACGCCATTGGGCCGGATCGCAAGTGCGTCGGAATTGGCCGAGGTTGCGCAGTTCCTTGCGTCGGACGGGTCGAGCTTTGTCACCGGGCAGGTGTTGACGGTGGACGGCGGGCGCACACTGGTCGACCCTTCGGCGGCGGCGGCGCATTAGACGCCAGCGCCTGCGCTACTGGTTCAACAGGGCTGCCGAGATCGGGGCGATTGTCACGGATTCCGCGCGATTGCCTGCCGCCCATTCCATGATTGCCGCCAGCGTATTGTCTCCGGTCGTGCCGACAAGGATCACCGCTTCATCGTTTCGGGCGCGGAAAGCCGCACGGTCCAGGGTGCGACGGATCTGTTCGACGGTTTCGCCGCCACCGTCCAGCTTGCGGAAGATCAGACCGGCCGGCACCCCTGCCCGTTCGGCACTTTGGTGGGCGGTGTTCAGCCCGCGCGGATAGGTGATGAGCCCATGGCCGCTGTCGGCCACGACGGCAACCACCTGTTCCACTGCGGCGCGGTCGGATTGAAAGCTGGAGCCCGAGACATCCATGATCGCCACCGCTTCGGGAATGACCTCGAAATTCACGCGCAGGGCTTGTTCAACATCCTGCGGGCGTGCGCCATCTGGCAACGAGGGGATCATCACGACCTCGCGCTCGGCTGAGCGGTAACGGGCGGCAG
The DNA here is from genome assembly GCA_965228905.1 of Paracoccaceae bacterium. Classification (GTDB taxonomy): domain Bacteria; phylum Pseudomonadota; class Alphaproteobacteria; order Rhodobacterales; family Rhodobacteraceae; genus CALKXV01. The sequence goes on along the minus strand of CBDDII010000003.1, from coordinate 1,649,061 downwards.
AGGCATCGGCCCCGGCAAGTCCGGCATCGAGGGCAAAGGCAATCGAGGCGGGCAGCGCTTCGATAGTTTCGGTATCAAGCGCTGCGTCACCTTCCTGCACCAGCACGAGCGCAAGCAGGGGCGTGCCGTTCGCGTTCGAGAATTCCTTTCCGAAGGCGACGATGGCGGGGCCGGACGGCGTGTCTTCCGTTTCGGCCTCGGTTTCTTCTGCTACTTCCGGTGTTTCTTCTTCCTCTTCCGCCTCGGCGGTGGCCTCGTTGCCGAGGCGGCGGATAGTCGGCAGGCTGTCGTCGTCTGCGCCCTCCTCACCGGCTGTGTCGGCATCTCCGATACGCGGCAAACGGTCGGTTTCCACGGTTTCGGCCTGTTCGGTCAGGGAGTCGACCGGTTGCAAGAGGCTGCCGGTGTCGGTGTCGCTTTCGGGGGTTTCAACAGGCACGACCGGTGCTTCGGGCTGGGTCGGCGCGGCGGCCACGTCGGGAGCTTCGGCCCCGGCTTCGGGTTGTGTCGGGCTGGTGATCTGGGGCAGGCGCGGTGCGCTGCCTTCGGTTGAGGCCTGGTTCTGCAAGGCGGGTTCGTCGCCGACCGCAGGGGCGGAAGGCGCGGATGGCGCATCGGCTTCTGTTGTCACTGCGGGGGCGGTGCCTGTGTCGGCACCGGGGCTTTGATCGGCCTCTGTCGCCTGAAGCACCGCCAGATCGGTGTCGGACATCTCTTCGTCTTCGACCGGTGCGGCCTCGGCATCGCCTGCTTCATCTGCGACCGGGGCTTCGGGTTGAACCGCCTCACCGCCTGCTTCGGGCGCTGTTCCCGGGCTTTCCGGCACGACAAGGTCGGAGGTGCTGTCGGCAGGCCGTTCGGTGACTGCGGCTTCGGGGGCTTCCGGGGCGTCGCTGGTGGCAGGTGCCTCGCTCAACTCGCCCGCCTCGCCCACCGAGGGGGTCGGCACTTCAAGCGCGGTCGTGTCGAATGCGGGCGGTGCGTCCACCGTATCGTCCGGCACCGCGGCCAGTCCCGTGGTTTCGCCTTCGGGGCGGGTGTCGCTTTCGGGCAGAACCGGATCGGTTTCAACCCGCGCCTGATCAAACTCGCTGCCGCCCGGCACCTCGACCGTCGAGGCTTCGGGTTGTGGCAGGCTCAATTCCTGACGATCCAGTGCCTGCGACGACACAAGAAGCATCCCCGCACCAACGATGAAGCCCCAGAAAAGACCTGCAAGAAAACCGCGTCCCAAGGTTCGGCCTCCGAACTGCTCAAATGCCCACGGGTGCCTTGACGTTCGCTGGCACCTCTGTCCATGTATACCGGCGCTTTTCGGCGCTGACACCTACTAATTGAACCGCTTGGACCCGGAAACGCAAGATGCTGCTTCTGATCGACAATTATGACAGCTTTACTTTCAACCTTGTCCACTACCTGGGCGAGTTGGGGGCGGAATGCCAAGTCTATCGCAACGATGCCCTGAACGTGCAGGAGGCGATGGCGCTTCGCCCTTCGGGCATCATCCTGTCGCCCGGCCCCTGCGATCCCGATCGCGCGGGCATCTGCCTTGCGCTGACCGAAGCCGCCGCCGAGACCGGCACGCCGCTTTTGGGCGTGTGTCTTGGGCATCAGACCATCGGTCAGGCCTTTGGCGGTAAGGTGGTGCGGGCGGGCGAGATCGTGCATGGCAAGCTGGGTGCGATGCACCATGAAGGTGCAGGTGTTTTCAATGGCTTGCCCTCTCCTCTTGATGCGACGCGATATCATTCATTGGTGGTCGAGCGGGAAAGCCTGCCGGACGTTCTTGAGGTCACGGCCTGGCTGGACAACGGTACGATCATGGGGCTGCGCCACCGCGAGTTGCCGATTGAAGGCGTGCAATTTCACCCCGAAAGCATCCGGTCCGAACATGGCCACGCGATGCTGAAGAATTTCCTGGAAAAAGTGCCGGAGCCCGCATGAGCGACGCGATGAAACCCCTGATTTTCGCCGCCAGCGAAGGCCCCCTGTCGCGCGCGCAGGCCGAGGCCGCGTTTGAAATCCTGTTCAACGGCGAAGCCACGCCCGCCCAGATGGGCGGTTTGCTGATGGCGTTGCGGGCGCGCGGCGAGGCGGTGTCGGAATACACCGCCGCCGCCCATGTTATGCGCGCGAAATGCGATCCGGTGACGGCGCCCGAAGGTGCGATGGACATTGTCGGCACGGGTGGTGACGGGATGGGCACGCTCAATATCTCGACCGCGACGGCCTTTGTCGTGGCCGGTGCCGGTGTGCCTGTCGCCAAGCACGGCAACCGCAACCTGTCGTCCAAATCCGGTGCGGCGGACGTGCAATCCGCCATGGGGATCGAGGTGATGGTGGGTGCGCCCGTCGTGCAAAAGGCGCTGGACGAGATCGGTATCGGCTTCATGATGGCCCCGATGCACCATCCGGCGATGAAACACGTCATGCCCGTTCGGCAAGAGCTTGGCTGCAAGACGATCTTCAACATTCTCGGGCCGCTCACCAACCCGGCGGGCGTGAAACGCCAGTTGACCGGAGCTTTTGCAATCGACCTGATATTTCCCATGGCGGAGACCCTTAAGGAACTTGGGTCCGAAGCCGCATGGCTTGTGCATGGCGCGGATGGGACGGACGAGATCTCGATTTCCGGGGCGACCTCGGTTGCGATCCTGAAAGACGGCAAGATCACTTCCGCAGAGGTCCACCCCGAAGACGCGGGCCTGCCGGTTCACCCGTTCAAGGACATTCTGGGCGGCACGCCAGAGGAAAACGCGAATGCCTTCAAGGCCTTGCTGGATGGCGCACCTGGGGCTTACCGCGACGCGGTCTTGCTGAATGCGGCAGCGGCGCTCGTGGTGGCGGAAAAGGCGGGCGATTTGAAATCGGGCGTGGAACTGGCCGCGGAAAGCATCGACAGCGGCAAGGCCCGCGAAAAGGTCGAAGGTCTGGCGCGCATCACGTCCGGTGGCTGACCTGCCAAAGAACCTTGGCGATTGGGCCGATCTGCCGTTCTTTGCCGCGCATTGGCCCGGCATCGACGCCGCCCTCCGCACCGAGCCGCGCGTGATCCTGCCGTCCGCCGCAGACCGCTTCAAGGCGCTTGAACTGACCCAGCCCGAGGACACCCGCGTCGTGATCCTTGGGCAGGACCCCTACCCGACCCCCGGTCACGCAATGGGGTTGGCCTTTTCCGTCACGCCGGAAACACCGCTGCCGAAATCGCTGGTGAACATCTACCGCGAGATGGAGGAAGACATCGGCGCCAAGCCCAAGACCGGCGACCTGACCCATTGGGCCAAATCCGGTGTTCTGCTTCTCAACACCGCGCTTTCCGTTCCCGCCGGTGATGCGGGAGGGCACGCAAAGCTTGGCTGGCAGGCGCTGACGGAACAGGTACTTGCCCGTCTCGACAATGCCCCCCGCGCCTTTCTTCTTTGGGGCAAACATGCGCAGGGCTTTGCGCCGATCCTGCAAAACTCCGATCATCTGATCCTGAACGCCCCGCATCCCTCGCCGCTTTCGGCCTATCGCGGCTTTTTCGGATCAAAGCCGTTCAGCCGCATAAACGCTTGGCTTGTGGATCGGGGCGACGCCCCGGTTCCTTGGGCGGGTCGATAGAAAGCAAACCAGATCGTCCTTCTTCCCGTCTTGAAATACCTCGGGTGAATTGGCCCCCCCGGGGCCAAGAGGGCAGCGCCCTCAAACCCGCTTTCCACCCTGCGTCCGACAATGTATCCAAGGCCCCATGACAAACGTACTCGACCGGATCAAAGCCTATAAGCTGGAAGAAGTGGCCGCCGCCAAGGTGGCCCTGCCCTTGTCGGATCTCGAAGGACAGGCGAAAGAGGCTCCGGCCCCGCGCGGCTTTGCCACCGCCCTCGGCAAAGCGGCAGAAAACGGTTACGGGCTTATCGCTGAAATCAAGAAGGCCAGTCCGTCGAAGGGGTTGATCCGCGAGGACTTTCACCCCGCGACCCTGGCAAAGGCCTACGAGGCGGGTGGTGCGACCTGCCTTTCGGTCCTGACCGACACGCCGTCTTTTCAAGGTGCACCCGAATTCCTGCAACAGGCCCGCGCGGCCACCTCGCTGCCCTGTCTTCGCAAAGATTTCATGTATGACACCTATCAGGTCGCCGAAGCGCGGGCCTGGGGGGCCGATTGCATCCTGATCATCATGGCAAGCGTTTCAGACGTGCAGGCCGCCGAGTTGGAGTCGGCTGCCCGTGCCTGGGGCATGGACGTTTTGGTCGAAGTCCACGACGAAGAAGAACTGGTCCGAGCGCTGGCGTTGAATTCGCCGCTCCTGGGTGTCAACAACCGCAACCTCAAGACATTCGAAACCGATCTTGCCACGACCGAGCGATTGGCCGCGCGCATTCCGGAAGGCAAGGAACTGGTCGCCGAAAGCGGGTTGTTCACACCGGACGATCTGGCCCGGCTTGCCAAGGTCGGTGCCAGGCGTTTTCTGATCGGTGAAAGCCTGATGCGACAGGCGGATGTTACCGCTGCCACCCGCGCCATCCTTGCCGATCCCCTGCCCGCAGAAGGGGCCGCCTGATGGCCGAGTTGACCCATTTCGACGCCAAGGGCGATGCCCATATGGTGGACGTTTCGGACAAGGCTGTGACCGACCGTCTGGCGGTGGCCGAAGGGTTCGTGCGGATGTCGCCCGAGACGCTGGCACTAATTACCGAGGGACGCGCCAAGAAGGGCGATGTTCTTTCGGTGGCCCGGCTTGCGGGCATCATGGGGGCCAAGAAGACCCCTGACCTGATCCCGCTGTGTCACCCGCTGTCGATCACCAAGGTCACGCTTGATCTGACCGCCGACCCGGACCGCCCCGGCGTGCGGGTGGAAGCGACCGTCAAGACCTCGGGCCAGACCGGAGTGGAGATGGAGGCGCTGACGGCCGTCTCGGTGGCCTGCCTCACGGTCTATGACATGGTCAAGGCCGCCGAAAAGGGCATGGTGATCGAGGATGTGCGCCTGGTCCTGAAAGAGGGCGGGAAATCAGGGCGTTACGAGGCCGCGCGGTGATCTCGGTCGACCAGGCCTTGGGCCATGTCTTTGATCTGGTAACGCCGCTTGGCGCGGAAACCGTGCCCTTGCGCGAGGCGTCGGGCCGCATTCTTGCCGCTCCGATCATCGCCCGACGCAACCAGCCGCCGTTTCGCGCCAGTGTCATGGATGGATACGCGGTGGCGGGCGATCACAACGCATATGACATCATCGGGGAAAGTGCGGCTGGCCATGCCTTTGACGGTGTGATTGCCGATGCGCAGGCCGTCCGTATCTTCACCGGTGCACCCCTGCCCGAAGGGGCCACCCGCGTCATCATCCAGGAAGACGTGGTGCGCACGGGCGAGCGGATTACCGTGTCGGAAGGGGCCGATACCCAGGCTTATATCCGCGACATCGGCGTCGATTTCAAAGAAGGCGACCGGATCGAACCGCCGCGCCGCCTGTCGCCCGCCGATCTTGCGCTGGCCGCTTCGATGAATGTTGCCGAGGTGACCGTCGCCCGCCGCCCTTCGGTCGCGCTGATCGCGACGGGGGACGAGTTGGTCATGCCGGGCGAAACGCCGGGTCCTGACCAGATCATCGCATCGAACACATTTGGCCTTGCCGCGATGGTCGAAGCCGAAGGCGGGGTTGCGCGGATGCTTCCGATCGCGCGGGATACGCGCGCCTCTCTCGAAGCGGCGTTCGGGTTGGCGGCTGGCGCTGATGTGGTGGTCACCATCGGCGGGGCCTCGGTCGGGGATCACGATCTGGTCGGAGAAGTGGCTGCCGAACTGGGCATGGACCGGTCGTTCTACAAGATCGCCATGCGTCCGGGAAAACCCCTGATGGCGGGCAAGATCGGCGGAACGCCGATGCTGGGCCTGCCGGGCAACCCGGTGTCGTCGATGGTCTGCGGGCACATTTTCCTGCGCCCGATGTTGCGCGCACTGCAAGGCCTGCCCGCCCGGCGTCTGGGCCATCGCATGGCCCCGCTTGCCACGCCCCTCGGAGCGAATGGCGGGCGCGAACACTACATGCGGGCCAGTTTTGACGGTGAAAGCCTGAGTGTCGCGGAACGGCAGGATTCCTCGCTCTTGGGGGTGCTGGCCGGCGCCAACGCGCTGGTGATCCGACCTGTTGATGCGCCAGCCATCGAGGCGGGAACGCCGGTGCCATTCATAGAATTTTAACCATTGTTGACACAAAACGGGAACGAGCATAGAACATCCTTGGAACACCCAAGAGATGAACTTGGGGCGAGCAGAGGAGTTAGGCCGCTATGCTGACCCGTAAGCAGCTGGATTTGCTGGACTTTATCCACAAGCGTTTGCAACGCGACGGGGTGCCTCCGTCGTTTGACGAAATGAAAGAGGCGCTGGATCTGAGGTCGAAATCCGGGATTCACCGGTTGATTACGGCGCTGGAGGAACGCGGCTTCATCCGCCGTCTGGCGCATCGTGCCCGCGCCATCGAGATCGTGAAGCTGCCCGAGGCGCTGGACAAGGGCAAGACCTTCGTGCCCCGCGTGATTGAGGGCGACAAGACCGACGCCCCGCCGCCGCCTGCCAATGCCATGCCGGTCGAGGCCCATGCGCTGGAACTGCCGGTCATGGGGCGGATCGCGGCCGGCGTGCCGATCGAAGCCATTCAGGAGGTCAGCCACAAGGTGGCCGTGCCGGGCCAGATGGTCGGCAAGGGCCATCACTATGCGCTTGAGGTCAAAGGCGATTCCATGATCGACGCCGGGATCAACGACGGCGACATCGTGGTGATCCGCGAAACGACCACCGCCGACAACGGCGATATCGTCGTGGCTTTGGTCGAAGATCAGGAAGCGACGCTGAAACGGTTCCGCCAGTCGGGCAACACCATCGCGCTTGAAGCTGCCAACCCGGCTTTCGAGACGCGGCTTTACCGGGACGATCAGGTCAAGGTGCAGGGCCGTCTGGTGGGGTTGATCCGCAATTACTAGCGCTTGTTCAAGGTGACCAGGGCCGGGTTCCGGCCCTGTCGTGCGCCGTGATGACGCGCATTGCGTCCTTGTCGAAACTTACCGCCAGAGCGCCCTCGCGCCGCAGCCGTCCAAGGTCGTAGAACCGGCAGCCCGCCGGTGCCTCCAGTGCGACGTTCACCACCACTAGGTCTGCCTTGCCGCATTGCAATCGCGCCTCGCTTGCGGCGACCTTGCCGGTGGCGTGCAAGAGCGCGTATTCTCCCACGACGATCCAGCGCATCCGGTCCTTCGCCTCGGATGTCATCCTTTGTGACGCTTCGGCCTGCAAGACCGGATCGCCGTCGTTTTCCAGCCAGACCTCGGCGGAAAACCCGTCGCCTTTCGCTTTCGACATCGCCCTGCCCTGTTCGGTCATCACGCCGACCAGCCCGCCGGACTGGCTGACCAGAACCGCCGGGCGTTCGGCCCCGGACCAGAGGAACAGCGCCAGCCCCATAACCGGCGCGCCCAGGAAGCGCCCCCGCCCCTGCCATATGGCTAACCAGAGCGCCCCGGCGGCCAGAACCGGCAGAACCCAAGGCCCAGGCGCGATCACGAAGGACAGCGAACCGGGCCAGGCCGAGACCGTTTCAGCCACCCCCAGGATCCAGCCGATGGCGGGTGCCATCAGCGAAAGACCGATCCAGTCAAACCCGAAGGGCGCAAGAAGGGCCGCCAGCACCGCCCCCGGAATGATGACCGCCCCCATCAACGGGACCGAGACGACATTGGCAAGCAAACCATAGTGCGGCACCTGGTTGAAATGGAGCGCCGCAATCGGTGCCGTCGCCATGCCCGCGACGAAGGACGACAGGGTCACACCGAAGGCAAAGCGCAGCCAACGGGGCCAGCGCCCCCGCTGCCCCGGCACCTCGCGCAAGGCCCCGAAGACCACGACCAGTGCCGTTGTGGCGGCAAAGGACATCTGGAAACCCGGGCCATAGATCGCCTCGGGCCTGAGCGTCAGGACGATCAGCGCGGCAACCGCGACGGCACGCAGGGTGACCGCGCGGCGGTTCAACAGAAGGGCCAGGAACATCGCGGCGACCATGATGAAGGCCCGCTCGGTCGCGACGTTGCCGCCCGAAAGTGCCAGGTAGACCGCCCCTGCCACCAGCGCCCCGAGGGCCGCAATCTTTCGCGTCGGCCACCAAAGGGACAACAGGGCGAGACCGTAGCGCAGGGCGGCAAAGACAAAGCCGGTCAGAAGGCCCATGTGCAGGCCGGATATGGCGAGAAGGTGGGCAAGGTTCGCCGCACGCAGGTCCTCCATCACCTCGCGGTCGAGGGCCGAGCGGTCTCCGGTGGTGATGGCGGCTGCAAAGGCCCCTTCGCGTCCCGGCAGCACCTGTCGAACGTGGTCGGATATTGCCATCCTTGCGCGGTAGACCCAGAGGTTGAACTCGAATCCCTGGTGCCCTTCGATGGCCAGGACCGGGGTGCGGGTGTATCCCACGGCGCCCAGCCGTTGAAACCAGGCGTGGCGGCGGAAATCGTATCCGCCGGGTTCGACCGCGCCACCCGGCGGCGAAAGATGACCCGTCATCACGACCGTCACGCCCGGTTCGGGTGTGACGAACCCTTGCCTGCCGTGGAGTGCTATGCGCACCCGCGCGGGCGTCCGCTCTGGCCTGATATCGCGCAAGACGACCCGGTCGAGGGTCAGGCGCACGGCGTCGGACACCGAACGGTCGATGGCAACGATCCGCCCTTCGATCGGGCCGTAGTAACGATAGCCCAGCACCTGTTCTGCGACGGAATGGGTGCGGATGCCGGCGATGGAGAACCCGGCGGCCAGCAAGAGGGTTGAAAGCAGAAACAGGCGCGTGGCGGGCCCCGCAAGAAAAACTGCCACGCCCGCGACCAGAGACAGGGCGGCGATCAGAATCCATAGTTCGCGCCCCGGTTCGAACCTGAGGGCGAAATAGATCGCGATGCCTGTGCCGTAGAACACCGGTGCCCAGGGGAAAAGGTATCCCCGTTGTTCATCCAGCCGGTCTATGACCCATGAAATAGGGCGCACTCTTGTCACCTGCCTGCGCCTTGACTACACCGCGACGGACTCTCGCCCTTCATGGTTTCCAAAAGGTTAAGGCACATGACCGACCGACCCGTTGTCACACGTTTCGCCCCCTCGCCCACGGGGTTTCTGCATATCGGTAGTGCCCGCACTGCCCTGTTCAACTGGCTTTATGCGCGCCATTCGGGCGGCAAGTTCCTGTTGCGGGTCGAGGATACCGACCGCGCGCGTTCGACGCCCGAAGCGACCGAGGCGATCTTTGCGGGGCTGAAGTGGCTGGGGCTGGATTGGGACGGCGACGCCATTTCCCAATTCGAACGCGCCGACCGCCACGCCGAGGTGGCGCGCGAGATGCTGGCGGCTGGCAAGGCCTATAAATGCTTTTCGACGCAAGAGGAAATCCAGGCCTTTCGGGAAAAGGCCCGGGCCGAGGGCGCGTCGACGCTGTTCCGCTCGCCCTGGCGCGACGCGCCGGAAAGCGAGCATACGGATGCGCCCTTTGTGATCCGCGTGAAAGCCCCACGCAACGGGGAAACCGTGATCCGCGATGTGGTTCAGGGCGATGTAACGATCCGGAACGACCAGTTGGACGACATGATCGTCCTGCGTTCGGACGGCACGCCGGTCTATATGCTGGCCGTTGTGGTGGACGATCACGATATGGGCGTGACCCATGTGATCCGGGGCGACGATCACCTGAACAACGCCGCGCGGCAAATGCTGGTTTATGACGCCATGGGATGGGAGGTGCCGATCTGGGCGCATATCCCGCTGATCCACGGCGAAGACGGCAAGAAACTGTCGAAACGCCACGGAGCGCTCGGGGTCGAGGAATGGGCTGCCGAAGGCTATCCGGCCAGCGGTATGCGCAACTATCTTTCCCGCCTTGGCTGGAGCCACGGGGACGACGAATTTTTTACCACCGCGCAGGCAATTGAGTGGTTCGACCTGTCGGGAATCAAGAAATCACCGGCCCGTTTCGACACCAAGAAACTCGCCAATCTGTCGGGACAGCACATCGCGATCACCGACGATGCTGCATTGTCGCAAGAAATTCAGGATTACTTGATACATTCCGGTAAAAAAGTGCTCACAGCGTCCCAGATGGAGGATCTTGAGCGTGCGATGTACTGCCTTAAGGACAAGGCGAAGACCTATCCTGAACTTGTTGAAAAAGCAGCATTTATCCTGTCCGAACGGCCAATTGTGCCGGATGAGAAATCGGCAGGCAATCTCGACTCTGTACACAAAGGTATACTACGCGAATTGACGCCGCACCTGCAAAATGCTAGCTGGAACCGCGAAACGCTGGAGAGTGTGGTTAAGTCTCTGGCCGAAGCAAACGACATCAAGCTTGGTAAGCTTGCAGGAGCCCTTCGAGCGGCGCTTGCAGGTAAGTCTGTGTCGCCCAGTGTCTTTGACATGATGCTGGTGCTTGGCCCCGAGGAAACCGTGCTCCGCCTGCAGGACGCCGCGGCCTGACCAATGAAACGTCAGACACCGGACGACGACATCGGTGAGATAGGACAAGGGTATGAAAGACATGGCAGACACTCCGAAAACCGCAAAACTGACGATCGATGGCAAGGACTATGATCTTCCGGTCCTGTCGCCCACTTGCGGTCCCGACGTTCTGGACATCCGCAAGCTGTACGGTCAGGCCGATGTTTTCACCTACGACCCCGGTTTCACCTCGACCGCGTCCTGTGACTCCACAATCACCTTCATCGACGGCGACAAGGGCGAGCTTCTGCACCGCGGCTATCCCATTGACCAACTTGCCGAAAAATCACACTTCCTCGAAGTCTGCTATCTGCTGCTTTACGGCGAACTGCCCTCGGCGACCGAGTTGGAGGACTTTGAAAACCGCGTCACGAACCACACCATGCTGCACGAGCAGATGGTGTATTTCTTCCGGGGTTTCCGTCGCGACGCGCATCCGATGGCCGTCATGGTCGGCGTGGTTGGCGCGATGTCCGCGTTTTATCACGACAGTACCGACATCAATGACCCCTGGCAGCGCGAGGTCGCCTCGATCCGCCTGATCGCCAAGATGCCGACGATCGCGGCCTGGGCCTATAAATTCTCGATCGGCCAGCCCTTTGTCTATCCGCGCAATGATCTGGATTACGCATCGAACTTCCTGCGCATGTGCTTTGCCGTTCCGGCCGAGGATTACGAGGTGAACCCGATCCTCAGCCGTGCGATGGACCGGATCTTTACGCTCCATGCCGACCACGAACAGAACGCTTCGACCTCGACCGTACGCCTTGCTTCGTCGTCGGGTGCCAACCCGTTCGCCTGTATCGCCGCCGGGATCGCCTGCCTTTGGGGTCCTGCCCACGGCGGTGCCAACCAGGCCTGCCTTGAGATGCTGCGCGAGATCGGCTCGCCCAACCGTATTCCCGAATTTATCGAGAAGGCGAAAGACAAGGACGATCCATTCCGCCTGATGGGCTTTGGCCACCGGGTCTACAAGAACTTCGACCCGCGCGCGAAGGTGATGAAGCAATCGGCGGACGAGGTGCTTGATCTTCTGGGGATCGAGAACAACCCGACACTGCAAGTTGCGAAAGAACTTGAGAAAATCGCGGTGGAGGACCCCTATTTCGCCGAGCGCAAGCTATATCCGAACGTCGATTTCTACTCGGGCATCATCCTTGACGCCATGGGCTTCCCGACCTCGATGTTCACGCCGATCTTTGCGCTGGCGCGTACCGTTGGCTGGGTCAGCCAGTGGAAAGAAATGATCGCCGATCCGCAGAACAAGATCGGCCGCCCGCGCCAGCTTTATGTCGGCGAAGGCCCGCGCGATTACGTTGACGTGGAAAAGCGGTAAAAGCCACGACACCTTTCGACAGGTTGAAAAAGAACACTACGGCGGATCCCTGGTCCGCCGTTTTCATTTGCGCGGCGTGGCGTCCCTTATCCCCACATGCCCGAAACCACGAACCGGCTTTGGATTTGTGCCGTCCCGTTAACACTCTGTTCATCGACAAATAAACAAACCAAGCAAAACGCCCCACGACGGACACATTCCCGTCCGAGCTCGCCCCCGACCCGTTGATTATCTGGCCCGGTACACACACACCACGGGAGACAGCATTAATGGCGTCTATGGATTTTATTATTGAGGGCGAAGTTTCAGTCAAAGTGACGGTAACCGAAGTCGAAGGTTCTCTGGTTTTTGACCTGCATGTCATTCAGGAGGGCGAAGAGGGTTATACCGGCCAGATCGGCGATCTGAACGGCATCTTCTTCGACATGGCAGGCGATGTGGGTGAGTTCGTCACCCTGACGGCCGAAACTGCGGACGGCACCGAGCTCGACATGGATGTCGACGAGGAATCGGTGTCCAACCTTGGCGGCGGCATCAACATGAACGGCGAAGTCATCAAGGAAGATGGCAAGTACGACGTGGGCGTCGTGCTGAACGGCACTGGCCTCGGCGATGGCGACGTGCAGGACATCAGCTTTACCCTTGATGCCGACACTGATCTCAGCCTCGCCGATGTCTCCTTGCAGGATTTCGGGCTGCGCCTAACCTCGGTCGGCGATCCCGACGGCGACCGCGACGGTTCGCTGAAACTGGGCGGCGACTCACCAGAGGAGCCGGAAGAACCCGTCGAAGACATCCACACCGCCAATGACGATGTTCTGGACGTTTTCGAAGACGCGACCTTTGGCGACATGTTCGATTTCCTGGATACCGACACCGACAACGTGCTGACCGACGACACGACGGACAGCGAAGGCACGGTTTCGCCCTACGCCGGTCAGGTCACTTCCGTGAATGGTGTGGCCGTGGAGGCTGACCCGATCATCGTGCCCGGATCGGACGGTGGATTGCTGATGATCTATCCCGATGGCACGATCGACTTCTCGGCCAATGGCGAGTTTGACGACCTGAACGACTTTGAACAGGCGCAGACGACGTTCACCTATGGGATCAAAGGCGGCGATACGGCGGTTCTGACGGTTAACGTCAGCGGCTTCAGCGACGGCGGCTTCGAAGATGGCGGTTTCGAAGACGGCGAACTCGAAGACCCGTTCCTACTGTGACACCTCGAAAGAGCGCCGCACATGTCGGCGCTCTTTTCCCTTTAGCGTCCTTCGTATTCTGCAGGACGCTTTTCAAGAAATGCCATCACACCTTCACGGAAGTCTCGGGTCTTGCCGCAGCGCCCCTGAAGCCGGGCTTCCAGCAAAAGCTGTTCTTCCAGCCCGTTGTCGTATGACCCACGGATCGCCTCTTTTGCCTGCGAGTAGGCGACGGTCGGGCCCGAGGCCAGTTTCGCCGCTCGTTTGCGCCAATGGCTTTCAAAGTCTGCATCCGGCACAGCTTCCCAGATCATGCCCCAGTCGGCGGCCTGCATGGCGCTGATCGGTTCGGCAAACAGGGCAGCGCCCATGGCACGGGCAAAGCCGATCTGGCGGGGCAACCAATAGGTGCCGCCCGCGTCCGGGATCAGCCCGATCCGCGTGAAGGCCTGAAGGAACACCGCGCTTTCCGTCGCGATCACTACATCCGAGGCCAGAGCAAGGTTGGCCCCTGCCCCCGCCGCAGCTCCGTTCACCGCCGTGATTGTCGGCACGGGGCAGTCGTAAATCGCGCGCAGCAAGGGGACATATTCATCGCGAAGCGTGCGTTCGAGATTGATATTGGCAAGCGAGCCCTTGGCGTCACCCAGGTCCTGGCCCGAGCAAAAGGCATCGCCCGACCCGGTCAGGACAATCGCCCGCGCCTCGCTGCCCGAGGTTTTGATCGCGTGCAAAAGTTCGGCCCGCATCTGGCTGTTCAGGGCGTTTTTCTTGTCAGCCCGATCCAGTTTGATCTCGGCATAGCCATCCTGGTGAGTGAGGCGGATCGTCTGGTAGTCCATCGCGCAGGTCCTTTTAGGGTTCAGCTCCCAAGACATAAGTGAACCGATTGGTTCGGAAAAGGGGTAAATCCGGTTGGGGACGCAACGTTGCGGGCAGGTTATTTCTCAAGCAGTTTCGACAGCCGCGCCTTTTCCTCTTCGGAAAGCTGATCCGGCACCGGTGCGCTTCGGCGGCGCATCAGATAGGCGCCGGAAATGCCGAGGGCGGCAAGAAACAGGGCTGGCCCCGCGATCCAGAGGATCAGGTTCGAGCCAGTCGCCGTCGGGTTCAGCAGGACATATTCGCCATAGCGGTCGACGATGAAAGCGATCACCTCGCCGTCCGTATCCCCTGCCACCAGACGTTCGCGCACCAACACACGCAGATCACGGGCCAGTTCGGCATTGCTTTCGTCGATGCTTTCGTTGCGGCAGACAAGGCAACGCAGTTCTTTGGAAATCTCGCGGGCGCGTTCTTCCAGCACCTGATCGTCCAGCACTTCGTTCGGCTGTACCGCGAGGGCCGCACCGGCCAGGGCCAGCCAAAGCAGACAGGCACGCCAGATCATTCCGCCGGCACCCCCGCCGTCGGTTGTTTCCGGGCACCGGCTGCCACGCGGAAACGACGGTCGGTCAGGGAAAGCAACCCGCCAAGCGACATGATGATCGCGCCCGCCCAGATCCAGTTGGCAAAGGGTTTGACGTAGGACCGCACCGCCCAGCCGCCATCCGCCTGCCGGTCCCCGATCACCAGATAGATGTCTCGGAAGACGCCGTTGTCGATGGCCGCTTCGGTCGTCGGCATTCCGGCCACCGGGTAGACCCTTTTTTCCGGGTAAAGCACAGCCACCTCGCGCCCGTTCCTCGCCACGCGCATCTCGGCCATGGTGGACAGGTAGTTCGGTCCTTCGACGTTTCGCACCGCCGCCAGTGAGATCTCGTAGCCTGCGACCTCGAAGCTCTCGCCGGCGCGTGCGACGCGAATGTCCTCAGTTTCCCAGGCCATCATCAGGGCAATACCGATGAAGGTCACGCCCAGCCCGGCGTGGGCCACTACCCGGCCCCAGTCCGAGCGCGGCAGTTTGATCGCGCGACGCAGCTTTGCGGGTATCGCGCTACCGGTTTTGGTCCAGAGATCCACGGCAGCGCCAAGGATCAGCCATGCGCCCAGGAAAGCACCGATCGGGGCCATCAGGCTGCGCCCCGACCCGACGATCCAGACCAGTGCGGAAAGGGCGAAAGCCAGGGCGAGTGCTGCGAAAAGCGGGCGCATCACCCGGCCCAGTTTCGCGCGTTTCCAGGGAAGTATGGTGCCAATGGGCAGGACGATAGCGAGGATCAGCATGAAGGGCGTGAAGGCCGCATCGAAGAACGGAGGGCCGACCGAGACCTTTCGCGAAAAGGCCATTTCGGCCACCAGCGGCCAGACCGTGCCGATGAAGACCACGAAGGTCGCAACCGCCAACAGCACGTTGTTCAGGACCAGTGCGCTTTCCCGGCTGACCGTGCCGAAAATCCCCTTCGCCGTCATCTCGCCCGCCCGCGCCGCGTAAAGTGTCAGCGCGCCTCCGACGAAAATCGCGGTGATGGCCAAAAGGTACACCCCGCGTTCAGGGTCGTTGGCAAAGGCGTGGACGCTGGTCAGAACGCCGGAACGCACGATGAAAGCTCCGATCAGGGAAAAGCCGAAAGCCAGGATCGCCAGAAGGATCGTCCAGCTTTTCAGCGCCTCGCGCTTTTCAACGACGATGGCCGAGTGCAACAGTGCCGCGGAAATAAGCCAGGGCATGAACGACGCATTTTCTACCGGGTCCCAGAACCAGAAGCCACCCCAGCCCAATTCGTAATAGGCCCACCATGATCCAAGGGCGATGCCGATGGTCAGGTTCAGCCAGGACAGAAGCGTCCAGGGCCGCACCCACCTGCCCCAGGCCGCGTCAACACGTCCCTCCAAGAGGGCCGCCACGGCAAAGGAAAACGACGTCGAAAGCCCGACATAGCCGACGTAAAGAAACGGCGGATGGAAGGCCAAGCCCGGATCCTGCAACAGGGGGTTCAGATCCTGACCGTTCATTGGCGGTGCGGCCAGTCTCAGGAACGGGTTCGAGGTGAAGATCAGGAACCCCAGAAAGGCGACGCCGATGGACGCCTGAACGCCCAGCACCCGCGCGCGCAACCTGTCGGGCAGGTTCCCTCCGAAAAGCGCGACAAGAGCGCCAAAGACCGCTAGGATCAGGCACCAGAGCAGCATCGACCCCTCGTGGTTTCCCCAGACGCCGGTGACCTTGTAAAGCATCGGCTTCAGCGTGTGAGAATTGCTTGTCACCAGTCGGACGGAAAAATCAGAGGTGACAAAGGCATAGGTCAAGGCAGCAAAGGAAATCATGAGAAGTGCGGCCTGCGCCAGTGCCGCAGGTTCGCCCACGGCCATCCAGCCGCTCCACCGTTTCTGGGCACCGACCAAGGGCATCACCGTCTGCAGGACAGCGACGACCAGCGCGAGAAGAAGTGCGAAATGTCCAAGCTCGACGATCATGGCCGCAACACTAGGCCCAAGGCGAAGAGACGCCAAGGGGCTGGGCCATCAAGTCGCAGTGTTCAAAACCTCAGACGATGGCCTGCAAAAGCACGGAAACCGCAAGGCAGGCCAAGACCGGGTAGAGATACCCCGCCCCCTTCCAGCCGAAGGAGTGCCAGATCACCTTGAAGTGAAGCACGGCCCCCACGAAGTATGCCGCCAGAAGCAGGAAAAGGCCGGGATTGGCGACCATCCATGCGGGATGTTCGAAGAGTTTGAAGCTCCACCACCAGCCCAGGACGCCCGCTGCCCCGGCCCAGCCAAAGAACATGCCCATGGCAAGCGGCGTGGCGCGTTTGATCCAGAGCCAAAGAAAGGTCGCCGCGACGAGGAACGCCATCAGGGTGAAAGCCCCGAACCCGATGGCATAGGATCGGTCATAGCCCAAGAACCTGTTCGAGATCAGGAACGCCGCCGAGACGGCGATGAGAAGTAGGATCGGATGGATCATTGCCTCAGAACCTCTCGCACGGCTGCGTCCAGACGTTCGGCAGCCCGGTTGTTGCGCGCAACGGATTGCGAAAATCGCCAACCGGTCAGACAAGCGCGCAGTTTCGTCAAAAAATGCCGAACCATGTCAGTCCCTTGGCATCCGCTCGCGGATCACCGTGGCGATCTCGGTCAGGATCAGCGCGTTCTTGTCCAGAATAGCGCGGGTCGCCCTGTCCTTTTCCAGATCCCGCCAAAGCAGAAAGAAGACGAGGATCACCCAGGGGCCGTGATCGGCCAGAAGCTTCAACAGAAGATCGCCGCTCATTTCCGTGCCGCCCAATCCCGCAAGGCTGGGTTGCCGCGCACTTCCACCGCGCCAGGGGTCGTGTCAGTCTCGGCAAAGTCACTCGCATCCTCTGCCATCTCGGTCTTCAGCGCCTCAAGCGCACGGATATGCCCGGTCACCTCGGCAGTGCGCGCAAGCGTGGCGTTCAGACCGTTCTGAAACTGTTGCGTCTTCGCCTGGTGCCGCGCACCGAAATAGAACGACACGATCGCCCCCATCAGCCACCAAAGCGGTTCCGGCACCAGTGCGACGCCCTGCATTCGCTGCGCGAACCAGACCGGATCGACCATTGCCGCCGTGAACAGCCCCAGGGTTCCAAAGGCCAGCAATGGGCGCGGCAGACGGTTCAACCCGTCCATGAACCTGTCGAACCAGCCTTGGCGTGGCTGTGTGAACTCTGCGGCGAACTGGGCCAGAGCTGCCGCCTCGCGCGCGGCGTCCCGCGTCGCCTGCGCTTCGGCGTTCGGACGAAAGACCTCGACCGTGTCGCGGATCACGTTCTGCCCGCCACCGAAAAGCGTTCCCAGGATGCTGCCGATTATCCCCATGACGCCACCCTTGCGCGATGCTCGGCGGCGCTGAGGTGATAGCGCGGCGCGATGAATTCCTCCGCCCGCGTGATCCATCCGCCCTTGCCACCATCCTTGCGCCTTGCGAACTTGCGGCTCGCCGGTCGCCGATCGGCCAAGGCGTAATAGTAATTCCGCCGCTCGATCCCATAGGCGTCGCGGATATGGTCAGGAGCCGCCTCCGCCGCCCGACGCGCCGCAACTATCGTTTTTGGCCCGATCTTGCCGTCCGCCGTGGCCTGGAATCCCATCTTGGTACAAAGCCGCTGCAACAGCTTCACCGCGTTCGCACCAGCGTTGACCTGCATGTCAAAGACGGTTGCGTGCAGCACTTCGGGCAACTCGGCGATCCGGGGCGCATGGAAGTAGTGCCGAATGAAGATCTCCAAGGCCTGCGTCCGCGTCAGCCGCTGCACATCTGCCGCGTCAACGTTCCCATCACCCGTCAGATCCATCCCCAAACGGCGCATGGTGTGGACCGTGACGCCGTATTTCGTCGCCCCGCCCGGATCGTCGGGATCGTTCACATATCCGCCCTCTCGGGCCAGGATCTCTTTCGCTATCGCCTCGACGCTTTGCATGGCCTGCCACCCCTTCCGCTCGGGGGAAGGTTCCGACCAATCGGTTAACAGGTGGCGAACTTGGCGTGCGCTCTAGCTTTCGGGTTCCTGGTAGACGCCCTGTTCCTTCAAGGCGTCGATCACCTCGGCGGGCATGTAGGTCTCGTCGTGTTTGGCAAGCAATTCAGAGGCTTCGAAGGTGCCGTTGACGTAATACCCCTTGACGATCGTGCCCTGGCCCTCGCCAAAAAGGTCGGGCGCGGGGTCATTGCCGACATAGGTGACCGGCACTTCGGATGCGCCATCGGTGACGACAAACGAGAATTGAACGCCGCTGACCGGGGTCATGGAGCCGTCCTTTACCAGCCCACCAAGCTGGAAGTACTCATCCTCGGCAGGCGGCGCTGCCAGAACCTCGCTCGGCGAGCGGAAGAACTGAAAGGCATCCTTCGGAGCAAGCGCAAAGATGGCCAGCACCCCAAGGATGCAAAGCCCGGCGATGGCGATCACCTGAATCCGACGCTGTTTCTTGAGGCCCTTCATAACCCGACCTTTTCCGCTACTGCGATTAAATGGAGCGCCAGCGCCTCAAATTCAAGGAAAACCGGGGCCTTCACTGCTTTTCAAATACGCAAAAAACCGGGCCGCGCACCGAAGGTGCGCGGCCCCTCGCGACGGGCAAAGCCCGGCGCAAAACCTCAAGGATAAACAGGTGCGGTCATCAGCCCTGCGGTTTCAGGCTCGCCCAGCATCAGGTTCGCGTTCTGGATCGCCTGTCCGCTCGACCCTTTGGTCAGGTTGTCCAGCGTGGCCACAACGGTTGCCCGCCCCGGCAACCGATCCCCCGCGACGCCGATGTGACAGAAGTTCGAGGCGCGAACATCCTTCATCTGGGGCATCTCGCCCATGGGCAGCACATGGATGAAGGGCTCGTCAGCGTAAGCCTTCGCCAGCGTTTGATAGACCGCCGTCGGATCGCCTTTCAGATAACAGGTCATGACAATGCCCCGCGTCGCGGGCAACAGATGCGGTGTCAGTTGCACCCGCACGTCACGCCCGGCGATCAAGGAAAACTCCTGGTCGAATTCGCCCAGATGCCGGTGGGTGCCGCCAACCGAATAGGGTTTCACATTCTCGTCCAACTCGGCCATCAGAAGATGCTCCTTCAACGACCGCCCTGCCCCCGAGACGGCCGCCTTCAGGTCCATCACGATGTCTTCGAGGTCGATCACACCCGCCGCAATCAGCGGGCGCAAGGCGAACTGCCCCGTGGCCGCGTTGCACCCGGTCCCGGCGACAAAGCGTGCGTTCCTGATTTCCTCGCGATAGAACTCGGTCAGCCCGTAAACCGCCACTTTTTGCATCTCCAGCGCGGCGTGGGGCTTTCCGTACCAGGTCTCATAGTCCGCACCATCCCGCAGCCGGAAATCTGCCGAGAGATCGACGACTTTGACGTGGGAAGGGATCGACGGGATGACCGCCTGCGACGTGGCATGAGGCAAGGCGCAGAAGACAAGATCAACGTCTGAGTAGTCCAGATCCTCGATCTTGGTCAGGTCGGGCAAGTCCATGTGGCGCAAGTGTGGATAGACGCTCGACATGGGCTGACCGGCCTTCCGGTCGCCCGTCAGCGCAACGATTTGAAACGACGGATGGACCGAGATCAACCGGACGAGTTCGGCGCCCGTGTAACCACTGGCGCCCAGAATGGCGATATTATGGGGCATCAGACCCCTCCTTCAACGATTTTCAAGATTGTGTATGACGTGACAAAGCCCGCTGCAATCACGCAGCGTGGAACTCCGTTCGTCGTCGGAGGAACCGGGTCGCCTGGTCGGACAGCCTTTGAGGATCGCCAGTGGTCAGAAACATCGAAACCTCGCCATCGCCCCGCATCTCGGGACGCCGCTCAAGATAGTCGGCAAGGCTTTCCGCCACAAGTGCAGGCTGGCTGAACACCGGAACATTACCGCCAAGTGCGGCTTTGAAGTCCTCTTCCACGATCGGGTAATGGGTGCAGCCCAGCACCGCCGCATCCGGTTCCGGCATCTTGCGTCTCAGCGCCTCGACATGGGACCTGACCAGCGCCTCGGCGAGGATCATGTCGCCTTCCTCGATGGCATCCACAACGCCCGCGCAAGCCTGTGCTTCGACGTCCACGCCAATCGCGCGAAACGCCAACTCGCGTTGGAAGGCGCGACTGCGCACGGTTGCCGGGGTGGCAAAAAGCGCGACGTGCTTCACCCCCACCTCGCGCGGCGGAGAATTGTCGCCCCAGTCGCGTTCGGTCAAAGCCTCGATCAGGGGAACGAAAACGCCGAGGACGCGCTTGTCCGAAGGCACCCAGCTTTCCTGCATTCGTCTGAGTGCAGCCGCCGAGGCGGTGTTGCAAGCAAGGATCACCAGATCGCAGCCCGCCTGGAACAGACGCGACACACCGGCTGTCGTCAATTCGTAAATGTCGTCGGCGTCGCGCACACCGTAGGGGGTATGCGCATTGTCCCCGAAATAGACGAAAGGCACGTCAGGCAACCGCGCCTGCGCTGCCTGCAGGACGGTCAGCCCGCCCAATCCG
The DNA here is from genome assembly GCA_965228905.1 of Paracoccaceae bacterium. Taxonomy (GTDB): domain Bacteria; phylum Pseudomonadota; class Alphaproteobacteria; order Rhodobacterales; family Rhodobacteraceae; genus CALKXV01. The sequence continues at coordinate 1,628,137 of CBDDII010000003.1, read as the reverse complement.
CTGTCAAATATTCCGACCGCCATGGTCGTTGGCCCGCCTGTGCTTTTCCTCGAACTCGAAACCATACGCGGCTTCGATGTGGTTCGGAGAAAGGGCATAGGTCCGGGCGCGCAAAAAGTCCATCATCGCTTTTTGGTTTGACCGATACGGGGCCAGTTCAAACTCGGGAATGGGCTCCCCCACGATCACGTCCACGGGTTCATCCGTGCGGCGTCTGAACTCCTTTATCAAAAGCGCCATGCGCAGAGTGTTGTGCAAATGGCTGGCCACCTGGAACAGCCGCGAATTGGCCCCGTCGAAAAAGATCGGAACGACTGTTGCACCGCTCTTGGCGATCATCTTGGCGGTGAAGGTGCGCCATCCGGGATCCAGCGGTTTTGAAAACGGCTTGGCCGAGGTGGACACGGTTCCGCCGGGAAACACCCCGATGGCGCCCCCGTTTTGCAAATAGGACAGCGCGGCTTTTCGCGTCTCAAGGTTCTGTGCCAAAGCCTCGCGCGTTTCGTCGAAACTGATCGGCAGGATCACGCGATCCAGGTCTTCGGCCTTGCGAAAGATCCGGTGCGCAAGAATACGAAAGTCGCCCGCACGTCGCTGGCTGAGGATATGACCCAGCATCAGGCCATCAAGGATGCCGTAGGGATGGTTGGCGACGACGACCAACGGCCCCTCGGCTGGGATGTGGTCCAGTGTGCCGCCTTTTACATTCAGGCTCAGCCCATAGCGCTGAACCATGACGTTCCAGAAATCCTCACCTCGGGCGACATCGTGCTGGTAACCAGCGGCCCTTTTTATCAGCCGCAATCGCCCTGTCGCGTTTTCCAGCGTTCTGATAACGGCCCGCCCGCCACGGGTTTCGGCGGAATAGGCATAGGAAATGTCTCGGGCAACCTGACGGTCCACGCGGGCCTTCTCCTTGTCGCGACCTGCACGCATTTAGGCAGATCGCGCCAGCTTATCGAGAATTCGCTACAGAATCGTGACGATTGGCAAAATGCCTGTGGCTATTCGGCAGCTTCCGTCGCGGCCACAGGCGTTCCTGCGCGAAAAGCGTCCAAAAGGCCTTCTACCCGGCGACGAGCTTTCTTCGCGTTGGCTTCTTTCACCGGTCCGAACCCCTTCACCTCCAAAGGCCATTCCGCAAGGGCGACAGCGGCCTCTAGATTGCGTGACGGATCGGCCAGCACCTCTTTCATCTGCTTTTCGTAGTCGCGGATCATTTTGCGCTCCATCCGGCGCTCGGCGGCATAACCAAAGGGGTTGAACGGCGTGCCGCGCAGAGGCTTCATCCGCGCCAACATGGGCATGAAACGTTCAGTCATCGCACCAAACTCGCGCTTTTTCGGGCGCCCCGAAGGAGTCTTGCCCGACAGGAACGGTGGCGCAAGGTGATAGGTCAGCTTCAAGTCACCTTCAAAGGCCGCTTCCGCCTTCCCCCGCGATTGGACAAGCAGACGCGCCACTTCGAATTCGTCCTTATACGCCAGTACCTTGTGATAGCCTTTTGCCACGGCTTCCTTCAGGTCCGGGTCGTCAACCCGATCCACCAGCTTGCGATAGCGCCGCGCCAGACGCGGCCCCTGATAGTCGGCGAGATGTTTGGCCCGGAATTCGATCTGTTCGTCTAGAGACTTCGGAAGTTCCACGACATCCGAATTCACCAAGCGTTCCACTTCGCCCGCGTTCAGCACGGCCCACCTGCCAATGTCGAAGGCGCGGGTATTCATCTCGATCTTGGTACCGTTCAGCTCGATGGCCCTCAGGATCGCTTCCCGGCTGAGCGGCACCTGCCCGGACTGCCAAGCCGCACCAAGCAGGATCATGTTGGAATAGATCGCATCGCCAAGTGTCTTGTCGGCCAGCTTGTTGGCATCGAATGCGACCAGATCATCGCCCATTTTTGCCTCAAGCGAGACCTTCAAGTCACTGCCGGGAATGCGAAAACCGGGATTTCGCGTGAACTCCCCGGTAATGATTTCATGCGTGTTGACGACACCTTTCGTGCGGCCCTTGGTCATCAGGCCCAGAGTTTTCGACCCCGCAGAAACCACCAGATCGCCGCCGATCAGCGTGTCCGCCTCGCCGATGGCGACCCGGATCGCGGTAATGTCCTCGGGCGTATTGCCGATCCGGCAATGGATATGAACTGCCCCGCCCTTTTGGGCCAGCCCGGCCATCTCCATCATGCCCGCGCCTTTGCCGTCCAGGTGCGCAGCCATGGCGAGGAGTGCGCCGATGGTCACCACACCCGTTCCGCCGACGCCAGTGATGACGATGTTATGGGTGCCATTTATCTGGGGCAATACGGGCTCGGGCATGTCGCCCATGGCAAGCTCGACCGTTTCGCCCTTGCGCAATTTCGCACCTTCGACCGTGACGAAAGACGGACAAAATCCATTCAGACAGGAAAAATCCTTATTGCAGGACGACTGGTCAATCGCACGTTTTCGCCCCAACTCGGTTTCGACCGGAACGATGGAGACGCAGTTCGACTGCACCCCACAATCGCCGCAGCCTTCGCAGATGTCGGTGTTGATGAAGACCCGCTTGTCGGGATCGGGAAAGCTGCCGCGCTTGCGCCGACGCCGCTTCTCGGCCGCGCAGGTCTGGATATAGACGATGGCGGTGACGCCCTTGGTCTTTGCCATCCGGGCCTGAACCCGAGGCAGCTCGTCCCTTTCGTACCAGCCGATTCCTTTTGGAAAATCAGAGCGTTCCGGCTCTTCCTTCGCATCGAACACGACATCGACCGCCTTCACCCCGGCCGCCAGCAGTTCTCGCACGATCCGGTCGGGCGGCAGTTCGCCGTCATTCGGCTGGCCCCCTGTCATGGCGACAGCATCGTTGTAGAGGATCTTGTAGGTGATATTCGTACCCGCCGCGATGGCGGCCCGGATGGCAAGGATGCCCGAGTGGTTATAGGTGCCGTCGCCAAGATTCTGGAACACATGGTCACGCTTGGAAAACGGTGCTTCGCCGATCCAGTTCGCCCCCTCGGCCCCCATGTGGGTAAAACCGCTTGTTTCGCGATCCATCCACAGGGCCATGATGTGGCAGCCGATCCCGGCATAGGCGCGAGACCCTTCGGGCAGTTTGGTCGAGGTGTTGTGCGGACAGCCGGAACAGAAATACGGCAGGCGTGATGCGATGTCCGGTGCGTTGTCGGCGACCCTGGCCGCGCGCACCTTTTCCAACCCGGCCTTCACAGCTTCGGTCCCGCGGCCTTCTTCGACCAGAATTCCGCCGATCTTTTCCGCGATCATCGCCGGATCAAGGGCAAAGCGGACCGGAAACAACTCTTCCGCAGCCGGATGGCCCTTGCGCCAGCCATAGACACGCCGCCCGCGCCTGTCGTCAAAGATCGCTTCCTTGATCTGCACCTCGATCAGCTTGCGTTTTTCTTCGACCACCACGATCAGGTCCAGACCTTCGGCCCAATCGTGGAAACCCTTCATATCCAGCGGGAAAGTCTGACCCACTTTGTAGGTGGTGATCCCAAGGCGTTGAGACTCTTCTTCGTCGATCCCCAGAAGCCCGAGCGCATGGACCAGGTCCAGCCAGTTTTTGCCTGCCGCGACAAAACCGATCTTGGCCCCCTGTTTGCCCCAGACACGCTTGTCCAGCTTGTTGGCATGGGAAAAGGCTTCGGCGGCGAAACGCTTGTAATCGACAATCCGTTCTTCCTGTGGGATCCAGTGGTCGTTCGCGCGGATGTTCAGCCCGCCCTCTGGCATCTTGAACTTCGGCGTGACCACCTTCATCCGGTCCAGCCGGGCATCGACGACGGATGTCACCTCGACCGTATCCTTCATCACCTTCAACCCGGCCCAGACACCAGCAAAGCGCGAAAGCTGGAAACCGTACAGTCCATAGTCCAGGATTTCCTGAACGCCTGCGGGCGACAGCACGGGCATATAGGCATCAACCAGCGCCCAGTCGGATTGGTGACAGACGGTCGAGGATTCGCCCGTGTGATCGTCGCCAAGCGCCATCAGGACGCCGCCGTTCGCCGAGGTGCCCGCCATGTTCGCATGGCGCATCACGTCGCCCGAGCGATCCACACCAGGCCCTTTGCCGTACCAAAGCGCGAAAACGCCGTCCCGCGTGCCCTCGCCCCGCATCTCGGCCTGTTGGGTGCCCCAAACCGCCGTCGCGGCCAGGTCTTCGTTCAAACCCGGTTGGAAGATGATGTCGGCAGCTTCCAGATCGGCCTTGGCCGAGGTCATCTGCAGATCAACGCCTCCAAGGGGCGAACCGCGATAGCCGGTGACGTAACCGGCGGTGTTCAGACCGGCCGCCTTGTCGCGGGCCTTTTGCATCAGCATCAGCCGAACCAGAGCCTGCGTGCCATTCATCAGAACCTGCTCGCGGGTCAGGTCGAACTTATCGTGCAGAGTGACGTCACGGATCGACATGGGACCTCCTGACTTGCCTATCTCCATTATAGGTCAAATTTGCTGACCTACAATTTTTATCTTCATTACGCCTTCGTTTGCATTTCATGTTAGGAAGCCGCTAAGGAAGCGCAAATTGCGAGCGCTAACGACGAACAGAAGTGGCAGGTATGGACTGGGACAAGCTAAGAATATTTCACGCCGTGGCCGATGCGGGCAGCCTGACCCACGCGGGCGACGTGCTGCATCTTAGCCAATCTGCCGTGTCGCGCCAGATCCGGGCCCTGGAAGAAAGCCTGAACACCACCCTTTTCCATCGCCACGCACGCGGGCTGATTCTCACCGAACAGGGCGAATTGCTGTTTGACGCGACATCCGCCATGAGCCGACGCTTGGACACCGCCGAAGCTCGCATCCGCGACAGCGAGGAAGAAGTCTTTGGCGAGTTGCGCGTCACCACGACCACGGGTTTCGGTTCACTCTGGCTCGCACCGCGTCTGCCGAAGCTCTACGAAAAATATCCGGACCTGAAAATCGACCTGATGCTGGAAGAGCGCGTGCTTGATCTGCCGATGCGCGAAGCCGACGTAGCCATCCGCATGAAAGAGCCCAGCCAGGCCGATCTGGTGCGTCGCAAGATCATGTCAGTGCGGATGTGCCTTTACGCCAGCCCGGCTTACGTCGAGGCGCAAGGCAAGCCGGAATCGATCGAAGACCTTGTAAATCACCGCCTTATCAGCCAGCGGGTCAACAGCACGCAGGTCAGCGCGGCGGCGCAACTGGTCCAGGAACTGCTTGCATATGACGTGCAGCTGAAGCTGACCGTGAACAACTATTTCGGTGTGCTCCAGGCGGTTCTGGCCGATCTTGGCATCGGCGTTCTTCCGAACTACGTGACCGAGGATTTCCCGGAACTGGTGCGCATTTTGCCCGACGATGTTGAATCAAACGAGGTGCCCGTCTTCCTTGCCTTCCCCGAAGAGCTGCGCCAATCGCGCCGTATCGCCGCCTTTCGCGATTTCGTGACCGAGGAAATCATCGCCTATCGCAAGAAGCGGAAGGACGGTTTGATCGACTGAGCCATGCGCCAGACGCATAGCGGGTTTGATCATACTATTAATACTCATCCTTGAAACGCTGAGATAATAGGCACACATGATTTTCGACGCAGCAGAGATGCTGTATCGAACCTCCCTGTTGGACTGGCCGGGCCTTGCGCCCGGCCTTTTTTTGTTCAGGGCGCTCAGTAATCCACCAAAATAATTTCAGTTGCCTCATAGAAGCCTCCGTGGCATCCCGCGCGGGTATTTAAGGGGACTCCCATGACCGACAGGCTGACGGAACATCTTGAAACCCACGGCGTGTGCCTTGCCGACGGGGCGACAGGCACCAACCTGTTCAACATGGGTCTTTCCGCCGGGGATGCGCCGGAATTCTGGAATGTCGACCGGGTTTCGGATGTTACCGCGCTTTACAAGGGTGCGGTGGATGCGGGCAGCGACCTGTTCCTGACGAATACATTTGGCGGTAATGCCGCCCGTCTGAAACTTCATGATGGCCAATCCCGCGTCCGCGAGTTGAACCGCGCCGGTGCCGAGATCGCGCGAAACGTCGCTGACAAGGCGGACCATCCCGTGATCGTCGCCGGCTCCATGGGGCCGACCGGCGAAATCTTCGAACCCCTTGGCACATTGTCCAAGGCGGAGGCCGTCGAGATGTTTCACGAACAGGCCGAGGGCCTGAAAGAAGGCGGTGTTGACGTTCTCTGGGTCGAAACCATCAGCGCGCCCGAGGAATACCAGGCCGCCGCCGAAGCCGCCAAGCTGGCAGATATGCCGTGGTGCGGGACGATGAGTTTCGACACGGCCGGGCGCACAATGATGGGCGTCACCAGCGAAGCCATGGTCGAAATGGTCGACAAGCTGAAGTTTGCACCCGTCGCCTTCGGTGCGAACTGTGGCGTGGGCGCCTCTGACCTATTGCGCACCGTGCTTGGCTTTGCCGCTGCCGGTGCCACCCGGCCGATCATTGCCAAGGGGAACGCGGGCATTCCGAAGTTTGTCGATGGTCACATCCACTATGATGGCACGCCTGAATTGATGGCCGACTATGCCGCGCTGGCCCGCGATTGCGGGGCCACGATCATCGGTGGATGCTGTGGGACCGAGCCCAAGCACCTGCGCCTGATGCGCGAGGCACTGGATACGCGGCCAAAGGGTCCGCGTCCGACGCTTGAGGAAATTGCCGCCAAACTGGGCGGGTTCTCCTCGGCAGCCGATGGTACGGGCGACAGCGCGGCAGAGGCCCCCGCGCGTCGGCGCCGCCGCAGAGGCTAGAGCGATGGCGAGGAAATCGGCAACGATTTTCGGCTCGGACATCGCGGCAAATCAATGAGATAGAGCCGAGTTCATGATTCAGAAATCATGGACGAGGCTCTAGGCTTCCAACAGTGCCCTGGCCGCCGCGCGGGCCTCTTCCGTCACCTTGTCACCCGACAGCATACGCGCCAGTTCGTCCACGCGGTCGTCACGGGATAATTCCACGACCTGGCTCAACGTTGCGCCGTCAGACACTTTCTTTTCCACCCGCCAGTGATGCGCGGCCCGTGCGGCCACCTGCGGGGAATGGGTGACGACCAAGACCTGCGCCCCTTGCGCCAAGTCCTCCAACCGGCGCCCGACGGCATCGGCTGTTGCCCCGCCGACGCCCCGGTCGATTTCATCAAAGATCATCGTCAACCCGTCCGCCTCTGCCGTCAAACAGACCTTCAGAGCCAAAAGAAAACGCGAAAGTTCCCCGCCAGAGGCGATCTTATTCAACGGACCCGCAGGCGCGCCGGGGTTCGTCGCCACGGTGAAGGCTACGTGATCGCGCCCTTCGGGGCCGTCATCGTCTTCCGTGATCTCGGTCGAGAAACTGGCGCGTTCCATTTTCAGGGGCGGCAACTCGCGGGCCATCGCCGCATCCAGCGCCTCGGCGGCTTCTGATCGGGCAGCACCAAGGGCGTCGGCGGCGGCATCATAGGCATCTGCCGCGTCGCTGACCGCGTGACGCAGGGCCTTCAAATCGCTTGCGCCGTCGTCCAGTTTGGCCAGCCTTGCCCGCAAGTCATCGCCCAGCCCGGCCAGATCATCAGGCTGCACGGCGTGTTTGCGTGACAGGCCCCGGATCGCGAAAAGCCGCTCCTCAACCCGCTCCAACTCGCCCGCGTCGAAATCCAGCCGTTCCAACGCGCGGGCGACCCCCTGTTCCGCTTCTCCGAGGTTTTCAAGGGCAAGGTCCAGGGCGGCCATCGGTTCGTTCAACGTACCTTCCGCGTCGCCCGACACCCCGTCCAGCCAGCGTGCCGCATCGCGCAAGAGGCCCTCTGCCCCCTCGCCGCCAAGGGCCACGTGAGCCTTTGCCACATCCTCCCGGATCTTTTCAGCGGCTTGCATGAGCCGTCGCCGCGTATCGAGCGCAGCATCCTCGCCAATCTCGGGTGAAACCGCGTCCATCTCGGCCACCGCGTGGCGCAGGAAATCCTCCTCCTCGCGCACCTTGGCCAGTGCCGCCTCCGCCTCTTTCAGAGCAGATCGCGCGCCCTGCAAGTCCCGCCAGGCCACGCGGCACCGGGCCACCTGATCGTCCAGCCCGCCGAAAGCATCCAGAAGCTGCCGGTGTCCGCGTGGGTTCAAAAGGCCGCGATCATCGTGTTGGCCGTGCAATTCGACGAGAGTATCCGAAAGGGCGCGCAGCACCTCGCCCGAGACACGCCTGTCGTTGACCCAGGCCGTCTTGCGCCCGTCCCGCGTGTTCACACGCCGGATGATCAGACCATCTTCGGAGGGCAGCCCCGCTTCTTCCAGAACCTCGACGGCAGGATGGCCGCCGGGCAGGTCGAACTCGGCCACGACCTCGCCCTGCTCCGCCCCTTCGCGCACAAGCTCTGCACGCCCGCGCCAGCCCAGCACGAATCCAAGCGCGTCCAGAAGGATCGACTTGCCCGCACCGGTCTCGCCGGTCAGCACGTTCAGCCCCGGCGACAGGGACAATTCCAGCCTGTCGATGATCAGCATGTCCCGGATGTCGAGACTTCTCAGCATGGCCTGATCGTCAAAGCCACTCGCCAAGAACCGTCTGGCGATAGACGCGGCGGATCCAGCTGTCACCCTTGGCTTCGGGCTGCAATCCACGACCGGTCAGCAAGGCGTAACTGTCCTCGTACCAATCCGTGCTTTGGAAGTTGTGGCCAAGGATCGCGCCCGCCGTCTGCGCTTCGTCCGTCAGGCCAAGCGAGAGAAAGGATTCAACAAGCCGGTGCAGGGCTTCCGGTGTCTGGCTGGTGGTCTGGAAATTCTCGACCACCACGCGAAAACGGTTGATCGCCGCCACGTAGTGACCGCGTTTCAGGTAATATCGCCCGACTTCCATCTCTTTCGCCGCCAGATGGTCAAAGGCCAGGTCGAACTTCAGGATCGCCGAGCGGGCATAGTCGCTGTCGGGATAGGTTTCGATAACCTCGCGCAGAGACTGCAACGCCTGGAACGTCAGACCCTGGTCACGCCCCACGTCGTCGATCTGGTCGTAATAGGACAGGGCAAGAAGGTATTGCGCCCAGGCCGCATCCTCGTCTGCGGGGTACGTGTTCAAAAAACGCTGTGCGGCACCCCGTGCGGATTCGTAGTCACGATCCTGATGATAGGCGTAAGCCTGCATCACCAGTGCCCGCCGCGCCCATTCCGAATAGGGGTAAAGCCGCTCGACCTCGCCAAACAGCGCGGCGGCTTCGGCTTCTTCGCCACTTTCGAGCGTGAATTCGCCCTGCCGGTAAAGCTCTTCGGCGGAAAAGCTGTCAAGGGGGCGTTCGTCTTCACCCTGGCCGAAAATACCGCAGGCAGACAGAGCGCACAGGCACAATACGCCAATGATGCCCCGCAAATGGCCCATTCCCCATGTACTCGTCTTCGTCATGCCCTCACCACACCGGTGCCGAAACGCTTCGTAACACGGCAAGTTTGCATAGCAAAAGGAAAATATTGAGAAGTCACAGGTCGCACTCAGGCGGCGAGGCTTGCACCATCCGCCCGCTTCAGTCCCGCGCCCGGCAGACGTCTTGTCATTGCCTCGTCACACTCGACCAGTTCATAGGCGGTCGGGTCGGCGAAAAGCGCGCGCAACAGCTTGTTCGTCATCGCGTGCCCTGCCCTTTGGCCGACATAGCGGCCAAGAATGGGGGCTCCGGCCAGCGAGAGGTCGCCCAATGCATCCAGCATCTTGTGGCGCACCGGTTCGTCTGCGTGGCGCATACCACCGGGCGTCATGATCTTTTCGCCATCGACGACCACGGCCGAGGTGACCGATCCCCCCAGGATCAGACCGCGCGAGCGCATCGCGTCAATGTCCGCCTGACGGCAAAAGGTGCGACTGTCGCACAATTCGTGGACGAAGGCACCGTTGGCCATGTTCAACTGTTTTTCCTGGTGCCCGATTGCGGCGTCGGAAAAATCAATCTCGAACTCGATTTTCAATTCGTCAGACGGCAAAAGCGTTGCCGTCGCGGAACCGTCGCGCACCTCGACCGGGTGCAAAACGCGAATAGCGCGAACAGGCATGTCCAACTTGCGTACACCGCGCGCCAGAAGTCCGGAAACGAACGGAGCGGAGGAACCATCCAGAAGCGGAACTTCGGGACCGTCGATCTCGATCAGGGCGTTCAGGATACCACAACCTGAAAGCGCGGCCATCAGATGCTCGATGGTCGAAACCTCGACACCGTCTTCGTTCGAGATCCGGGTGTTGAGTTCGGTGTTCGACACGCGGTCCCACCGGGCAGGAATGAAAGGGTCAACGCCCTCGACGTCCGTCCGACGGAACCAGATACCGTATTCGGCCGACGCAGGATGCACTGCGACGCGGACCGTCTTTCCGGTATGAAGCCCGGTGCCGGTGAAGATCACCGTGGATTTGAGTGTCGTCTGCAAGGGTTTGTCCCACTTTTTTTACGCCGGTCTGCCTCACGTCGTTCCGGCGATTGGATAGCTAAGTGGTGCGCCCCTGCTTCTCAACACAATCATTGCAACAGGCTGAAACATGACTGTTACAAATCGGCGGTTTGCCGCCCGCAAACTGCGATTCGCCGTGCAATATACTGAATAGAAACAAAAAAGGGCCGGTGATCCGGCCCTTCATTTCGTGATTCACTTTTCGTGAACTGTTGCTGACGACCTCAGATGTCGTCGTTGACCTCACCGTCGCCCGTGTGATCGTCGTGATGGGAACCGCCACCGTCGCCGACGCCTTCCAGCACCAACTGCCCCGAGAAACGCGGGCTCGTGACAACGATGTTGTAAAGCTCGGTCTGGGTCAGACCCATGTCGATCACGGGGGTATAGGTCGCCCAGGCTTCGACAATGATCGCGTTACTCTCGTCGGCCATGATCGGAACATGCGGCGTCACGGTGTTTGCAATGTCGCCCTGAGTCAGGTCGTTCATCCCGTTGATGCCGCGCGACCAGTTCATGGTGTGGCTGTCAGAATCCGCGTCATAGGTGATCTCGGTCACGCGGATTTGCACGGGCGTTTGCGAGCGTGTCAGCCAGGCATAGATCGCGTTCATTCCCTGCAGGTCGTCTTCAGTCAGCGGATCGTCCGGATCCGCTTCACGCGACAACAAGTCGGCAACCGTATATGTGGCTTTCAGATTGATATTGCTTTCACGCAACCCCTCGAAGAACACGAACATAGCCATGAAGGCCCATGCCAGCATCGGGAACATCAGGATGGCCTCGACCGAGAGCGAACCCTTTTCGTCTTGCGCGGTTTTCTTGAATGCCTTCAGAAGTTTCATCACAAGGCTCCTTATTGCGGTTCGTTCACGAAGGCACCCGAGGCGATGATCATGTAACCACCGGTTTCATCCACGGGCATACTTTGGCCAACGCCAATGGTAGGGAAGATCGGATCGACGATCGCGCAGACCCGGATCAGCATCATCTCGTTTTGTTGGCCGTTTTCGAATTTGACGTCGGGCTGAATAACGGCGTCCCGCTTGATGCAGTCGACCTGGCCACTGAGACCGGCCCAATTGTCAGTATCCACCGCCTGAAGCTCGATCTTGGTCGTGTTCATGCAGTCAGGCATGATCCCGGCCGTGTTGCAGATGTCCGCCAGCACGTCGTTGTATTCCAGCGTGTTACCGGAACTTAGACGGATCTTGCGGACGACGATGTCGGTCGCCCTTTCCAGCATGACCGCCCGGATGTTCATCATCGCCACCTCGAAGCCCGAGATGAAGACACCGACGAAGAACGGAAACACGATGACGAATTCAACCGACGCCGCGCCTGCCTCGGAAAGCCCAAGGCGCCGAAGCGCCTTGCGGCATTTGATTGCAAAGTTTCTCATTGGGTCAACTTCAGCTGGTTGATCTGGTTGGCAATCGAGGCGAAGGCATATTCGATATTCAGGCCTTCAACCCGATAGAAGTGGTTCGGCGTCGATGCACAGTCGCGCATCACATTGGCCGAATGGTCCGTCACCTCGAAACCGATCGAGAAGACCACGATACCCTGTGCCTTGGCTGCCGAGCAGATGGCGTCCATCTGGTCGTCCTTGGTCGAGTCGGTGATCTGATCGCGCGGATCGTACAGAGCGTCGTAGAAGTAGTTGGAGTTGTACGGCGTTCTGTTGTGGTAGGCCCCATAAGCGCGGCGTGCCATGCTCATATTGGCCCAGGCGTCGATCCAGCTCAGTTGAGTGACCGGATTCTGCGGCGTGTTCTTCCAGTTTTTTGCCGAAACATTGTACCAGTATTCGTTCGAGCCGCCGTTGCCGTCCCGGTTACCATCCTCCTGGTACTGGACGTTGTTGTTGTCCAACAAGACTTCGTCATGGATCAGGATGTCGCCGTCACCTTCCATGTAGTAGGGGCTCATCCCCTCCTTGAACGGGTCCTTCAGCTTGTACTGGGTCGTGTTGATCCCGTCGGTCATCACCACGATGAACTTCAGGCCGTCCTCGTAATCATAGTCGTGAGGACGCGGGAAGTGCTGCGGATCAATGTCATAGGACGCTTCGCCGATCAGGTCGTTCAGAACCGGGCGCATCGAGGGATCAAGCAACGCGGTTCCCCACTTCACGGCCACGTCGATCGAGGTGTTGCCGCTGGCATAAAAACCGTCGATCTGGTTCTTGAGGTTCGTCGCATTGTTCGACCACGGATTGATGTGGAAGTTGCTGTCATGACGGCAGACCGGGTTGGAAACGCTCATGCTGCTCTTGTAGCTTTTCCAGGGGTCGAAATGCGCGGTCTGCGACAGGTCGATCGGGTTGTTGTAATCAAGAACCGAAACGAAGACGCCGTCACCGTTTTCAACATAGTCGGCAATCGGATCCTGGTCCGGAACGTCATCGAGAGATTCGAAAGGCTCGCCTTCTTCATTCAGCACCTGATCCCAAACCGGATCACCGAAGCCATCAATGGCCTGGTGGAACCGATACAACCCGGTGTGATCGAAGTCCCGTTCTTCGAAGTTCACGCAATAGGAATGCGTATGCGAGTGCCGGGTATCCAACTCGGCAAGCAGCGGTGCACCGGCCGAAACCTGCGTCGAATAGGGAACCAGCGAGACCGACACACGGTCGTCATCCGCGCCCGCCAGGATTTCGTCGATGAATTTCTTTGCCGCATCCTGCATGTCATCCAGTTTCGTGCCCGACCCCATAGAGCCGGAAACGTCGAGAATAAGGGAAACTTCGACGTCGTTGACCGATTCCTCTGCTTCGGAAGATGCGTTGTAGGGAAGAGTTTCAACACCGACCAAGTGCATCAGGATGGTGTCAAATCCACCTGTCACATTGACCGACACCTGACGACCTGTGATGACGGGCGCTGCACCCACCTCGTAGACATCGACATCGTCCTGATCGACATGAATGCCGACTTTGGCCAGGTAGTCCTGAACGACGACCTTTGCGTCCACCGTCTGGTTCAGGTTTGCCGCCGCCAGAACCGCGCGGTCGGTCGAGTTCTGAATGTGCGTGCGCCGGTTTTCATAAAGCATGAGGTCAACGGCGATCCCGCCGAACATCAGCATGACAATGAAAATGAACAGTGAGAAGATGATCAGAGATCCATCTTCGTCCTTGTGATACTTCTTGGCCTGCAATCTTGCAGCGCGCCACGCGCTGTGGGTCCCTGGCAGCATCTCTGGACTCCCTTCAGCAAAAAAACAATCTCACCGCACACGCGGTCCTGAAGGCACTTTCTTTAATGAGCGTGGTTTTAGTGGGAGCATAAAAAGGCCAACTTGTGGCAGATAACGAAATTTGAACCAAAATTTGGCTTTTAAATCATCGTGTTGAAAAATCGAGAACAGTCTGTCCCCCGATTGGAGAGGGACGTTTTCTGCGCATTGCCTGCACAGAAAGAAAAAGGGCCGATCCTAGGACCGACCCAGTGGGAGTGAACTTTTCCCCCGTTTTTTAGTTGGCCTGGCGCCGCAGGAAGGCCGGGATTTCGATCCGCTCCTGATCTTCGCTCAACTGCGGTTCAGCGGCCGGCGCAGCCGTGGCGCGCCCGACAGGTGGCTGCTGACGCGGCGCTTCCGGGGCGGACGGATCGGCATTTGCAACGCCGCCTGCCATACGAGTGATCAAAGTGTTAATGCCAAACCGCGGACGCTCGGGCTCCACAGGTGCCTGCGCACGCTCCGGCTGGCGACCTGCGGCATAGCGTGCCTCGCCTGGAACGTGATTGTTCATCGAACCGGGCGCACGGCCCGTGACACGCTCCAGTCGCGCCAGGGCCTCGGGCGTCGGCGTGCCAGGTACCGGACGTCCGGCCGTTTCCGCACTTGCAGGCTGCGGCTGATAGGCAGGCGGCGGCAACCCGTCGTCGGATTGGGCGACTGCGTTCTGCTCCAGTTCCTCGAACAGGCTCGGCTCGACATACCGTTCCTCGGCAACTGCGGGCGCGGCCTGTGCCGCGACTGCCGGTTCTTCATAGACAGGGGCCGGCGGGGTCGCCGGCTGGGCAGGTGCCGCAGCAATGGCTTCGGTGCGCACACCGCGTGCCGGCGGCTGCTCGGCCTGCTGTGCGGCGTCGATGCCGGTGGCCACCACGCTGACGCGCATCGCGCCCTGCATCGAGGTATCCAGCGTCGAACCGACGATGATGTTGGCGTCGGCGTCCACTTCCTCGCGGATGCGGTTGGCGGCCTCGTCCAGTTCGAACAGCGTCAGGTCGTCCGCACCGGTGATGTTGATCAACACGCCCTTCGCACCCTTCAGGCTGATTTCGTCCAGAAGCGGATTGGCAATCGCCTTTTCGGCGGCCTGAACAGCGCGATCTTCGCCCTCGGCCTCGCCCGTACCCATCATCGCCTTGCCCATTTCGTCCATCACGGCACGCACATCGGCAAAGTCGAGGTTGATCAGGCCCGGACGCACCATCAGGTCGGTCACGCCTTTCACACCTTGATGAAGCACGTCGTCTGCCATGGAAAACGCTTCGGTGAAGGTGGTTTTTTCGTTGGCGATCCGGAACAGGTTCTGGTTCGGGATAATGATCAGCGTGTCGACCATTTTCTGAAGCGCTTCAACGCCTTCTTCGGCCTGGCGCATCCGCTTTGCGCCTTCGAACTGGAAGGGTTTGGTCACAACGCCAACGGTCAGAACGCCCAATTCTCGCGCAGCCTGAGCGATGATCGGAGCCGCACCCGTCCCGGTGCCGCCGCCCATGCCCGCCGTGATGAAACACATGTGCGCACCGGCCAGTTGGTCGACGATTTCCTCGATGGTTTCTTCAGCAGCGGCAGCCCCGACGGAAGGACGCGCCCCCGCCCCCAGACCTTCGGTAACCCGAACACCCATCTGGATTTTCGTCGAAGCGTGCGATTGCTGCAAAGCCTGCGCATCGGTGTTCGCCACCACGAACTCCACACCTTCGAGTTTCTTTTCAATCATATTGTTGACGGCATTGCCGCCTGCGCCACCGACACCGAACACCGTAATGCGGGGTTTCAGCTCTTCGTGAGTGGGCATGGTCAAATTCAGAGTCATGGATCGTCCGCCTGTTTATTCTTGTCGCGCCACCGGGCCGAGGCGCAAGTCGCAACCAAACCGGTTCTGTCTAGGATGGGGCGACATTACCGAAAGCCATCGCTTTGGTCACCCCGATTCGAGCCCGAAACCACGAAATATGGCAAATTTTTGTCACCTCTTCCCAGCATGTCGTGGTGCAGTCAATATCCTGTGGTATGACGCGCACTTACAACATCATCTTCAACCAAACAGCGGGTTCCGCAGGGGAAATCCCACACCTTATGGTTGTAGCCTACAATCTGAGAGGGCTGCTCTGCCTTCCTCGTGACCGTTGCCCGGCCTTGTGGATAACTTAACAGATTCGCGTTTCTGCGTCTTCCGCTTTCTTAGGCGTCGGCGGAAAAGCACAGGCTCAGACCGAGGGCTTCATCGGACAGCCCAAGGGCTCGTCCGAGATGTCGACGATCTCCTGGATCTCACCCGTGGGTCGGTCGGCGTATAGGACGAACAGGCGGTCATCCTCGGCAAAAGTCCACCAGCAGACCTTTTCGTCCCGGTGATCGTAAAGAAAGCAAAGCCTGCCATCGTCGACCGTGATCGAGCCATAGACACACTCGCCGCCGGTTTCCTTCCAGACGGACAGCTTTCGCGTCAGGAATTGTTCCACCCCGACGGCCCGGCCGCTGTGCAGGTCGTGAAAGGTGAGCGTATGGCCATCGGCAATATCAAGGAACTGGCCTGCCGTGATGCGCTCCTGCGCAAAGGCCCCTGCCCCGGCAAGGATCAATGGGGTTATCAAGGCTGCCCGTATCACCAGTTGTTCTTGAACCATTTGACCGCGCGGCGCAGAGAACGCGGGGCGCCAAGATCGTGCGGCATCTCGAAATCCCAGAATTCGTCCTGGGGGTGCGCTGCGAAGAGGGACAAGCCAACCGCGCTTGCAAACCCCGTGCCCGTCGCCGCCTGCGGCAAACCATGAACGCGCAAGGGTCGCCCGATTCGAACCTGCTGGCCCAGGATCTTTGGTGCCAGTGTATCCAGGCCGGGGATCTGGCTGGCGCCGCCCGTCAGGACAATCTGCTGGCTTGGCAGATGCTCGAAGCCGGCCGCATCCAGCCTCTCGCGCACTTCTTCCAGGATTTCCTCGACCCGCGGTCGCATGATCCCGATCAGTTCGGCCCTGCTGACCGTGCGGCGGTCATGTTCCCAATCGCCGGTCTCGCCGCCGATCTCGATCATGTCGCGGTCGTCCATGCCCGTGGCCACGACGCCGCCGTTGAAGGTCTTGATCCGTTCCGCCGCCGCCATGCCGATCTGCAGGCCCTTGGAAATGTCCTGCGTGACATGCACACCGCCAAGGCGCACGCAATCGGCATAGATCATGTGGCGCTTCATGAAAATCGAAAGACCCGTCGTGCCGCCGCCCATGTCCACGCAGGCCGCGCCCAGCTCCTGTTCATCCTCGACAAGTGCTGCGATGGCCGAGACATAAGCCGAGTTTGCCAAGCCCGCGAGTTCGAGGTCGCAACGGCGCAAGCAATAGATCAGGTTTTCGATCACCGGGGTGTCGACCGTCAGCATGTGCATGTCACAGGCCAGGCGTTGGCCGATCTGGTCGCGCGGATCAATCAGGCCCGAGCGGTGATCCAAGGCGAAGTTCACCGGCTGTGCATGCAGGATCTCGCGGTCTGCCCCATAGTCCGGCACATCGCAGGCCGCCAGCACGTGGGCGATGTCTGTCTCACCCACCACGTCACCGGTGACGTTGACCTGCCCGGCCAACCCGTACGACCGGGGTTGCCCCCCCGACAGGCAGGCAATCACGTGATCGACCCGACAGTTCGCCATCTTCTGGGCCGCCTGTACTGCCGTTCGGATCGCGCGTTCGGTTTCCTGCACCGCCACCGTTTCGCCAAGCTCGATCCCGCGCGACCGCGTTGTGGCGGCACCTATAACCCGGAACTTGGTCTGCCCTGCCATTGCACCGATGCCTTCGCCCTGGGGTGCGCGGTCTCGCCCGTCGAATTTCAGGATCAGGCAGGAAATCTTTGACGTGCCCACGTCCAGAACCGCAACCACTCCACGCTGGATCGCCGCCTGACGCATCGCGCGCATGGCCCGCTGATTCTGGTAAAGATCGTTCAACATCCTCATTCTGACGTGTTCTCCGTCCCTAAACCTGTCTCGTACAATGTCTCGATGGCCGTCATTCCCAGCCGCATGACCGGGCGCGCCGGGTTGCGGAAATCGACGACGGACAGGTCGCGCTCCAGCAAATCCTGCGCGACATCCAGTTGGATCGCTTTCTTCAGTGCTGTTTCCGCAGCCTCTTCCGGCAACATGATGCGTTGGTCCCGGTCCAACACCACGTCCCACCGACGTTCTCCGACCCTCAGGAAGCCGCGCAAGCGGTTGCGGATCGGCAGTGCCGTTTCAAACAGAACCAGAGCCTCTTCCACCACCGCGTCGGCCCCGGTTCCGGCGATCAATGGCAAGTCGGGCCGGTCTGTCCGCGCATCCAGCGGAGCAACAAGGTGGCCCGTGGCGTCCAACAGAACCAAGCCTTCCGCATCGCGCCAGATCACGGCCGGTTTCCGCTCTTCGACTTCGACCTCAAGCACGCCGCCTGCGCGGATGCGCACGCTGGCGGCTGCCACGGCATCCAGTTCCTCGACCGCTTCCTGCAAGCCGTCCAGGTCCAGATCAAACGACGAAACGGGAAAATCGATCGACAAGACCTCGCGAATGTCGCCGGCGACCTTGGGCGAGGCGTCTTCGACCGCCATCAGCCGCACCATGAACTCGGGGCGTTCCTCGATCTGGCGACGAATCTCGGCGACACGGTCCATCGCCGCGTCTCGCCGGGATTGATCCGACGCCCAGAAGGCCACACCCGCCGCGATCAGCAACACGGGCAGACCAAATCGCAGGAACCGTCGCACCATCGGGCGCAGCATCAAGCGGTTCAGCTTGTAGGCCATGCGTGACGGTGCCGGGTCGCGCCGTTCGCCCTTTGGCTTTCTGCGGAACATCTTCAGCGGTCGCATGATGCGTCCTTCACGATCCAGTCGCACAACTCGGGAAAACTGATGCCAAGATGCGCGGCCTGTTCCGGGACAAGAGAGGTCGGCGTCATGCCGGGCTGTGTGTTCGTCTCCAGGGTGACGAGCCCCCCAACGCCCCGCGCCTCATCCCAACGGTAATCCGTCCGGCTTACCCCACGACAGCCCAACACATCGTGCGCCGCCTTCGCGTGTGCCAGGCAAGCAGCCTCTACATCCTCGGGTATCTCTGCGGGCAAAACATGGCGCGAGCCGCCTTCGGAGTACTTGGCATGATAATCGTACCAGCCATCCGACAAAATCTCGGTCACGCAAAGCGCCCGATCTCCCATCACTGTGACTGTCAACTCGCGCCCCGGCACATAGGTTTCCACCATCAGTTGATCCGGCATTTCGGGCGCGATCACCGGCGGGCCGTTCGCGGCCTCGGATACTATATAGACTCCGACCGACGACCCTTCGTTGTTGGGCTTTACGACATAGGGCGGCGGCATGACGTGCCGCGCCTCGATCTCGGCCTTGCAGAAAATTCCGCTGGTCGTCACCGGCACACCGGCTTCGGCAAAGACGGCCTTCGATCGTGTCTTGTCCATAGCAAGGGCCGAGGCCAGAACGCCGGAATGGGTGTAAGGGATGCGCAACCATTCAAGAATGCCTTGGACGCAACCGTCCTCGCCCCAACGACCGTGCAGCGCGTTGAACACGACCTCTGGTCGGTCGTCCATAAGCCGCGCGGCCAGGTCTGGCCCCGCGTCCAATTCTGTTACCTCGTATCCGGCCTCCCGCAGTGCCGCCGCGCATTCGCGCCCGGATGATAGAGACACCTCGCGCTCTGCCGAGGGGCCACCCATCAGGACCGTCACTTTGGGGGCTGTCCTGCTCGACATACCCGCCACCTGCATCAGGGCGTTGATCGCCCGTTTCTAAAGCGTGCCGCCTGCATGTCGTGCAGGCGCCCCGCTTCGCTTCAATTGTTCCGCATGTCCGAGAAGCTCAAAACCGATTCCCACTTTTGAGCGACATGCTCTAGTCACTTGCCTCAGGGGCCGGTTCGCCGACCCTCATCACTTCCCATTCTAGCCTGATTCCCGAGTGTTGGAAAACAGCTTCGCGCACCTCTTCGCCCAAACCTTCGAGATCTGCTGCCGTGGCACCCCCGGTGTTGACCAGAAAGTTCGAATGCATTTCCGACATCTGCGCCCCACCCCGTCGCGCGCCACGCATTCCGGCGTCGTCGATCACCTTCCAGGCTTTCATCTCGTGGGTGTCGTCCGCTCTGCCCGTACTGGAAAAACCGGACGGATTGCGGAACGTGGACCCGGCTGTCAGGGCCTTGGTCGGCTGGGTCTCGTCGCGCTTTTCCAACTGTCGATCCATCTTTGCGACCAGTGCATCTGGATTGCCGGCGCCTGCGCGGAACTCCGCCGAAACGATCACGGCGCCTTCGGGTAAATCGCTCTGCCGATAGCGGAAATTCAACTCGCCAGCCTCAAGGGTCGTACGGCGACCGTCGCGCAGAACCAGATCCGCACTGATCAAGTGATCCGCGACATAAGAACCGTAGCAACCCGCGTTCATCCGAACCGCGCCACCGATGGCCCCGGGGATCGTGCGCAGGAACGTCAGGTCCAGCCCGGCCTCGGCGGCCTTTTTGGCCACCTGGGCGTCAAGCGCCCCTGCCCCGGCACGCACCCGGTCGCCCTCGATCGTGATATCGGCAAAGCCCCGCCCCAGACGAATGACCACCGCCCGCAAACCACCATCGCGCACGATGAGGTTCGAACCGACGCCCATGGGAAAGATCGCCATGTCATCGGGCAATTTGGCAAGAAACGCGCTGAGGTCTTCGACGTCCTTTGGAAGAAACAGCCAGTCGGCCGGACCACCGGCCCTTAGCCATGTCAGGCCGGAAAGATCGTAGTCAGGCGTCAGTCGCCCACGAATTGGTATGTCGTCCACCCGCGTCATGAATCGGAGCTAGCACCCCGACCCCGGCAAGGCCAGACCTCACGGCATCGGGTCGCGTCGCAAGAGCCACCGACAGAGCTTGCCCAGCGGCCATGCCATGAAAATCGCGACAGTTGCCATCGGGCCGACAATGGAGACGACGCGAACAAGATCTCCCTCGCCACCATTGCCTAGAAAGACAAGATAGGCCGCAGCACCTCCCATGCCCGCCGCCAGGATGAAGGCGGGCAGAATCGATGGCAGAGCCAGCATCAGGAACCAACCCGCCAGGATCAGGTAGATCAGTTTGGTTTCCATGGTCGCCCCTTTCGAAACGGATTTCAGCTTTCGGCCTTTGAGACCGTCTGTGCGCGCAGCCAGCGCAACAGGTAACGCACCGGCCATCGCAAGATCGACACCCCGGCCAAGGTGAAGATCAGGCCAAAGACAATGCCGTCGCTGACATAGACCCAGACCAGGATCGGCACACCGAAGGTGATAAGGACATAGGCCGAAGGCCAGTGTTTGTGCTTGGACGGGAACATGGCGATGACGTTGGCGAGGATGCACCAAAGGAATGCCAAAAGGACCGGAGAGCTTGCCGCGATCATGGCGTGACCTCGGGCCTTTCACCGCGCAAGCGCCGCAGCAGATAGAACAGCGGATTGCGGAACATCGAAAGAAACCCGATCGTGCCGACAGCAGCCAGAACGATGCCATGATCCCAGGCTATCCATCCCAGCAGAAAAGGCGCCGCGACCAAGAGGGCAATTCCCGGCGGAAACTGCGCACGAAACGGAAGAAAGGCCACAAGAGTTGCGGCCAAAACCCAAAGACAGGCTGATAGCAAAGACAGGCTCATGGGTTCGGCCTAGCCGCGAAATTCGTCAGGAATGGGGCAAAAGGCGCAGAAACGCCTTCAAAACAGGGACAATTGATCCCCCGCACGGGCGGGTTTCGCAAAGAGATCGCACCGCAACTCGGGAAGAACATCCGCCAGCCCCAACCGTTTCACGGCGATGGCAAAACGATGCGCGAACAACTCGGCAAACTGGCCTTCGCCGGTCATCCGTTTTCCGAATTCCGGGTCGTAATCCCGACCGCCGTGCAATTCGCGCACCCGTCCCATGACGCGGGCCGCGCGGTCGGGGTAGTTTTCCTCCAGCCACTCCCGAAACAGCGGCGCCACCTCCAGGGGCAGACGCAGCATGATCCAGCTTGCGGCCTTCGCACCCGCTTCCGCCGCCTTGTTCAGGATCGCCTCGACCTCGTGGTCGGTCAGCGCAGGCACGACGGGCGACACCATGATCCGCACGGGACAGCCCGCTGCCGAAATGCGCCGGATGGTTTCCAGCCGTCGCGCCGGAGACGGCACGCGCGGTTCCATCCTGCGCGAAACGTCCGGGTCCAGCGTCGTCACGGTGATCCCGACCCGCGCCAGACCCATCCGGCCCATTTCGCCCAGAATGTCCGCGTCCCGCTCGATCAGGGTGCCCTTGGTCACGACACAGACCGGATGCTTGTATTCGTAAAGCACCTCGAGGATGCGGCGCATGATCCCGTGTTCTTTTTCAATGGGTTGATAGGGGTCGGTGTTGGTGCCCATGGCGATAGGACCAACCTTGTAGGATTTGGCCCGCAATTCGCGTTCCAGCACCTCGGGCGCATCTGGCCGAGCGATCAGACGGGTTTCAAAATCCAGCCCCGGCGACAGGCCGAGATAGGCATGGGTCGGACGGGCGAAGCAATAGATGCAGCCGTGTTCGCAACCGCGA
This sequence comes from Paracoccaceae bacterium, assembly GCA_965228905.1. Classification (GTDB taxonomy): domain Bacteria; phylum Pseudomonadota; class Alphaproteobacteria; order Rhodobacterales; family Rhodobacteraceae; genus CALKXV01. The sequence continues at coordinate 1,605,934 of CBDDII010000003.1, read as the reverse complement.
TAAGGATTGATCGAACGGTCGAAATGCACGTCGGGCGAGGTGTTTCGCGTAATGACACTGCGCGGCGTTTCGAAGGTCACTTCGGTGCGCCAGGGCGGCAAATCCTCGTCACGGTCCCAGCCGTCGTGAACCTCTTCACGCTCGTAAGCCTCGAACCGGCCCACGGCATTGGAAAGTGCTGCGCGACCGCGCAGTTCCCGCCCCTGAATGGAAGTCTTGCCCGACATCCACAATTCTTAGAACAAATAGGGAACGTGCGCAATATCCGAAGCCCGGATCAAGCCAGGCAATAAAGCTGCCAGTCGAGTTTTTCGCCCAAGATCGGGAAAATTGTCTGTTTGACATTGCACACAGGTCGCAGGCGTAAACCTTTAAGTCGCAATTTGGCGTTCAAAATCCATGGGTTTCCCCCTACATCGGGGAAAGCCGCGCTACTTTTCAAGGATCCGGTCATGGCTGACGAAGACGACGAAATCATCCTTTCCGAGCTCGACGACGAAGAGCTGACGCTTCAGATGCATGACGACCTCTATGATGGTCTGAAGGAAGAGATCGAGGAAGGCACCAACATCCTTCTCGAACGCGGCTGGGCGCCCTACCGGGTTCTGACCGAGGCGCTGGTCGGGGGCATGAAGATCGTCGGCGACGATTTCCGCGATGGCATCCTGTTTGTGCCCGAGGTTCTACTGGCCGCCAATGCCATGAAGGCCGGCATGGCAATCCTGAAACCGCTTCTGGCCGAAACCGGTGCGCCCCGCATGGGCAAGATGGTGATCGGCACCGTGAAGGGCGACATCCACGACATCGGCAAGAACCTTGTTTCGATGATGATGGAAGGTGCCGGGTTCGAGATCGTCGATCTTGGGATCAACAATCCGGTCGAAGATTACATCGACGCCATCAAGAAGGAAGATGCGGACATCCTTGGCATGTCCGCCCTTCTGACCACAACCATGCCCTACATGAAGGTCGTGATCGACACGATGATCGAAATGGGGATCCGGGACGATTACGTCATCCTTGTGGGCGGTGCGCCCCTGAACGAAGAGTTCGGCAAGGCCATCGGTGCGGATGCCTATTGCCGTGACGCTGCCGTCGCCGTTGAAACCGCCAAGGATTTCATGGCTCGAAAGCACAACCAGATGGCGGCGGGTTAGGCCGCCATCGGCAATTGAGTTCAGGCCGGTGCGTCCTCGGGGGCGAGGATCGTCATGCCCTGGGATTCAGCGAAGGCCAGCAAGGCCGGAACATCCGGCGGGCCGTCCGGCGGCAAAGGTTTCGTCGCGCCTTCCGGCAGGGGCTTCCCAATTCCTGTGAAAAAGGCTTCGTGCATATTGCCAGGCGCATTCAGGATCAAAAGCCGCGATGTCTCCGCAATACCCTTGAAGGCATGAATTGCACCGTCGGGGATCGCGATGTGATCGCCCGCTTTTGCAACGACATCCGTCCCATTCAGATGGAACCCCACCTCGCCCTCCAGGACGTAAAACGCCTCGGTTTCGCCGGCGTGATGGTTCGGCGGTGCGCCCGCGCCCTTGGGCACGATGGCCTCAATCAGGCAGAATTTTCCATCGACCTCGGAAGGAAACGAAAGGAATTTCAGGACATTGCCAAGAACATCATATGTGCGCGGTTTTTCGTCAGTCATGTCGACCCTCCATTGCGACTCGCTTGCTTGACGATTATGATACATATGTCTCATACTGAGACAAGTGTCTTATTTTGGATTATGCTAGGATGACGACCAGCAAAAGTTCCCGAACGCGCGAGGCGATCCTTGCGGGTGCCCGCGCGCTCATAACGCGGGGCGAAACCGTCACCGTGGCGGCCGCCGCAGCCGATCAGGGAATATCGCGTGCTACGGCCTATCGGTACTTTTCCGATCCCGCCGTTCTGGCAGCCGAAGCGGGACTGGCCGTCGAGGTCTTGCCTTACGAAAAAGTCGTCAACGAAGCCACGACACCGCGCGCAAAGGCCCTCGCCGTCAGCCGATACATCTTCGATTTGTCGATCCGGCACGAAGCCGCGTTTCGCCAGTTTCTTGCCCGTAACCTGGATGCCTGGGCCGCCACCAACACGCGCGAACGTCGCGGTGCGCGTCGCGTGGACATGTTCAACGAGGCCCTCAAAGATGCGAGCCTTTCAGGTGATCAGAGATTGAGACTGGTCGCAGCCCTCTCGACGGCCACCGGGTCCGAGGCGATGATCGGCCTTTATGACATCGCGAAAGTCGATCGCGAAACCGCGGAAACCGTGGTGGTCGACATCGCCGAGGCTTTGCTTGACCGGTTCGGAGTGACCGCATGACACTGCCCAGTGACACCCAGCTTTGGGAAGATGGGCTGAAGGCCAGCGGCAAGGGACGCATTCTTGTGCTGGCCTGTGGTGCGCTTGCCCGCGAGATCCTGTTTTTGACAAGAAGTTTCGATCACATCGACCTTCAGTGCCTGCCCGCGATCTATCACAATCACCCCGAAAAGATCGTGCCCGCTGTGCGGAAATCAGTCGCCGAAAGCGGGCAGTACGACCGGATTTTCCTTGTCTACGCGGATTGCGGCACAGGCGGTGAATTGCAAAAGGCCGCGCAGGAACTGGACATCGAGATGATGCCCGGCCCCCATTGCTTTGCCTTCTACCAGGGCACGGCAGATTTCCTGTCGAAAGCGGACGAGGAATTTACCTCGTTCTACCTGACCGACTTTCTTGTCCGGCAATTCGACGCTTTCATCTGGAAGCCGCTTGGTCTGGATCGCCACCCGGAACTGCGTGACAGCTATTTTGGGCATTACGAAACAATGGTTTACCAGGCCCAGACCGAGGATGCGAAACTTCAGGCAAAGGCCGAAGAATGCGCAAAACGCCTCGGGCTTCGATATGAGTATCGGTTCACCGCTTATGGCGATCTGGCCGCGGAACTGAAAGAACTCAGGTAGCGCCACCAGGAAGGATCAAGACACCTCGTCCGGACTTTCCTCCACCTGCGCCTCGTTCACGATCTCAAGCCTGAACCGGGCGGCAAAAGCGCCAAGTGTGCCCAGGATCGCAAGGACGGGTGCGGCCAGAACCACAGCCCCACCCGCAATCGCGCCATAGGTCAACGGAATTTCCAGGGCAATGTCACCGTCAGGTTCGACGATGCGCACCCGTTTCACCTTGTTGTCCGCCGCCAATTGCTTGACCCGCGCCAGAAGTTCCTCACCCGCGACCTCGATCTCTTCGATCCAGGTGCGCTTTCCGGGGCCTTCCGACTTTTCGTTTTCGTCTGACATGACGATTCCTCGCTTAAGTTAATCCCGTTTACATATGTGAAGCGGGACAGCGCGGATCAAGATGTGTCGATGGGTTCACCCGATGAGTGGCGACCAGTTGCCGTTTTCTTCGTCGTAGTGAGATTTCAGGCGCAAAAGGGCGATACGCAAGACGATCTTGCCGGAACGCGCCGACCAGCCCATGCGCTCTTCGACCGACTCCATCCCTTCGAGGAAACAGCAGCAGCGCAGGACGACATCACCCAACCCCGGGCCAAGATCGGCCAGCGCGGCGTTCACCCGCGCCCGCGCACGCTCGGAACCGCCGGTTTCGCCGCCGCCCGAGAATTCGCCGCGCGCGCCACCCGCGAGGAACCTTTCCCAGTTCTGGGTAATGCGTGGCCCCATCTGGGACAGTTCGAAATCTTCGCGCAACCGCTCTCCCGCCGCCACAAGGTCGGGGCTCAGAAACGGTTTTCCGTCGCGGTCTTTCCGGCGAGACAGTGCCGACAAAGGGCTTTCCGTCGCATTGTATCGAATCCCGCGTCGCTTGTTCTTGTCGGTCGAGACATTGCGCGTCGCCCAGTCGCGGTGCTGCTCCGAAAACGGATCGGCAGCCTCGCCCATACCCACGCGAATGGCCTCTTCTTCCGCCAGCATCCGCTTCAGCGCCATGCGCCCCGCGCTGGTGATCTTGTATCGCGTGATGCGTCCTTCGCTGGAAACCGAGATCCAGTCTTTCAGTGCCATCGCCTCGGCAAAAGGGCGCTCAACGACAGCGGTCTTCAGCGTTCGTCCGTCCGGCGTCTCGCGCGCCACGACACCGTTTTCCATGTCCGCAGCGATTGCCATTACGGCGCCGGTCTCGTTCAACCGTCTCAGAACACGCAAGGCAACCTGTTTGAGTTGCGCATCGTCTGGAATCTCTTTCGTCTCAATCGTCTCGTGCATCGTCAAGTTTCTGGCTCTCCCGGTGCTAAAACCTGCGGCGGAAAGCGTTTCATCCGTGCTTCCCAACCGCTTTAGGGCAAGGTCGACCAGGGGATCGTCCCGCCGCGTTTCATAACGGCGCACCATTCTCAGAATGGTCGAGGCGTGGCATCCAGCCTCGCGCGCCAGGGAGCGGATCGAGCGACCGGCTTCGACATGTGCCAGATACGTCAAAGCCGTTTCAGGCACCCATTCGGGCACCCTTGAACCGCTCTTTGTTTCCGCCACGACCGACATTCGACTACCCCCTTCAACCACATACCGCCAACCGCCAAACACAACCTGAAGTAGTATTGGTTACCGGAAAGTTAACGCTGCATGTGTCAAATGAGAATTATCGAACATTGTAAATAAAGGAAAATTATGCCGAACGGTGGTCAGTCGCAAAATGCAACACCCGCATAAGTTGAATATCATTGTCACACTGTTAAGGAGAGCACGATGACCGACCCCCAGACATTCATGAGTTCCCTGCGACGCCCTCGGCTACTTGTTCGCGCCGCGCGGCTGGGGCTGGAAAACTATAATCGCAATCTCTGCCTGCGCCGGCTGCTTCCGGGGGAAACGCCCCCCCGCCCCGGACTTGCCTTCGACATGCTGGTAGAAAGGGAACAAGCCATCGACGATATTCGTCGCGAGGGCGCGGCCCATTACTCGGTCGCACGACACATCGAAGTGCTGGTGGCGCTGATAGATGAATCGCGTCTTGCCACGAGTCGCCTGTCGCAAGCCGCCTGACGCTCAGCCAAAGGCGGCGGGTGCCGCTTCCTTCTTCTGTGCGACATAGGAATCCAGCGCCTCGCGAATACCCTGGTCCAACGCGGGTGCCTCGTACTGCGACAATAGTTTTGCGACACGCGCCGTTGCCAAAGCCTGCGTATCCCGTTCACCTTCTTCGGACCAGGTCTCGAACGGCTTGTAGTCGAACAGATCGCTGCGCCAGAACGCGCTCTTGAAGTTCGCCTGGGTGTGCGCGCATCCAAGATAGTGCCCGCCCGGCCCGACCTCGCGGATCGCGTCCATTGCTTGACCGTTTTCCGAGACGTCCACGCCTTCGGCCAATTTGTGCAAAGTGCCAAGCTGATCGGCGTCCATGACGAATTTCTCGAAACTCGCCACCAGACCGCCTTCCAGCCAGCCGGCGGCGTGGAGCATGAAGTTCACACCGGACAACAGCCCGATATTGAGCGTGTTGGCGGTTTCATAAGCCGCCTGCGCGTCGGGCAATTTCGAGCCGCAGAACGATCCCGCCGACCGGTAGGGCACGCCCATCCGCCGCGCGATCTGGCCCATGCCCAGGGTGATCTGGGCGGCCTCTGGCGTGCCGAAAGTCGGTGCGCCGGAGTTCATGTCGATCGAGGTCACGAAGGTGCCCGCGATGACCGGCGCTCCCTTCCGCACCAATTGGCTATAGGCCACTCCAACCAGAATTTCCGCCGTCGCCTGCGTCAGGGTGCCCGCCACCGACACTGGCGACATCGCCCCGCCAACGATGAAGGGCGAGATGATCGCGGCTTGATTCGCCCTGGCATAGACTTCCAACGCGCCCATCATCGTCGCATCAAAGGTCAGCGGCGAGTTGATGTTGATAAGCGATGTCATCACGGTGTTTTCGGCGACGAAGTCCTTGCCGAAAAGGATCTCGCACATCTCGACCGAATCCTGCGCCCGTACGGGTTCGGTCACCGACCCCATGAAGGGTTTGTCGGACAGGGTCATGTGGGCCAACAGCATGTCAAGATGGCGCACGTTCACCGGCACGTCGGTCGGCTCGCAAACCGTGCCGCCCGAGTGATGCAGCCACTTCGACAGATAGGTGAGCTTCACAAAATTGCGGAAATCCTCTATCGTGGCATAGCGTCGGCCACCGGCGGCATCCCGCACGAAGGGTGGTCCGTAAACCGGTGCCAGCACAAGGTTTTTGCCACCGACGACGACGTTGCGCTCGGGGTTGCGGGCGTGCTGGGTATAGCTGGCCGGTGCCGTCTTGCACAATTCGCGGGCCAGGCCCTTGGGAAGGCGCACACGTTCACCTGAAACATCCGCCCCTGCTTCTTTCCACATCTCCAGCGCAGTGGGATTGTCGGAAAAGGCAACGCCGATCTCTTCCAGAACGGTTTCGGCATTGGCTTCGATGATCTCGATCGCCTCGGCGTTCAGGATCTCGAAGTTCGGTACTTGCCGTTCGATGAAACGCGCCGCCTCGATCTTTACCGCGGTCCGTTCCGCCCGTCGCGCGGCTCCACCGCCACCACGTCCCCGTCGCGCTCTTGCTTCTGTCATCAGGCGTGCTCCGCTCTCATCCTTGTGTGGATTTTACAGAAAGGCTTCCTGTCTCGGCGCCGAATTGCGTCAGATCAGACGCATTTCCGACATGGCAAGCCGACGAAGCGTGGTCCACTCGGAAATCGCTGTGGATAACGCGCATTTTCCGCCAACACGGTGGCCGGCCATCTTGCACAGCACCGGCGCTCTGCCTAAAGCGTTTACATGACAGATGCCTCTCACGACCGCCTTCTCATCATCGACTTCGGCAGCCAGGTCACGCAGCTTATCGCGCGTCGGCTGCGCGAGTTGAATGTCTATTGCGAAATCCACCCATTCCAGAATGTCACGGACGCCTTTCTTCAGGACTTTGCGCCAAAGGCGGTGATCTTCTCGGGCGGACCTTCAAGCGTGGTTCACGCAGGAAGCCCGCGCCCCCCCGAAAGCGTTTTCGACCTTGGGGTTCCAATCCTTGGCATCTGTTACGGTCAGCAGGTGATGATGCAGATGCTGGGTGGCCGTGTCGAAGGCGGCAAGCATACCGGCGGCGGCGGCACCGCCGAGTTTGGTCGCGCCTATGTCGAACCGAAAGACGAACTGCACCTGCTTGATGGTTGGTTCTCGACGGGCAAGGAACAGGTCTGGATGAGCCACGGCGATCACGTGGCCGAGCTTGCCCCCGGCTTCCATGTTTACGGCACCTCGCCCAATGCCCCCTACGCCATCACCGCCGACAAAACCCGGAACTTTTATGCCGTCCAGTTCCATCCCGAGGTTCACCACACGCCGCGCGGTGCGATGCTTTACGAAAACTTCGTCCGGCTGGCAGGCTTTTCCGGCGATTGGACCATGGGAGCCTACCGCGACGAAGCCATCCGCAAGATTCGCGAACAGGTCGGCGACAAAAAGGTGATCTGCGGCCTCTCGGGCGGCGTCGATTCCTCGGTCGCCGCCGTCTTGATCCACGAAGCCATCGGCGATCAATTGACCTGCGTTTTCGTCGATCACGGGCTATTGCGTCAGGGCGAAGCCGACGAAGTCGTCACCATGTTCCGCGACAACTACAACATTCCCCTGATCCACGCCGACGAAACCGAATTGTTCCTAGGCGAGCTTGAGGGCGAAAGTGATCCAGAAACCAAGCGCAAGACCATCGGGCGGCTGTTCATCGACGTCTTTCAGAAGTACGCCAGCCAAATCGACGGGGCCGAGTTTCTTGCCCAGGGCACGCTTTATCCGGACGTAATCGAAAGCGTCAGCTTTTCGGGTGGTCCTTCCGTCACCATCAAATCCCACCACAACGTGGGTGGCTTGCCCGAAAAGATGGGCCTTAAACTCGTCGAACCCTTGCGCGAATTGTTCAAGGATGAAGTCCGCGCGCTTGGCCGTGAACTTGGCCTGCCCCAAAGCTTCATCGGCCGCCATCCCTTCCCCGGACCCGGTCTTGCGATCCGCTGCCCGGGCGAGATCACGCGCGAGAAACTCGACATCCTGCGTGCCGCCGATGCCGTCTATATCGACCAGATCAGGAAGCACGGGCTTTATGACGAGATCTGGCAAGCCTTTGTCGCCATCCTTCCGGTGCGCACCGTGGGCGTCATGGGCGATGGCCGCACCTATGATTTCGCCTGCGCCCTTCGCGCCGTCACCTCGGTCGATGGCATGACCGCCGATTACTATCCCTTCAGCCACGAATTCCTCGGCGAGACCGCGACGCGGATCATCAACGAAGTGCCGGGCATCAATCGCGTGACCTATGACATCACGTCGAAGCCGCCGGGAACGATCGAGTGGGAATAGGGGCGTGTAGAAGCTCCACCAAACGGATGGTTCGCATTCCTGATTCCCCGGTAATGCGATGATCATCGACGTCGACCGCAATTTTCTATTCGTGCATGTCCAGAAAACCGGCGGCCTGTCACTGGCGACGCTCCTTCAGGGGGCACAAGGTCGCCCAAGGCGCACACCACTTGGGCGGCTGCGCAGCAAGCTACCGATGCGACAAGACCCGGCATCTCTGCAGCCCCCGATCCATGCCTCGCTGAGGTGGGCCCAAAGACGCATCGCCCCCGAAACGTTTGAACGCCTGCACAAGTTCGGCGTTGTCCGTGATCCTTACGAGCGTGCCATTTCGCTTTACGAATTCATCCGGAAATCGCCCCGACACCACCGCCATCGCTGGATCCAGGACAAGGGCTTCGAAGACTTCACCGAGTATCTGGAAGAGCGATCACTCCGACGCAATATCACGCAGTCTGCAATGCTGTCTGACGATCGTGGCGCCTTGCTGGCAGATCGCGTCATTCATTTCGAGAATCTGCGCCCCGAAGCCGAAGCACTTTGGCACGATCTTGGAATGCCCGGCGCCTTTGATCTTCCGCACCGAAATCCGACCATTCGCTCGCGTGACAACTACTACGTGTCCAGCGATGTCAGGCGTTGCGTCGAACGGGTATTCGCAAAAGATTTCAAAGCCTTCGGATATGCCACAAAAGACGACTGAAGCGTTGATTCCGCATTGCAGGCCCTGATCAAAACGGAAATACTCATGCAAAAGATCGGGGTGAAAAATTCAGGTGGGCAACTCGCGGGCAGCGGCGGTCTTGGGCGTCTTCCAAAAGGAACTCGGCCTGTCTGATGTGGATGTATCCGACAGCTTTTTCGATCTCGGCGGCGATTCATTGATGGCTGAACGCATCATCATGCGGCTGAATGAAATCTACGGCACCAGACTTCCCACATCTGCACTATTGGAGTCCCCCACCCCGGGCGATCTTTCACGATTGATCGACGTTCAGGCTAGACAGGAAGACTATGCCCGTCTCGTTACACTTCTGCCCGGCGGCGATGGAACAATCCCGGCGGCGATGATCCACGGGATGTCCGGCAGCCCGCTTTTTGTCAGTCGGATGGGCGAAGGTTTCAAAACCCGATGCAGGATCGCGGGACTGCGCGGCATGGGGTTGATGCCGGGAGAAGAGGCCCCGACCACGGCGGAGGATATTGCGGACGCCTATCTTGAAGGCTTGAAGGCCAAGTTCGGGCAATCGCCTTCGGTCTATGGCGGCATTTGTGTGGGCGGTTTGGTGGCGATTGATCTTGCGCACCGGCACTTTAAGGCTAGCCGACAGCGGCCATTGATCGTCTTGATTGACCCGCCGCCCCCCGGTTCGGCTTGGCTGAAGCCATTGGCCGACAACCGGATGACGGATCGCCGTGCGCAACAACTTGACCGACAGACAAAATCATGGCGGTGGTTTCGGGATCAGCTTGATCGGATGGGCTTTGGACAAACCGCCTTGGGCCGGAAGGCACGCAGAGAAACCTTCAAGAAGTCACTCAAGTTGGCGCTGGCCGGTTACACGCCCGAGCCGTTTCCTTGCGAACTCTTGATGATCGCGTCTTCCGATTGGGGGCGCACGACTGCCGAAGAGTATCGCGATTGGGCCGGTTCGACAGCTTCCGTGACCTTGGAAGTTTTGCCGGGCAAACACGGCGGATTCCAGTCGGCCAACAAGGAGGCCATCGACGGGATCATCTCCACCTTTCTGGACAAACACCTTAGGGCATCGGACGCCGCATGAGTGCGCGTGCCGGTGTGCGCTTGCATGACGCGCTTCAAAGCTACGGCGAACACCTCGCCTTCGTGTCAGGCGAGCGGAGATTGAGCTATTCCGAGGTGCGCGAGCAATCGCTTTCGGTCGCCCGCGCCCTCCGCGACCTTGGGATTCAAAGTGGCGACGTCGTGATGATCTCCCTGCCCGACAGCATTGACGCGATGCTGACCTACCTTGCCTGCTGGTGGGTCAATGCGACGCCGATGGTGATCGACTTTCGGATGCCGATGGCCGAACGGGCAGAACTCGCTGGAATCGCTGGTGTGAAGCTGACCATCGAGAAGAGAACGACGAAGCTGTCCCACTCCTATGCGGGTATAGAATGGGAGGACGCTTGGCTCTTCGGCCAAGGCGTTGATGTGAATGAGAGTCGGGCAAGCGATGTTCCGGCGGCCTATTCTCCATCTTCGGGAACCACCGGCAAACCGAAAATCTATGTGCAAAGCCACGAGGTTTTGGGCCATCGCCTGATGACGCGCCGCTTTGATGTCGTAGCCGGGCAATCACGATTGCTCACACCGATGATGCTGTCCTTCTCGGCAACGCGGAACGCGGTTCTGGAATTCCTTTGCACGGGTGGCGCGGTGATCCTTGACCCGCCCCTGTTTTCCGCTTCGGAACTGATCGAGCGTCTTTTGTCGACCGGGGTAGAAGCGACGGTGCTGGCCCCTTCCGTCATCCGGTCATTCCTGCGCGAGGTCGGGTCGCGTGACGCGCCTCTCTTCAGCGATCTGAAACTCTTGCGCAGCGTCGGCGGGCCTGCCTTGCCGGAGGACAATGTGGCAGCCTACCGGAACCTGACAAAGGGTTACCTGATGTCTTATTCATCCGGTCTGACTGGCCCCATTGCGAAACTTGCAGGCAATGATGTATTGGCCCGCCCCGAAACGGTCGGACGTCCTGCTGACCATGCCAAGTTCACCATTGTCGATCCGGAAACGCTGTTGGAGTTACCGGCGGGAGCGCCGGGCCTGATCCGCGTGGCCTCTCCTTTGGTCGCTGACCGGGTGATCACAGCCGAAGGCCAGGAAGCCGAGCGTTTCGGGCAGGGATGGGGCATACCCGGCGACATCGGCGTGCTGGATGAGGCAGGTTTCCTGACGATCATCGGACGGGAGGCGGACATGATCGTTCGTGGCGGCGTCAATGTCGCACCTCAGGAGCTTGAGCGAATTCTTCGTGCCGCTGATGGCGTTATCGAAGTGGCCGTGCTGGGCGTTGCTGACGATGCCCTTGGCCAGGAGATCGCGGCGTTTTTTGTGTCCGACCTCGACGAGGCGGAATTGCACGCCATCTGTATGCGCCACTGCACGCCGGACCGACGCCCAAGGATCCTTCGTAAGGTTCCGGCTCTGCCCCTGAATGCCAATGGCAAGTTGCAGCGCACCCGGCTTGCCCAGATGCTTGAAGTTTAGAGAAATACGGCTTCGAGCCATGGTCGCGGCCAAGGTATCGACATGATTTCATTGAATAACACATGAACAACCACGGCCACTCCTGCCGCGGAAATCGCCGCCCTTAGCCATCGTCGAGGACGCTCACTCAGAATGACGACCGCAGGAATGGCGGCGCAGGCAACAAGCACGCCGAATCCATGCAACAGAAACGTAAAGGCAAGGATCAATCCGAAGACCGCTGCCTCGGCAAGGGGAACCCTTGGCCGTGCCGGTGAGCGCCCCACGCCCTGAACCCAGATGCTGGCCAGAGACATCACGGCAAGGATCAACAGCCCCGAAGAGACAATACCGGGGAATAGGGCCGCGCCTTCGGGCAGTGATCGGCACATAGCCAAGACCGAGACCGCCATCAGGATCATCACGACGGAGGCCCCGGCCTCGTAGGCACAACCGCTGCCCTTCCGTGCTTCGCTGGCTGCTTTGGTGGCGCGTATTTTTCGATAATGGCGAAATAGTATGAAGGCGAACACCGCGAGGACGATCAATACAGACGGTCGCATCAACCATTCCCAACCTGTTAGCTGGCGCGACAGGAAATAATAGCGCTCGATCATCGGGCCAAGGACAAATCCCAAAGCAAAGGGTGCACGCGGCCAGTTCAGCGACTTCATCCCCATGCCAAGCGCGCCGAAGAAACACAGCGCCCAGATGTCTTCGACCGAGCGACTGGCCTGGAAAGCGCCGAGCACCACGAAGACCAGGGCCACCGGCACGACCACGCGCGTCGATATCGTTGCAATGCGGGCGAGGCAGCAGGTCAGCCATAGGCAGATGAGCGCACCCAGCACATTGGCAAGCGCCACCGTCAGGACCATCGCATAGGTGACCGGCAAGTGCCGGTCCAGCATGTCCGGCCCCGGCACCAGGCCATGGATGACGAAGGCCCCCAAAAGAATGCTCATCGAGGCCGACCCCGGCAGCCCGAAGGCGATGGTTGGTATCAGCGCGCCGCCTTCTTTCGCGTTGTTCGCAGCCTCGGGTCCGATGACACCACGGATGTTGCCGGTGCCGAACACCGGACCGCCCCGACGATCACGCCGGGCCAGCCCATAGGCAATCCATTCGATGACCACGACCCCGACGCCCGGGACCGCACCCATCAACGCCCCGACAGTGCTGCCTTGCAGAACCAGCCGCCATTCCCTGATCGAATCCCGCATACCATCGGCGAGCGTCGCCTTCGCTTTTCGGGCGCCAACTTCGGAAATTGCGTTGCGCCCGAGCAACCCGGCCAGTTCCGGCAGGGCAAAAAGGCCCAGGAAAACCACGGTCAGGGGGATACCATCCCAAAGGTAAATCTGGCCGAAGGTGAATCTTTCCTCGGCGGTCTGCCCGTCAATCCCGATCTGCGCGAAAAGCAACCCAAGCCCTGCGGCCATGAGCCCGGCAATGGGCCGCGAACCGGCCAACATCGACACGAACAAAAGACCAAGCACGGAAATCGCCAGAAAATCGGGCGTGCGCATTGTCAGGATGAGAGGGCGGATCACCGGGATCGACACCAGAAGAACGACCGCACCGAAAAGCCCGCCGATCAGAGATGCAGAATAGGCCGCGCCAAAGGCGCGTCGCGCCTCGCCGTTTTTGGCCAGTGGAAACCCGTCTTCGACGGTTGCCATCGCGCCCGCAGTGCCGGGGACGCCGATCAGGACGGCCGGGATTGTATCCGACGTCGTCGTCACCGAGCCCAACCCCAAAAGGAGCGCGATGGCCGCAAAGGGATCAAGCGAATAAGTCAGCGGAACCAGAAGGGCCAGCCCGAAAATCCCGCTGAGACCGGGGATGACACCGATGATCAGTCCGGCAAGCACGCCGCCGAAAAGGGCCAGCAGTCGCGCCGGTTCAAAGACCGCGTCAATGGCAATGAGAAAGGCCTCCACCCCACGGCCCCCGTCTTATCGGTACATCCTTAACGCACCAATTCCTGCGCCCGGGCGATCACTTCTGGCGAAACGTCAATCAGTTCTGAAACGATCGCTGCCACGTCGGCACCGCCTGTCGGGTCCAGAAGGTATCCCATGGCTTCGGCGTCCTGTTTGAAGGCCTCGTCCTCGACCATCGCCTCGAAGGCTGCGCGGTAGTTGGAAAGCGTTTCCTCGGAAACATCCGGCGGCATGAAGATCGGGTGCGAGATGCGCAGCGAGCCGACGACCAGTCGCGCGGCCTTCAGATCGGTTTCGTTGTCGATCGCTTTCAGGAAGTCGGGAACCTCTCCGGCATCCTCGGGAACCTCCAAGGCCCATTGCCCCATCTTGTGGACGGTATCCCAGCGACCGCTGCCCTTCAGCGAGGAATAGGAATTCCCGCACCGCCCATGCAACTCGCCCCGGTCAACCGCCAGGTCGATTTCGGCGCCGCCCGCAAAACCGACGATGACTTCCATCTCGGGGTTGAAGAGGTTTTTTGCCAGCGCCGCCATGACGTAGGTTGCGCTTGATTTCCCGGTGGCTCCGACGCGCACGGGTTCGGTCAGGAATTGCTCGGTCGACTCGAGCCCCGATTCCGCGCCCACGTAACAAAAGGATGACTGGTTCGACATTGCGCCGACCCACTTCATCTGGTCTGCGGAGAATCCGGCGCGTTCGGGATCAAGGACGGTTCCGATTGCCAGCGACGGGTTGACGATGGCCATGACCGACCCGTCTCCGGGTTCGGCCGAAACCATGAGCTTGGCCAGCTTCAGGGAACCGCCGCCGGGAAGGTTCTCGACCACGATATCCGGTTCGCCGGGCAGGAACTTTCCAAAGTGTCGTGCGAACAACCGGCCTGCCGCGTCATAGCCGCCGCCAGCCGAATACCCTACCTTCAGAGTTATAGTTTCCGCCGACGCCGCACCGCACATTGCCACGACAAAGGCCACGAGACCTGCAAAGCGCAGGCCCGAATTTTTCTTGCTGAACATCCCACCCCTCTCGGTCCTTCAGGCCACGCGCCCAGGACACAAATCAATTTTCTTCACTACCGCGAAAGATGGGCGGTACGGTGTGAGATTGTCAATGTATCAAAGACCTTTGGCGGCGCTTCCAAGAGGTGAAGCTTCAAACTATTTGCGTGCCTGCCAAATCCTTCAGCGCAACATTTGACCGGTCGGAAAGCTGTCGGCTTCGACGTTTGGCCCCTGTGGAAATCTAAAGGCCCCGGAGGGTGTCCGGAGCCTTTGACAGTCGGTATCAGAAATGCACCGACAAAGTGTCGATCGGTGTCTGCTTCGGTGGCGCGAATTTGGTCAGGTTGATGCCTTTGACCGCCGCCTTGTATTCTGTCAGCGTTGGCGTGCGTCCAAGAATGGCCGAAAGCACGACGACCGGGGTCGAGGCCAGAAGCGATTCACCTTTCTTGGTTTCACTGTCGGCCACGACACGGCCCTGGAACAGGCGGGTCGAGGTGGCCAGCACAGTGTCGCCTTTTGCAGCCTTCTCCTGGTTGCCCATGCAAAGGTTACAGCCTGGGCGTTCGAGGTAGAGGATGTTCTCATACTCGGTCCGGGCCTTGGTCTTGAGGTTCATGTCGTCAAACTCGAACCCGGAGTACTTCTGCAGAATCTCCCAGTCGCCCTCTTCCTTCAACTCGTCCACGATGTTGTAAGTCGGCGCGGCGACGACAAGCGGGGCCTTGAATTCGACATGGCCGGTCGTCTCTTCGAGATTGCGCAGCATCTGGGCGACGATCTTGATGTCGCCCTTGTGGACCATGCAGGACCCGACGAAGCCAAGGTCGACCTTTTTCTCTGCCATGTAATAGGAAATCGGGCGGATCGTGTCGTGGGTGTAGCGCTTGGAGATGTCGGCGTTGTTCACGTCCGGGTCGGCGATCATCGGTTCGTCGATCGCGTCAAGGTCGACGACGACTTCGGCAAAATACTCCGCATTCGCATCCGGAGCCAGCGCCGGTTTCTCGCCCGAGCGGATCTGCTCGATGCGCGCTTCGGCGATACCGATCAGCTTGGCGAGCATACCGTTTTCATGCTCCATCCCCTTGTCGATCATGATCTGGATACGGTGCTTGGCCAGTTCCAGCGACTTGATCAGCGTTTCGTCGTTCGAGATGCAGATCGAGGCCTTGGCCTTCATCTCGGCCGTCCAGTCGGTGAAGGTGAAGGCCTGGTCGGCCAGAAGCGTGCCTATATGCACCTCGATGATGCGGCCCTGAAAGACGTTGTCGCCGTGCTGTTTCAGCATCTGCGCCTGCGTCGCATGAACCACGTCGCGGAAATCCATATGATCGGCCATTTCGCCCTTGAACGTGACCTTCACGCTTTCGGGAATGGGCATCGAGGCTTCACCGGTGGCAAGCGCCAGTGCCACGGTGCCTGAATCCGCGCCAAAGGCCACGCCCTTGGACATCCGCGTGTGACTGTCGCCGCCGATGATGATCGCCCAGTCGTCCACGGTGATGTCGTTCAGCACCTTGTGGATCACATCGGTCATGGCATGGTACTGGCCTTTCGGGTCGCGCCCGGTGACAAGACCAAAGTTGTTCATAAAGGCCATGAGCTTGGGTGTGTTGGCCTGCGCCTTGGCATCCCAGACTGACGCGGTGTGGCAGCCCGACTGATAGGCTCCGTCCACCGCAGGTGACAGGATGGTGGCCGCCATGGCTTCCAACTCCTGCGCGGTCATCGGACCGGTGGTGTCCTGGCTGCCGACGATGTTCACCTTGACGCGCACGTCCGAGCCGGCATGGAGAGTCTTGCCCGGCGTTGCGCCAAGCGAGTTGGCGTTGAAGATCTTCTCGACAGCAGTCAGGCCCTGGCCTTCGTGGCTGACCTCTTTCGAGGGTGCAAAGACCGGGGTCGGCTCCACGCCAAGTATTTCGGCCGCCGTGGTCTGAAGTTTCTTGCCGAAGACGATGGCGTAAGAGCTTCCCGCCTTCATGAACTCCAGCTTCTGCGGCGTGAAGGAAGACGACATGTCGACCAGTTCCTCGCCATCCTCGTCATAGAGTTTCTTTTTCTTGGTGTTGATCTTCAACACCTTGCCGGTCTCGACCGAATATCTTTGCTCAAGGATCGGGTTGCCGTCGTTGCCGAGGATCGGCTTACCGTCGTCGCCCATCTTCTTGACCCAGTTCTTCAGATCGACACCGATACCGCCGGTGACGCCGACGGTGGTCAGGAAAATCGGCGAGATGCCGTTGGTCCCGGCCACCACAGGCGCGTAGTTGACGAAGGGCACGTAGGGGCTCGCCTGCTTGCCGGTCCAGAGTGCGACGTTGTTCACGCCCGACATCCGCGACGACCCGACGCCCATCGTACCCTTTTCGGCGATCAGCATGACGCGCTTGCCGGGGTGCTGAAGCTTCAGTTCCTCGATGTGTTTCTGCGCCGCCTCGTCGATCATGCATTTGCCGTGCAACTCGCGGTCAGCGCGGGAGTGTGCCTGGTTGCCAGGTGACAGAAGGTCGGTCGAAATATCACCTTCGGCCGCGATGAAAGTGACGACTTCGATTTCTTCGTCCACGTCGGGCAGTTCGGTGAAAAATTCGGCCTTGGCATAGCTTTGCAGGATGTCCGCCGCGACGGCGTTGCCGTCCTGATATGCCTTTTGCAAACGGTCGGTGTCCGCCTCGTAAAGGAAGACCTGGGTCTTCAGAACCTCGGCCGCCTGTTCGGCGATCTTCGCATCTTCGCCAAGTGCAAGATCAAGAAGAACACGAACCGAAGGCCCGCCTTTCATGTGCGAAAGAAGCTCGAACGCGAAATCGACGCTGATTTCCGGCACGGTGACCTTGCCAACGGCGATGTCCTTCAGGAATTCGGCCTTCACGCCTGCCGCGCCGGTCGTGCCGGGAAGCGTGTTGTAGATGAAGAAGTTCAGCGCCTCGTCCCGGTGTGGGTGCGCGGCATCCTGAACAATCGTAATGATTTCGGCGGTCAGCGCGCCGTCATCAATAGGCTTCGGGTTCAGGCCCTGCTGCTTACGGTCTTCGATTTCTTCGCGATATTCTGTGTAAAGTCCCATGTCGGTTCTCCTAGGCGGAAACTCTTAAAAAAGTGCCGACGTCGAACTTGGCGAG
This sequence comes from Paracoccaceae bacterium, assembly GCA_965228905.1. Lineage (GTDB taxonomy): Bacteria > Pseudomonadota > Alphaproteobacteria > Rhodobacterales > Rhodobacteraceae > CALKXV01. Next base: position 1,588,342 of record CBDDII010000003.1, on the reverse strand, counting down.
AAGTCGAGACATCGTGGCGCATTCGATTGTATGCCGATGTATACAGAACAGATCTCCAGCGCAAGCAAAATGATCGCGGCACGATAGTCCAAGCTCTTATCTGCCAGGTGCACCAAGCCCCGGCCTCAGTGTCACCCAAAGCGACGCCACGACGACCAGGGCTGCACCCGGCGCAAAGCTGGTCCCCGGCGTTTCGTCGAAGACAAAATAGCCGACCCCGACCGACAGAACGAGGCTCATGTAACTCAAAACAGAGAGATACCCCGCCGTGCCGTGAAAATGGGCGCGCAGGAAGCAAAATTGAGCGGCCTGGGCAAAGCATCCGATCAGCACCATCGCCCCAAGGTGGTGTGGCGGCATTGGCTGCCAGGAAAGAAAGGCGAGCGGTGCGCTGCAAAGCGACAACCCGATCGTGTAGAATGCCATCATCACGATCGGCGGTGCGTTTCTCAAAGCGCGGGTGGCAATGACCACAGCCGAGGCCGACACCACGACCAACGCCATCGCGGCCAGCCCGAGGCTGAAGGGCACGCTGCCGGGATTTACCGCGATCAACACGCCGATCAAGGCCAGTGCGGCAGCACTCCAACCGCGCGCCCCGATCACCTCGCGCAGGATCAGGGCAGCCATCAGCATGGTAATGATCGGGCGCGTGAAGCTGATCGCGGTAAAGACGGCAAGCGGCAGGCGCGCGATGGCAAAGAAACTGGCGATCAGGGTCACAGCAGACAGCACTACGCGCAAAAGGTGTAGCCCGATGCGCGGTAGTGATCTGAACTCCTGTCTGCGCATCCAGATCAGGGGCGAAATCACCAGTAGCCCGACGAAAGCCCGGAAAAAGACCACCTGCGAAGACGGATAGTCCGCCCCCAGCCACTTGACCAGTGACAAGGACCAGATGTTCAGCGACAGGTCGGCCATCAGCCAGGCCCCGCCTTTCAGGTTGTCCCTTGGCGCGTCACTCATTCCCGTTTGGCAAGAAGATTAGCCATCAGGCGGAACGCCCCCGGCACAAGGTTCTCCATCTGGTGATGCAGGATCAGCGAGGTATGAACATGCCGCCCCTGACCCACGTCGGCGACCAGAAGGATGCCCTGGTGCGGTTCTTCCCCAGGATCGGCCATCTCGACCAGGGGCGTATAGGCCGCGTCCCAGCTTTTGGCGAAGTAGAGCCCGCGCTCTTTCACCCAGCCGTCCCAATCTGCCTGCGTGATCCTGTTTGGTGAAGACAGGATCTCGTGATCCGCAAGGTGACGCACCTCGGCCTTTTCATCCGTCACCCGCCATCTGAGCGAGGGCTGGCCGATTTCCAAACGACGGGGCGGTATCGTGTCGGGATCCCAATTGTCCCAGGGGCGGTGGTAAAGCGTGACAAGCGTTCCGCCCGCCTCGGTCCAGCGGTGAAGACGCGGCATCGCCTCGGTCAGACCGGGGCGGAAACGCATGGCGAAAATCCCGATCACCACCGTATCGCAAGCCGCCAGCGCTTCGTCGCTGGCAAGATCGGCATCCGTCAGGTCGGTCACATCGGCACCAAGCGCGCGCAGCCAATGGCCAACCCGGTCATTGCCCGCCCCCACATAGCCGACGCGGACGTCAGGCACCTTGGCCTCAAGCGCCAGCACCCGCATTAAGGCAGGCCGGGTCATGGCGGTCGGGGCGATGTGTTCGTGGCTGATCCTGCGGACTGTCATGGCGGTTTCGCCATCAATACGGACCGGGATGTCGTATCGGCCCGGTGCAACCGCTTGGGGCAGTTCAAGATCAAAAGCACTGCCGTTCGCACCCACGCTCCAACCGTCAGGTGCGGCCAGCGTGACCGCGCTTCCTTCGGGATGCACATCCAGCACCCGAGCTTTCACGATGCGATCCCGACCGGAAAGATTGACCAGCACCGCCTCGGGCGAAACGCGCGCCGTAAGCCCCGGCAAGACAACCGGCGTCGTTTCCAACGGCACGCGCAGGTTCAATTGCTCGCCCTCATGCGTGAAGTTAACCACACAGGCTGGCAGATCCGCTTGCGCCGGGTCGTAGAAATCGCGGTATGGTGCCGAAAGGTCTGCATTTTCACCGATACGCAGCGTGTCGCCCTCTATCGTCCAACCTTCTGGCAGATCGAAACCAACATCGAGCGCTTTGGCGCTTCCTGCGTCAACCTCCAGCGTCAGGTCGCTCGACTGGCCGGGGACCAGGAAAGTTTCCGTCGTCCGACAGCGTACTTCGACGCCCAAAGACAGGTAGATGACGCGCGTCAGTTGCGCCTCCTTTGCCTCCAGACGATGCAGGATGTCGTGGCGCAACTCCTCCGGGCAATCCCTAAGAGCAGCCCGTACGGCCTCCACTGCGCGGACCGCAGATGACGCGACGCGCCCATAATCGGGGAATGCCTCGAGCGTTTCGTCAATCGCCGCGCCTGCCTGATTGAGCGCATCGGCGATCGGTGCAGCCCCCGGCAGATCGGCCAGAGCGGAAACATCATGGGGCAAACCTGAAGACACCGCATTGTCCGGCCCCGCGACATGGGTTTCCGCCAGATGCAGCGGCCAGTCGCGGGTCTCGCCCTTGGCCGTCCAGCGGCCCATGCCTTGTGTTCTGTGAAAAGCGCGGGATTGTTGGCCGATTCTGTGCCAGGTCCAGCCACTGACCGGATCGCTTCCCGATCCATCCACCACCATCGTCGCATCCGGTGGCGGCAGATCGTCGTCATAAGCCTGACCAGCACCGGACCACGCGGGCAGATACATCTTTTTCACCTGCCAGGGCGGAAGGTTTGACGGATAGGCCGGGTCTCCGGCCGCTGTCATCACCTCATGGGCGGTCTGGGTCATTGCGCGATGATGTCCGTGTTGACCGGGCACATCCAGAAAGGTCGGACAGATCACATCCGGCTTCTCGGTTCGCACGATTTCGACAAACCGCTGAAGAGTTCGGGCATGGCCCCAACGCGCCAGTGTCTCATCCCCGCTTTTGGAAAACCCGAAATCCGTTATGGGATCCTCCGGCGTTTCCGAATGCCAGTACATCCGCATCCCAAGGATATCGCAGGCACGCTCCATCTCGCGCGTTCTCAGCGCACCAATCTCTGCACCCGCTTCGGTGCCGACGTCGTTCTGACCGCCCTCGCCCCGCGTCGAACAGGCGTAACTGATGTTGATGCCGTCACGAAACGTCAATGCGGCCAGCATTCCCGAGATCTCGTCGTCGGGGTGCGCACCGGTCTGCATGAAACGGACGACCGACTTCAAGGGCCGCAGCGCCCACCAAAGTTCCATCAGTTGCGGGCGGGCGCGATCTGTCTCGATCCGTTGCTGGTCTGGGGTCGGCATCAAAGCTCCTGCGGCTGCTGGGCAATCTTGGGGGTGAAGGCGTGGTTCACGACCAGGGCCGCCGCGCCAAGCGTTGCAGTCATACGGCCCGAGGCACCGCGCATCACTCGTGGCGCGCTTCGATTAGGGCGGTTCGACACGGAGCGTTCAGTCAGACGGACAGCGCCGATCAGGTGATCCAGAATATTGTCCGGCATCGCGCCGCCAAGGATGACCGTTTGCGGGTCGAACAGGTTTTCGACGATTGCGATGGCCGCCGACAAGGGCTCCACGGCCCGGTCGAGCCAGCGCTTCAATGTGCGGTCCCCGCTTTTGTAAAGCCTTGCGAGATCGTTGACGTTGTTCGAGGGTAGCCCCTTGCCCGAGAGTGCGGCGTTGAGCGACCGGCGGCTGACGACGTCTTCAAGCATGACCATCTTTCCACCCACCGCCACTTGCAGTGTTCCGATCTCGCCCGCGTTGCCGAAACCGCCAGCCATCAACCGACCGTCATGCACGACACCAAGGCCAAGCCCGCTGCCAAAATACAAGAAGGCATAGGTGTTCAACCCCTGCGCCGCCCCCGAGATCCTCTCGCCGATCGCAGCGGCGTTGGCATCGTTCTCGACCAGAACCGGGCTCTTCACCATCTCGGACAGCCAGACGTCCGGCGGTGTTTCATCCCAGATCGGCAGTTCCGAGGCACCGCCCTCGATCCCGGTCGATCCGAAAGGGCCAGGCATCACGACCCCAAGACCCAAAAGTCGGTCTGCATCGCACCCCGCCTCTTTCAGCAAGGACGCCTGCATGTCGCGCACCGCTTTCGCCACGGCCTTCCTGTCACGCACCGCGACCTGTCGACGTTTCTGGGCGATGGTCTCGCCGCAAAGGTTGAGCAGACCGCCGAAAACCGCGTCGACGCGAATCTCGATCCCTGCTGCGAATCCTCCCTCCGGGTTCAGAGAATACTGCACCACCGGCACCCCGCGCGACGCGGACCTGTGCCCCTGTTCGACGATCAGACCATCCTCCATCAGATCGGCGATGATGTTCGAAACCGCCTGCGTGGACAGGCCCGAAGCGCGGGCGATCTCGGCCCGCCCGATGCGTTCCGCACTTCGGATCCGGCCCAGCACGACCTGCCGATTGTGGCCACGTGATCGTCCCGCATTTGCGCCGACAAAACTGTCCGTGATGCTATTCATGAGATCGGGTTAGCTCAACTTACTTGATAACTCAAGAGAGTTGAGCTAACGATGTGATTCACATGCGCCCCGCAAATCGCCCGATGCGACCAAGCGGGATAAAACAGCAGGGAGAAATTCAATGAATACCGTCAAGTTCAAGGCACTTGCGCTTGGGGCAGCAACCAGCGCCGCAACGCTTTTCGGATCCACCGCCCATGCGGTCGAGATCGAGTACTGGCAATATTTCTTCGACGCGCGAGTCACGGCGATGGAGCAGTTGATCGAGAATTTCCAGGCCGCCAACCCCGACATCACCGTCAAGATGACCCACTTTCCCTACGCCGACTATCGCACCAAGGTCGCCGCCGCGATCCCGGCAGGCGAAGGTCCGGACGTGGTGCAATTGTTCTACGGCTGGCTGAACGACTATGTCGAAGCCGAGTTGATCCAACCCCTGCCCGCCGACGCCTTCCCGGCCTCCACCATCGACGCTGAGTTCTTTCCGATGGTGCAGGCGATGAAAGACGGCGATCAATACTGGGCGCTGCCGACCGCCGTGCGCTCGCTGGCCCTGTTCTATAACGAACGGCTTCTTGAAGAAGCTGGCGTCGAACCACCCACCACGATTGACGAAATGATGGCAGCCGCAGCCGCCATGACGAAGCGCGACAGCGCGGGCAACATCACCCAGGTCGGCATCACCGCCGGCATGACCGCGCAGGATCACCATTGGTGGCGCGAAGGGCTGGTCCGCCAGATGGGCGGCGAACCCTACATGAACGATTACACCACGGTAAACTATGATACGGACGCCGGACTGAAAGCGCTTGAATTCTATGTCGACATGGCAACCGGTGACGATGCCGTGACGGCGATCGGGTTCATGGATGAACCGCAAGCCGCCTTCAAGGCGGGTCGTGCGGGGATGCACATCGACGGGTCTTTCCGCATCGGTTCGCTGAACGACACGCGCGGGCTGAAATGGGGCGTGACCGAGCTTCCGGCCACGGCGGACGGCACACGGTCGAACTATTCGTCCTATTGGGTGAACGCGATCACCACGAAGGCCGAAGGCGAGAAATACGACGCTGCCGTGAAGTTCATGCAGTATGTGACCTCGGATGAAGCCATGCAGATCTGGCTGGATGTTGTGGGAGAGCTTCCTGCAAAACCGTCGGTCGGCCTGACCGACGAAAACGCCAATAACGAGGTCTACGGCCCCTTCATCCGCGGCCTCGCCTATGCCAACACCACCAAGTTCGCCAATGAATCGGCGCAGCGCCAGTTGATGGTGGAAATGGTCGAACGCATCACGCTAGAGGGCATGTCGCCTGCCGACAGCCTGTCGATGGCCGCTGAAGCGGAACAGAAGATCCTCGACGACTATTACGCCAAGTAAGGCGCACGGCCCCGGTCAACCGCCGGGGCCGCATCTTTGCCGGGGGCGGTCATGACCTTCTATCGAAACCTCTCGATCAAGCAGAAACAGATCGTCTGGGCCTGGGCCTTCCTGGCGCTGCCGGTGCTGTTCTACACGGTCATCCGCTTCTACCCGACGGCCAATGCGATCCTGATCAGCTTTCAGGACTGGAACCTGTTGGGCGAAAGGACATGGACAGGTTTCGAGAATTACCAGAAGCTGTTTGCCGATCCGACATTCTGGAAGGTCTTCAAGAATACGTTCGTCTACCTTCTTCTTGGCACGCCGGTCAGCCTTGTCGTGTCGTTCTTCGTCGCCTACCACCTGGACAAGACGCGCTTCATGCACGGGTTTCTGAGGATGCTTTATTTCCTCCCCTTCATGACAAGTGCGGTGGCCATGGCCTGGGTCTGGCGTTGGTTCTACCAGCCGGTGCCAATCGGGTTGTTCAACAACTTCCTGTCAACCTTCGGCATCCCCCAGATCAATTTCCTGAACTCGACCACCAACGCCCTGCCCTCGATCCTGGCCCCAGCCATCTGGGCGGGCCTCGGCTTCCAGATCATTATCTTCATGGCGGGCCTGCGCGCCATCCCGCAAAGCTATTACGAAGCGGCCCGGATCGACGGAGTTTCCACCTGGTCGGTGCTTTGGGAAATCACCATCCCGCTTTTGAAGCCGACCATCGTCTTTATCGTCGTCTTTTCCTCGATCGGGTTCCTGCGCATCTTCGATCACGTCTACAACATGACGACGAACAACCCCGGCGGCCCCCTGAACTCGACCAAACCGCTGGTGCTGATGATCTATGAAACCGCCTTCACGGCTTTCGACATGGGCTATGCGGCGGCGCAGACCGTGGTCCTGTTCCTTGTCCTGCTGGTGGTCAGCCTGATCCAGCTTCGCATTCTGAGGGACCGCTGATGGCCGTGACTGACGACATCCGCCCGACATCGGACACGCTGTTGAAGAAACACGCGCCGAAAAAGCCTGCCAACATGGGCCAGTTCATCCGCTGGAGCCTCTTGTTCCTTGGCGGCATCCTGATGGTCATGCCAATCGCCTACATGATCTCGACCTCGCTGAAATGGCCGCACGAGGTCTATAACCTGAAGTTCATTCCAGATGAGCCAACGATCGAAAACTATACCTATGTCCTTGAAGACGGACGGTTTTACTGGTGGTTCGTCAATTCCATCATCATCGCGCTGATTACCACGGTCTGTAACGTGATCTTCGACAGCCTTGTCGGCTACACACTCTGCAAATTCCGTTTCCCGGGTCGCTACATCGTCTTCATCGCGATCCTGTCAACCCTGATGATCCCGACCGAGATGCTGGTGATCCCCTGGTACCTTATGAGCCAGCAATTCGGTTGGCTGGACACCTATTGGGGCATCATGTTCCCCGGCCTGATGACCGCCTTCGGCACCTTCCTGATGAAACAATTCTTTGAAACCGTACCCGACGACTTCATCGAAGCCGCGCGGATCGACGGGCTGAACGAATTGCAGATCTGGTGGACCGTCGCCATGCCGTTGGTCAAACCGGCGCTGGCCGCTCTGGCGATCTTTGTCTTCCTCGGCAACTGGACCGCCTTCATCTGGCCGCTGATCGTTACCAACTCGGTCGAGATGTACACCCTGCCCGTAGGCCTGTCGTCCTTTGGCGACGAAGCTGACGTGGCTTGGGAGTTGATCATGACCGGTGCCGCGATCTCGACGATCCCGACGCTGATCGTCTTCCTGATCTTCCAGCGTTTCATCATTCGCGGCGTAGTCATGGCGGGGTTGAAGGGATGACCGACACCTCCAAGTTCCCTGATCCCACCTATCGCGATACGGTGCTGGCCCCCCTCTTCGAAGGCGTGAAAGCGCACTACGCGGCCGGGATGGACCAGATCAATCGCGCTCACCTGGTGATGCTACGCGAAACCGGCATTCTTTCTGTCGATGACGCGACAAAGATCGCAACGGCCCTGACGGAAATCACCACCGAAACCGATCTTTCCACCCTCACCTACACGGGTGAGCACGAAGACTATTTCTTCTGGGTCGAATCCCGCCTGCGCGAGAAACTCGGCGACCTTGGCGGGGCCCTGCACACCGCGCGGTCGCGCAACGACATGGACCATACCCTCTTCAAATTGGCCCTGCGCACCCGTGCCAGCCAGATGATGCAACAGGTTCTGGCACTGGTGACCGCCTTGGCCGACAAAGCCGAAAAAGAGGCCGACACCCTCATCGTCGCCTACACCCACGGCCAGCCTGCGCAGCCCTCGACCTTCGGCCACTACCTTGGTGCCGCTGTCGAGGTTCTTTTGCGCGATGCCGAGCGGCTGGAAGCGGCGATGAAGAACCTCGATCACTGCCCCATGGGGGCCGCCGCGATCACCACCTCGGGCTTTCCCATTGACCGGGAACACATGGCCGAGCTTCTGGGCTTTGAAGAACCGCTTCTCAACTCCTACGGCTGCATCGCCTCGGTCGACTACATCACCGGGCTTTATTCCGCGATGAAGCTGATCTTTGTCCACCTCGGGCGCCTCATTCAGGACATGGCCTTCTGGTCTGCCTTCGAGGTCGGCCAGCTATATGTGCCGAACGCGCTTGTGCAGGTCTCGTCGATCATGCCGCAGAAGCGGAACCCGGTACCAATCGAACATTTGCGCCACCTCGCTTCGGTCACCGCCGGGCGTTGCGACATGGTCGTGAACACGATGCACAACACGCCCTTTACCGACATGAACGACAGCGAAGGCGAAGTGCAGCAGGCGGGCTACGCCGCCTTTGATTCCGGGGGCCGGGTTCTGAACCTGCTCGCCGCTTTTCTGCCCGCCTGTTCGATCAACGCCGACCGTGTACAAAAGACCACCGACGCCGCCTGCATCACCATCACCGAACTGGCCGACACGCTGGTGCGCGATGAGGGTCTGACCTTCCGCGCGGCCCACGAAGTTGCATCCAAAACCGCCCGCGCGGTGATCGCCGAAAACCAACCACTCACCGCAGGGTTCGGCGCATTTTCAAAGGCCTTCAAATCCGAAACCGGACGCGACACCGCGCTTTCGGTAGAAGCCTTCCAGACGGCAACCTCGGCAGAAACCTTCATCGCCCGCCGTGACCGCACGGGCGGTCCTGCAAAAGCCGCCCTTTCTGCCGCGCTCGACACCTACAAAGATGCGGCGCAGACAATCAAAGCTAGTTACGAAAACCGGCTGGCCCGCATATCCGGCGCCGACGCCATGCGCGACGCCGCCTTCCAAAAGCTCACGGAGACCTGATCCATGGCCAACCTCGCGCTCCGCGACCTGGTAAAAACCTACGGCAACACAGAGGTGCTGCACGGCATCAACCTCGATGTGAATGACGGCGAATTCGTCGTCTTCGTCGGCCCCTCCGGCTGCGGCAAATCCACCACGCTGCGCCTGATCGCCGGTCTGGAAGAGGTGTCTTCCGGCACCATCGAAATCGGCGACACCGTGGTCAACAACCTTGAACCCAAGAACCGTGACATCGCGATGGTATTCCAGAACTACGCCATCTATCCGCACATGACCGTCAGAAAGAACATCGGTTTCGGCCTGCGCTCCTCTTCGGCGCCCAAGGCAGAAAAGGACAAGCGTATCGACGAAGTGGCCGAACTTCTTGGCATGACCGATCTGTTGAACCGCAAACCCGATCAGCTTTCCGGAGGCCAGCGCCAGCGCGTTGCCATCGGCCGCGCCATGGTCCGCGACCCGGCCGTGTTCCTGTTCGACGAACCCCTTTCCAATCTCGACGCCCAGCTTCGCACCCAGATGCGGCTCGAGATCAAGAAACTGCACCAAAGGGTTGGTTCCACGATCATTTTCGTCACCCACGACCAGGTCGAAGCGATGACCATGGCCGACCGCATCGTCATCATGAAGGACGGCCATATCCAGCAGGTCGGCACGCCTTCCGAGGTCTATCATTCCCCCGCCAACACCTTTGTCGCGCAGTTCATCGGTGCACCCGCCATGAACATGATCCCCGGCAAGATCGGCGAAAATGGTGCAATCCAGCTTGAAACCGGCGGCCATATCGACGCCGGGATGAACGCAGACGCGGGCCGCACCGTGACCCTTGGCGTGCGTCCCGAAGACCTGACGACAGACACCCCGACCCCCTTCCTTGAAGGCCAGGTCGCGGTGCGGGAACCGCTTGGCCACGAAACACTGATTTACGTTTCAACGCCGTCTGGAGAAATCATCGCGAAAGCCGACGGACGCAATCCGCCCGATGTCGGGGCCGCCGTCAGTTTCGGCGCTCTTCGCGAGAACCTTCATATCTTCGATGCCACTTCGGGAGAGTCGCTGGCGTGACCCCCGAAACACAACAACCGAACATCCTTTGCGTCGGCCGTCTTTATTGCGACGTCATCTTCACCGACCTGCCGCGTATGCCGACCCCCGGCACCGAAGTCTTTGTCGGCGGGATCGGTCTTCATGCGGGGGGTGGTTGCGCGATCACTGCCGGACACCTGTCCGCTCTTGGCCACAAGACATCCCTGGCGGCCTTTCTGCCCCCGCCCCCTTTTCGCGCGAGCGTCGAAAACGAACTCGCGCGCCTCGGGGTCGATCTGCAGCTTTGTGGCCAATCCGACGCATCGCGTGGCCCGCAACTGACCGCAGCACTTGTGCACGGCGGCGAACGCGCCTTCGTGACCCATCGCGTCGGCGCCGCCTTTCCACCGCTGAGCGAAGACGCCCTCGCCCGCGTGAAACCGGCGCATATCCATATCGGCGAAGCCGCGACGTTGATCGAGAATCCCGAACTTGTCGACATTGCCAAAACCATAGGCGCGACCCTGTCGCTGGATTGTAGTTGGGACGACAGCCTTGATGCGGTCAAGCTTTCGGCTCTCCTGCCCGACATCGACATTTTTCTGCCCAATGAATCGGAAGTTCGGCTCTTGCGCGAACTCAACGTGCCCGAGCCGTTTTCGAAACTGACAGTCGTCAAGATGGGCGCGCGCGGTGCGATGGCCGTAACCGGAGACACGGAAATTCATGCACCCGCCAAGCCCGTCGACATCGTCGACACTACCGGCGCGGGCGATGCTTTCAACGCAGCCTTCGTCCATGCCTGGTTGCAAAAACTCCCGCTTGAGGCCTGCCTGCAAGCAGGCCACTCCAAAGGGGCCGAAGCCGTATCCTATCGCGGTGGAATGGGCGGGTTGAAACCGGCAGATACGATCCCCGAGACGCAGGTCGCTGATTGAGCGGCCACCACGCGGCAATCAACCCTGACCTTCTATCCTGATGTTGAAATTCCGCTGTGCGCCCGGTGGGGGCTTCGGAAAAGGGGCTGCCCTCTGAACGACCTGCAACGCCGCGCGATCTAGCCGCGCACTGCCCGAGCTTCGTGCCACCGAAACCCTGGCAAGCGCGCCATTCGCGCTGATCGAAAACCTGATCACCGCCGCACCCCGCGACCCAACACGCGGCCTTCGCACCCGCGCGATACGTTGCATCACCTTGCCGGGATAATTGCTGACCGCCGCATTGCCGCTGGCAGTCGAGCGCCCGGAGTTGCTGGATTGCTCTGTCGCGCGGGCGGTTGAAGACCCGCTGGCCGAACCCGCGATCGCGTTTCGATTGCTGTTGCCCTGGGCCTGGGGCGGTGGTGCCGTTTCACGCGCGTCGCGTCTCGGACGATCCGGACGGCGTGCCGGACGGGGCGAGTTTCCGAGAGCGTTGTCATCCTCGGTTGCCGCCAGTGTTTCGGGCTTCGACGCTTGCGTCAATTTGGGAGTTTCCGTCTCGATGACCGGAGGGGATGGCGCGGGCACCGTCTCTTGCACAGCGGCCAAAGGTTTGACGTCGCGTCTGGCTGGCGCTTGTTCCACCTTTTGCGGTTCAGCCTGTTCGACCGGTACGAGCGTAGCGATGGCATCGGCTGGCGGTGCCGCTTCGACCGGCAGAGGTACGGCCATCTCCGGCACACCCACTGGCGCAGCTTCGGACGGGACAACCTCGCCTCGCGCGGTGACCGTTTCCGACGGCAGCACCGGCATCGCCGTCTCGGGCGGTGCCTTTGTTGTTTCGGCGGGTGGTTCTGCCGTTTCGATCTCCACCGGTTCGGCTTCGGGTGTTTCCGACACCTCGGCAACAGCAGCACCTGCGGCAAGGTCTTCGAAACTGTTGCCAAGCCGGGCTTCGACAACAACACCCGCCCCGCCTGCAATTTCGACCCTGGGCTCTGAAAAGAAGTACCAGCCGACAGCGACATGTGACACAGCCGATGCAAAAACGACGCCGATCTTCAACGGGTTGGACGAGCGGATCACTCCAGCGCCCTCTCGGTGACGATGACGACCGACTGCGCACCGGCGGCACGCAAGGCACGCGAAACCTCGACAAGACGGCTTGCATCAAGGGCACGATCCGGGACGATCTTGACCCGCTCCAACTGGTCAGCATCCAGCCCGGCAGCAAAACCCGCGACCTCGGCCAGCCGCTCTCCGCGATAGCTGAGCGCGCCATCCTCGTGAACGACCAGCGCATCGGGCGGCTCGCGCCCCTCCAGTTCCGCGGTACGGATCAGGTTCAACTCACCATCAAGCGGCTGGGCCAGCGTGCCGGCAACAAGAAAGAAAATCAGCATCAGAAACACGATGTTGATCAATGCGATGGTCGGCTCGCCCTTCTTTTTCCGCCTGATCTTCTGCATCAACCCGACCCCAGCACCGAAACGCTGAGGCCTGGAAAACCACGCAAGGCCACCAGAAGATCGGTCAACCGCTGTGCCGTCACGCCCTCCTGAAGGGCAACCAACATCGGCTGATTTTCTTTCGGCTCAAGCTCCAGCGTTTCGATGGTCTGAGCGCGCCCGTTCACGGTCATGCGGTCTGCGAAAAGCTGAACGAAAATCGGCGCTTCGGCTGCAGAGGCTCCTCCGCCAGACGCTGCGCTCAACTCGACCTCGGCGAACTTGGAAAAGGTGGAACTCAGCATGAAGAACAACAAGAGCAGGAAAATGACGTCCACCAGGGGCGTCATCGAGATCGCGCGTTTCCTGCGATGCCGCTTAAGCATGGGCCGGGCGGCCCGAGACATCGGCGACCGAAGCGCGACGCTCAAGCGGGTGCAACACCGTCTGGATCGCATGGTCGGCAATCCCGCGCTCGGCGTCCATGCGGGCTTCAAGCCACGAATGGACGATCGATGTCGGCATCGCGACGGCAAGGCCAGCCGCAGTGGTCATCAAGGCCACCCAGATGCCGCCAGCAAGGATCGACGGATCCACCTGGCTGCCCGCAGATTGCAGGGCCTGGAAAGCCTCGATCATCCCCAGAACGGTGCCGAACAGGCCAAGAAGCGGAGCGAGTTGTGCGATGTTTTCCAATGTGCCCAACCCGCGTTCCAGCCGCGCAAAACGCGCCTCGGCCTCGCTTGCAAGGCGGTCGCCATCCGAAGCCTCGGCCGAGAACGCCATTTCGACCACGGGCGCAAGGTAGCTCTTCGATTGCCGAAGGTTGTCAATGGCAGCGGTACGGTCTCCGGCATCCCAGGCTTGGACCGCCTCTTTCAGCGCGCGATGGCGACCGACCGCCGCCACCCGGAACTGCCAGAATTTGTAAATCGCAACAGCCAGAACATAGATCGAAGCCACGATCAGGATCAGGATGACCGGCCCCCCCAGATCGACGATCTGGCGCAGCATCTCAATGATTTCACTCATCCGATCAACGCCACGTCGATCCGGCTTGTCACGCTGAGGCCCGCGCCGCATTGTGCGTCATCCATGCCCTCTGACTGGCAGGTATTTACCCCGTTAATCAGAATCTGGCCGAGATCCGCGCAGGCAAGGTCGGGAATGACGAACTGGCGTACCCGTGGACGATCTTCGGGAATACTGCCAAAGTCGAACAATGTCAGACGGTTGACGGCACCAGCCTTGTCGAACAACACGGTCTCGAATACCGCCTTTTCCACCCCGTTTTCATAGGCCGAAGCCGCCACGAACGTCAGCTGACAGCCGCCCGCCGCATCGGCCATTGTGTTCAATTCCACTGACAGTCCGGGCCTTGCCGCCTCCTCTGCGCCAACGCCGCCTGCAAGCCCGAAAAGGCAAAGGGCGATTCCAACTCGCCGCATACGTTATCTCCCACACCCTGCACAGGCGTCGTCCGCCTGGGCTTTCGGCCGATTCAGGCCTGATTGATTTCAAGGATCGGGCTGGGGGCAATGCGCGTCGCACGAGGGCGAATATGGGCATTGCGGACCTTGCGTCTTGCGCTTTCGCGCAGTGAATTGGTAGCCCGCGCAACCACGGGGCGCAACCCATCGTGCGCCGGATCAGGCGAACGTATCTTTGAAAGTTGCACCCGACGCTTCAGCGGCGACGACCAATCATCAATGGTGCTTGGCGCCTTGTTGGACCATCAAAGTCGTCCTACCTCTCAAAGGCGATCGAAGCGCCTCAACGCGTTGGTATCACCACGGCTTGATTCCGGGCAGTTGCGATCCGGGAGCCGATCAGGAAATGGCGGGCCATATCGCGCCCCGCCCTCGGTCCGGCGGTTGTCGGACGAACACCCCCTCAAGGCCAGATGTCGTCGCGCCGATTCCGAAACAGGGCGAAGGTCACCGGCCTCAGAACTCTTCCCAATCGTCTGCTTCGTGTGATGATTTGAGTGCCAATGCGCCCGAGACGGTCGGAGCGGGTTCCGGGACGGGTTTGGCTTTGGCCGCCGGAACCTCCGGTTCAGGTGCCTTGGCGGCGGGAACAGGTTGCACCTTCGCCGCGGCTTCGTTACCGGTGTTGAAAAAGCCCACAAGTTCGCGCAAGCCCTTTGCACGTTGCGCAAGATTTGCGGCGGCAGCGGTGCTTTCCTCTGAAATCGCGGCCGTCTTCTGCGTGGTCGAATCGATCTCGCTCATGGCCTGGTTGATCTCGCCGATTCCCGCGGCCTGTTCACTGCTTGCGGTAAAGATCTCGTCGATTCCGCTGGTCACGCGGGTGACCGAGGCCACGATCTCATCCAGTGCAACCCCGGTTTTCTTTACAAGTTCCGCACCTTCGGTCACCTGCTTTTCGGAGTTGCCGATCAGGCTTGAAATCTCGCGCGCCGATTCCGATGCACGTTGCGCCAGGGCGCGGACTTCCGAGGCGACGACGGCAAATCCGCTGCCCGCCTCGCCCGCGCGCGCGGCTTCGACGCCGGCGTTCAAGGCAAGAAGGTTTGTCTGGAAAGCAATGGAATCGATGACCTCGATGATCTTGCGAACCTCTGCCGAACCTTCCTCGATCCTGCTCATCGCGTCGATGGCGTTCTTGACAATGGCACCACCGCTCTCGGCATGTTCCGAAGCCTGTTTCGCGGCCGCCGCCGCCTCTTCGGCATTCTTTGCGTTGCTTTTGACGGTGCTCGACATCTGCTCCATCGAGGCGGAAGTCTCTTCAACCGTTGCCGCCTGACGCTCGCATCGGGCGGACAGATCGTTGGCACTGTCGGCAATCGCGTCGGATTCTTCCCGGATCGAGGATGCACTGAAGTGAATGTCGCCTACCAGTTCGCGCAACTTGTCCAGCGTCGTGTTGAAGGCGGTGCGCAACTCGGTGAAGTCCAGCGATCCCGTCTCCTCCAAACGTAAAGTCAGATCCCCTTTTGACAGAGCAACAAGACTGTCAACGATGATCTGCAACTCGCCCTTCCAATGGGAAATGTCGGTCGCGTATTTCACCACTTTGTAGGGTTTTCCAGAAGGGTCGAAGATCGGGTTGTAACTGGCCTGAAGCCAGATCTCGGTCCCGTCCTTGGCAAACCGCTTGTACTCGGCGGCCTTCACCTCGCCACGGGCCAGGTCGCGCCAGAATTCCTTGAATTTCTCGGATTTTGCATATTCCGGATGCACGAACATACCGTGGTTCTTGCCCACGATTTCGTCCAACCGGTATCCGGTCGTCTTCAGGAAATTCTCGTTTGCGGTGCGGATCGTGCCATCCAGTTCAAATTCGATCACCGCCTGCGTCCGAAGAACCGCGTTGATTTGCCCTTCGTGGTCTGCCGATTTGACCTTGGCTTCGGTGATGTCGCTTGCGTATTTGACCACCTTGAAGACCTGCCCCGACGGATCGAAGATCGGGTTATAACTGGCCTGGATCCAGATCTCGCGCCCACCCTTGGCAATGCGCTTGAACTCCGACGCGGAGAACTTTCCAGCAGCGAGGTCGCGCCAGAAGGCGCGATATTCGTCGCTTTCCCCGTAACCCGGTTCAACGAACATGCGATGGTGTTTCCCCTGCACCTCGGCAAGTGAATAATCCATTGCATTCAAGAAGTTGTCGTTCGCAGTGATGATCGTTCCATCGGGCTCGAACTCGATAACAGCCTGGCTGCGGTTGATCGCGTCGATCTGACCTTTCGCTTCAGCCGCGGCCAACTTTTTGTCCGTCACGTCGATTGCGAATTTGACGACCTTTTCGACAGTTCCGTCCGCGGCAAGGATCGGGTTGTAGGACGCTTCGATGTAAATGGCAGCGCCGTCCTTGCGAACGCGCGCAAACTCCCCCTGGTAGGTTTCGCCACTGCCAAGCCGTTCCCAGAAAGCGGCATAATCGGGCGTCTGCGCATAGTCGTCGGCGACGAAGATACGATGGTGCTTTCCCACAATCTCTTCACGCACGTAACCGACCGCGTTCAGGAAATTCTCGTTCGCATCCAGTATATTGCCGTTCGGGTCAAACCAGATGACGGCCTGAACCTTGTCCAGCGCTTTTGAAACCGATTCAAGCTCTGCCAGACGGCCCGCGTCCGCGTTGCGCTTCAGGATTTGCATGTTTCGACCTTTCGCACTTTTGCGGCGGTCTAGCTTGCAAAGATTTACAGGCAGTTTATCCGGCGCGACCTCTGGCTATTGCACGGCCTTGATGCCCGGATAGGTCGCCCTGAACGCCGAATAAGCGTCGTCGTAGGCTGCGACAAGGCCGGCTTCCGGCAAGATGGTCCCGGCGATTTCAGGTGCCGTCATGATGGTGGTCACGTCCTGCCCCGTTGCCGCCATACCAAGGCGCGCAGCACCCAGTGCCGCTCCGAATTCGCCCCTTGCCGGAATCGCAAGCGGGATGTCCAACACCGTCGCGATCAGCTTCAGCCAGTACCGCGAGGCCGCCCCGCCTCCGATAGCAAACAGGGAGGTCAGTTTTGCCTCGGTCGCCTTCAAGGCCTCGAAACTGTCACGCAACCCAAATGCAACACCCTCCAGAACCGCTTGTGTCAGCTCCGCGACTGACGTGCCCGTCGACAACCCGGTAAAGCTGCCACGGATTTCGGCATCATTGTGCGGCGTGCGCTCTCCGGAAAGATAGGGCAGGAAACGCACCGCACCGGGGTCGCGCAGTTTTTCGCCCAGCAATGCGGTCAGGTCGGACGGTGTTTTACCCGTGATCCCGGCCAGCCAGTTCAGGCTGTCGGTTGCCGAAAGCATCACGCCCATCTGATACCACCGGCCTGGCACAGCATGGCAAAACGTGTGAACGGCAGTTTCCGGGGCGGGGTGATAACCGTCGCGCGCGGCAAGCAGGACGCCGGAGGTTCCAAGGGAAACGAAGCCCTCGCCTTCGTGCAAGGCGCCGATGCCACAGGCCGCCGCCGCGTTGTCGCCCGCACCGCCTGCCACGATCACGCCGTCGCCCAACCCCCATCTTGCGGCCAGGTCCTTGCGCAAATGCCCGGCCGGTTCCGATCCTTCCACAAGACGCGGCATCTGGTCTTCGCGCATCTGCCCGGCCTTTAACAGGTCGTCCGACCACCCACGCCTGCCGACGTCCAGCCATGAGGTGCCCGCACTGTCGGACATGTCGGCGACATGATCGCCTGTCAGATGAAAATTCAGATAAGCTGCGGGCAGCAAAACCTTGGCAACACGCGCAAAAACTTCGGGCTCGTTGTTTCGCACCCAAAGCAGTTTCGGCGCGGTGAAGCCGGGAAAGACGATATTGCCGGACAACTTGCGCACCTCGGCCACGGAATCCAGTTCCGCGGCTTCCACATGCGAACGCGTGTCGTTCCACAATATACATGGGCGCAACACGTGGTCGGATGCGTCCAGAAGCGTCGCCCCATGCATGTGCCCGGCGACGCCGATCCCCTTCAGGTCGGCAAACTCGGCGTGCTTCTGACGCATCTCGCCGATGACGGCATCCAGCGCGGCAATCCACTCTGCCGGATCCTGTTCGGACCAGCCACTGGCCGGATGCGACACGCCGTAGTGCTGTTCGGTTGCCCCAATCGGAGCACCGGCATCATCCACCAGAAGTCCGCGCAAGCCCGAGGTTCCAAGATCAAGCCCCAGATATGACATTGAATTTTCCGTCCCTTTTTTCGGGCGGAGTATACGCGGAATGAAGCCGACGAAAAGCCGCGAGTTGAAAGCCATCCGGCCCGGGAAATTCGTCGATCGAAGCCGGGGGCAACCCGGTTCAGACAGTAAAATAGTCGAGGTTCGCGGCCCTGATGGAATCCACCCTGTTGATGGTGCCGGTCAGGTGATTGCGCATGGCCGCTGCAGCTTGTTCGGCGTCGCCCGCCGCGATTCCCCTTATGATATCACGATGCGCTTCCACGATGGTTTCCATGCGCCCGGCCTGCGGAAGCTCAAGACGCTGACACCGCGCCATATGGCCCTGCCGCCGCGCCACCATCGCATAGATCTTTTCAACGCCCGCGCCTTCGAACAAGGTTCGGTGGAAGCTGCGGTCAAGCTCGGAAAACATGTCCATCTGGTCCGCATCGCCAATCAGGGCCGCCTGCATGTCCACGATGGCCTGCGCCCTCTTCAAACTGGCGGGCGCCGGGTCGATCGCGAGCCGCCTCGCGACCTCGACTTCGGTCGAAATCCTCAGGAAATGCGCCTGTTCAAGCGCATCGGGGTCAATCCGCGTCACCAGCGTTCCCGATTGCGGCAGAATGCGAACCAGGCCGTCCTGTTCCAGCAGTTGAAGCGCTTCGCGGATCGGTGTCAGGCTGACCTTGTACTGCGTGGCAAGATCGTTCCTCACCAGCACCGCGTCGGGCTTCAACTCCAGACGCAGAATGCGACCGCGCAGGTCTTGGTAAACCGCGTCCACCGCCGTTGGCGATGTCAGTCGGTCCGCGCTGATCACGCTCAGTTCCTGCACCGGATTCCCTTTTTCGGACGTTTAAGGTTGCCAGCAAACTAGAGCGGAATCGCGGTTGCTTCAACTGGTCAATTAATATATTAGTTCGACCTGTGAGGGTGGGGCGGCCTCAAAACGCCCTACCCGCATCGTTCTAACCGGGAGGAAAATTCATGAAACTCAATACCTTCGGAGCCGCGATTGCACTTGCTGTCGCTGCCGGAATCACCGCGACGACTTCGTTCGCAGCAGACCGCGTGCTGAAGATCCAGACGTCTTCGAACGCCAGCCACGCCTCGCTTGCCTATCTCAACGAAGAATGGGTGCCGAAGCTGGAAGAAATGACCGGCGGCACGCTGACCGTCGAGCTTCTGCCCGTCGATGCCGTTGTTCCGCGCCGCGAAACGGCCGAAGCCATCGCCGTCGGCATCCTTGATGGCGATCTGACGTCGATCAACTATTTCGCCGGGATCGACCCCGCCTTCGCGCTGATGGGCGACCTGATCGCAGGCTATGACAGCGCCGACCAGATCCAGGCCTTCTGCGCCCAGGGTGGCGGCAAGGAAATCCTGCAAAAGCTGTACGATACACACTTTCCGGGCGTTCACGTCGTGGGGTGTGGCGCCTATGCCCGCGAAGCTTTCGTGTCGAAAGTTCCGGTGCGTGGCGTTGCTGACCTTGCCGGTCTGAAAATCCGGTCGCCCGAAGGCCTTGCAGCCGACGTGTTCAAGCGGGCTGGTGCCGCGCCTGTGTCGATGTCGGGTTCGGAAACCTACGGCGCACTGGAAAAAGGCGTGATCGACGCAGCCGACAACTCGGCCTACGCCAACAACGACGCGAACGGCATGCACAAGATCGCCAAGTTCCCGATCTTCCCCGGCATCCACTCCACTCCGATCCTTCAGTTCACCGTCAGCCAATCGGTCTATGACGAGTTGAGCGAACAGGAACGCGTGGCGCTCGAAACCTGGTATCTTGCCGCCTACAACGGTTTGCGTCAGCACTTCGACCGTCTCGACCGCCAGCTTGTCGCCCGCGATAAGGCCGCCGGTGAAATCGAGGTGATCGACTGGCCGCAGGAAGAGCGTGACGCCCTTCGCAACATCGCCCAGGAAGCCTGGAACGACTTTGCCGCTGGTTCCGACCTCGCCAAGGAAGTCTTCGACACGCACGTCGCCTTCATGAAACAGGCCGGCCTGCTCTAAGGCTTAAGTTACACCACGAATTGGACGCCCCGGGTCAAGCCCGGGGCCTCCGCGACGCGGGCGTTGGGGCCGCGCGGTGCCGGATCACATCCGGGCCAAAGGGAGAAATCAGATGAGCCAGCAGTACGACGAGGCCCTCGAAGACACCGAGATCGAGATCGCCGCACAGGATCCCGAGCATGATCAGCCCGATCTGCCGCGCGAGCTTTATGGCCCGGTTGAACACGTCAGCCATATCACGGGTATCGCGATTTCGACCTTCTACCTGATCGCGGCGATTGCCACGCTCTACGAAGTCTTTTCCCGCTATGTCCTGAACCAACCCACCTACTGGGCGTTCGAAACCGTCATGGTCACCGTCGCCGCTGCATGGATGCTGTCGGCGGGCTATGTGACGATGAAGAAACGTCACATCGCGATCACCGTGATCCACAATATCGCCAGCCCCGGCCAACGCTGGTGGCTTGATCTGTTCGCAATGATCGTCGGGGTTCTCGCGCTTTACATGCTGCTGACCGACGCCCCGATCCGCGCCTATGACAGTGTCGCCCGGATCGAGAAATCCGGCTCCGCCTTCAACTCGCCCCTGCCGATGATGATGAAATCGCTGATGGTGATCGGCGGCTTCATGTACCTCGCGCAACTCATGATGAACCTGCACCGGCATCTGTCGGCATCCTGGGCGAAGCTGGCGGTCAAGATCGTCGGCGTCTACTTCGTCGTCTACTTCGTTTCGGCTTTCATGAGCCACGCGCTTGGGATCGAGGCTTTCGCCGTCTTCTCGGACTTCATCTCCGGCATCGGCCAGGCGATGGACCCGTCGAAGGCCCTCAACCTGCGCAGCATGGACCTTGGCACGATCTCACTTATCATGGTGCTTCTGCTGGTCGCGCTGATGATGACAGGGATGCCGCTTGGCATCGTGACGCTGTTCGTCTCGGTCATCATGGCCATCGGTTTCTTCGGACCGCGCGGGCTGTTTCTGGTCAGTTCCAACGCCGCGGGTCTTCTGGAGCACTATTCGCTCGTCGCCGTTCCGTTCTTCGTCCTCATGGCCTCGATCCTCGAACGGGCCGGGATCGCCGAAGATCTGTTCGATGCCATGTCGATCTTTGCCGGCAACCTGCGCGGCGGCGTCGCGGTGCAGACCACTGTTGTTGCCGTGATCCTGGCCGCCATGTCCGGCGTCATGGGGGGCGAGATCGTGATGCTGGGCCTTGTCGCCCTGCCCCAACTGTTCCGCCTTGGCTATGACCGGAAACTCTCGATCGGCCTGATTTGCGCGGCTGGTGCGCTTGCCACGCTGATCCCGCCTTCGATCATCACGATCGTTTACGGTGTGTCTGCCGAGGTTGGTATCGGCGATCTCTTCATGGCCGGTGCCATCCCCGGTATCATGCTGGCAACTTTCTATGCCGGATACGTCCTGATCCGCGTCAACCTGAACCCATCCATGGCCCCGACCGCCGCCGAAGTGGCCGAGATCACGGGCACCAAACAGAAACTCAGCCGCGAACGCCTGACGGCCGTGATCCTGTGCATCATTCTGATCGGGATGGTCATGGGGTCGATCTATGGCGGCATCGCCTCGGTCACGGAATCCGCTGCCGTCGGCTGCATCGGCGCTCTGGGCATCGCGGCGGTGCGCAACCGCTTCAACTGGGATGTGATCTCGGCCTCGCTGCTTGGCACGATGACCACGGTCGGCACGATCATCTGGCTGATCCTCGGCGCGGTCAGTTTTGTCGGCATCTTCAACCTTGTCGGCGGAGGAGACTTCATCCGCTCTCTCTTCCTCGACCTGGGGCTGAGCGCCATGGGGACCGTCATCGTCATGATGCTGATCCTCATGGTGCTTGGCACGTTCATGGAATGGATCGCAATCGTCCTTATCACGGTCCCGGTCTTTGCCCCCGTGGTGATGACACTCGCCCCAGAACTGGGCATGACCGAGGATCAGGCGAAAATCTGGTTCGGCATCCTTTTCGTGATGAACATCCAGATCTACTTCCTGTCGCCCCCCTTCGGCCCGGCTTGCTTCTGGCTGAAATCGGTGGCACCGAAGGACGTGACATTGCAGGAAATCTTCATCTCGGTTCTGCCCTTCATCGCGCTTCAGATCACTGGTCTGGTCCTCGTGATGATGTTCCCGCAGATCGCCCTTTTCCTGCCCGAACTATTGAACTGAGGAGTTGAGCCATGATCGGACGCGATTCACACGACGACATAAACGGTTACGGCAAATGGCCCTGGGTGCTGGGGCTGGTTTTGGCCGGCCTCATCATCTTCCTGATGTTCACCTACGCCCAACCAATCTCGTAAAGCCATGACCAAGAAACCCGAAGACCTCCGCTCTGCCCGCTGGTTCGCGCCTGACGATTTGCGGTCCATGGGCCATCGCAGCCGGGCGATGCAAATGGGCTGGAACGCCGACGACTGGGAAGGCAAGCCGGTGATCGCCGTCATCAATACGTGGTCGGACATGTCCCCCTGCCATCACCACCTGCGTGACCGGGCGGAGTTCGTGAAAAAGGGTGTTCTGAAAGCGGGCGGCACGCCGGTCGAACTTCCGGTCCACGCCTTTTCCGAACAATTCCTGAAGCCCACCTCGATGCTCTATCGCAACATGGGCGCGTTGGAGGTCGAGGAAACCCTGCGCTCGCACCCCATTGACGGCGCCGTCCTTCTGGGTGGTTGTGACAAGTCCACGCCCGCCCTTGTCATGGGCGCCCTGTCCATGGGCATCCCCTTCATCTTCATGCCCGCGGGCGCGATGATCCGGGGCAATTACGCGGGCCAGAAACTGGGCAGCGGCACGGATGTCTGGAAGTACTGGGACGAACGCCGCGCGGGCACCATCGGCAAGGAAGAATGGGATGGCGTGCAGGGTGGGATCGCCCGCAGCTATGGCACCTGTATGACCATGGGCACCGCATCGACCATGATGTCGATCGCGGAAGGGTTCGGCCTGACGCTGCCCGGTGCATCGTCGATCCCCGCCCCCGACGCGGGTCACAAGCGCATGGCCGACAACTGCGGCAAGCGCATCGTCGAAATGGTCTGGGAAGACCTCACCCCCGACAAGATCCTGACCGAGGCCGCCACGCGCAACGCCGTCACCGTTGCGATGGCCACGGGCTGTTCCACCAACGCCATCATCCACATGATCGCCATGGCGCGGCGTGCAGGCGTCAACCTCACCCTCGATACGCTGGACGAGATCGGCCACACGACGCCGGTCCTCGCCAATATACGGCCCTCGGGTACGGAATACCTGATGGAGGATTTCTTCTACGCAGGGGGTCTGCCCGCGCTGATGAAGGAATTGGGCGACAAGCTTGACCTCTCTGTCACCACCGTCAATGGCAAGACCCTGGGCGAGAACATCGCCTCTGCGGTCAACTACAACGACGACGTCATTCGCCCACTGTCCAACCCGGTCTATCACGAAGGTTCGCTTGCCGTATTGCGCGGCAACCTTGCCCCCGACGGCGCGGTCATCAAACCGGCGGCAATGGACCCGAAATTCCAGAAACACACCGGCCCCGCCATCGTCGCCGACAGCTATCCCGAGCTGAAAAAGATCATCAACGACGAAGACTACCCGATGACCCCGGATCACGTGCTGGTCTTGCGCAACGCCGGGCCAAAAGGCGGGCCGGGAATGCCCGAATGGGGCATGATCCCGATGCCAAAGGCCCTTTTGAAACAGGGCCACCGCGACATGCTGCGGCTTTCGGATGCGCGCATGTCCGGCACGTCATACGGGGCCTGCATTCTGCACGTCGCGCCCGAAGCCTTCGTCGGCGGCCCCCTGGCCCTGATCGAAACCGGTGACATGATCGAAATCGACATCCCGAACCGCGTGCTTCAGGTGCAAATCTCGGACGAAGAGATGGAAACGCGCCGCCAGAACTGGACCGCACCCGAGCCCCGTTATGAACGCGGCTATGGCTGGGCCTTTTCCCAGCACATCGAGCAGGCCGACAAAGGCTGCGACTTCGACTTCCTGCGCAGCGACTTTGGCGCGCCCGTGCCGGAACCGGAAATCAACTGATGCCGCTCGATCTTGAACAAAGGCGCATCGCCGCCCGCCCTGCCCCGACAGCAAACAGCGGAGCGGGACTCGACGAACTGACCAGCCTCACGATCAGCCATATCACGGTGCCTTTCGCGCAAGCGATCTCGGACGCCAAAGTGCTGACCGGCAGGCAGACCCCGCTCGATTCTGTCGAAATCCTTGCCGTCGAAGCCAAAAGTGCCTCCGGGCAGTCGGGTTTCGGCTATTCCTACACCCTGCGTGCTGGCGGACCGGCCATGTACGCTTTGGCCGTCGAGATTGCGCCCCGCCTGCTCGGCGAAGACCCGAACGACATCGCCCGGCTGTGGGAGCGTCTGCGCTGGCAGACCAACAGCCTGGGGCGCGGCGGGCTGGCCTATCAGGTCATCACCGCCTTCGACGTCGCCCTTTGGGACATGAAGGCGAAACGCGCGGATCTGCCGCTGGCCAAACTGCTTGGCGCGCACCGCGACAGCGTGACGATCTACAACTCCGAAGGCCAGTACCTCCAGGCCTCTGTCGACGAGATCAAATCCGCCGCCGACCGGTCCCTTGCCCTTGGCATCGGCGGGATCAAGATGAAGGTCGGCCAGCCCGACGGGATGGAAGACCTCCGCCGCATAGACGCCCTGCGCTCGCATCTTTCCGATGACATCCCCCTGATGATCGACGCCAACCAGCAATGGGACCGCGCCTATGCGCTTCAGTTCGGCAAACTGGTCGATGACATGGGCCTCGGCTTCATTGAGGAACCGCTCGACGCGCTGGATTTCGAAGGCCATGCCATGCTGGCCGAGGCACTTGCCACGCCCGTCGCCACCGGCGAAATGCTGACCTCGCCCGGCGAAGCCATCGAGCTTGTCCGCGCCCGCGCCTGCGACATCAGCCAGGTCGATGCCCCCCGGATCGGTGGCATCACCCCCTATCTGAAAGCCATGACCGTGGCCGAAGATGCCCGCGTCTCCATCGCGCCGCACTGGATGATGGAACTTCACATCCACCTCGCCGCCGCCGCTCTGGAGGAACCCTGGCTTGAGCATTTCCACATGCTTGAACCCCTGTTCGAAGAACGCCTGAAAATCGAGAATGGCCGCGCCATCGTGCCCGACCGACCCGGCCTCGGCCTCACCCTTTCGGGGCAGGCCCGCGACTGGACCAAGTCCACAACCACCATCGGAGCGCAATCGTGACCGATCTTGCAACCGCCCTCACCGGCATTTCCGGCATCCTCGCCACACCATTCGACACGGGCGGAGACATCGCTCCGGACCGGCAAAAGCCCATTGTCGACCGCGCCATCGCGGCGGGCGTTCACATCCTGACCGCGAACGGCAACACGGGCGAATTCTACGGTCTCACCACCGATGAGGCGGTGAGCATGGTGCAGGCGTCGGCGGCGCATATCGGGGGACGTGTCCCCCTTGTCGCCGGTGTCGGCAGAGGTATCCGCGACGCGCGACGCCTCGCCGAAGCCTCGGCCGATGCCGGTGCTGCCGCGCTGATGATCCACCAGCCGCCCGACCCTTTCGTGGCCCCGCGCGGAGTCGTGGACTACATTCGCGCGGTGCGGGATGCCGGACGTGGCCTGCCGCTGATCCTCTATCTTCGCAACGATGCCATCGGCACCGAAGCCATCGCCGACCTTTGTTCGATTGACGGAGTCATCGGCGTCAAATGGGCCACCCCCAATCCGATGAAGCTGCAAGCGGCGATGATGGCCTCGCCCGACCACATCATCTGGGTCGGTGGCCTGGCCGAGGTCTGGGCTCCCACCTTCTATGCCGTCGGCGCACGCGGCTTCACCTCCGGCCTGATCAACGTCTGGCCGGAACGCTCTGTCGCAATCTCTACCGCACTCGAAGCGGGCGACTACGGCGAAGCCCGCAGGCTGATCGGCGAAATGCAGGTCTTCGAAGACATCCGCGCCGAAGACCAGGGCGGTGCCAACGTCCCCGGCGTGAAAGCCGCGCTGGCCCTTATGGGCGAAGACTGCGGCGCGGCCCGCCCGCCCGCCGCCTGGCCCCTGACCGACGACCAGATGCGCCGCCTTCGCGACTTCATGACCGCCAACAACCTCATCCCGTAGGGCGGGGTTCACCCCGCCGCTCCCGAAAGGCTTTTACCCGATGACCGACACACCCTCCCCGGACTCCATCGAAAAACTGAAACACGTCAGCGTCGCCACGCTGGCCACCGCGCTTTACAAGCGCGGGCTACGCAACCAGGTGATCCAGGACGTCCGCCCTGTCGCCCGCAAGGGTGAGAACATGGTCGGCCCCGCCTTTACCCTACGTTACATGCCCGCCCGCGAGGATCGCAACACGCTGGCCGAGTTCCGCAACCCCAAGCACCCGCAGCGCCATGCGATTGAAACCTGCCCCCCCGGCCACGTTCTGGTCATGGACAGCCGCAAGGACGCCCGTGCCGCCAGTTCCGGCGACATCCTTCTGACCCGCCTGATGATGCGCGGCGGGGCCGGTGCGGTCACCGACGGGGGTTTTCGCGATTCCATGCGGATCGGCGAGCTGGACATGCCCTGCTATCACTCGCGTCCCGCCTCGCCCACGAACCTCACGATCAACGAGGCGATCGAGATCAACTGCCCGATCGGATGTGGCGATGCCCCGGTCTTTCCCGGTGACATAATTGTCGGCGACGACGACAGCGTTATTGTCATTCCCGCCCATCTCGCCGATGAAGTGGCTGAAGAAGCCACCGAGATGACAGCTTACGAGGATTTCGTCGTGGGTCAGGTGCGGGCCGGTGAAACGATCATCGGCCTCTACCCCGCGACCAAGGACGAAAACCTTGAAAAGTTCGCCGAGTGGCGCAAAGCCAACAACCGTTAAGGAGACAAGAATGCTCGACGAAACCTTCAAACCCCATGGCAAACACCTGATCGCGGGGAACTGGGTCGCGGGCGACGCGACCTTTTCCTCCGACCCCGCGCACGGGGATGCCCACGACTTTTCGGTCGGCACGCCGGAGCACGTCGCAGCCGCCTGTGACGCGGCGGAAGAGGCGTTCTGGACCTATGGTTACTCCAGCCGCGAGGACCGCGCCGCGTTCCTCAATACCATTGCGGATGAAATCGAAGCGCGGGCAGACGCCATCACCCTGATCGGCACCCAGGAATCCGGCCTGCCCGAAGCACGGCTTCAGGGCGAACGCGGGCGCACCTCCGGCCAGCTTCGCCTCTTCGCGGAACATATCCTGAAGGGCGACTACCTTGACCGTCGCCATGACGAAGCCCTGCCCGACCGTGCGCCTCTGCCCCGCCCCGACCTCAAGATGGTGCAGCGCCCCATTGGCCCGGTCGCGGTCTTTGGCGCATCGAACTTCCCGCTGGCCTTCTCGACCGCAGGTGGTGACACGGCGGCGGCTCTTGCCGCAGGTTGTCCGGTCGTGGTCAAGGGCCACTCGGCGCACCCCGGCACCGGTGAAATCGTCGCCGAAGCCATCCATGCGGCCATCGCGAAATGCGGCGTCCATCCGGGTGTCTTTTCGCTGATCCAGGGCGGCAAGCGCGATGTCGGCACATCGCTTGTCCAGAACCCCAACATCAAGGCCGTGGGCTTCACCGGTTCGCTTGGCGGCGGTCGCGCATTGTTCGACCTCTGCGCACAGCGTCCCGAGCCGATCCCCTTCTTCGGCGAGTTGGGCAGCGTCAACCCCATGTTCCTCTTGCCGAACGCCCTCTCCGCACGCGGCGAAGAGCTTGCAAACGGATGGGCCGGATCGCTGACCATGGGTGCGGGCCAATTCTGCACGAACCCCGGCATCGCGGTCGTCGAAGCCGGAGCCGCAGGCGATGCCTTCGTCGCCACAGCCAAGGCTGCGGTCGGTGAAATCGGAGCGCAAACCATGCTGACCGACGGCATCGCCTCGGCCTATCGTGACGGACGCGACCGGATCGCGGGCAGCGCGGGCGTGCGCGAGGTTCTGACCTCGACCTGCGACCTCAGGAACGCCACGCCCTATCTCTATGAAACCGACGCCGACACATGGCTGGCCAACCACGAATTGGGCGAAGAGGTCTTTGGCCCCCTCGGCCTGATCGTCCGCACCAGGGACACCGGCCAGATGGAAGACATCGCGCGCGCATTGGACGGCCAGTTGACCGCCACGCTCCACATGGACGACGAAGATACCGAGCTTGCCGGACGTCTCTTGCCGATCCTTGAACGCAAGGCTGGCCGGATACTCGCCAACGGGTTCCCGACCGGTGTGGAAGTGGCCGACAGCATGGTTCACGGCGGACCCTACCCCGCCTCGACCAACTTTGGCGCAACCTCGGTCGGCACGCTTTCCATCCGCCGGTTCCTGCGCCCGGTGTGCTATCAGAACATGCCCGACGCGATCCTGCCGAAAGACCTCCGTTGAGCCAAG
The DNA here is from genome assembly GCA_965228905.1 of Paracoccaceae bacterium. Lineage (GTDB taxonomy): Bacteria > Pseudomonadota > Alphaproteobacteria > Rhodobacterales > Rhodobacteraceae > CALKXV01. Next base: position 1,559,649 of record CBDDII010000003.1, on the reverse strand, counting down.
AACACCCATGACAGACGGCCCGCCATCACTGGCGCGGCCGTCCACCCCCGGCTTGCCGATAATCGCCTTTCTGATCATCGCGGTGGCGGGATTTGAGCTTTCCGCCCGCGTCACCGGCACCCGGCTCTTGCAGGATATCGCATGGTTGGCCATGGGCGCGATCGTCCTGTTGTCGGCCCGCCGGTTGGGATTGCGCGAAATCTACCTTGTGGGGGCTTGCGCAACGCTTTCCCTGCTCGTCTGGCTTACCCAGCCAGACCCCTTGAACATCCTGCGCGGCGCCCTCGACCAGGCCACCTTCCTCATGGTGTTCATCCTGCTCCTCGGTCTCCTCCACGCCACCGCCGCCACTTCGCCCTCGGTCGCGATCCTGGGCGAGTACCTGACGCGCCAGCCCCCTGGTCGGCGCTATTACGCGCTGAACGGCGGCACGGCCTTTCTGGCGATCCTGTTCAATGTCGGCGTCATCAGCTTTCTTGTCCCCCTGATCCAACAGGGCATCCGCCGTGCAGCCCCCGAGGATCCCCTGAACCCGATCCGCGAACAGCGTCAGCTTTCGGCCCTGCTTCGCGGGTTCGCCTGGTCCGTCACATGGTCGCCCACGGCCTTTGCCCCCCTTATCGTGGCCGAGTTGATCCCCGGCGTCGACCGGACCGAATGGATCGGCTACGGCTTTGCTCTTTTCACTCTGCTGATGATCGTCGGCGCGATGGAAGACGCCTTCAAGTTCCGGGCCTACAAACCGCGCGGCATCCGACAGGTCATGGCCTTTCCAAGAACTGCCGCCCTGAGGTTCACGGCAACCACACTCTGGTTCCTCGGCCTTGTCCTGCTGTTCGTCTGGCTGTTCGACGAATCCGCCGTCTTCGGCGTGCTCGCCGCCTGCCCCATCATGGTCATCGGCTGGCTTGCCGCGCAAAACGGTTTTCCTGCCAAAGGCGCAATCGCCGCCATGACACCAAGGCTGCGCGAGATACTGGGCGTCGAACTGCCCGGTTCTGTCAACGTCGCGATCACGCTGGCCGCTTCGGGATTTATCGGACGTGCCGCCGCCGGCCTTGTCCCCGCGGCGGAATTGGCAGACCTTCTTGGCCTTCAGGCGATGCCCGACTGGGTGCTGCTGGCCGCCATTCCACCCGCGCTCTGCCTTTTCAGCCTTGCCGCCCTTTCGCCCACGATGATGGCGGTCTTCATGGGATCGTTCTTTGCCGAACTTCCGGTCCTTCCGGGCGATGCGACCCTTATCGCCTTCTCGATCTCTTGCGGCTGGGCGCTGTCCATGACCTTTTCGCCCTTCGCGACGGTCGTTTTGCTTGTGGCGCGCGCCTCGGGCATTCCGCCCAGGACGCTCACCTGGGGCTGGAGCCTCGGGTTCACCGCAATCGCGACCGTGATCCTCGTGCCCGTCTTCTACCTGCTCACCGGCGGAACGTGACCACGCCGCCCGATCCAATACAAACAAGAAAGAACCGTTTGAAATGATCCAACCAACCGACCTCCGCGACATCATCCGCTCTGGCCTCCTGTCTTTCCCGGTCACGCCATTCGACGCAGACGACCAGTTCAACCCGACCGCCTTCTCGGCCCACCTGGAATGGCTCGCCCCGCACAAGATCGCGGGCCTGATCGTTGCAGGCGGCACCGGAGAGTTGTTCTCACTTACCCCATCCGAAGTGGTCCAGGTCGTCTCGGTCGCTCGAAAATCCCAACCGGATCAACCTGTTATCGCAGGCTGCGGCTATGGCACCAAACTCGCCTGCGAGATGGCGCAGGGGATCGAAGCGGCGGGCGGTGACGGCATTCTGCTTTTGCCGCACTACCTGATCGGCGCGCCACAGGACGGGATCGAGGCGCATATCCGCACAGTCTGCAAATCCACCAACATGGGCGTCATCGTCTATAATCGCGGACAATCCGTCGTCTCCGCCGAAACCCTTGCGCGGCTCGCCGACGACTGCCCCAACCTGATCGGGTTCAAGGACGGCACCGGCGACATCGACACGGTGCGCCGCATCACCATCGGTCTTGGCGACCGGCTGGCCTATATCGGCGGGATGCCGACCCATGAATTGTTCGCCCAGGCCTATCGCGGCGCCGGAGTCGATACCTATTCCTCGGCCGTTTTCAACTTCGTCCCGGAAACCGCGCTGGCCTTCCACGCGGCATTCCTTGCCAAAGACGACGCGACCTGCGAAGCGCTTCTCAGCGAATTCTACTATCCCTTCGCCAAGGTCCGCGACCGCAAGACCGGCTATGCGGTCTCGGCGATCAAGGCGGGCGTTGCGCTGCGCGGGTTCGACACCGGCCCCGTCCGTTCGCCCCTGACCGATCTCACGGACGAAGAACGCGACATGCTGATGGCCGTTATCGGCGAAAGAAAGTAAGCACATGAACCTCAAGGGGCAGACCGCCATCGTCACCGGCGCAACCCGTGGCATCGGCCGCGCGTCTGCCCTTGCCCTGGTCGGGACCGGAGCGCATATCATCGTCCACGGCACCAACCAGACGGCGTTAGAGGAGTTGGCCGACGACCTTTGCAAAACCGGCATCACCGCCCTGCCCCTTGCCGGCGACGTCGCCGATCCCGCAACCGCCGCGATGGCGACCGATCTCGCCATGGACCGGTTCGGACGGATCGACGTTCTGGTCAACAACGCCGGGATCAACACCCGGTCTTCCACCCTCGACATGCCACTCGACGACTGGCAGCGCGTGATGGACGTCAACCTCAATGGCACGCTTCACTTCTGCCGCGCCGTCCTGCCTGCCATGATCGACCAGGGGCGTGGCTCCATCGTCAACGTCAGTTCGACCTCCGCGAAAACCCCGCACAAGAACGCCGCCCCGGCCTATGGGGCCTCCAAGGCCGCCGTCAATTACCTGACCATGCACCTTGCCCATGAAATGGCCGCTTCCGGCATCCGCGTGAACGCCATCTGCCCCGGCCCCGTGGAAACCGACATGAGCACGCAATGGAGCGATGCCTACCGCGAAAAGGTCACCGCCAACGTTCCCCTTGGCCGACTTGGAACACCGGAAGAAATAGCGCGCGCGGTTCTGTTCCTGGCCAGCGAAGACGCAGCTTTCATCACGGGCGCAACCCTCAACGCCAATGGCGGCACTCTGATGGGTTAAGCCTTCTTGAAAGGTTGTCAGGATGTAAACGCGCGAAACCATTTGACCAGTAAGCAGAATATCCTATCTTTGGAACAAATTTCCAAGACGGGTTTGATTTGCTTTCTCTGGCCATCATCGCAGACGACCTGACCGGCGCACTGGATGCGGCAGCACCTTTTGCGGGGCTGGAAGGTGGCGTGGTGGTTGCAACGCACCCCGGCGCCATCCACACCGCGCTTGGGGAAAGCCCCGCCGTTCTGGCCGTATCCACCCGCTCCCGCGATCTTGACTCCGACAAGGCACGCCTTTCTGTCACCAAGGCGCTCGCCGCTCTTCCAGAAAACACACCTCTTTTCAAAAAGGTCGACTCCCGGCTGAAAGGCCACATCGCCGCCGAACTCTCGGCCTTCCCGAACCGCCTCCTTCTCGTCGCCCCCGCCATCCCCGAATTCGGGCGGATCGTACAAAACGACTTGCTGCAAGGCTTCGGTATCGCCTCGGCAATCCCGGTTCGCGAAAGGCTGGGACGTTACGGCGATTCTGCAATCGTACCCGACATAGAGACCGAGACCGACTTCGACACGGCCTTGTCAAAGACCACCCAAGACACCCTCCTTGTCGGTGCGCGTGGCCTCGCGGCAGCCCTGGCGCGACGCATGGGCGTCCCACCTCTGCCAGTGGCACCGGCCCTTCCCCATCCCTTGTGCATCGCTGCGGGCTCATCCGATCCGATCACGCTTCGCCAGATCACGGAACTCACCCAATCCTCCGACCAGGTGCTCCATGTCGCCGCACCATCAGGCATCGGCCCGACCACACCGGCGAGCCCCTTGGCTCCCGTCACGATCCTCCAGGCCACCACGGGGGAAGAGACGCCGGCAAGCACCGTCGCAGCCAACTTTGCCCATACAGCAAGAGCATGGCTCGACCAGTCCCGCTCAATGATCCTGACCGGGGGCGCGACCGCCGAAGCCTGTCTCGACACCCTTGGAATCGAAACCCTCAGGATCACCGGCGAACCGATTGCGGGAATGCCGGTTTGCACTGCGTGTGGAAAATCAATAGTGACCAAATCGGGTGGGTTCGGTGCCCCGGATGCGCTTGTGCGTCTTGCGGGCCTCAACCACACGACAGAGGTCTGAGCCATGAAGAACGCCGCAACCGGAGCCGCGCACAAGCCCGCAAGCCGCCGCAGCCTTTCGGAAATGGTGTTCGACAAACTGGCCCGCGCCATAAAATCCGGAGCCTACGCCCCCGACGAACGCCTGCCGACGGAACATGCGCTTTCGGCCGAGTTTCAAGTGTCGCGCCCCGTGGTGCGTGACGCGCTGCAAAAACTGCGCGATCAGGGGCTGGTATATTCGCGCCAGGGGGCTGGCACTTTCGTGCGGCAAACGGGCCTGCGCGAACCGCTTGGCTTCGGCACCCTTGAAAGCATCGCGGACCTCGAACATTGCTACGAATTCCGTCTCATGCTCGAACCCTCCGCCGCCTTTGCCGCCGCCGAACGGCACACCCCCGAGGCATTGGAGGATATCAACGCAGCACTTGACCTGATGAGGGATGCGACCGCGCGGCAGAAACACCGCGAAGATGCCGATTTCGCCTTCCACAGCGCCATCGCGCGGGCCAGCGGCAACCGCTATTTCGCAACCGCGATGGAGGCGCTTAAAGACCACATCGCCGTCGGGATGCAGTTTCACGGCCAATCCCTGAAGGCCTCGACAGACGGGTTGCGCGAAGTCTTCGACGAACACCGCTCGATTCTCGATGCCATCCGCAATGGCGAGGCCGATCTTGCCCGCGACAGGATGCACGCCCACCTCAGCGGCTCACGCGACCGGCTTTTCCACGGGCGCCGCGGCCTAGGCTGACGAAAGCCCCAGTTCCCTGCGAAATTCCTCTGGCGATACGGATCCGGGCTGCGCCCCGCTTTCGGCCAGCCTTGCGGCCAGTCGCGCAGCAGCGGCATTCAGCGGTGCCTCCAACCCGTGCAGCCGCGCGATCAGGGCAATTTCTCCGTTCATGTAGTCGGTTTCGATCGACCCCGCACCGCGTGACAGGCTTTGCGTCGAGGATCCGCCCAGCCGTGCGGCGCCTTCCACCGTGCCGATCTTCATGCGTTCCCTGCGCGGGTCGTCCCCTACCTCGGTCCAGGCAATGCCCGCGCCCTTCAGCACCGCGCGTCCCTCGTCGCGCAAGGCATTGGTGATCTCGGTATCCTTGACCGCACGGCTCAGGGCCGCCTCGACGATATTCCCAAGGTTCATCAACAGCTTGCCGTATTTGAAACTCATGATCTCTTCGGTCGGGAAACCGCCGATCCCGGCTTTCGTCAGGGCCTCGGCCAGGGCGATATCCGCCGCGTCGCTGCCCTTGGGAAAGCGGCCGATGTCGAAAACGCCGAAATCCGGGCTGGCAAAACCGACCGCTTCGTCCAGCGCGACATATTCCGCAGGCAACATCACGTTGATGCCGTGAACGTTCGGGAAAACCCGCAAGGCGGCGCGTTCGTTTTCCACACCATTCTGCGTGCAGAAAATGGGCTGGTCGGTTACACCCGCTGCACGCAGGGCGTGCAAGGCGTCGACCGTGTGCTGCCCCTTCATCACCAGAAGGATCGCATCGTCCGTGCGCCAGTCGATCTCGGAAGGATGGCTCACAAGCTCAAGCGGGACGTTTTCGGTGAACTCCGGCGACCGCAGGGTCAGGCCATTTTCCCTCAGCGCAGCCAGGCGCTCCCCCCGCGCGATGCCAATACATTCCTGCCCCGAGCGGACAAGCCCGCCCGCAATGATCCCGCCGATGGCGCCGACACCATAGACAACAATGCGCATGACAACTCCTTCAGAAGGCGGCCCGGTAAATGGCCTCTACATCCGTGACTGACATGTCCCGGGGGTTGTTGTCCATCAATCGCCGGATGCCATGGGCCTCTTCCGCCCAATCCGACAGATCTGCCTCACGCGCACCATGCGCCTGCATCGACATTTCCACGCCAAGGTCCTCGCAATAGGCGGCGACCGATGCCCGAATGTCATCGGGATCTTCCGAAACCGGCAGGCCAAGTGCGTCCAGAACCTCGCCGGTCTTTTCTGGAACCGCAGGCGCATTGAACGCCAGCACATCGGCAAACAGAACCGCCACGCTCAATCCATGGGGAATCCCCGCCCGCGTGCCAAGCGGATAGGCCAGCGCATGTCCCGCCGCCGTGTTGACCGGACCAAGGCAAAGCCCCCCGTAAAACGACGACAGCAACATCCCCGCGCGCGCCTCGGCATCCGTGCCATCCTCGACAACGCGCTTCAGGAACTTGCCCGCCAACCGAATCCCCATCCGGGCATAGTCGTCGATCAGCGGATGCGCCTTCAGGCTGGTAAAGGCCTCGACCGAATGGGCCAGCGCATCCACTCCCGTTGCCGCCGTGACGGCGCGTGGCACCGACATGGTGAACTCGGGGTCAAGAACCGCAATATCCGCTGCCATGTAAGAGCTTTCCACGGCGACCTTCATGCCCGTCTCGCTTGACGTCACAAGGGCGCGAATGCCCCCTTCCGACCCGGTGCCCGCGGTTGTTGCGACCTGTGCCAACGCCGAGCATTTGCCCGCCACCCGGTTCGGCCCCGCCACATCGTCCAGCGTCTGGTCGCTGTCCCAAAGCACGGCAACCAGCTTGGCCACGTCTAACACAGACCCGCCGCCAAGCCCGACCACCAGATCGGGCCGCACCTCACGTGCAACCGCCAGTGCCGCCTCAAGATCGCTGTCCTTCGGCTCGGGCTGAACACCCTCGAACACCGTGACCGCGCCAGACAGGCCAAGCGTGTCGACCATCGGCCGCGTCACCGGTTGCGCAATCACCAAAACGCGCGAAAATGCTTTGGCCCATTCGCCAAGAGCTGCCGCAGCGCCGGTGCCGACCTCGATACGTTTCGGCAGATGCAAAGTGATCGGGCGTGAAATGTCCATGTCGGCCTCCTATGCGTCCAGCTTGTCCATCTCGGCCCAGACGTCCTGTTTCTCGGCCTCGCTCAACTCCACCAACGGCGGCAAAAGGTTCAGCCAGCCCAGATCGCCGCGCTGTTTGGCCAGCATCGTCTTGATCGTCGGCAGCTGGACATACTTGTTCGATAGGCTGCGCCATTCGTTGATCCGATCCTGCGCCGTTTCAACCTCACCCGCCTTCGCCGGGTCGTTCCAACCCTCCCAGACGATACGAAGCGCATCGGACCGCAGGTTCGACGTCGCGGTGATGCACCCCGCCCCGCCCATGCGCAGCAGGGGCAACATCAGGGGATCGGCCCCGGCCAGAACGCCCAGGTCCGGGAACCTGTCGCAAAGGGTGCGCATGTTCTCCAGATCGCCCGAACTGTCCTTGATCCCGCAAACGATACCCGGAAAGGCCTCCATCAGTCGCTGGATCAGATCATGGGAAATCGGCACCTGGCTGACCTGCGGGATGTGGTACAGAACGATCCGCAAGCCATCGTCCCCCACGGCCTCGATCACGCGGGCATAGAACCGGAACAGCCCCTCGTCCGACACGCCCTTGTAGTAATAGGGCGGCAACAACACGACACCCTTCGCCCCCGCCGTCACCGCATGTTTTGTCAGGGCCACCGTATCGGCCACCGCCGGGGTCGAGGTGCCGGGCAACAGGTACTCGGCGGGCGTGCCATTCTCGATCGCCGCTTCCAAAAGCGCCATACGGTCACCAACGCCGAAACTGTTGGCTTCCCCCGTCGTTCCCAACATCGCAATGCCGTGGCAACCCTCGTCGATCAGCGCACGGCAGTGTTCGCCGAACAGCCTCAGATCCGGCGCACCGTCCTTCGTGACCGGCGTTGCCGCGGCCGAGTGTACGCCTTGGATAGCGTGGTTCATTTAGTCCTCCCCGATGCCAGGTTTCGCGCATAGGCGATGGCTTTTTCCATGTTTTCGTGGCTCGCGATGCCCTTGCCCGCAATGTCGAAGGCCGTCCCGTGATCGACCGAGGTGCGGTCAATCGGCAGGCCGAGCGAGACGTTCACCGCCGTATCGAAAGCGACCAGCTTGACCGGGATATGCCCCTGGTCGTGGTACTGCGCGACGACCAGGTCGAACTCGCCGGAATAGGCCCGGTGGAACAACGTATCGGCGGCGACCGGCCCGGTGACGTCGATCCCTTCCTTCACCGCCGCGGCCACCGCCGGCACGATCTGGGTGTCGTCCTCGGTTCCGAACAATCCCCCCTCGCCGCAGTGCGGATTGATCCCGGCCACGGCGATCCGTGGTGCTGCATAGCCCAGCCGCTTCAGATGTGCGTTCCCCTTGCGGATGGTCTCCAGCACCGATTCCGGCGTTGCCCGGTCGATGGCATCCTTCAGGCTGACGTGGGTCGAATTGTGGATCACCTTCAAACGGTCCGAGGCAAGGATCATCCAGGCCTTGGGCTGCCCCGTCAGATGAGCCAGCATCCCGGTGTGACCATCGTAATGATGCCCCGCCGCATTCAACGCCGCCTTGTTCAGGGGCGCGGTGACGATGCAACCGATCTCGCCCGCCTCTGCGGCACGCACAGCCGCCTCGACAAAACGAAACGCCGCATCGCCGGCCCGCCCGTCGGCCTTGCCGAAAGGCAGCGGACCACCCTCCACCGGCAGATCGGTCAGGGCCACATCCTCGCCGGGCTTCAAACCCGTGCGCACAACCTCTTCCGCCGCCGCCAGCGTCTTTGCGCAGCCGAAGATCCGCGTCGCAGCGCGATCCTCAGCGCTCATCGCCGCAACGGCCTTCAACGTGATCTCCGGTCCAACCCCAGCAGGGTCGCCAAGTGTGATGCCGATCATTCAGACCTCCAGCCAACCGGGGGCGAGCCGGACATGCTTGATCGCCCGCCGATGATAGGTATAGGCAAGGTGTAACGTCCCGTCCGCCGCCTCTGCCAGCGCGGGATAGGACATCTCAAAGTTCTTTCCGTCGACCGAGTTGTTCGTCAGGCACGTCCCCGGCCCGTCTTCGATCACGTGGCGCACCGGAAACGTCCGCCCCTCGTCCTCCGACAGACACAAAGCCACAGGCGCACGCGGCACACCCCAGATCGGATTACAACCGCCCGTCGCACTTGGCCGATCATCACTTTCGCCCAACTCGTCATAAAGCGAGGCGCGCCGCGCGTCAGGGTGCATCTCGGCATTGACCGGATTACAGATCATCGCGATCCGGCCATCCGCCAGCCGAATGACGGCAAGCGAGGAATTGTTGTTGGGCACATCGGTTGCTTCCGGCGCCGACCATGTTTCGCCCCCGTCGTCGCTGAAACTGCGATGCACGAAATCCGCCTGCCGCCGCCGGTAAAAGGCGGCAAAGCGATCACCACCCAGCGGCACCAACGTCATGTGAACACAACCGATGGAACCCGGAACCTCCACCTCGCGCCAGCTTTGCCCGCCATCCGCACTCAGCGCCAAGGCCGCCGTGTCATGGCTACCCGTCCATTTTTCGCCCGGTCGCGGGATGCAACGGAACAGCGGCATCATCCAGGTGCCGTCGCTGCGCACATGAATGGCCCCCCGGATGAATGTGCCCTTGGGCAGATCCAGCGACACCGGCGGCTTGCCCTCTTCACGCATTCTCAGGATGCAGGCATCCTGGTTGCCGCCCTCCTGCGCGGTATGCAGAATCAGCCGCCGCCCGTCAGGCGCATCGAACTGAACGGGGTTCTGTTCGGACCGCGCCGGATCGTCCGAAAGCCGCTCGGCCCCCGACCAACCCTCTTCGCCCAACCGGGACCGCCAGATCGAGATATCCGACTTTCCCTCCAGCGACCCGCCAAACCAGAGGCAATTCAAACCGTCCCCGCCCAAAGCCAGAAACGCCGCGTGATTCTGAACCATGGGCGACGACAGAAACGCCTCCCACCGCCCCGGCGCGACCTCTTTCGGCCGACCGTTCATCTGTTCGCCGATCTCTTCGGGGGTGAGGCTGGCCATAATCAGGGATTCCATCAGTTCGGGTGGCCTTGCGTAGTCCCTGTATTCTCTAGTTGTCAAGTTGATACACGAAGAATTTTGAGGGATATGATCGCAATAAATTACCTTAACACACTGTATTTAATCTATTTTAACGCATGATTGAATTATAGAAAACTTTCCTAAAATATTTTCTTTGACAAATCCGCCTACAAGACCGACTGTTAAGCCACCTGATGGGACTGAACAAAGCGACCCACTGAAATGGCGAACGAAATCCTGCCGGAATCGACCGAGCGCGCTGCCCTGATCGGCGTCGCGCTCATGGCTGTCGTCGCCGTCCTAAGCTCTATCGACGCGGTCATCGTGCGCCAATTGTCGCCCGGCGTGCATCCCTTTGTCATCGGTTTCACGCGTGCACTGTTCGGCTGCCTTTTCTTCCTGCCCTTCATCCTGTCGCGCCCCCACATCCTGCGCTCACAGTTCCGCTTTCTTCATGCCTTCCGCGCGGCACTGAAACTTGCCTCGCTCATCGCCTTCTTCTTCGCCTTCGCCACCGCTCCCTTGGCAGACGTGACCGCCATCGCCTTTACCGCGCCGATCTTCGTGACCGTCGGTGCATGGATCTTCCTGTCCGAAGCGCCGCGAAAGCTGCGGATCATCGCGGTGATCGTCGGCTTTATCGGCGTGTTGCTGGTCCTGCGCCCCGGTCAGGGCGACGGGATCGCCATCGGCCTGGTCTTCGCTCTGGCCGGCGCCTTCCTGACCGCCGTCATCCAGTTGATCCTGAAACCCATGTCTTCGCGCGATTCGACGGAAACCCTGGTCGCCTGGAACCTGATCGTCACCGTTCCCATCGCGGCCATTCCGGCCTGGTTCGTCTGGCAAACGCCCGCCCTGAACGAATGGCTGTTGCTCGCCCTTCAGGGGGTTCTGGGTGCGCTCAACATGGGGTTGGTCACGCGGGCCTTTTCAATGGCCGAGGCATCGCTGCTTGTCCCCATCGACTTCCTGCGCCTGCCCATGGTTGCCGCCCTTGGGTTCGTCCTGTTCGGTCAGATCGTGCCCGCAACCACCTGGATCGGCGGCGCGGTGATCTTCTCGGCGACCCTGCTCATGGCCCGCAGCGCCCGCAACCGACAGGACCGTGTGATATGATAGCGCTGGCCTCAATCCGGGATGGTCGGCACGTAACCGGCAAGCTCCGACACCATGATGTCACGCACGTTGCGATAGAGCGCGGCTCGTCGCTTGGGCCCCGAGATCAGGAACAACTCAGACCGGACCCGCGCGGGCAAGTCGACCGAACGATAGGCAAGGTTGTCCATCCGCATAGCCTGGGCCGAGCTTGGCACGAACGCAATCCCGATCCCGCGATTGACCAAAGACAGAACCGTGTGGGTCTGGCTGACCTCCAGCACCGTGCGCGGTTCAATGCCCTCGCTGGCGAAATAGGCGCTTTGCATGTCCCGGATGAACCCGCCGCGTTCGGTGGAATAGGCGATGAAGTCCTCGCCATCCAGATCGGCCAGCACCATCCGCTCGACCCCGGCCAGCCGGTGCGTCTTTGGAACCGCTGCAATGAAAGGCTCGCTGACGATCCGAACGCTATCCAACTCCGGATGCCGCCCTGCACTACGAGTCAGACCGAAATCCAACTGCCCGGAAATCAGCGCCTCGATGATCTCATAGCTCATCATCTCGGTCGGCTTGAAGGTCACACCGGGCAGGTCAAGGTGCAACGCCGACACGATCCGGGGCACGAACTCCAGCGCCGCAGAGGGCACAAAGCCCATCGCCACATCGCCTGCCTCGCCCCGCTCCGACTGCCGGGCGGCAAGAACGGCCTGTTCGGCCCGCTGCAGGATCTCCGTCGCATTCGCCAGGAAAGTCGTGCCCGCCGGCGTCAGTTGAACCTGCCGGTTGGTGCGATCGAACAGAGACAGCCCAAGCGCGTGCTCCAACAGCTTGATCTGCCGCGACAGGGGCGGTTGCGTCATGTTCATCCGCTCGGCGGCACGGCGAAAGTTCAACTCTTCCGCCACCGCCACAAAGCAGCGCAGTTGAAAGAACTCGAACGTTCCGGTCGCCATGGGGCCTCGTCCTTCACCGGCTCACTGATACAGAAATTATATCATTTCAATCCAAGAATGGAATGGAATCGAAAGGCGCAGAGCGTACTTTCGTCAACAACCGTGCCCGCAGGACGTGGCGCGGACCTCAAATCGGCCGGGCAACCGGCTTTCGATGATTGGGACAAGGGAGGACCTTCATGACCCACAAACGCAATCGCATTGCCGCGATCCTTTTGGCCTCGACCGCCGCTTTCGCCGCTCAGGCGCAGGACAACGCGGTCACCATCGTTCTGTCCGAGGAACTCGACGTGGTCGAGCCCTGCATGGCATCGCGCTCCAACATCGGCCGCGTGCTTCTTCAGAACATCTCGGAAACCGTGACCGAACTGGTGCCCGGCGAAGGCCTGCAACCGCGCCTTGCCGAAAGCTGGGAGGACCAGGGCGGCGGCACATGGCGTTTCAACTTGCGCCAGGGCGTCACCTTCACCGACGGTTCGGCCTTTGACGCCGCCGACGTCGCCCACTCCATCGCCCGCACCACCGGCGACGCCATCGTCTGCGAAATCGGCGCGAAGTACTTCGGCGGCATGGAACTGACCACCAATGTCGTGGACGACCACACCATCGACATCACCGCAGACCCGGCCCAGCCGATCCTGCCGCTCTTGATGTCGACCATGACCGTGGTGCCCTCGGAAACCCCGATGGACAGCTTCGTCGACACGCCCGTCGGCACCGGCCCCTATACGTTCGACGAATACAACGTGGGCCAGAACATCACGCTCAGCTACAACCCGAACTACTGGGGCGATGAACCGGCAGTCAAAACCGGCACCTACGTCTTCCGCACCGACAGCGCCGTGCGCGCCGCGATGGTGCAAACCGGCGAAGCTGACATCGCACCTAACATCGCGCTACAGGACGCCACCGACCCGGCGATGGACTTCTCCTACCCGAACTCGGAAACGGTCTATCTGCGACTCGACCACGAAACAGCACCGCTGAACGACAAGCGGGTGCGCGAGGCTTTGAACTATGCAGTCGACCGCGAAGCCTTTGTCGGCACAATCCTCGCCGACGGCACGCTTCTCGCAACGGGCATGACTCCTCCGTCGACCATCGGCTACAATGGCGATCTGCAACCCTTTGCCTTTGATCCGGCAAAAGCGCAGGAGCTTTTGGCCGAAGCCAAGGCAGACGGTGTGCCGGTCGATACCGAGATCACCTTTGTCAGCCGCACCGGCATGTTCGGCAATGTGCTGGAAACCAGCGAGGCCCTGCTTCAGATGTTCCAGGACGTGGGCCTCAACGTGACGCTGCAAATGTACGAAGTGGCCGAGTGGGAGAACTTCTACTCCAAGCCATTTGCAGAGGACCGTGGCCCGATCATGGTTGCCGCACAACATGACAACGCCAACGGCGACCCGGTATTCTCGATGTACTTCAAGTACGCCTGCGAGGGCCTTCAGTCCGGCGTCTGCGACGAAACCATCGACAGCACGATTGCCGAGGCAACGGCGCTGACCGGTGCGGATCGCGAAGCCAAATGGAAAGAGCTGTTCAGCTATATCCACGGCGAAAGCGTCACAGATGTGATGCTGTTCCACATGGTGGGCTTCAGCCGCGTGGGCGAGCGTCTCGACTTCGCGCCGACCATCAAGACGAACAGCGAACTGCAACTTTCGCAGATCGCATTCAAGTAAGTCTTGCCTGACGTTCCGGGGGCGGGCCACCCTGCCCCCGGAGTGCAAAAACGGGGATCAGCGATGAAGTCCTTTCTTGGAAAACGCGCTATCGCGAGCGCCATCTCGCTTGTCGCCTTGATCGTTCTGGTCTTCTTTCTGTCGCGGCTGACCGGCGATCCGACCACACTCTACCTCCCGGTGGACGCCTCGCTGGAAAGCCGCGAACAGTTTCGCGAGCTTCACGGGCTGAACGACCCGCTTCTGATCCAGTTTGGCCGCTACGTCGGAGATCTGGCCCGCTTTGACTTCGGCGACAGCATCCGGCGGTCGGAACCGGCCCTCGATGCCGTGTTGCGCGCCTTTGTCTGGACGCTGCAACTGGCCCTTATTACCATGGTGCTGGTCACCGTCGCCGCCATCGTCTTTGGTAGCCTCGCGGCCTTTAACGTCGGGGGCATCTTCGACCGGATCGCGACTTTCTTTTCGCTGATCGGGGCCAGCGCCCCCGATTTCTGGATCGCCATCGTTGCCATCGTGATCTTCTCGGTCGGCCTTGGCTGGGTGCCAACCTCCGGCACGGGCACGGTCTTGCACTGGATACTGCCAATCGCCGTCCTCTTCATCCGCCCCTTTGGCCTGATCCTGCAAGTGGTGCGCGGCTCGATGATCACGGCGCTCAGTTCCGCCTACGTCAAAACCGCCCGCGCCAAGGGGGTGAAGAACCGCCCGATCATCTTCGTCCATGCGCTTAGAAACGCCATGCTGCCTGTCATCACCGTCATCGGCGACCAGGCAGCCGCCCTTCTGAACGGTGCTGTGGTGGTCGAAACCGTCTTCGGCTTTCCCGGCGTCGGCAAACTGATGATCGACTCGATCCTGCAACGGGACTTCACCGTCGTCCTTGCTGCGATCTTCGTGACCGCCGTCGCGATCTTCCTCATGAACATCCTGATCGACATCCTCTACGCGGTGCTCGATCCCCGCATCCGGTACTGACCCATGGCCATCACCGAAGACATCGCCCCCATTCCCGAAGCGCCCCCGGCTTGGAAATCCATTCTCAGGATGCTCTGGCGCGACAAGTTCGCCTTTGCCGCCGCCCTCTTCCTGACCATCGTGATCTTCTGCGCCATCTTCGGTCCGCTGTTCCTCGAAGAAACCGCCTCGCGCAACAACCTGAGGGGACGGAACGCCCCACCCTTCGACTTCTCGGCCAACTGGAAGCTCTGGCTGGGTGGCGATGCGCTTGGCCGTCCCCTACTGGCGCGGATCATCGTTGCCGCACAGAACACCATGATGGTCGCCTTCGGCGCGGTCGTCGCATCGATGGTGATCGGCACCGCACTTGGCCTCATCGCGGGCTATTCCAACCGCTGGACAAGCCAGGTCATCATGCGGCTGGCCGACGTCATCATGTCGTTTCCCTCGCTGCTCCTGGCGGTGATCGTCCTTTACATGCTGTCGCCCTCGGTCGGAAACCTGATCGTCGTCCTCGCCATCACGCGCATCCCGGTCTACCTCAGAACGACAAGGGCCGAGGTGCTGGAAATCCGCGAACGCATGTTCGTCCAGGCCGCACAGGTCATGGGTGCCTCGACCTTCCGCATCGTGTTCCGGCACATCCTGCCGGTTGTCTTCCCCACGCTCGTCACCATCGCCACGCTGGACTTTGCCTTCGTGATGCTGGCTGAATCCTCGCTGTCGTTCCTTGGCATCGGCATCCAGCCGCCCGAGATCACATGGGGCCTGATGGTGGCACAGGGGCGGTCCTACCTGACCAACGCATGGTGGCTGTCTTTCATGCCGGGCCTCGCCATCATCCTGACCACCCTCAGCCTGAACCTTCTGTCGAACTGGATGCGCACCGCGCTTGATCCGGTCCAACGCTGGCGGCTGGAAATCGCAAGGAAGAAGAATGGCTGACCACCTTCTCGACGTCCGCGGCCTGACGGTCGATTTCCACACCGCGCAAGGCACCGTCCACGCCGTGCGTGACGTGACCTGGCACCTCGATCGCGGCGAATGCCTTGCGATCCTTGGCGAAAGCGGGTCGGGCAAATCCGTCTCGGCCAGCGCGATCATGAACCTGATCGACTGCCCGCCGGGCGAAATCGTCTCGGGCGAAATCCTGTTTGAAGGCAAGGACGTCCTGAAGATGACCGACGAGGCGCGCCGCGACCTCAACGGCAAGCGCATCGCGATGATCTTTCAGGATCCGCTTTCTCACCTGAACCCGGTCTATACCGTCGGGTTCCAGATCGAAGAGATGCTGACCGCACACGGGGTATCCAAGGACAAGGCCCGCGCCCGCTGCCTGGAGCTTCTCGAACGGGTCGGCATCCCCGATTTTGCCAACAAGGTCGATGCTTACCCCCACCAGTTTTCCGGCGGCCAGCGCCAGCGCCTGATGATCGCCATGGCCCTTGCCCTGAAACCCGACATCCTGATCGCGGACGAACCGACCACCGCGCTAGATGTGACCGTGCAAGCGCAGATCCTCGCGCTGCTTGAGGAATTGCAGCAGGAAACCGGCATGGGCCTCCTGCTCATCACCCACGACCTTGGCGTCGTGGCCGAGGTGGCCGACCGTGTCGTCGTCATGAATTCGGGCGAGATCGTCGAGACCGGCACCGCCGCCGAGGTCTATCGCAACCCCGCGCATCCCTACACCAAGAAACTGATCTCCGCCGTTCCCGGCAGCGGCGACCTGGCCCAGGCGCTCGATACCCAGATCAAACCGCTTCTCCAGATCAACGCCCTGACCAAGCACTTCGGCGAATTCGTCGCGCTCGACAACGCCAGCCTCACCGTCCTGCCCGCCGAAACCGTCGCCATCGTCGGCGAAAGCGGATCGGGCAAATCGACACTGGCCAAAACGCTTTTGCGGCTGGTCGAGGCGACATCGGGCGAAGCCCTTTATGAAGGCCGCGACCTTGTGACGATGGACCCCGGTACCCTGTTCAGGATGCGCCGCGACATCCAGATGGTGTTCCAGGATCCCACCCAATCGCTGAACCCGCGCATGACGGTCTATGACATCATCGCCGAGGCCTTCGCGATCCACCCCGAGATCCTGCCCAAACCCAAATGGCGCGACCGGGTCGCCGAGCTTCTCGAACAGGTCGGCCTAGACGCCAGCCACCTGCACCGCTATCCGCACCAGTTCTCCGGCGGCCAGCGCCAGCGCATCGCCATCGCCCGCGCCCTTGCCCTCGCCCCCAAGATCATCGTCTGTGACGAGGCCGTCTCGGCCCTCGACGTGTCGATCCAGGACCAGGTGATTCAGCTTTTGCGCACCCTGCAACGGGATCTCGGCCTGTCTTACCTCTTCATCGCCCACGACCTTCCGCTTGTACGCGACTTCGCGCACCGTGTCGTCGTGATGAAAAACGGACGCATCGTCGAACAGGGCCCGGTCGGCCAGATCTTCGACTCCCCGCGCGAGGATTACACAAAGAACCTCATGGCGGCGAGCCTGCATCCCGACCCGGATGTGCAAGCCGAACGTCGTCTGGCCCGCGCAGCACTCGAAAGGGCGTGACCCCATGAAAAAGCAGGATATTCTCGTGGTGTACCCCACCCGCCCCAACGCGATGGAACAGTTACAGGCGGCCTATACCCTCCATCGCTATGACGAGGCCGAGGACAAAGCGGCCTTCATCGCCGAATTTGGTCCGCGCTGCACCGGCGTCGTCATCAACGGCCACGCGGAACTCGGCACGTCGCACCTTGCCCACCTCCCCAACCTGGAAATCGTCGCCTGCTCCTCTGCGGGGTTCGAAACCATCGACGACACGGCCCTCCGGGAACGCGGCATCCAATTCACCAATACCTCGGCGGCCCTTTACGACGACGTCGCCGACACCGCCCTGATGCTTGCCCTTGCCGCCCGCCGCCACCTTGTCGCCGCCCATGCCTACGTGGCCAGCGGCGATTGGGGGCACAAAGGCATGTATCCGCTCTTGTCGTCGATGCGCGGCAAACGCGCAGGCATCGTCGGCCTGGGTCAGATCGGACAGGCCATCGCCGCACGCTTTGAACCTTTGGGGCTGGAAATCGGTTATCATGGGCGAAGCCCGAAACCCGTCGATTATACCTATTTCGACGACCTCACCGCCCTCGCCACGTGGGCCGACATGCTGGTCGCCGTCGTTCCCGGCGGCCCCGAAACCGACGGCCTGATCGACGGGGATGTCCTGAAGGCCCTCGGACCAGACGGCATCTTCATCAACGTGGCGCGCGGAAGCGTCGTGGACGAAACCGCGCTGATCGAAACGCTTTCTTCGGGTGAACTTGGCCACGCCGCCCTCGACGTCTACCTGAACGAACCCAACCCGGACCCGCGCCTGACCTCCCTGCCAAACGTCACCCTTTATCCACACCACGCAAGCGGCACGGTTGAAACACGCGACGCGATGGCCCAACTTGTGGTGGATAATCTCGCAGCACACTTCGCGGGCAAACCCCTTTTGACCCCGGTGTACGACCTGCCGAAACCAGCAAGGGCCACATGACCGAAACGATTTCCTACTTTCGCTGGCCCTTCGCGATCACCGTGATCGGCCTGATCCTGTCGTTCTGGCTGGGCTGGAACACCACCGAAACCCTGACCGGCGCAGTCTCGTTCTTCCTGATCGGCGCGGTGCTGGCGGTGCTGGAAATCTCGCTCAGCTTCGACAACGCCATCGTCAACGCCAACAAGCTGAAAGACATGACCCCGGAATGGCAACACCGCTTCCTGACCTGGGGCATCCTGATCGCGGTCTTCGGAATGCGCATCATCTTCCCGCTGGCGGTCGTCGTCATCGCCGCCAACATCGGCCCCATCGCCGCCATCAAGCTGGCCGCGACCGAGCCGAAGGAATACGCCCGCATCATGGACGAGGCGCATATCTCGATCACCGCCTTTGGCGGCACCTTCCTCATGATGGTGGCCCTGAGCTATTTCATCGACAGCGAGAAAGAGGTCGACTGGATACGCACCCTGGAAAAACGCTTGCGCGCGCTGGCCTCGATCCGGGGGCTTGAGATTGCCGTCGTCCTGATCGTCATCCTCGGCTTCACCGTCACGCTGCACGAAGACTACGCCACCGATTTCCTCTTCTCCGCGATCTGCGGATTGCTGACCTTCCTTGCCGTCGAACTTCTGGGCCAGATCCTCGATTCCTCGCAGGAAGCCACCGAAATGGCCGCCAAGGGCGGGCTTGGCGCGTTTCTCTACCTCGAAGTGCTGGACGCGAGTTTCAGCTTCGACGGCGTGATCGGAGCCTTCGCCCTGACCCAGAACCTGTTCCTGATCGCCATCGGCCTTGGCATCGGGGCCTTCTACGTGCGCACCATGACCATCATGCTGGTCGAACGTCAGACGCTGACGCAGTTTCGCTACCTTGAACACGGGGCCTTCTATTCGATCCTCGCCCTTTCGCTCATCATGTTCGCCCAGTCGCTCTGGCACATCCCGGAGCTTGTCACCGGCCTCATCGGCGCGGGGCTGATCGCGCTCGCGCTCTGGTCCTCGATCCGCCACAACCGTCTGAGCGAAGCCTCCTGACGTGCCGGTCATCGCCACCACCTCTCCGACATTCGCCAGCGTCGGCGATACCGCCACGCGGATCAGGGCGGCAGGCTTCGACCTTGAACGCCACACCGAAACCGGCACCGCCTATGCCGAAACACTGGCCAGGGCCGACTACCTCGTCGCGGGGCTGATCCCCGTCACCGCCGAAACCATCGCCGCCGCTCCGCACCTCAAGGGCATCCTGAAACACGGCGTCGGCCTTGATTCCGTCGACGTCGCCGCCGCGACCGCGCGCGGCATCCCCGTCACATCGACCCCGGGCGCAAATTCCCAGGCCGTCGCCGAAATGGCCCTTGGCGCGATCTTCGCCCTGTCGCGCAACACCGTCTTCGGCCACGCCTCCGTCACCGCCGGACAATGGGACCGCAGGCGCGGGAGCGAAGTCGCCGGCACCACCCTCGGCCTTCTGGGCTTCGGCCAGATCGGCCAGCGGCTGGCCCGCATGGCCCGTGGCGTCGGCATGCACGTCCTCGCCTATGACCCCTACCCGGCAAAGGACGTGGCGCGCGACCTCTCGGTCGAACTCACCGACCTCGGCACCGTCCTTTCCCGCGCCGATACCATCTCGCTCCACTTGCCTGGCAGTCCCGAGACCGACAGCCTCATCAACGCCGCCGCCATCGCGACGATGAAACCCGGCGCACAGCTTTTGAACTTCGCGCGCGGCACCATCGTCGATCTCGACGCTCTCGCCGACGCCCTCCACTCCGGCCACCTTGCCGGTGCTGCCATCGACGCCTACCCGGTCGAACCGCCCGACACGGCCCAAAAAATCTTCTCCGCCCCCAACGTGCTGTTCTCGCCCCACTCGGGCGCCGACACGGCCCAGTCCATCGGGCGGATGAGCGAAATGGTTTTCGAAGACATTCAGACCCTCCACCGGGGCGAAATGCCCCGACGCGCGGTCAACCAGGCCACCATCGCAGGCGAAAGCTGACCGCCCTTCGGCACCAACTCCATCCAACATTACGAACAGTCGGGAACCGGAAAGGCCCTTCGGCGTTGACAGTCAAACGTCAATACTCTGAAGGAGCAACAACATGGCCACTCGCAGTTCCAGCAACACCGTCCTTGCTTTCCTCGTCGGCGGTCTGATCGTCGGCCTTGGTACAGTCGCCTGGGCCCTCTACGGCGGCGAATTGCCGGGCGACGATCCCGACATCAGCATCGAAGTGCCCGGCGTCGGCACCCTCGAAGGCGAAGTCGAGGGGAATTGACACCCTGCAACGCACCCCGCGTTGCCCTTGAAAAATCACACGAAAACAGGAGCTTGAAATGTCCAAGACAACTCAGAACCGCGCAAAGGAAACCGCCGAAGCCGTGATCGACCGGCCGACCGAGTTCATGCACGAAAAACTCGCCACCGTGCAGGAAACCGCCAGGGAGATCTCCGACCAGGCGCAGAAACAGTTCCAGACCGCGACAGAAGAGGCGACATCGTTCGTGCGCAAGAACCCGGGGCTGGCCATGGCCGGCGCTCTTGGGGTAGGCGTGCTTCTGGGGGTTGCGCTACGCAATCGCTAAAAGGGAACCCGTCCGGCCGGAAGGGTGACAGGACGGGAGCCTGACAGGTGTTCTTGAATTCCAAAGCGCCACGCGAGACCTTCCTGAAGTTGCGAAAAGTAAGTCGCATCCTCGGGGTCCGCGTGGCGCTTATTTCCATGCTCTCCGTCGTTGCTGCCCTCTCGGCGGAACTGCTGGACCCCCTGCTTCCCGAATTTTCCAAAGACCGTTTCTCGGAAGAGGCGATCCTGCCGATCCTCGAAATCCTCGCCAGCGGCATGTTGGCCGTCGCCACCTTTTCCCTTGGCGTCATGGTCTCGTCCTACCGCTCGCTTGCCGCCAACACGACGCCGCGCATCCACAAGTTGTTGATGGAAGACACCTCGACCCAGTCGGTGCTCGCCACCTTCATCGGGTCTTTCGTCTTCTCGCTAACCGCGATCATCCTGTTCCGAGCGGATTTCTACAGCGACAGCGCCTCGGTCGTCGTCTTTCTCTTCACCGTTCTGATCGTTATGGGGATCGTCTTTTCGCTGGTCCGCTGGATTCACAAGCTGTCGCAAATCGGTTCGATGGAATACGCGCTGGACCGGGCCGAACGCACCGCCCGCGAAACCCTCGCCGCCCATGCGGCTCAGCCCTTGCTGGGCGGGTGCGCCTGGCACGACGAAACAGACATCCCGGACGGTGCGAAACCCGTCAAAGCCCCATCCTCGGGCTATGTCGCCTTTATCAACGTCAGTTCTCTGCAAAAATACGCAGAAGAAAACGACGCACAGATTTTCCTTGCGTTGCGACCGGGCGTGCGCGTCCTGAAAGGCAAGGTGCTGGCCCATGTCAAAGGGGCAGAGCCCGATGACAAGATCGCGGATGCCTTCGCGATCCGCTCGGGCCGCAGCTATGAACAGGATCCGCTCTACGCCCTCCAGGCCCTGCGTGAAACGGCGTCCCGCGCCCTTTCCCCCGCGATCAACGACCCCGGCACCGCGAAAGAGGTCATAACCCGGTTGGAAGTCCTGCTTTACGAATACCTGCAGAAATCGGACGAAGTCGACGAAAAGCCCGAGTATGACAGGGTGCATGTCCTTGAAATCGGCGCATCACGCATGATCGACACCGCACTTCGCGACCTTGTGCGCGATGGGGCCGGTTTCGAGGACGTGCTGGTGCGCGTGGCAAAGGCCTTGAAAGCGCTCCACGACGCGGGCGACAAAGAGGCAAGGTCCACCGTGGAAAGCATCGCAAGGGAAATGGTCGCACACGCCGAAAAGGCCCTGCGCACCAAGGACGAGTTGGAACGATTCCGCGCCGCCCTCGACATCCCGACAAAAGGCTGACCCCTCACCAATCACAGAACAAAAAAGGCCCCCCAGAGTTGGGGGGCCAGTTCCATCATCGTGACAAAATACTTGTTAACGGGACAGGTGGGTGCCGGGGGCGGCACCCGAGGGGTTACATACGACCAACCAGGTCGTCCAACTCGCGCTCGGCGTCGGCCTTGGCCTTGCCGTACTTCTGCTGGATCAGGCCAAGCACCTGTTCGCGCTCGCCTTTTGCTTCTTCAAGTTCGTCTTCAGTCAGCTCGCCGTATTGCTCGCGCAGACGGCCTTTGACTTCGGTCCATTTGCCTTCGATCTGGTCCCAATTCATGGCGATCTTCCTTTCCTGTTTGAGTGCCACGGCGATAGTCTCCGTGGCGGGTCGCGTCTTCGCGACCTTTCATCGAACCAACGCCGCGCCCTCTTTCGGGTTCCCCGGCTATTCGGATTTTTCCAAGAAAGTTTCGCCGATCATGTCGGCCTTCGTCGCACCGCGTTCGCCCATGGGGCGCTCCGGGCCAACGGTCGTGTCCTTGCGCGTCTGTGCCTCGATTTCGGCGTCAAGCTGTGCGCCCAGAAGGATCGAATAGGCCGACAGCCAAAGCCAGGTCAGCATGACGACCACACCGCCAATCGCGCCAAAGGTCTCGTTATAACTGGCAAAGGACTGGACGTAATAGCTGAAGCCAAGCGTCGCGGCCGTCCAAAGCGTACAGGCCAGCACCGCGCCGGGCGTCAACCAGCGCCACCGCGCGTTCCGACGGCTTGGGCCGAACCGGTACAACAACGCGATTCCGGCAACGCTGAAGAAAAACAGGAACGGCCAGCGCAGGATCAGCGACAGATCTTCGGCAATCGGCGAGTTTCCCAGAAAGAACAGGATGGTCGGTATCGCCGCCACCACCGTGACAAGCGCAATCAGCGCAACGATCAGACAGATCGTCAGCCCGATCGTCAAAAGGCGCAGCCAGACAAACCCGCGTTTTTCCCGCTCTTCATAAACCGCGTTCAGCCCCTCGATCAGGCTCCCCATGCCTTTCGAAGCCGACCAGAACGCCAGCAAAAGCGCTGCAATCGCCGCCCACCCAAGGGCTCTGTCGCCCGCCAGCGAAACCTCCGTCATCTGGGACGTCAACATCTCGGCTGTCGCCTGAGGCATCACCGACAGCAGCCAATCGGTGTCATTGACCAGGACCGAGGGATCAATCACCAAACCGGCAATCGCCACCGCCGCCGTGATGGCCGGGAACAGCGACAGCAACCCGTAAAACGCCACACCGGCGGCGATCAGACCGATCCGGTTGCGCCCGACACGCTGAAAGACCCGCCAGCCAATATCCAGCCAGCCCCTCATCGGTATGTTGTGGAAACTCTCGGCGTCTCGGCCCCGCGTCATCCTTTTCTCCTTTGTCCTTGTTTAAACGGTTTCGCCCGCCATGGGTTCCCTTTTCTCGCCTCTTGCGGGAACCGAAGTGCGCGTTCGGCGTTGCTTAACCAAGAAAATCAAACCGCGAGGGAGCCCGATGACACGGAAATCCGACATTGCCGAAAAAGCCAGCGCACAAGCGGCCGAAATCGGCGAAAATCTGAAATCGCGCCTCGAATCCGAAGTGGATGCAAAGGTGGACGCGGTTCAATCCAGGGCCGCCGAGGCCGTGGACAACGCCGCTAATGCAGCCGACGCCGCAGGTGCCGAGTTCGACCCAAACTCATTCCAGGCCCAGGCCGCAACCCAGATCGCCGACCGTATCGAAGACGTGGCCCGCCAAATCCGCGAGACCGATCTGCAGGCCATCGCCCGCGATACCAGCGATTTTGCCCGCAAGCATCCCCTGATGTTTATCGGCGGCGCAGTCGCGGTCGGCTTCCTGGCGACGCGCTTCATGAAGGCCGAAACGCCACCCGTCGCCACCGATCCCTGGGGGTTTGAAGATGCATGAACGCGACATCCGCCAGGCCCCCGCGCAATTCGTGACGGCCATCCGCCAGTTCACCTCGCTCATGTCCGACGAACTGGCTCTCGCCCGCGCCGAGATGAAATCGAACATCTCGCGCGCTGGCACCGGCATCGTCTTTTTCGGCGTCGCGGCGCTCTTTGCGCTGGTCGCGCTCAACGTGCTGGCCTCTGCCCTCGTGGCGGGCCTCGGTGAATCCGGCCTGTCCATCTGGGCGGCGGCGCTGATCGTTGGCGGCATCTTCCTCGGCACGGCTATCGTCTTTGCGCTGGTCGGCAAATCCCGCCTTGATGCCAGCACCCTGACCCCCGACCGCACGTTGAAAAACGTCCAGAAGGATCTCGAAAAACTGAAGGAGGCCAGCCATGTCTGATCTCGATATTCTCGAAGCCCAGGTCGAAAGCGACCGCGCGAACCTTGCCCGCTCGCTCGACGATCTGGCCAGCACGCTCTCGCCCGAACGCCTTGCCAGCCAGGTCAATGCCACCGTCGGCGGCTATGGCGGCGAAATCACCCGCATGGCGGTCGACACGGCCAAGGCCAACCCCGCCGCATTCGCGCTGGTCGGCGCGGGCCTCGCCCTGATGCTGACCGGTCCCGGCGCATCGGCACCGCGATCACCACGCACCAGCGCCGTGCCCCCCAAGACCGCGATGGATGGCTTCGACGCCCGTGTCGCAGACGCCGACGCGACGATGAAAAGCGCCATGACCGGCACCGTGGAACGCCCCTCGGCCTCGCGCCTCAGGGCGGCGATGAACAAGGGGCTCGACGCCCTGCCCGACGCCGCGCAAAAGCGCGTGTTGAAGGCCCGCCGCGCCGCTTTGGAAGCTCAGGAAGACCTTGAAAGAAGGGCAAAACACCTGGCCAGCGACGCAAAAGGCTTCCACAGTGACCGCCCGCTCGTCACCGGCGCGCTGGCCCTCGCCTTCGGTGCCGCCCTCGGCGCCCTGATCCCCGGCACGCGCAAGGAAAACGAGCTTTTGGGCCAGAAACGCGATCACCTGATGCGAGAAGCCCAAAATGCGCTGAACGCCGAAATCCAGGCCCTGTCTCAAACCGCCAGCGAAAAGATCGCGCCGCAACGGGCGGCAAATAGGTGATCGAGACCGTCCTGACCGAAAAAGCCGCCCGTGTGATGCTGCTGATCCTGACCGTGATCGGCAGCATCGCGGCACTTTATGCCTCACGCGCCATCCTCGCCCCCTTCGTCTTTGCCGTGGTCCTCGGCATCGTCGTTTCGCCCCTGTCCGAGCGCCTGATCGGCTGGGGCCTGCCAAGGGTCGCCGCTGCCACCGTCCTGCTGATAACAACCACGCTTTCCATTATCCTGTCCTTCCTCCTGCTCGCCCCGCTTCTGACACAGATCATCGAACGCCTGCCCCGCCTCAAGTTCGCGGTGCGCAGCTGGATCGATTCATTCTCCAGCCTCCTGCGCGGCATCGAAAACATCAGCGAGGAAATCGAAGAAACCGTCGGCGCCGAAGCACTCGAACCCCAGGCCGCCATCCCCTCGATCAGCGACGCGCTCTGGCTTGCGCCCAACTTCGGCGCCCAGGTCTTCATCGTGGTCGGCACGTTCTTTTTCTTCGTCCTGACCCGCGACAAGATCTATGCCGCCGCAGGCCGGCAAGAGGCCCGGCTCTACCGCGCCGACCGCCTTGTCTCGCGTTATTTCGCGGCCGTTACCATCGTGAACGTCGGCGTCGGCGTCGCAACGGCAGTCGCGATGCTGGCGCTTGGGGTGGAATACGCAATTCTATGGGGGGTTGCGGCAGGGCTGATGAACTACATCCTCTACCTCGGCCCGATGATCATCATCGTCAGTCTTCTGATCGCAGGGCTCGTGCAATTCTACGGAGCCTTCGCCTTTCTGCCGCCCGCCGCTTTCCTCGTTATCAACGTGATGGAGGCGAACTTTGTCACGCCGTGGTTCGTCGGCCAGCACATCCACGCAAATCCGTTGGTGGTCTTCCTGTCGGTGATCTTCGGTTTGTGGCTCTGGGGGCCGATCGGGGCCATCGTCGCCCTGCCCGTGATCCTCTGGCTCGGCTTCCTTCTGAATTCCGACGTCGCCGACAGCGACGCCCTGAAGAAAACCGCATGAAAAAGGCCCGCAAAACCATGCGGGCCTCTTTCGACAATTCTTCGGTTCAGACCTTCCGAACAATCCGGGCAATAAGTGCCACGGCGAACAGAACGAGGAACACGAAGAACAGGATTTGTGCGATCCCGGCCGAGGCGCTGGCGATGCCTCCAAAGCCGAAAACGGCGGCGATCAGTGCGATCACAAGGAACGTAAGTGCCCATCCTAACATGGTTTTCTCCTTCTTTGATACCGAGACAACGTAGAAGGTGCAAAACGGTTCCCAAAAGTTCAGACCAATCTCGGACAGGCAAAACCCAGCCGGTTAAGCATGTCCACCACGTCGCTGGTACGGAAGGGATGCGGCAGGGCGTTGATGCCGGTGCCATCAAAGAAATGACTGGGCATCTCGCCGTTCAGGAACACCAGTTTCGTGCCATCCCTGTGCATCGCCCGAACCCGCTTGTCGTTCAGCAATTCGTCCAGCGGCCCGGTAAAAATCGCAAGGCCGTAGACCCCGCCCCAGGTGTCATCCAGAACGGCCCGCACATCGACCTCCGCCCCCTGAACCTGGGAAAGAACGTCCCTCAAGTCCTCGGCCACGATGGCTTCGCTCGTGACGATCAGGAACCGCCGCGAATCTGCTGCAAATGTCATGACAGGCCCCGATCCATCGACGGACAATGGAACCGGATCACGCCTCGCGCATTAATCTATGACATAGGAAAGAGAGGTTACATGCCCACCGATTGCGCGCGATGCCCTTTGCGCAAACTCGACACCTTCGAAGAACTGAAGGGCGACGAGCTGGCATTCATGCGGAAATTTAAGGTCGGCGATCTTGTCATCGACAAGGGCACGCCGATCCTCATGCAGGGCTCGAACAGCCCCCAGCTTTATACCGTCCTGCGCGGCATGGGCCTGCGCTACAAGATCCTGCCCAACGGTCGCCGGCAAGTGGTGAACTTCATCATGCCGGGCGACTTCATTGGTCTTCAGGCCGGGGTGATGGGCGAAATGCAGACCTCGATCGAAGCCACGACCAAAATGCACCTATGCGTCTTCGACCGTTCCGGCATCTGGTCGCTGTTCCGCCAGCAACCCGCCCGCGCCTACGACCTCACCTGGCTGGCCGCGCTCCAGGAACATTTCCTTGGCGAAGCCCTCGCCTCGGTCGGGCAGATGACTGCAGAACAGCGCATCTGCTGGGCGCTTCTCACGTTCCATGCCCGTTGCGAGGACGTGAACATTGCCGACGGTGAAGCCTGCCCCCTTCCCTACACCCAACAGGATCTGGCGGATGCGCTTGGCCTCTCGCTCGTCCATACGAACAAGACGCTTGGCGCACTGCGCAAGAAACAGATCCTCGCCTGGCAAGACGGCAAGATGCGCATCCTGAACCGCGCCAAGGCCACCGAAATCGCAATGCACGACGACGCGCATGTAAAAACCCGGCCACTAATTTGACCGGGTTTTTTTCTTTCACCGTGAGAATGGATTGTGGTGTCAGATGCTGCTGGTCTGCGACTTGGGCCCAGCAACCAGCCAGATCAGGAAGCCGACGAAGGGCAGGATGAAGATCAACAGGATCCACAATGCCTTGCCGCCGTTCGAAGCCCCCGAGCCGAGGATCGAAATGATGGCCCAGATGTTGAGGCCCAAAAGGATGAGGCCGAATAGACCGCCGATTTCCATGGTCATTTGAAGTCTCCTGTCGTGGTTGTTACCGCGCCGCCGGATGCAAGCGCCCATTGCCCCATTAACCATCGAAAACCCGTCCGGTTCCCGATCCCGTGAAAATTCCTTTGCCTGGCGGCACTTGGGCCCGACTCCAAAATATTTCCGGAATCTCTGGAACTGGTTCCGCGACCCGGCGTTGTCTGGGCATCGAAACGAAGAAAGGGTCTGACCCATGAAACGCTTTACTATCAGTGCCTTGACTGCACTTTCCCTGGCCGCCCCGGCCCTTGCCCTGGACGCCGATCACCAGGTCGAAAAGGTTGACGTCGTGTTCGACCTTCAGGCCATTGAAAGCCCCGAGGCGGCTCAATTCTGGAGCGATCTGGAAGGCGACCTTGAAACCGCGATCATCGCGAAGGTCGCCGACAACATCGCCGAAAGCGGCTCGGAAATCGAGATCGACATCGACGAATTCGACATGACCAACACGTTCCAAAGCGCGCTTGGACTCGATTCCTCGCTGAAGGCCGGCATCCAGGTCACCAACGAAGACGACCCGACGCGCAACAGCTTCTACGACCTGCGCCTGACGGTGAATGAATCGGGTGACTTCGAGACGACCGAAGACGGTGTCGAGATCGTCGCGGCCGAACGGGAGCTGATCTACGAAACCATGGTCAACGGCTTTGCCGACGCTGTCATCGAACGTCTGCGCTAATTCAGGAGTACGAAAATGAAAACCGCATACATGTTGCTCGCCGCTCTTGTCCTCACCTCTGCCTGTCAGACTGTCGAAGGCTTTGGTCAGGACGTTGAAAGCGGCGGGCAGGTGATCCAGGACACGTCGAACGACGTCCAGGACGATCTTTAACGGCCCCTCGGAAGGGCATGACAAACAACCGAAATGAGGAAGAGAAAATGACCGAAGTGCTGGAAATCAAACCATCCGCCGACAAGGTGAAATCGGGCGTCAAGGGCGCTGAAAAGGTCGCTCCCGCCCTCTCGGACGTGCTGGCCGATACCTACCGGCTGATCTTCAAGACCCATGCCTACCACTGGAACGTGACAGGCCCGCTGTTCTACTCGATCCACAAGCTGACCGACGAACAGTACGAAAACATGTTCACCGCGGCCGACGAAATGGCCGAACGCATCCGCGCCCTCGGCCAACTTGCGCCGCACCGGATGGACGACATCGTGAACCGCTCGGAGATTTCCGACCGTGACGAACTGCCTAGCGCACGGGTCATGGTCGAAGACCTTGCCAAAGATCACGAATCTGTCGCGAAACGCCTGCACCAGGTGATCGAACTGGCCGGTGAACACAACGATCCCGTGACCGAAGACCTGGCCACCGAACGTTCTGCTTTTCACGAGGAATGCGCCTGGATGCTCCGCGCCATTGCGGCCGACTGACCCCCTGTTGTTCCCGAGTGTAGGGGGCAGATTACGAGTTATCCAAAGGTGCGCGCCCCGGCCAGACATGGTCGGGGCGCATTTTTATTCAGGCGGTCTGCATCTCTTCGGTCGTGGCAAAGAACATGGCCTGGCTGACAGCGGTGCGCACCTGCTCTTCCGCGTAAGGCTTTGAAATCAGGAACGCAGGCTCGGGCCGTTCGCCCGTCAACAGACGCTCGGGGAAGGCGGTGATGAATATCACCGGGCGATCCCCCAACGATTCCAACAGCGCGTTCACCGCGTCGATCCCCGAAGATCCATCCGCAAGCTGGATATCGGCCAGGATCAGATCGGGCACCGTCTTTTCGCCCAGCTTCACCGCCGCATCCGCCGTGCGCGCGACACCTGTCACCGTGTGACCCATGGAGCGAACGATGGCCTCAAGGTCCATCGCGATGATCGCCTCGTCCTCGATGATCATGACATTGCCGGTCACCATGTCGTCGATGTCCGACGCGGCCTGTTCGACCAGCCTTTCGGCATCGCCGGGCTCGATCCCCATGATGCTGGCGATGTCCTGGAACGAAAAACCCTCGATGCTGTGCAGCAAAAGGGCTTCGCGCGAATTCGCCATCAGCCCCTGCAAACGCCATTGGGCGCGGTTTTCCAACAGGGCCTGGTCATCCTCATCGGCAATCGGCGCACCGGAAGACTGCCAAATCTTGTGAAAAGCGCCAAACAGATCGACCTTCGGATTTTCATCTCCCAAGGCATCCGGTTCTTCAACCAGCACTTCCAGCGTTGCCAGCGCATAACGGTCGCCCGAGGCTTGCGAGCCGGTCAGCGCCCGCGCGTATCTGCGCAAAAACGGCAACAAGGCCGTCAGTTCCTGCATTGTTTTTTCGGATGACATCCATCCCTCCATTTTTTTTCGGAACCAACTCCGCTATCGTGAGTTGGTAGCGTACCGGCACACAAACGCATAGACCGAAACATGGTTCCCGATAACAGAAAATCAAAAGCAAAAGATCAGATAAAAAAGAATCTTCAGCGCGTCTATGACGAGGCGCTGGACGAGGAGTTGCCAAAGGAGTTCGAAGAACTTCTGACCCGTCTGCGGGAACAAAAGGCCAAATCCGATGGATCCTGAATCTGACCGTGACCCACGCGAAGAGATTGTCGAACACATCCCTTCGTTGAGGGCCTTTGCCCTCTCGCTCACGCGCAATCCCACCCTGTCCGACGACCTCGTTCAGGAAACGGTGACGCGCGGGTGGAGCAATATCGACAAGTTTCAGGCAGGCACCAACATGCGTGCCTGGCTGTTCACCATCCTGCGCAACTATTTCTATTCCATGCGCCGCAAGCAGAAACGCGAAGTGGCCGATGTGGACGGTGAATTCTCCGGTCGCCTTTCGGTCAAACCCGATCACGACGGCACGCTTGCGCTGGACGAATTCAAAGAGGCGTTCGCCCAATTGCGCGACGAACAGCGCGAGGCGCTGCTTCTGGTTGGTGTGTCCGGCTTTTCCTGCGAAGAAGCCGCCGAGATGTGCGGCTGTGCGCCCGGCACGATCAAAAGCCGCGCCAGCCGGGGGCGCAAACGTCTGGCCGAACTGATGAATCTCGAAGAAGGCGAACTGCCCATGGCGACCGATGCAGCGGCCCTTGGCGTTCTGCAATCGCGCCCCGCCGCCTGAACTCTGACAAGGGCTTTGGTTCATGTTCCAGTCGCTATCGGTCCGCCTGCTTGCCCTTCTGACCATCGCGCTCCTGCCGCTTGGGTCCATCGCCGTCTACCAGACCTTGTCGGTGGTCAGCGAAGCCGACCGTTTTCAGCACCGCGACGCGCTTTCGCGCACCGAAATGGCCGCCCAGGCTCAGGTTGAACTCATCAACCTTGCCCAGGGCACGGCCCGCGCCATCGGCAATGTCGCGCTGGAAGTCGGCACGAAAACAACGACTTGCGACGATGTCATGGCCCGGATCGTGGAACAGGAACGTCGCTTTGCATTTGCCGGCTTCATCGGGGCCGACGGCATCATGCGTTGCAACAGCACCGGCAACACGATCGATTTTTCGGGCAGTGAAGACTGGGCCGAAACCCTGCGCGATCCGAAACCCACGGTGACCACCAACCGCAGCGGCGCGGCGACCGGGCTTTCGGTGATGATCGCCTCGGTCCCGCTTATCGACGACGATGACAACCTCCTTGGCGTCGCCGCGATCTCGATCCCCCATTCCCTGACCGACCTTTTGTTCGACGACGAGGCGGGTGCCTTCACCGCCGCCATCGTCGACCGCGACGGCGAAGTCCTGTCGGCCAGCACCGGCATCGAAACGGCAAGCGAATTCCAATCCCTCGGCATCGTCCCAAGGGATCTGGCGATCCCGCCATCGGGCATGACCATCACTGTCGACACCGGCGAAGACTTCGAAACCATCGCCATTGTGCCGCTGATCTCGCGCTCGACCTATGTGATCGGACGCCCCGGCCCCAAGGTCGAAGAGGCGCAGCTCAACCTCTTCGACTACGCAACCCCCGCCTTCCCCGTCCTGATGTGGCTGGCCAGCCTGTTCGTCGCCTTCTTCGCGCTGGAACACCTCGTCCTGCGCCACCTGAAACAGCTTCGCCGCAAGATGACCCGATTTTCCATGGACAAGCTGTCCCAAAGCTACGTCACCCCCAAGAACGCCCCAAGCGACATCGTGGAAATCGCCGACAGCTATAACACCCTGATCGACCGGATCGCCGCCAACCACACGAAACTCGAAGCGAACGTGCGCGAAAAAGAAGTCCTGCTGAAAGAAATCCACCACCGGGTGAAAAACAACCTTCAACTGATTTCTTCCATTCTGAACATGCAGTTGCGCCAGATAACTCAACCGCGTGCAAAATACATCCTACAACGTATCCAGGACCGGGTGATGAGTCTCGCGACGATCCACAAGCTGTTGTATTCAGACACGGATCTCGAAGTGGTCCGCGCCGACCGGCTTCTGTCCGAGATCCTCTCCAGCGTCATCAACGTCGGCACCCTCGCCACCAGCGACATCGAACAACGCATCTCGCTCGCCCAAGTCGAACTCGACCCGGATCAGGCTGTCCCCCTGTCGCTTCTGGTGACCGAGGCGGTGACCAACGCGCTGAAATACGCAGGGGCCGCCGAGGGCACGAAATCCTACATCGCGCTCACCCTGTCGGAAGAAACCGAAGGCCAGGTCGAACTCGTGATCCAGAACTCCAAGGGCCAGCCCGATCCGAAAGCCGAAGAAGACCTCGAAGAAGGCGGCCTTGGCACGCGCCTAATCCAGGCCTTCGTCACCCAACTGGGCGGCACGGCTGAGGTCGACAACCACGACACCGCCTACACGCTGACCGTCCGGTTCGAAAAACTCGAAGACATCGCCGACCGCGCGGCAACCGACTGATCATGGCGGACCAACCCGCAAACCCGGTCGAAACCTGCCAGGTGCTGGTGACGGCAAGCGAGGCCTACCCGGCCGTTGAACGCCTGTTCCTTCGGGCGAAAACCGAGATCCGCGCCTGTTTCCGCGTCTTCGACCTCACAACGAAACTCAGATCGGCCGAGGCCCGCGAAACCGGCGACACCTGGTTCGACCTGTTCAAGCACACGCTGGAACGCGGCGTCGACATCACCCTTGTCATCAGCGACTTCGACCCGGTCCTTGCCCCCGAATACCACGAGGGAAGCTGGAAAACCGCCCAGCAACTCGCTTCCGTTGACGAAGTTACCGGCCACGGCAAACTTTCCTTCCGCATCGCGCCCCACCCCGCCCGCGTCGGGGTGATCCTGCGCCTTCTGTTCCACCGAAAGGTCGCCAAACGCCGCGCCAGACGCCGCGAAAGTGAATACACCCCCGGCCTGAAATCATCGGATCGCTCGCAGCTTTACGACCTGATGCCCGCGACCCATCACCAGAAAATCGCCGTCTTCGACCGTGAAACCGTCTATGTCGGCGGCATCGACCTTGACGAACGCCGCTTCGACACGCTGGACCACGACCAACCGGCCGAGGAAACATGGCAGGACGTGCAGGTCATCGTCACCGGCCCGGTCGCCGCTGCCGCGCAAAAGCATCTGGAAACCTTCGAGGCCACCGTCGCCCGCAAAGCGCCCCCCGCGCCTTCGGCCCCCGGCTTCCTGCGCACCGTCTCGGCCCGCCGCCTGCTCGCCCCCCTGCACATCTCGCCCCGCACCGTGGTCTCCGAAATCGAAGACACCCACCTTGAGGCGATCGCGGCATCGCAAAACCTGATCTACCTCGAAACGCAGTTCTTCCGGCACCGCCCGCTTGCCGACCGGCTTGCCAAAGCCGGGCGTGACACCCCCGGTCTTCACCTCCTGATGGTCCTGCCCGCCGCGCCCGAAGACGTGGCGTTCCTCAACAACCGGGGCAAGGACGCACGGATGGGCGAATACCTTCAGGCAGACTGCATTTCCCGTGTCAAGGAAACCTTCGGCGACCGCGCCCTGATCTGCTGCCCGGCCCAACCGAACGGCAGCGCATCCGGCGACCGCAGCAGCCGCGCAGGCGCGCCGATCGTCTATGTCCACTCCAAGGTGTCGATCTTTGACGAAGCAACCGCCTTCGTCACCTCGGCCAATCTCAACGGGCGCAGCTTCCGCTATGATACCGAGGCCGGCGTCCAACTGACCAACCCAGACCACGTGACGAACCTGCGCGACCGCCTGTTCAGTCACTGGATGCCCGAAACGCCCCTGCGCCCTGCGAGTGAGGCTGCCGAAACCCTCGACGACTGGCGCAAGGTGGTCACGCGAAACCTGCACCTCCCGCCCGAGAAACGCACGGGGTTCCTATTGCCCTACGACGAAAGCCCGGCGGAAAGTTTCGGCGAAAATGTTAGCATCGTTCCAAACGAACTGGTGTGAACGTTCAGCCCCCGCGCAACAGTGGCGCTTCGGCGGTCTGCACCACGGGCATGGCCGTTTCGACCAATGCACAGCCCGCAGGCGTCAGTTGCACGGGTTTCGACCGCCCGTCTCCCAAACCTTGGGGTCGCGACACAAGCCCCCGGGTTTCAAGACCTTTCAGCAGTTTGGTCAAACCGCCCGAGGACATGAGCATCGCCTCGTAAAGGTCCGTCGGGTTCAGGCGGAACGGCGGTCCGTGCGACCTCAGGGCGGCCAGCAACTCGAACTCGGAATGGGTCAGGTCAAAGTCCCGCAACGCGGTCTGCGCCGCCTCGCGCACCAGCCGGGCCTGTCGCGCAATGGAAAAGACTTCCCGCGCCTGCTCGGCTGACACTTCGGGCCAGTTCCTGCGGATCCGCGCCACGACATCCTCGATGGTTTGCGACATGGCTCAAGAATAGTTGATCGGAAAGTATCTTGCAAGAAAGATAAATACGCCCATATATCTTTCCAGAAAGATTTATGCCGCAAAGGACCACCACCATGACGACGCATTCACCCCGCGCCTATGGCCCCGTGTCGCGATTCAACCACTGGGTCGCCGCCCTTGGGTTCATGGGCGCACTTGGCCTCGGCCTTGTCATGGCCTACGGCGGGTTGGAACGTCAGGCCATCGGCGGGTTGATGAACTGGCACAAGGCGCTTGGCGTCTTCACCTTCGCCTTCGGTCTCTGGCGCGTCGGCTGGCGCATCGCGCGGGGCTTTGCAAAAGACGACCCCGCCACGCCCCTCTGGCAGCACCGCACCGCCCGTGCCGTCCATATCGCCCTTCTGGCCGCCATCGTCCTGATGCCCCTCAGCGGTATCCTGATGACCGTCGCCGGTGGCCGCGCCCTAAGCGTCTGGGATGTCACCCTTGTCCCCTCCATGGGCGAAATCGGCTGGCTCGACGCCCTCGCCAGCCAGATCCACGACACCTTGGGCATCCTGATCGCCGCCATCCTTGCCCTGCATATCCTTGCCGCCACCAAACACCTGCTCGCCCGGAATGCGCAGCCCTCCGCGCAACAATCCCAGCAAGCCTGAAAGGAAAACAAATGACCCGCCACGACCACGAAGACCACGCCCACGACGCAGGCTTCGCCGAAGACCTGCCCCGGATGATCGGGCGTCGCCGTCTGCTCGCGCTTCTTGGCGGGCTGACCGCCAGCCTTGCCGCCGCCCCCGCCTCTGCGCTCGACTGCGTCGCCCTGCCCTGGGAAACCGCCGGTCCCTATCCCGGCGACGGCACCAACTCCCGCGCCGGACAGGTCGTGAACGTCCTGACGCAACAGGGCGTGATCCGCCAGGACCTCCGCACCTCATTCGGCGATTACTCCGGCAGCGCCGATGGCGTCAGGCTCGACCTCGAACTCGTGCTGCAAGAAGCCGCCACCTGCACGCCGCTTGCCGGTCACGCGCTCTATCTCTGGGCCTGTGACACGACCGGGAACTATTCGCTCTATGACATACCGGACGCCAACCACCTGCGCGGCGTCGGCATCAGCGACGAAAATGGCCTTGTCCGCTTCACCACGATCTTTCCCGGCTGCTACGACGGCCGCTGGCCGCATTTTCACTTCGAGGTCTTCGAGAACGTCGAAGCCGCGATCAGTGGCGAATCCTCGGTCCTCACCGCCCAGATCGCCCTACCCGAAGCGGAATGTGCCGCCCTCTATGCCGCCGACCCCCGCTATTCCAACGGCACCCGCAACCTCGGGCGCATCACGCTGGCGCGCGACAACATCTTTGCCGACAACACCCCGGCCCAGATCGAACAGCAAACCCTCGCCATGACCGGCGATCCCGCCACCGGCTATCGCGGAACCCTGACAATCCCCGTCGACTTCACCGCCGAGCGCAGCGCAGGCATGGCCCCACCTCCGGGCGGCTTTCCCGGCGGCCCACCCCCACGGAACGACTAGCGCCGAACCGCAAAGGCCCCAACCCGGCAGGCCCAGCTGACGCACGGCCAAAAAACGCTCGCCCCGCCCACGGCTTTGCCGTAGAAACCCCCAAGAGTTTCGGGCTGGGTGCCTTCTATGGGATTGATTCGCTGGATAATTTCACTGACCGTTCTTTCGGTTTGGGGGGCCCTGATCGGCACGGCCCTTTACGTAGCGCTCTATACCCCGCCCTCGGAAACCCCCGAAGCCAAGGCCATCGTCATCCTTGCCGGAAACGCTGGCGTTGAGGGCACGGGCCTTTCCGGCGAAACCGCCGAACGCCTGGCCATGGGGCTTGAGCTTTACCGCCAGGGCGCGGCCCCGATTCTGGTCGTCACCGGCGGCGGCACGCCGCCCGTCGCCGAACACATGGCCCAGACGCTTTTGACCGAAGGCGTGCCCGCCGATGCCATCCTGATCGAAAACCAGTCCCACTCCACCCTGCAAAACGCCCTGTTCACGGCGGACTTCGACCGCCTCACCCAGACCGATCCGATCATCCTTGTCACCCACCGCTATCACCTGCCCCGCGCCAAGGCGTCTTTCAGATGGGCCGGGTTCACGGATGTTTCGAACCATGCCGCCGACCCGACCGGCGGCTTCGCCTTCTCCCAAGGGCTCTTGTGGGAATCCGTCAAATGGCCCATGAACGTGGTCCGCGCGGCAGCCGCCTCGGCAGCCGACGCCTTTGACGTTCCTCGCGAAAGCTACATCAAGTACCTCGAATGACCGACACCTCCCGGCCCCTCCTGGCCGCGCTCTGGATGACGGGCGCCATCGTATCCTTCTCCTCGATGGCCATCGCCGGGCGCGCCCTTTCAACCGAACTCGACAGCTTTGAAATGATGATGTTCAGATCCTTCATCGGGCTTGCCATCATCCTGATCGTCGGATTTGCCACCGGCAAGATCTGCGAAGTCCGCTTCGACCGCCTGCCGCTCCATTTCCTCAGGAACCTCGGCCATTTCACCGGCCAGAACCTCTGGTTCACCGCCTTGCCGCTCATCACGCTCGCACAGGTCTTCGCGCTGGAATTCACGACACCGATCTGGGTCGTGATCTTCGCCGTCCTCTTTGCGGGCGAAAAACTCACCCGCCTGCGCCTCACCGCCGTCGCCCTCGGGTTCGCCGGCGCGATGATGGTCGCCCGCCCCGGTGTCGGCGGCGATCCGACCGGCCTTGCCCTTGCCGCCGCCTCGGCCATCGGCTTTGCCTGTTCCATCGTCACCACCCGAATGCTCACACGCACCGAAACCGTCCTTGGCGTGCTGTTCTGGCTGACCGTCATGCAGGCCGTCATGGGCATGATCGCCACCGGCTACGACGGCGACGTCGCCTGGCCCTCGGCCCAGGCCTGGCCCTGGGTCACCCTGATCGGCATCGCGGGCCTTCTGGCCCATACCTGCGTCACCAATGCGCTGAAGGTCGCCCCCGCCATCGTCGTCACCCCGATGGACTTCCTGCGCCTGCCCGCCATCGCCATCATAGGTGCGATGTTCTATGCCGAACCGCTCAATATCTGGGTGCTGATGGGTGCCGTGCTTATCTTTACCGGCAATTACGCCAACCTTCTGGGCGAAACCCGCGCAGCCCGGAAAAGTTAACGGTTTTATGACGCTGCGTCACAGCCAGAAGGTAACGCGCGGTCAGGAATTGACCACCACGCCCCCCGACCGCCTATAAAGATCGCAGAGATTTCTATGGGAGGGGAACTCTTGAAACATCTGGCCACCACCGCGCTGGCCGCCACGATTGCCGCAGCATCGGCAAACGCGGGCGGGATCGAGCGTTCAACGCAATCCACCGCCGTCCTTTTCGAAGAAGGCCGGTATTTCGAATTCGGCACCACCTTCGGCAATCCTTCGGTTTCGGGCGTCGGCGGGCCAATGAACCCGACACCCGGCGTGGCTTCCGGCAATATGACGGAAAGTTTCCTCAGCTTTGGCGCCGCCTACAAGGCCGACATCAACGACACCTGGTCCTATGCCATCATCTGGGATCAGCCCTACGGCGCGGATGTCTTCTATCCCATCGGCACCGGCTACATCTTCCAGGGCTCAAATGCCGAGTTCAAAAGCAACGCGATCACCGGCATCCTGCAATACAACATGGACAACGGCTTCAGCCTCTACGGCGGCCTGCGCGCCCAGACGATCGAGGCGACGGCGGAAATCGCCTTTGCGGGCTACGACGTCGTCGGCGACCGCGACCTCTCTTTCGGCTACCTTGTGGGTGCTGCCTACGAGAAACCGGAAATCGCGCTGCGCGTCGCCCTAACCTACCTGTCGGCCATCGACCACGAGCTTGACACCGTTGAGAACGGCGTCGCCCCTTCGGTCACCGACATCGAGACGCCGCAAGCCATCAACCTGGAATTCCAGTCCGGCGTCGCCGAGAACACGCTGGTCTTCGGTTCGATCAGATGGGCCGAGTGGACGGCCTTCGACATCTCGCCCGAACAATACGTGATCGGCTTCGGCTCGCCCCTGGTCAGCTATGCCGACGACCGGGTCACCTACAACCTCGGCGTCGGACGCCGCCTGAACGAAAACTGGTCCATCCTCGGCTCGGTCAGCTACGAGGAAACAACCGGCAGCATCACCGGCAACCTCGGCCCGACGGACGGCTTCACCGCCGTGGGTCTCGGCGCGATCTACACCAAGGACAACATGAAAGTCACCGGCGGCGTGCGCTACGTGGAACTCGGCGACGCCAACACCACGGCAGGGGCAGGTTTCTCCGACAACTCCGCCATCGGTGCCGCCATCCGCGTCGGCTTTACCTTCTGACCTTCCACCTCCCGACAAGAAAGCCCCGCCCCAACCGGCGGGGCTTTTCATTTTCCCTTTTTCCCGTGAAAAATACCTCGGGGGAGGCGCAAAGCGCCGGGGGCAGCGCCCCCATGAAAAATGACCTGCGCCGCAGGCGCTCCATCGGATCACCCCATTTCCCGCAATATCCGGGTCGCGCAAATCATGGGGCCAAGCTACGCCTGCCCCATGACACAGACCTCCATCTCCCTTCGCGCCTGGTGCGAACTCTTCCTCCTCGCCCTTCTCTGGGGCGGGTCGTTCCTGGCCATCCGAACCGCGCTTGACGAAATCGGCTTCCTGTCCTCGGTCGCCCACCGTGTCCTTTGGGCCGCCGCGATCCTCTGGGCCGTCGTCCTTCTGAAACGCCTGCCCATCCCGGCCGACGCCCGCACCTGGGGTGCCTTCCTTGTCATGGGTTGCCTCAACAACGTCATTCCCTTTTCGCTGATGGCCTGGGGGCAGTTGTCCATCGAAAGCGGCCTGACCTCGATCCTGAATGCCGCCACCGCGATCTGGGGCGTCCTTGTCGCGGCCCTCGTTTTTCCCGACGAACGCCTGAGCCTTCGCCGTATCACCGGCGTTACCCTCGGCTTTGCCGGGGTCGCCACGGCCATCGGCTTGCAGAACCTGACCGCGCTCGACCTCCGCTCGCTTGCGCAACTCGCCGTGATCGCTGGCACCCTGTCTTATGCCTTCGCCGGAAGCTGGGCGCGCGCACGGCTTTCGCACCAGCCGCCGCTTGTCGCCGCCGCCGGAATGCTCACCGGCTCCACCCTCGTCATGCTTCCCCTTGCCCATTTGATCGAAGGCCCGCTGCCGCTCGATCTCGCCCCCGCCACCTGGGCCGCAATCGCCTACTACGCCGTCGCCTCCACCGCGGTGGCCTATATCCTCTACTACCGCGTGCTTGCCGCCGCGGGGGCCGGCAACCTCCTCCTCGTCACGCTGATGATCCCGCCCATCGCGATCCTCCTTGGCGCTTGGGTGCGCGGCGAAACCCTGCCCGCCAACGCCTATCTCGGCCTCGCCCTCCTCGCCGCAGGGCTTTTGATCCTCGACGGGCGGCTGGGCCACGTCATGCGAAAAACCCTCCGATCCTGATTGACCGGGGCGCGGTTCGCCCCTAACCCTCGCTCCATGCTCTATAAAAGCTCAGACGCGTGGATGAAGGCCCCCGAAAAGCGGATCATGCTTTTCGGCATGTCCGGGCTTGGCAAAACCCATATCTCGAACATGCTGCGCGCCAGCGGCAACTGGTTCCACTACTCGGTCGATTACCGCATCGGCACCCGCTATATGGGCGAGTTCATCTCCGACAACCTCAAGCGCGAGGCGATGAAAAGCCCGCTCCTGCGCGAGCTTCTGATGACCGACAGCGTGCAGGTGAAATCCAACATCACCTTCAACGACCTCGCCCCGCTTTCGACCTACCTCGGCAAACCGGGCGATCCCGAAAAGGGCGGCGTCCCGTGGGAAGAATACCTTTTGCGCCAGCGCCAGCACCGCAAGGCCGAAGCCGCCGCGATGCTCGACACCGCCCAGTTCATCGCCCGCGCCCGCGACATCTATGGCTATGACCACTTCGTCTGCGACACCTCCGGCTCGATCTGCGAAATCGTCAACCCCGAAGATGAAAACGACCCCGTCCTCTCCGCCCTGACCGAAAACCTCCTGATGGTCTGGATCGAAGGGACCGAGGCGCACGCCGACGAACTCGCCCGCCGCTTCGACCGTGCCCCGAAACCCATGTGCTACCAGGACGAATTCCTCGCCAACGCCTGGGAAAGCTACCTTGCCGAAACCGGCGATGCGCCCGAGGCCGTCAACCCCGACACCTTCGTGCGCTGGACCTACCGCCGTGCCCTGGCTCACCGCCAGCCCCGCTACCGCGCCATGGCCGAAAACTGGGGCGTGACGCTGAAAGCCGACGACGTCGCCCGGATCACCAGCGAAGCCGAACTGGTACAGGCGATCGCCGAGGCGCTGGCCTGACCGGGCGCATCCGCAGAACACCCGCACCAACGGGCCGGGAAACCGCGCGCGTGACACGCCTTTTCCATATCACGACCCTCACCGCCCTCTTCGTCGCCACAAGCCTTCAGGCAAGCCATGCCGCCTGCCGCCTCGCACTCGCCCTTGCGCTCGACGTCTCCGGCTCCGTCGATCAACAGGAATACCGCCTGCAACTCGACGGGCTGGCCACGGCGCTTGACGACCCCGACGTCACCGCCGCCATCTTCGCGGTACCGGACGCCCCCGTCGCGATTGCCGTCTATGAATGGTCCGCCTCGCGCTACCAGCGCATCATACAGGACTGGACGCTTCTGCAAGACCCCGCAACCCTGAGCGACGTGACCGCCAGCCTCAGACAACACCAACGCGAACCCGCGCCCGAGGCAACGGGCCTCGGCCAGGCCCTGCGCTTTGCCGCCGCCATGTTCCAGCGCGGCCCCTATTGCGAACAATTCACGCTGGATGTCTCGGGCGACGGGATCAACAACGACTGGCCCGAACCGACCTTCCCCCGCGAACGGGGCGAAATCGCGGGCTTTCGCATCAACGGCCTCGTGATCGGCGCGCCGGAAAACACGAAAGGCACCAGCGCCGACGAACTGGCCGCCTATTACCGGGCGCGGGTCATACAAGGCACCGGGGCCTTTGTCGAAAAGGCCACGGGGTTCCAGGACTACGCCCGCGCCATGAAAAAGAAGCTCCTGCGCGAACTCACCGCCCTTCCCATGGGAAACCTTTTCCCCGGCCAACCGGAACGCATCGTGCCAACCTCTCTGGCATCCGGCACGGACGCGGACTAAAACCCCCACATGAACCTTGCCGCCCTGAGCTTCCGCGATTTTCGCATCTACCTCATCGGCAATATCTTCGCCCTCAACGCCACGTGGATGCAGCGCGTCACCATCGGCTGGATCGCATGGGACATGACCGGCTCGGCCAGCTTCGTCGGCCTCGTCGCCTTCGCCAATTACGCGCCGACCATGATCACCGGCCCGTTCTTCGGCGTGCTTGTCGACCGCATCCGTGTGAGGCGCGGGGCGATGATGACGCAATCGTCGCTCTGCCTCCTCGCGCTCGTCCTCTTCGCCTGCCAGGCCTTTGGGGTGCTTTCGCCGCTCTTGCTGATCGTGATCGCCTGCCTTCTGGGCATCGCCATTTCGGCCCACAACCCGATCCGCATGTCGCTTGCCCCGCGCCTCGTGGACCGGCCCGCCGTACCATCGGTCATCAGCCTCATGGCGATCAACTTCAATCTCGCCCGGATGATCGGCCCGGCCCTCGGCGGTTTGCTGATTGCGGTCTGGGGAGTCGGCGCCTCGCTTCTGGTGCAGGCGCTGTTCTACCTGCCCTTCATCTTCGCCATATCCTTCCTGAACCCGCGTGAACGCAGCCGGACCGGGGCGAACGCCGCGCCCTTCCTCCGGGAGATGGCCCTTGGCATCCGACACACGCTGAACACCCCCCTGATCCGACAGGCGATCTTCATCACCGGCGTCAGCGCCTTCATCAATCGCGGGGTGCTGGAAATCCTGCCCGTCATCGCCGATGGCACCTTCGGGCGCGGCGCGACCGGGCTTGGCGTGCTGACCTCGGCTGCCGGGCTGGGCGCGTTGATCGCCGGCGTCTCGAAGGCCCTGATGGAGGTTCAGACCGGCGGACGCATCCCGCGCAGTGCCTTGGCGACGGTGGTGGCCAGCGTCGCCCTCATGCCCGTCATCGGGTTTTCCGGCTCCTGGCCGCTGACCCTTGTCGTTGTCGCCTGCCTCGGCTTTGCCGCCACCATGACCGGCGTTTCGATGCAGACCGCGATCCAGATCGACCTCGACGACGATTTGCGCGGCCGGGTGATGAGCCTCTGGATCATGGTCGGGATCGGGGCCTCGGCCCTAGGTGCGGTTGTGATGGGAGTCCTCTCCGACCTGATCGGCCTTGCAACCTCCCTCAGCCTGATCGGCGGGTTCGGCTTTCTGTTGCTTGCCGCCTACATCCGCAAGATCTGGTAGCGTGCGGTCGCGTTAACCCTTCTTGACGCACGCCGGATTAACACCCCGTCAGGGAAATCCGCCGATCCATCCACCGACGCGATACCGACGTAATACCGACGTGATACCGACGTAAAACCGACGCTGCGTTTTCGCCCGAAACCCACGGATTCCGCGCGTTAACGGTGCATGCCACACCGCGCAACGCACGCCGCCGCCGCCCTTGTTAAACGGAAAATCAAGGGCTATCTCGAAATCCTTGTCAAAAGGACTTGGACCAATGCCGATCAAACTGCCATCCACCCTGCCCGCCTTCGACGTGCTGACGCGCGAAGGTGTGATGGTGATGGACGAAGATCTGGCCTCGCACCAGGACATTCGGCCCTTGAAGATCGGGCTGTTGAACCTGATGCCCAAGAAGATCCAGACGGAAAACCAGTTCGCCCGCCTGATCGGGGCCACGCCCCTTCAGATCGACTTTCGCCTGATCCGCATGTCCGAGCATGAAACAAAGAACACCGCGGCCGAGCACATGGCCGAGTTCTATCGCCCGTTTCAGGAGGTCAAGGACGAGAAGTTCGACGGCCTCATCATCACCGGCGCGCCCATCGAACACCTCCCGTTTGAAGAGGTGTCGTACTGGGGCGAACTGCAAGAGGTCATGGACTGGACCCAGACCAACGTGCATTCCACCTTCGGCGTCTGCTGGGGCGGCATGGCGATGATCAACCATTTCCACGACGTGCCGAAACACATCCTGCCCGCCAAGACCTTTGGCTGTTACCGGCAAAGGAACATGGATCCGGCATCGCCGTATTTGCGTGGATTTTCAGATGATTGCTATATCCCGGTCAGCCGCTGGACCGAAATGCGCGAGGATGAAATCCGCGCCGCAGGGTTGAAGATGTTGCTTGGCAGCGATGAGACCGGCCCCTGCCTTGTCGAGGATCGGGGCCATCGCGCGCTCTATATCTTCAACCACTTCGAGTACGACAGTGGCACCTTGAAGGAAGAATACGACCGCGACATCGCCAACGGAACGCCGATCAACGTGCCGTCGCATTACTACCCCGACGACGATCCCAGCCGCGCTCCGCAGAACCGCTGGCGCAGCCACGCGCATCTGCTCTATGCGAACTGGATCAGCGAGATCTACCTGACCACGCCCTTCGATCAGGAAGAAATCGGATCGGCCAGCACCGATCTCAGGCGCTAGGGGTCATCGACGTGGGAGGGGGAGAACTTGGCAACCACGCGGCACGCCCTACCATTCGGGAAATGATACCCGAGGCCAGACCATGCGCCGCCCCGTGCTGACCACCGCGCTGATCCTCGCCGCCGTCCTTGTGGCGGCAGGCATCTTCATCGATCGCCGCGCCGACCTGCGCGAAGCGGGGATCGAAGCGCGGTTTCCGCCCAAGGGGCAAATGGTTAACGTCGATGGCAAGGACGTCCACGTCATCGTCAAGGGCGAAGGCCCGCCCCTTGTCCTGATCCACGGCGCCGGCGGCAACGCCCGCGACTTCGAATTCCAATTAATCCCCCAATTATCAGACCGTTACACCGTCTACGCCGTCGACCGCCCCGGCCTCGGCTGGAGCGAATCCATCGCCAAAGGCGCCACCCCCCGCGACCAGGCCCGCCACCTCGCCGCCGCGATCCGACAACTCGGCGCCGAAAACCCGATCGTGCTGGGCCATTCCTACGGCGGCTCCGTCGCCATGGCCTGGGCGCTGGGAGAACCGGCGTCTGCCATTGTGATCGTCTCGGGCGCGACCATGCCTTGGCCCGGAACCCTGCGCCCCTACTATCGGTTT
The DNA here is from genome assembly GCA_965228905.1 of Paracoccaceae bacterium. Lineage (GTDB taxonomy): Bacteria > Pseudomonadota > Alphaproteobacteria > Rhodobacterales > Rhodobacteraceae > CALKXV01. The sequence goes on along the minus strand of CBDDII010000003.1, from coordinate 1,514,795 downwards.
TTCGGCTCTGAATTCGGGGGTTTAATCGGCGCACCGCTCGTCTCGGCCTTTGTAAGTGACGAACAAGTCGCCGCCTCGGTCGATGGTGTTTTCGCCCCTGCCCCCACACCGCCCGGATACATCCAGAAGGCCGCAATTCCGCTCGCCATCCGCGCCGCCACCTTCCGCGAAAGCGCACGCCAGGTGAACACGCTGAAACCCCATGTGACCGAGATGTCCAAAGCCTATCCCGGCATCACCCTGCCGGTCGAAATCCTCCACGGCACCGCCGACACCTCTGTCGGCCCCGAGATCCATTCCATCCCCCTGTCAAAGACCCTGCCAAACGCCAAACTCACGCTTCTTGATGGCGTCGGCCACGCCCCGCACCATGTCGAACCCGACACAGTGATCGAAGCAATCGATCGGGCCGCCGTGCGTGCCGGATTGCGCTAAAACCTCAGAACGCCTACATATTCTGAAAAGTAAAGGCGCATAACATGACCCTTCCTTCGACGGCGCAATCTCGCGCTTTCACGACGAAGACGCCCCCAAGGCCATCCGCGACGCCATCGCGGAAGCCAAGAAGCGTGACGTCCTGTCCGACAGCTATCCTTACGAAAACGAGATGGACAAGGACGCCTACGAAGAGGAAATCGCGGCCCTGCAACTGGAACTCGTCAAACTCCAGGCGGATGTAAAGGAAACCGGCAAGCGCGTCGTCATCGTCTTCGAAGGTCGCGATGCGGCCGGAAAAGGCGGCACGATCAAACGCTTCCGCGAAAACCTTAACCCCCGCGTCGCCCATGTGGTCGCCTTGTCCAAACCTTCGGACCGCGAAGCCGGACAATGGTATTTCCAGCGCTACATCAACAAACTGCCGACCGAGGGCGAAATCACCCTCTTCGACCGGTCCTGGTACAATCGCGGTGTGGTCGAAAAGGTCTTCGGTTTCTGCGAAGACGACGAACGCGAACACTTTTTCCGCCAGGTCCCCGACTTCGAACAGATGCTGGTCGACGAAGGCATCATCCTGAAAAAGCTCTGGCTGAACGTCGGTCGCGCCGAACAGCTCCGCCGGTTCCTGAAACGTGAAAAAGACCCGCTAAAGCAATGGAAACTCTCGTGGATCGACGTCGAGGGTTTGAAAAAGTGGGACGAATACACACACGCCATCCGCGAAACTTTTGAGCGTTCGCACAGCGAGGTCGCGCCCTGGACCGTGGTGCGCTCGGACGACAAGAAACGCGCCCGCCTTGCCGCCATCCGCGCGGTGCTGTCCGACATCGACTATGCGGGCAAAGGCAAGGTCGCGGACCCCGATCCAAAGATCTGTGGCGGACCGGACATCTGGGATGCCTAAGCGCGGCTACCATCACGGCAACCTCCGGCAAGCGCTGGTCGATGCCGCCCTTGAATTGATCGAGGAGAAAGGCCCGACAGGTTTCACCCTGTCCGAGGCCGCCAAACAGGCCGGAGTCACCCCTGCCGCCGTCTACCGGCATTTCGAAGGCCGCGAAGACCTGATCGCCGAGGCCGCACGGCAAGGTTTTGAGATCTTTGCCGATCTCATGGAATACGCATATGAAACCGGCCAGCCTTCGCCGCTGGCCTCGTTCGAGGCAACGGGCCGCGCCTATCTTGCCTTTGCCCGCCGCCATCCCGGCCATTACGTCGCGATGTTCGAAAGCGGCATCTCGATCAACCGCACGCCTGAACTGGCCCAGGTGGCCAACCGCGCAACGGGCGTGCTGCAAAAGGCCGCCTCGGTCCTGTCGGAACAGATCCCGCCCGAAAAGCGCCCGCCACCACAGATGTTCTCTGCCCATATCTGGGCGCTCAGCCACGGTGTGGTCGAGCTTTTCGCGCGCGGAACGCCGGGGCGAACCTCGCAGTTCTCGCCCGAAGACCTCTTGGAAAGCGGCATCGGCATCTATCTGCGCGGACTGGGCCTGATCGAAAAAGACGACGCCTAAACCCGTTCCCCCGGCCATTCTTTGGCCTTGTTCAACCGGTAAAACCCTTGGCGATGAGCGACAACTACCTGATATACGACGGAGATTGCCCGTTCTGTGCGAATTACGTTCGCTTTTCCGCGCTGCGCGAAACCGTCGGCAACATCCGCCTGATCGACGCCCGCGAAAACGGGGAAGAGGTGCAGGCGGCGCAGGCGTCGGGCTATGTCATCGACGAAGGCATGTTGTTGAAACTGGACGGCCAGTTCTACTACGGTGCCGATTGCCTCAACCGCCTCGCGCTTCTCAGCACACGCTCGACGGTCTTCAACAGGCTCACCCATGCCCTGTTCCGCAGACCCGCGATGGCAAGGCTCTTTTATCCGATCCTGAAAGCAGGCCGTGCCGTCACGCTCCGTCTGCTTGGCGTATCCCGGATGGGCTATTAGCCCCTGCAACCTCGCGCGGGCCAATGAAACGCGCGAAGATCCAGCCAAGGAACGGCACTGCCCGCAGGGCATCTTGCCAGACAAATTGCCGGGGATGGAAAGGTGACATCACGAAGAGCAACCCGTTGATCAGCACGTGATAGGGAAAGACGATGTCCATGAAGGTCAACGTGCCGATGTGGAACGCGATCAGGATGCCCCCCCAAATCCGGTGCAGCGAGGGGCGGAACAGGATGTAGATCGCCACCAGTTCGACAAAGTACAGCCCAAGGTAAAGCGGCCATCCAAGGATCGGGTAGTTGATGATGACCTCGGCCCACATGGGTTCGGACCCGGTTTCAAGGGCGCGACGCGCCAGGGTCTGGGCCATCGCCTCGGGCGCCAACCCGCCGAACTGCCCGTTGACCAGCGCAATCGCCCCGGCCTGAACCTTGTAGAACCCCGACAGTGTGTAAAACAAAAGGATCAGCCCCGGCGCGACCGAAAAGGCGTAAAGAAACCGGATGCGCCCTTCGCGGGAGTTGCCAAGTGCCGCCTTGCTTCCGCCAGGCAGGAACAGGAAACAGACCGACAGCCAGAACCATTCGTGGTTTCCGTGATGGATCGCCCCGAACGAACTGGCAAAAGCGGCCCATTGAAGAAGGGCGATGCAAACCAGCAGCCGGACGACAAGGAACCGCCAAAGGAAAATTCCGGCAAATCCCGCCACCACATAAAGGTTGGCGAGGATGTCTCCGGCCGTTTCCAGCGGAACCTGTTTCACCCAGGCCAGCGGCCACAGGAATTCGAACCGATCCGCACTGCCTTCCAGCGCACTCATCCTGCGCGCACCACGGTAAAGCTCCATGGCCGTGACGATGTAATAGACCTGCACGATCAGGCAGGCGGTCTCGAACATGCCCCGGTGTTCGCTCCAGCGCGGCGCAGCGCGACAGGGGCCGGCCAGATCGCGGCGAATGCGTCTTTCGATCGCGTCCATCATGATCCCTGCCCCTTTTCGTGTTCCGACAGAACGACACGCTCGACGATTTCGCCGGTGCGCCACCGTTCGATCGGGTTGTAGGTCAGTGCCACGATGCGAAACTCAACCGCATCCGTGATCGGGAAGAACCTTTGGATAAAAGCGATTTCCCGCGCCGCGAAGTCCGCCTCGGTGCGGGGAAGACCGGCAAGCTGATAGGCCGCCTTGCCCACGGCGGTGTCGCGATTGGCGGCATAGGGGAAGGTTTGGGGAAATTCATAGTAGTTGACCGGCGGATCGAAGCGTTGATCGCCAAGGCGCGCAATCTCGACACCGATATCGGTGTGAAACTCGCTGACCGTCGAAAAAAGCGACCAACTGAAAACCGGAAAGAACTCACCCTTCGGTGAAAGCCTCTTGCCCGCATATTGCGTCACACAATAGGCGGCAAAGAATATCAGGACGGCAGCCCGAAGGGGTTTCACGTAACTTTTCTCCTAGCGATCGTATAAAGCCCGTTCTGATGGAAACAAACGGCCAATATTGGGCGTTATTGTGTCCAAATCGCATATCTGCCCCCGCCAGAAAATTTCCGGCAGTCGCAACCTCGCGAACCGATTGGCCTCGGGAATTCACAGACCTATGCGAGGTCGCACAAGGATTTTCTCCTGAAGCCGTGGACAAGCCCGCCCCAGTTTCGCCGCAATTTTCGGCGATAAATCAGCCTGTTGCGATTAAAGGTTTGTTTACCATGCTAGAGTTCCTCGCCCCCTGGGGCATCCTGATCCCCGCCCTTTCCTGCGTCGTCATGTACCTCTTTGTGAGCGAGCACCGCAGGAAGACCATGCTGGCGGAAATCGAAGCACCGGAAGAAAAACAAGCCAAGCTTGTCAGCGCCGCGGTGACGTCAAGACTGGCATAAGCCGCGCGTCGCCCCTATCTCTTGGTCATGGACAGCCAGGACCTGCCCCGTTTGATCTACCTTCTGATCCTGCTCGTCGCAGTGGGCGGATGGGTCTTGGCGGAAACGCGCGCCAACCTTGGAAAATCCGTTCGGATGCTTCTGGTCTGGGGCATGATCATCTTCGGGCTCATGGCGGGATACGGGCTGTGGGAAGATGTCCGCCGCGATGTCCTGCCGCGCCAGACCGTGCTGTCGGACGGCTCCGCTATCGAAGTTCCGCGCGGCCCCGGGGGGCATTATTTCCTGACCGTCAACGTCCAGGGGACCGAGGTTGATTTCATCGTCGACACCGGCGCAACGGACGTTGTGCTGACCATGGAAGACGCCCGCGCCGTGGGGTTGAACCCTGAAAACCTGCCCTTCCTCGGTTCGGCCAGAACCGCGAACGGCGCGGTCAGAACAGCCTTCACCACGGTCGATTTCATGTCGCTCGGACCAGTACGCTATGACCGGGTGCAGGTCGCCGTCAACGGTGGCGAGATGGAAGAATCCCTGCTCGGAATGAGTTTTCTGTCACGGTTCGACAAGATCGAGATTTCGGGCGACGGGTTGATCCTGACACCCTGAGGCCGGTCAGCTTTCTGCCTTCTTGATCCAGCGACCGCCATCCTCGGCCCAGTATTGCGCCGAAACGCCCGCCCCTGTCAGCGCCTTCCACTGGCCCCGCGCATGTTCGACGGCAGCATCGTCTGCGCCATCGAACAGGATGCACACCCGCTCGCCCGCTGTCACCTCGTCGGCGCTGACCTCGGCCCCGCCGACGCTCATCAGGCAGGTGGCCCCATTGCCCACCTCGCCCGTGGTCAGTAGAACAGGCTGGTCCGCGTCGTGGTCACCACCCGCCATCCCGTGGGGCAGGAACCCGTCGCCTTGCCAAAGCTGAAGGTCCAGACGGTCCAGCAGCGCCGGATCACGTCCGCGCACGGCAACCCGCCACCCGGCCTGAAGCGCCTTTCCGATCAGCACCGGCAAGGTCGCTTCAAGCGGGCGCTCGGTCAGGTGATAGAAATAGGCCGCCCCCATCTCAGCCCTCGTATCCGTCCGCGATCCAGCGGTTCAGCGCCAGAACGCCCCAGCCCGTCGCCCCCTTGGGCGCGAGCGTCGTCGCTGTCTTCAGACTGGCCACACCGGCGATATCAAGGTGCATCCAGGGCGTGTCGTCCTTCACGAAACGGGCCAGGAATTGGGCCGCCGTGATCGAACCGGCAGGCCGCCCGCCGACATTCTTCATGTCCGCGACCCGGCTTTTCAACTGCCTGTCATAGCCCGCCCCAAGCGGCAGACGCCAGGCGCCCTCACCCTCGGCGGCGGCGGCGTTCAGAAATGCCTTGGACAGATCGTCGTCGTTGGAAAAAATCCCTGCGTTTTCATGGCCCAGGGCGATGATGACAGCCCCCGTCAGGGTCGCCAGATCGACCATCGCTGCAGGGGCGAACCGCTCTTGCGCGTACCACATCACGTCACAGAGGACGAGCCGGCCCTCGGCATCGGTGTTGATCACCTCAACCGTGTCGCCCTTCATCGAAACGACCACGTCGCCGGGGCGCTGTGCCTTGCCGTCGGGCATGTTCTCGACCAGACCGACCAGACCCACGACATTGGCCTTGGCACCGCGCAGCGCTAACGCCTTCATCACGCCCGCCACGGTGCCCGCTCCGCCCATGTCCATCGTCATGTCTTCCATGCCGCCCGCCGGTTTCAGGCTGATCCCGCCCGTATCGAAGACAACCCCCTTGCCCACCAGCGCGACAGGGGCGGCATCATTTTCGCCGCCCTGCCATTCCATAACCACCACCTTCGAAGGGCTTTCGCTGCCTTGCCCCACGGCCAGAAGCGTGCGCATGCCCAACTTTTCCAACTCGGCCTCTTCCAACACCTCGACCTTCAGCCCGAGATCGCGCAGGGCCTCCAGCCGTTCGGCGAATTCAACGGTGGTCAGCACGTTCGAAGGTTCGTTCACCAGGTCGCGGGTGAACCAGACGCCCTCGGCAAGGGCCTTCAGCGTTTCGGCCTGAGTGGCCGCATCGACCGCGCCCATCACCGTAATTGCACCCTTTGGCGTTTCCGCCTTGGTCCTGTGCCGTTCGAACCCGTAAGCCTTCAGAAACAACCCAAGCACGATGTCCGCCGCACCCTTGAAAGCTCCGCAGAGCACAAGCGCCCCGCCCTCTCCAAGGCTTGCCCCGATCCGCGCCCCGGCCGCCCTTGCGACATCGCCGCGCGTGCGCCGTTCCAGCTTGATGACCTTAACCGCCTCGGCTTCCAGCCCGGTCGGAAAGGCCATCGTGATCGCCTCGCCCTCCTTCAATTTCCTGAACCGATCGCTTTCCGACAGGCGCACCACCGCGCCCTTGGTCAGCCGGTTCACCCTCCGGGCGGTCTGATCCATCTTGCCTTCACCGGTCAGGAAAACGGCAACGGTGCCTTTGGCGGTCGCGATGGCGTCAAGATCGGTATCGGTGAACTGAAGGTCGGGCAGGTCGGACATGAAAGGGCCTTTCGGTTGGACTGCCCTACCTAGACCATTCGAGGCAGCGAACTGCAACACGGCTTCCAGCCCGAGACAAACCGCCCCTTGAAACCCCCAAGGCAGGTATCCGCCAAAGACGGCAAGCCACGGTGGCCGAACACCTTACAAGGTTTTCCCCACCCCCCCAATGGTCTAATCTCATGGACGAGGATCGGTAAGCAGGCCCATGATCGGAAGATTCGACAGATACCTACTGGCACAGCTTGTCATGCTGTTCGGCTTTTTCGCGCTGGTGCTGGTGCTGGTCTATTGGGTGAACCGCGCCGTGATTCTGTTCGACCAGTTGATCGCCAACGGCCAGTCGGCGGTGGTTTTCCTTGAATTCACAGCACTTTCCCTGCCGAGCGTCATCCGCGTCGTCCTTCCGATTGCCGCCTTCGCCGGGTCGATCTATGCCACCAACCGGCTGATGTCGGAAAGCGAGTTGGTCGTGGTCCAGGCCACCGGGTACTCTCCATGGCGGCTGATGCGGCCCGTGCTGGTCTTCGGCGTGCTTGTCTTTCTGATGTCTTCGATCCTTGCCCACGCCCTTGTGCCGATCAGCCAGGCCCGGCTTGCCGACCGCAGCGACGAGATTGCCGAAAACATGACTGCGCGGCTTCTGTCCGAAGGCCGGTTCCTGCATCCCGCCGAGGGCGTGACCTTCTACATCCGCGAGATTTCATCGCTTGGCGTGTTGCAGAACGTTTTTCTGTCCGACGCCCGTGCGCCCGGACGCACTGTCACCTACACGGCGCGCGAAGCCCTTCTGGTGCGCGGCGAGGACAGCCCCAACCTTGTCATGATCGACGGTATGGCGCAGGCCTTCGACACCGAGAGCCGCCGACTGTCGGTCACGCGATTTCAGGACTTCGCCTTCAACCTCGACGGGATGATCGACAATGTCGGTTCCGGCAAACGCCGGGCGCGCGAGCTTCCAACCCGGATGCTTCTGGCCGCAGACCAGACCGCGCTTGAGATGACCGGCGGCACCCGCGACGAACTGATCGCCGAGGCACACGAAAGGTTCTCGGACGCTCTGAACGGCCTCATCGCCCCGCTGATCGGCTTTGCCGCCCTTCTTGTGGGCGGTTTTTCCCGGTTTGGCGTCTGGCGTCAGATCATCGGGGCGATCGTTGCACTGATCCTTGTTCAGATGGTCACCCAGGCCGGTCAAGGCGCTGTTCGCACCGATGCCGCCCGCTGGCCGCTTGCCTACGCCGGACCGCTGTTCGGCCTGGGGATCGGGTTGCTGTTGATCCTGATGTCCGCTCGCCCGGCGATGTTCAGATTGCGGAGGCGCGCGGCCTCATGACGCTCCACTTCTATTTCGGCAAGAAATTCCTGCGCGCCTTTTTCACGGTGCTTTTCATCTTTTTCGCCGTTCTGACCATGACCGCGCTGATTGAACAGATCCGCCGGTTCGGCGGCAATGACGAGGCGAGCTTCGCCACCCTGATGGGCCTCGCCGTTCTTTCCGTTCCCGAAGACCTTTACCGCATCCTCCCCCTGATCATGATGATCGCCACGCTGATGATGTTCCTTGGCCTTGCCAGGTCGTCGGAACTGGTCGTAACCCGCGCCTCGGGTCGTTCCGCCTTGAAAAGCCTGATCGCGCCCGTTCTCTTGTCCATCGTGATCGGCGTCTTCTGCGTGGCCGGCGTCAACCCGATCGTGGCGGCGACGCAAAAGCAGTACGAGGCCCATGCCACGCGCCTGTCCGGGGACAGCTCGACACTTTCGGTCAGCGAAGAAGGGCTATGGCTGAGGCAGGGCACACAGGACGGCCAGACCGTGATCCGCGCCACCCATTCCAACCTCGACGGGACCGAACTGTTCGGCGTCACTTTTCTTGGCTACGACGCGGCGGGCCTGCCGACCTACCGGATCGAGGCTGAAAGCGCCCGTCTTGTCACCGGGGCCTGGGCCATCACCGAAGCCAAGGAATGGCGCTTCGACACGGATGCCCTGATCCCCGAGGTGGACAGTTTCGAAACCGGGCAGATGAGCCTTGCGTCAAATCTCACGCGCAACCAGATCCTCGACAGTTTCGGCACGCCCTCGGCCATTCCGATATGGGAACTGCCGGGTTTCATTGCGCGTCTCGAAACCGCCGGGTTCTCGGCACGGGCGCATCGCACCTTCTTTCACATGGAACTGGCGTTGCCGCTCTTGATGGCGGCGATGGTGCTGGTCGGGGCGGGCTTTACCATGCGCCACACGCGCATGGGACGCACCGGCATGATGGTGATGATGGCGCTTGGCCTTGGGTTCCTGTTGTACTTCATCCGCAACTTCGCCGCGATCCTTGGCGAGAACGGGCAAATCCCCGTCATCATGGCCGCCTGGTTCCCGCCGGTTGCAGCCCTCCTTTTGCCACTTGGCCTTCTCTTGCATCTGGAAGACGGATAATGCGCCGGTTTCTCGTTATTTTCCTGACACTTGTCACGCTGGCCGGCACGGCTTCGGCGCAGCAACTTGCCACTCTTCTGGCCGACAATATCGCCGTCGATCCAAGGGGCCGGATCACGGCCAGCGGGAATGTCGAAGTGTTCTTCGAAGGCACGCGGCTTACGGCCGAGGCCGTCAGCTATGACCAGAACGGCGAGCGTCTGACGATCACCGGCCCGATCCGCGTGACCGACGGTGACGGAACCTTGTTCCTGGCCGATGCGGCCGAGCTTGATCGCGATCTCAAAAATGGCGTCCTGATCTCGGCGCGCATGGTGCTGGACCAACAACTTCAAATCGCCGCCAATGAAATCGCCCGCGTCGGTGCGCGATACACGCGGCTTGAAAAGGTCGTCGCCTCGTCCTGCCATATCTGCGCGTCAAATCCTGTTCCGCTTTGGGAAATCCGCGCCTCTCGCGTCGTTCACGACCAGGTCGAACGCCAGCTTTACTTTTCGAACGCGCAATTCCGCGTCGCCGGCGTGCCGGTCCTTTACTTCCCGCGTTTGCGCCTGCCGGACCCATCGCTGGACCGCGCGACGGGCTTTCTGACGCCCGAATTCAAAACCTCGTCCGACCTCGAAGCGGGGTTGAAACTGCCCTATTTCCTGACCTTTGGCGATCACGCCGACCTGACCCTGACGCCCTACGTTTCGACAGCAACCAATACGCTGGAGTTCGTCTATCGCCAGGAACTGTCGCTTGGCCGTATCGACATCGAAGGTGCCGTTTCCGACGACGACATCGACGGAGACCGGGGCTACCTGTTCGCTAACATGACCTACCGGTTACCCAAGAATTTCATCTTCGAAGGGCAGTTGGAGTTCGTGTCCGACCCCGGTTACCTGTTCACCTACGATTATTCCGACAAGGACCGCCTGACCAACCAGCTTTCGCTCACCCGCGTGCGCGACAAGGATCTGTTCCGCGCCGAGATTACCGAGTTCCGAACACTGCGCGAAAGCGAAATCCCGATCCGTGATACCCTGCCCGATCAATTCATCGACCTGTTCTACGAGCGCGAGATCCCCGAACTTGCCTTCGGTGGGCGGACCGTCGCCAGCGTTTCGCACTACTCGCTGTACCGGCCCTCGTCGCTCGATGTGCTGGGCCGGGACGTCACGCGCCTTGGCACCTCGATCGACTGGTCGCGCTCCTGGGTTTCGAACGGCTTTGTCACCGAGGCGGAACTTGGGTTCCGCGTCGATGCCTATACCATCGGTTCGGACAGCAACTTTGATAGCACCCTCACCCGCTTTGTGCCCCGTGCCGCGGTCGAGCTTCGCTACCCCCTCAGCCGCACCACGCTGGACGGCGGTACCGAGGTTCTTGAACCGATCTTCCGTATCGACATCGCCGACACCGGTGGCGATGCCGTTCCGTTGGAAGAAAGCCGGGTCGTGGAGTTCGACGAAGCCAACCTCTTTTCCCCAACACGCTATTCCGGTGTGGACGGAGTCGAAGACGGGGTGCGCGTCGCACTCGGTGCCACCTGGAGCCGCAGCGACCCCGATGGATGGGACATGGACCTTGCCTTCGGTCGCGTCGCCAACCTTTCCGGCCAGTTGGGATATGCGGTCGGCTCGGGCCTGGAAGGCGACCGGTCTGAATGGATGGTCTCGGGGCGGCTTGGCTGGGGCGATAACCTGTCGCTTTTCTCCCGCTCGGTCTTTGACAACGACATCGACATCACCCTATCGGAAACCCGCATCGACTGGGAAGAAGACAACTTCGGACTGTCCTCCAGCTATATCTACGCCCTGCCCGAACCCGCCGAAGATCGCGACGACCAACTGTCCGAATGGTCCTTCGAAGGCAACGTCGATCTGAATGAACGTTGGTCCGCAAGTACCGAATGGCGCTACGATTTCAACGCTGACAGGGCGGCACGGGCGGCGATCGGCCTTGGCTATCGGACGGAATGTGCGAATCTGATGCTTTCGCTCTCGCGTCGTTACGCAAGCTCTACTAGTGTGGACCCGACAAACGAAATCGGATTCCGGGTGTCGCTGATCGGTGTCGGCAACCGGGGCCAGAGTGCTGCCGGAAATCCCGGTCGCATCTGCAGAGGATAATGGTCGATGGTACGTTACCTGTTTCTGATCGCCGCGTTGGTGGTTTCGGGCTTGCCCGAAACGGGGCTGGCGCAAAGCCGGTTCACCCCTGAAATCCAGGTCGGCGACCGGGTCGTGACCCGCTATCAGATCGACCAGCGCGGGCTTCTCCTGTCGCTGCTCGGTGCTCCGGGCGACACCCGCGAACTGGCGCGCGAGCAACTTATCAACGAGGCGATCCAGCTTTCCGCGGCCGCCGAAGCCGAAATCGAGGTCACTCCGGAGCAGTTGGAAGGTGGCATGGCGGAATTTGCCGCCCGCGGAAACCTCAACATGGACCAGATCATGGAGCTTTTTGCCCGCGCCGGCATCCAGCCCGAAACCTTTCGCGATTTCATCGGTGCCGGTCTTGCCTGGCGTTCGGTCATCCGTGCCCGGTTTTCCGAAGAGGCACGTGAATCTCTGCCTCGGTCCCTGATCACACGCACCCTCGCCAAGACCGGCACCGACGGCGGCACCCGTGTTCTGGTTTCCGAAATCCTCTTGCCCACAAGCAACCCCGAAACCGCCATTGCCTCGCGCCAGCGGGCCGCCGAAATATCCGGCCTGCAGGGCGAAGAAGCCTTTTCCGCCGCCGCCCGACGCTATTCGGTGGCAAGTTCGCGCAACAACGGCGGCGCGTTGAACTGGGTCGACATCGAAACCCTGCCCCCGGAAATCCGCGCGACCGTGGCCAACCTGACACCCGGCCAGATCAGCCGCCCTGTCGAGCTTGAAAGCTCGGTTGCCGTGTTCCTGTTGCGCGATGTCGAAGTGGTCCAGCCCGGCACCGAGGAAACCATCCTTGTCGATTACGCCCTGTTCACCGTCGATGGCGGTGCGGGCGAAGCAGCGAAGGTGGCCGCAAGAGTTGACGTCTGCGATGACCTTTACGGCGTCGCCAAGGGCCTGCCCGCGGAACGCCTTGTCCGCGACGCCGTGCCGACCGCCCAACTGCCCGGCGACATCCGCGCCGCTGTTGCTGAAATGGACGAAAACGAAACCACGACCGCCCTCACGCGCGGCGGGAACGCCACCGTCCTTATGCTGTGCGAGCGTCGGCCCGGGGCCGAAAACACCGTCGATCTGGAAATCGTCGGCAACCGCCTGCTGAACACCCGGTTGACCACAACCGCGCTTCACTACCTGACCGAACTCAGGGCCGGAACGACCGTGATCTACCTGACGAACTGATCCATGTCGGCATTCCCAGACCTGCCTCCCGTGGTCGTCACCTGTGGCGACCCCTCCGGGATCGGCCCCGAAATCATCGCGAAAGCCTGGCAAGCGCTCGGCAACGACCTGCCTTTCTTCGTTCTGGCGGATCCGGGGCATTTCCCCGACAGCGCAGAGCTTGCCGTCATCAAACATCCAATGGACGCGGCCAGGGCCATCGTCGATGGCCTGCCCATCCTGCCCCACGCCTTTCGCAAACCCGCGCCGCCCGGCGTTCCGGAACCCGACAATGCCCGCGGTGTGGTCGAGGTGATCCGCCGCGCCGTCTCGCTGATCCAGAAGGGCGAAGCCTCGGCCCTCAGCACCGCCCCGATCTCGAAGAAAGAGTTGATCGACCACGCGGCGTTTGAATTTCCCGGCCATACGGAATTCCTGGCCCATCTCGCCGGAGTAGATCACGTGGTGATGATGCTGGCGGCGGCGGAACTGCGCGTCGTTCCTGCCACGATCCATATCCCGCTCTACCAGGTTCCGCAGGCGCTGACCGCAGACGGCCTTGAAGCCACCGTGCGCGTGACCGAAGCGGGCCTGCGCCGCGACTTCGGAATTGCCAAACCGCGTCTTGCGCTTTCCGGCCTCAACCCTCACGCGGGCGAAGGCGGCGTTCTCGGGGCCGAGGACGAAGCCGTGATCGCCCCCGTGGTTGCCAAACTTGCGGGCGAAGGCTTTGACATCACGGGCCCGCTGCCCGCCGACACCATGTTCCACGCCGAGGCACGCGTGACCTATGACGCGGCCATCGCCATGTACCACGACCAGGCGCTGATCCCGATCAAGACGCTGGCCTTCGACCGGGGCGTGAACGTCACGCTTGGCCTGCCCTTCCCGCGCACCTCGCCCGACCACGGCACGGCCTTCGGCATCGCCGGTCAGGGCATCGCCAACCCGACCTCGATGATCGAAGCCCTGCGCGTGGCCTGGGACATGGTGCAGGCAAGGCACGCGGCGGACGCGGTTTGAGCAGTATCGACAACCTTCCGCCCCTGCGCGAGGTGATCGCGACCCATGGGTTGTCGGCACGGAAATCGCTTGGCCAGAACTTCCTGTTGGACCTCAACCTGACCGCAAAGATCGCCCGCGCTGCCGGTGACCTGTCGCAATGCGATGTCCTTGAAATCGGACCCGGCCCCGGCGGCCTGACACGCGGGCTGTTGTCCGAAGGCGCACGCCGCGTTCTTGCCATCGAGAAAGACGAACGCTGCTTGCCGGCCCTCGAGGAAATCGCCGCCGCCTATCCGGGTCGCTTGCAAGTGGTGAACGCCGATGCGCTGGAGTTCGATCTGAAAGGCATCCTGACGCCCCCGATCAAGGTGGCCGCAAACCTGCCCTACAACGTCGGCACGGAGCTTCTGACGCGCTGGCTGGAACCGCCCCAATGGCCGCCGTTCTGGGACAGCCTGACACTCATGTTCCAGCGCGAGGTTGCCGAAAGGATCGTGGCCGCGCCGGGATCAAAGACCTATGGCCGTCTGTCGGTGCTGGCAAACTGGCGTTCGGACGCGCGGATTGTCATGGAACTGCCGCCCCAGGCCTTCACGCCGCCGCCCAAGGTGCGCTCGGCCGTTGTCCACATCAAGGCCCTGCCCGAACCACGTTACCCCGCTGATGCGCAGGCTCTCAGCACCCTTGTCGCCAAGGCCTTCAACCAGCGGCGCAAGATGCTGCGTTCGTCGCTCAAAGGTCTTGCCCCCGACATCGAGGACCGGATCCTGGCCGCCGGAATCCAGCCGACGGACCGCGCCGAAACCGTTCCGGTCGAAGCCTTCTGCGCGCTTTCGGAAATCCTGAGGGAAAAGTAGCTTATTCTGCCGCGTCAGCGGGTGGTTCAACGGCAACCGGTGCTTCTGCAACCCCGGCTTCCGGCTTGGCGTCGGCCTTGGGCTTGCGGCGGCGCGGACGCGGCGCCTTGTCCTCGGGCGTTTCGACCAGGGCGCTTTCGCTGCCCTCAACCTCGATCACGTCAGATGCAGGCGCTTCGGTGGCAGCCTTTGGCGGCTTGTTGTCTTCGCGCGGTTGTTCGCCCTCACCAGCCTGATTCTGGTTCGGCTGGTTGTTGTTCTGCTGGTTGTTCTGGTTGTTATTCTGCTGGTTGTTGTTCTGGTTGTTGCGCTGCTGGCGTTCCTGCTGCTGCGCCTGACGCTCGGCCTGTTCCTTCATCGCCTCGGCCAGCATCCGCAGGTAATGCTCGGCGTGTTGCTGGAAGTTCTCGGTCGCCACACGATCCCCGGAAAGCTGCGAATCCCGCGCCAACTGGTTGTATTTGTCGATGATTTGCTGCGGTGTCCCGCGCACCTTGCCTTCGGGACCCGAAGAGTCGAACACCCGGTTAACGACATTGCCGACAGAGCGGTTGCGGTTCGACTTCGACCGCGATCGTGACTTGGAAGATCTCATATGTGTACTAGCCCAGCCTTTGGTCTGGTGATGCACGTCAATTTTCAATCCTGGCCCGTCCCTCGGGCATCTGACCGTGCATGGAGTTGGCAGTAAAATCGGGGGATGCAGCAGTGCCTCCCTCCGCCCGCAGGAAATGGTTTAGCCAGTGAATCAGGCCTTGCCAAGCAGTTTTTGCAGCAATTTCATGCGAAATCAGCGGATATGCGCGAATTTGCCGCTTATCTGCGGTGCGGGGCGCGGGCCGCGATGACCCTGTCCCTGCCATCAAGATCGGTATGGGTGGCGATGTCGTCAAGCCCTGCCGTGGCGAAAATCTCGGTCACTGCCCTTGCCTGCGTGGGTCCGATCTCGACCAGAAGACGCCCGCCGGGTGTCAGATGCACCAAGGCCCCGCTTGCGATGGCGCGATAGGCGGACAGCCCGTCAGCCTCGTCCGTGAGGGCCGAGCGCGGCTCGTATTCGCGTACCTCGGGTTGAAGCCCCGCCATTTCGTCCGCCGCGATGTAGGGCGGGTTCGACACGATCAGATCGAACCGCCCGCCGATGTCCTCGTACCAGTCAGACAGCGGCAGGATCAGACGGTCCGCGACCTCGGCGCTATGCGCGTTTTCGCCAGCGATCAAAACGGCCTTTTCGGAAACATCCGTGCCGACGCCTTTTGCCTCCGGCCGCTCCATCAAAAGCGAAATTACGATGCAACCCGACCCGGTGCCAAGGTCGAGGACTTTCGAAAACGGCGCGGCCAACGCCAGTTCGACCAAAAGCTCGGTTTCGGGGCGCGGATCAAGAACGTCCGGGGTTACCTTGAACCTGTGTTTCCAGAAATAGCGCCCGCCTGAGATATGCGAGAACGGCACACGGGCGGCCCTGCGGTCGACGAAACCTTCAAACCTTGCCAGCGTCGCACCGTCTTTCAACTCGTCATAGTCGGCATAGCGGCGAGGGAAAGCCGCCTGCCAAAGCCTGCGGGCTTCGCTCATGGCGTCGTCGATGCCCGCCGCTTTCAGCTTCGCCGCCGCAGCGCCCAGAATTTCAGGCGTCAAAGCCCCTGCTCCGCCAGCTTCTCGGCCTGGTCCGCCGCAATCAGTGCGTCGATCACCTCGTCCAGATCACCGCCCACGATCTCGGCCAGCTTGTAAAGCGTCAGCCCGATACGGTGGTCCGTCATACGCCCCTGTGGAAAGTTGTACGTTCGAATGCGCTCCGACCGGTCCCCCGACCCCACCTGCGACTTCCGGTCCGCCGACCGCTCGTCCGCCACGCGCTGGCGTTCGGCGTCGTAAAGCCGCGCCCGCAAGACCTGCATCGCGATTTCGCGGTTGCGGTGCTGGGACTTCTCGGAACTCGTCACCACGATCCCGCTTGGAATATGGGTGATCCGTACAGCCGAATCTGTCGTGTTCACGTGCTGTCCACCGGCGCCGGACGCCCGCATCGTGTCGATGCGGATGTCGGTTGCTGGAATGTCGATGTCCACCTCCTCGGCCTCGGGCAGAACGGCGACGGTTGCGGCACTCGTGTGAATGCGCCCGCCCGATTCCGTTTCCGGCACCCGCTGCACCCTGTGGACCCCGCTTTCGAACTTCAGCCGCGCGAAGACCCCGTCACCGGCCACGTTGGCCACCACTTCCTTGATCCCGCCAAGCTCGGTCTCGGCCAACTCGATCACGTTGAATTTCCAGCCCTTCGTCTCGGCATAACGCTGGTACATCCGCAACAGATCACCGGCGAACAAGGCGGCCTCCTCCCCCCCCGTGCCGGGCCGTATCTCGATGATCGCGGGGCGGGCGTCGGCGGCATCCTTGGGCAAGAGCGCCAGGCGCAAACGCTGCTCCAACTCGGGCAGTTCCACCTTGACGCGGGCCAGTTCCTCCTCCGCCAACTCCTTCATTTCTGGATCGCCCAGCATGGCTTGCGCCTCTTCCTCGGCTTCCAGAAGGGCACGATAGGCCGCGATCTCCTCGACCACCGGCTTCAGTTCGGAATACTCCCGCGCAAGCTCCGCGATTTCACCCGCCTCCGCCCCGCCCGCCATCTTGGCTTCCAGGAATTCGAACCGTGCGCGGATCTGGTCGAGTGTGTCCAAAGGTACCATGCAACCGCATGTCTCTTATCGGCAGGGGCGCGTCAAGCTGGCTTGACCCGTCTCGCTTAAATCGGCTAGCACGCCGATCCACGCAAAACGATGGAGGGTGCCATGGCAAAACGCATCAAACCCGAAGACCAACCGTCCTTTCCAGCCGATCTCTAAACGGCGAAACTCCTTCCCCTCGGAAACCCGTGTGAAAACCGGCGTCCGCAAGGTGAAAGGGCGACGTGGAACTTGTCGAAAAACTCGGACGCAGGGATCCCTGTCCCTGCGGATCTGGGAAAATCTTCCGCCGTTGTTGCCTGAAATCCGGGCGTTTTGACGGAAGCCCGCGCGACTACTATGTCCGCGACCGCGATTGAAACGGGAAACTCTTTGGATTCCCGCGCTCTGTGCTAATGTTGGGGGCATGAAACGCATTCTTGCCCTCACACTTCTTCTCGCATCACCCGCGCTGGCGGATGTGACGGGGCCGAATGGGCGGACGATTGATTGCTTTTGCACCGACACCCAGGGCCTGCGCGTCGAACTGGGCGAGGTTACCTGCCTCACGGTCGGGGGCCGCGCCTTCATGGCGCAGTGCGATATGTCCCTGAACGTGCCGACATGGCGCGAAATCGGCCAGGGCTGCCTGTCGTCGGCGTTGGAGCCTTCACCGCGCGAACGCCTGCTCCGCCTCCAGTAACCAGCGGTCCATCCGCTTTTTGGTCACGCCCCAGTCATAGACGTCCCAACCCGGTCGCGCGAAGACAGCCAGTTTCGCTGCGCCAACCTCGTCCACGGCCTTCAGCGTCGTGTAGTCGCGAAACCCCAGAAGCGTGCGATGGGTAAACGTCATCATGCCTTCGTCAATACTGCCATCCAGCAGCCGGGTGCGCGGTTCTTCCGCCGCGATGTCCTGCATCTTTTTCAAAAGCGTTTCCGCATCCACGGGATAACGCGGCGCCTCCAGCCCGATCAGGCGCACCTCCGCACGTCGTGCGAATTCCCGATCCGTCGGATCGACGTGCCACTTGTCCCTGTCATCGGGCCAGAATCGCCAGATCACATGGGCGACAAGCAGAATCAGGATCAGGGCGAAAAGGCTCTCCATGGCCCGTCTCTTTACCATAGGTCGGTAATAAAATCTTACCCGCGACGCGGCCAGCCCCAAAGAGAAATCAACTCATAGGCCACATGGGCCCCGGCCATCGCCGTGATCTCGGCATGATCGAAAGGCGGCGAAACCTCGACGACATCCCCGCCCACAAGATCGATCCCCGCAAGATGGCGCAGGAACACTGCGGCCTGGGCCGTCGTCAGCCCGCCCCAGACCGGTGTGCCGGTGCCGGGGGCATAGGCCGGGTCCAGCGCGTCTATGTCGAAGGTCAGGTACACGGGGCCATCACCCAGAACCGAACACGCCTCTTCCGCCACGGCCTCTCCGCCCCTGGCATGAACCGCGCGGGCGTCAATGCGCGTCAGGCCCACATCCGTTTCGCCTTCGACCTCGACCCGACAGCCCACCTGGACCGAGCGTTCGGGGTCGATCAGACCTTCCTTCACCGCCTTGTAGATGATCGTGCCATGATCGACGCGAGCGGTCGTGTCATCGCTCCAGGTGTCGGGATGGGCGTCCACCTGACAAAGGGCAAGGGGGCCGTGCTTGGCGGCATGGGCGCGCAGGCTGGGCAAGGTCACCGAATGGTCGCCACCGATCAGGATGGCCGATGCCTCGCCGATCAACCCCTTCACATGCGCCTCGATCCGCGATGGCACTTCGTCGGGGCGGGCATAGTCGAACGCCATGTCCCCGGCATCCACCACGTCAAAGACCTCCAGCGGCGAATACCCCCAGCCATAGGGCGCGTCCCCCGCCATCAGCGCCGAAGCCGCACGCACCGCCCGCGGGCCGAACCGTGCGCCGGGCCGGTTAGTCACCGCCTGATCGAAGGGAATGCCGCTGATCGCCAGGTCGACGCCGGACAGATCCTTGGTCAGCCGTCGCCGCAGGAATGACGGCACTCCGGCAAAGGGATTTTCATAGGCCAGCCCGCGCGTCTGATCGGAAATCGCGCGATCCACCTCGCCGCCTGCATCTTCAAGTGCCATTGAACCTCCGCACCATTTTGGAGAAACCTAGTCGCGAGCCGAAACACGCGCAAAGGGAAAACATGGACCACACAGACCCGATCTTCGATGTGCCTGACGGTTTCCCCCGCCTGATCGAGGTCATGCGCCGCCTGCGCGATCCTGAAACCGGCTGCCCCTGGGACATCGAACAGGATTTCGGCACCATCGCACCCTACACGATCGAGGAAGCCCATGAGGTCGCCGACGCGATCGAGCGTGAAGCCTGGGACGAATTGGAAGGCGAGTTGGGCGATTTGCTGTTGCAGGTGATCTATCACGGCCAGATGGGGGCCGAGGCCGGGCATTTCGACACCGACAGTATCACACGCCGGATCACCGCCAAGATGATCGACCGTCACCCCCACGTGTTCGGCCCAAACCGGGGCGACAAAAGCGCCGAACAGCAGACCCGCGACTGGGAAACCGCCAAGGCAAGGGAACGCGCCGCCGGTGGCGAGACCCGCACGCTGGACGGCGTGGCCCTTGGCCTGCCTGCCCTGTTGCGTGCGCTGAAACTTCAGAAACGCCTTTCCCGCGTCGGCTTCGACTGGGGCGATCCGGGGCCGGTGCTGGAAAAATTGGTGGAAGAAATCAACGAATTACAGGACGCACGCCGAATCAGCCAGGACGCGACCGAGGATGAATTCGGCGACATTCTCTTCGTTCTCGTGAACCTCGCGCGGCACTGGGGGATCGACCCCGAAGCCGCCCTGCGCCGCACCAACGCCAAGGTCGAACGGCGCTTTGCCATCATCGAAGACCGGCTGGCCGAGGTCGGCAAAACCCCGGCGCAATCGACGCTGGATGAAATGGACGCGCTCTGGAACGCGGTGAAGGAGGCGGAAAAACAGGCGACCTGAGACAGCGCCTCAGGTGCCGGTCTTTTTCTTCGCTTTGCGCTTCTTGCCGCTCTTGGCCTCGCGTTCCTCGATCAGCTCGCCGGCCATCTCCATCGTCACGCTGTCGGGATCGGTGCCCTTGGGAATCGTCGCATTGACCTTTTCCCACTTCACGTAAGGCCCGTATTTGCCGTCCATGATCGACACCATGCCGCCCCTCTCGGGATGCTCGCCCAGCTCTTTCAGGGTCTTCGCCGCAGCGCGGCCCCGACCGCGAGAAGCGGCTTTTTCGTCAATCAGTTGCACGGCCCGGTTCATGCCGATTTCCCAGACCTCGTCGATGGTCTCAAGATTGGCGTTGATACCCCCCTTGAACGAGGTCGACTCGGCGTATTTCAGGTAAGGCCCGTAGCGTCCGATATTTGCCCAAATCGGAACTCCATCGTTCGGATGCTCACCAATCCGGCGCGGCAGTTCGAGAAGCTTCAGCGCCTGTTCCAGCGTCACCTCGGCAGGCTCCCAGCCCTCTGGCACACCCTGGCGCGGAGGTTTCTTCACCTCTTCGGTGACCTCGCCGCGCTGGACGTAGGGGCCGAACCTGCCCTTGTGAACCCAGATGTTGTCGCCTTCGTCCTGACCCAACAATTTGCCCTCGGGCGGAATGCCGCTTTCGGGTTCGGTGCCGGGCGGGCCAAAGGCGCGGGTGTAACGGCACTCGGGATAGTTCGAACAACCGATGAAAGCCCCACCCGACCGCGCAGTGCGCATCGAAAGCCGCCCCGCCCCGCAGTTCGGACACAGGCGCGGATCGCTGCCATCCTCGGTCGGCGGGAAAAGGTGCGGCTCAAGAACCTCGTTGATCTTGTCCAGCACCTCGCCAATCCGCAGATCGGCCGTTTCATCAATCGCCGCCTTGAAATCGCGCCAGAACCGCGACAGCACGTCTTTCCACTCGCGGTCGCCCGCCGTGATGTCGTCCAATTCCTCTTCCAGATGCGCGGTGAATTCGTAGCCCACATAGCGGCGGAAATAATTCGTCAGAAAGACCGTTACCAACCGCCCCTTGTCTTCGGGGAACAGGCGGTTCTTTTCCTTCCGCACATAGCCGCGATCCTGGATCGTGGTCACGATCGACGCATAGGTCGAAGGCCGGCCGATCCCGATTTCTTCCATCTTCTTGACCAGCGTCGCCTCGGTATAGCGCGGCGGGGGCTGGGTGAAATGCTGCTCCGGCGTAACGGCCTTCTTGTTCATCGCCTCGCCCTCGGCGATCTGGGGCAGAACCTTGTCGTCGTCATCGACCACGTCGTCGCGGCCTTCTTCGTAGACCCTGAGGAAACCGTCGAACAGAACGACCTGCCCGGTGGCGCGCAAGACGACCTGTTCGTCGGAACTGCCGATGTCCACCGTGGTGCGCTCCAGCCGTGCGCCTTCCATCTGGCTGGCCAGCGTGCGCTTCCAGATCAGGTCGTACAACTTGCGCTGGTCGGGGTCGGACAGCTTCAGCGCCGCCGCATCCTCGGTCATCACCGTGGGACGGATACATTCGTGCGCTTCCTGCGCGTTCTTGGCCTTGTTCTTGTAAATACGCGGTTTTTCCGGAACGTACTCCGCGCTGTAACGCGCCTTGATCGCATCGCGGGCGGCACTCACCGCCTCGGGCGCCATGTCGATCCCGTCGGTCCGCATATAGGTGATGTGCCCGGCCTCATAAAGCCTTTGGGCAAGCTGCATCGTCTGACGTGCGCCATAGCCGAACTTGCGGCTGGCCTCCTGTTGCAGGGTCGAGGTCATGAAGGGCGCCGAAGGATTGCGGCTGGCTGGTTTCGCTTCGACCGATTGCACCGACAGATCGCGCGAGTTGATGGCCTGCACGGCCAATTCGGCGGCGGTTTCGTCGCCGATGGTGAACTTGTCCAGCTTCTTGCCGCCCAGCACCGTCAGACGGGCTTCAAACTCTTGGCCGCGCGGGGTCGCCAAAAGCGCCTTCACCGTCCAGTATTCCTGCGCCTTGAAGACTTCGATCTCCATCTCGCGCTCGACGATGATGCGCAGGCAGACCGACTGAACCCGTCCCGCCGACCGCGCACCGGGCAGCTTGCGCCACAGAACCGGCGACAGGTTGAACCCGACAAGATAATCCAGCGCACGGCGGGCCAGATAGGCCTCGACCAGATCCTGATCGACCTCGCGCGGGTTTTCCATCGCCTCGGTCACCGCCGACTTGGTGATCGCGTTGAACACCACGCGGCTGACCGGCGTGTCCTTTTTCAACGCCTTGCGGTTCCGCAACGCCTCTTCCAGGTGCCAGGAAATCGCCTCGCCCTCGCGGTCGGGGTCGGTTGCGAGGATCAGCGCGGGGTCGTCCTTCAGCGCATCGGCAATCGCCTTGATGTGCTTTTTCGAATCCGAGGCGACTTCCCATTTCATCTCGAATCCCTCGTCGGGATCGACCGAGCCATTCTTTGCTGGGAGGTCGCGCACATGGCCGTAAGAGGCCAGAACCGTATAGTCGTTTCCGAGATACTTGTTGATTGTCTTTGCCTTGGCAGGGCTTTCAACAACGACGACTGGCATGAATTACCTTTCGGGAAACGGGGGCTTTAGCGGCGCTAGATGTGGGACCTTTGGGGGGATTGTCAATGTTGACCTGCCGGGGTGCGCCCCGATGGCGCGGCCACAGACGTAAGCGGGCAACGGCACTACGACAGGTGAAACGGCACGCGACCAGACGGAAACTGTGGCCAATCACACCTTTTCGACACGGGTCAGCAAACCGCCCGGTGCGCGTTGCACAAGCCCCTGCAATTCCAACGTGGCAACCTGCGGAGAAACCTCGCCCGCCGTTGCTTTCAGATCGCGGATAAGCTGATCCTCGGGCACCGGGCTTGGCCCCAAGCGGTCGAGGATCTGCCGATGAAGCTCCAGCACATCGCGCGAAACGGGCTTCGGTTTTGTCTTGGGCGCGACCGGCGGGGATTCGCTTGCCGGTTCTTCGCGGGCAAGGGCGTCCAGCACATCCTTGCTGCCACGCACCAGCGTCGCGCCATCGCGAATCAGCATGTTGCAACCCGAAGCGCGGGCATCGAACGGATGACCCGGCACCGCCAGAACATCGCGCCCCTGATCAAGCGCGGTCCGCGCGGTGATAAGACTACCGGACTTGGCCGCGGCTTCGACAACCACCGTGGCCTGCGCCATTCCCGAAATGATCCGGTTCCGCCGCGGGAAATGCCGGGCCTGGGGTGTCACACACATCGGGCATTCGGAAAGCCTCAGACCCTTTTCGCCGATTTCCTGGCCCAGAACCGCATTTTCCGCCGGATAGATCACGTCGACACCGCCCGCCAGGACGGCAATGGTCCCGGTTTCGATCGCGGCAAGATGGGCGGCTGTGTCGATCCCCCGCGCCAGCCCCGACACAACCGTCAGACCCGCCTCGCCCAACTCCCCGGCCAGTTTTTTCGCCATCCGCGTCCCAAGCGACGAGGCATTGCGTGCCCCGACAAGGGCGATGGCAGGTTTGGCGAGTTCATCAATCCTGCCAATGCACCACAGAATGGGCGGCGGATCGGGAATCTCGGCCAGAAGGGTTGGATACTGATCCGAACCAAAGGCAATCGGCACCGCCCCCGCACGCATGGCATTTTGCCATTCGGCTTCGACAATCTCCTGCGCACAGATCTGGTAATCTTTCACCCCCGCCGCTGCTGCCACTTCGGGCAAAGCATCAAGCGCTTCGCCCGCATTGCCGTGTTCACTCATCAATCTGAAGAAGGTTGAAACGCCGACGCGGCGAGATCGCAAGAGACGGAGCCAGTCTAGCCACTCTTCCTCTGTGAGGGGTGGGGTGAGAGGGTGGGTGGAAGGGAATAAATCCTTGGCCATCCTGTCTCCGCCGTCTTGCTGAGGTTGGTTTAGCAAGCGGATAGTTAATGGCCGATTAACGACGAATTTTTCTTTATTCGCTATTTTTGGGGAGGTTTCGCCGGCGCCTCATTCCCCGACGACGCAGGCGCAAAAGGCCGCCAAGTCGTCGGCCTTGATCGCCGCTCGCACCTCTGCCGCCCGCTCAGACAAGGCCCCCGCCTTTGCCACCAGCCGCGCTTCGCGTTGGTCCATCGTCAAGGGCGCGGCAAGGTCATGAAACAACTCCTTCCCGTCCGCGAAGATGCGCGCCTGCATCTCGCTCAACCCCTCGTCCGGTTCCACCGTGATCCGGCCCATGATCTCTGCCAGATCCGCCCGCCCCGCAAGATCGTCCGAGAAACTTTCAATCGCGCCCGTGTCGATCCCCGAAAGCGCCATCGCCGCCGCCATCCGGTAACTGAATTTCGCCTCCAGACCGGTCGCGGGGGCGGCGATGTTGCAGACCGTCATCCAGCGCGGATGGGTATGGATGACCATGCGCTCAGGGGCTTCGCCAAGATTGCGCAATGCCTCAAGCGTGGCGTGCAGCCCGTGGCAACAGGCGTGGAACTTGTGGCTGATCGTTTCAAAGTGCCAGTGATCGCCCAGACCGTCGAAGGCGCTCTCCTCCCCCGCCCCGTGATGCGTCGCACCGAACCCGTTGACGCCCTCCAGCGCACCAGGGTTCGAAACCATGCCCGCCGCAGCCCAATCCGCCGCCATCACACCGCACTCCGCCGCCAGCCCGGCATTCAACGGCTTGCCCATGGTGCCGAACTGCGATTTCAGCCCTGCCGCCTTGGTCGCGGTCAGCCCGAGGGCATGGCCAGCCTGATCTGGCGAAAGCCCCAGCAACCGCACCGCCGCCACGGTTGCGCCGAAAGCGCCCGCAGTCGCCGTCTGGTGATAGCCGACCTGGTAATGCCCCCGCCCCAGCCAAAGCCCGACGCGGATCGACGCCTCAACGCCCAATAAAGCGGCCTCCAGCATCTCGGCCATGCTGCGCCGCTCCCGCTCGGCAATCGCAAGAGCGGCCGGAAAGACGGCGACGGACGGGTGTCCGATATGGGCAAAATGCGTGTCGTCGTAATCCAGCGCGTGGCTGGTCGCGCCGTTGACCAAGGCAGCGGCGCGGGCGGGCACCCGCCCGCCACCGATCATCCCGGCCTCGCCCTGCCCGCCTTCGCGCGTGGCCACGCCGCGCACCACGCGGGCAACCGGCTCGTCCTGCCCGGCCAATGCACAGGCCGCCCAATCCAGACAGGACAGACGGATCATCCGCCGCGCCGCATCGCTTGGCTGAACCGGGGCAAGTGCAAAACGGCTGAGGGTCTCGGCAAGGGTCATGACGTCGCTTTCCTGAATTGGCATCGGCAAAGGACCGCGCCTCGCCGCGCGCGTCAAGGCCCTGCCGCAAGGGACGGCTGGACAAGCCCCAAGCGCCGCGCCAAAGTCCGCGCTCTGCCCAGGAGGACTCAATGGCCGCAAGAAAGATCATCATCGACACCGATCCCGGCCAGGACGACGCCGTGGCGATCCTTCTGGCCTTCGCCTCGCCCGAGGAACTGGAGGTTCTGAGCATCACTGCGGTCGCGGGAAACGTGCCTTTGAGCCTTACGCAGAAAAACGCCCGGATCGTCTGTGAACTCGCAGAACGCCAGGACACGCTGGTCTTCGCAGGCTGCGACAGGCCGCTGAAACACAGCCTCGTCACCGCCGAGCATGTCCACGGCAAGACCGGCCTCGATGGCCCGGCACTCACCGATCCTGTCATGCCCCTGCAAGACGCCCACGCGGTGGATTTCATCGTCGAAACCCTGCGCCGCGAAGACGCGAGGACAGTAACGCTTGTCCCCCTTGGCCCCTTGACCAATATCGCCACCGCCTTTCAACGCGCCCCCGACATCGTGGACCGGGTGCAAGAAATCGTGCTGATGGGCGGGGCCTATTTCGAGGTAGGCAACATCACCCCCGCCGCCGAATTCAACATCTACGTCGATCCCGAAGCCGCCGAAATCGTGTTCAAATCCGGCGCACCCCTTGTCGTCGCCCCGCTCGATGTCACCCACAAGGCGCTGGTCACCGCCCCCCGCATCCAGGGCTTCCGCGCCCTCGGCAACCGGGTGGGCGAGATGGTGGCGGCATGGACCGACTTCTTCGAACGTTTCGACAAGGAAAAGTACGGATCGGCCGGTGCCCCCCTCCACGACCCCTGCACCATCGCCTATCTCTTGCGCCCCGAGTTGTTCTCGGGCCGCAGGATCAACGTCGAGATCGAAACCGCGTCGCCGCTTACACGCGGCATGACCGTTGCCGACTGGTGGCGCGTTACCGACCGGCGCGCCAATGCCCTGTTCCTTGGTGACGTGAATGCCGACGCATTCTTCGACCTTCTGACCGAACGGCTGGGGCGGTTCTGATGGGTCATGACTTCGATCCCGAACGGCTTTTGCAGGCCCCCTTGATGGCGAACCTCGCCACGCTTTCGCCCGAAGGTCCGCGCAACTCGCCGGTCTGGTACATCTGGGAAGAAGGTGCGCTCTGGATGCTCGGCAGCCGTACCGGCGGTGCGGTTCGCCGCCTTGAACAAGACCCCCGCGCCGCCGTCGAAATCGTGGACTTCGACCGCAAGACCGGAAAGCTGGCGCATCTGGGCCTGCGCGGGTGCGCCGAAATCCTGCCGATGGACCCTGCTCGATTCCGCCGCCTGCTTGCGCTCTACCTCGGCCCGGATGAGGCCGCGTGGAACCCCTGGTTCGTCGACAATATCGCGAGGATCGACGACCCGGATGGCCGCTTGATCCGGCTGGACCCCGACACCATCTTCACCAACAACGTCTCTTATTTCCTGAGCGGTCCCGCCCTGTCCTGGCCGACCGACAGCGAGGTTGCATGACCCAGATCCTTCATCTTGCAGGCCCCGGCGATCTTGAACGGGTCTTGTCCATGGTCACCCGGTGCCACGACGAACTGGGGTTTGAAACCAGCGACGACCACCGCCGCGCCGCGATCGAACCGCTTCTGGAAGGTTCCCCGCTTGGGGCGATCTGGCTGATCGGGCCGAAGATGTCGCCTGTCGGCTACGTTGCGGTCGGGTTCGGCTGGTCGCTGCAACTGGGCGGCATGGACGGGTTCATCGACGAGTTGTGGGTGCGCGACAAGGTGCGCGGGCGCG
Source organism: Paracoccaceae bacterium (assembly GCA_965228905.1). Classification (GTDB taxonomy): domain Bacteria; phylum Pseudomonadota; class Alphaproteobacteria; order Rhodobacterales; family Rhodobacteraceae; genus CALKXV01. The sequence goes on along the minus strand of CBDDII010000003.1, from coordinate 1,487,677 downwards.
GCATGGGAAGCGAAGCACTCGCCGCCCTGCAAAAGGCGCTCGGCGAAGCGGGCATCGTCGCCCTGCACCTCGAAGCCGTGAACGACGAGGCCAGCCGGATTTACCGCCGCGCCGGGTTCCGGAGGCGCGACATGCCTCTCATGACCTGGCTTGCGGATTGAGCGGAAACCCTCATCGCACGGACAAAAAAATCCTCAATTTTTTTTGCGCCTCCGGCGGGCGTATTTTCAAAGCGATGAAACAGGCAGGGATGCAATCCATTCCGGAAAGCCCTAGGTATTGGGTATGAGCCTCGACCTGCCCTTCGACAATTCCTATGCCCGCCTGCCCGAGCGGTTTTATACAAAGATGCCGCCAACCCCGGTGGCCAAGCCCGGCCTCCTTGCCCTGAACGCCCCCCTTGCCGCGCGTCTCGGCCTCGATGCCGCGGCACTTCGGTCCGAAGAAGGCATCGCCGCTCTTGCCGGTAACATCGTTCCCGACAGGGCCGATCCGCTGGCCCAGGTCTATGCGGGGCACCAGTTCGGCGGCTGGTCCCCGCGCCTTGGCGACGGGCGCGCCATCCTGTTGGGCGAGGTCGTGGCCCCCGACGGCGCAAGGTTCGATGTGCAGTTGAAAGGCTCCGGGCCGACCCCCTATTCCCGTATGGGCGATGGCCGCGCCTGGCTTGGCCCGGTGATCCGCGAATATATCGTGTCCGAAGCCATGGCCGCCCTCGGCGTGCCCACCACCCGCGCCCTTGCCGCCGTGACGACAGGCGAGGTCGTCCAGCGTGAAACGGGTCTGCCGGGCGCCGTCCTGACCCGCGTGGCCTCAAGCCATATCCGCGTCGGCACCTTCCAGTACTTCATGGCAAACGACGACACAGAGGCGCTTGAAGCACTAGTCACCCACGCCATCCAGCGTCATGACCCCGAGGCAGACGGCGCGCTTGGCCTCCTCGACGGAGTCGTCGCGCGACAGGCGGAACTCATCGCCACATGGCTCGGCCTCGGCTTCATCCACGGCGTGATGAACACCGACAACATGACAATATCCGGCGAAACCATCGACTATGGCCCCTGCGCCTTCATGGATGTCTATCACCCGATGCGGGTCTTCTCCTCGATCGACCAGCAGGGGCGTTATGCCTACGGGCGGCAACCCGACATGGCGATGTGGAACCTGGTGCAGCTTGCCTCGGCCCTGATGCCCCTGATCGGCGATCTGGAGGCCGCACAGGCCTCGATTGACCGGTTTGCCGACCTGTTCCGCACCGCCTGGCTGCGCGTCTTCCGCGCGAAGCTCGGACTTCAGACCGAAGACGAAGGCGACAGTAATCTGGCGCAAGGCTTGCTGAAGATCATGGCCGAACAGCAGGCCGATTTCACCAACACCTTCCGCGCCCTTGGCACGGATGCCGCACGGGACAACTTCCTCGACCGCGAGGCTTTCGATGGCTGGGAGACCACCTGGCGCGACCGACTTGCGAAGGAAGACGCCACGCCCGACGACCGCATCGCGGAGATGCAAACGGTGAACCCCGCCCTCATCCCGCGTACACATCGGATCGAAGCGGCAATCCAGGCAGCAGTCGCAGGCGAGTTTGCTCTTTTCGAACGGATGAACCCCGCCCTTGCCACGCCCTTTGCAGACCCCGGCGAATACGCCGACCTCACCCGCCCGCCGACCAAGGACGAAATCGTGCCGCAGACCTTTTGCGGCACCTAAACCCGCCGCGCGGGCCGGTTGATCAGGATCAGCCCTGACGCGACGAGCACAAGTGCGACGACAACCGGCGCACCGATGGTCTCTCCCAAGAGCCACCAACCAAGGATCACGCCAAAAACCGGTGCAAGAAAGCTGAAGGCGGCCACGCTGGCCGCCGGATAAATCGTCAGCAGCCACAGCCAGAAGGCAAAGCCCGCCGACACGATGATGACAGTCTGGAACGCCAGCCCCCAAAGATGGATCGGCTGCAAATCCCGGATCAGCGGCCCAAAGGCGAGCGAGGCCAACAAAAGGATCGGGGCCGAGACAAGCACCTGCCAGAACAACTGCCGGTCGGGGGCCACATCCTTAAGCCCGGTCCGCGCAATCAATGCCAGAGCCGCCCAGCCAAGCGCTCCGCCGACAGCAAGAAAATCGCCAAGAAGCGAAGCCTCTCCCGCGTCCCCGCGCCACAGGATCGCAACGACCATCCCGGAAAACGCCAGCGCCTGACCGACGCCTTTCATCGGCGTGATCCGCTCGCCTGGAATAAAGACATGCGCCATCAGCGCCAGCCAAAGGGGCATCGTGTAAAACAGGATCGACGCGCGAGAGACGGTCGTCAAATCAAGCGCGACGAACAGAAAGATGAACTCCAGTGCGAAAAGCAGTCCCATGAGTACGCCATAGAACAGGTCCTTGCGCTCCAGCTTCAAGGGACGTCGTCGCACAAGAAACCACAGCCACAGACAGAAAACCGCCCCGAGCGAGCGCACCCCGGCAAAGAACACGGGCTGCAGGCCTTCGTTCACCACCGCGACCACAACCTGGTTGAATGCCAGAAGCATCGAGAACCCGACAAGTGCCGCCGCCCCCAAAGTGTCGATGTTGTCCTTCCTCGCCATGCCCCGGCCCTATCCCTTGCAGGCCATCACCGCAACGAAGAACGGGGTTCCCCGGCCTGCGGCTTGTGCTAGTCATCGCCCATGGACCTTTTGCAACTTACATCGCTTCTGATCGTTCTGGCGGCTCTTTTCGGGGCCATCAATTACCTGTTCCTGAAACTGCCCTCGGCCATCGGCATCCTTGTGGTGTCGCTTGCAGCCTCGCTTGTCATCCTCGCGCTCGACCTTCTGGTTCAGGGTTTCACCGTGGATGATCAGGTCCGCTCGCTGGTGGGCGGCATCGCCTTTTCCGACGCGCTTCTGGAAGGGATGCTGGGGCTGTTGCTGTTCGCCGGGGCCTTGCATGTCAAACTGGCCGACCTGCGTGCCCAGTGGCGGCTTGTGGCCCTGATGGCGACGATTGGCGTGGCCCTCTCCACAGTGATCGTCGGCGTCGGCTTTTCCTGGCTGACGGGGATGCCGATCCTGATTGCACTGGTCTTCGGCGCGTTGATCTCACCCACCGACCCGGTTGCGGTGCTGGGTGTCTTGCGCGAAGCCAGCCTGCCGAAATCGCTGGAAACCAAGATCGCCGGTGAAAGCCTGTTCAACGATGGTGTCGGCTATGTCGTCTTTCTGGTGCTGGTCGGTCTCGCCTTCCCCCACGGCGACGACCACGCATCGGGCTTCTCGGGCGCGGCGACCCTGTTCCTGCAAGAAGCGGTCGGAGGCGCCCTTCTCGGCATTGCGCTTGGCTACATGACCTTCCGCCTGATGCGCCGGATCGACGATTACTCGCTCGAAGTTCTTCTGACCCTCGCCCTCGCCTTCGGAGGCTATCAGCTTGCGGTCTGGCTGCATTTTTCCGCCCCGATCATGGCGGTCTGCGCGGGCCTGCTGATCGGCGATGTGGGCACGGCGAAAGGCATGAGCGAGGAAACCCGCAAATATGTCGACGCCTTCTGGAAACTGATCGACGAGATCCTGAACGCCGTATTGTTCCTTTTGATCGGGATCGAGGTCTTTGCCGTCACCTTCTCGATGGACGCCTTCCAGACCGGGCTGGCCGCCATCGCGCTGGCACTCTTTGCCCGCCTTGCCGCCGTGGCCGTGCCGGTGCTGATCCTGCGCCCGTTCCGTACCTTTTCGCCCGGAGTAATTCCGATCATGACATGGGGCGGATTGAAGGGCGGCATCTCCGTCGCGCTGGCGCTCAGCCTGCCTGACGGCGAGTGGAAACCCCTGATCCTGACCTCCACCTACCTGGTGGTGATCTTCTCGATCGTGGTGCAGGGTCTGACCGTGGCACGCCTGGCCAACCGGCTGGGCCGGGAACCGGATCTGGTATGATGACCGACTATCTTGTCTACGACGTTTTCACGGACCGCGCCTTTGGCGGCAATCCCCTCGCTGTGATCCCCGATGCAAGCGCACTGGCCGAAGACCAGTTGCAGCGCATCGCGCGGGAGTTCAACTTTTCCGAAACCACCTTCGTATACCCCGCCGATCACGGCGGCGATTCCAGGGTGCGCATCTTCACCCCCACGATGGAAATCCCCTTTGCCGGTCACCCCACGGTCGGCACCGCCCTTGCGCTGTTCGAACTTGGGCAGGTCGGCCCAAGCATGGTGCTGGAACTTGGCGTCGGCCCGATCCCCGTCACCGTGGCCGATGGTGCCGCGCGTTTTGTCACCAAGGTCCCCCTTGAAACCTGGCCCGGCCCCGCACCCAAGGTCATCGCCGACAGCGTGGGCCTTGACGAAAGCACCATCCGCACCGACCGCCACGTCCCCATCATCGCCAGTGTCGGCCTGCCCTTTGCCATCGCCGAACTGACCCACGACGCTGCCCTGTCAGCCGCAATCCCGAACACCGACGCCTTCCGCGCCTTCGACCCCCACTGGCCGACCGAAACGCACTATGACCTTCTGGTCTACACACGCGACGGCGCGACCATCAACGCCCGTATGTTCGCCCCGCTGGACGGCATCCCCGAAGACCCGGCCACCGGAAGCGCGGCAGCCGCCCTCACCGCCTATCTCGGCCAGCTTGACGGCGTGTCAGCCAGCTTCGAGATCGCACAAGGGTTCGACATGGGCCGCCCCAGCCAGATCCGATCCTCCGTCACCGTGGAAAACGCCGCCCCCGTCGCCGTCTCCATCGAAGGCCGGGCGGTAAAGGTCATGGAAGGCCGCCTGACGCTCTGAGGGTTTTCCTCTGCCCCCACTTCGCCTAAAACTCGCAAAAGGCGAGCGAGGCAGGACATGTCCGACACGATCATCGAACGATGCGAGGCGAAAGGCCTGCGCATGACCGGGCAAAGGCGCACCATCGCGACCGTCCTGGAAGAGGCCGTGGATCACCCGGACGTGGAAGAGCTTTACGCCCGCGCCTCGGCGCTCGATTCGGGAATTTCGCTCGCCACCGTCTACCGCACCGTGAAACTCTTCGAAGAGGCCGGCATCCTCGAGAAGCTTGAATTCGGCGATGGCCGCGCCCGCTACGAAGACGCTGAACGCGAACACCACGACCACCTGATCGACCTCAACTCGGGCGAAGTCATCGAATTCGTTGACGAGGAAATCGAGGCGCTTCAGGAAAAGATTGCCGCCAAGCTGGGCTATGAATTGAAAGGCCACCGCATGGAGCTTTACGGCGTGAAATCCGAACGGAGCAAGAAGTGACATCCCTGCAAGGCGAACGGCACTGGGGCTATTCCGTCGGAATTGCCATCACGGTCCTCATGGCGCTCTGGCTGTTGTTCGTCGGGCGCGAACCGCTCTGCACCTGCGGCTATGTGAAACTCTGGCACGGGGTACGTTTCAGCTCGGAGAACTCGCAACATATCTCTGACTGGTACACCTTCAGCCACATCATCCACGGCTTTTTGTTCTACGGTGTCCTCTGGCTGGTGGCCGGTCGTCTAAGCCTTGGCTGGCGGTTCTCCATCGCCACGCTGGTGGAATGCGCCTGGGAGGTTGTCGAGAACTCGGACGCCGTGATCGAACGCTACCGCGCGGTGACGATCTCGCTCGATTACTACGGCGACAGCGTGCTGAACTCGGTGGCCGATGTGATCGCCATGTGGATCGGTTTCGCCCTCGCCCGTATCCTGCCCGTCTGGGCCACGGTGCTTCTGGCTCTCGGCTTCGAGGTGATGACCGCCTTCGTCATCCGCGACGGTCTGGCCCTGAACGTGCTGATGCTGCTTTACCCGCTCGAGGCCGTCATGGAATGGCAAGGAGGCTGACGGGCGGCGTTCACACCGTTGGTCCATCTTGGCCTTGAATTTATCATAATAAATAGGTTTTCTGGTGCAAATACCGCACTCAAACCCCTGGATCAAATCTTGAACACGCCCCGAGGCAGGCCACACGACCCGAAAAACCGCCCAAGGCGCTCGCGCCCGCTGCGCGTCGCCGATGCGATCAAGGACTGGGTTGTCGAACGCGGGTTGCAACCCGGCGACCGGTTGCCCGGAGAAGCGGAACTGATCGACCGCTTCGGCATGTCCAAGGGCACGATCCGCGAAGCCATGCGGCTTTTGCAGGCGCAGGGGTTGATCGAAACGAAAACCGGACCGGGCGGCGGCAGCTTCGTCGGCGCGGTGACCCGCGAAAGGGCAACCGCGCTACTGGCGAACTACTTCTATTTCCGCGACGTGACCATCGACGACATCTACCAGGTGCGCATCGCCCTTGAACCCGAACTCGCCGCCAGCCTTGCGGGAAACCTCAGCGAAGACCAGTTGGGCGAGCTTGAGGCGATCATGGAAGACTACGCCGAAGCTGCCAAGGATGCCGAGGAAGAACGGCGTCAACACGTCGCCTCGCTTCGGTTCCATTCCCGGCTGTCGGATTTCGGCGGCAACGCCCTTCTGGGTTTCTTCATCGGCTTCATGGCCCAGATCCTGACCGACCTCACCGTCTACAAGCGCCTCTACACCACGCCTAACCACGATCTCTGGCAGAAGGGTCGGCAGCACCAGACCGACCTGATTGCACAGCTTCGGCACGGCGACAGCGACGCGGCACGCAAGGTCATGCGCAGTCACATGGAAATGGCGCGCGCCATGATGGAAACCCAGGAAGCCGAGGTGATGAAACGTTTCATCGCCGAGTGATCAACCGTCGAACGGCAATCCGCGCTCGGGGTCGTTCAGGGTCGGCACATGGGCCGTCCACCGCGCATATTCGCCACCCGTCGCCCGTTCGTGCAGTTCGGCCAGCGCCCTGAGCGGCGTTTCCGAATAGTCCACGCGCAGACTGAGCGGTGGTCGATCCGCCCCGACGACAAGCAAGGCCGCCGACAAAAGCCCCCTGCTGTCCCCTCCGGCCTCGGCGGCACTATCGAGCGCCCGCAAAAGCCGCGCATCCAGCGAACCAACCGCAGACAGAAACCCATCCAAACAGGCGTCCAGCACAGCCTCGGACGCCAAAAGGTTGCCCGCCACCACGACGCCCGGCGCAGACCGCACGCCCGCTGTCGCAATGCTGTTGCCCCCCGTGAACGCCCCGGTGCCGCCCTTTGGATCAAGCGCGGACATCTGGCGTTCGTCGCGGCCACTGTCCGGCTCGACAACACGCCGCACCGCGACGTCCGCCGCTTCACCGCCCCGCATCAGCGCCAGCACGTCGTTGCCCCACATCGTGCTCGGCAAAGACCCTTGCGACGCCGACATCCCCGATTCGGCGTCGCCCCGCAGCACCCAGCCACCGACGCACAGGCTCCCGGTGGTCGCAGCGCCACCGTAAGTGCCTGTTTTTTCGTCAAACGCGAGAATCGATATCGTCATTGTCGTCTCCGACCACCCCGGGACTTGAATTTATCATGAAAATTTGGCCTGATGCAATTTATCATGATAAATTAAAACAGATACAACAACAGGAGAGGAAACAGCCATGTCGCTCTTTCACGTCACGCGCCGGGGGCTGATGGCCGCCGGAACCGCGCTGGCCCTCACACTTGGGGGTCTCAGCGGTGCCACGGCGCAGACACCGCCCGGTGTCCTGATCGTCGGTCAGATCGCAGAACCCAAGGCGCTCGACCCTGCCGCCGTTACCGCCGTCAACGATTTTCGCATTCTGATGAACGTCTATGACGGTCTGGTGCGCTACAAGGACGGCACGCTCGAAGTTGAACCCGCCCTCGCCGAAAGCTGGGAAATCAGCGAAGACGGCACCGTCTATACCTTCACCCTGCGCGAAGGCGTCAGCTTCCACGACGGCAGCCCGTTCAACGCCGAAGCGGTCAAGTTCAACTTCGACCGGATGCTGAACGAGGATCACCCGTTCCACGACACCGGCCCCTTCCCGCTGTCGTTCTTCTTCTCGGCCGTGGAAGCGACCGAGGTGGTCGACGACATGACGGTGAAATTCACTCTGGACGCGCCTTACGCGCCGTTCCTGTCGAACCTCGCCTATCCGACCGGGCTGATCGTTTCGCCCGCCGCCGTTGAACAACACGGCGCGGACTTCGGGCGCAACCCCTCGGGCACCGGGCCGTTCACCTTTGCCGAATGGCGCTCGAACGAAGCCGTCGTGATCGAAGCCAACGGCGACTACTGGGATGGCGCGCCTGCGCTTCAGGCCGTCGTCTTCCGCCCGATCACCGATGCCAACACACGCACCGCCGAGATGCTGGCAGGCGGGATCGACCTCATGGTCGAAGTGCCGCCCGTCGCCCTGTCCGAATTCCAGGGCGATACCTACATGCTGCACGAACAGGCCGGACCGCACGTCTGGTTCCTGATCCTGAACGCCAAGGAAGGCCCCTTTGCCGATGTGCGCGTCCGCCAGGCCGCGAACTATGCGGTGAATAAAGAGGCGCTGGTGAACGAGGTTCTGGAAGGCACCGCCGAAGTTGCCGCAGGCCCGACGCCGCCCGCCTTCGCCTGGGCCTACAACCCGGATCTCGAACCCTACCCTTATGATCCCGACAAGGCGAAGGAATTGATCGCCGAAGCTGGGGCCGATGGTGCCGAACTGACCTTCTATGTCACCGAAGGCGGCTCGGGAATGCTGGACCCCATTGCCATGGGAACCGCGATTCAGGCCGACCTCGAAGCCGTTGGTTTTGATGTGAAAATCGAAACCTACGAGTGGAACACCTTCCTTGGAAACGTGAACCCTGGCCTGGAAGGCAAGGCCGACATGGCCGAGATGGCCTGGATGACCAACGACCCCGACACGCTGCCGTTCCTTGCGCTGCGCACCGGGGCATGGCCTGACGAAGGCGGCTTCAACTCGGGCTACTATTCCAACCCCGAAGTCGACACGCTGCTGGAAGCGGCCCGCGCCGCCACCGACCAGGACGAACGCGCGGCCCTTTACAAGGAAATGCAGACCATCGTGCAGGAAGACGCGCCCTGGGTCTTTGTCGCGAACTGGAAACAGAACGCGGTGACAAGCGATCGGGTCGAGAACTTCACCTTGCAACCGTCCTTCTTCCTCCTGTTGGACGACGTCGTGAAGAACTGATCCTCCCGGCGGGGCGGGGCTTCGGCCCTGCCCTTCCACCCACCCACGCCCGAAAAGGGGACGAAGGTGACAGGATACATCCTGAAACGACTGATCTCGGCCATCCCGGTACTGTTCGGCATCACCGTGATCGTCTTTTTGATCATGGCCCTGATCCCCGGCGATCCGGCCACGGCCATCCTTGGCAGCTATGCCACACCCGAGAATGTCGAAAAGCTGAACCGCGACCTCGGCCTAGATAAACCCCTTGTGCAACAATACTTTATCTGGCTCGGCAACATGCTGACCGGGGATTTCGGCACCTCTTTTGCCTTGAACCGCCCGGTCCTGGACGAGGTGCTTGAACGCTTCAACGCAACCCTCATCCTTGCCGGCACCGCCTTTGTCCTTTGTTCGATCCTCGGCGTCGTCGCAGGCGTCATCTCGGCGGCGAACCAATACGGATGGGGCGACAAGGCGATCACATTCGCCGTCCTTCTCGGCATCTCGATCCCGTCCTTCTTTCTTGGCATGATGATGATTCTGTTCTTTGCCGTGAACCTTCGCTGGTTCCCGGTTTCGGGCATGTGGCCGATCTACGGCGACCGCGATCTCTCGGCCCTATTGTCCCACCTCGCCATGCCCGCCCTTGCCTTGGCCGTCGTTGCCACCGGCGTCATTGCGCGGCTGTCGCGTTCGGCCATGCTGGAGGTGCTCCGGCAGGATTTCATCCGCACCGCGCGGGCCAAGGGCGTGCGCGAACGCGGCGTGATCTGGCGACACGCGTTGAAAGCGGCGATGGTTTCGATCATCCCCGTCCTTGGCATCCAGGCCGGGTTCGTCCTGTCGGGTGCCGTCTATATCGAGATCGTTTTTCAATGGCCCGGCGTCGGGCGGATGCTGGTCGACGCGATCCTGAAACGCGACATCCTGCTGGTGCAGGGCGGCGTTGTCTTCGTCGCCGCCTGCTATGTCCTGTTCAACATCGCGGTGGACGTCGCCCAAAGCCTGCTTGATCCAAGGATCAAGACATGAGCGCCTTCTTCAAACTCCTCGCCCGCAACCGGCTGGCGCTCGCAGGGGGCATCGCGCTTCTGATCGTCGTTATTCTTGCAATCCTCACCCCGCTTCTGCCGCTGTCCGACCCGGACGTGACCAACACCTCGAACCGCTTCCAGCCGATCTTTTCCGAAGGTGCGCTCTTGGGCACTGACCACCTCGGGCGCGATCTTCTGTCCCGGCTCCTTTGGGGTACGCGCCTGTCGCTTGCCGTGGGTTTCGCCGCTGCCATCACCGCGGCCACCATCGGGGCGGCCATCGGGATCATCGCGGGATTCTACGGCGGGCGGACCGACAATATCATCATGCGCGGCGTCGACATGCTAATGGCCTTTCCCTATATCCTGCTGGCCCTTGCCATCGTCGCCGCCCTTGGCCCCGGCCTGTTCAACGCGCTGATCGCCGTTGCCGCCGTCAACGTCCCCTTCTTTGCCCGCAACATCCGCGGCATTACCGTCGGCATCGCGCACAAGGAATTCGTCGACGCCGCCCGCCTTGCGGGCCTGTCGAACACGCGGATCATCCTGTCGGAGATCCTGCCGAACGTGATCCCCGTCATCGTGATCGCCATGTCCACGACCATCGGCTGGATGATCCTTGAAACCGCCGGTCTGTCGTTCCTTGGCCTCGGCTCGCAACCGCCCCAGGCCGATCTCGGCTCGATGCTGGGCGAGGCACGCTCGGCCCTCATCACCAATCCGCATACCTCGGTCGTGCCGGGCGTGATGATCCTGATCATCGTGATGTCGATCAACCTTCTGGGCGACGGCGTGCGCGACGCCCTGGACCCGCGCCTGAAGTCCGGGGCCCTGTCACGCCCAATGGCCGCAACCCGGGTAAAACGCGATGGTGCCATTCCCCAGCCGACCGGCAAGGGCCTTCTTGAGGTGCAGGCTCTTGAAACCCAATTCCACGTCAAGGACCGCGTGTTTCGTGCCGTTGGCGGCGTCGACTTGCATGTGGAGAAGGGCGAATGCCTTGGGATCATTGGAGAATCCGGATCCGGCAAATCCGTCACCGCACTTTCGATCATGGGCCTTGTCGCCTCGCCCCCCGGCGTCGTCACCGGCGGAGCGGCCCATTACGATGGCGAGGACCTGATCGGCGCGCCCTATTCCCGCCTGCGCGACATGCGCGGAAAGAACGTCGCCTATATCTTCCAGGATCCGCTGGCTACGCTCCATCCGCTCTACCGCGTCGGCGACCAGTTGATCGAAGCGATCCGCGCACACCGCCCCATTGGCAAGGCCGAAGGTCGTGCCAAGGCGATCGAACTCCTCAGCGCCGTCCGCATCCCCAACCCCGAAAAGCGCATCAGCGACTACCCGCACGAAATGTCGGGCGGGATGCGCCAGCGGGTCGGCATCGCCATGGCACTGGCCAACGATCCCGACATCATCATCGCGGATGAACCGACCACCGCGCTCGACGTTACGGTGCAGGCTCAAGTCCTGACGATCCTCGATGACCTCCGCCGTTCGCGCGGGCTGGCGATCATCTTCATCACCCATGACTTCGGCGTCGTCGCCCAGCTTTGCGACCGGGTGGCCGTGATGTACGCGGGCCGCATCGTCGAAGAGGGGCGCACTGCCGACATCCTCGACGCCCCCCGCCACCCCTACACCGAGCGCCTGATGGCCTGCGTGCCGGAACTGGGCGGCGGCAAGCGTCGGCTCGAAGCCATCCCCGGCCTGCCCCCCGTGGTCAGCGATCTGCCGCCGGGTTGTGCCTTTGCCGACCGCTGCAACCGCGTGCAAGACGATTGCCGCCGTGGCGACATCGCGCTTAACCGTCAGGGCAGTCACGCGGTGCGTTGCATTCACCCGGTCGGCACCGCACAGGAGGTGGCAGAATGACCGAGGCACTGAAGCTTACCGACCTTTCCAAATCCTTCCTCGTCGGCCGCTCGCTGTTCGGCAAGGCCACCGGATCGGTCAAGGCGGTCCATCCGCTCACGCTGAACGTCCGGCAGGGTGAAACCCTTGGCATCGTTGGCGAATCCGGTTGCGGGAAGTCCACCCTGGCGCGGATGCTGGTCGGTCTTCTGGAACCCACGACGGGCACGATTGAAATCGAAGGCGCCGCGCTCGACAACGCCGATCCCGCCGAATTCGGCAAGCGCATCCAGTATGTCTTTCAGGATCCGATATCCTCGCTCAACCCAAGGAAAACGATCCGCCAGATCATGGAAGCGCCGCTAAAGCGGCTTTACGGAATGCCCGCCGCCGAACGGGCCAAACGCATCTCGGAAATCTTCGCCAGCGTGAACCTGCGCGAAGACTTCCTTGACCGCTACCCGCACGAGTTTTCCGGCGGTCAGGCACAGCGCATCGGCATCGCCCGCGCGCTTGCCGCGAATGCCCGCATCCTGATCCTCGATGAACCGGTCTCGGCGCTTGACGTTTCGGTGCAGGCACAGGTTTTGAACCTTCTGGCCGATCTCAAGGCCGAATTCGATCTGACCTACCTTTTCATCAGCCACGATCTGGCGGTGGTTGAAGCGGTCAGTGACAGGATCGCGGTACTGTACTTCGGATCGGTGGTCGAGGTCGGCCCGGCGGAAGAGGTCTTCGCAGCCCCCAAGCACCCCTACACCAAGCTGCTGGCCGAAAGTGCGCCGGTGGTGGGCCGCCCGTTGACCGCGCCCGAGGCGAAAGGCACCGAGCTGCCCGACCCGTTGAACCCGCCCAAGGGCTGCGCCTTGGCGGCCCGCTGCCCGCACGCAAGTGACAAGTGCCGGTCAGAAACGCCAAGGCTCTCACCTGTCGGCGAAAGTTCCGAAGTCGCCTGTTTCCATCCGCTGTCAGTTTAGGATGCTGCAAACAGATCCTTGTGCGTCTCGCGCAGGATGTTCTTTTGCACCTTGCCCATGGTGTTGCGCGGCAGTTCCTCCACCACGATCAATTCGCGCGGATGCTTGAACCGGGCCAGCGAAGCGGAAGTTGCCGACTTGATGCTCTCGATATCAGGACTTGCCCCCTTCTCCGGCACGATCAGGCCCACAACCGTTTCCCCGAAATCCGCGTGCGGCACACCGATGACCGCGCTTTCCTGCACGCCCGGCTGCGCGTCCAGAACCAGTTCGATTTCCTTCGGATAGATGTTGTAACCGCCTGAAATTATAAGGTCTTTATCCCGCCCCACGATGTGGACATAGCCATCCGCATCCACCTTTCCGAGGTCGCCGGTGATGAAAAACCCGTTCTCGCGCAGTTCGGCGGCGGTCTTTTCCGGCATTTGCCAATAGCCCTTGAACACGTTCGGCCCGCGCACCTCGATCTGCCCCACATCCCCGGCGGCAACGGGTTCGCCGCTTGCCGGATCGGTGATCTTCACCTCGACACCGGGCAGCGCGTGACCCACGGTGCCCGCCCGACGCTCGCCCTCGTAAGGGTTCGAGGTGTTCATGTTGGTCTCCGTCATCCCGTAGCGTTCAAGGATGCGGTGCCCAGTGCGTTCTTCGAACTGGATGTGGGTGTCGGCCAGCAAGGGTGCGCTGCCCGAAATGAACAGCCGCATGTGGGCGACAAGATCGCGGTCGAACCGCGGATCGCTCAACAGCCGTGTATAGAAGGTCGGCACGCCCATCATGGTGGTCGCCTTCGGCAGCAACTCGATGATCTGATCCTGATCGAATTTCGGCAGGAAAATCATCGCCCCCCCGGCGACAAGCGTGACGTTTGTCGCAACGAACAGCCCGTGGGTGTGAAAGATCGGCAGGGCATGGAGCAGGACGTCGCTTGCGTCGAACCGCCAGAACTCCGCCAGCGTCAGGGCGTTGGACAAGAGGTTTTGCTGGGAGAGCATCGCGCCCTTCGAGCGCCCGGTCGTGCCCGACGTATAAAGAAAGGCCGCCAGATCGTCCTCGCTGCGCGAAACTGTCTGAAAGGTATCCGCCATCGTCCCGGCCGCATCGGACAAGCTGCCCGTCCCATCCGCGTTCAACGTGCGGATCTCGGCCCCCAGTTTCGCGGCAATCCCGCTCAGGGTCTCAAGCGCGCCACCATCGCAAACCACCAGCTTCGCGCCACTGTCCTCGATGAAATAAGACAGTTCCTCGGCGGTATAGGCCGTGTTGAGCGGCAGAAAGATCACCCCCGCCTGGACCGAGGCGGCATAAAGCGCCAGGGCCTCGGGCGACTTTTCGACCTGAACCGCAACCCTGTCGCCGGGTTCCAGCCCGAGGTCCGTCAAGGCATGGGCAAACTGCGCGGCCTTGGCCAGAAAGGCGGCGTGGGAAAGGGTGCTTCCGTCGGCCAGATGCAGGAACGGCGTCTTTCGACCGGTGTGCTGGCCGAACAAGGCGTCGTAAAGCGGGTTCGTCATTGGCCTTTGTCCTCTGCCAGCATCTTCTTTCCGGCCGCGCTCATACCGCGAATTTCCGAGGATGCAGAGATCTTTCCCTGTGTCGCGAAACGCTCGTGGTTTTGGGACACTTTTCCAAGGTCGTAAAGGTAATTGACCATGACGCCGCCCGATTGCGCCATGCCCTTGGCCGACACATCCGCCCCGGCATGAACCTTGTGAACCTGCGCCCCGTTACCCAGGTGGAACCGCGCGACGGGGTCGCGGGGTGCGCCGCCTTCGCGTTTGGCCTCCAGAAGGTAATGCGCGGCAAGATTGCGCATCTGGTCGTCGTCTTTGGGGTCCGGTTCGATACCGGTTTCCGACAGCCAGCCGTTCAACCCCGGTATCGGCGACAGCGTGACATAGGTCTTCAACCCCGAAAGCTCCATCGACAGATCGACGGCCACCTGTTTGATCAGCGAGTTCCCGAACGAGATATTGGCCAGCCCCGCCTGACAGTTCGAGATCGAATAGAACACCGCCGTGTCCGCCTCTTCCGCGACGATGCCGGTCCGTTCCTCCGACAAAAGCCCCTGGATCGAATTCGGTATCCCCTTGGTCAGTGCCACCTCGACAAAGATCAACGGCTCGTCCGGCATTGCGGGGTGAAAGAACGCGAAACAACGCCGGTCGGATGGTTGAAGGCGGCGTCTCAGATCATCCCAACTGTCGATGGCGTGGACCGCCTCATAGGCGATGATCTTGTCTAGGATATGCGCGGGGCTTTCCCAACTGATCGGCCTTAGCACCAGAAACCCCCGGTTGAACCAAGAACTGAACAGGTGCTGAAAATCGAAATCCAGCGCGGCAAGGGCGGGATCGGACCTGGTGTATTTCAACAAGTGCGAGCGCATGGACACCAACCGCCCCGTCGCCTGCGGTACGCGGTTCAGACGTCTGATGAACTCCTGCCGCTTCGGCTCGGCGGCTTCGGCGAAAGCCTGATAGCTTTTCCGACCCGGCGCGTTTTCGTATTCTTCAAGTGCGTTTCGGACATTTTCGGGATCAAAGTGCATCGCCTGCGCCAGGTGATCGAAAAACGCCTTTCGCCCGGTTTCGTCCATCTCCTCGAACCGATCGAGGATCAGCCGCGCAATGGTCTGGCCCGACATCTCGCCATCCGTGCCGATCAGCGCCTCGGCCAGGTCTGCGGTTGAACGGCTGTCCTTGGCGGCAGGCCCAAAGCTCAGCGCGCGGCGCTCGAACACCGTCGACAGAAGGTCGGCCAACATTGTCATCGCGCGACCCCCATCACCGCGTCGGGCAACCATGTGGCGATGCCCGGGAACAGGCACAACAGAACAATCGCGATCACCATGCAGGCCACAAAGGGCAGCGACCCGCGCAGGATGGTCTTCAGCGAAATGTCCGGCGCGATGCCGTTGATGACGTAAAGGTTCAGTCCGACCGGGGGCGAGATCAGCCCGATCTCCATGTTGATCGTCAGGACCACCGCGAACCAGATCGGATCGAACCCGGCGGTGGTGATGATCGGCAAAAGGATCGGTGCCGCCATCAGGATCACCGCAACCGGCGGCAGAAAGAACCCGGCAATCAGCAGAAAAACGTTGATCGCCCCCATCAGCACCCACCTGTTCACATCCAGCGTGCCAATCCATTCCGCGATGGCCTGGGTGATGAACAGGGACGACAGCATATAGGAAAACACACCGGCAGCGGCGATGATGAACAGGATCATCACGCTTTCCTTGGTGCTGTCGCGCAAGACGACCCAAAGGTCGGCGGGGTTCCATAGCTTGTAGATCACCATGGCGATCAGCAGGCACAACAAGGCACCGACAGCGGCGGTTTCCGAGGGTGTGGCGACACCGCCGTACATGGCGTAAAGCACACCGATGATGATGGCGAGGAAGGGCAGAACGCGCGGCAGGATCTCGATCTTTTCCCGCCAGGAATAGCTTGTCGCGGTCAGCACGGTCGCATCGCCCGACTTCCACGTTGCATACAGCGACCAGGCCATGAACAACCCGACCAGCAAGAGGCCCGGAAAGACGCCGGCAAGGAACAACCGTCCAATCGAGGTTTCCGTCGCGATGCCATAGACGATCATCGTCACCGATGGCGGGATCAGGATGCCAAGCGTGCCCCCCGCCGCGATCGATCCCGAGGCGATGGCGTCGGGATAGCCCCTTTTGCGCATCTCGGGGATGCCCATCTTGCCGATGGCCGCGCAGGTCGCAGGCGACGATCCCGACATGGCCGAGAACAACGCACAGGCCCCAAGGTTGGAAATCACCAGCCCCCCCGGAACGCGGGTCAGCCAACGCTCCAAGGCTTCGTAAAGGTCGGCCCCTGCCCGTGTCGAGGCGATGGAGGCCCCCATGATGATGAACATCGGGATCGACAGAAGGGCAAAGTTGTCGAGCTTGCCGAAAAAGATCTCGGGCATCAATTCCAGCGAGCGGACGCCGTCAAAGATGATCAGGAAACCAGCGGAAACGATCAACAGGCCAAGGGCCACCGAAACGCCCGAGAACAGGACAAGGATGGTCGCAACCGCGACAATGGCACCAAGAAGCAGCGGGTCCATCAGTGATCCTCCTGACCGAAGGGCTTGTCGACGCCGGTGACCACGGCAACGAGGTCGGCAATCAGTTGCAAAAGGAACAGCCCAAAGCCGACGGGGATGGCAAGGTAAGGAATCCAAAGCCTTACGCCCCAGACCGTGTCCGATTTCCAGCCCCGCTCCCAGGCGAAATGCCAGTAGTCATAGCCGTAAAAGAACATGATCCCGACGATCACGATGGAAGCCGAAAGGGTGATAACCGCCAGCACCAACCGCGCTTTCGGGGCCAGTGCCAGCGGGAACAGGTCCACGTTCACATGGCCGCGCAGGCGCTGCACGTAAGGCAGGCCGATCAGGGTGGCCGCGACGACCAGGTAAATCACCGCCTCGGTCTGCCAGACGGTGGATCCGTTCAGCACGAAGCGGATAAAGATCATCTGGCAGGTGATCCCGACAGCCGCGACAATCATCGCGGCAGAGCACCAACCGGCGACGGTGGAAAGTGCTGCGACGGCACGCAGAAAGGGGTTGTTGCCGACATTCGCAACGGCGGCATTGCTTTGGCCTGCCATGGCGGCCTCCTACCTGATCGAGGGTGTGTTTTGGGGCGGCAAGACGCCGCCCCGGTCGATCACTCTACCGAAAGAGCAAGATCAAGAAGCGCCTGTCCACCGGGCGTTTCTTCGACGAAAGCCTTATAGGACGTTTCCTGTGCCAGCGCGCGCCATGCGTCGAATTCTTCCTGGCTCATCTGGGCGATTTCGACACCGTTGTCGGCAAAGACCTTGGCCGATTCAGCATCCTGTTTCTTGGCTTCGTCCAGATAGAATGCCTCGGCCTTGGCGGATGCGTCCAGCAGCGCCTGCTGCTGCTCTGCGCTCAACTCGTCGAAGGTGGATTTGTTCATGAGCAGAGGCTGATACATGAACCACAGCGCAAAATCGCTGGCCGGGGTGTAGCAGGCAGATTGTTCGTAGATCCGATAGCTGACAAAGGACGAAGACGAGGTGTTGGCCGCCGTCAGAACGCCGGTCTGCATGGCGTTGTAGATCTCGGACGAGGCCATCGAGGCGATCGAGGCACCGGCACCGGCCAGCATCTGTTCAAACGCCTTGCCCGCCGCGCGGGTCTGCTGGCCCTGCACGTCATCGGGCCCGGTGATGCACTTGTCCTTGCCGACGAAACCACCGGCCAAATAGCCGTGGACCAGAACCATCACGTCGTCACCGGCCATGATCTCTTCGATCTCGCCCATGAATGCGCTTTCGTTCAGCCGCGCGGCATGGTCGTGGTTCTTCACCAGTCCGGGCATCAGCGTCAGGTTATAGGCCGACTGCTGGCCCCCTGCATAGCTGAGCGGGAACACGGTCATGTCCAACTGACCACGGCTGAGGGGCTTGTATTGCTCGCGCGCCTTGAACAGGGACTGCGAGGGGAAAATCTTGATGTCCAGATCGACACCGGCGGCGGCAACATCGTCGGCGACCATCTGGGCGACCTGGTGGCGCACGTCGGCGGTTGACCACTGGTGCGACAGGCGCAACTCGGCAGCCCCGGCGGAAATCGCGCTGGCGGCAATTGCGGCAGACGCAATGGTGGCGGTGAGTTTGAAGTTCATTGGTATCCTCCCTAATGCTCCGATTTTTTCGGACCTCGCTTTTGATTGCAGCCCCTGCGTATCAAGTCAACCTTTTTGTATACAAGAATTGGATTGTTGCGTGCCAAAACCGGGGGTGCTATTCTTGGCGCATGGAGCAGAAGCGATCCGACATCATTGCCAACCAGATCGAAGAGTTGATCTTTGACGGCACGTTCAGCGACGGCGAGCGGCTGGACGAGGTGCAATTATCCGAACGCTTTTCCGTGTCCAGAACCCCGGTGCGCGAGGCTTTGCTGCGGCTGGCGCAGTCTGGCCTTGTGGTCCACTATCCAAGGCGCGGCGTCTTTGTCCGCCAACCCGGCCCCTTGGAACTGATCGAGATGTTCGAGGTGATGGCCGAGCTTGAGGCGACCTGCGCCCGTTTCGCGGCTTCGCGGATTTCGGACGAGGCGATCAAGGATCTGAACGCCACCAACGAACGGTGCAACGCGGCGGTCGCGGCGAACGATACCGAGGAATACTACCGCGAGAACGAAATGTTCCACGCAACGCTCTACCGGGAATCCGGCAACAGCTTTCTTGAACAGGAATGCCTGCGTCTTCAGCGCCGGTTGCAGCCCTTCCGCCGCACCCAGTTGCGCCTGCGTGGGCGGTTGAAGCAATCCATGCACGAACACGAGCAGATCGTATCAGCCCTGGAAGAAGGCGACGGTCTGGCCGCTGCCGAGGCCATCCGGGGTCATGTCGCGGTGCAGGGCGAAAAATTCCATCACCTGATGGCCAGTCTGAAGACGGCTGCGGAATAAACGCCTAGCCTGCCTTCTTCAGCGCAAGCACGGCGTTCAGCCCGCCAAAGGCAAAAGCATTGGACAATACATAATCCACGTTGGCCTCGCGCGCCTCGTTCGGAACGACGTCCAGCGCGCATTCGGGGTCAGGCTCTTCGTAACCGATGGTCGGTGCGATCACACCGTCCTTCAGCGCCATCAGACAGGCCAGAAGCTCCACCGCCCCGGTCCCGCCGATCAGGTGGCCATGCATGGATTTGGTCGAGGAAATCATCACCTCGTCCGCGTGCTGGCCAAAGACGTTGGACACCGCCGCGCATTCGGTCTTGTCGTTGGCCGCCGTGCCGGTGCCATGGGCGTTGATGTATCCCACCTGCTCGGCATTGATCTTCGCATCCTGAAGCGCCCCGGCAATCGCCCGCGCAGCCCCCTGTTGCGATGGCATGACAATGTCGGCAGCGTCCGAGGTCATCGAGAACCCGACGACTTCGCCCAGAATCTCGGCCCCGCGTTTCCTGGCGTGCTCGTATTCCTCGAACACGAAAACGCCCGCGCCTTCGCCCTGCACCATGCCGTTGCGGTTGGCGCTGAACGGGCGGCAGGCGTCCTTGGACATGACGCGCAGGCCTTCCCAGGCCTTCACGCCGCCAAAGCACAGCATGGATTCCGATCCGCCCGTCACGATCACCTTGGCCGCCCCGCCCCGGATCAGCCAGAAGGCCTGGCCCATGGCGTGGTTCGACGAGGCACAGGCGGTCGCCACGGTAAAGGACGGCCCCTTGAGGTTGTAGGTCATCGACACATGGCTGGCCGCGGCGTTGTTCATCAGTTTCGGTACGATGAAGGGATGGACGCGGTTCTTGCCCTCTTCGTAGACCACCCGGTAATTGTCATCCAGCGTGCCAAGCCCGCCCCCCGAGGTTCCCAAGACGACCCCCGCCTCAGCCGCCAGACGGCCCGAGAAATCGAGGCCGGATTGGCCAAGCGCCTCTTCGGCGGCGATCAGGGTGAATTGGGTGAAGCGGTCGAACAATGCCTGCTGCTGTCGGTTGAACCGGGCGTCGGCGTCGTAATCCTTGACCTGCCCGCCGATCCTGATCGACAGGCGCTCGACGTCGCGAATGTCCAGTTCCGCGATCCCGCAGCGCCCTTCGCGCATGGCTTCTTTCGTTGCCGTGACGGAATGGCCAAGGGGGTTGATCGTCCCTGCCCCGGTGATGACAACGCGGTTCACCGGGCTCAGCCAGCCTGCTCGGCGACAAGTTTTTCGACCGCGGCCACGACCGCGGCGACCGACGAAATGTCGAAATCGCTTTTTTCGGGTTCGTTCGCGTTGAACGGCACGGAGATGTCGAAGGTCTCTTCGATCGCGAAGATCGCCTCGACCAGCCCCATGGAGTCGACCCCGAGATCCTCAAGGGATTGGTCCATCGAAATGTCAGATGGTTCCAGCACCGCCTGTTCGGCGATGATCCCGATGACCTGGTCTTTGACGTTTTCGCCCATCCCTGAACCGCCTCGCTCGTTTGTTGGCGATTATTTAGTCATCCTCGTCCGGCAATGGAACCGCTTTCTTCAATGCCGCGACGTCCTGCAAAAGGCGGGGCAAGCGCCTCCAGTTGCGCGAAACGGCGATGTATTGGTCCATTTTCATGGCAGGATAGCCCAAAAGCACCCGCCCGTCAGGTACGCGACTGAGAATCATCGTCCCCGCGCCGGAAATCACATCAGAGCCGACGACAAGGTTGTCGCCGACCCCGGTCTGCCCGCCCAGAACGCTGCGATCACCGATGATGGTCGATCCCGCGATGCCGGTCTGGCCGCAGATCAGTACGTCTTCACCCACCTGCACGTTGTGGCCGATCTGAACAAGATTGTCGATCTTGGTGCCGCGCCCGATGCGGGTCGCGCGGATGGTGCCCGCGTCGATGGCCGTATTGCTGCCGACCTCGACATCATCGCCGATCTCGACCCCGCCAAGGGAATGGATGCGCAGCCAGGCCGAGTTCCGGGCAGTCGCCTCTGCCCCGAGCGAGGCGCGCGCCTCTTCCACGCGGCTCTTGTCGGGGGTGACGAAACTGAAGCCGTCGCCGCCGATCACCCCGCCGGGTTGGGCGATAAAGCGATCACCGATCCGCACGTTGCGCCCGATGCGGACGCCTGAATGGATCAGGGCGTCGGTGCCGACACGGGTTTTTTCGGCAATCGAGACGTGCGAGGCGATCCGCGCATGGGCCCCAATGGAAACCCCTGCCCCGATCACCGCAAGCGGACCAACGGCGGCGCCTTCGCCAAGCTCTGCCGTCGGGTCGATCACCGCCGAAGGGTGGATGCCGGGCGCGATGCCGGGGCCGTCATCCAGCATTGCGGTCAGACCGGACATGGCAAGGCGCGGGCGTATGACGCAGATCGCGGCCTCAAGGCCAAGGCCCTGCCAATCGGCCCCTTCCCAAAGCACCGCGGCACGGGCGTTGCCCTTGGCCAGCCCTTCGGCGTACTTCGGGTCCGTCGCAAGGGCCAGTTGATCCGGTCCCGCGCTGGCGGGTTCGGCGGCACCGGTGACGGAAAGATCAACGGCGCCAAAGGCCTCTGCCTTCAGCGCCGTTGCAATGTCTTTGACGGTAAAGCTCATGGGCGGCCCGGAGTTCCTTTGGCCCAGACTTACCCCCTCAACGCGCGAAGCGAAACCCCGGCGTCGGCCAGTGCTTTCCAGATCCGGGCGTCGCGGCCATAGACATCGCGGCGAAACTGGATCTTGCCCTTGGGTTGCGTGACCGCTGTCCGGTAGACCAGGTGCACCGGCACCTGCTTTTCCAATGGAACGACCGACTCACGGCCCGTCGCCAGCTTTTCCTGAAAGAACGCCTCGGGGTTGCGTTCCTGCTTTTTCAACAGGGCATAGGCGAAATCGAAAGGATCGTTCAGGCGGATGCAGCCGTGGCTGAATGCCCGCGCCTCGCGACCGAACAACTGTTTCTGCGGCGTGTCGTGCAGGTAGATGTTGTGCCGGTTGGGGAACATGAACTTCACCAACCCAAGCGCGTTGCGGCGCGACGGCGGCTGTTTCAGGTCGAACGGGAAAGTACGTTCGTCGAACTGCGTGAAGTCGAGACCCTCGCGCGACACGGTCTGGCCACGACCGTTCACAAGGCGCAGATGTCCTGCCGCATTCGGGTTCTGCTGCATCATCGGCAGGTATTCCTTGACGGCGATCGAGCGCGGTACGTTCCAGGTCGGGTTGATGACCATATGCTCCATCACGTCGGAAAACTCCGGCGTGCGGCGATCAAGATCGCGGTGGCCGACGACCGAGCGGGTTTCAAAGGTCACCTTGCCGTTGTCGACGATCTTGGCGTGGTAATCGGTGATGTTGACCCAGATGTGACGTTTGCCAAGCGGCATGTTGATCCAGCGTTCACGCTCCATCGCAACGATGATCTGGGTGAGGCGGGTCTGCGGCTCGATGTTGATTTCGGCCAGGGTGCCCTGCCCGGCAACACCATCGGGGTGCAATCCGTGGTCGCGCTGGAAGGTTGCGACGGCCTGCTGCATCTTGCGATCGTAAGAGGAATTGTTGGTGCGGCGCAGATAACCCATGGCGATCAGGCGGTTGCGCAATTGCACGACCGCGCCGCCGGATTGACCGGGCTTCAGCGATTTGGCCTGCACCTTCGACCCCCAGCCGCCCTTGCCGACCAGTTTCTCAAAGCGGATCTTTTCCTTCATCAGGCGTGCGTATTCCGCGCTGGACGGCGGCAGCTTCTTGATGAACCCCTTGGGCGAGGACGAGGCGAAGGTTTTCAACAGCGAGGTGCGGCTGCGATAGGGGACTTCGCGCACGATGCCACGGTCCACGCGGCCGGGCGTCAGGATACCGGTCTGCACGTCGCGGGCATAGCGCAGGAACAGGCGGCTCATCTCGACTTCGAGGCGACCCAGATCGCGTTCGGAACCGACCCGGCGCGGATTGATCGACAGCGTCTCGATGCTGTAGCGATCGACCGGAAGGCCATGAGCCTCGGCATCCTGTACCGCGTTCAGCAAGGCAGCACGGCGCGCCTTGGCCTTGCCGCTCGTACCGGTCCAGATCGGCTGATAGCCGGTCGACTTGTAGAACTCGGCAATGTCGCGGTCGCGCGCGGCAGCTTCGGCCACCGATTGCATGAAGGCGGTGACCTGCGCCTGAACCGGACTGGCCCAGGAGGTGACCAAAAGCGCAAGCGAGAGAAAAGCGAATGTGGAAAAACGCCTGATGGAAGATGTGGCAGTCATCTTTCGTCCAATACTGTTAAGCCCCAAGTGCCACCCCTTTTCATGGAAAGCCTTAAAAGTGTCTATTCACAAACGCTCCATCAACGTCACATGTCGCGAAGATGCAACGCAACTGTGCAGCGAGGTCACGGTTCCAGCATATTGATGTGATTGGCAATTTTTTGCCGATTTCCGCCGTCGGGACGCGACCGGCCGAGAATGGGGTTGGTGTTGTTAACCATTACCTGCATAAAAGCATCGCGCCTGGGGGAGAGATGGGTGCATCCGCGGACGCTGCAAATGCGACGCGGGGTTAAAACGGGACAGAGAGAGCATGGCGACTTCCAATTCGAAGGGCGTGACACGCCGCGGTTTGTTGAAAGCATTCGCGGCATCTACACTAGTAGCAGCACCGACGTACTCTAACGCATTTGGCCTGCTTCGCGGGGCCGGCGACATCCGAAAACTCAACATGTACTCGGGCCGAACGGGCGAAAAGCTGAACATGATCTACTGGATCGACGGCGAATACGTTCCCGACGCCCTGAAGGAAGTGAACCGCTTCATGCGCGACTGGCGCACCGATGGCACGGTCAGCATGGACACGCGCACCATCGACATCCTGGCCGCGTCGCACCGGATGCTGGATACGGATACACCCTATCTTCTGTTGTCCGGCTATCGTTCGCCGAAGACCAACGCGATGCTGCGGTCCAAGTCCCGGTCGGTTGCGCGGAACTCGCTGCACATGAAGGGCCAGGCGGCGGACATCCGCATCCAGGGCCGCAGCGTTTCCCAGATCAGCCGTGCCGCGATTTCCTGCTCGGCAGGCGGTGTCGGCAAATACTCGGGCTCCAACTTCGTCCACATGGACTGCGGCCCGGTCCGCGTCTGGGGCCGGTAAGCCACGACGAACGGCGCGGCGGCCTTTTGGCCCCGCGATCTGCGCGCCCCGAGGGGCGCGTTTTCGTTTCTGCAATCAGAACTTGATGCGACGGGCCCGCCACCTTGGCGATGCTCGAAAATGTCTTGCCCTGCGTTGCAAGGCTATTGGCCTGCGACATCCCCCTGCCCCGATTGTCGGGGTTCGAGGAGGTTCCAAGCGTCTGGCGATAGCTATCGGGCGGGTTGTCTCACGACCCGGTTGAGATCTGGTGAGTGGTGCGGTCGGTGATCCGCACGATTGGCAACGGCGGACGGAAATCGGCCCCGTCAGATCGCCTGGCCCGCCTCGTCGAAGAAATGCAGACGGTCCTCAGGCGCGACGATCCCGATCCGCTGGCCTTCTTTCACCGTCGTGTCGCCGTCAGTCCTGACAGTCAACTGCCCCGCAGGCCCGCCATCGACGATCAGAAAGGTATCGGCCCCAAGGTATTCCAGCACATCGACCGTGCCGTCCATGATGCCTTCGCCCTCCCCCCCGATCGTAATGTGTTCGGGGCGGATGCCCGCCTTGGCCGCCCCCGCTTTCGCGGAAAGGCCCGGGGCCGCCGAAGCGTCGAAGACGTTCATCTTGGGCGAACCGATGAATTGCGCGACAAACAGATTCGCGGGTCGTTCGTACAATTCGCGGGGAGAGCCGACCTGGGCGATGGTGCCGAATTCCAGAACCACGATCCGGTCGGCAAGCGTCATCGCCTCGACCTGGTCGTGGGTGACATAGATCATCGTGCGGTTCAGCGACTGGTGCAGTTTTGCGATCTCATAGCGCATCTCGACCCGCAGGGCGGCATCGAGGTTGGACAAGGGTTCGTCGAACAGAAAGGCCGTCGGGTCGCGCACGATGGAGCGCCCGATGGCGACGCGCTGGCGCTGGCCGCCCGACAGCGCCTTGGGGCGGCGGTCAAGGTAAGGCTCCAGCTTCAGAACCTCGGCGGCGCGGTTCACTTTTTCGTCGATCTCGGCCTTTGGTGCACCGGCGGTTTTCAGCGAGAACCCCATGTTGTCCCTGACCGACATATGGGGATAAAGCGCATAGCTTTGAAACACCATGGTCAGCCCGCGTTTTGACGGTGGGTCGGCAGATTTGTCTTCCCCGTCAATGAGCAAGGCGCCACGACTGATTTCTTCCAACCCGCCGATCATGCGCAGAAGCGTGGATTTACCACAGCCCGAAGGGCCGACGAAAACCACGAATTCTCCATCCTCGATGGCAAGGTCGATGCCCTTGATGACCTGCAATTCGCCGAACCATTTTTCGACGCCCTGAAGTGTGATCTCGCCCATCAGTTATCTCCTGCCGAAGGGGACGCCCAGGCCAGCCAGACCGCTGCCGTCCAGGTGAAGGTGCCGCCGCCTGCCGGGTCGCCGGTTTCGGGGTGGAAGTATTCGGCAAAGCCGTGTTCCGCGATCAGGTCGCGGGTGACGTCGCGCAGGCGGTTCGCATGGTCGTGATACCCCATGTCGGCCAGGCCAATTCCGATCATCGCGTTCATGATGGCCCAGGTCGGCCCGCGCCAGTAGCGCTTGGGATTGTACTCGGGCGAGCTTTTTTCAAGGCTCGGGACCGGGTAGCGCACGGTTTCAAAACTTTCTTCCAGTTCCGCCATCATGCGGGGATCGTCCAGCCTTGCGTACCAGCAGAGGAAAGACGCCGAGGTCACATGCCCCGTGTGTTCGCCGTTGCGAAGGTTGATCGCATCGAAGACGCCGTTGTCGGCGTTACGCAGACGCTCTGCCCCGGCTTCAAGCCGTTTGCTCCAGCCGTCGATCTCGGTCCGGTCTTCGCCGAGCGCCTCGGCCATCTTTGCAAGGTCGCGGTTGGCACGCAAAAGGATGAAGGTCAGCGTCGGATCGGCCACGGCAAAGGGGCGATCCTCGGCCATTTTCGCATCGTCCCAGCCCATGCGGCGGCCGCGCTGCACCAGCCAGATGTAACGGTCGTAGTCTTCCTTGGTGGGCCGCATCTCGGGGTTGACGTGCGAGGTGTCGCGCCGGGTGTACTCGCCCACGCCGGTCGGTTCGATCATCGCCATGGCGCTGTCCCAGTCGGCGCAGTTGTCGCGCCCCGCTTCCCAGGGGTGGGTGACGATCACCGCGCCTTCGTCGGTGCGCCAGTCCATGAACCACTTGTGCCAGGCCTTCACCTTGGGAAAGAGCGCACGAAGCCGCGCATCACCTGTTTCGGCATCGCGTTCGTAAATCGCGCGGATGAAGGTCGCGGCGACGGCGGGCTGGCTGATGCCGGACGACGGGATCGCCCCGATCTGTTCCGCGCCCCAGACATCCGGGCCGGGGAAATATCCGGGATCGGGTTTGTGAAACAGGATGTGGGGCACCATGCCGCTTGGCCACTGGCCTGAGAAAAGCGTTTCCACCTCTTGCCAGGCGCGGTCGGTATCGAAAGTGGCAAAGCCCCAGGCGGCAAAGGCGCTGTCCCAGTTCCACTGGTAGGGATAAAGCCCCGCCGTCGGCACGGTGTATCCGCCCCGATCATTGCCACGCAGGATGGCGCGCGCCTTTTCATCCAGAGAGATGCGGGTTTCGCTGTTCATCTGTTTCTCCAAAACTCTCGTCAGCCCTTGACGGAACCGGCCGTAAGGCCCTTGGTCATGAAACGCTCCAACCCAAGGAAGATCGCCATGATCGGCACCGTCGCGATCACCGCGCCCGCCATCAGGTGCTGGCGCGGGATCTCGGAACTGTCGAGCGAGGCGATGCCCCGGGTCAGGGTGAATTTCGAGGGATCGTCAAGCAGCATGAAGGCCAGCAGGAACTCGTTCCAGGCGATCATGAATACGTAAAGACTGACCGAGGCGAGCGCCGGCAAGGCCAGCGGCAGGGTGATCTTCCAGATCACCTGCAAGCGGTTCAAACCGTCCATCAGCCCGGCCTCTTCCACCTCGGCGGGAAGCCCCCGGAAATAGCCCTGCAGCATGTATAGGGCGACGGGAATCGTCGTGACCGGATAGATCATGACGATCCCGATGATGGTGTTCCTGAGGCCGGTCATGGAAAAGACCATGTAGATCGGCAGGGCCAGAACGATCATCGGCACCATGTAGATCAGAAGGATCGAGCGGGAAAATGCCGTGCGCCCCTTGAAGCGTAGCCGTGCGACGGCATAGGCACCGGGGACGCTGAACAACAGTGTCAGCGCCACGGTGATGACCGAGATGTAGAAGCTGGTCAGAAGGTAACTGCCGAAGTTGAAGTCGGCGAAAAGCTCTTCGTAACTGCGGAACAGGTCCCAGCCCTTGGACAGGTCGATGGTGAAATCCAACGGGTTCTGCATCAGCTCGGACTGGTTCTTCAGGCTGGTCATCACCATGACGTAAAAGGGAATGGCCACGATCGCGGTGAAGAAGACATAGCCGAAGCCGGTGAAAAAGCGGATCACGGCGTCTTCGAATTCGTGCCGGGTGGCTTGGCCAAAGGGCAAGGCGCGCAGCATGACCTCCAACGGCCAGGCCGAGGCGACGGCAAAGATCACCCAGGCAAGCACCAGTGTGAGGGTCGACGTCCCCTCGCCCCCCACGATGGCCGGACGCAACAGCAGGAAGGCCAGCGCGGGCAGGATGGCCAATCCCGCCGACCAGGCGATCCGGTTGGCCCGCTCCCGGCCACCGTCCGGCAACCAGACAAAGCCCAGCCATGCCCCGAAGATCAGGCAGGGCAGCAGGACCGGCCTGAGCCCCTCGCCCGTGGCAAAGCTGACCAGGATGCAGGCGCAGACGCCCATGACGAAGGTCCAGAGCGCACCGATCAGGGGACCGGCGAGGTATCCGAAGCGAAAGGCACTCATGGCGCTATCCCCTTCTTCCCGTTGAAAATACCTCGGGGAGCGCGAGGAGCAGCGCCCCTCGCCACCGCGGCGACGAAGTCGGCGCAAATCCTCATAGCCCTTCCTCCCTGCTCATGGTTCGGAAGAAGAGGAACGAGAACAGCAACAGGCAGCAGAAGATCACAACGGCCACCGCCGCCCCTGCCCCGATGTTCGATACCGCGAAGGCCTGTTCATAGACATTGACGGTCAGGGTGCGGGTGCCCGCGTTGCCGCCCGTCAGAAGGAAGATGTCGTCGAACTTGTTGAAGGTCCAGATGAAGCGCAGCAGGAACAGGACCGAGAGTATCCCCAGAAGTTGCGGCACCGACAGATACCAGAATTTCTGGAACGGAGACGCGCCGTCCATGTCGGCGGCTTCGTACATGTCGGTGTCGATGGATTGCATCCGGGCAAGGATGAACAGGAACGACAGCGGGAAATAGCGCCAGATCTCGAAGACCGTGACCATGATAAGTGCCAGCGGGCGTTCCCCGAAGAAGTTGATCGCCTGGTCGGTCACGCCCATCTGCACCAGAAGCGCGTTGGCGGACCCCGAGAAGGGATCGAACAGGATCACCCAGGCAAAGGCCACGGCGATGACGGGTGCGACATAAGGGAACAGGTAAAGGCCGCGCAAAATGCCCTGGCCCTTGAACTCCTTGTTCAAGAGCATCGCGGCGAACAGCCCGAAGACCAGCGCGCCGACCGTGCCGACCACGGTGTAGAACAGGGTCACCCATAACACGCCCCAGAACTCATCCCCGTCAAAGACACGGGCAAAGTTTTCCAGCGTGAATTCGGCGTTGGTCAGGATGTTCTTGCCCTTGCCGGTCATCGCGGGTTCGCCGCCTTCGATGGCCTCTTCGGCGGCGTCTTCGTCGCCCGGGATCGTGACGAAGATGTCCAGCGTTTCGCGTTGCCCGCCTTCAAGGTCGCCAAGGTCGCAGGCGATCACGGTGCCGTCGATGGAACAACGCTCGTCAACATCGCGCACATCGACACCCGCGGGCAGCGTGTCGGTCAGGGTGACGGCGCGGATGACCTCGGACTGCGAGGAATTGCGGACGCGGTATTCGATGCGCATCTCGTCGCCCGAACCGCGCAGGGCCTCGCGGGCAACCGGAGCGGGCGGGCGCAGGTCGGCAAGGCCGATCGGTTTGAAGGAAATCCAGAAAATCGCCAGAAGCGGCAGGACGACCACCGCCGAGACGATGGCAATGGTAGGGGCGAGAAGGCCCCAGGCCAGCCGGGCCTCACGTTTCGCAAGGGGGCCGGTTTCCTTCGGTGGTCCTGATTGTGCGGTGTCGCTCATGGGTCTTTCCCCGACTGGAAGCGGCGAGCGGCCCCGGACCGGGGCCGCCAACCAAAGTGGTTACTCGATGGCACCCAGTTCGTCATTGATCTTGGCCACGGCGTCCGAGGCCGAGATGGAACCGTCGAAATACTCGCGGAACACCCGGTTCAGGACCTGGCTGTTGATCATCTTCGAGGCGGCCGCAAGCTGGCCTTCCTCGACGCCCCAGCGCTTGGCGACGTCGAGGCCGCCGACGATCTCGGAGATCATTTCGGGCGCGTAGAGGTCACCCAGGGGTGCCTTGCGGTCAACGCCCACGTCGAGTTTCGACCAGGCTTCCACAAAGGCCGTGCCGCTGTCGGCGTTACCACGGCGGACCGGGAACTTGCCCTCGGGCGCGATGGAAAGCGTCGAGGTATAGCCCTCGTCCATCGCATATTGAACGAAGGCCTGCGCCTCTTCGATGTCGGCATCCGCCGTGATCCCGAAGTAACGCGAATCCGCCCAGGCGGCTCCGTCGGCATTCGACGGACCGGCAAAGTTCGTCACGATGCCGGTCACAGCGGCCAGATCGCGGGTCGTCGGATCGTCGTTGATCGTCGGCGGCGCGGAATCGCGCAGACCGGCGAGTTCATCGAGGATGAAGGGCGACCAGATGATCATCGCGGTTTGCCCCGCGAAGTAGACCGTGCGCGACTGGTCCCAGAACAATTCACCCGGCGGCGAGGCTTCGGCGATGGCCTTGTAGAAATCCAGAACCTCGACGGTTTTGGCTTCGTCCAGTGGCGCAAAACCGTCGGCGTTCACGGGAGAGACGCCATTGGCCAGAAGGATGTGTTCCAGAACCTGGCTCATGTAGCTTTCGTCCACCTTGGTGGGGGCGACGAAGGCGAACATCTCGGGCGGGTTGTGCAGCTTTTCGATGGCGGCCAGCACGTTGGCGAAGTTCGTCGGCGGTTCCAGACCGGCCTCGTCAAAAAGGTCTTTCCGGTAGACGATCATCTGGGTCCAGCCGTCCACCGGAACGCTGGCAAAGCCGTCTTCGGTCTTGGCCATGCTCAGGGGACCCGGTGCGAAAGTGTCCTCGCCAAGTGCTGCGATCACCTCGGTCGCGGCCTCGGAATCCAGGATGCCTGCTTCTGTCCAGGGCAGCGCGTATTGCAGCGTGTGATAGATCACGTCGGGCAGATCACCTGCCGCGAAAGCCGCCGTGGTGCGGGTGCCGAGGTCTTTTTCCTCGACCGGGATCACTTCGACCGCGATGCCTGAGGCCGCTTCGAAGTCGGCTGCCATCTGGGCCTGGCGTTCCAGACGCTCGGGCTGGGTTTCCGTGGTCCAGAACCTGATATCGGCCTGGGCCGCGCTGGCCAGCACGAGGCCGAGTGCCGCCGAAGCAAGCAACCGGCTGCCGGTTTTGTTGAAGTGATAGGACATTTCCAAATTCTCCCTTGGTTTTCAGTTCGTTCGCTTCAGGCCACTGCATTGATGCGGTGTGCCATTTCTTCGGGTGTCAGTCGGGGCGGTCCGTCCGAGCCGCCCGGTTGAAGTTTCGCAAGTGCGGTTTCACGCAGGTCTTCGGGGGGTTCGCCCCGGATGCGGCGGATCAGCAGTCGGGCGAGGGATTCACCGGCCATCTTGCTGTCGACGCTGAAGGTTGTCAGTTGCGGTGAGGCCCAACGGCCCTCCGGGATCCCGTCATAGGCGATGATCGAAAGATCCTCTCCAACCTCCAGCCCCGCATCGCGGGCCGCTTCGTAGGCGCCGAGCGCTGCAAGATCGACGGCATAGACGATGGCCGTGGGGGGCCGTTTTGCCGCGAGGAGTTTCGCCGCCGCCGCTTTGCCCTCGTCATAGAACATCGCTTCGCCCAGTATCAGGCTTTCGTCCAGCTCCAGACCGGCGGCTTTCATGCCCTCGCGAAACCCCTCTTCGCGCAGGAGGGCGAAGTTGTATTCAGGTGCGCCGCCCACAAAGCCGATCCGTTCGTGCCCGTGACCGGCAAGGCGCAGCACGGCGTCGCGCATCGCCTCTTCGCCCAGAATGTCGAACCAGGCGCAATCTTCGGAGTCCTGTACGCGGCCAAACAGGACGAAAGGCACCTCCATGCGGCGCAGCAGTGTCACGCGGGCGTCATCGGCATAGGAGCGCGGCAGGATAAATCCGTCAGACTTTCTTTCTTGGACCAGCCGTTCGAGCGTTGCCGCCATTTCGGCGGCACCTGCGGCTGTGGCGACGGTCAGGGTCCAGTGTTCCGCACTGGCCGCCGTAGTGATCCCGGCCAGGAAATCCGAGATGAAGGGGCGTTCGGCGCCCGGTTTGTCGGTTTGAAGCACAAGGCCAAGGGTGCGGGTGCGTCCGGTGCGGATGCCCTGGGCCTGGGCCAGCGGGCGATAGCCCATGGCATCGGCTTTCTTGCGGACGCGAAGGCGGGTGGCTTCGGCAATGTCGGAGTAACCGTTGAGGGCACGCGACACCGTTCCCTTGGTCATGCCCAAGGCTTCGGCCACGTCGGATATTTTGATCCGGGGTCGTGGGTTCGTCGTGTCTTGTTCAGGAAATGGCCGCGCCAAGTCTGATCCTCCCGAATCACATTATCAGTTTCCGAAACCGGTTTCGGCAAGCGATTTGCGGCTCCGATACCGGTTTCTGCGGCACAGCAGGGCTTTCAGTACGTCTGGCGAACAGCGGAAAATTCAGCGCAACCGGCTGTTTTGTCGGGTTACTTTCGGGGATGTTCGGGATGCTTTTCCCGTCCCTGGAATGCCGGGCTTGGCTGCGGTGCAGCGACGGTCAATCCCGCCGGTTTCGGGTGGTATCGGGACTTGCGGCGCGCGGATCAGGCCGAGTGTGCACCGTCTGCAAGGCCCTTCACGAAGGCCAGAACATCTGCGGGAGATTCGCCCTTTGCGATACGTTCGACGATGGCGGAGCCGACGACCGCGCCGTCGGCGACGCTGGCGATGTCGCGGCTGGCCTCGGGCGTCTTGATGCCGAAGCCGACGATGATCGGCAGGTCGGTGGAAGCTTTCATCCGCGCGACCTCGGGACCGACATCCGTGGCCACCGCGTTGGCGGCACCGGTGATGCCGGTGATCGAGACGTAGTAGACGAAACCGGAGGTGTTGGTCAGCACCTTCGGCAGGCGCTTGTCGTCGGTGGTGGGTGTTGCGAGACGGATGAAGTTCAACCCCGCGGCCTGGGCGGGGATGCACAACTCGCTGTCCTCCTCGGGCGGAAGATCCACGACGATCAGCCCGTCGATGCCTGCCGCCTTGGCATCTTCGAGAAAGCGGTCGACGCCGTGCGAATAGATCGGGTTGTAATAGCCCATCAGGACGATCGGCGTCGTGTCGTCACTTTCGCGGAAGGTGCGGGCCAGTTCCAGCGTGCGCTTGAGGGTCATGCCGCCTTCGAGCGCGCGTTGTCCGGCCAGCTGGATGGTCGGACCGTCGGCCATGGGATCGGTAAAGGGCAGGCCCAGTTCGATCACGTCAACGCCTGCGCCCGGCAGACCTTTGACGATTTCAAGCGAGGTGTCGTAATCCGGATCGCCCGCCATGACATAGGCGACAAAGGCCTTCTTGCCGTCGGCCTTCAGGGCGGCGAATTTCTGGTCGATACGGGTCATGGGCGGCCTCGCTGAGATCGGTCGGACCCGCTTTGCCCCATGACGCGGGGAAGTGCAATCACGCGGTTGGTCTCAGCCCTGTTGCGGGTCGTCCTGCATGATCATCCAGCGGATGCCGAACCGGTCGGTCATGGCCCCGAAGAGTGGCGCGAAAAACTCGGGCTTCAGGGGCATCCGGATTTCCGCGTCTTCTGAAAGCGCATCCCAGACGCGGCGCGTCTCGTCCTCGTCAGGAAAGGAGAGCGAGACATTGCAACCTTCCATGGGTGGGGTCTGGCCGGATGGATCGTCGCTGCCATAAATCATGCCGTCGCCGATTTTAAGCGCGGCGTGCATGACCAAGGTGCGTGCTGCCTCGGGCATTTCCGCCTGTGCCTCGGGGGGCATGTCGGAAAAGCTCATGAACTGGGGGGACTCGCCAAAAATCTGACCGTAGGCTTCAAAGGCGTCACGGCAATTGCCCTGGAAAAAGAGATAGACGACCGGTTGCATCGGAACGCTCCTTTCAGATTGCAGGGTCAGCCTAGGCCCCTGCCCCAGGTCCCGCAAGCCAGACGGTTGCGGACGGCAGGGCAACGCCGTAGAAGGCGGCGTCATTTCAGCGAGGGTTCGAGATATGGGGTTCAAGACCGGGATCGTGGGACTTCCCAACGTAGGGAAATCCACCTTGTTCAATGCTCTGACCCGCACCGCGGCAGCGCAGGCGGCGAATTTTCCGTTTTGCACGATCGAGCCGAACGTGGGCGAAGTGGCGGTGCCCGATCAGCGGCTGGCGAAACTGGCCGAAATCGCGAAAAGCCAGAGCGTGATCCCGGCGCGGATGACCTTTGTCGATATTGCAGGGCTGGTGAAGGGTGCGTCGAAGGGCGAAGGTCTGGGCAACCAGTTCCTGGCCAACATCCGCGAGGTGGATGCAATTGCCCATGTGCTGCGCTGTTTCGAGGATGGCGATGTGACCCACGTCGAGGGCCGCGTCGATCCGGTGACGGATGCGGAAACCATCGAGACGGAATTGATGCTGGCGGATCTCGAAAGCATCGAAAAGCGTCTTCAGAACATCGTGCGCAAGGTACGCGGCGGCGACAAGGAGGCCGTTTTGCAGGAGCGGCTTTTGAAAGAGGCGGTTGCGGCGCTGGAAGCCGGCAAACCGGCGCGGACGGTCGAGGTTTCGGACGAGGATCGCAAGGCCTGGGACATGCTCCAGCTATTGACGGCAAAGCCTGTACTTTACGTCTGCAACGTGGCCGAGGATGAAGCGGCCGAAGGCAACGCCCATTCGGCGGCAGTGGCGGAGATGGCCGAGAAAGAAGGTGCAGCCTCGGTCGTGATCTCGGCCAAGATCGAGGAAGAGATCAGCCAGTTGGACGCCGAAGAAGCCGAGATGTTCCTGTCGGAGATGGGGTTGGAAGAGGCGGGTCTGGATCGGTTGATCCGGGCGGGCTACGACCTGTTGGGATTGCAGACCTATTTCACCGCCGGGCCGAAAGAGGCGCGGGCCTGGACGATCCCCGCCGGAACCTCGGCACCGCAGGCGGCGGGCGTGATCCACGGGGACTTCGAGAAGGGCTTTATTCGCGCGGAAACCGTGGCTTACGAGGACTACGTGACCCTTGGGGGCGAGGCGGCGGCGCGGGATGCGGGCAAGCTGAGGGCCGAGGGCAAGGGCTATGTCGTGAAGGATGGCGACGTTCTGCATTTCCTTCATTCGGGCTGATCGCGCCTTGGCGCGATGTGGGAGCGCTGCTCCCACACCTTCGAAGTATTCCGGACAGAAGAAGCGCAATTTTAGTCGAATTGTTCGTATGGTGCTTCGTGGGGGGAGCGCCTAGGGTTCACCCATGACCACGGGATTTTTCACGGACGAGCGGTGTTTCTGGCATGGGGGCGGGAATTACTCCTTCATGCTGCCTCAGGGCGGTTTGATGCAACCGGGGGGTGGATTGCCGGAAAACCCCGAGACCAAGCGGCGGATGCGGAACCTGATCGAGGTGACCGGCCTGATGGCGGAACTGGATGTGCGATCCGCGCCGCCCGTCAGCCGGGAGGATCTCTTGCTGGTGCATCCGGCGGCGTTTCTGGATGCGTTCCGCGAGATGGCCGAGACCGGTGGCGGCGAATTGGGGTTGCGCGCACCTTTCGGCCCGGATGGCTATGACATTGCCTGTTTGTCGGCGGGGTTGGCGAAAGGGGCCTTGTTTTCGGTTCTGGATGGGGATTTGGACAATGCCTATGCGCTGTCGCGCCCGCCGGGGCATCATTGCACAGTAGATTGGCAGAACGGGTTCTGCCTGCTGGCGAACATCGCGATTGCGGTGGAGTCTGCGCTCGCGGCGGGCAAGGCGGGGCGGGTCGCGGTGCTGGATTGGGATGTGCATCACGGCAACGGGACCGAGGCGATTTTCTATGATCGCGCGGATGTGCTGGCCGTGTCGCTGCATCAGGAACGGAATTATCCGCTGGACACCGGGGATTTTGCCGACCGGGGTGAAGGTGCGGGGCTGGGTTTCAACCTGAACATCCCCCTGCCCCCCGGCACCGGCCACAAGGGCTATCTGGCCGCGATGGAGCGCCTTGCCCTGCCCGCAATCCGGGCGTTTCAGCCCGACGCGATCGTCGTGGCCTGCGGGTTCGATGCGGCCGCTTTCGATCCCCTTGGGCGGATGCTGGCCAGCGCGGCGACGTTTCGGGCGATGACGCGCCAGGTGATGGAATTGGCCGGGGAGGTTTGCGAGGGCCGGGTCGTGATGGTGCACGAGGGTGGTTATTCCGAAGCCTATGTGCCGTTCTGCGGCCATGCGGTGGTCGCCGAACTGGCCGAAAGCGTAATCGACGCCCCCGATGCCTTTGCCGAAACGCTGGAGAAACGCCAGCCCGGTGCCCGGTTCGATGCCTATCTTGACGGGTTGATCGGCGAGATGGCGGCGGCGCTATAGGCCGGAGCTGTCGAGCCGCGCATAGCTGTCTTCCATGCCTTCGGTCATGCCGGTGGTCAGGGCCAGTGCGCGCGCCTCGGCGTCGGGGTAGACCACGACCAGCGTCATCAGCGTGCCCTCGCCCTCCGGTTCGAAGGTGGTGGTGATGGTGGAATATCCCATATCGCCGCTGCCCCAATCCTCGGTATGGACGATCCGGTTTGGCGGATCGAGGTCGAGGTATTCGCCCGTGACGGAGAAAGATTCTTCGCCGTTCGACCAGGTGAACTTGTAGGTGCCGCCGATTTTCGCTTCGCTGCGGCACTCGGGCATCGTCCAGCCGTCGGGACCAAGCATCCATTGCTGGATCAGGGCGGGATCGGTATGGGCGGCGAAGACCCGTTCGGGCGGGGCGTTGAAGCGTCGGGTGAAGTGCAACTCGCGCTCGCCGACTTCCTTGCAATCAAGTTTCATCTGTCAGTCCTTATGTTCCAGAAGCCGGTCGAGCCGGGCGTAGTTGGCTTCCATCGCCGCGATCAGCCCGCCGGACCATTGGTGGACCTCGGCCAATCGTTCAGGCGACAAGCGCAGGGGGCGGCGGGTGCCGATGCGGCGGCGGGTGACCCAGCCGGTTTCCTCAAGCACCTTGATGTGGCGCGAGACCGAGGGCTGGGAGATGTCGAATGGTCGGGCCAGTTCGGTGGCGTCGACTTCGCCTTCCTCGGCGAGGCGGGCGATGATGGCCAGCCGGGTCGGGTCGGCAAGGGCGGAGAGGGCGAGATCGAATTGCATAGCAATTTCTCTATATAGTGATTCTTCGATATATGGAAGTCTGTTTCGACCGCTGGCAATCGCGGTGATCTCTGCCTAGATAACGGCGAGTGAAAAGGAGTGACGATGCCCGACGCAAACCCCGCCGCCTTTGAGTTTCTGCAGTCGCGCCGGTCGCGCCCGGCCAAGACGCTGAGCGCCCCTGCCCCGGACCGCGATCAATTGCGCGAGATCCTGACCGTGGCGGCGCGTTGCCCCGATCACGGCAAGCTGGAGCCCTGGCGGTTTCTGGTGCTGGAACCGGCGGCGCTGAAGCGGCTGTCCGAAACCCTGCCCGAGGCCGGCAAGGTGCTGGATGTTGAGCCAGGCAAGGTGGAAAAGGCGGTGGATGAATACACGCGGTCGCCCCTTGCGGTGGTCGTGGTCTTCAGCCCCAAACCTTCGGACAAGATCCCTGAGGTCGAGCAGGTCTTGTCGGCCGGTGCCGTCTGCATGAACCTGTTGAGCGCGGCATTGGCGGCGGGTTGGGGCGCGAACTGGCTGTCGGGCTGGGCCAGCCATGACCGGGATTGGCGTGAGCGGAATCTCGGGCTGATGCCGCACGAGTGGATCGCGGGCATCATGCACATCGGCACGGAAACAAGTGCCCCGCCCGAGCGGCCCCGCCCCGATCTGGACGCGATTACCGAGTGGATCGAGAATTGATTTTCACCTCATTTGCCGCCGCCCTCGGCCAGATGAGTGACCCGCGGTTTCGCGCGGTCTTGCTGAAGGGCGTCGGGCTGACCATCGGCCTTTTGTTCGGCCTTTATGCTCTGGTTTACTTCGGCGTGCTTTGGATTCTGCCCGAGAGCCTGTCCCTGCCATGGATCGGCGAAGTGGGGGTGGCCGAGAACCTGATTTCCTGGGGGTCGGTGATCCTGATGATGGTGCTATCGGTGTTCCTGATGGTGCCGGTCGCCTCGGCCTTCACCGGGCTTTTCCTGGACGAGGTGGCGGATGCTGTCGAAGCGGTCCATTACCCCGAGCTTGGCCCTGCCCCACATGTGGGCTTGGCCGAGAACATCCGGGAATCGCTGACTTTTCTCGGTGTTATCATCCTTGCCAACCTTGCCGCTCTTGTCTTGTATTTCACGCCGCTTGCCCCCTTCGTCTTTTACGGGCTGAACGGGTTCCTGCTGTCGCGCGAATATTTCCGCATGATCGCCGTTCGCCGGATGGGACGGCGCAAGGCGGGTCAGGCCTTTCGGCGCAACATGCTGACGGTCTGGACGGCAGGGGCCTTGATGGCGGTGCCGCTGTCGATCCCGTTGGTGAACCTTCTGGTTCCGATCCTGGGGGTGGCGACATTCACCCACATCTATCACCGACTGGTGCGCTAGCCGGTC
This sequence comes from Paracoccaceae bacterium, assembly GCA_965228905.1. GTDB lineage: Bacteria > Pseudomonadota > Alphaproteobacteria > Rhodobacterales > Rhodobacteraceae > CALKXV01. Next base: position 1,449,316 of record CBDDII010000003.1, on the reverse strand, counting down.
TGTTCAGACTCGCCCATGCGGTTAAAGAAGTCGATGTCGCGCACACTGATGCCGCCCCAAAGGATGACGGCGGCGATCACCGCCCAAAGCGGCACCGCGATCAGGGTGGTCAGCACGATCTTGCGTTTCATCGAAAAGCTGGAGGCGGGAGAGCCGGCGTGGGTGCCTTCGACCCGTTCGCCGACGTCGCCTTGTGTTTCCAGCCGGATCGGCAGGACGACGAAAAGCGTCATGAACCAGACGACCGCCAGAAGGACGATGGCCGAGACGATGCTCATCAGACCTGTTCCAGTTCGACCAGTGTGCCGGTGAAATCCTTCGGGTGCAGGAACAGGACAGGTTTGCCATGGGCACCGATCTTGGGTTCGCCGTTGCCAAGGACGCGCGCGCCCGCGGCTTTGAGCTTCTCGGCGGCGGCGGTGATGTCCGCGACCTCGTAACAGACGTGATGGATGCCGCCCGAGGGGTTCTTTTCAAGGAAGCCGGCGATCGGGGAGTTTTCGCCAAGGGGATAAAGCAGTTCGATCTTGGTGTTGGGCAGGGTGATGAAGACCACCGTCACGCCGTGATCGGGTTCGTCCTGGGGTGCGCCTACATCCGCGCCAAGGGTGCTGCGGTATTGTTCGGACGCGGCTTCGAGGTCGGGGACCGCGATGGCCACATGGTTCAACCGTCCAATCATGGGATTTCCTCGTGTTTTGCTTGCCTTGGTTATGGGGTCGCGCCCTGCCCCCGGCAAGGGACATGCCGACGCAGGGGCGGGGTTAACCCGACATTAGCCAATTGGGCGAAATATGGTCGAGGACTCAGCCCGAAAGGCCATCCCATGCCTGAAACGCTTGAAGACCTGATCATGATGCAGCCGCCGACGCCGGATCGCCCCCTGCTTGGAACGATGATCCTTCTGGTCGAAGACAGCCGCCATGCCTGCGAGGTGCTGCGGCTGATCTGCCAACGTTCGGGCGCGCGGATCCGGCGGGCGGAAAGCCTTGCTTCGGCCGCGCGGCACCTTCGGTCCTACCGGCCGCGCATTGTCGTGATCGACCTTGGGCTGCCCGATGGCTCGGGGTTGGAACTGATCGAAACGCTGGCAATGAGCGAACCCGGCATCGACGGGATCATCGCGATTTCAGGGGACGATACATTGGCGGATGCGGCAATGGCGGCGGGGGCGGATACGTTCATCGCCAAGCCCCTCACCTCGATCCACGGGTTTCAGAAGGCGGTTCTTGCGCTTTTGCCGAAAGGGCAGCATCCGCCGAAACTGAGCCATCCCGCAGACGATCGGGTTGAGCCTGATCCGGTGGCCCTGCGCGATGACCTGGCGCTTGTCGTCGATATGCTGCGCCAGTCGCCCGATGTCGGAACTTTGACCTATCTTTCGGGATTTCTGCACAGCATCGGCAAGGGGACGGGTGACGCAAACCTCGGACGGTTGGCCGAAAGGCTTGGCAATTTGTGCGCCAAACCATCGGCCAAGGCGACGGCACAGATCGCTTTGGCCATCGAAGCTTGCATGGAATCGCTTGCCCCGGTCTGACGCGGGCAAGATCAACCTTGCCAGAGGCACTATGTTCACATAATGTTCCACTGGCCTTTCGGCACCGGAGCGACCATCATGTTGGATATGGGGCAGGACGCAGCACAAGATTTGGAAGCCTTTCTGGGCGACGACAGGTTCGGAACGGTTCTGGCCGATCCGCCGTGGCGGTTCGTGAACCGCACCGGCAAGGTTGCGCCCGAGCACAAGCGCCTGGCCCGCTATCCGACGATGGAACTGGCCGACATCTGCGCCCTGCCCGTCGCCGATCATCTGGAAGACCGTGCGCATTGCTATCTTTGGGTGCCGAATGCGCTTTTGCCCGAGGGTTTGCAGGTGCTGAGCGCCTGGGGGTTCGAGTACAAGTCGAACATCATCTGGCACAAAATCAGGAAAGACGGCGGTTCGGACGGGCGTGGCGTGGGGTTCTATTTCCGCAACGTGACCGAGATCATCCTGTTCGGCACGCGCGGCAAGAACGCCCGGACCGAGGCGCCGGGGCGGCGCCAGGTCAACATGATCCAGTCGAGAAAACGCGAACATTCGCGCAAACCCGACGAACAATACCGCCTGATCGAGGATTGTTCCTGGGGCCCCTACCTTGAGCTTTTCGGGCGCGGCATCCGCAAGGGCTGGACGGTCTGGGGCAACCAGGCGGATGCGGATTACAAGCCGGACTGGAAGACATATGGCTATAATTCCAGCGTCGCGGCGGAATAAGCCCGAAAGTCACACACCTAAAAAACTAAGCATAACAGGCGCGTGAGACGGATGACCGACGCACGGCGGCGTGCTATTTTCTTCGGCGGGGACGTTAACGAGGGTATGTTATGCTGCTCAATCGACGCGAGGTCGTGCTTGGCGCGACCGCTGCCACTGTGTTTTCTGCCGCTCCTGCCATTGCGAGCCGCGCGAAAGACGAAATTGATCCGCGCATGGCGCGAATCGTGCGTGTCGGTCGCAAGACCGTGCCTTATCGCATCCATGTGAAGCCGGACGAATTCGCGCTTTACTGGACGATGGAGAAGGGCCGCGCCATTCGCTATCCCATTGGTGTCGCAAGAAAACATCTTTGGGAGCCGGGATCCTACGTGATCAAGGCCAAGAAGGAATGGCCAAGCTGGACGCCCACGGCCGAGATGATCGAACGCAATCCCAAGTACGAAGAATGGGTCGATGGAATGCCCGGCGGGCCGTCCAATCCCCTGGGTGCACGTGCGCTTTATCTGTTCCATCCGAATGGCGGCGACAGCATGTTGCGGATTCACGGCACGAATCAGCCGAACACGATCCTGTCACGGGTGTCGAACGGCTGTGCGCGGCTGACCAATGGCTATGCGGTGCATCTTTATGACCGGGTACCCCTGGACACGATCGTGCATCTGCACCCGATGACCACCTAGTCCGTCAGGATCGACGCGGGCAACCCCACCAGCAACAAGGGACAGGGGTTGCCGACCCCGCGTGAGACGCGGTCTTCCAGCTTGGCCCAATGGGTTGTGGCCTGGCCGAACTTGTCGGCAACGAACTTGCGCGCGAAGGCTTCGGCAAAAGGCGTGCCCCGCGCGACCTGGTCGGACACGGCCTTTCGCTGTGCCACGGTCCGCGCGGCGATGCCCAGCCTGACGAGGTCTACTTCCGAGGCCAGCCCCGCGTCTTTCATCCAGGCGGTGATCCTTTTCAGAAAAGCCTCCTGCATCGAGGCCCCGCGCGTGACGACGATACCGACGCTGATCGCGCTCAGGGCATGGAGCCTTTGGAAATTCTCAAGATCCCGGTCAAAGAAGGGATCCTTGTTGTTCCACTCGATCTCAAGCGCCAGCGCGCCCTTCTCGGCGAATTTGACGTGATCGACCTCGTGGCTGATCCCGGCGCGGGCGCGGCCATCGACAACGGTTTCCACGCTGAAGTTGTGCTTGCGCCAATTGAGGTCGGACAATTCATGGCGAAGGCGCTGAGTCAGCCCCGCCTCGCCGCCCCCGCCTGAGATCACTTCACCAAGGGAAATGCGAAACTCGGACAGGACACGCGCCAGAAGGTCCAACTCGCCGGGGAAGTCGTGCGCCAGGATCGCCTCGGCGTGGTTGCGGGCCAGAACGTCGAAACCGGCATCCTTCAAGGCGGCAAGGCTCATAGCCCCGGATCCCGTGAAACTAGGATCGGCGCGGTTAGATCGGCAAGGCGGGTTTTCTGCTGACCCATATGGTCGAAGTTCGACGGGTCGAGCCAGGTTTCAAAGGCCGCTTGCAGGGCGGGCCATTCCTTGTCGATCGCGGCGAACCAGGCGGTGTCGCGGTTCCGGCCCTTGACGACGGCGGCCTGGCGAAACGTGCCTTCGTAGGAAAAGCCGAAGCGTTCGGCGGCCCGGCGCGACGGAAGGTTGGCGGCGTCGCATTTCCATTCGAAACGGCGATAGCCCGCCTCGAAGGCCCATTTGATGGTCAGATAGACCGCCTCGGTCGCTTCGCGGGTGCGTTGCAGGCGCGGGGTGAAGACGATGTAGCCCACTTCGGCGGTTCCGGCGGCGGGGGTGATCCGCATGAGGCTGAGCGTGCCGCCAAGCTGGCCGCTCTCCATGCGGACGGCGAATTGCATGGGGTCGGCGGCGGAGCGCACACTTTCGACCCAATCGGAGAACTCGGCCTGTGAGCCAAAGGGGCCAACTGGGATATATCGCCAGGTTTCGGGGTCGCTTTGCGCCGGCCAAAGCGCCGCCGTATGCGCCGCCTCCAGCGGTTCCAGCGTCGCATAGCGGCCCTTGATCGGCGCGCGGGGCGGCAAGGGCGGCGGTGTCCAGTTTTCAAGCGTCATGGGCGTTTGATGGACGGTTCACAGCCCCGGATCAAGCCCGGTGTCAGAAGCGAAAGCCCTGGGGGTAATCGTGCTGGCCGTCAAAGTCGGCCTTGCCGATGTCGATGTCGTTCTGGCGCAGGATGGCGAAACCCATGGACAGGTGGAACATAAAGTTCGGCATTCCAAAACGGTGTAGGAAATCCGGGCCGGTCTGATCCAGTTCGGCAAAGCCCGCGCGGTGCTGGATGCGACGGGTTTCGGCGCTTTCGAAGGCGTCTGGTGAAAGGTCGGTCAGCCGTTCCTCGGCAAAGCTGATCCGGGCCTTCAGGCCGGGCGCGTCGGTGCCAAGTTGCGGGAAGTCCGGCACAGCCTCGCCCGCCAGTGGATAGGCGACCCGCAGCGCGAAACCGGCGGCTGTCGCGAATTGTTCGCCTGCCGTGAACATGTCGGGGGCAAGGCGGGCAGAGAGGACCTCGGGTTTGCCCTCGACGCGCACGACCAACTGCCGGGCACGTTCGAGGTAGTGGCGAAAGACCGGAACGCAAGCGACGTAGAGCGGTGGCATCAGTCTTCGGGCGGCAGGACGCGCAGGCGCAATTCGCGCAACTGCTCGTTCGTCGGCTCGGACGGGGCGTCCATCATCAGGTCCTCGGCCCGCTGGTTCATCGGGAACAGGATGACCTCACGAATGTTCGCCTCGTCCGCCAAAAGCATGACGATCCGGTCGATGCCCGCCGCGCAGCCGCCGTGGGGCGGTGCGCCGAAACGGAAGGCGTTGACCATGCCGCCAAAGCGTTTCCTGACCTCGTCCTCGCCATAACCTGCGATTTCGAAGGCCTTGAACATGATTTCCGGGCGGTGGTTCCGGATCGCGCCCGAGACCAGTTCATAGCCGTTGCAGGCCAGATCGTATTGATAGCCCAGAACGTCCAGCGGATCGCCTTCGAGTGCCTTCATCCCGCCTTGCGGCATGGAGAACGGGTTGTGTTCGAAGTCGACCTTGCCGGTTTCCTCGTCCCGCTCGTAGATCGGGAAGTCGACGATCCAGGCAAAGGCGAAACGGTCGGTTTCGGTCAGGCCCAATTCGTCGCCGATGACGACCCGCGCCTTGCCCGCCACGGTTTCAAAGGCCTTGGCCTTGCCGCCCAGGAAGAAGGCCGCGTCGCCGACGCCGAGGCCGAGTTGCTGGCGGATGGCTTCGGTGCGTTCGGGGCCGATGTTCTTGGCGAGCGGGCCTGCGGCTTCCATGCCTTCGCCCTGGTCGCGCCAAAAGATATACCCCATCCCCGGCAGACCCTCTTTCTGGGCAAAGGCGTTCATCCGGTCGCAGAACTTGCGCGACCCGCCAGTGGGCGCGGGGATGGCGCGGATCTCTGTGCCGTCCTGTTCGAGGATTTTCGCAAAGATCGCAAAGCCCGAGCCACGGAAGTGTTCCGACACGTCCTGCATCTTGATCGGGTTGCGCAAGTCGGGCTTGTCGGTGCCGTACCATTTCGCGGCGTCGCGATAGGAAATCTGTGGCCAGTCGGCCGGGGCATCGACCTTGCGACCGCCGCCGAATTCCTCGAAGACGCCCGCCAGCACCGGGGAAATCGTATCGAAAACATCCTGTTGTTCGACAAAGCTCATTTCCATGTCCAACTGGTAAAAGTCGGTTGGCGAGCGGTCGGCGCGCGGGTCTTCGTCGCGGAAACAGGGGGCGATCTGGAAATACTTGTCAAAGCCCGAGACCATCAAAAGCTGTTTGAACTGCTGCGGGGCCTGCGGCAGGGCGTAGAATTTGCCGGGATGCAAACGCGAAGGGACAAGGAAATCCCGCGCGCCCTCGGGGCTCGAGGCCGTGATGATCGGCGTCTGATGCTCGCGGAACCCCTGATCCCACATCCGGCGGCGCATGGAGGCGACGACATCCGAGCGCAGCTTCATGTTTTCCTGCATCGCCTCGCGGCGCAGGTCGAGGAAGCGATAGCTGAGGCGGGTTTCCTCGGGGTATTCCTGGTCGCCGAAGACGATCAGCGGCAATTCTTCTGCCGGTCCAAGGACTTCCATGTCGCGGATGAACACCTCGATCTCGCCCGTCGGGATCTTGGGGTTCACGAGGTCCGCGGCGCGGGCTTTGACGTTGCCGTCGATGCGGATGCACCATTCCGAGCGCACCTTTTCCACCTCGGCAAAGACCGGGCTGTCGGGATCGCACAGCACCTGGGTGATGCCGTAGTGATCGCGCAGGTCGATGAACAGGACGCCGCCGTGGTCGCGGATACGGTGGACCCATCCGGCAAGGCGAACGGTTTCGCCTTCGTTCGAGGCGTTCAATTCGGCGCAGGTGTGGCTGCGAAAGGCGTGCATGTCAGGCGTCCTTGTTGTTCAGAGCGCCGATACACATGGGCAGGCCCCGGAAGTCAAGCAAAGTTCACCTTTTCCGGCGCACCTCGGCCAGATCCACGGGGCCTTCGACATCTTCCCAGGTGAGGTGGGGATGGGCATTCGCGAAGGCTTCGGCCATGAGATCGGGCATCAACACGCGATAGCCGTTCTGAAGCGCGGCTTCCACCAGGGCAACATCCGCGCCGCCCCGACTTGGCTGCGAGATGGCGACGATCTGGTCCGGGTCAAGCAGTGCAGAGCGCAGCATGGTTTCATAGATCAGCACCTTGCCGTCATATCGGCTGTCGAAATCGACAAGCACGCCCCGCCCTTCCCGGCGCAGTTGCGCAAGGGCCGTGTCGGTCAGGGTGTTGAAGACGGAAATCCCGATGGCGAGGCCCGACACCAGGAACAGCGGCCTTGCGAGTGCTTGCTTCGCAAAGATCGCGGCGAAGGCCAGCACGGCGAGGAAGGCAAAGAGGTATAGCGACAGGATCTGATGGGCGCCCGCGATGCTGGAGGGCAAAAGGATCGTCCAGAGCGCGGATACGAGGAAACCGAAAATGCCGGACCAGAGCAGCAGTCTTTTGGCGTTTGAAAACTCTTTGCCCAGATCAAGGATCAGCGCGGCCCCCATGACCGACAAGAGCGGTGTCAGCGGCAGGAAGTACCGCATGTTGAGGCTGAGGCCCCCGTGCCAGGACCGGATCAGGAAGGGGAATGTGAAGATTGCCGCGAACAACAGGAAGATCGCGAATGTTCGTGGCGACTTTTTCCAGGCCGTCGGGCTGAACAAAAGCACCAGGATGCCCAACCAGGGCAGGCTTTGGGCCATGGCCTTTTTCGGCAGGCCCCAGAATGCGGTGGTGCCGTCGGCCAGTCTTTGAACATCGCCGCGCCCCGGTTCGATCCCCCTCGAATCGATCAAAAGGTCGAAAGCGCCCGAGGCCCATTGAAGTGCGATGTTTCGCAGCGGCGGCAGGGCGATGACGGCCAGTGCCGCGAGGGCGGCGAGGGCGACCAGCCAGGGGCGCGGGTTGGCGGGGCGACGAAACCGCCAGGCAAGAAGGGCCAGGAAACCCGCGACGAGCAGCAGCATGAAGGGCAGATACCCGGCAAGATTGGTCGTGCCGGATTTGCCGCCGTAGGACAGCGGGTTGTAGCTGCCGAACTTTTCGAAATTCGTGAGGGCGAGGATGGCAAAGGCCGGCAGAGTTCCGATCACGCCCCCGCAGGCGACGGCGAAGGGACGGGCGGCGAACAACAGGGCGATCGCGGCGAATGCAGGCAGGCACAGCACGGTGTCGAGGCGGAACAGCAATCCGACCCCAAGGATCAGCCCGGCGATGGCCGCAAGGTGAAATGCCCGGCCCTCACTCTCCAGGGCTTTCATCAGGTAGAGCAGGCTTGCGGTAACGGTGAGGACGGAAATCGCGTGGGGCCAGTATCCGAAGGCGTATTCAAGTGCGAACGTGCCGAAGAGGAACAAGAGGGCCGCAAATCGCGCCGCCGCCCGATCCTGAAGACTCTGCATGGCCAGCGCATGAACCGCAAAGACGGCAAGAACCGTCGCCAGGGTGTTCAGATAGATCGCGCCCTTGACCCCCAGAAGCGAAATCAACGGCGCCCAGACCACCGCGCTGCCGACCGGATATTGCGAAGTCAGCCCATTCGGCCCAAGCGTCAACAGGTCGGTCCAGCGCAGGTCGCGCGAAGCAGCGAGGTTCCAGCCATTGTCGAGGGACAGGGAACCGGTGAGACGAAAACTGTCGGCTGCGAAGAGGTAGATCACCTCGTCGATGGTGAAAACACCGGGACGTGCAAGAAGGATGGCAAAGAGCAAAAGCCCCGCGCCTGACGCCCAGAGGAGCCATGAGGGAGATTTCGTCATTCGGTCCCGCGCATTGCCTGTTTGGGATTGGCTAGGATCAGAATGTGTCAACAATAGGGCTTGGGGGCGCTTTTGTTGCCGGATCGCGCACAATAACGGTGGTTTGGAAAAGCGGGATTTCATCTGCGGATCGCCCCTTGCACCCGGACCGGCAATCCCTATAACGCAGGACAATTTGCGCCAACCCGGGGAGCCGCCGATGCCCAAGAGAACCGACATCAAGTCGATCATGATTATCGGAGCCGGTCCCATTGTCATCGGGCAGGCCTGCGAGTTCGACTATTCCGGGGCACAGGCCTGCAAGGCCCTGCGCGAGGAAGGTTACCGGGTGATCCTGGTGAACTCGAACCCCGCGACGATCATGACCGATCCGGGGTTGGCGGATGCCACCTATATCGAACCGATCACACCCGAGGTGGTCGCCCGCATCATCGAAAAGGAACGCCCCGACGCGCTGTTGCCGACCATGGGCGGGCAGACGGGCCTCAACACCTCGCTTGCGCTTGAGGAAATGGGCGTTTTGGAAAAATTCGGCGTCGAGATGATCGGGGCCAAGCGCGACGCCATCGAAATGGCCGAGGACCGCAAGCTGTTCCGCGAGGCCATGGACCGGCTGAACCTTGAAAACCCGCGCGCGGCTATTGTCGATGCTCCGAAAGACGCCAGCGGGCGTTATGACATCGCCAAGGGTCTGGAAAACGCGATGGCGGCGCTGGAAGAGGTCGGCCTGCCCGCGATCATCCGCCCCGCCTTCACCCTTGGCGGCACCGGCGGCGGCGTGGCCTATAACCGCGACGAATATTTCGAAATTTGCCGCAGGGGGCTGGAAGCCTCGCCCGTGGCGCAGATCCTTGTCGACGAAAGCCTGCTGGGCTGGAAGGAATACGAGATGGAGGTCGTCCGCGACAAGGCGGACAACGCGATCATCGTCTGCTCCATCGAAAACGTCGATCCCATGGGCGTGCATACGGGCGACAGCATCACCGTGGCCCCTGCCCTGACCCTGACCGACAAGGAATACCAGATGATGCGCACGGCCTCGATCGCCGTGTTGCGCGAGATTGGCGTGGAAACCGGCGGGTCGAACGTGCAATGGGCCGTGAACCCCGCTGATGGCCGCATGGTCGTCATCGAGATGAACCCGCGCGTGTCGCGGTCTTCGGCGCTGGCGTCGAAGGCGACGGGTTTCCCCATTGCCAAGATCGCGGCGAAACTGGCCGTGGGTTTTACGTTGGACGAGTTGGACAACGACATCACAAGGGTGACGCCCGCGTCGTTTGAGCCGACGATTGACTATGTCGTTACCAAGATCCCGCGCTTTGCTTTCGAAAAGTTCCCCGGCAGCGAACCCTACCTGACAACCGCGATGAAATCCGTGGGCGAGGCGATGGCCATCGGGCGGACCTTCCACGAATCCATGCAAAAGGCGCTGGCCTCGATGGAAACCGGCCTGACGGGGTTCGACGAAATCGAAATTCCCGGTGCCGATCAGGACAAGGCCGCCATCACAGCCGCCCTTGCCAGGCAAACGCCGGATCGTCTGCGCACCATCGCCCAGGCCATGCGCCACGGGCTGTCCGACGACGACATTCAGGCCGTCACCAGTTTCGATCCCTGGTTCCTGGCCCGCATCCGCGAGATCATCGAGGCCGAGGAAGAGGTCCGCACCAACGGGTTGCCCGTGAACGACGAAGGCTTGCGGCATCTGAAGATGATGGGTTTCACCGACGCGCGTCTTGCCACGCTTACTGGCCGCGACGAAGACAACGTCCGCCGCGCCCGCCGGAACCTTGGCGTCAACGCCGTCTTCAAGCGGATCGACACATGCGCGGCCGAGTTCGAAGCGCAGACGCCCTACATGTATTCGACCTATGAAGAACCCGTCATGGGGGATGTGGAATGCGAGGCGCGTCCGTCGGATCGCAAGAAGGTTGTCATCCTTGGTGGCGGTCCGAACCGGATCGGGCAAGGGATCGAGTTCGACTATTGCTGTTGCCACGCCTGTTTCGCGCTTTCCGAGGTTGGCTATGAAACGATCATGGTCAACTGCAACCCCGAGACGGTCAGCACCGACTATGACACCTCGGATCGTTTGTACTTCGAGCCGCTGACGTTTGAACACGTCATGGAAATCCTGCGGGTCGAACAGGAAAACGGCACGCTCCATGGCGTGATCGTCCAGTTCGGCGGGCAGACTCCGCTGAAGCTGGCCAATGCGCTGGAGGCCGAGGGTATCCCGATCCTTGGCACGACGCCGGACGCCATCGACCTGGCCGAAGATCGCGAGCGTTTCCAGGATCTTGTGAACCGTCTGGACCTGAAGCAGCCCAAGAATGCCATTGCGCATACCGATGCCGAGGCGATGGAAGCGGCGAAAGAGATCGGCTATCCGCTGGTGATCCGGCCCTCTTACGTGCTTGGCGGTCGCGCGATGGAGATCGTGCGCGATACGGCGCAGTTGGAACGCTACATCCGCGAGGCGGTCGTCGTTTCGGGTGACAGCCCCGTGTTGCTGGACAGCTATCTGGACGGTGCGACCGAGGTGGACGTGGACGCGCTTTGCGATGGCGAGGCAGTGCATGTCTCGGGCATCATGGAACACATCGAAGAGGCCGGTGTGCATTCGGGCGACAGCGCCTGCTCCCTGCCGCCGCACACCCTGTCAGAAGAGGTGATTGCCGAACTGACCCGCCAGACCGAGGCGCTGGCAAAGGCGCTGAACGTCGTCGGGTTGATGAACGTGCAATACGCGATCAAGGACGGCGAGGTTTACCTGATCGAGGTGAACCCCCGTGCCTCGCGCACCGTGCCTTTCGTTGCCAAGGCCACCGACAGCGCCATCGCCTCGATCGCCGCGCGTCTGATGGCGGGCGAGAAACTGTCGACCTTCCCGATGGCGACCGAGGAAACCAAGCGCGATCCGATGACTTTGAAGGATTTCCGCACGCCCTGGTATTCGGTGAAAGAGGCGGTGCTTCCCTTTGCCCGTTTCCCCGGCGTCGACACACTTCTCGGCCCCGAGATGCGGTCGACCGGCGAGGTCATGGGCTGGGACAAGAGCTTTGCTCGCGCATTCTTGAAAGCGCAGCTTGGCGCGGGGTCCACCCTGCCCGAGGCCGGCACCGTCTTCATGTCGATCCGCGATGCCGACAAGACCGACCAGTTTATCGAAACCGCTGAGATGCTGCACGAGTTGGGGCTGAACATCCTTGCCACCCGTGGCACGGCGAAGTTCCTGAATGACAACGGCGTGCCGTCGAAGGTGGTCAACAAGGCCTATGAGGGCGGGCGCACGGTGATCGACGTGATGAAGGACGGCGAGGTGTCGCTGGTCATGAACACGACTGAAGGTGCGCGCGCCATCGAGGATTCGCGGTCGATGCGCAACGTGACCCTGATGGACAAGATCCCCTATTTCACCACGGCGGCGGCGGCCCACGCGGCGGCGCTCGCAATGGTGTCGCGGAAGGACGGGTCGCTGGAAGTGCGCAGCTTGCAGGAATAGGCCGCTATTCGATCCGGTTCGGGACGTAGAGCAACTCGCGCTGATGCAGGCGTCGCATTTCCAGCGTAACGCCCTGCGCCACGGGGTTGGCCCCGATCAAGCCGAGGTGCCAGTGAAACTTGGGACGCCCCGGCGGCAGTTCCTGAGTGCAGCCTTCGCGGCGGCGGCAGGGAATGGCAAAGGTCGTACGCGTTTCGGTCACGCCCCAAAGCGGCTCGCGGTTGCAAAAGATTTCAAGGTATCCGATGTCGCGGTCGGTCAGCTTGATGCGGAATTCCACACGGTTCCAGTCGTTGAGATCACTGGCGGGAATGCAGGTTTGCCCGCGAAAGGTCACGCCGCGTTCGGCGTCAAGCGCGATAGTGACAAGTTCGGCTGCCGGGGCGGAAGATCGAAAAAACCTTGAAATCAGGATGGGGTCTTCCGGCAATGCCCCCTCAATGCGCAGATCGAAACCGGCCAGAAACGGAAAGCCCGTCCGCCACTTGTCGCCGTAGAGCAATGCCGAGCGTTGTTCGCCCTCTTCCAGTTGGAAGGTGACGACCGGATCCGCGATGACCGGGGCGCGATCCGATTTCGGATCGGCCTTGTCGGGCGTGACCCATTCGTGAAGCTCGTCCTGTACCGGAAAGATCGGGCCATTGCCGTATTCCGGACCAAGCTCGGTCGAACAGCCCGCGATCAGCACCACGATTGTCGCAATAACGCCCGCTGCCCTCATCCCGCCGCCTCAAGCGGTTTGGCCTCGGCCTCGCGAAAGGTAATCATCCGCGTTTCCGCTTCGTCGTAGAGTTTCCAGCGCAAGCAGCGCAGCCCGTCGAGGAACCCGATACGGACCGAGGTCAAAAGCCCCCGCTCTTCAAGCTCTCCGTGGGCGGCCTTCAGCTTGTAACCGGGGATCCGTGCGTTCAGGTGGTGCAGGTCGTGGTAGCCGATATTGAGCGTCGCCCAGTCAAAGAACGCCCCCCAGTCCAGCACCGCCGAGCCTTTCAGCGCCGCGGTTTCGAAATCCAACTCGGGTTTGGTGCCCCATCTTACGGTTTCGAAGTTGTGGACGACGTAGGGGATCAATGCACCGAAGGACGTCGCGAAATAGACAGCACCCAGCCAGACGCCGACGCCCGCCCAGCCTGCCGCCACCCAAAGGCCGAGAACCATCGTCAAAAGGAGGACGTTATGCAGCACCATGTCCCAGAACCCAACGCGAAATCCGTAAAGCGGCATCCTTCGCAGGATTGCGAAGAACACGAAGGGGCCGATCAGGACCAGTGTCACCGGGCTTCGATAGATGCGATAGAACAGCCTTCGCCCCGGACTTGCCGCATCCCATTCGTCGCGCGTCATGATCATGATCTCGAATGCGTCGCGGCGGTCGAGGTCGCCGACATGGGTGTGGTGCAGATTGTGGATGTATTGCGTCGCGCGATAGGGCGACAGGGCGACGGGCGAAATCAGGCTGCCAACGATGTCGTTGGTGCGGCGCGTTGAAAAATAAGATCCGTGCAGGCAATCGTGCTGGATCATGTAGGTGCGCAGCCCCGCCCCCGCCGCGACAAGGATGGCAAGCATCATGAGCGGCCAGTTCCCGACGGCGGCGATCCCGGCGGCCAGGGCGGCGAAGAACAGCGGCAGTGTGATTGCCAGTTCGATCCATGCACGCCGGTCGTCGGATTTCGCATATTGCCTTGCGACAGAGCGGATCGTGGGTGCTCCGGTTGCCGTCATAGCCAATTCCCATCCCGATTCCGCACCGATTATACAAATTGGCGAAGGACGCGCAAAAGCGAAAGCACTCACGACAGTTGTCAGGTCGGACGGGTTGGGTAAGATGCTGACCCATTGGGGGCGCAATCATGCTGATGATGCCGTGGAAGTTCTTTATTCTGCCGACGATCCAGATCCTTGTGATCGCGGGTTTTCTCTTGGGCGGCTGGTTCACCTTTCTGGGTCTTGTCGTTTTTCTGACCATGTCGCTTGGATTCGATTTCGTCGAAGATCGCTCGGGCGTGGACGAGATGACGGATCTCGGCACGCCGGGTCGCATTCTGGTCTATGTCATCTGCGCCTTGCAGTTCGCGCTGATCGCCATCGGGATTTCGGTGGCGATGACTTCCGACACCTGGGTGCAGACCATCGGTGTCGCGATGACCTTCGGCCCGATCCTTGCGGTCGGCTGTGGCAATCCGGGCCACGAGCTGGCGCATTCGAAGCGCTGGTACGACCATGAAATCGCCCGCGCCTTGTTTGCCGTCTGCCTGCACCCTTCGGTTCTGATCGACCACGTCTATCGCCATCATGTCACCGTCGGCACGCCGGGCGATCCCCTGACTGCGCGGCGGGGCGAGCGGTTCGGAGCCTATATGATGCGCTCGGTCCCCGCCCAACACAGCGGACCTTGGCAGTTCGAGCGTGAGAGGCTGGCGCGGAAAGGCCTGTCGCATTGGTCATGGCGCAACCGCGCGATCCGGGGTTATGCGATGTCTGCCGCTTACCTGGTGCTGGTCACCGCGCTTTTCGGTCCGACCGTCCTGCCGGTCGTCGTGTTGCCCGCGCTTTACGCGATACGCGGTATGGAGGCATTCAACTACATGGCCCATTACGGCGTGATGCGGGTTCCCGGCACCCCTTGTGGCTATCGCCATTCCTGGAACACGCGGTTCACGATCAGTTCGGGCTTTACCCTCAACCTGACCAGCCATTCGCACCACCACATGGCCCCAAGCCAACCCTATTGGGCGTTGAACGCTGAAGGCGACATGCCGCTTTTGCCATTCGGCCCGGCGCTGAACTCGATCCTTGTCGGTCTTCCCGGCGTCTGGTTGCGGCTGATGACACCCCGGCTGGAATACTGGGATCGGAATTTCGCGACTGACGAGGAATTGGCGTTGTTGGCCTCTGGCAGCGAGGCCTTCGTTCCGGTCAGGTCTGACGCATCATCGCACGTTCGGAGATCGCGTGCGAAGCAAGGGCCAGATCACTCCACGCCCTGACCTAGTTCCCCAGCATCCATTTTCCGTCCGGCCAGAAGGCGTGGAAAGCAAAGGCGAACATCACGTCATGGGGCACGTCCCTGCCCGTCTCGTCGCGAACGCGGACCGTGCCCACATCCTTGCCGCCACCGATGTCGCCCGTGTCGAGAGCGGAGGATTGGCCGCTTTCCCAGGTGAAGGTCAGTCCTTGCTCGGTGACATCGCCTTCCTTGCTTAGTCGCGCCAGGGGCCAGGCCCTGTCGCCCACCCGCACGACGCGGGCAAGGGCCGGAATGCCGTGGGGCGGCATCTCGCCGTTGTAAAGGAACGGGCGATGCGAACTGTCATAGGAAACGTAAGGATTGCGGCCATAGGCACGACGCCATGGTGGTGTGGCCATGACCAGACCCGTTGGATTGCGTTCCTTGTATTCCGACCAGCTTTCCATCCATGACGGCAGTTGCACCAGTTCCACCCCCGTCATCTCGCCCACGATCCCGGTGCCGATGGCCTGTTGCCACCAGCTTTGGGTTTCACGGTCGTACATAACCATGTCGGAATTCCTGAGTTTGCCGGAAACGCCGAACGACAGCACCCGGCCATTGACGCGCCGGTCGAAGGTCAGGCCCGAATTGCACAGGGGGCAGAAGGTCACCGCAACGGGAAGCGTGCCGATCCGGTCGTTGACGATTTCGTGCCAGGTCAGGTAGCGGATGGGATAGGCGCGGGGCTCCTGCCCGTCGATTTCCACGGTGATGACCGCTTCTCGCTCGCCCAGACCGGATTTCTCGGCCACCCGCACGAACTGGGGATCGTCGATGGCTGGAATGCCGTCTTTCGGCGGCCCGCCAGAAAGTATCTCGACCCAGTTCCTGATCGTGGTCTTGCCGAAATCCGTGTCGGGCCATTCGTGGCGCCAGAACGATGGATCCGCCAAAGCGGCCCCCGTGGATGCCAGCAGGGCGACAAGGCTCAGAATGCGCAAAAATCTCATGACGGTCCTCCCTCAACCGAGGAAATCTTGCCCGCGGCTGACCCACGAAAGTAGCCCCCTCACGCTCTGTTGATCGCTTGCGATCACCTTGCAAGATGTGGCGGGCTCGGTCCAAGGTAGGACATGGAAAGCGTATTGAGCCCGGAACTCAGCGATCTTTGGGAACAGGCGATGGTGCAGGGGCGGTTGCTGCTCTCGCCCATGCGGCTTTACCAGGTCGGCATACTCGTGTTCTGCATCGTCCTGGCCTTTGGCCTTGGCCGCTGGCTTGAGCCGAAGTTCACCGAATGGATCCGCACGCTTGAGGGCCGCCCGAAGTGGCAGTTGCGTATCCTTGCCCTGATCCGGCAGCGGATGGGCTGGATCCTGTTTGCGGTGATCGTGACCCTTGCCGCTCAGATCATGGCCGAGGTCTCGCCCTTCCCGTCACGCCGTTACATGCTGGAACTGGCAAGTGCCATCAGCGTCGCCATCATCGCGGTCTTTTTCGCCACAAGGCTGATCCGGAACCAGACGCTCAGACGTTTCGTCAAATGGTCGCTCTGGATCTTTGTGGTGCTTTATTACGCAGGCGTCACTGACGAGTTGAGCGGCATTCTGGACAGCGTTGCCATCGACATCGGCAATTTCCACCTGTCCATCCTGAGCGTGATCCAGGCCTGCGTGATTATCGGGGTTCTGTTCACGCTGGCGCGCCTGGCTACGCACGGCGCGACCCGGACCATCCAGTCGAACAAGGACATTTCGCCCTCGATGCAGGTTCTGGCCGTCAAGGTATTGCAAGTCCTGCTGTTCGGTGCGGCCTTCTTCATCGGGCTGAAGATGGTCGGCGTCGATCTGACCGGGCTCGCGGTTCTTTCCGGTGCCATCGGTGTGGGCCTTGGCTTCGGTCTGCAGAAGGTGGTGTCGAACCTCGTTTCGGGGGTCATCATCCTGCTGGACAAGTCGATCAAGCCCGGCGACGTGATCTCGATCGGCGATACCTTTGGTTGGATCAACGCCCTTGGCGCGCGCTATGTTTCGATCACCACGCGCAACGGGACGGAATACCTGATCCCGAACGAGGATCTGATCACCGGACAGGTGGTCAACTGGTCTCATTCGAACGACTTCGTCCGGCTGGACATCCATTTCGGCACCGCCTATCACGACGACCCCCACGAGGTGCGCCGTATCGCCATCGAAGCCGCCAAGGGTGTGGATCGCGTGCTGACCTCGCGCCCGCCGGTCTGTCATATCACGGGGTTCGGAGACAGTTCTGTGGATTACATCCTGCGGTTCTGGATCACCGACCCGACGGGCGGGCTGACCAACATTCGCGGCAATGTCTTCCTTGCCCTCTGGGATGCGTTTCAGGAGGCCGGGATTTCGATCCCCTTCCCGCAGCGGGAGGTTCGGATGCTGGGCGACGAAAAGGACTTCGCGGCGGTAGAGACTTCAGACGCGCCGAAAGCCGAGGACTAGCCGAAGAATCCGTTGGCGATGGCCTTTTTCACCGATGCGCGTTCTTCCATCGCGGCCTTGAAGGCCGTGAGCTTCGGATAGGCCGAAAGGCCCACCCCGTCCGGTTCCAGCCAAGTGACCAGCGTATAAAGATACGGATCGGCCAGCGTCAGATCCGCGCCGAACAGATACGGCCCCTCGATCAGGCTTTCGACATAGGCCGCCGAGGCCGCCATCGTCTCGGGCACCTTGGCGCGCATGTCTTCGTAAGAACTGTCCTGATCGGCCCAGCGATAGCCGCGCAGCTTGTGGGCGTGGGCGATGTGAAAGGTCGAGGCGATGTAATACATGACCTCGCGCATCCGCGCCCGGTGCAACGGGTCGGCGGGAAGAAGTGCTGGTAAGGCGGTTTCGCCCAGGTATTCAAGGATCGCGCCCGTTTCGGTCAAGGCACCTTCGGGCGTCAGAAGCACCGGCACCCGGCCCTTGGGGTTGATGGCCAGGTATTCGGGCCTTGTCTGCTCGCCCCCCTTGATGTCGACGCGCACGGCTTCCCAATGCACGCCTTCGTTCAGGGTCACCACCACGGCGGCAGAGATCGTCATCGGAGCGCAAAAGAGTTTCAGCATAAGACCTCAGACAAAGGTGCGGGCGGTCAGATAATCGGGCCCTTCAAGGTGGGGAATGGCGTTGTACCCGGCCAGCATGGTTTCTCCGTCGCGCACATGCAACCGGTGGATCGAGGTGTTGTAGATCGGAAGCATGACCCGCGACAGCTTCATCAGGTCCAGTTCAAGGATCTGCTGGATCATCATCCCGATCACCCCGCCCGAGGTCACACACAAAAGCCGCCTGCCGGGAATCGCCGCCTCGGCCAGCAAAAGCGCGACCCTCGTTTCAAAGGCATCATAGGTCTCTGTGCCCTCGATCTCGGCCAGTTTCCAGGCGGCCAGCACCTTGGGCATGTGATCGACGAAGGTGTCGTCGGTCGGCAGGGGTTCGCCCTTCCGCTCCAGCATCGAGTTGCTGAGGCGATAATAGTCGATCTCGTTCAGCCGGGCATCCTCATCGCCCTGAAACCCCATGCTTTGGGCGGTTTCCCGGTGCCGGCGCAGTGTGCCGGACAGGATGTGGTCGAAATGATAGTCATTGGCGCGCATCCAGTTTCCCAGACGCTCGGCCTGCTGCCAGCCAAGGGGGCTCAGGCGGTCATAGTCTTCTTCGTTGGTCGCCGCACTATTGGCCTGACCGTGCCGCACCAGGATGATTTCGCCCATGGCATTCTCCTTTGCGGTATCGCCTAGCCCATGGGCCGGAGTTTGCCAATCCGGGGCTTGACCTTGCCTGCGCCTTCCCCGACACCCATTGCCATGGCAGCGGCGGATCTCACCATCGACCTTGCAGCCGTTCAGGACAACTGGGCGGCGCTGGATGCCATGTCGGGCACGGGCGTCGAAACCGCCGCCGTCGTCAAGGCGAACGGCTATGGCCTGGGGGCCGCCGAGGTGGCCCGCGCCCTTGCCGCGAAAGGCGTGCAAAGCTTCTTCGTCGCGGTGGCCGAAGAGGGCCGCGTGGTGCGCAAGGCGCTTGGCCCGGACCCCGACATCTATGTCTTTTCGGGCCATATGGACGGCGATACCGGCACACTGGAAGAAGCCGCGCTGATCCCCTTGCTGAACGCGCCGGAACAGGTGGTGCGCCACTTCAAGACCGCGCCCGGCCAACCCTTCGGCGTGCAACTGGACACAGGCATGAACCGGCTTGGGCTGGAACCGGACGATTGGGACGCCCTGAAGTCCGACCTGATGGAAGCCGGGCCGCGTCTGGTCATGAGCCATCTGGCCTGCGCGGATGAACCGGATCACCCGATGAACGCCCAGCAATTGCGCACTTTCAGGCACATGACCGACGGCGTGGCGCATCGCCGCTCGCTTGCCGCGACGGGCGGTGTGCTTCTGGGCCCTGAGTATCACTTTGAACTCACGCGCCCCGGCGTCGGGCTTTACGGTGGTCAGCCGTTTTCCAAGGCAAAACCGGCGGTTCGCGTCATGGCCCCCGTGATCCAGACCCGCCTTGTGCGCCCCTTCGAAACCGTCGGCTACGGCAATTCATGGACGGCCAAGGTGGAAACCACCATCGCCACGGTCGCCGCCGGATATGCCGACGGGCTGATCCGCGCCATGGGACCGAAAGCCGTGCTTTACGCGGGGGATACCCCCTGCCCCGTCGTGGGCCGTGTGTCGATGGATCTGATCACCGTGGATGTCAGTGCGCTTGACGAGGTGCCCGAGGCGCTTGAGGTGATCGGCCCCAACCGGCTGGTCGATGACGTGGCCGAGGCGGCGGGGACGATCGGGTATGAAATACTCACCTCGCTCGGTGCACGCTACAACCGCACCTACGAGGGTGGTACATGAGCTTTCTCGCCACCATCGGACGCATGGTTCTGGGCATGTTGGCCGCCATCGGGCGTGTCGCGCTCTTTGCCGCTGAAACCATCAGCCACCTGTTCCGCCCGCCCTTCTACCCGCGTGAATTTGCCAACGCCCTGATGCAGATCGGGTATTTCTCGCTTCCCGTGGTGGGTCTGACGACGATCTTCACCGGCGGGGCGCTGGCCTTGCAGATCTATGCAGGCGGCGCACGCTTTTCGGCCGAGGCGGTGGTGCCGCAGATCGTCGCCATCGGCATGGTGCGCGAGCTTGGCCCGGTGCTGGTCGGGTTGATGATCGCCGCCCGCGTGACATCCTCGATCGCGGCCGAAATCGCCACCATGAAGGTGACCGAGCAGATCGACGCCCTGACCACCCTTTCGACCAACCCGATGAAATACCTCACTCTGCCCCGCGTGCTGGCCGCCACCCTGGTAATGCCGGTGCTGGTGGGCGTGGGCGACGTGATCGGGATCATGGGCGGGTACCTTGTCGGCGTCGAACGGCTTGGCTTCAACGCAAGCACCTACCTGCGCAACACCGTCAACTTCCTTGAACCGCTGGACATCCTGTCCTCGCTCTCGAAAGGGGCTGTCTTCGGCTTTCTCGCCGCGTTGATGGGATGCTACTTCGGGATGCGCTCGGGCCGTGGGGCGCAGGGCGTAGGTCGGGCCACCAAGGGGGCCGTGGTGGCCGCCAGCGTGCTGATCCTCGCGGCCAACTTCATTCTGACAGAGTTGTTTTTCGCGGCATGATCGAGCTTTCCGGCGTTTATAAATCCTTTGGCCCCAAGGCGGTGCTGCGCGGTGTCGACCTGACGCTGGCCTCGGGTAAAAGCATGGTCATCATCGGCGGATCGGGCACCGGCAAATCGGTTCTCTTGAAATGCGTGCTGGGCCTGATCGCGCCCGACGCCGGGCAAATCCTGGTCGACGGTGGCGACGTCACGAAGCTCCGGCAGGGGTCGGCGGAACGCGACGCCTTTCTGGCGCGGTTCGGGATGCTGTTCCAGGGTGGTGCGCTGTTCGATTCGATCCCGGTCTGGCAGAATGTCGCCTTCCGTTTGCTGCGCGGATCATTGAAGCGGCCCAAGGACGAAGCGCGCGAAATCGCCATCGAGAAACTGCGCCGCGTCGGCCTGACCCCGGATGTCGCCGATCTTTTCCCGGCCGAGCTTTCCGGCGGGATGCAAAAACGTGTCGGTCTGGCCCGCGCCATCGCCGCCGAGCCAGAGATCATTTTTTTCGATGAACCCACCACCGGGCTTGATCCGATCATGTCGGGCGTCATCAACGATCTGATCCGCGAGATCGTCGTGGAAATGGGGGCGACGGCCATGACGATCACCCATGACATGTCCAGTGTCCGCGCGATTGCCGACGATGTTGCAATGCTGCATGGTGGTGTCATCCAGTGGACGGGCCCCGTCGCGGAAATGGACGCCAGCGGCGATCCTTACGTGGCGCAGTTCATCTCGGGCAGTGCAGACGGCCCGATCGAGACGGTTCGATAAGCGCAATCGCAGGAGGGCGCGAAGTCGCCTTTGTGCAACTTTGCAACAGACTGGTTCCAATTTGGAAACAGTCGAAAACCCGCCAAGACTCGTAACGCTTTTTTAACCACAGTCGTGGGATATGCCGCCTGGGGGTGGCTTACGGAGTCGCAAGATGGACATCCTGAGCCCGCTGTTACAGCTCTTGTTTCGTGCGCTTTTTGTGCTGTTGCCGCTGACGGTCAGTTGGCTGGCCTTTCGTCGCCTGATGCGGTCACGCTCGGCCAACGCCTGGATATACGCCGCGAGTTGCCTTTTCACCTCGGTCACTGCTGCGGGGCTGTTGCCCTGGACGCTTGGGGTCGGTTCGGCAAGCTGGCATCTTTTCATGTTCTCGGCGATCAGCCCCGCTATCTGGATGGGGGTGGTCATGATCTGCGATCCGGTGAAACAGCCATCCAACTATGACAGCGATGCGCCGGACAATGTTATGATCGCGCAGACCTTTACCCTGCCGATCAGAACAAAGATCAAGGCGACGCGCCCGCTCGTGCTTGAACAACCCGATTGGCCCGGTGCACCCACGCCGGTGTTCCGGCACAAGCCGAAGGCCGCAAACGCCGCCAAACCGCCGGCGAAGGCTCCCGAGCCAAAGTCCAAGTTGCTTTTGTCCGTCGCCCGCGGGATGCGCGGCAACGACACCTCGGAACCGCGTCGGCCCCGCTTGCTGCCCGCCCCCGACCGTTACGGCAACGACCTGCCGTTCCTGCACCGGTCCTGAGCGAAGCTGCATACCGGCGGGACTTCTTGGCTTGTCTCGCCCCCGGAGGCACGGCATGAAGGCGGCATGGCGAAAACCGCTTCTTTCACATGCGCGAATTGCGGCGCGGTCCATGCGAAATGGTCCGGGCGCTGCGACGATTGCGGGGCGTGGAACTCGATCTCGGAAGACGTGCCCCTGGCCGCCGGTCCATCGAAGAAAAGCCTTGGCGCGGCACGCGGCACGGTCATGCCCCTGGGCGATCTGGCCAGCGAGGACGCGCCACTTTCGCGCGATCTTTCGGGGCTGGGCGAGCTTGACCGGGTTCTGGGCGGCGGGCTGGTCCCTGCCAGCGCGGTTCTTGTCGGCGGCGATCCCGGCATCGGCAAGTCGACCCTTTTGTTGCAGGCGGCCGCCGCCTTTGCCAAGGGTGGCGTGCGGTCGATCTATGTTTCGGGCGAAGAGGCCGCCAGCCAGGTGCGGCTGAGGGCGAAACGGCTGGGCCTGACCGATGCGCCCGTCCAACTGGCCGCCGAGACGAACCTGCGCAACATCCTGACCACGCTGGAAAAAGAGAAACCCGGGTTGGCGGTGATCGATTCCATCCAGACCATGTGGCTGGACACCGTGGAAAGCGCGCCCGGGTCTGTTTCCCAGGTGCGTGCGGTGGCCCATGAGTTGACGGTCTTTGCCAAGCGCCACGGGATCAGCGTGATTCTGGTAGGCCATGTCACCAAGGAAGGCCAGATCGCCGGTCCGCGTGTTGTCGAGCATATGGTCGATACGGTGCTTTATTTCGAAGGCGAGCGTGGCCACCAGTTCCGCATCCTGCGGGCCGTGAAAAACCGGTTCGGCCCCGCCGACGAAATCGGCGTGTTTGAAATGACGGGCGACGGGTTGAGTGAGGTGGCCAACCCTTCTGCCCTGTTCCTGTCGGACCGCGAGGCAGAAAGCCCCGGATCCGCCGTTTTCGCCGGGATCGAAGGCACAAGACCGGTTCTTTGCGAGATCCAGGCGCTTGTTTCTCCTGCCCCCGCCGGGCAGGCCCGCCGCTCGGTCGTGGGCTGGGATGGCAGCCGGTTGGCGATGATCCTGGCGGTGCTCGAGGCGCGCTGCGGCATCCCCTTTGCCGGTCTCGATGTCTATCTGAACGTGGCCGGTGGCCTCAGAATCAGCGAACCCGCCGCTGATCTTGCTGTGGCAGCGGCGCTACTTTCGGCGCGTGAAGACACGAGCCTGCCCCGCCAGACTGTCGTTTTCGGGGAAATCAGCCTATCAGGAACGTTAAGACCGGTTGGTCAGACGGAAACCCGGCTGAAGGAAGCTGCCAAATTGGGCTTCGAGGCCGCCATCCTGCCTGACCGCAGCAAGACCGGTTCGACCGCTGGAATGAAGGTGCAAAAGATGCCTGACCTGGCGGCCTTGGTGGGTGACGTGTTTGGCGCGGGATGACCGCGCGATGAAACAAGAGCGATGAGGCATTAGGCATGGACGGTTTCACCATCATCGACGGCATCGTGGCCGTGGTTATCATCCTTTCGGCTGTACTGGCCTATTCGCGCGGTTTCGTGCGCGAGGTCCTGTCGATCGGCGGCTGGATACTGGCGGCCATCGCGGCCTATGTCTTTGCCCCGACCGTTGAGCCCCTGATGAAGGAAGTCCCTGTTCTGAAAGACTTTCTTGGGCCGTCCTGCGAATTGGCAATGATCGCGGCCTTCGCTGCCGTCTTCGCCGCCGCGCTTATCATCTTTTCGATATTCACACCGCTTTTCGCCGGAGCCGTGCAACGTTCGGCCCTTGGCGGGATCGACCAGGGCCTTGGATTCCTGTTCGGTGTGGCGCGAGGTGCTGTGCTCGTCGCCATCGCCTTTGTCGTTTATGAGCGCGTGATCGTCTCGGAACCGATCCCGATGGTGGACGACAGCCGTACGGCGGTGGTCTTTGCCCAGGTGTCCGAAGCGCTGGACGAGCAGATCCCAAGCGATGCGCCGGGCTGGATCGCTCAGCAATACGACAACCTGATCGGGCAGTGTTCGTCGGGCGCGTGATTCCCCGGCTTACGGCAAAATACTGATTTTTCTGACCAAAACCCTGCCTTCTTTGCGTTGAAGGGGGCTTTGGGCTGCGTTTCGACAACGCCGCACGGATAAGAAACAGACTGTTTCCAGGGCGGAATAAAGACAAATAAGGCGATTTTGCCATCAAGGACGGCACGGATCATTGCCCGCCTTTGTTCATACTCCGGAACCAATAGACCCGCGTTTATTGGATTTTGCGCAATGCTCGCTCGGAAACCCACACCATTGTTTCGTTAAAATGCATTCTAAATTTACGCGACGTAAAGAAATTGGGTCCGACCATCACAAACTCGCCAATTTGGCGAATGTTTACGCCCCACTCATGCCTTTCCCTAACGTCATAACTGTACTCGTAGCGGGACGGAGGTGGTTCCAATGTTCCGCGTAACGAGTGAGTGAGTTTGGCGTCGGTGAAGCCGCAAGGCTCCCGACGCCTCCCGTTAGGGTCGTATTGGTGTTTCTGAGTATTGGTTGAAGTATTTTTGTGCGAGTGCCACCGGTGCGGTGCAAAAAATAGGATCCGAAGGCCCGCGACTGCCCTGCCGCGGGCCTTCATACGTTTCGGGGCGCGATTTGACAAAAGGTCGCGTGACACCCCGGCTGTGAAGGAGTAAGACAAACCCGCTTTGCTGCCAAACCGAGACGGGTATGTCCGAACGATCCTTGCCTCGCACCCTGACGACCAATCCTTTCGACGACGACAAACTGCGCGAAGAATGCGGAATCTTCGGCGCGATTGGCGTGTCGGATGCGGCCAGTTTCAACGCGCTTGGGCTTCACGCCCTGCAACACCGGGGCCAGGAGGCGGGCGGGATCGTCAGCTATGACCCCGAAGAAGGCTTCAACTCGGTCCGCCGTTTCGGTCTTGTGCGCGACAATTTCACCAAGGAAGACGTGATTGCCGCCCTGCCCGGCGAATTGGCCATTGGCCACGTGCGCTATTCCACCGCCGGGTCGAAGGGAAACACCCAGATCCGCGACGTTCAGCCCTTCTTTGGCGAGTTTTCCATGGGTGGTGCGGCGATTGCCCATAACGGCAACATCACCAATGCAGATGCCCTGCGCCGCGAGCTGATCGAGCGTGGCTCGATCTTTCAATCCAGTTCCGACAGCGAATGCATCATCCATCTGATGGCGCGGTCCCTGCAAAAATCCGTGCCCGAGCGGATGAAAGACGCGCTGCGCCGTGTCGAAGGTGCCTTTTCCGTGGTCGCCATGACCCGCACCAAGTTGATCGGCGTGCGCGATCCCCTGGGCGTGCGCCCGCTTGTGCTGGGCCGGATCGGCGACGAAGGCTGGGCGCTGGCCTCGGAAACCTGTGCGCTGGACATTATCGGAGCCGACTTCGTGCGCGAGATCGACCCGGGCGAAATGGTGGTGATCGAACACGACAACCTGACCAGCCACCGGCCCTTTGAGACCAAGACGTCCCGGTTCTGCATTTTCGAACATGTCTATTTTTCAAGGCCCGACAGCCAATTGAACGGCCGTTCAGTTTATGAAACCCGCTCGGCGATTGGCGAAGAACTGGCCAAGGAATCGCCCGTGGACGCCGATCTTGTCTGCCCCGTGCCCGACAGCGGCACACCGGCGGCGATCGGGTTCAGCCGTCAAAGCGGCATACCCTATGCCATGGGCATCATCCGCAACCAGTACATGGGCCGGACCTTCATCGAACCGACCGAGCAGATCAGGAACATGGGCGTGCGGCTGAAGCTGAACGTCAACCGCGCCCTGATCCGGGGCAAGCGGGTGATCCTGGTCGACGACAGCGTCGTGCGCGGCACGACCTCGCGCAAGATCAAGGAAATGATCCTGGATGCCGGGGCCGCCGAGGTGCATTTCCGCATCGCCTCCCCCCCCACGGCCTGGCCCTGTTTCTATGGCGTGGACACGCCGCAGCGCGAAAAGCTGCTGGCGGCCACGATGAGCGAAGAAGAAATGCGCGACCACCTTGGCGTCAATTCGCTGAAGTTCATTTCGCTTGATGGTCTCTACCGCGCCGTGGGCGAGGCGAAGGGCCGCGATCCCAAAGCGCCGGCCTATTGCGACGCCTGTTTTTCCGGCGAATACCCGGTGGCCCCCTCGGACCAGATCGAAAAGGGTTTTGCGCTGAAAGCCGCGGAATAAGGGCCTCCAGCGTGGCCCGGCACGTCGCGCGGGCTTGACCCCGCCGCCTGCCCCCGGCATTCAACAGGAAAAACCGGAGCAGTCATGGCCAGCCCCCGTCCTTTCGCGGCTTATGAATTCCTGATCGCCTGGCGCTATCTGCGTGCCAAACGGGCCGAGGGCGGCGTATCCGTGATGACCTGGATCTCGCTGATCGGCATCACGCTGGCGGTCGCGGCCCTTATCATCACCCTTGCCGTAAGGTCCGGTTTTCGCGACGAATTCGTCTCGACCATCCTTGGCGCGAACGCCCATGTCACGGTCTATTCCTCGGCCTATGAAACCCAGGGCGGCGCGATCAGCCGGGTGATCCCCGACTATGCCGATTGGGCCGCAAGGCTGGGCGAGGTTGAAGGCGTGACGCGGGTTGCCCCCCTTGTGAAGGGCCAGGTGATGGCCGTGCACAGGGACGAAAACACCGGGCTGGAAGTCTTTGGCATCGCTGGCGAAGACCTGGCCGATATTCCCCGTATCGCCGATCCCGAAACCGCCGCCGGTTCGCTGGCAGACTTTGACCGGGGCGTCGCCATCGGGCGCGAAGCCGCCCGCGCTCTTGGGGTTGGTGTCGGTGACGTGATCCGCTTTATCAACCCCAATGGCGTCAAGGGGCCGTTCGGCACCAGCCCACGGGTCAACGAATACGAAGTGGTTTATGTCTTCAATTCGGGCCGTTACGACATCGACCGCACCCGCGCCTATCTGCCCTTTGCCGAGGCGCAAAGTTACTTCAACCGTGACGGCGTGGCCGACGAATTGGAAGTCAACGTCGTAGACCCTGAAAAAATCGACGGAATGACGCCATCGCTTGTGGCCGCCGGAGGCGAGCGGGCGTTGATCTGGACATGGAAGGATTCAGCGGGCGGCTTCCTGCGTGCGCTGGAAGTCGAAGACACGGTGATGTTCGTGCTGATGAGCGTTCTGGTTCTCATCGCCTCGATGAACATCATTTCGGGTCTTGTCATGCTGGTGAAAAACAAGGGCCGCGACATCGGCATCCTGCGCACCATGGGGTTGACGCAAGGCTCGGTCATGCGGGTGTTCTTTCTAACCGGCGCGCTGGTCGGCACCCTTGGAACGCTGTTCGGCGTGATCCTTGGCTGTATGTTTGCCGTCTATTTCGACCAGATCCTCGCCTTCGTGAACGGTGCTGCCGGTGGCGGGGTCTGGGAGGCTTCGGTCAGGGGGATTTACCGTCTGCCCGCGAAACTGGAACTGAACGATGTCCTCAGCGCGGTCGGCCTTTCGCTGCTTTTGTCCTGGGGCATCACGCTTTTCCCGGCGCGCCGTGCTGCCCGGATGAACCCGGTGGAGGCCCTGCGCTATGAGTGAGGCACTGGGCCTGACGGGCATCGACAAGACCTATAACGCGGGCAAATCCAATGCCTTGCAGGTGCTGGACGGGGCCGACCTGTCGCTTTCGGCGGGCGAAGTCGTGGCCCTCGTCGCCCCGTCAGGTGCGGGGAAATCGACGCTTTTGCATATCGCGGGCTTGCTGGACTCGGCCGACGCCGGAACCGTGCGGATTGGCGGGGTCGACATGGTCGGGAAAGGCGATGCGGCCCGTACCGCCGCGAGGCGCCAAGAGGTTGGTTTCGTTTATCAATTTCATCACCTTCTGCCCGAATTTTCCGCGGTGGAAAACGTGGTCCTTCCGCAACTGGCCAATGGCGTGCCCGAGACCAAGGCCCGCGCCCACGCGCTGGAACTGATGGGTCGCGTCAACGTGGCCGACCGGGCCGACAATCGCCCCGCGGCCCTGTCGGGGGGCGAGCAGCAGCGCGTCGCCTTCTGCCGCGCTTTGGCCAATAAACCCAAGGTCTTGCTGGCGGACGAGCCGACCGGGAACCTTGACCCCGCCACCTCGGACACGGTGTTTTCCGCGCTGATGGAACTGGTGCGCGAAACCGGCCTCGCCGCGCTGATCGCCACTCACAACCCGGAACTCGCCGCGCGGATGGACCGCACGGTGCGTCTGGAAAACGGCAAGCTGGTTTAACGCGGCGCGATTGCGCTGGATCAAGGCGGCCCAAGGCGACATCTGGCATCATTCCCCTGAAAAAGGAGATGCCCATGCTGAAACGCCTCTGTCCGATCCTGTTCGTGATCGCCACGCCGCTTGCTGCCCAGAACATCGAGGAAGGTGCCGCCGCTTTCGTCAGCCATTGCGCCGGGTGCCACGGGGCCGAGGCCCGGGGCGACGGGCCGATGGCCGCGCTCTTGCGCATTGCGCCCGCCGATCTGACCGCGCTGGCGGCGGGCAATGGCGGGGAATTCCCGCTGGCCCGCGTGATCGAGCGGATCGACGGCACGACCGAGGTGCAGGCGCACGGCGGTCCCATGCCGGTCTTCGGCGTGATCCTTCAGGGGCCCTCGGCTGCCACCGTCGCGCCGGACGGGCGCGAGATCGTCGCACCCGAGGAAATCGTCGGCATCGCGGAATGGCTGGCGACCGTGCAGCGCTAGCCTTTCTGGGTCAGCGCCAGCCCGGCGGCCATCAGCGCGATCCCTGCCGCGCGGGTGAAGGAAAGCGGCGTTTCGCGCGCGCCGAACAGCCCGAAATGGTCGATCGCCCCGGCGGCGGCAAGCTGGCCCAGAAGGACGAAGAACACCGCGTTGCCGATGCCGAAATGGGGCGCGATATAGGTGATCGACAGGACGTAGAAGGCGACAAGCAACCCGGCAAGGTAAAGGTGTTTTGGTTGCGCGGGAACCGCCTTCAGCACGCCTGGCCCGGTGACCAGCGTTGCGATCAGCGCGGCGGTCAGCGCGACCAGGAACAGCACCAATGCGGCGGCGGAGGGATTGCCCAGCTTCTGACCAAGAGCGGCGTTCAGCGCGGCCAGCACCGGGATACCGATCCCGGCGGCGAACATGGTCAGGGCATAGGCAAGGTTCGGCGACATGGACAGGTTGTGGCACGGTGCGCGGCGCGGGGAAAGCCCTGTTCAGGGCGCGGGCCAGCCTCCCTTTCCGGCCCGCGCCATCCTTTCGCTATTTGAGTTTCTTGCCGGCGATCACGGGCGCGTCCTTGCCCGAAGTCGCACCAGCCGTGACGAGGGGTTTGGGCTGGGCCTTCTTCGGTTTCTTCGCTTCGCGATTTCCGCGTCTGTCCTTGGACATTTGGTCCTCCTGAAAAAGAGCCGCGCCGGCGGAATGCCGGGCGGGTCGTCAAGCTTTCAGAAGATCAGGGTTGCCTGGTGGGTGTCAGGGCGATGATCCCTTGGGCTGCGGGATGGTGAGTCTCGCAAGTGGAATTCTGCGCCGATTTTGGGATTTGGCAAGGGGGATTTTTTGGAGCGCAGGCGGGGTGAACCCCGCCCTACGGGTGTGCAACTTGGAGAGGGCAGCGCCCGGCCCGTCGGGGCGCGTTTGGTCGGTTTGGAGCGGTCACGCTGCACAAACGGGCGTACTTCTGGAAAGCGTCGGAGAAGCGCCCGCCCCGAGGGGGGCGGGTCGGGCGCTGCCCGGTGCTTCACACCGGGCGGGACGCTTGTTCAGTGTTCGGCGTAAGGCGAGGTTGGTTTGGTGCGCTGAAAGCCCGGCCTACCCCAGTTAGTGGCAGTGGTAGGGTTTCGACCCGGCGTGGCAGCATTGCCCCGGCGGCGAACTCTTCCGGCAGCCGCCGCTGTGGTTCAATTCCTGTGGTTGCCAAGACTGACCGGTTTGGCTTGGGGCCGCGACGGCCGGAAATGCGACCAATGACAGAATTATCAAAGCAGTTTTCATGAATTCACTCCTCTCTAAACACCCAAGCGCGAGTATTGGAGCGAATTGCGTCGGATTCAAGGTCAGCGTTATGGGTGCGGTTTCACCGCACCGATTGAGCGGTTGGATTGGTGGGCTGAAAGCGTGTGCAACGATTGCTAGGCTTCTCTTCGTTTCTTGGCCTTTTCCACCTTGTCAGGTAGTGAGAATGCGTAAGTTAGAAAAAGTTGTGCGAATTCCCGCGCTGCGGAGACATCATCCTTGTCAGGGTCTTCATCATCTTCATGCAATGCGGAATTCCCAAACAGCCGAACCTCGTCCAATAGCTCAATCAACGATTGGGGAAATATTCCTTTCTTTTCCAACCCACGAATCCGAGAATACAACATTCCTTTCGCGTCTGGGTCCAAATGCTTAATCGATCTTTCCATGGCTTTTCGGTAGCTTGAGGCGCTCGCCCCGTAGTGTCCTGATCGAAAACAGTCTTCTGCTTCTTGCAATGGTCTTTTGACGTTGTCGGGTATTGCTTCTGGAATCGTAGATGTCACGTTGGACGGATGATGCTCGACCCAAAAAAAGCTTTCGCTAAGCGGCTTGCTTTTCGAAAGCTCCATTGGACCTTTCCAATGATCTCGATTTCTGCTGAACAGTTTTAGCAATACCTGTTCTTTGCAAGCACCGCAGGATGCGAGCGTATACCAATGCTCGGCTTTCGCCTGACTTTTTGCTTCGGCAACGACCTCAAATGTTGAGTTCTTTCCTCCGCAATATGGACAATCGATTACTAAAGATCCCATTGAAACTCCCTAAACATCCAACTCCTCCACAAACCGCGCGTTCTCCTGAATATACTGGAACCGCAATTCCGGCTTTTTCCCCATCAGCCGCTCGACCAGATCCCCCGTTTCGCCCGGTGTGTCCTCGTCGATCGTCACGCGGATCAGGGTGCGGGATTTCGGGTCCATCGTCGTCTCTTTCAGGTCCTTCGCGTCCATTTCGCCCAGGCCCTTGAACCGCTGGACGTCGATCTTGCCCTTGCCGCCCAGGCCCTTGGCCAGCATGCGGTCCTTCTCGGCATCGTCGGGGACATAGACGCGCTTGGCCCCTTGGGTCAGGCGATAGAGCGGCGGGCAGGCCAGGTAGAGGTGCCCGTGGTCGATCAGGGGGCGCATCTGGGTGTAGAAGAACGTCATCAGAAGTGACGCGATATGGGCGCCGTCGACGTCGGCGTCTGTCATGATGATGATCTTGTCATAGCGCAGGTCATCGAGGTTGAACCTCGTGCCCATGCCGACGCCAAGCGCCTCGCAGAGATCCTTGATCTCGGCGTTCTGGTTCAGCTTGCCCGAAGCCGCGCCCAGCACGTTCAGGATCTTGCCCTTCAGCGGCAAAAGCGCCTGGTATTCGCGGAACCGCGCCGATTTGGCGGACCCCCCGGCACTGTCGCCCTCGACGATGAACAGTTCGGTGCCTTCGCGGGACTTGTTGGAACAATCGGTCAGCTTGCCGGGCAGGCGCAGTTTCTTGGTGGCGGATTTGCGGGCGGTTTCCTTTTCCTGGCGGCGGCGCAGACGTTCCTCGGCCCGCAGCACAAGGAAATCGAGGATGGCACCTGCGGACTTCGTATCGGCGGCCAGCCAGTTGTCGAAGTGATCGCGCACCGCGCCTTCGACCATCTTCTGCGCGCTTTCGTTCGACAGGCGGTCCTTGGTCTGGCCCACGTATTGCGGATCGCGGATGAAGACAGACACAAGCGCCGAACCTCCGGTCAAAAGATCGTCGCGCGTGATCTGCTTGGCCTTCTTGTTGGCGACACGCTCGCCATAGTCGCGGATGCCCTTCAGGATCGCGGACCAGAAGCCCGATTCATGGGTGCCGCCTTCGGGCGTGGGCACGGTGTTGCAATAGCTCTGTATGAAGCCATCGCGCGAGGGCGTCCAGTTGATCGACCAGTCGACCTTGCCCGGCTCGCCGAACTTGTCGTTGAAATCGACGGTGCCGGAGAACGGCTGATCGGCATAGGTGGTCGCGCCTTCAAGCCGTTCGTTCAGGTAATCCGACAGCCCGCCGGGAAAGTGGAACTTGGCCTCCATCGGGGTGTCGCCATCGGCCACGGCGGTTTTCCAGCGGATCTCCACGCCCGAGAACAGGTAAGCCTTGG
Source organism: Paracoccaceae bacterium (assembly GCA_965228905.1). GTDB lineage: Bacteria > Pseudomonadota > Alphaproteobacteria > Rhodobacterales > Rhodobacteraceae > CALKXV01. Next base: position 1,417,017 of record CBDDII010000003.1, on the reverse strand, counting down.
ACCGCGCCATCTTGAACAGACGGGAAGGTTTCAGTTTCAGCGAGCCAAAGATCTCCGGGTCCGGGTGGAAGGTGACAGAGGTGCCGCGCCGGTTCGGGGCCGCGCCCACCTTTTCCAGCTTGGTCTGTGGTACGCCGCGGGCGAACTCCATCGCGACGACTTCCTTGTTGCGCGCGACCTCGACCCGCAAGCGGTCCGACAGCGCATTGACGACCGACGATCCGACGCCGTTCAAGCCGCCCGAGGTTTCATAGTTCTCGCCCGAGAACTTGCCGCCCGCGTTCAGGGTGCAAAAGATGATCTCCAACGCCGACTTCGACGGATCCTTCGGGTGCGGATCGGTCGGGATGCCCCGGCCATTGTCGCGGATGGTGACGGAATGATCCTCGTGCAGCTCCACCTCGATCCAGTTGGCATGGCCCGCGACCGCCTCGTCCATCGAGTTGTCGATGATCTCGGCCACCATGTGATGGAGGGCACGATCATCCTTGCCGCCGATATACATGCCGGGGCGCAGGCGGACATGTTCCATGTCTTCCAGCACCTGGATCGAGGATGCGTCGTAGGTCTTGCCCTTGGTGGGAGTCAAAAGGTCGTCGGCCATTGTCTGCTCTTGTTCGTAAGGGTTTTGACGAAAGATACAGGGCCTCGGACAGGGGGGCAATGGGCGCAACTGCCCAAGGATTAATCACCCCGACTGCGACAAAAGATCCGATTCCGGGTGAATGGTGTTTTCGACCGGGGGCGACCCCAATCTTGCCCAATTCGTAAGGAATCAGAAAACCAATCGAAATCAACGGCGTCCTGCGGACCGCAGCGAATGGCAGACCTTTCTGCCTGCCACGTGATCCATGCGCCGAACTCCAGGATAGGACTTACAATGCCGAACAAAATCCCCTGCCCGCACCTTCTCTTGGGGGCGGTCGTCGCCCTTTTTTCTGCCACGGCACCTGCGCCCACCCTTGCCGGTGAGACACCGACAAAAGGAGCGTCCCAATTCGAGATCGCAACAAGTGAGGACATCCTGAACCGGCTGGCCCTGGCCGAGCGTCAGATGGCGCTTGTCGCGCGGATCAGCCACCAGTCCTGCATGATCCACCAGGGGATCGCGGTCGAGGCGAACCTCGCGGATCTGACGGCGACCCATGCCCGGCTGATCGCCGTCCACGACGGGCTGTTGAACGGAGACCCCGCACTTGGCCTGCACCACGGTGAAGGCCGCGCCCGGGTCATCCGGGCCGTCGAGCGGGCGCGCGCCGTTCTGGACGAAGGCTTCGCACCGGCACTGGCGAAGGTTCTGGAAACGGGATCGGTTCCGGCAGAGGCCGAGGCAGCCCTGTTCGAGGGGGATCAGAAAATCATCGACGCCTTCCAGATCGTCGCGACCGAGATCGAAGCGGCCTATGTGAACCCCTTCGAGGTGCGTGCGGACGAAGCGCTTTCGGCCAAGGTGATGACACGGCAAGAGGTGCTGATGCAAAGCATTGCGCGGGATGTCTGCCTAGCAAAAATGGGCCGTCTGTCTTCCGAGCGCCAGGAGACTGCGGTCGCCAACATGGGCGTCTTCGAAGCCTCGCAACACGCGCTGATCAACGGCCTGCCCGGCGCGATGGCCCCGGCCCCCACCCCCGAAATGACCGACGCACTTGCGGGAATTTCCAAGGACTGGCAGGCGATGCGCCCGGGTTTCGAACGTGCGCTGTCAGGCAAGGGGCTGAGCGACGCCGAAGTGCAGGACTATGCCCAGCTTGCCGAGACCCTGAACCAGGCGCTTCGCGCGGCGGGCAACATGCGCGCAGGCATGTAAGGGGCCGAGACACCAAGGGGCGGTCGTGACCCGGAAAGCCTCAGTGGCACGATCGCCCGTTAAGACAATCGAAACCTTTTGTTTCCATCTCTGTTGTATGAATTGTGGCGAAAATCTGTATTTTGTGGGCGTGTAATGAATGTAAATGTGTGAGTTGAAATGAAATTTCCCCTACTTGCAGCTTGTTTTCTTGGGCTCGCGGCTGTTCCGGCCACGGCGGCCACGATCAATGTTTCGGGCTTTTCCAAGGCCGGGTACGAGGCGCAGACAAGTGCTTTCGTGGTGGCGTCGGAAAACTTTGAAGGCTTTGGCGAAGGCAATGTTGCGAATGGATTCTCCACCGCTGTCGGCAGCTTCGCCACGCTTGGCGGCACCGGTTCGGGCGGCACGGTGACCAATGCCGATTTCACCAACAACGGTTCGCAATTGGCCGTGCGCGACGGCAACGTCTATGGCCGTCGCAGCACGACCCAGTATCTGACCGGCGATGCCGCCGACAAGATGTTCTTCGACAGCAACGACACCAAGGGCATCAAGTGGACGGCAAGCATCGGCGGCGGGCTGTTCAACAAGATCGTCCTGACCATCAGCGATGCCGCGGACCAGGGTGCCATCATGGAAATCATCGCTGGCGGCACCAGCTATGCGTTCGAGAAGGCCGCGAACGGCAACAAGAAGCTTGTTGTCATCAAACTGGATGAAAAGGTCGCCGCGACCGACATCTTCTTCCGGAACCTCGACAAGAACGGCGGCCTTCGGATCAACGACGGCTTTTCGCTGGACGACATCGCGGTTTCCGAAGTCCCCCTGCCCGCCTCGGCACTGCTGCTTCTGGGCGGCCTCGGTGGTCTGACCCTTGCCGGGCGTCGCAAGAAGGCCTGAGCAATACGTGACACATCTGCTCGCCAAGGGGCCTCGCGCAATGCGGGGCCCTTTGCAATTGTGCAAAGCTCACAGGCCCTTGGCGTATTCCACCAGCTGATCCACCACGGTGCCCCAGCCGTCGAAGAACCCCATCTCCTCATGCCGGTCGCGGCTTTCGGGTGAACGGTGGCGGGCCGTGGCGGTGTAGGTGGTGCCACCATTTCCATCGTCCTCGATCTCGACGATTGCGGTCATGAAGGGATCGGCAGCGGGCGCCCAGCCTTCGGAATAGGCGTCGGTGAAGACCAGTTTCTTGCCCTCGACGACTTCCAGAAAGACGCCTTCGTTTTTCATTTCGTTGCCTTCGACCTCGAAGGTCGTGTTGAACTTGCCGCCCACCTTCAGGTCGATCTCGCATTCGGTGACCTTGTGCGGGCGCGGAACGAAGAAATGCTTGATGTGTTCGGGCGTCGTCCAGCATTCCCAGACAAGTCCGGAGGGGACGGGCAATTGGCGGGTGAAGGTCAGGTCCTTCGTGGGGTCAAGTTTCATTCGTTCTCTCTTTCAAAAGGGTAATGATGTAATCGTCGAAACGGTCCAGCCGGTTTTCCCAGATCTCCTGTTGTTCGCCGAGCCAGTGTTGCGCCGGCTCAAAGCAGCCCGGCGCAAGGGTGCAGGTCCGCACCCGCCCCGACTTGGCCGAGACGATCAGCCCGGCTTGTTCCAGCTTTTTCAGATGGCCCATGAAGGACGGCAGCGCCATGTCGTGTGGGTCGGCCAATTCGCCGACCGTCGCCTCGCCCCGGGCCAGCCGCGCAAGGATCGCGCGGCGCGTGGGATCGCCAAGCGCGGTGAACAGTCGGTCGAGTTGCATATCATACTTAGCCATAGAGCTAAGTATTCAGGTTCGCGAAGCGGCGTCAAGAAGACTTAGCCATTCACCTAAGTTTAATCCGCCCGTCAGCGCCGCCCAAATATGCGCCAGAACCCGCGACTTGCGTTGTCCCCGGCCTCGTCGATGTCATCCAGCACGGGATCAACGCGGCGTTTCCAGAAGTTCCGCCAAAGCCGCCAGATGGTGATCAGAATCAAGGCAAGGATCGTCAGGAACACGATGTTGAACCAGGGGATCAGCCGCACGTCGGGGCCATCGACGGGTTTCATCGAAAGCGCGTTCGGAAAGATGCCGTCGCCCAGCCAGGTGATCCGCCAGCCATAGTGGCGGATGGCGAACCACTTCGGCGCATCGGCGCGCGAAGCCGCATCCGCCGCCTCGGTCTGAAGGTTCGCGGTGTCGAACTTGAAATAGGGCGGCCATCCCCAGCCCGTGTCCTGGTTGCGATAGACCATCGGCTTGTCGTTTGCGCTGCGCGATTGGATGAACAGCACATCCCGAGTGACAGGGGCGTCCGCCGTGGCATTGCCGGTGTTCTGCCAGAACATATCGGTCCAGCCACCGAAATCCTGACGTTCCTCGAAGGTATCGACGATGCGCACGATATCGCGCTGCGGCAGTGTGTAATGCAGGCACCCGCCCAGAAGCAGCAGGAACAAGATGCGAAACGTCCAGCGGATATAGGCCATATGGTCCCCTTTCCACATTGAGATAAGCGGCGCAGGCGGGGCAGCGCAAGGGCTTCCCTTGCGCCTGTGGTCATGACAGCTTGAGGCGAAAGACGGAAGGGACGCCATGAAACCGGGAAGAACCAACCTCATCACCGATGTCGCGGGGCTGAGTGTCGGGCAAGCCAGGGACGTCGCCATCAAGACCGGCGTGACCGTGGTTGTCGGCGACGGCCCCATGGTGGCGGGCGTGCATGTGATGGGCGGCGCACCCGGCACGCGGGAAACCGATCTTCTGGCCCCCGACAAGACGGTACAGGAAGTGGATGCGCTGGTGCTTGCGGGCGGCTCGGCCTTCGGGTTGGCCGCAGCAGATGGCGTGGTCGAGGGGCTGCGCGCCGATGGCCGGGGCTTTGACGCCCAAGGCTATCACGTCCCGATCGTGCCCGGCGCGATCATCTTCGATCTGGCCAGCGGCGGTGACAAGGGGTGGGACAAGTCCCCCTACCCCTCCCTTGGTCTTGCCGCCTATGACGCCCGCACCCGCGATGTCGCGCTCGGCTCCGAAGGGGCCGGCACCGGGGCCCGGGTGGCGGATCTGAAGGGCGGGGTCGGCTCTGCCTCATGCGTACTGCCCTCCGGCGCCGTGGTCGGCGCCATTGTCGTCGTGAATGCGCTTGGGCAGGTTACGGTCGGGGACGGGCCAGAGTTCTGGGCGGCCCCCTTCGAACAGGACGTCGAATTCGGCGGGCTTGGCGTCGCGGCGCGCGCGGCGGGGCCGGTGCGCACCAAGAACGACCGGGCCACCACCATCGCCGTCGTGGCAACCGACCTTGTGCTGGACAAGCCGCAGGCCACGCGGATGGCCACCGCCGCCCATGACGGCATGGCCCGCGCGATTGTGCCTTCGCACACGCCTTACGATGGCGATCTGGTCTTTTCGGCAGCGACGGGCAAGCGACCGCCCGGGGGCAACGACCTGTTCCTGTTGGGCCATGCGGCGGCCCTGTGCCTGTCCCGCGCCATCGCGCGCGGGGTCTATGAGGCAAAGCCGGAGCCGGGCGACGTCTTTCCCACCTGGGCCGAGCGGTTCACCTGAGGAGCGAGGCGATCAGGGGGCTGTCTGCGTCCAGCAAACCGTCGAGAATATCGAAATGGTGCCGACCGGGATCGACCCGGTGTTCCGCGCTCCAGTGACGGGCGAGTGCCTCGGCCTGATCCAGAAAGACGGGCCGTTCCTCGGAGCCGACCCAGACCGAGACCGGCACATCGGGTGCATCGTGCAGAACCGGGCTTTCGCTGGCGGCTTCGCCGTCGTCAAGGTGCAACGTGTCGTTCCGCCCCGTGCCGATTAAGGGGCGCAGATCGGTCAGAGGCGAGATCGGCAAAAGCCGCCTGATCCGCCCTCGCGTCACATCGGCAAGGGCGATGTCGCGACAACCCATGCGGGCGGTCAGATGCCCGCCTGCGGAATGCCCGGTGATGCGGATCGGGCCTTGGACCAGTTCGCCCGCAGCCTCGATCGCGCGCGCCACCTCGCGGGTCATGTCGGCAATCCGGGCCTCGGGGGCAAGGGTGTAGGACGGCATGGCAACCGCCCAGCCCCGTTCACTCAGACCGGCGGCGTAATGGGACCAGAACCCGCGATCAAAGCGCATCCAGTAGCCGCCGTGGATAAAGACGACGAGCCCCTCGGCTTTGCCCGCCGGGTGGAACAGGTCGAGCTTCTGCCGCTCGCCCGCGCCGTAAGGGACGTTCAGTCGCGCCCGGCCCACGGCGGCTTCGCGCGCGCGATAAGCCTGGGCCTCTTCCAGCCATTGGTCGGGAAAGTCTGCGGACCCCGGCACATGGGCCATGATCTCGAAATCGTCGTCGTTGAGGGGCATGGCGGTGTCATCCGTTTTCGCAAGAGGTGCCACAGTGCCGAACGGGCTTCAATCCCGACCCCGGCGTCGCACCTGTGTCGAGGGTGCGATTTTGCGTATTTTTAAAGCGATGAAGGGGCTATTCCGCAAGGGTGATCCGGTAAAGGCTGCTGTTGCCGCCGCCCGCAAGGGCCAGGATTGCGCCGTCTTGGTCAATCTCGATGTCGCGCACGCGACCGAGTTCGGACAGGAACCGCGCCTCGCCCGTCACCCGGTTGCGGTCCAGTGTCAGCCGCACGATGCCGCCGGGGTTCAGCGAGCTTGCGATCACGTCGCCCTGCCAGCCGTCGAACAGCGCACCGTCGTAAAAGGCAAAGCCGCCCGGCGCGATGACCGGATCCCAGTAATAGACCGGCTCGACCATGCCCTCGGCGCTGCTTTGCCCTGTGCCAATGGGCGAGCCGTTGTAGTTTTCGCCGTAGCTGACGACAGGCCAGCCATAGTTCGCGCCCGCTTCGATGCGATTCAATTCATCCCCGCCCGCAGGCCCATGCTCCAGCGTCCAAAGCTCGCCGGTTTCCGGGTGCAGGTCGGCTCCTTGCGGGTTTCGGTGACCAAGGCTGTAGACCGTGGCAATCGCGCCGTCCTGTCCGAAGAAGGGATTGTCGGTCGGTACCCCGCCGTCAAGGCGCAGGCGGATCACCTTGCCATAGGTGGCGTCCAGATCCTGGGCGCGCTCGCGGTCGCGAAGGTTCGAACGTTCGCCAACGGTGACATAGGCAAATGGCCCGTCCAGCACGATGCGCGAGCCATAGTGTTTCGGATCGCGCGAGGCAGGGGTTTGCAGGAAAACCTCCTCAAGCCCGGTCAGACGCGCAGGGCCTTCTTCCAGCACGGCGGTGGCGACGGCGGTGGCGGAACTGTCGAACCCCACGGGTTTTGCATAGCTGAGGTAAAGGCGGCGCGAGGTTTCGAAATCCTCTGCCAGCGCCACATCCAGCAAGCCGCCCTGCCCCCGCGCCAGAACCTCGGGCGCACCGGCGACCTCTTCCGTCGTGCCATCGCGGGCGATCAGCTTGATGGTTCCGGGGATCTCGGTGACGATATAGCGGCCGTCGGGCAGAACCTCGACGCCCCAGGCGCCCGAGAGGCCCCCGGCAATGGTTTCGACCGAAAGCGCGGGCATCTCGGCGATTTCCGGCGCGCGGGTCTGGTTTTCGAAGGCTGGCGTGAACTCGGGAACGTTCCTTGGCCCCTGCGCCACCTCGGCGGCAAGACTGGTGGCGGTAAAGGCAAGGGCGAAGGCGGTCGGGGCGCGGAAATGTTTCATGCCTAGAACATAAGCCGCGCCCGCGCCGTTTCCACTCACGTAGCCGCGAGAGCGGGAAACCACCGGATCAGACGCCGTAGATCTGCGCCAGACGGTCGACGGCGACCTCGATGCTCATTTCTTCGCTTTCGCCGGTCCTGCGCGAGGTCAGTTCGACCACGCCCTTTTCCAGCCCGCGCGGGCCGACCGTGATGCGCCAGGGCAGACCGATCAGGTCCATCGTGGCAAACTTGCCGCCCGCGCGTTCATCGCGGTCGTCGTAAAGCGGATCAAGCCCGCGTGCGATCAGCGCCTTTTCCAGCGTTTCGCAGGCCCCGTCGGTGCCCGCATCGCCCTGGCGCAGGTTCACGATCCCGGCGTGGAAGGGTGTCACCCCCTCGGGCCAGATGATCCCCTTGTCGTCGTGGCTGGCTTCGATGATCGCGCCCAAAAGCCGCGACACGCCGATCCCGTGGCTGCCCATGTGGACCGGCACCTGGTTGCCATCGGCGTCCTGAACCGTTGCGCCCATCGCCGCGGAATACTTTGTTCCGAAATAGAAAATCTGGCCTACTTCGATCCCGCGCGCGGTGCGGCGGCGCGGCTCGGGGATTTCGTTGAACAGGGCTTCGTCGTGGGTTTCATCGGTGCGGGCATAGCGCGAGGTGAATTCTTCAAGCACCGCGCTGCATTGTTCGACACTGTCATAGTCGATGTCGCGGTCGCCGAATTTCAGGTCGGTGATCTCGCTGTCATAGAACACCTCGCTTTCGCCCGTGTCGGCCAGCACAAGGAACTCATGGGTGTCATCCCCGCCGATCGGCCCGCTGTCGGCGCGCATGGGGATTGCCTGAAGGCCCATCCGTTCATAGCTGCGCAGATAGCTGACAAGGTGGCGGTTGTAGGCGTGCAGCGCGTCTTCCTTGGTCAGGTCGAAGTTATAGCCGTCCTTCATCAGGAATTCCCGGCCCCGCATGACGCCGAAACGGGGGCGGATCTCGTCGCGGAACTTCCACTGGATGTGGTAAAGCGTGAGCGGCAAGTCCTTGTAGCTTTTCACGTAGGACCGGAAGATGTCGGTGATCAGCTCTTCGTTCGTCGGACCGTACAGCATGTCGCGGTCGTGCCGGTCGGTGATCCTCAGCATCTCTTGCCCGTAATCGTCGTAACGTCCGCTTTCCCGCCAGAGGTCGGCCGATTGCAGGGTCGGCATCAGCATCGGGATGTGACCCGCGCGCTGCTGTTCCTCGTGCACGATATTCTCGATCTTTTTCAGCACCTTGTAGCCAAGCGGCAACCAGGAATAGATGCCCGCGCTGGCCTGTTTGATCATGCCGGCGCGCAGCATGTAGCGGTGCGAGACGATCTGCGCCTCGGCGGGGGTTTCCTTCAGGACGGGCAGGAAATAACGGGTGAGGCGCATGGGCTCTCGATCCTTCGGCGGTCTGCGTTTCGGCGGTGGTAGGCCATCCGCGCCGTCGGGGCAAGACACGGGGGGCCGACATGGGCTTGCCAATCCGCTGGCCCTTGCGGTTTCCAGATGCCATTGTCATGTCAAGAACGCGAAAACGAAAAGGACGGCGCATGGCACTACCCGTCGAACAACAGGTCAGGTACTGGGGCATCGCAACGCTCGTCTTTCTGGCGGTGATGTGGTTCCTTGGCGATGTGATCCTGCCCTTCGTGCTGGGTGCCGCGATTGCCTATTGCCTTGATCCCGTGGCCGACCGGCTGGAGCGGATGGGCACGTCGCGCGGGTTGGCGACCGGGATCATCACCTTTTTCGCCCTTCTGGTCTTTGTCGTCGCGGCCCTGCTGATCCTGCCGATGCTAGCGCGGCAGGCCGCCGGGTTGGTCGCGCAAGCCCCTGAAATGGCTGCAAATCTTCAGGCATTCCTGACCGAGCGTTTTCCCGATCTGGGCGATTCCAACTCGACGATCCGCCAGTCCCTGTCGGCCATCGGCGATACGATCAGCTCCAAGGGGGACGAGCTGCTGGACACGGTGATCGCGTCCTTTTCCGGCATCGTGAACTTTATCGTTCTCTTCGTGATCGTGCCGGTCGTGGCCTTCTACCTGTTGTACGACTGGGACAACATGGTCGCCAAGATCGACGGGCTTTTGCCGCGCGACCATGCCCCGGTGATCCGCCAGATCGCCCGCGACATCGACCGTACCATGGCCGGGTTCGTGCGTGGCCAAGGCACGGTCTGCCTGATCCTTGGCGCCTTCTATGCCGTCGCGCTGATGATCGTGGGGCTGAATTTCGGCCTTGTCGTCGGCGTGGTGGCGGGGGCGCTGACCTTCATCCCCTACGTCGGCGCTCTGGTCGGCGGAGCGCTGGCCCTTGGGCTGGCGGTGTTCCAGTTCTGGGGCGACTGGCTCTGGATACTGCTGGTTGCCGGGATCTTCCAGTTCGGCCAGTTCGTCGAAGGCAATATCCTGACCCCCCGCCTTGTCGGCCAGTCGGTCGGGCTTCACCCCGTCTGGCTGATCTTTGCGCTTTCGGCCTTTGGTGCGCTTTTCGGCTTTGTCGGCCTTCTGGTCGCCGTTCCCGTTGCCGCCGCCATCGGGGTGATGGCCCGCTTCGGGATCGTGCAATACCGGGGCAGTCGGCTCTACCGGGGCCTGGCGGACCGGGACGATCCGTAAACCATGCCCGAACAACTGACGTTCGATCTGGCCGTGAGACCCGCGCTCGGGCGGGGGGACTTCTTTGTCTCCGAGGCCAACGCCCTCGCACGTGCCCGGCTGGATGCGCACGAGACATGGCCCAACCGGAAATTGGTGCTGACCGGCCCCGAAGGCGCGGGCAAATCCCACCTGGCACAGGTCTGGGCCGGGGATGTGGGCGCGCGTATGGTCGCGGTCGCCGACCTGCCCGCGCTGGACATCGGCGCGGTCTGTGACCCCGTCGTGCTGGACGACGCCGACCGGATGCCGAAAGACGCCGAAGTGCCGCTGTTCCACCTGCACAACCACCTTGCCGCGTCCGGCCTGCCCCTCCTATTGACCGCCCGCACGGCACCCAGCCGCTGGACCATCGCGCTGCCGGATCTCAAAAGCCGGATGGAGGCGACCGAAGTTGCCCGCATCGACGCCCCCGATGACGCACTTCTGGCCGCTGTCCTGATGAAACTTTTCGCCGACCGGCAATTGAACGTCACCCCAAGCGTGATCACCTGGCTGACCACCCATATGGACCGGTCCTTTGCCGAGGCTGCGCGGATCGTTGCCGCTTTGGATGCCCGCGCCTTGGCGGAAGGCCGCAAGGTGACACGTGATCTGGCCGCACGCCTACTGGACAAGTGACCGCTCCAAGGTCACTATTCGTCATTCTCCTGTCACAATGGCCGCTATAACGTTTCCCATGAACGCTGTTACCGATTTCCTGTCCGCCCCGATCCCGACCCCGAAAGAACTGTCCGAAAAGGACTTTTCGGGCCCCGACCGGTTCACCAACCGTGAATTGTCCTGGCTGGCCTTCAACTGGCGGGTGCTGGAAGAGGCGGAAAACCCGCGCGTTCCGCTGCTGGAACGGTTGCGGTTCCTGTCGATCTCGGCGGCGAACCTCGATGAATTCTACACCGTGCGGGTTGCTGGCCTGCGCGAGTTGGCACGCGGCGGCAACACGACACCGGCGGCCGACGGTCTGACCCCGGCGGAGCAGTTGATCCTGATCGACGCCGACGCACGCCGCCTCCAGGAACGCCAACAGGTGGTCTGGCAGGCCCTGCGCCACGAGATGGACAAGGCGGGCATTTCGCTGCTTCGCCGCGAAGACCTGAAATCCGCCGACAAGAAACACCTGGAGCACGTCTTTCTGACCCAGGTCTTTCCGATCCTGTCGCCCCTTGCCATCGACCCCGCGCACCCTTTCCCCTTCATCGCAAACGAAGGCTATTCGCTGGCGCTGGAATTGCAGCGCATCAGCGACAAGCGATCTTTGCGCGCCCTACTGCCGGTGCCGGCACAGGTCGAACGGTTCATCGCCCTGCCCTCGCCCGAGGGCCAGCACCGCTTCGTGCCACTGGAAGACGTTCTCTTGCTGCACCTCGACCGGTTGTTCCCGGGCTACGAGATGACCGGCCATTGCAGTTTCCGCGTCTTGCGCGACAGCGATCTTGAACTGGAAGACGAGGCCGAAGACCTGGTCCGCGAATTCGAAGTCGCGCTGAAACGCCGCCGCCGGGGCGAGGTGATCCGGCTGACGATTTCCGAAAAGGCGCCGAAGAGACTGCGCGGCCTCATCATGGAGGAATTGCAGGTCACCGAACCCGAGGTAATCGAGCTTCCCGGAATGCTGGGTCTTGGCGATCTGAAGGAACTGGTGCTGGACGACCGTTACGACCTGTTGTGGCCGCCCTTCCAACCGCGCGTGCCCGAACGGGTGCAGGACCACGACGGCGACATGTTCGCCGCGATCCGCCAGAAGGACATGCTGCTGCACCACCCTTACGAAACCTTCGACATGGTGATCCGCTTTCTGACGCAGGCCGCGCGGGATCCGGACGTGGTGGCCATCAAGCAGACGCTTTATCGCACCTCGCGCGACAGCCCGATCGTCGCCGCCTTGTGCGAAGCGGCCGAGGACGGCAAATCGGTGACCGCGCTGGTCGAGTTGAAGGCCCGTTTCGACGAAGCCGCCAACATCCGCCAGTCGCGGCGGCTGGAACGCTCCGGCGCGCATGTGGTCTACGGGTTCCTGAACTACAAGACCCACGCCAAGATCAGCACCGTGGTGCGCCGCGAAGGCGGCGAACTGGTCACCTATACCCATTTCGGCACCGGAAACTATCACCCGATCACGGCGAAGATTTACACCGACCTGTCGCTGTTCACCTGCGATGCCGCACTCGGGCGCGATGCGACCAAGGTGTTCAACTACCTCTCCGGCTATGCCCAGCCCGAGGGGATGGAAAACCTTTCGATCTCGCCCCTGACCCTGAAAAACACGCTTCTGGAGCGGATCGCAGAGGAAGCCGAACACGCCCTCGCAGGTCGTCCGGCGGCGATCTGGGCCAAGATGAACTCGCTGATCGAACCCGATGTGATCGACGCGCTTTACCTCGCCAGCCAGGCGGGGGTCGAGATCGACCTGGTCATTCGCGGCATCTGCGGGTTGCGCCCGGGCGTGAAGGGGCTGTCGGACAACATCCGCGTGAAATCTGTCGTTGGCCGGTTCCTCGAACATTCGCGCATCGTCTGCTTCGGGGCCGGATCGGGGTTGCCGCACAAGAAGGCGCGGGTCTATATCTCGTCCGCCGACTGGATGGACCGGAACCTGCACCGCCGCGTGGAAACCCTGGTCGAATGCACCAACCCGACCGTGAAGGCCCAGATCGTATCCCAGATCATGGCGGCGAACCTTGCCGATGTGGCGCAAAGCTGGATCCTTGGCCCCGACGGCACCTACACCCGCGCCGAACCGGCCGAAGGCGAAACGCCCTTCAACTGCCATCGCTTCTTCATGGAAAACCCGTCGCTTTCGGGGCGCGGATCCGCCGGGGCAAGCGATGTGCCGGAACTGACCCATTCCGAGGATTGATCAAGGGCGGCAGAATTTTCGTCGAAAATTCTGCCGCATCGAAGACTTCAATCAGGCCGCACCCGCGCCGCCGTCTTGTTCGCGAAAGCCTCCAGCCGTTCCTTTGACGCAGGCTGCGTGTTCACGATGCCCGCCACCACCGCCTCGGCATAGGCGGCATCGAGGGCCGACATGTTCTGCATGTGGCTGACCGCCGAGCAGATGGCGAAATTCGACAGGGGCGGGTTTTCCGCCGCCGCGCGGGCCAATTCGCGGGCCTTGTCGAGGCTGGAGCCTTCGACAAGGTACTGGCACAGCCCCACGTCCACCGCCTCCTGCCCCTTGTAGACACGGCCCGTCAGCATCATGTCGATCATCCGCGCCTTGCCCACCAGATCGGCAACCCGGATCGTCGCCCCGCCCCCGGTGAACAGCCCGCGCTGCCCCTCTGGCAGGGCGAAATAGGTGCTCTGGTCCGCGACCCGAACATGGGCCGAGGATGCCAGTTCCAGCCCGCCGCCGACAACCGCGCCCCTGAGGGCCGCGATGATCGGCACGCCGCCGTATTCCATCTTGTTGAACGCCTCGTGCCAGCGCATACAGATGTGCATGAACTCTTCCGGGCGGCGGTCTTCCTTGTGGTGTTCGACCAGATCCAGCCCGGCCGAGAAATGATCGCCCTCGCCCGACAGGACCACCGCGCGCGCGCCAAGACGTGGCAGCTTTGAGAAGACCTCGATCAACTCCTCGATGGTTTCGGCGTTGAGGGCATTCCTTTTCGCCCCCCGCGCCAGAGTCACGTCGACCACACCGTCCGCCTCGGCGGCAAGCCGGATGTTGTTGAGGCTGAAGCCATCCAGTTGAACCATGTCGCGCCCTTTCCCTTTTGTTGGTGGGAAAGGTGCGGGAAATTGGTGAAATGTCCAGAAGACAAGTGGGAACCAGGTTAGTCTCTGCTCTGGAAGGTTGGGAGATCTTCCGTCGGAATTGGGCTGAACAACAACGCATCAATCGGTGCGCTAAGTTCTTTTTTGCAAGCCCCAAGCCGCTCTACCTCGTCCATTATTGCGAGAACATCCGATTGCGCATCTTGGGATTGATCGCAACTCTCCGACCTGACAGCCGCGCAAATACGATCATAAAGGCGGGCTGCGCGGATGAAAGGACATAAAACGTCCCCTTCCATGTCCATATCGCTGAATGCCTCGACGTCGTAAACACCACTAGACGTTCCGACTTCCTTGTCGGTCCCCTTGCCGCGTTCGATCTTCAGTAGTGCGTTGCGGTAACCCAATTGGTCTCGCATAAATTGATGTAGCGAGGCCGGGCTATGATTGTCGTAGACTATTGCATTGATCCGATAGGGACGCGTCTGGCTGAGAGGTGTTTGAGGGTTGGTCCGATGCGTTATCCAATTCAAACGCTTCCAGAATTCTGGATTATAGGGCGACGCCACAACCAGCCTGCGCGCATACTCCAGAGACTCCTCAGGCGATGGCTTTTCGACCAGACGATAGCCGATCTTGCCCTTCGCATTCAGATAGGTCTCCATCACCGGCTTCAGCATCGTTTCAAGATAGTCAATGTTATAGGGGTCATGCTCCAGCAATTCGCGGGTGTTCTTGATCCTCAGCCGGGCAAGTGGCCCATGCACCAGATCAAGCCCGTATTTCGGGGCGTAAACACTGTCGAAATAGCTCCAGTAATCCTCACTGCCATGGCCATTCATCAGGTGTTCTCGCAAGCGAACGGCGTCCTGCCTTGAGGCGACCTCGTACATCGTTCTGCCGATCCGCAGATAATCGAGATGCGCCAGATCGCTCGCTTCGATCTCGCGGTGCATCCAATCCAGACTCTCGGCGTCGAACCACCGCGCCTCTCTGACCTTGCAGGTCAGTTCCGGTTGAGGATCGGGGTCTTCGACCAAGGCGGCATATTGATCGCAAAGGTTCTCGACGTGTTCCCAATGCCAGCCCCAGCCCGGCAGCATCATGTCCAACCCGCGCTGAAGAGTGCCCTGGTTCGGATCATGCGCCATGGTGGCATGTAGGGCCCGCAGGGCTTCGCGCTGGTTGTTTGATCCGTTCGCCAGACGCAGCAAGGCGTCAGAGGCGTGAATCATGCGCGGATGCGCCTCGTATACTTCATGGGCAAGATCCCAGGCCTGCTGCTGCATTTTTCGGAACCGTTGCAGGGCCTCGGGATAGGTTTGTCGCGCCCACCTTTCGCCGCGAATGGCACCGCTCTTGCGGTAGAGGTGCCAAACCTCGGCAATCTTGGCGTAGGGCGATGCTGGTCTTTCCCTGCGCCAGTTCTCGATGAAGGTCACCATATCCGGATGTGTGAAGGCGAAAGGCGCGTTCAGTATGCGTAGCTGGTCCGCCGGAATCTCGCCTGCCTCGTAACGCGCCTGCGCCTCGGTCAGAAGGTTTTCGACCGTGTCGATCTCGCCACGTATGGCCGCGTCGCGCAGGGTGAAACCAATCTCAAGGTCCAGCGTTTCCGCGCTTGCGGAAAATAATGACAAGCATATGAAAAGACTTGAGAAAAACAGGCGCAACATGGCGACCTCCGGATGTTCAATGACGCTATTTTTCCGCGCAAATGTGGTCAGAAGGCGTCGCGGGCCCGGCAGGTTTGTGGCCCCTGTTCAGACGCCACAATCTTGCCCGTGAAACTGTTGACCCGCCCCCTTTGCCCGGTGCAGTCTCCCCCCAAACCTGGGGAGACGACATGGACGGAACGGGCGATACCGGTGCGCCAAAGGACTGGGGGCCATTCGGTCGGCCCCTGTTCGACGATCCATCGTCTCGGGCTTTGTCCCGTGTGGGCGTGGTCGATGTCGGCTCGAACTCGGTCCGGATGGTGGTCTTCGACGGCGCGGCAAGATCCCCGGCCTATTTCTTCAACGAAAAGGTGATGGCGGGGCTTGGCACGGGTCTGGCCGATACCGGCCGGTTGAACCCCGAGGGGCGCGAACGGGCGATGGCGGCCCTGAAACGCTTTACCACCCTTGCCGAAACCATGCGCATTCCGCCCCTGACCGCGGTGGCAACCGCCGCCGTGCGCGAGGCCGAGGATGGACCTGAGTTTCGCGACGAGGTGCTGGCCGAAACCGGTTTGAAGCTCTGGGTCATCGACGGCGAGGAAGAAGCGCGGCTGTCAGCCCAAGGCGTCTTGCTGGGCTGGCCCGGTGCCTATGGGCTTGTCTGCGACATCGGCGGGTCATCCATGGAACTGGCCGAATTGCGCGATGGCGAGGTCAGGAAACGCCTGTCGTCCAAGCTGGGGCCGCAGCGGCTGAAAACGCTGAAGGGCGGCAAGAAGGGGTTGAAAGAGCACCTGAAACGCGAGGTTGCCGCGCTTCACAAGACCATGGGCGACCAGCATGACCGCCTGTTCCTTGTCGGCGGTTCCTGGCGTGCGATTGCGCGGATCGACATGGACAGGCGCGGCTATCCCCTTGCCGTGCTTCACGAATACCGGATGAGCCGCAAGGCGCTTTACGCCACGATCAACTATATCGAAGACCACGACCCGGACGAACTTCGCACCCGCACCGGCCTTGGCGAAAGCCGGATGGCGCTGGTGCCTTTGGCCGCGCAGGTTCTGAAACACGTCCTTCGTGAATTCAAACCGCGCGACATCGCCGTTTCCAGCTATGGCATCCGCGAAGGGATGCTTTACGAACAGATGCCGCAGCGCCTGCGCGACCGCGACCCCCTGGTCGAGGCCTGCCGCTTTGCCGAGGCGAAAGACGCCCGCATTCCCGGCTTCGGACGCAGGCTTTACGATTTCGTCCTGCCCCTGTTCACCGCCAAGGGCAGCATCGACAAACGGCTCATAAAGGCAGCCTGCCTGTTGCACGACGTCAGTTGGCGCGCCCATCCCGACTACCGCCACGAGGTCTGTTTCGACGAGGTGACGCGGGCCAACCTCGGCGGCATGAACCATACCGAGCGCGTGTTCATCGGTGTCGCGCTCTTGCACCGCTACAAGAACAACCGCACCGGATCGCCGTTCGAGAACCTTTTTGGTCTCTTGTCCGAAGGCGATCTGTTGAAGGCCGAGATCCTCGGCAAGGCGATGCGTTTCGGTGCGATGCTGACCGCGTCGGAAGACGAAAAGATGGGCAGCCTCAAGTATTTCCCCAAGAAAAAGGTCCTGGAACTGCGCCTCGCCCCCGGCACGCGCGTCCTTTACGGCGAAGTGGCCGAAGCCCGGCTGAACGCGCTGGCACAGGCCCTTGGCGTGGAAGAAGTCCGGGTAAAGGGCCGCTGACCGCCATATTTCGACCCAGAACGCGCGTATGATGCCTTTCATGGGCAAACGTCTGGCAACCACGAACCTCGGGCCGGCAATGCCGTCTGAAGACCGCTATCTTCAGGTGACTGTCGCCTTTGCCCCCTATGATCGGGTGATGCCGGTTGTCGCCGGTCTCTTTCGGGCCGAATTCGGCTTTTCGCGAGTGGTCGAAAACGACGACGAACGGCAATGGGCCCGCCTCGACCGTCTGGAACGCGCGCGCGGAACCGAGATGGGAACCCACAGCGAGAACTCGACCCGCGTCATCGAACCGAAAGACGCGCCGGACATCACCGTCATCGAAGACTTCATGGGGACCGATCCAAAGCACCTCGGCGCCCTTCTGCCCGATGTCAGCTTCCTGCACCTTTTCTCGGAATACGCCCGCAAGAATGCCGAACGGCACAGCTATACCTGGCGGAAGGGCGCAAAGATCCTCCGCCACGTCTACTTCCACCACAACTACCAGTACCCCGGCTGGGACTGGCAGGCGAAAGGTCCGGTGCAGCCCTGGGAAGACACCGAACGCATGACGGCCAAACGCGTCTCGAAACGTTGCGACCGGGCCTTGATGCTGGACTACGCAAATCGACTGGGCTGCGACCTTCACGCCGTCCTGGCACAGGGCGCATCGACGCGAAACCTGCTGCTTTACGGCATCCTCGACACCGACACGACCGAAACGCCCCCGCCGACGACCCTGGGCGAAGCGGCGCGGAAAGAGGCCGTCAAACGCCGCTTCGGCTTTGGCGAGGAAGGCGTGACTTTCAAAGGCCAACTGGCCGACGCCCATTTCTTTGCCTGCCTTCGCGCCCATACCGCCGAGCTTTCCGCCGCGATCCACAAGACGCGCAGCGCCAAAAGCCTTTTGCAGGTCATGAGCAACCGCGACATCGCGCCCGATTGGCAGGATCCCTATTGCAGCGACATGAACCTTTGGTGCGACGCCCTGCTCCATGCCTATCGAAAGTTTCCCGACGCCCCGGAAACCCGCGAAATGGAAACCCGCGCCAAAGCCGAAACCCAGGCGCACCGCTTCCCGATCAGCGACATCCGGTTGCGCAACCTCTCCCGCTCGCTTCGCGGTGAGGCGCACGAGTTCGATCCCGCAATGATGGCAGGCATCTTTGGCGGGCTTCAGGGGCGCTAGAGCACGTCTCATCAAACCGGATTCAACCGACGTGCTCTAAGTTTTTGATTTCGCATGTCGCAAAGCGCAAAACCGGTATCCACTATTGCGCGACATGCTCTAAATGGCGACAGTCCGCTCCGCGCGAATCCGGCCATAATTTCGGCACGAAACTCTGGTTCCCTGCCTCGGATTTCAGATTTTAGGCCCGGATTTCAGATGTTTCGCACGCTTTTCTACATGACCCTTGGCCTTTTGGCCCTGCCGTTCCTGCTGCTGCGCTTCGGCCCGCAGTTCTTTTTCAACCTGTTTCGCGATCCCTATTCCGGGATCACCAGCGAGTTGGCCGAGCGGCATGTCCTGTTGGAAAGTACGCGAAGCAAGGTCGACACCGGCGAAGGTCTGGTCGAGGAAATTCGCGCCCTGGTGCGCGCCGAAAACTGGCCAGCCCTTTCCGCCCGGCTTGAAGAGGCGGTCGCGACCAAGCGCGATTCCGCACCGCTGGAACGGGAATATTCAAAAATCACCTGGGCGGCCCGCCTGGATCTGAACGAAATCCTCGACCAGCTTCACCCCGAACAATGCACAGCCAAGCTCGCCGAACTGGTAGCGGCTTACGACAAAGCCGCCGACGCCCATCCTGGCGACGCGGGACTTGCCGCGATTGCCGCACGGGCGCACCTCGACGTCGGCTGGGCCTGGCGTGGCGATGGATACGCGGGCGAAGTGAGCGCACAGGGCTGGGAAGAATTGCAACGCCACTATCAACTTGCCGCCGAACGGATCGCGCCCTTCACGGACAGCGACAAGCTGCACCCTTCCATCGCCCATGCCGCCCATATCCTGGCCCGCCAGAACGGCGACGACGGGCGCGAGATGCGCAATGTCTATGAGGCATGGCGCAGCGCCGATCCGGGCAATCCACAAATTTATGCCGAGCACGGGTTCCACCTCTTGCCGCGCTGGTTCGGCGATTACGACGAACTGGCCCGCGAAGCCCATCGCGCGGGTGTCACCGAGACCGACCGGCTGGGCGCGGCCCCCTATTTCTGGCTCTACGCCCATGTGCTGGAATGCGAAGAACTGGCGCTGACGGCGGCCGACCCCGAAATGTTCATCGAAGGTGTTGCCGATCACGTCCGCCTTGCGGGCACCTCGCACGAGGCCAATCGCGTGCTGCGGATGCTCTGCGAGGTCTGGACGGCGCAGGCGATGGATCAAAAGTTGCAGGCCGCCGAGGCACCGGTGCGCGACATGGCCCGCGCCGCCGCCCGCGCCATCGTGGAAAACCGTCTGTTCGACATCGACGCCTCGGCTTGGGGCGGGCGATGCGACGATGCGCGCAGGACGATCGCCCTTCTTTACAAGGACGAGATCGACGAAGGCTATGTGCTTGATTTCACCAGCGGAAATTTCGAATTGAGGGCCGAGGCGGCTTAAAGCTCCACCTCGCCGTCCTCGCCCACCTCGGGATCCAGCGGTTCCTTGCGGCGAATGATGATATCCCCGTTCGGCAGAACCTCGGGCGGGTGATAGGCGGAAAGATCGTCCAGCAACCCCTCGAAACCTTCGATGGCAGGGTCCATTTCCTGCATCAGGCCCTTCATGAACAGCTTCAGCGCCTCCGACATCAAGTCGCGGCCCTGTTCCTCCTGGGCGAGAGCAGGCTGGGAAGCAATCAGCGCAAGGGTGAGAAAAAGCCAACGCATGGGATGCCCTCCGGGCAAGGATTTCTGTCGCAGAAATCCTACAGGAAAATGGCGCATTTTCCTACGCCCCACATTGGGGTCGCGATGTCCGCGACGGACATCGGTGCAGAAAATGCGTCATTTTCTGCGCTGCTCAGACCCCGAGGCAATAGCGCATCACCGCCTTTTGCGCGTGCAGCCTGTTTTCCGCCTCGTCGAAGATGACCGAGTTCGGCCCGTCCATCACCTCGTTCGTCGCCTCCTCGCCCCGATGCGCGGGCAGGCAGTGCATGAACAGGGCGTCCGGTTTTGCATGGGCCATCAGGGCACCGTTGACCTGGTAGGGGTGCAACTGGTTGTGGCGGCGTTCCTTGGTGGTCAGGCTGTCGTGCATCGACACCCAGGTATCGGCAACCACGAGGTCGGCGTCTTTCACGGCCTCGACGGGATCGCGGATCAACTCGACCGACACGCCCTTGCCCTGGGCATAAGCCACGAATTCCGCTTCCGGGTCCAAGGGCTGCGGCCCTGTGACCACCATGTCGAAGCCGAATTGTCCGGAGGCATGAAGGAACGACGCACAGACGTTGTTGCCGTCGCCCGCCCAGACGACCTTCTTGCCCCTTATCGGCCCCCGGTGTTCTTCGAATGTCATCACGTCGGCCATGATCTGGCAGGGATGGGTGCGGTTCGTCAGCCCGTTGATGACCGGCACCGTGGCATGTTCGGCCAGTTCCAGCAGGCTTTCCTCCTCGAATGTCCGGATCATGATCAGGTCGACATAGCGCGACAGCACGCGGGCGGTGTCGGCGATGGTCTCGCCGTGGCCCAACTGCATCTCGCTGCCGGTCAGCACCAGCGTCTCGCCGCCCATCTGGCGCACGCCCACGTCAAAGGACACTCGCGTCCGGGTCGAGGGTTTTTCGAAGATCAGCGCCACCATATGACCGGCGAGCGGCTGTTCGGCGTCTTTCGTGCCCTTGGGCAGCCCCTTGCGCGCGTCCTTCATGGCCTGCGCCTGGCTCAGGATTTCGCGCAAGGCCTCGGGCGCGGTTTTGTGGATATCAAGAAAATGGTTCATGTCGTGCAGCCTTCGCGGGCGGGATTTTGCGTATTTTAAAAGCGGTGAAGATCAGGTGGGTTTCACCGCACGGGCGGCGGCGTCCAGCCGGGCGATCCCTTCGGCGATGTCGTCGTCGCTGATGGTCAGCGCGGGCAACAGCCGGATCACGTTGTCGGCGGCGGGTACGGTGATGACACCGGCGTCGTAGCCTGCCTTAACCAGATCGGCGTTCGCCACCTTGCACTTGATCCCCAGCATCAGCCCCGAACCGCGCACCTCTTCGAAGACGTCCGGATGTTCGGCGACCAGCCCTTCCAGCTTCTGACGCAGCGCCCCGGCCTTGCGGTTGACCTCGGCCAGGAAGGCGGGCTCGGCCACGGTCTTCATCACCGCGTTGCCGACGGCACAGGCCAAGGGGTTGCCGCCATAGGTCGAGCCATGGGTGCCAAGGACCATGCCGCTGGCCGCGTCTTCCGTCGCCAGCACTGCGCCCAGGGGGAAGCCGCCGCCGATGCCTTTCGCGACCATCATGATGTCGGGCGTGATTCCGGCCCACTCATGGGCGAACAGCCGCCCGGTGCGCCCCATGCCGCATTGCACCTCGTCCAGGATCAACAGCGTGCCGGTTTCGTCGCAAAGCGCGCGCAGATCCTTCAGGAACTGGTCCGACAGCGGCAGGATACCGCCTTCGCCCTGCACCGGTTCCACGATGATGGCGGCGGTCGTGTCGCTGACGGCGGCCTTCACCGCCTCGATGTCACCGAAAGGCACCTGGACAAACCCTTCCGGCATCGGCCCGAAGCCCTTAACCATCTTTTCCGCGCCCGAAGCGGCAATCGCAGCGGTCGAACGCCCATGGAAACAGCCCTCGAAGGCGACGATGCCGATGCGGTCTTCCTCGCCCTTGTCGTACCAGTACTTCCGCGCCATCTTGATCGCCAGTTCCGCCGCCTCGGTGCCCGAGTTGGTAAAGAACACCGTGTCGGCGAACGTCGCCTCGACCAGCCGGTCGGCCAATTCCTGTTGCCCCGGAATCTCGTAAAGGTTCGACACATGCCAAAGCGCGTTCGCCTGTTCCGTCAGCGCGGCGTTCAGCACCGGGTTCGCATGACCCAAAAGCGTGACGGCGATGCCGGAGCCAAGGTCGAGATAACGTCGACCATCCTCGGTGATCAGCCAGGAGCCTTCTCCCTTGGCAAATTTCAAAGGCGCGCGCGCATAGGTGGGCAGAACGGATGAAATCATCGGGGTCTTCCTTTTGACAGGGGACAGAGGTGCCAGCGAAGGCTGGCCAAGTCAACGAATTGCGGAAATCAGGACGTGGGTGATCGGACGCAGGAGTTAGCGTCGGCGTCGGAATGCGGGGATCACGGAATACGTCATGCCTCGCCTTTAGGACAAAGACGGCGACAAGGAAAGTCTTTTCTCAGGCCACCAGGACCAGAAGAACGACAACGGCAAGGCTCATTTCAAACAGGCGCATCAATCTGCACTTTCGCGTTGGTATTAACCATGATTTGCCAAGGAAGATGGCGGCCTTGGGGCGCAGCACCTCATATCCAAGGAAAAGCCGTGACATTTCTGTGGATTTTCAGGTACAGGGTCCCGCCCCACGGCTTGTATCGCCGGGCTGAGTGACTAGAATAGGGACTTCGCAGGAAAGGCAGGTATCCATGTCGTGGACGGACGAGCGCGTCGAGACGCTGAAGAAAATGTGGGCCGAGGGTCAATCGGCCAGCCAGATCGCCAAGGAATTGGGCGGCGTGACCCGCAATGCGGTGATCGGCAAGGTGCATCGTCTGGGTCTGTCGAATCGCGCCGGGGCTTCCGCGCCCGCGCCCGAAAAGAAACCCGCCAAGGCGGCGCCCGCCAAGGCCAAGCCGAAAAAGGCCACCAAGCCCGAGGACAAGGTCGTCGAGGTTACCGTGACGCCGAGAAAGCCCATCGTGCCCGCCGGCCAGCCCTTGCCGCCGCAGCCTTCGGCGAACGAGATCAGCCCCGAAGCACTGGCCACGGTGCGCGAAGTTGAAAAAGGCGCCAAGAAAATCAGCCTCATGGAACTGACCGAGCGGACCTGCAAATGGCCGATCGGCGATCCGGCGACGGAGGATTTCTGGTTCTGCGGTCTGGCCGTGCAACAGGGCAAACCCTACTGCGAAGCGCACGTGGGCGTGGCCTTCCAACCGATGTCGAACCGCCGGGATCGGCGTCGCTAAGCGATGGCGAGGAAATCGGCAACGATTTCCGACTCGGACATCGCGGCAAGCCAATGAACAAGAGCGCCATATTCATTCGCTCAGGCGCCAATTTCTGACCAAATAGCAAAAAATTTGGCGTTTCCCGCGTTCACGGGTGACTCACCCCGATTCCGGGATTGCCTTGGCACGTCATTCTGGCGTTAACTCTTTTCAGGGATAAATCGGAAACACCACGCACGCTCTGGCCCATTGTGCCGGGGGGATGAAGTGCTGCGGCTGGATCAAGGATGCCCCCAATGCCAGATCACGGGTTGGCGGAAGAAATTGCGGACGAGATGCTCTACCTCACCGGGCGGGCATTGAAAGTGGATGACTTTGGCGCATTCGCGGATTGTATGCATCTGCCCCATGTGCTTGAAACGATAGACGGAAAACGCATCGTCACGTCGCGAAAGCAGTTTCAGACCACCTTTGACCGCGTGCGCAGTTACTACATGGAAAGCGGCGTGACAGACGTGGTGCGTACCGTCATCAGATCCGAATTCCTCGACCGCGAAACGGTCGGGTCCACCCATGTCGCCCAGTTGCTTGGGGCCGGGGGGGAAAGATTTCGCAATCCATTCCCGGTCTACTCGGTCATCAAGTATATCGACCGACAATGGAAAATCGTTTCGCAGACCACTGTCATTCTGGATGCTCCCGAACACAACCTGGCTCTCGTCACCGAAATCGAGGGGCGGGAAACGGCCAAGTTCGCGCCTGAACTGTAACAGCGGTTCCCGTCCGCGCTGTTTGACTGGTGATCTTCCCCTTTTCGCGGCCTCTGGATCAGGCTATGCGACGCGATCATGAGCAATCCTGTCGACCTACGCCCCGATCTGTCCAACCCCCGCGTTCCCGATGAACGTCGCGCGGGCCAGCCGACCATCGGCATGGTCTCGCTTGGTTGCCCCAAGGCGCTGGTCGACAGCGAACGGATCCTGACGCGGCTACGTGCCGAAGGTTACGCGATCAGCCCCGACTATTCCGGTGCCGAGGCGGTGATCGTCAACACCTGCGGGTTTCTCGACAGCGCCAAGGCCGAAAGCCTTGCCGCGATTGGCGAGGCGCTGGATGAAAACGGGCGTGTCATCGTCACGGGATGTCTTGGCGCGGAACCCGAATTCATCACCGGTGCGCACCCCAAGGTTCTGGCGGTCACCGGACCGCAGCAATACGAACAGGTTCTTGACGCCGTGCACGGGGCCGTGCCCCCCGCGCCCGATCCATTTATTGACCTTTTGCCACCTCAAGGGGTGAAACTGACGCCCCGGCACTACAGTTACTTGAAGATTTCCGAGGGCTGCAACCACGCCTGCAAATTCTGCATCATCCCCGACATGCGCGGCAAACTTGCATCGCGCCCCTCGCGCGCGGTGCTGCGCGAGGCGGAAAAACTTGTCGAAAACGGCGTGAAGGAACTGCTGGTCATCAGCCAGGACACCTCGGCCTATGGCACGGACTGGAAAGACCGCGACGCGAAGTTTCCGATCCTCGATCTGGCCCGCGATCTGGGATCGCTCGGGGCCTGGATCCGGATGCACTATGTCTATCCCTACCCCCATGTGCGCGAGCTGATCCCGGCCATGGCCGAGGGGCTGATCCTGCCCTACCTCGACGTTCCGTTCCAGCACGCCCACCCCGACACGCTCCGCCGGATGGCGCGTCCCGCGGCCGCCGAACGCACCCTGGACGAAATTCGCGCCTGGCGCGCCACCTGCCCCGAGATCGCGCTGCGCTCGACCTTCATCGTCGGCTATCCCGGCGAAACCGAAGAGGAATTTCAGACCCTTCTCGATTGGCTGGACGAAGCGCAACTGGAACGGGTCGGCTGTTTTCAATACGAAAACGTCGAAGGTGCGCGATCAAACGCCCTGCCCGACCATGTGCCGGACGAGGTGAAAGAGGACCGCTGGCACCGCTTCATGGCCAAGGCGCAGGCGATATCCGAAGCAAAACTCGCCGCGAAAGTCGGCCAGACCCTGCAAGTGATCGTCGACGAGGTGGACGAAGACGCCGCCACCTGCCGCACCCGCGCCGACGCCCCGGAAATTGACGGCAACCTCTTCATCGACGAAGGCTTCGAAGGGCTGACCCCCGGCGACCTGGTGACGGTCGAAGTGGACGAGGCGGGGGAATATGATTTGTGGGGCAAGCTCAGCAGAGGATGACTCTCAAACCTCGAAAGGCTTAGTCCAACTCCGTCCAGGGCCAGGGCTTCACATTGCTCGCCGCCGTCTGATACCGCGCCGCCTTGGCCACCCAGACCCCAAGGTCGGTGCCGAAATCCGCCAGCCTCTCGTTCGGCTCCTTGTTGATGACCATGATGATGAACTGGATCACCGTCATCACCCCAAGGATCGTCTGCGCAAAGGAAATCATCACCGCGATGATCAGCATGAACACCAACCGCATCAAAAGGCTATCCGCCTGATCCGGCTCGAATTGTTCGCCGTGAATGCGGCCCTCGACCTTGGCTTCTTCCGGATCGTTCATCTCTCACCCTCGTCGCTCAGTTGCGCGACAATACCACGAAAGCCACGCCGGAAAAGTACGTCTCGGCACAGGATTGTCCTGCAAGCCCGTTCTGACTAGGTTTTTGGCACCCCTGACCGGAGCAGAAACGTGCCGTTCGAAAAGATCCAGCCCGAGAAACTCTCGCACAGCGTCGTGCGCCAGATCGAGCTTTTGATCCTGCGCGGCGTCTTGCGCCCCGGTGAACGCCTGCCCTCGGAACGCGAGTTGTCCGAACGCCTCGGCGTCTCCCGCCCGTCCCTGCGCGATGCGGTGGCGGAACTTCAAATGTCGGGGCTTCTGACCGCCAAGGCGAACGCCGGCATCTTCGTGGCCGAGGAACTCGGCTCCGGCTTCCCCCCCGCCCTCACCCGGTTGTTCGCCCGCCACGACCGGGCGGTTTTTGACTACATCGACTTTCGCCGCGACATGGAAGGGCTGGCCGCCGAACGCGCCGCCCGCCTTGGTTCCGACACCGACCTTGCCGTGGTCCAGACGATCTTTGAAAAGATGGAAACCGCACACCAGAAGCGGAATCCCGAAGACGAAGCCCAGCTTGACGCCGATTTTCACCTCGCCATCATCGAAGCCAGCCACAACGTCGTCATGCTCCACATGATGCGCACCATGTACCAGCTTTTGCGCGAAGGCGTCTTTTACAACCGCCGGATCATGTTTCACCAGCGCACCACGCGCAGCAACCTTCTGGACCAGCACCGCGAGATCAACACCGCCCTTCAGGCCCGCGACGGCAAAGCCGCCCGCGCCGCTGTCGAAGCGCATATGGATTTCGTCAAGACCGCCCTATCCGACCACCGCAAGGCCGAGGAAAACGAAGCCATCGCCATGCAGCGGCTGGATTACGAAAACAGCCGCACTAAGCGCTGATCGCGGCCTCGCGGGCAAGGTTTTCCATCAGGGTTGTCAGGGTCTTGCGGTAAAGCTCGCTGGTCAACCGACCCTCGTCGTCAAACTGTTTCGACGCCCCTGCCACCAGAACTTCCGGCCCGGTCAGAAGGCGCGGTTGAAACGGGGTCAGCGCCAGGCGCAGGGCAAACTGCGACCGCGCACCGCCCGCACGTCCCCCGGCGGCCGAGACGATGGCGACCGGCTTGTCCGCCCAGGGGTTGCCTTCGCCCCGGCTGATCCAGTCCAGCGCATTCTTCAACCCGCCGGGCAGCGACTTGTTGTACTCCGGGGTCGCAATCAGCACCGCATCGGCCTGCGCGACCTGCCCCGCAAGGCGCGTGGCAGCCTCCGGCAGCCCCGAGGCGTCTTCGACATCGCCATTGTATAGCGGCATGTCGATCTCGGCCATCACCGTGGTTCCGTCCCAAAGCTCTGCCGCCTGGTATAACAGTTTTCGGTTGAACGAACCGCGCCGCAACGAACCGCAGATCAAAAGAAGCTCGGACATGATTTCCACCCGTTTTCGGTTGCATATCAGGATATGTGGCATCCCGCGCCCGGATCAAGCCAAGCCCTTTGCCGCAGGTGCAAACAAGCGGTTGCATCTATGGCATACCAGATCTAAACAAACGGAACAGCAATAAAATTACAAAGGTGCGCCATGTCTCGAAATATTCTTATCCTCGGAGCGTCCTACGGCTCGCTCCTCGGGACCAAGCTCTTGATGGCAGGGCACAATGTCACGCTGGTCTGCCGCCAGAAGACCGCCGACCTTATCAACAGCGACGGAACCGAGGTGCGGATCAAGCTGCGCGACGAATCCCGGCATCGCGCCATCTTTTCGCGCGACCTCCCCGGTCAGCTTGACGCCTGCCCGCCCGAAGCCGTGGATCTTGGGCGTTACGACATGGTGGCGCTGGCGATGCAGGAGCCGCAATACGCCAACCACACGATCCACATGCTGATGATAAAAATCGCCGAATCCGGCCTGCCCTGCCTTTCGATCATGAACATGCCGCCGCTGCCCTACCTGAAACGCATCCCGGCCCTTTCCGACACCGACCTGACCGAGGCCTACACGAAGGCGCAGGTCTGGGATCGGTTCAAACCGGGGCTGGTCAGCCTCTGTTCCCCCGATCCCCAGGCCTTTCGTCCGCCCGAGGAAGGCGCCAACGTGCTGCACGTCGGTCTGCCCACGAATTTCAAGGCGGCCCTTTTCGAAGATGATGCGCACAACGCGATCCTGTCCGAGTTGGAAAGCGACATCGCGGCGGTCCGGCTGGATGGCAAGGATGTGCCCGTGAAACTGCGGGTCTATGACTCGCTTTTCGTCCCGCTTGCGAAATGGTCGATGCTGCTGACCGGGAATTACCGCTGCATCCAGCCCGGTGCGCCGATTGCCATTCGCGACGCGGTGCATGGCGATCTGGAAAAATCCCGCGCGATCTATGCCCATGTGGACGCCATCGCCCAGAAACTCGGGGCGGACCCCGCCGATGCGGTGCCGTTCGAGAAATACGCGCGTGCCGCCGAAAGCCTTTTGAAACCCTCATCCGCCGCCCGTGCCGTCGCCGCGGGGGCGCCCTTCATCGAACGGGTCGACCTTCTGGTCAAACTGATCTCGCACGAACTGGGCATGGGCCACGAAGAGATCGACAAGACCGTGTCGGTGGTGGACGGCAAACTCGCCGAGGCGATCGTGCCGGGCTGACGCCCCCCGGCCCCGTCCTCAACACTTTCTTGGGATTCCCTAACGCGACCTGCCGCCATCCGGCCCGCATTTTCCGATCGCAAGGGATGCACCGACGCAATACCGACGTGATACCGACGTAATACCGACGTGTTACCGACGCCCGGATTCCGGTGGTTTCGCCCGGTTTACCCGCATTAACTTTTCGACAGATCAGGCGGCGACTAACGCTTTTCCGCGGCCGGATAGGTGCCCAGGATGTGCAGTTCCGAGGTGAAATACTCCAGTTCTTCCAGGGCCAGTTTCACCGCTTCATCCTCTGGATGGCCGTCGATGTCGGCATAGAACTGGGTCGCGGTGAAGGACCCGTCGACCATATAGCTTTCCAGCTTGGTCATGTTCACACCGTTGGTCGCGAACCCGCCCATGGCTTTGTAAAGCGCGGCCGGTATGTTCCTGACACGAAAGACAAAAGTCGTCATCATGTCGCCGCCCCGGCGGCTGTTGTCAGGCTCGCGCGACATCACCAGGAACCGCGTCGTGTTGTGGTCCTGATCCTCGATATGTCGCGCCAGCACCTCCAACCCATAGACCTCGGCGGCAAGCTCCGAGGCCAGCGCGCCCTGGGTCACGTCTTTACCTTCCGCCACTTCACGGGCCGCACGGGCATTATCCGGGCTGACACGCCCCCGAATGCCGTGTTCGCGCAAAAAAGTTCCACATTGAGGCAAAAGCACCAGATGGCTATGCGCATCCGTCACATCCGAAACCCGCGCCCCCGGCACCCCCAAAAGGTTGATGTGAACGCGAACAAAAGCCTCGTCCACGATGTGCAAGCCGCTTTCGGGCAACAGGCGATGGATGTCTGCGACCCGTCCATATGTGGTATTTTCCACGGGCAGCATCGCAAGATCGGCGTCACCGTTGCGCACAGCCTCGATCACATCCTCGAAGGTCCGGCAGGGCAGAACCTCGGAATCGGGGCGCGTTTCGGCGCAGGCCTGGTGCGAATAGGCGCCCAGTTCTCCCTGAAAGGCGATACGTCCGGTCATGGCTCCCTCCCGGGGTGCGGCAACTAAGTCGTTTGGTCGCGCCTCTTAACTCTTGAAGGCCCCCAAGGGAAGCGGATAGATACGGGCCAACACGGACCGACGGGAACCGATATGTTCGACACTATGACACTGACCAAGCTGATAGGCGGCCTTTGCGGAACATGGCTCGTCTTCCTGCTAGGTGGCTTCTTTGCGGAGTTCATCTATCACGAACCAGAACACCACGGTGAGGGCGAGCATCACGCCGCCTATGTCATCGACACCGGCGCAGAAGCCGGTGGTGGCGAAGAAGAGGCCGAAGTCCCCTTTGCCGAGGTTTTTGCCGCCGCGGACGCAGGTGCGGGCGAACGCCTTTTCCGTCAGTGCCAGGCCTGCCATTCACTTGAAGCCGGCAAGAACGGCACCGGCCCGTCGCTGAACGGCGTGGTTGGACGCACCGTCGGTTCCGAGGCCGGTTACAGCTATTCCGGCAACCTCGTCGCCGTCGCCGATGTCTGGAGCCCGGAACATCTGAACGGCTTCCTGGAAAGCCCGCGCAACTACGCCCCGGGCACCAAGATGTCCTACAACGGGATGCGGGACGTGGAAGATCGCGCCAACCTGATCGCCTTCCTGCAGACGGTCGGCCAATAACCGACCCCATGATGCACACAAAAAGCCGGAGCGCCCCGCGCCTCCGGCTTTTTTGATGCACCCACGATTGTTCAACAAGAGTTCAAGACTTAGTGCTTGAACCGTCGACATTTCGAATTTTAGGTACAATTTAATAAAGTTAATGCATAACCCCGATCCAGAACGGAGGAGCAGGAATGCCGCGCACCGATTTGATGGCCCGAACACGGCCCGACTTTCGCCTGATGTCCCTTGGCCTTGTGTCGCTTGGTGCCTTCCTCTGCTCGCTCGCCCCGGCCCTCTCGGACAGCCATGAAAACATCATCGTCAGCCACGGCTACAACGAATACGAGGAACTGAAGTATTCGCCCGAAGACATCCACCTGGCCTACGTGAACCCGGATGCGCCCAAGGGCGGCGAGATCAGCATCGCCGCCATCGGCACATTCGACAGCATGAACCCCTATGCCACAGGCAAGGGATCCTGGGGCGCACTCGCCACCGTCGGTTACGAAGACATGATGATCGCCACCAGCGACGAGGTCGGCTCGACCTATTGTCTGTTGTGCGAAACGCTGGAATACCCCGAAGACGAAAGCTGGGTGATCTTCAACCTGCGCCGCGACGTGACCTTTTCCGACGGCACGCCGATGACGGCCCATGACATCCTGTTCAGCCACAACCTTTTGATCGAACAGGGCACGCCGTCTTACGCCAGTTACGTCGGACAGGCCGTCGCCAGTGCCGAGGCGCTTGACGATTACACGTTGAAATTCGTCTTTACCGAGGATTTTCCGAAGAAAAATCTTATCACTCAGATGGGCTCCCTGCCCGCATGGTCCAGGAAATGGTACGAGAAAACCGGCGCGCGGCTTGACGAAAGCCGCCTGGAGATCAGCCCCGGCACCGGGCCCTACATGGTCAAATCCATAGATGTGGGCCGCCAGATCGTTTACGAGCGCAACCCCGATTACTGGGGCAACGAACATTACCTGATGAAGGGGCGGTCGAACTTTGACGAGATCCGGGTGGAATACTTCGGCGACAGTTCTGCTGCGTTCGAGGCTTTCAAGGCCGGCGTCTATACCTTCCGGCGCGAAAACAGCTCGATCAACTGGGCGACGCTTTACGATTTCCCTGCCCTCGACAAGGGCTGGGTCAAGAAGGAGGTGCTGGCGGACGGCACCCTGCCCGGCGCCTCGGGATTCATCTTCAACATGCAGCGCGAGAAATTCGCGGATCGCAACGTGCGGCTGGCCATCGGCCAGATGTTCAATTTCGAATGGACGAACACCAACCTGCAATACGGGCTGTTCAAGCATCGTCAGAGTTTCTGGGAAAACGACCGTTTGCGCGCAACCGGCGTGCCCGAAGGTGACGAACTGGCCTTGCTGGAGCCTTTCCGGGATCAACTGCCCGAAGCGATCTTTACCGAAGAGCCTTACATCCAGCCCTCTGGCAGCGAGCGCCCGCTGGACCGGCGCAGCCTTCGACGCGCCTTGGCCTACATGGAAGAGGCTGGTTTCACGCCCGGCGACGACGGGATGCTTCGCGACGCGAACGGCCGGACGCTGGACGTCGAGTTCATCGAGGATACCCAGAGTTTCGACCGCATCCTCTTGCCCTATGTCGAGAACCTGAAGGCGCTTGGCGTCAACATCACCTACAACCGGATCGACCCCAGCCAATTCCAGAACCGGCGTCAGAACAACGACTATGACATGTTGTTCGGCGGCTATGCCAGCGGCCTTCTGGAAGGCACCGGGCTGGAACAGAAATACGGCTGTTCGGACCGCGAAGACATCTTCAACCCCGCGAATTATTGCAACCCGGTGGTGGACGGATTGATCAAGCATGTGATCGACGCCAAGGATTTCGACACGCTTTCCACAGCCATCAAGGCGATCGACCGGGTGATGCGCTATGATTACTTCGTCGTGCCGGTCTGGTCGCTTCAGGAAAACTGGGTGGCCTATTACGACATGTACGAATACCCCGAGAACCTGCCCGAATTCGGGCTCGGCTACCTGGACTACTGGTGGTACAACGCCGAAAAAGCCGAGGGCCTGAGGGCCGCCGGCGCCTTGAGGTAACGCCCAGATGGGAGCTTACATCCTTCGGCGATTGCTGCTGATCATCCCGACACTGTTCGGGATCATGCTGATCAACTTCACGCTGACCCAATTCGTCCCCGGCGGCCCGATCGAACAGATCCTCGCACGGTTGGAAGGCTCGGGCGACGTGTTCGAGTCGATCTCGGGCGGCGGCGGAGATGTGGATATCGACACTGTGGACAGTGACAGCAGCTATGTCGGCGCACGCGGTCTGCCAAAGGAATTCATCGAAGATCTGGAGCGTGAGTTCGGCTTCGACAAACCGGCATGGAAGCGGTTCGTCGACATGATGTGGAACTACATGCGCTTCGACTTCGGCGAGAGTTATTTCCGAAGCATCAGCGTCGTCGACCTGGTGATCGAGAAGATGCCGGTCAGTATCACCCTTGGCCTCTGGTCCACGCTGATCGCCTATATCGTTTCGATCCCCCTTGGCATCCGAAAGGCGGTGCGCGACGGCTCCAGCTTTGACACATGGACCTCTGGCCTCATTATCGTCGCCTACGCGATCCCCGGCTTCCTGTTCGCAATCCTGCTGTTGGTGCTTTTCGCAGGCGGCACCTATTTCCAGTGGTTCCCCCTGCGCGGCCTGACGTCGGACAATTTCGACCAGCTTTCCGCCTTCGGCAAAGCACTCGACTACCTCTGGCACATCGCCCTGCCGGTTATCGCCTCGTCCATCTCGGGCTTTGCGACGTTGACGCTTCTGACCAAGAATTCGTTCCTGGACGAGATCAAAAAGCAATACGTCATCACCGCCAAGGCCAAGGGGCTGGACGAAAGCCGCGTCCTTTACGGCCACGTCTTCCGCAACGCCATGCTGATCGTGATCGCCGGGTTCCCGTCTCTCTTCATCGGGATCTTCTTCGGGGCGTCTCTGATCATCGAAACGATCTTTTCGCTGGATGGCCTTGGCCGCCTTGGGTTCGAGGCCGCCGTGCAGCGCGATTACCCGGTGATTTTCGGCACGCTGTTCGCCTTCGGCCTTGTCGGGCTTCTGGTCGGGATCCTTTCCGACCTGATGTATGTCTTCGTCGATCCCCGCATCGACTTTGAAAAGCGGGAGGCCTGAGCCATGGCCCTGCCCGAAAACACGACCGAAACGCCCGAATTCGTGGTGCCCGAAAAGAAACGCGCCTGGCTGTCGCCCCTGAACCAGCGGCGCTGGCGCAATTTCAAACGCAATCGCCGCGCGCTCTGGTCGCTGATCATCTTCTGCTTTCTGTTCGGCCTCAGCCTGTTTGCCGAGTTCATCGCCAACGACAAGCCGATCCTCGTGAAGCACAATGGCGAATACTACATGCCCATCTTCAACTTCTACCCCGAGACGACCTTCGGCGGCGATCTGAGGCTTGAGGCGCAGTACCAATACGAAGACATCGAATGCCTGATCGTCTCGGGCGGCGTGATCGACTGTTACGACGATCCCGAAGGCATCCTGGCCGAGATCGAGGAAAGCGGCACCGCCCTTGGCGAACCCGTCGACAAGGGCTGGCTGATCTGGCCGCCGATCCCCTACAAGTTCGACACGATCGTCGACATCCAGGGCGCGGCCCCCTCCGCGCCGGATGAGAACAACTGGCTGGGCACCGACGACACCAAGCGCGACGTCCTGGCCCGCGTGATCTATGGCTTCCGCCTGTCGATCTTCTTCACGCTGATCGTCACCGCCATTGCCAGCGTCATCGGCATCATCGCAGGCGCGGTTCAGGGCTATTTCGGCGGCTGGCTGGACCTGATCTTCCAGCGCATCCTTGAGATCTGGTCATCGACCCCGTCGCTTTACGTGATCATCATCATGTTCGCGATCTTCGGGCGCAGTTTCTGGATGCTGGTCTTTTTGACCGTGCTGTTCGGCTGGCCCGCCCTTGTCGGCGTGGTGCGGGCCGAGTTCCTGAGGGCGCGCAACTTCGAATATGTCCGCGCCGCCCGCGCCCTGGGCGTATCCAACCGCACGATCATGTTCCGCCACATGCTGCCGAACGCCATGGTGGCCACGGTCACGCTTTTGCCCTTCATCATCACCGGCACGATCTCCACGCTCGCGGGGCTTGATTTCCTGGGCTACGGCCTGCCGTCTTCGGCCCCGTCGCTCGGCGAACTCACCCTGCAAGCCAAGCAGAACCTGCAAGCGCCCTGGCTGGGCTTCACCGCCTTCTTCACCTTCGCGATCATGCTGTCGCTTCTGGTCTTCATCTTCGAAGGCGTGCGCGATGCCTTCGACCCCCGGAAGACCTTTTCATGAGCACGGTTCTGAACGTCGACAAACTGAACGTGCGGTTCCGCCAGGACGGGTCGGAAAACCACGCGGTCAAGGACGTGTCCTTCCACATCGCCAAGGGGGAGACCGTGGCGCTGGTGGGCGAGTCCGGCTCGGGCAAATCGGTGACGGCGCTTTCCACGGTGTCGCTTCTGCCAGACAGCGCAACGATCGAAGGCTCGATCAACTATCTGGGCGCGGAAATGGTGGATGCCGAGGAAAAGGAACTTCGCCGGGTCCGTGGCAATGACATCAGTTTCATCTTCCAGGAACCGATGACCTCGCTCAACCCGTTGCACACGCTGGAAAAACAGCTTGCCGAAAGCCTGCTGTTGCACCAGGGGCTGAGCGGTGCGGCCGCCCGTGACCGCATTCTGGAATTGTTGAACAAGGTCGGCATCGTCGAGCCGGAAAAGCGCCTTACGGCCTATCCGCACGAATTGTCGGGCGGGCAGCGTCAGCGTGTGATGATCGCCATGGCGCTGGCCAACGGCCCCGATCTTTTGATCGCGGACGAGCCGACAACGGCGCTGGACGTGACCATTCAGGCGCAGATCCTCGAACTTCTGGCCGAGTTGAAGGCGTCGGAAGGCATGTCGATGCTATTCATCACCCATGACCTTGGAATCGTTCGAAAATTCGCCGACCGGGTCTATGTGATGAAAGACGGTGTGATCGTCGAGGAAGGCGAAACAAAGGCCTTGTTCGACAATCCGCAGCACCCCTACACGCAGACGCTGTTGTCGGCTGAATCCTCGGGCGTGCCTGACCCCGTTGACGAAAGCGCCGAGGTCATTGCCGAAACCCAGGACCTGCGCATCTGGTTTCCGATCTATCGCGGTTTGCTGAAAAGGGTTGCAGGTCACGTCAAGGCCGTCAACGCCGCCACGCTTTCGGTCCGAAAGGGCGAAACCATTGGGATTGTCGGGGAAAGCGGGTCGGGCAAGACGACACTGGCGCTTGCGATCATGCGGCTGATCTCCTCGGACGGGCCAATCGTCTTCATGGGGCGCAATATCGACGGGCTGTCATCGGGTGCCATGCGCCCCCTGCGCGCCGATATGCAGATCGTGTTCCAGGATCCCTTCGGCTCACTCTCGCCCCGCATGACGGTCGAGGAAATCATCGCCGAGGGTCTGACCATCCACCAGATCGATCCTTCACGCGATAACCGCGAGATGGTCGCCGAGATCATGGTTGAGGTGGGCCTCGACCCCGCCACCATGCACCGCTATCCGCACGAGTTCTCGGGCGGTCAGCGCCAGCGCATCGCCATCGCCCGCGCCATGATCCTGCGTCCGAAACTGGTCGTTCTGGACGAACCGACCAGCGCGCTGGACATGACCGTGCAGGTGCAGATCGTCGAGCTTTTGCGGAATCTGCAAAAGAAATACGGGCTGGCCTATCTGTTCATCAGCCACGACCTGAAGGTGGTGCGCGCGCTCAGCCACAAGGTGATCGTCATGAAACGCGGCGACGTCGTGGAACAGGGTGACGCAGACCAGGTGTTCGAAGCGCCGCAGACGGATTACACCCGCGCCTTGATGGCGGCCGCCTTTGACGTGAAGACGACCGGTTAGCGCCAGAAGGCTTTTGTCCAAAAAAGAAAGGGCGGCCCAAAGCCGCCCCGTCTAATTCTTTCGTTGGTCAGCTCAGGCTTTCTTGCGACGCTTCAGCGCGGCAAGGCCACCAAGACCACCCAGCAGAAGGAAACCAGCTGCGGGCAGCGGTACTTCCGGAGTGTCGTAGCTGACGGTGATCGACTTGACCTTGAAGCCCATCTTTTTGTAGGCGCCAAGGAAGAGCGTCGAGCCAACTTCGGTGCCAGACACATCCGCCCAGAGGCTCACGTCGATGTCGCTGGCACCATTGCCGCCGAGCCAGTCGAACTTGCCGTTGCCGTAGTTCCAGAACGAAATGGACTCGAGCACGACATCCATGCCGAAGTCGAACTTCAGGAACTCTGGGTTCTTGCCGTCGACATAGTGCTCTTCCCAACCATAGTACCAAGGATCGGGAGATTTCACTCCCAAGCCTGCGCCGGTCCATTGACCGACTTTGGCGTCACCCGCAGTGCCCACACCATCGCTGATATAGTCAGTGTAGGTACCGGCAGTCACAGTCACCGAACCGCCGTTGTCACCGTCAAAGGATTTCGAGCTGTAGTATTCGCCGGAATAGTACCCGGTGAAGTCAAATTTTTCGGTTGCTGCAAACGACGCGCCTGCAAGAACCATAGCCGCCAAGGTGGTAGCTATTCTCTTAAACATAGGTTTTTCCCCACTTTTCACGAGCCAGAAGGCCCCACTCACATTTTCACGCCTTATTAATAGCGGAATATCGCCTAGTTTGGAAGCAAATTTCGCTAAAACTTGAAAAATAACTGCGATTTGTTCCTCGGCGAATCTCAGGTCCGCTCATTTTACAGGCGGCTACTGACCCTCGGTAAGGAATCCACCGAAGATTTCAGGCAAATAAACAGGATTGCCGAGAACAAAAGCAGAAAAGCAGGAGGTGCCGGCACGGGGGCGAGATCAATTTCGCTGAAAGTGACGCTGGCGATCTGAAACGCCGAATGCTCGGTCCAGCAGTCATGGCCAAAGTTGATGTCATAGCCGCAGGACTGGTACTCGGACGCGCCGATCGCGAAGGTGGTGCCTTCGTACCCTGCCCCCAGAAAGATAGTGCTGACCCAGTCATACCCGCTGAGGTCATCCACTTTCATCGTCCGCTCGAAGGCAAGATCGTCGCCGAGATAAAGATCGAAACGGTCCCAATAGTCGGTCATCCTGAACGAAATTCGCTCAAGCCGCACCGCGCGATCAAACCGGAAGACCGCGACGTCATTCGCCCCCTGGGTATCCAACTGGTCGGTTCCGTCGGGCGCGCCGGTGTCGTCCGCACTTTTGATCCCAAGGCCCCCATAGCGCCTGTGCCCGACGCTGGCCGTGCCCCGCTGCACGACCCCGTCCACCTCGGTCGCACCCTCGATGGTCACCCCCGGCAGGTTCGAGCGTGCAGTCCAGTCCTGGGTGTCGATCCGGCTGAAATCAATCGTCGCGGCCAAACCGGGCGAGGCGAGGCAAACAGAAAAAAGGATGGCAATCAAACGGCAGACCATGTCGAACTCTCTTGGCAAGGGCCGACCGTTCTGGCAGCGAATGATCCCGAAGAAGTACCACAATTTTTCGTCACTTTGGCTGGAAATCCGGATAATTGGTAAACGCAGGCGTGCCGGTCAACGGTCTTGTGGCGCTTGCCGACGCAGGTTAACTGTACAAGCGTTCAATTCCCGGGGAGGAACGGTAATGGACTTTGCGCTGAACGAGGAACAAGAGGCCATATTCAATATGGCACAAGGGTTTGGAGCAGACCGCATCGCACCAAACGCCCGCGCCTGGGAAAGCGACGGCACCATCCCCAAGGACCTCTGGCTTGAGGTCGGCGCACTTGGCTTCGGCGGGTTGAACGTCAGCGAAGATCTGGGCGGTGCGGGGCTGACACGTCAGGACAGCACGCTGGTGTTCGAAGCCTTGTCGCAGTCCTGTGCTTCGGTCGCGGCCTTCCTTTCGATCCACAACATGTGCGCGGGCATGATCGCAGCCTACGGGACCGACGCGGTGAAAACCCGGCTCATGCCCGGCATCCTGTCGATGGAAACCGTGCTGTCCTATTGCCTGACCGAACCGGGGTCGGGCTCGGACGCTGCCGCGCTGAAAATGAAAGCCGAGAAGACGAACGAGGGCTGGAAGCTCTCGGGCACCAAGGCGTTCATCTCGGGCGGCGGCTATTCGGATGCCTATGTCGTCATGGCGCGGTCAGGCGACGACAGCCCGCGCGGCATCTCGGCATTCCTGATCGAGGACGGCACCGAGGGTCTGAGTTTCGGCGGGCTGGAAGACAAAATGGGCTGGCGCAGTCAGCCGACGCGGCAGGTTCAATTGGACAACTGCACTGTGCCAACGGAAAATCTGCTTGGAAACGAAGGCGAAGGTTTCAAATATGCGATGGCGGGGCTGGACGGCGGGCGGCTGAACATATCGGCCTGTTCGCTTGGCGCCGCACAATCCGCGCTGGATGCGACGCTGGCCTACATGGGGGAGCGCAAGGCTTTCGGCAAACCGATCGACCAGTTCCAGGCCCTGCAATTCAAGCTGGCCGATTGCGAGATCGAGTTGCAGGCCGCCCGCACCTTCCTGCGCCACGCCGCATGGGCCTTCGACACCGGTCAGCCCGACGCCACCAAACGCTGCGCCATGGCCAAGGCCTTTGTTACCGAGGCAGCGGGAAGGGTTGCGGACACCTGTCTGCAACTGCACGGCGGCTACGGCTACCTGGCCGACTACGGGATCGAAAAAATCGTGCGCGATCTGAGGGTTCACCGCATCCTTGAAGGCACGAACGAGATCATGCGCGTGATCGTCGCGCGTCATATGTTGGCCGACAGATGAGCGAAATCGACATCCGCATAAGGGGCCGTGCCGGTCGGATCACGCTCAACCGCCCCAGGGCGCTGAACGCGGTCACTCTGGGCCAGATCCGCGCGATGGCCGAGGTGTTGCCCAAGTGGGCCAAAGACAACAATGTCGACCTCGTTGTTATTGATGCAGTAGGAGAAAAGGCGTTTTCGGCCGGTGGCGACATTGCCGATATCTATGCCGCGCTGACCAAGGGAAACTTCGCCGCCGCGCGAAATTTCTGGCGCGAGGAATATCCGGTGAACGCGCTGCTTGCCCGCTATCCCAAGCCCATCGCAAGTTTCATGCAGGGGTTTGTCATGGGAGGCGGCGTCGGTGTCGGGTGTCATGTTTCACACCGCGTTGTGGGCGACACCAGCCGGATCGCCATGCCGGAATGCTCCATCGGGTTGATCCCGGACGTGGGCGGCACGCACCTGCTGGCGAAAGGGCCAGGGAATCTTGGTGAGTACATGGGAATGACGGCTTACCGCATGGGTCCGGGCGACGCGATTTATGCAGGTTTTGCAGATCATTACATCCCGGAAGCGATGTGGCCCGAGCTGATCATCACGCTTGAGCAGACCGGCGACTGCACAGCGATCACCCACACCGCATTGCCAGCACCGGACAGCACCCTTGTCGCCGAACAGGCGCGGATTGATCGGCACTTCGCGCATGGCTCCGTCGCGGAAATCCTTGCCAGCCTTCAGGCCGACGACAGCGATTGGGCCGCCGCAACGCTGAAACGTCTTGCCCCGAACGCCCCGCTCGCCCTGGCGGCGACGATCGAGTTGATCCGTGCCGAGCGCGCCGATGGCGGGATCAAAGCGGCACTGAGGCGCGAATACCGCTTTGCGCATCGTGTGGCCGAACAGGGCGACTTTCGCGAAGGCATTCGTGCCGCCATAATCGACAAGGACAAATCGCCCGCCTGGGCTCACAAGGAATTGGACGGAGCGACGCGGGAGGAGGTGCAGGCGATGCTTGCCCCGCTCGGCACCGACGACCTGAAACTGGAGGACACCCCATGAAGATCGGCTTTATCGGACTTGGCAACATGGGTGCGCCCATGGCCCGCAACCTGGCCAAGGCGGGCCACGCGGTTACCGGGTTCGACGTGACGGGCAATGTCCCGGACGGCGTGAATGCTGCCGAAAGTGCGGCACTTGCTGCCACGGGGGCCGAGGTGGTCATCACCATGCTGCCCGACGGCAATATCCTGCGCCGCGTGGCCGATGAAATCCTGCCTGAGATGTCGGAAGGGGCGGTGCATCTCGATTGCTCGACCGTGGATGTGGAAAGTGCACGCGCGGTGGCGGATCAGGCTGAGTCCTCGGGGCTCGGATCCTTGGATGCCCCCGTCTCGGGCGGGATCGGCGGGGCCGAGGCGGGCACGCTGACCTTTATGGTGGGCGGCAGCGATGACGCTTTTGCAATGGCAAAGCCTCTGTTCGACATCATGGGCGATAAAGCGGTGCATTGCGGCCCCTCGGGTAACGGACAGGCGGCCAAGATCTGCAACAACATGATCCTTGGCGCGACCATGATCGCCACCTGCGAAGCCTTTGCCCTGGCTGACAAACTTGGCCTTGACCGCCAGTCGATGTTCGACGTCGTCTCTACCTCGTCGGGCTATAGCTGGACGATGAACGCCTATTGCCCCGCCCCCGGCGTCGGCCCGCAGTCCCCCGCCGACAATGGCTATCAACCCGGCTTTGCAGCAGAACTGATGCTGAAGGACCTGCGCCTGTCGCAACAGGCCGCCGAAGCAGTGGATGCAGACACGCCAATGGGCCAGCGCGCATCCGAACTCTATGCCAGCTTTGTCGAGGATGAAGACGGTCGCGGCAGGGATTTCTCGGCGATGTTGCCCCGGTTCGAAAAACGCGGCCGCGGCTAGTGAACTGATTTCTTTTCGGGAAAGAAGGTCGAGAATACCGGCACGATCGCTCGCGTCACGATCGGGATAAGAAAAAGGCCAAGCGCCAATCCGAGGATGCCGTCAAGCGTCGCGGTGACCAGCCAGTTCAGGAACCCTGCTTCTCCGCCGATGGACTTCGCAATGCCCTTGATCGTGTCGTAAGGCCAGTGCCAGCCCAGTACCTCAAGCCCGTGCACGATGATATTGCCCCCGACCCACAGCATCGCCGCCGTGCCGACCACCGAGATGATCGTCATCAGTGTCGGCATCATCTTGACCATGCCGCGTCCAAAGGCACGCACCGGTGCCGTCCGCGCGATCTGGCTGAGTTTCAGGCCCATGTCGTCCATCTTCACCAACAGGGCCACGGTGCCGTAAACGAGCGCCGTGATCCCGATGGCCACAACGGCCAGTACGATACCTGCGCCCAGACGGCTGTCGGTTTCCACGGCGGCCAGCGAAATCGTCATGATCTCGGCGGACAGGATGAAGTCGGTCTTGATCGCGCCCTTGACCCGCTGTTCCTCAAGATGCGCGGCGTCCATCACCTCGGCCTCCTGGGCGTGGCTTTCGGGATGAGGATGCAACACATGCCAGATCTTCTCGGCCCCCTCAAAGCACAGGTAACAGCCGCCCAGCATCAACAAGGGGGTTACAAGCCAGGGAAGGAACGTGTCCAGCAACAGGGCGGCGGGCAGAAGGATCACCAGCTTGTTGAAAAACGACGCCCGCGCGATTTTCCAGATGATAGGCAGTTCGCGCGCCGCCGGCAGGCCCGTGACATACTTCGGCGTCACCGCCGCGTCGTCGATCACCACGCCTGCCGCCTTGGCACCTGCCTTGGCCGCATCGTCCAACACCGTCGCGCCGACCTTGGCCCCGACCTTGGCGGTCTGGCCGACCACATCGTCAATTTGCGTCGCCGTCAGCTTTACGATTGCCGCCACGTCGTCGAGAAGTGCCAAAAGACCGCTCATGATGCCTCACAGGTTCGGACCCCTTCAAACGTGATTGGCACAGGTCCGCCGCTGGCCTCAACCCCTCAATCTCCTCAGAAGGGGAACCTCCGGATACTGTCCAAAAAGGCACGTTGAGCACCGCGCGGTTTTTGTGTGCCATTGCGCCATGAGTCGGGGTAGCGCAGATCAGGACGGTAGGGGACCGGCGAATGCTGGAATCCCGCGTGTCTCGCAGTCGCCGACCGACCCGAACTTTGTCGCCAATCCCTATGACTTCTATACGAAAATCAGATCGCTTGGCGATTTCGTTTTCTGGACCGACTACGACATGGTCGTGTCCACGACGCATACGGCAACTTCGGCCCTGATGAAGCATCCAAAGCTTGGGCGCAGGCCCCTGTCGACAGAGCCGTCCGATGACACAGACGGACTGAAGAATTTCCGCGCGCTTGAGCAATTTTCGCTGCTCGAAATCGAACCGCCGGACCACAGCCGCATTCGCAGCGTCGCGATGCGCGGCTTTTCGCGGCCCCGGATCGCCGCCATGTCCGCCGAAATCAGCATGATCGCCGACGACCTGATCAGCGGCTTTCCCGACGGGCCGTTCGATTTCATCGAAGAATTCGCGCATCCCTTTCCCGCCGCCATCATCACCCGTTTCTTCGGAATGCCCGATGAAATGGCGTCCGAATTGCAACGCTGGTCGAACGACATGGTCGCGATGTACCAGGCCCGCCGCACGCCCGAGCTTGAGGGACAGGCCGATGCCTCGGCCCGTGCCTTTGCCGATTATCTGCAGGATTTCATCCAGAAGCAGGGGCGCGCACCCAAGGGCGATTTCCTTTCCGAACTGATCGCCGCCGAAGCGGATGGGTCACTCAATTCGACCGAGGAACTTCTGTCGACGGTCGTCCTGTTGTTGAACGCCGGGCACGAAGCCTCGGTCCACGCACTTGGCCATGCGGTCAATCTTTTGGCCGCGCACCCGGACCGTACCGTGGCACTGGAGCCGATGAACATTCCGAACGCGGTTGAAGAATGCCTCCGGTTCCAACCACCGCTGCACATGTTCCTGCGCCATGTCTACGACGACGTTCGGATCGAAGGGCAGGACTTCAAACGCGGTCAAACCGTTGGCTGTCTTTTGGGCTCGGCCTGTCGCGACGATGCGGTCTGGCCAGACGGCGACAAGTTCGATCCGATCCGTGCCCGCCGTCCGAACCTGGCTTTCGGGGCTGGCATTCACGCCTGCCTCGGGGCTACGTTGGCCCGCCTTGAAATGCAGATCGCATTGCCTGCGATCTTCTCGCGCTGCCCGAACCTCAAAGTCGTCGAGCCGCCAAGGCTGGCCGACCGCTATCACTTCCACGGGCTGGAAAGGCTGATGGTCGAGGTTAGACCGGGATCATGTTCGTCGACTTGATCTCTTCCATCGAAAGCAGTGCGGTCACGTTGTAGATCTGCACTTCCGAGATCAGCGCCTGGTAAAATTCATCATAGGCCCGGGCGTTCCTGACCTGCACCTTCAGGATATAGTCGATGTCGCCCGCCAAACGGTGCGCTTCCAGCACTTCGGGCCGGGATTGAAGCGCCTTCAGGAACTTCGCCTGCCAGTCGGCCTCGTGCGCCGAAGTGCGGATCAGGACAAAGAAACAGGCTTCGAATCCAAGGGCTTCGGCGTCCAGCAAAACGGTCTGACGCCCGATCACACCCGCCTCGCGCATCTTGCGAATCCGGTTCCAGACCGGTGTTTTCGATGACCCGACCTTTTTGGCGATGTCGTCCAGCGACTGGCTGGCATCTTCCTGCAACTCGCGCAGGATTTTCCGATCCAGATCGTCTATTCGCGCTGCCATTCCTAAGAACCCCTTGAATGCCGAAAACCGTTCCGATTTCGGGAAATCTAGGAACAAATGTCCTTATCGACAAGCGGATACTGCCAATTCAGGGGAAAAAATTCTATATTCTTGGGGAACGGAGCCCGATATGAACCACTTCCCGATCTTCCTTGCCGTCAATGGCCGCAAAATCGTCGTTTCAGGCGGCGGTGAAGCTGCGATTGCCAAGCTGCGTCTTCTGATGAAGACCGAAGCGGAACTGACCGTGATCGCCGAAGAGGTTGCGGGCCAGATTTCCACCTGGGAAGCCGAGGGCAAGCTGGTCGTGCGGCGCCGTGCGATGCTGCCGGGCGACGCGAAAGGCGCGGCCCTTTTCTATGCCGCCAACGAAGACGACGCCGAAGATGCGCGTGTGACAGAGCTGGCCCGGGCCGAAAGTGCCTTGACCAATTGGGTCGACAATCTGGAACACTCGCAGTTCATCACACCCGCCATCGTTGATCGCGACCCGGTGACCGTGGCGATCGGCACCGAAGGCGCCGCCCCCGTTCTGGCCCGTGCGATCAAGGCCGACCTGGAA
This sequence comes from Paracoccaceae bacterium, assembly GCA_965228905.1. GTDB lineage: Bacteria > Pseudomonadota > Alphaproteobacteria > Rhodobacterales > Rhodobacteraceae > CALKXV01. The sequence goes on along the minus strand of CBDDII010000003.1, from coordinate 1,372,751 downwards.
GGCCGCCTGCCCCGTACCCTTGGAACACTGGCGCGGATTGGCAAAGGCTTCCGCGCCCTGGCCGAGAAATTGCCCATGGGCCGCGCCCGTCGCGATTTCTGGAGCGATTTCTATTTCTCGGTCGGCCCGCGCGCCTTCGACAAGGGCGGCGAGGATGAGGTTGAACAGGCGCTGGACGACCTGCTGACTACGCACCTTGCCAAGGAAGGCACCGAAGGCCACGTCACATTCGTCGGCGCGGGTCCGGGCGACCCCGAGCTGTTGACGCTGAAAGCCCGCCGCGTGCTGCACGAAGCCGACGTGGTGATCCATGACCGTCTTGTCACGCCCGAGATCCTGGAACTCGCCCGCCGCGAAGCGCTGATCATCGACGCCGGGAAAGAAGGCTTCGGCCCCTCCACCCCGCAGGGCGACATCGACGCGATGCTGGTCGAACATGCGCTAAAGGGGCACCATGTTGTCCGCCTGAAATCGGGCGATCCCACGGTGTTCGGTCGTCTCGATGAAGAAATCGAAGCCTGCCTTGGTGCCGATGTGGCCTATTCCGTCGTGCCCGGCATCACCTCGGCCTCGGCCGCCGTTGCAGGCATCGGTCAGAGCCTGACCCGCCGTGGCCGCAACCGCAGTGTGCGTTTCGTCACTGGGCATGACGTCAAGGGCTACGCCGAGCAGGACTGGCGCACGCTGGCAGAGCCCGGCGAAGTGGCCGCCATCTACATGGGTAAGAAGTCGTCTCGCTTCGTTCAGGGCCGTCTGATGATGCACGGTGCCGCACCGCAAACGCCCGTGACCATCGTCGAAAACGTCTCGCGCCCCGACCAGAAGGTGGTCTCGACCACCCTCGCCCGCATGGCCGACGACCTGAACAAGGCCGAACTGTCCGGCCCTGCCCTGATCCTTTACGGCCTTGCCCCGCGCGACGCCGAAATCGCCACACAGTCGCTTGAGGAAATCGTTCTATGAGCCGTCGCCCCTTCACCCCGAAAGTCGTCACCGCAAACGCGCTGCTGGAAGGCGATGCCGTCTGGCTGACCGCCGATGACCGCTGGACCCGCGATATGGCCGAGGCCGAGTTGATCGAAGACGAAGCCATTGCCGAAGACCGCCTGCTGTTCGCCATCGCCCAGCCCGACCGCGTGGTCGGCGCCTATCTGGTCGACGCGAAAGCCGGCGAAAAAGGCCCCGAACCCACCCACTTCCGCGAGGCGTTCAGAAGGACAGGCCCTTCGAACTATGCCCACGGCAAGCAGGCTGAAGGACTGTAAGATATGTATAAATACAATGACTTCGACGAAGCGTTTGTGCGCGAGCGCGTGAACCAGTTTCGTGGCCAGGTGAACCGGCGGATCGACGGCTCGTTGAGCGAGGACGAATTCAAGCCGCTGCGCCTGATGAACGGTCTCTACCTGCAACTGCACGCCTATATGCTGCGCGTCGCCATTCCCTATGGCACGCTCGACAGCCAGAAAATGCGTCAGCTTGCCATGATCGCCGACCGTTGGGACAAGGGGTACGGCCATTTCACCACGCGCCAGAACATCCAGTACAATTGGCCCAAGCTGGCCGATGTGCCGGACATCCTCGAAGCACTTGCCGACGTGGAAATGCACGCGTTGCAAACCAGCGGCAACACGATCCGCAATGTCACCGCCGACCATTTCGCCGGTGCCGCGGCAGATGAAATCGCCGACCCGCGCCCGGTGGCCGAGTTGATCCGCCAATGGTCCACCGATCATCCGGAATTCCAGTTCCTGCCGAGGAAGTTCAAGGTGGCCGTCACCGGTTCGCCCAATGACCGCGCTGTGACCAAGGCCCACGACATCGGCCTGCGCATGGTGCGCAACGATGCGGGCGAAGCCGGTTACGAGGTGATTGTCGGCGGTGGTCTGGGCCGGACGCCGATGGTCGGCAAGGTCATTCGCGACTTCCTGCCCCAGGCCGATCTGCTGCCTTACCTCGAAGCCATCGTCAGCGTCTACAACGTGCTGGGACGGCGCGACAACAAGTACAAGGCGCGGATCAAGATCACCGTGGCCGAGAACGGGCTGGACGAGTTCCGCGCGCGCGTGGATGCACGTTTCGAGCAAATCCGGGGGCAGTTCGGCGGGTTCGACCAGGAATTGCTTGCAGAAATCGAACAAGCCTTCGCACCGCCCGCATTCCGCAACGCACCCGTCGATGCCTATGACGCCGAGCGCGAGGCAAACCCCGCCTTCCGCGCCTGGAGCGATACGAACCTCCATCCGCACCGGGCCTCGGGCTATGCCATCGTCACCGTTTCGATCAAGGCGCACGGGCAAACGCCGGGCGATGCGACCTCGGAACAGATGCGCACCCTTGCCGATCTGGCTGAACAATTCGGCCACGACGAATTGCGCATCAGTCACGAACAGAACGTCATCCTGCCCCATGTCCACAAGTCGGACCTGCCAAAGGTTTACGCCATCCTGCGCGACCACGGGCTGGCCACGGCCAACGTCGGGCTTATCAGCGACATCATCGCCTGCCCCGGCATGGACTACTGCGCCCTTGCAACGGCCCGTTCGATCCCCGTAGCGCAGGAAATCGCGACCCGTTTCGACGAGTTGAAGCTGGAACACGAAATCGGCGAGTTGAAGATCAAGATCTCGGGCTGCATCAACGCCTGTGGCCATCACCACGTGGGCCACATCGGGATCCTGGGCCTGGATCGCGCCGGTGTGGAAAACTACCAGATCACCCTTGGCGGCGACGGCACCGAAACCGCGACCATCGGCGAACGCGCCGGTCCCGGCTTCGCCTATGACGAGATCGTGCCCGCAATCGAACGGCTGATCGAAGCCTATCTCGAAGTGCGCGAAACCCCGGAAGAAACCTTCCTTGAAACCTATCGCCGTCTTGGTGCCGATCCCTTCAAGGCCGCCCTGTACCCTGAAAAGGAAAAGGCCAATGCCGCTTGAGGTTCCGGTATCCTCGACCGCCGAGCGGGTGGCAGAGCTGAATGCGCGTTACGCGCATCACGCCGCCCCCGATGTGCTGGGCTATACGCTGGAAGACCCGATGGTCGGCCCGACGGCGCTGGTTTCGTCCTTCGGGGCCGAGGCGATCGTCTTGTTGCACATGGTCAGCGTGATCGACCGCACGACACCGGTGCTGTTCATTGATACCGAGATGTTGTTCCCCGAAACCCTTGAATATCAACGGGAAGTCGCCGCTCGCCTTGGCTTGACCGATGTCCGCATCATCCGCCCAAGTCGCGAGGACACTTTCCTGAAGGATCCGAACAACACGCTGCACCGGTCCAATCCCGACGCCTGCTGTGCCTTCCGCAAGACCGAACCGTTGAACCGTGCGCTGGAACCCTTCGACGCCTGGATCACCGGACGCAAACGCTATCACGGTGGCCAGCGCCAGGCGCTCGCCTTTTTCGAGGCCGAGGGCGACAAGCGGATCAAGGTCAACCCTCTCGCCCACTTCGGCAGCGAGGACGTGGCCGAGTACATCACCAACAACCGCCTGCCCCGCCATCCGCTGGTCACCAAGGGCTTTGCCTCGATCGGTTGCGCGCCCTGCACGACAAAGGTGGCCGAGGGCGAAGACCCCCGCGCCGGACGCTGGCGTGGCAGCGACAAGACAGAATGCGGCATCCACTTCGTGAACGGCAAAGTGGTGCGCCCCGGCAAGGAGACTTCAGTATGACCATCGTGACCGACACCGGCTTTCAGGACGACGACTGGACGGGCACCTTCACGACGCCCGATCAACTGGCCGCGAACGATGCGTCTCAGGCGCTGGATCTGGCGTCGGACGCCAACCCCGACGACCTGCGCGACCACCTCGCGAACCTTCCGATGATCCGTGTCGATTTCCCCAGCTTCGCCGACGGCCGTGGTTTCACCATCGCGCGGCGCTTGCGCGACATGGGCTACAAGGGCCGCCTTCGCGCCAGGGGCCATGTGATCGCTGACCAATACGCGATGGCGCGACGCTCGGGCTTTGACGAGGTCGAAATCGACGCCGCACTTGCCGAACGCCAGCCCGAGGACCAATGGCTTGCCCGCGCGAACTGGACCGCCCACGACTATCAAAACCGTCTTCGCGCGTAAGACACCTTTTCCTGACCGAGATCAAAGACTAGTAAGAGGCGCCGCCATAGATGGGCGGTGATTGACATGACTGACCAGACACCCGTGACCGACACAGCCGCAAAACCCGTAACCCTGCCTGACGCCCAGACCGTGACTTCGGTCAAGCACTGGACGGACAAACTTTTTTCCTTCCGCGTGACCCGGCCTGCGTCGCTCAGGTTCCGTTCGGGCGAGTTCGTTATGATCGGCCTTTTGGGCGACAACGGCAAACCCTTGCTGCGCGCCTATTCCATCGCCTCTCCCGCCTGGGACGACGAGTTGGAGTTCTACTCGATCAAGGTGCAGGACGGCCCGCTGACCTCAAAACTTCAACACATCCAGCCGGGCGAGCAGATCATTCTGCGCCCCAAGCCCGTCGGCACGCTGGTTCTTGACGCGCTTCTGCCCGGCAAGCGGCTGTGGTTCTTTGCCACCGGAACCGGAATTGCGCCTTTCGCCTCGCTGATGCGCGACCCCGACACCTATGAACGCTACGACGAAGTCATCATGATGCACACCTGCCGCGACGTGGCCGAGTTGGACTATGGCCGCGATTTGGTCGACAGCATCCGCAACGACGAAATGCTGGCCGAACTGATCGGCGAAGGATTCGCGGACAAGCTGAAGTATTATCCGACGACCACCCGCGAAGAGAGCGCGAACATGGGCCGGATCACCGACAACCTGACCAGCGGCAAGGTCTTTGCCGACCTTGGCATCGACGGGATCGACCCCGAGCATGATCGCGGCATGGTCTGCGGCAGCCTCGCCTTCAACACCGACATGAAAGTCGTGTTGGAAGGTTTCGGACTGGAAGAGGGTGCGAACAGCGACCCCAAACAATACGTCGTTGAAAAGGCTTTCGTCGGCGACGGTGTTTGATTTCCGCTGGCGCTATTCCAGCGCCAGCGCCATCCGCACATTCAGCAAGACGTCGGACAGGTCGGCCTGTCCGGCGGTCACGGCTTCCAGCCGCCGGGCAAGGCGAGACTTTTCGTCCGTGGAAAGCGGTGAGGCCGAGATGATGTCGATCACGATTTCACTGTTATAGGTCTCGGGCTGCAGGGCCGACATGCCAAACGCGGCCGAGGCAAGGGCCGAACCGCTGGATGCGGTGAATGTCTGCGGCTCGATGATTTCCGGCTCGACATGGGTGACTTCAATCTCGCCATAGGCCAGCTCCGACGGGCTTTCCGCCCCGGACGACGCCACGGCAAGGACCACCGCCGCAGCAGCAACCGTACCTGAAATCCAGACCACTTTCCCCATGTCGATACCTCTGACAACCGGGCTCCACCCGAGGCTGTTCTTACTCTCCTTTCAGGGCCAGAAAAGGGACGATTGCGGGCGGACAAGGGGATCGGCCAAAGACAGCGCATGGGCGATCTGGCAATCGGCGGAGAATCGTTAATTTCGGGGGGGTGTGCGGGATTTTTGACAAAATTGCATTTTCGCAACATGCCGGCCCCATGCGCCGCCTTCGGCGCATGGGTGATGGTTCTATAGTCCGAGAGCTTCGCGCAATTGCCCAACAACTGATTGAATTTGCTCAGGATTATCTTCTGCTTGGGTGACCAGACGCTCCAGTGCAACCTTGCTCAGATCGCTCATGTCCGCGTTCTGGATGGCGTCGCGAATGACCAGAGGATCGAATCCTTCAATCGTCAGAGCATCGGCAAGAATCTCGTCAGACTCACCGGCGGGCGCATCATGCTCAAGGTTGGCGTTCATCTCTTCCTCGGTCAGTTCGCCGCCTTCCACGTCCGTATCTGCCGCCTCGCCAAGTGCACTTTCCAGAGCGTTCTGAATGCGGCTTGCGGTCCCTTCGGCAGCATCGCTCGCATCTTCAGCGAGGTTGCTTGTGCCTTCCATCGCATCGTTGGCCGTATCCGCAGCACCTTCGAGAAGCGAGTTCGCCCCTTCCTGAAGGGCGTTCACCGCGTCGTTGACCTGTTCTTCGACCGCATCGGCGGTGTCCTGTAGCTCTTCGCGCGCACCTTCCACGGCGGCTTCGGCTTCTTCCTGAAGCGTTTCCAGGGCACCTTCGACCGACTCGACAGCATCCTCGACCGGGTCGGACGCTTCTTCGGTGACGGATTCGACAGTCTCTTCCACCGTTTCTTCCGTCGTTTCCGGCTCGGTCGACTCGACAGCAGGGGTCAGTTCCGGTGCGTCGTCACCACCACCCATCAGGAAATAGGCAGCAATCCCGATCGCCAACAGCACGACAAGTCCAAGTATGCCTTTCATTTTCTCTCTCCACGAGGTTTGAGTTGGCCTTCAAATGAGCCTTCGCGGATGGATTTGCTAGGGGGAAGTTTCCGGCCTTCGGCTCACCGGCGGAGGCTGGCCGACGACCAGTAGGGCACTTTCCCGACCCAACCCTCCGAAATCGGTTGAAACACTACAAAACCATGCCTATTTTCCCGCAACGTCGAAAATAGCAAGAGGACAAACGACCATCGCTCGCAGACCACACAACGCCCCGCCGGTGCGTGACACAGGCCCCCGCGTCAATGACCGCATTCGTGCGCCTGAAATCCGGCTTATCGGAGCCGAAGGAGAAAACGTCGGCGTCGTGACGCCAGACCGCGCCCTGGAAATGGCAGAAGACGCAGGCCTTGACCTCGTCGAGATTTCCCCGAACGCCTCGCCGCCCGTTTGCAAGATCATGGACTATGGCAAGTTCAAGTACGAACAGCAAAAGCGCGAGAGCGAGGCCCGCAAGAAACAGAAAACCATTGAAGTCAAAGAGGTAAAGTTCCGCCCCAACACGGACACCCACGACTATGATGTGAAGATGCGCAACGTGACGCGGTTCCTGGAAGCTGGCGACAAGGTGAAAGTCACCTTGCGGTTCCGGGGCCGTGAAATGGCGCACCAGAACCTGGGCCGCGAATTGCTGGAACGTGTCGCCGATGATGTCGAAGGTCTGGGCAAGGTGGAAAACATGCCCAAGATGGAAGGCCGCCAGATGGTGATGATGATCGGACCGGCCAAGTAACACGGCCGACCGGGTGAAATTCTGGGCGCGGCTGCCAGTGGCGCCGCGCCTTTTTGATGGGAGAGTTCGATATGAATGCGCAGGACCGGATCAAGCCGAAAGACGCGCCCGACTTGTCATCCTTCGACTGGGAGGATCCTTTCCGGCTGAGCGACCAGTTGAGCGAAGACGAGCGTATGCTGGCCGACGCCGCCCGCGCCTTCGCCGCCGACAAACTGGCCCCGCGCGTGCGCACGGCCTATGCTGAGGAAAAGGTCGAACCCGAGATCTTTGCCGAAATGGGTGCCGCCGGTCTTTTGGGTGTGACGGTGCCGGAAGAGCTTGGCGGCCTTGGCGCAGGCTATGTCACCTATGGCCTTGTCGCGCGGGAAATCGAACGTGTGGACAGCGGCTATCGCTCGATGATGTCGGTGCAATCCTCGCTTGTGATGTACCCGATCTATGCCTACGGCAGCGATGAACAACGCGCGAAATACCTTCCGGGCCTCGCCGCTGGCGAGTTGATCGGCTGCTTTGGTCTCACCGAGCCCGACGCGGGTTCCGACCCCGGTGGCATGAAGACCCGCGCGGTAAAGACCGAGGGCGGCTATCGTCTGTCAGGTTCCAAGATGTGGATCTCGAATTCCCCGATTGCCGATGTCTTCGTCGTCTGGGCCAAGTCCGAAGCTCACGGCGGCAAGATTCGCGGCTTCGTCCTTGAAAAGGGCACCAAGGGTCTGACCGCCCCAAAGATCGCGGGCAAGCAAAGTCTGCGGGCCAGTGTCACCGGCGAGATCGTGCTGGACAACGTCGAGGTGGGCGAAGATGCGCTTCTGCCCCACGTCGAAGGATTAAAAGGCCCCTTCGGCTGTCTGAACCGCGCCCGCTATGGCATCGCCTGGGGCGTGATGGGGGCCGCCGAGGCCTGCTGGCAGGGCGCACGCCAATATGGGCTGGACCGCAAGCAGTTCGGCAAACCCCTCGCCCAGACCCAGTTGTTCCAAAAGAAACTCGCCGACATGCAGACCGAGATCGCACTTGGCCTGCAGGCCGCCCTGCGGGTCGGTCGCCTGATGGAAGACGGCGCTGCGGCGCCCGAGATGATCTCGCTCATCAAGCGCAACAACTGCGGCAAGGCGCTCGACATTGCCCGCGCGGCGCGTGACATGCACGGCGGCAACGGGATTTCCGAGGAGTTCGACGTCATCCGCCACATGATGAACCTTGAAACCGTCAACACCTACGAAGGCACCCACGACATACACGCCCTGATCCTGGGCCGCGCGCAGACGGGGCTTCAGGCGTTTTTCTAAAACCCCGCCTCTTCACCGTTTCAAAAATACGCATAATCCGCGCTTTCACACCGGGCAGTCCACGAATCAAGGGCTGCCCGGCGCAATTCCTGTGGATAGTTCCCGTCGACACCTTGCCAGCCCCGAAGCGTGCCGTCTAAGCTGCCCGATGTAAACGAAGACGAGTTTTTTATGGGTGCCGGGGCAACAATTTCGACCGATCTGTCAGACAAGGACTGGCTGAAAGCTCTGCGCGTGATCGCAGAGGGCGAAGGCTATTACACCGAACTGACAAGGGATCATGCGGCGGTCTTCATCGAGGATTCCCATGACGTGTTGTTCGTGGCCTTCGAAACGCTTTTCGGTATCCGCTCCGTCAGCGACACCGGGATGCCGCTGGCCTTCGACATCTGCGCAAGCCGGGGTTGGTCGCACCTGTCGCTGATCGCCCAGGGGCAGGATTGGTTCCGCGACAAGGCGATCTGGGCCTATATCGACCGGCTGGTCGACTATGGTTTCTTCGACGATTTCGACCGCGTGATCTTCTATGGCGCGGGCATGTGCGGCTATGCCGCCGCTGCCTACTCGGTCGCCGCGCCGGGTGCCACGGTTCTGGCACTCGCCCCGCAAGCCACGCTTGAGACCCGCCGTGCCGCCTGGGATGGCCGCTTTCCCTCGTCCCGTCGGCTGGATTTCACGTCACGCTATGGCTACGCCCCCGACATGGTCGAAGCCGCCGAAAACGCGATCATCGTCTATGACCCCGACGAAGCCGAAGACGCCATGCACGCCAGCCTGTTTCGCGGACCGAACGTCATGCGCTTTCCCTATCGGCGCGGCCGCTCTGGCGCGATCGAGGCCGACATGCGGGCGATGGCGCTGGTTTCGCGGATCGCGGACGCTGCGGTCGAGGGCAAACTCACGCCGGGCCGTTTCGCTAAACTGATGCAAGCCCGCAAAAGGCACGTCCCCTACCTGCGCGCCCTCCTCGCTCGGGTTCTGGCCGAAGATCGGCCCGCCCTCACCCGCCAGCTTTGCCGCGCGGTCCTGGCCGAGCAATCCATCCCCCGGTTCAAGCACCACCTCGAAGCCGCCGAGCGGCGACTGGCCGGTGACGCCCCGGACAACGCCCGCTCATCCACGGACATGACCGCCGGTCAGCTTTGACCTCAGGCGTCGTAGTCCGGCGTGCGGGCTGTACGGATGACCTCTTTCAAGCGCGGTACCAAAACCCCGATCAGGGCACCGAACATCAGCGCAACCGCACTCGGACTGGCGATGGCCCAGGCCACCAGAGCGGCAAGGAACAAGGCCACCACCAGCGTGATCGACCGCAACTCGACCGGCCTGATCGCCGCCGCGTCGATATCAAAGGCCTGCGCCAGAAGTTTTCGGACGTGATCTTCACCAAACCCGGCTCCCCAACCGGCAAGACCGCCCAACAGAAGCGTCAGCAACATATTCAAACCTCCTCTTCCTTTCCGCACCCCCAAGAACCGGCGGCCAGAGCCTCTGGCCCCCCGGCGTCCCATCCGTTAGAGGACAGACATGACTGAAGAGAGCATCACACTCAAGCGTCCTGACGATTGGCACCTGCATTTGCGCGATGGCGCCATGATGGAAGGCGTGCTGCCCCACAGTGCAAAGGACTTCGCGCGCGCGATCATCATGCCGAACCTCGTGCCGCCCGTCGTGACCGGACAAGACGCCGCCGCCTACCGCGACCGTATCCTTGCCGCCCTGCCCGAAGGCGCAGCGTTCGAACCCTTGATGACGCTCTACCTGACCGAGGATACAGACCCGGCAGACGTCAAGGTCGCCGCCGCATCGGGCCTGGTGAAAGCCGTCAAACTCTACCCCGCCGGGGCGACGACGAATTCGGCCAGCGGCGTACAGGACTTTGACAAGGTGCGCGGCGTATTCGAGGCAATGGCCGAGATCGGTCTGCCGCTTTGCGTCCACGGCGAAGTCACCCGGTCCGAAATCGACATCTTTGATCGCGAGGCGGTCTTCATCGACGAAGTGCTTGACCCGATCCGCCGCGCCACACCCGGTCTGCGCGTCGTCATGGAACATATCACAACCGCCGACGCCGCCGCCTATGCCGCCTCAGGGGGTGACGACCTTGGGGCGACGATCACCGTTCAACACCTCATGCTGGACAGGAACGACATGCTGGCCGGCGGGATGCGCCCGCATTTCTATTGCCTGCCGATCCTGAAGCGCGGCACACATCGCCCCAGGCTGGTCGAGGCCGCAACCTCTGGCGATCCCACGTTTTTCCTTGGCACCGACAGCGCCCCGCACCCCCTCCACAAGAAGGAAGCCGAATGTTGTGCGGCGGGCTGTTTCACGGCACCTGTCGCCCTGTCCTGCCTTGCCGAGGTGTTCGAAGAAACCAATGCGCTCGACAAGCTGGAAGGCTTCGTCTCCCGGCACGGCCCGAAATTCTATGGCCTGCAGGAAAACACCGATGAAATCACCCTGACCAGGGGCGAACCGATCGACATCCCCAAAGCAGTGGAAACCGGCGCAGGCCCCGTGACCGTCTTCAACCCCGGACGCCCGCTGCATTGGAAGGTGGTCTGAGCCCGCAAACAGCTTGCCAACAGGAACCAAAGCATGATCCCGACCAGTTTCCCCGACCGCGACGAAATCGCCCGCCTTACGGCCAACATGCTGCTGGAAATCGAAGCGGTTCATTTCAACGCCGATGAACCCTTTATCTTCGCCAGTGGGTTGTCGTCGCCCACCTATATCGACTGCCGCAAGCTGATCTCTTTCCCGCGCATCCGGTCGACCCTGATGGATTTCCTGACCGTGACGGTGATGCGTGACGTGGGTTTCGAGGCGTTCGATAACATCGCAGGGGGCGAAACGGCGGGCATTCCTTTTTCGGCCTTCGTGGCCGAACGCATGGCCCTGCCGATGACCTACGTGCGAAAGAAACCGAAAGGCTATGGCCGCAATGCGCGAATCGAAGGCGTGATGTCGGAAGGCGACCGCGTGCTTCTGGTCGAGGATCTGACAACCGATGGCGGGTCGAAATTATCTTTCGTCGACGCCATCCGCGAGACCGGCGCGACCTGCGCCCATACCGCCGTGATCTTCTATTACGGCATCTTCCCGGAGACGACAGAACGCTTGGGCGAACACGGGGTTACGCTGCATCATTTATGTACATGGTGGGACGTTCTGGAAGCCGCGCGGTCGGGTGAAAAGTTCGACGAAAAGACGCTGGACGAGGTCGAAACCTTCCTGCGCGCACCCCGCCGCTGGCAGGAAGCGCGGCAAAATTAATTTTACGCGCGTTGCGCTACATCTTGTGAAGTTTGAGACCAATACCCCCGGATGAAGTGGCCATCGGGCTGTCCACAGATTATACATGACTTATCCAGATAGACGCGCCACACCCTTTTTGGCTATGTAGAGCGCCAAGATACGGGCGAGGGAAATCGAGTGAGGGCAGTATGAGCGACGTCGCTCAAATCAATCCTGTGGGGCCGGAGAATGTCGAAAACACCCTGCCCCACAATATCGAAGCAGAACAGCAACTGCTTGGCGCAATCCTGACCAACAACGACGTCTATGACCGCGTTGCCAGTGTCATCAGCGAAGCGCATTTCTATGATCCGGTCCACGCGCGGATCTATGAAATCGCCGCCAGCCGGATTGCGAAGAACGCGCTGGCCTCGCCGGTGACGCTCAAGGCCTTTCTCGAAGACGATCCGGGTCTGAAAGAACTCGGCGGTGCCGCCTACCTCGTGCGCCTTGCGGGTGCCGCGATTTCCTCCTTTGCCGCGCGTGACTATGCGCAGATGATCTATGACCTCGCCGTGCGGCGAAAGCTGATGCAACTTGGTCAGGAAATCTCGGCCAAGGCGGCCAAGGTCGATGTTGCCAACGAACCCAAGGAACAGATCGTCGAAGCCGAGCAGGCGCTTTACAAGCTGGGCGAGGCCGGACAGACCTCCTCGGGCTTCCAGTCCTTTCTGCGGGCCGTCACTGATGCGGTGAACGTCGCCAATGCCGCCTACCAGCGGGACGGCGGGCTTGCGGGCATTTCGACCGGTCTTGCCGACATGGACAAGAAACTTGGCGGCCTGCACAAGTCCGACCTTCTGATCCTCGCCGGTCGTCCCTCCATGGGGAAAACCTCGCTGGCCACCAACATCGCCTTCAACATCGCCAAGGCCTATCGCAAGGGCCAACTGCCGGACGGCAGCGAGGGCGCCGTAGATGGCGGCGTCGTCGGGTTCTATTCGCTGGAGATGAGCGCGGAACAACTTGCCGCCCGTGTCCTGTCGGAAGCCGCAGAAGTTCCATCCGAGCAAATCCGCCGGGGCGACATGACCGAGGGCGAGTTCCGCCGCTTCGTCGATGCCGCCAAGACATTGGAAGCCTGCCCGCTTTTCATCGACGACACGCCCGCCCTGCCGATTTCTCAACTTGCCGCCCGCGCCCGTCGCCTGAAACGCGAACACGGGCTTGACGTGTTGATCGTCGACTACCTGCAACTGGTGCGTCCTGCCTCGGCCAAGGACAGCCGCGTGAACGAGGTGTCCGAGATCACCCAGGGGCTGAAGGCCATCGCCAAGGAGTTGGATATTCCGGTCGTCGCCCTGTCCCAGCTTTCGCGCCAGGTCGAAAGCCGCGAAGACAAGCGCCCGCAACTGTCCGACCTCCGGGAATCCGGCTCGATCGAACAGGACGCCGACGTGGTGATGTTCGTCTTCCGCGAAGAATACTACAAGGAACGCGAAAAGCCCGGTGATCACGATCTCGAGGCCATGGGCAAATGGCAGGAAGAGATGGAACGCCTGCACGGTCGCGCCGAAGTCATCATCGGCAAACAGCGCCACGGTCCGATCGGCACGGTCGAACTGTCGTTCGAAGGACGGTTCACGCGCTTTGGAAATCTTGTGCAAGCCTACCAGCAATCAAGCGAAGATTCGTTTTAATCCAACGGTCGTTCCGCAACCCGCAAGAAAGTGATTGGCAGATCCGGACCGCCCGTTGCATGATTTGCCATGCGCTTCTTTGCCCTGATCCTGACGGCAAGTCTCTGGCTGCACCCCGCTGCCGCCGACCCCATTGAAGTTGATGTCGAACTCGCCCTGATGGTCGATGTGTCGCGATCCATGGGGCCGGTAGAGCTTGAACTGCAACGGCGCGGCTATGCCGAGGCCATTTCGTCGGACGAGGTGATCGGCGCCATCGAGAACACCTTCACCGGCCAGATCGCGATCACCTATGTCGAATGGGCAGGCTATGGGCTTCAACGCATCGTCCTGCCCTGGACCGTGATCGACGGGCGTGCGGCGGCAGAACAGGTGGCCGAACAGATCACCGCCGATTATTCCTATGCCATGCGCCGCACCTCTATTTCCGGCGCGATCGAGTTTGCCCGCCTCGACATCCGCCAGAACGAAATCGAAGGGCTGCGTCGTGTCATCGACATATCAGGCGACGGCCCCAACAACGACGGCGCGCCGGTGACCGGGGCGCGTGACGCCGCGATTGCCGACGGGATCGTCATCAACGGTCTGCCGCTCATGACCTTCGACACCAGTTCGCCCTGGGGGATCGAGGATCTCGACGTCTATTACCGCGAATGCGTGATCGGCGGCCCCGGTGCCTTTGTCGTGCCCGTCACCGAATGGGCCGAGTTTCCGCTGGCCGTGCGTCGCAAGATCGTACTGGAACTGGCAGGCCCGGTGGAAAGCCTCTGGCCCGCGCGCACGGGTGCCACGGATACCGGCTATGATTGTCTGGTCGGCGAGAAAATCCGGCAGGAACGCGAAATGTATCGCGGCGACGATTTTTGAAGTTTCAGACCTGCGGCTCCGGCGGTTCCTCCCCCCGCGCCTTGCGCCAGTGAATCAACGCCTCTGGCACGCCCGCACGGCATGTGGCCACATCGCCCATCAAGGGCCAATCGGCCTTTCTGGGCGGTGGCGCAGGCTGTGCTCTGACCTCGAACAACAGAGGTGAAAAGATCGCAAGGACTGACATGGCGGCAGTCTAACCGAACTTCCCTTAACAACAAAACAACGACGTCAAACAGCCTCGCGCCGAAGGATCGTCAGCCACGTCTGCCCGTACCTACGTGTATCCAGAATCTCGAACCCCGGCGGGGCGTCCTGCGCTTGCTCCTCTTCCCAGACGATCAACGCCTCTCCGTCCAGCCAACCGCCTTTGGCCGCAGCCAAAAGCGCCTTTTCCCCCAGCCCCTTACCATAGGGTGGATCAAGGAAAACAAGGCTCGCAGGCAGTGACTTGCAGGGGGGAAGCCGCGTGGCATCGGCCCGCAGTACGTCGCTCGCCCCCGCTGCATTCAACTTGCCGATATTTGTATCCAGCAGGCGACCGCCCGCACGGCCGTTCTCGACAAAAGTCACGAAATCCGCGCCGCGCGACAGGGCCTCTAGCCCGAGTGCGCCGGTGCCCGCGAAAAGGTCCAGAACCCGCACGCCGGTCACCGGATCGCCGAAACGCCCGCCGCTCAACAGGTTGAACAGGCTTTCGCGCACCCGGTCGCCGGTCGGTCTCAGATGCGCGGCAGAATCCCCCTTGCCCACGGATGCAAGAGCCTGGCCGCGAAACCGCCCGCCAATGATCCTCATCCCCGCAAGAGCGCTTTCATGTTCGTCTCGGGGTCCGCCACCGCTTCGGGCGTGACGGGTTTGCCCATCTCCAACAGCCGCTTGCCGACCATGTAGTCGCGCGGCGCATTGATCGCATCGACGGCAAGGAACCTGTCACCATCGAAATACCAATGGCTGCGGGCACCCTCGACATCACGAACAACAACCCGCGAATAGCCGGTGTTCAGCCCCGCGATTTGCAGCTTCATGTCGTATTGATCCGACCAGAACCACGGGAAGGGATGATAAGCTTCGCCCGCGCCCAACATATTCGCGGCCACCGCCGCCCCCTGGTCGATGGCGTTTTGTACCGACTCCAGGCGCAACCGCCCTCCCTTGTAGGGAAAACAGGCGCAATCGCCCGCTGCCCAGACACTCGGGTCAGACGTGCGCCCGAATTCATCAACCGCGATCCCGTTTTCACAGACTATGCCCGCCGCTTCGGCCAGATCGGTCGCCGGGCGAATCCCGGTCCCGACAATCACGAAATCGACCTCCAGCACCGTGCCATCGCTAAGTTCCGCGCTTGAGACATGGCCTTCGCCCGTCAACGCCTTCAGCCCGACACCTTCACGCAAGTCAACGCCGTGCGCCAGATGTTCGGTGCGCACCACATCGGCGGTTTCAGGGGCCGCGACACGGCCAAGAATGCGCTCGGCCATCTCGACCAGCGTCACCTTCAAGCCCAGCTTGGCCGCAACCGCCGCGGCTTCGAGCCCGATGTAACCACCACCAACGACCAGCACGCGCGCGCCGTCCTTGAACAGGGGCGAAATCCGGTCGATGTCGGCCAGGGTGCGCACCGTGTAAAGCCCGTCAAGATCACCGCCGATGGCCGCTGGCAGGCGATGCGGCACCGACCCCGTGGTCAGCGCCAGTTGATCGTAGCGCAAGACCTCGTCACCGACAGTCACGGTCTTCGCTTCGGTATCAATCGACGTGACCGGCGCGCCCAGTTTCAGAGTGATGGACTTGTCCTCGTAGACCGAGGCTGGCCGCAGGAACAGCCGCTCTTCCGCCATCTCGCCCATAAGGTAGGCTTTCGACAGGGGCGGACGCTCGTAAGGTGGCACCGGTTCTTCGCCGATAATCGTGACCTCACCCTCAAAACCCTTGTTGCGCAAGCTCTCTGCCAGGCTTGCCGCCGCCTGCCCAGCTCCCACGATCAGAATTGGTCCCATGTCGATTGCCTCTGGCCCTTCTTCGATAGTGGCTTATATCTCGCAAACAGCATTTGGCAATCGGAGGGCGAGACCATGACCGTGAAGGTTGGCGACAGGATACCAAGCGTCGAGTTGATTCATTCCTCTGGCGGAGACGTCACCTCGGTCAATATCGCCGACCGTGTGGCAGGTCGCAAAGTGGTGCTGTTCGGACTGCCCGGCGCCTATACCGGCATCTGCACCTCGGCCCATCTGCCCAGCTTCATGCGCACGGCTGACGCTTTCCGCGCCAAGGGGGTGGACGAGATCATCTGCGTTTCGGTCAACGATTGCCGCGTCATGCAGCATTGGGGCGAAACGACCGGCGGTGAAGCGGCCGGGATCACCTTTCTGGCGGACTGGGACTCGGAACTGACCAAGGCGCTCGGGCTGGAATTTTCCGTGCCTGCCATCGGGTTCAGGGACCGCATGACGCGCTGTTCCATGTACCTCGACGACGGCGAGGTCAAAATCCTTCAGTTCGAAGAAGACAACGGAACCTGCAACCTGACCGCAGGCGAAACCTTGTTGGAGATGCTCTAGGCGTCCATCCGTTTCGCCAGTTTCACATCCAGTTCGGACAGCCCGTCACAGTCATGGGTGGTCAGCACCACGTCCACGCGGTTGTAGACGTTGAACCACTCAGGATGGTGGTTCATCTTTTCCGAGACGATCGCCATCCGCGTCATCCAGCCCCAGGCCTCGATAAAGTTATTGAACTTGAAGGTTTTCTGGATCGCATCGCGCCCGTCCACAAGGCTCCAGCCCGCCGCCGTCAGATCGGCCAGCGCCTCGTCCCGTGCATCGCCTTCAAGCTTGTCGGTCATTCCGGCTCCTCCGTGATCTTTCTGAACGGACCATAGCCCGTCAGCACCTCGATGTCCTGACCGACCGCATCGCGCTCGGCCTCAAGATACTCGGCAACCGCCCCGGAAAACCCCTGGTCCGCCATCCAGTGCAGCGAATGGGTTTCCACAGGCAGATAGCCCCGTGCCAGCTTGTGATCGCCCTGTGCGCCCGCTTCGACCCGCCCCATCCCGCGCGTGATCGCCGCCTCTATGGCCTGATAGTAGCACAGTTCGAAATGTAGACAGTCGTGATGCTCGACAGCCCCCCAGTAGCGCCCGAACAGCGTCTCGCGTCCGATGAAGTTCAGCGCCCCCGCAACGGGCCGCCCTTCGCGCAGGGCCAGAAGCAAAAGGATGTCATCCGCCATCGTTTCATGGGCAATGTCGAAAAAGGCGCGGGTCAGATAGGGCGTGCCCCACTTGCGTGCGCCCGTGTCCTGGTAGAACTCCCAAAAGGCGTCCCAGTGTTCGGGCTGGATGGCATCGCCCGTCAGCGCAACGATTTCGCCGCCGAAGCCTTGCGCGATGCGCCGTTCGCGCCGGATGGTCTTGCGCTTGCGCGACGAAAGCGCGGCAAGAAACCCGTCGAAATCCTCATAGCCGTCGTTGGTCCAATGGTATTGCTGTGTGACGCGATGCAACAGGCCGATCTCAGCGCCACGCTTCGCTTCTTCTTCCGTGCAGAAGGTCGCGTGAAACGACGAAAGGTTGTTTTCGGTCGCGATATGCAAGGCCCCCTGAACCAGCGCCTCGAAGCCCACACTTTCATGCCCCGGCCGGCAAAGAAATCGCCGACCCGTCGCCGGGGTGAAAGGTACGGCCATCTGCAACTTGGGATAATAGCGCCCGCCCGCCCTTTCCCAGGCATGGGCCCAGTTGTGATCGAAGATGTACTCGCCCTGACTGTGCCCCTTTGCATAAAGCGGCGCGACGGCAATCACCTGCCCCTCGTCCTTCACAACAAGATGCCGGGGCATCCATCCCGTATCGCCTCCGACCGAACCGCTTTGTTCAAGCCCGCGCAGGAACCGATAGGTGGTGAAGGGATCAACCGCGCGACCGCCGTCCGCCACCTCGGGGCAGGCACAGGCATCCCACTCCTCGGACGCTATCGCGTCGAGAGAGCCAAGCGCGGATATCTCTAATGTCGGATCACTCATGCCCTACCCAACCTGTCGCAAATCGGCGCGTGTTCAAGGCTGAAGGTCAGGCAAGTAACCTTCGAAGGTGATATTCCCGGCGATCCTCCTCGCCTCTGCCTCTTCTTCGGGCGAACGAACCGTCCATGTGAGGATCGCGGCGCCACCGGACTTCAGTTCGGCAACGCGAGGCCGGTCAAGATCGCGCCGGTCATGGCTGATGAACGAAGCGCCGACACGGGCATAATCGGGTATGCCCGCCAGTTCTGCCAGCCGCGTATTCGACGCGGGCCAGTCTTCGGGATCGAAGTCGCAGGTCACCAAACCGCGTGACACATCCGGGGCCAGTTCGGCCATTGCCGCAACGCTGTGCGGATTGAAGGACATCACCGCCAGCGGGCCGGTGTAACCCGCAAAGGCCGTCGCCACGGCGCGTTCCAATGGGCCGACATCCGGGCCAAGCGCGCCGTCCTGATCCTTGATTTCGACCAGCAACGGCACCTGCCCCGCCACAAGGTCCAGAACTTCGGCAAGGCTCGGGATACCCTCATCACCGCCGCTCAGGGGAATCGCGGCAAGGTCTTCAAGGCTGCGTCGACGCACCGGACCACGCTCGGCGGTCAACCGATCAAGGGCGTAGTCGTGAAACACGACAGCGCCCCCGTCCGAGGTCAGCTGAACGTCCACCTCGATCCCATAGCCAGCCGCGATGGCGGCCCTCGCGGCGGACCGCGAATTTTCCGGTCGGCCCTCCGCCACATCGTGCAAGGCACGATGCGCAAGCGGGATGGTCTGGAACGAAGGGTTCAGGTCCCGCGTCATGAAAGCTCGAATATGCCTTCAATTTCGACGGCAACACCCAGGGGCAAGGCCGCCGCGCTGACGGCGGAACGCGAATGCCGCCCGGCATCGCCCAGAACATCGACCAGGAAATCCGAACACCCGTTGATCACCTTCGGCTGGTCGGTGAAGTCCGGCGTGGAATTCACGAAACCGGTCAGCTTGACCACCCGTTTCAGCCGCGAGAAATCGCCGCCACAAGCCGCCCCGACCTGTGCGAGAAGCGACAGACCACAGCGCCATGCAGCCTCTGCACCATCGCCGACGTCCATGTCATCGCCCAACTTGCCTGTGATCAAGGCTCCGTCCGCACTTATCGAGATCTGGCCGGATACAAAAAGAAGTGATCCGACCTGGACAAAAGGCACATAGTTCGCCGCAGGTGCCGGGGCATCCGGCAGCGCCAAACCCATTTCTGCAAGCTTTTCCTGAATGTTATCGGCCATTTCTTAGATCTCCCCTGTTTGTTTCATTGCTGGTCAACTTTTGCGCAATAATCACCCCGCGACGCCCGGACGCAACAATTCTCTAACGATTTTCTTCGATTGACCGCTCGGGCCTGTTCACTCTCTCTGGAACGCCCTATGTGTCGTATCCAACGACTTTTTTCGCTGCCATTGGACATTTCGTGACCCGTTCCCCATTGCCAATTCGCCCGACAACGGTTCTGCCCGTTCTTATGCTGGTGCTCGCGGCCTGTAGCCCCGCGCCCGAGGATGGTGGAATCCACGATCCTTACGAATCGGTGAACCGCGTCAGCCACGGCGTGAACAAGGCCGCTGATCGGGTGCTTTTCCGCCCCGCAAGCCAGGCCTACGGGGCCGTGACACCCGAACCCGTGCGCAGCAGCATCTCGAACCTTGCGTTCCACCTGAACGAGCCGCGATCCTTTTTCAACCACCTCGCCCAGGGTGATCTGCAGGACGCCGGGCACACGTTTTTCCGCTTTGCGGTCAACACAACCGTCGGCTTTCTCGGGCTTTTCGATCCTGCCACGGGCGATTTCGGGCTTGAAGCACGCAGCACGGGCTTTGGCGATACGCTGGCCGTCTGGGGCGCGAATGAAGGGGCCTATATCGAACTGCCGCTGCTTGGGCCCTCGAACGAACGCGATAGCGTCGGCCGCTTCGTCGATATCTTGACCAACCCGCTTTCGGTTGTTTCCGACGAAGGGACGGAAATCGCCGCCGCAATCTCTTTGCCATCGGTCCTGAACTCGCGTTACGAGTTCACCGAAAACGTGGACAGCATCCTTTACGACAGTGCGGACAGCTATGCCCAGATGCGCCTGTTTTATACCGAGAACCGGCGCTTCCAACTCAGCGGGCAGACTTCTGCCGACAATGCTTTCGACCCCTATGAGAACCTCTACGAAGAAGTTTATGAAGGGCTCTATGATGAACTCGAATTCTGAACCGAACCGTCGCCGTGTCCTGCAAGGGGGCCTTGCCAGCGCCTTCGTTCTTGGTGCCGCACCCGCATTCGCGCTCAGCGAAGGCGAAGCACGCAATCTGATCGACAGCGTCGTGGGCGACATCAACCGGGCAATCAACTCGGGCAAGACCGGCGCATCGCTTTACCGCGATTTCGAGGCGATCTTCCGCAAATACGCCGACGTGCCGACCATTGCGCGTTCGGTGCTTGGCCCGCCCGCCCGCTCGGCCTCAAACTCCCAGATGAGTGCGTTTACCAACGCCTTCACTGGCTACCTTGCCCGCAAATACGGCAAGCGCTTCCGGGATTTCAAAGGCAGCCAGATCGAAGTCACCGGCGCACGCCAGGTCAAAAGCTTTCAGGAAGTGCGGGCCACGGCCAAACTGCGCGGCCAGTCGCCTTTCACGGTGATCTTCATGGTCTCGGATCGCTCGGGGCGTGACAAGTTCTTCGACCTTCTGATCGAAGGCATCAGCTTGCTGAAGGCGGAACGCTCCGAGGTCGGGGCCATGCTGGACCGGGCCGGAGGCAATATCGACAAGCTGAACGCCGAATTGCAGCGACAGGGCTAACCGGCGACTTCGGCGCCGAACCAGTCTGCCATCAACGCGCGGTAAGTGCCGTCTTCGGCAAAACCCAGCAATGCGCGGTTGATCGGTTCGCGCAGCGCACTGCCGGTCGGCACCGCAAAGCCATAGTTTTCGCGCAGGAAAACCGGCCCGACCAACTCGCCCTTACCCGCGCCGTTGGTGTTCACGTAATAGGACAGGATCGGCGCATCGAAAATCACCGCGTCCAACTCGCCCGCTTCGAACGCCGCGATCAGGCTGTCCAAATTCTCAAAATCCCGATGCCCCAACTCGCGCTGGTCAAGATAGGCCGCAGCGGTGGATCCCGTCGTCGTGCCGACATTCTTGTCGTAGAGGTCGTTCACCGAATTGACCGAGGACTGGATGGCGCTCACTGTCATCGCCGCGGTGATGTGGGCCACGAAGACCGACACGACGAAAAGCGACGAAATGACAAGGATCGTCGCAAAGACCCGCCCCATGGCCGTGCGCGGCACCCGTTCTTCGAAACCGCCGTTAACGACAAGGTTCAACGCCCACCAGAAGGACGGAAACAGCTTTTCGCGCGCACCGCCCTTGAAATACTCCTGCCCGTTTCGCTCGAACACCCACATCAACATGCCGCCGCCGACCAGCAGGCCAAAGGCGGCCAGCGCCAGAAGTGCGAGGTCCCACGACCAGAGCACCGAAAAGACGGATGAGGCGTCCTGCCCCGCAGGCACCATCACGCGAAGGCCGCTGGAAAAGATCGGCTGGCTGAAATCCATTCGCGCCTCACGGTCGGCGGTGATCGAGATATTGGCCGCCGCGACATCGGCCCGACCCTCTTCGATCGCGCCCAGCATTTCGGAAAAAGAGTCGACCCGCTCGATGGTGTACCCGCGGCCCAAAGCCTCGGCGATGGCGGCCCAAAGCTCGATTGAAAAGCCGGTGTCCTCGCCGTTCTCCACATGCGAAAACGGCGTCCGCGTCACCGTGACAACCCGCAAATCCTGCGCGTTCAGCCCGGTCGCCAGCACTGCCAGCATCACGGAAAGAAAAATGGCCCTTGCCATGCCCGTCATGTCTCATCCCCAAAACAGCCGGGGCACCCTTAAACAGTAGTGTAGAGACAGGCAATCCTGCGTTTTCAGTCTTTTCCCTGGCGCGACGCCCGCACATGGGCCCGCCAAAGCGCGAAAACCCCCGCCGTGACGATCAGCGCGGCCCCGGCGACGACGTTCATCTCAAGGGCTTCGCCGAAAACGAACAGGCCGATGATGACGGCGAAGACCAGGTGGAAATAGGCAAAGGGCTGAACCGCGCTTGCCTCAGCCACCTCGTAGACGCGGATCAGCAACCAATGCCCAAGTACACCGGTGATGCAAAGCGTCAGCATCCAGAGGGAATCACCAAAGCTCATCATTTCCCAGTTGAACAACCCGATCACCGTCATCGCCAAGGCCCCCACGACACCGGTCCAGACAAAGGACGTCATCGCCGAATCAAGCCGCGCGGCATAGCGCGTCAGCACCGCGTATAGCGCGAACATCAATGCCGAGATCAGCGGGATGATCGCCAAGGGCTGGAATACGCCCGAGCCGGGGCGCAGGATGATCAACATGCCAAGAAATCCGACAAAGATCGCCAGCCAGCGCCGCCAGCCAGCAGATTCGCCCAGCATCGGCCCCGCCAGTGCCGTCACCATCAGGGGATAAGTGGCAAAGATGGCATGGCTTTCCACCAACCCAATCAGTGTAAACCCATAGACCGCCACGCAAATCTCGGCGGCCAGCAGCAATCCCCGCCCGGCCTGAAGCATAGGCTGGCGCGTTCCGGCAATCTTTCGAAGCCCGCCCGCCTGACGCATTCCGATCGCAATCGCAAAGGCGGCAAAGAACCAATAGCGGATCATCACCACCATGAAGGTGTTGTACTCGCCCGCCAGATGCCGCGAGATCCCGTCTTGCACCGCAAAGACAAAGGTCGTGGCGATCATCAACAGGATGCCCAGGCGGTTCGACTGGGCCGTCATAGGCGTGCGACCGTCATGTGGCGTTTGCGTCCGAAACCCGGAACGCGCTCCACAGTGAAACCTGCCTCGGACAAGGCCCGGCGCACGCTGCCCGCAGCACTATAGGTCGCGACGGTTCCGCCTTCGCCAGTGCGTTCAGCCACGGCGGCCAAAAGTGCGGGTTCCCAAAGCTCGGGGTTCTTGGCAGGCGCAAACCCGTCCAGGAACCAGGCGTCGGCCATCCCGTTCCACCCCGGCACCGTGACCCTTGCGTCGCCTTCGACAACGCGCAGGATCAGACCCTCGGCCTGCATTTCCATCCCGCCGTCGGACAGGGCCTCCAACAACAATGCCGCAGGTTCGGCCAGTTCGGGATAAACCGACAAGGCCCGCGCGATAGCATCGGTCGACATCGGAAAGGCCTCGAAAGACGTGAATTGCAGCGGGCCTTCCACGCCCGCCTCCTGCCAAAGCGCCCAGGCAGCCAGCGCATTCAACCCCGTCCCGAACCCCAGTTCAGCGATGTGAAAGCCGGGGCAGAACCGCTCGGGCAGGCCATTGCCAGCAAGAAACACATGCCGCGCCTCGGCCAGTCCGTCTTCGAGTGAGAAATATGGGTCATCGAATCTTGTCGCGACGGGAACGTCACCCCGCCAAACAAGCTCTGGATGCTGGTCGTCCACGCAGCCCTGTCCTAAAGTCATTCTCCGAAACGCAAAGTGACAAGGGGACACCGACTTGGCAATGCCTGATCTGACTGTGCGCGGCGCGGGGATCTTCGGGTTGTGCATCGCATGGGTGGCACTGCGGCGCGGCGCATCGGTGACCGTGGTCGATCCCCATGGCCCCGGTGCCGGTGCCTCGGGCGGAATTGTCGGTGCCCTGCAACCACACACGCCCGCCCCCTGGAACGAAAAGAAACAGTTCCAACTGGAAAGTCTTTTGATGGCCAAGGGCTTCTGGTCCGAAGTTGAAGACATCTCCGGCCTGTCTTCTGGCTACGGTCAGGTCGGCCGCCTCATGCCGCTCAAAACAGACCGCGAAGTCGCCTTGGCAAAAGACCGGAAAAAAGCCGCGGCCGAACATTGGGGTCAGGGTTTCAAGTGGGAGGTCGTGGAAGCCCCCGGCCTGCCGCCCTCGCCAACCGGGCTTTACCTGCACGACACGCTATCGGCGATCCTGAACCCGCGCCGCGCTGCTGAAAGCCTTGTTGCGGCAATCCGGGAAACCGGCGCCAAGATCGCCCCGGAAGCCTTTGAAACAACGCCAACAATCTGGGCCACCGGATGGCAGGGTCTTTGCGACCTCAACCGACACTTCGACAGGGAGATCGGCAACGGCGTGAAGGGTCAGGCAGCACTATTCGATCACGACGCCGCCGGTCAGCCGCAGGTCTATGCCGAAGGCTTGCACCTGATCCCGCACCTTGACGGCACCTTCGCCGTCGGCTCGACCACGGAACGCGAATTCGAAACACCCGACACCACCGACGCGCAACTGGACGACATCATCGACCGCGCGCGCCAGCTTGTCCCCGCGCTCGCCGATGCCCCCGTTCTGACCAGATGGGCCGGTGTCCGCCCCCGCGCCAAAAGCCGGGCCCCCCTGCTTGGCCCCTGGCCCGACAGGCCCGGTGACTATATCGCCAACGGCGGGTTCAAGATCGGCTTCGGCATGGCCCCGAAAGTGGCCGAGGTGATGGTCGATCTGGTGCTGGAAGGGCGCGACGCGATCCCGGCAGAGTTCCACACCGACGCAATGCTTTGACTAGCCCGCTTCGGCTTCCATGCAGATCCGCCGCCCCGGTCCTTCGATCCAGTACCGCGCACCCGCCCGGCAAAGCCAGGCCACATCGCCCAGGAATAACGGCGCGGTCGCGCGGAATTTGAACGTCGCGAGTTTGCCCAGACGCTCTTCGGCAAACCCGGCCAGAACCGTCGCCAACAACGGCCCATGCACGACCAGACCCGGATAGCCTTCCTCGCGGCAATAATCGGGATCGTAGTGAATGCGATGCGCGTTGAACGTCACGGCCGAATAGCGGAAAAGCGTGACTTCGCTGACCTTTAGCGCCCGCCGCTCATCTGCCTCTCCGGACTCTGCAAGTGGTTTGACCGACAACTCCCCCGGCTCGCGATACACGATGTCCTGCTCTTCGCTCAACACCAGCGCATTCCGCTGGCGCACATCGTGGCGCAGGGTGACAAAGGCCAGCTTGCCGCTCCGCCCCTCCTTGCGCGTCACACCCTGAAGAACCGTCGATTTCTCGGCCTGGACCCCGGCGCGGAACGGGCTGTGAAACCTAAAACGCCCCCCCGCCCACATCCGTACCGGCAAGCCCAGATCGGGGATCAACCCGCCAAGCTTTTCATGGCCGTCATGGGCCAGATGCGCTTCGGTCAGCGGATCCCAGAAAAAGGCGAAATGGGCCAAGGGCGGCAGCGGATCGCCCACGCCGGGGCGCGTTTCGTCGCCCAGGGTGGCCAGCAGGGCCGCAGCGCGCGCGGGATCGACACGATCGGGAATCACAACAGTCTCAGACATGGGCGGGAAATTGCACCAGCCGGGCCGAAACGGCAATATCTTGTGGATAACCGCCGATCTTAACCCTTTCCGTTGTGTTGCGCGTTGACTCCGGGCCTTCAAACACCCGAGAGTCTCCCGACAGGAATCACCTATCGGGACCCACGCCTTGCGCTTCAATCGCCTGCGCCTGAACGGCTTTAAAAGCTTTGTCGACCCAACCGACCTGATCATCGCCGATGGTCTGACCGGTGTTGTGGGTCCGAACGGTTGTGGCAAGTCGAACCTTCTTGAGGCACTCAGGTGGGTCATGGGCGAGAACCGCCCCACGGCGATGCGCGGCGGCGGCATGGAAGACGTGATCTTTGCAGGTGCCTCCACCCGTCCTGCCCGGAACTTTGCCGAGGTCGCGCTGATCCTCGACAACTCCGACCGGCTGGCGCCGCAGGGGTTCAACGACCTTGACACGCTGGAAGTGATCCGCCGGATCACCCGTGACGCCGGGTCCGCCTACAAGGTCAACACCAAGGATGCCCGCGCCCGCGACGTGCAGATGCTGTTTGCCGACGCCTCGACCGGGGCGCATTCGCCTGCGCTTGTCCGGCAGGGCCAGATCTCGGAACTCATCAACGCAAAGCCCCAGGCCCGCCGCCGCATCCTGGAAGAGGCGGCAGGCATCTCTGGCCTCTACCAACGCCGCCACGAGGCGGAATTGAAGTTGAAGGGTGCCGAAACCAACCTGACCCGCGTCGACGACGTGATCGAACAGCTTGCCGCGCAGCTTTCGTCGCTCGCCCGGCAGGCGCGACAGGCCAAGCGTTACCGCGAGATCGGCAGCCAGTTGCATCACGCCGAGGGGCTGTTGCTGTACCTGCGCTGGCGCGAGGCGGAAAGTGCCCGCACCGCCGCCGAAGCAGCACTCGCCGAACAATCCCGCGCCGCCGCCGAGGCCGAACGCCTGGCCCGTGCCGCCACTGGCGACCGCGCCAAGGCCGAAGAGGCTCTGCCGCCATTGCGCGAGGAAGAGGCCATCGCCGCCGCCGTTCTCGCCCGCCTGCAACACCGCGTTTCGGCCCTGGACGAAGAAGAGGCCCGCGCCACCCGCGCCATCGAAACGCTGGAAGCCCGCATCGCCCAGTTGGCCCGCGACGCGGAACGCGAAAGCGACCTCAACGCCGACGCGATGAAGACCCTCGACGCGCTGACGGCCGAGGAAGCGGAACTCGCCAGTGCCGGTGAAGGCCACGAAGAAGCCGTCGAAGTCGCCAACACAGAAGCCCACGACGCCGCCCGCATCCTTCAGGATCAGGAAAACGAGCTTTCGCAACTGACCGAGGATGTCGCCCGCCTCGCCGCCCGCCACCAGTCTGCCGAACGCATGGCCGCCGACGCCCGTACAACGCTGGAACGCTCCGAGGCCGCTGAAGGCAAGGCGAAAGACGAAGCCCAAAGTGCCGCCAGCGACCTTGAAAAATGCGAAGCCGCCTTTGGCACCGCCGAAGCCGCGCTGAAAGTCGCAACCGACACGGCCCAGGCCGCCGAGCAGGCACTGGCCAGCGCCGACGATGCCCGAGAGGCCGCACAGGGGAAAGAGGCCGAGGCCCGCGCAGGCCGGTCGTCCGCCGAGGGCGAGGTCAAGGCGCTTCAGGCCGAGGTCGCCGCTCTTGCCAAGCTGGTCGACCGCGACACGGCGGAAGGCGGTCAGGTCATGGACCTGCTAACGGTCCAGTCCGGTTACGAAAAAGCCCTTGGCGCGGC
This sequence comes from Paracoccaceae bacterium, assembly GCA_965228905.1. Lineage (GTDB taxonomy): Bacteria > Pseudomonadota > Alphaproteobacteria > Rhodobacterales > Rhodobacteraceae > CALKXV01. Next base: position 1,345,417 of record CBDDII010000003.1, on the reverse strand, counting down.
ACTCGCCGACGACCTTCGCGCCCCGGTGATCGAAGGCGACGCCGCCTCGGGCTGGGCTTCGCTTCCCGATTACAAGGCCGCGCAGGATCTGCCGAAAGGCGTCGCCGCACTCAACAATTACGTCAGCGTCCCGCCAGTCCTGTCGCGCCGCCTCTCGCAGGTCGGCCTTGTCGACGCCGCCGATGCTCCCCGACTTCAATCCGAGTTGAAACCCGGCCAGCGGCTGGTCAGCACGGACGGCAGCCTCTGGAGGTGGGATGGTTTCCGCGCCGGTGCCGGTGACGCGCCGTCCGCCGCCGCGCTGCGTCTGGAACAATTGAACCGGCTTCAGGAGTTGAAACAGGACCTGGAAGAGGCGAACGCCCGCGCCGACGGGGCCGCACGCGCCCACGAACACCTTAAAACCGAAATGGACGGGTTGGTCGCGCAAGTCTCGCAGGCCCGCGATGCCCGCCGTGCCGCCGACCACGCCCTGACCGAAGCCAACCGCGCCCTGTCCCGCGCCGAGGCTGACCGCAACATCGCCGCCGGCAAGCGCGAGGCCGCCGAACTGGCCGTCAGCCGCCATGCCGACGAAGCCACCGCCGCCCGCCAAAGCCTTGCACAGGCCGAAACCGCACTGTCGGAACTCGACGATCTCGACACCCTTCGTGCCACCGCCGAAGACATCAAGCTCACCGTCGAAGCCGCGCGGATGACGATGATGGCCAAACGCTCGGCCCATGACGAGCTAAAGCGCGAAGGCGAAGCGCGCGCCCGCCGTCTTGATGAAATCGCCCGCGAACGCGACACTTGGGATGGCCGCCTGAAAAACGCCGACACCCGCATGTCGGAACTGGCCGAACGGCGCAGGACTTCGGAAGAGGAACTGGAAGAGGCGAAACTCGTGCCGGGCCGTCTGGCCGAGGAACGCGACTCGCTCGCCGACGATCTGGCCAAGGCCGAAGACCGTCGCCGAGCCGCCGCCGACGCGTTGGCCCTTGGTGAAACCGCAGAACGCGACGCGAAAGAGGCTGAACGCAACACCGAACGCGCCGCCTCCGAAGCCCGCGAAGCCCGCGCCGCCGCCGGTGCCCGGTTCGAAGCCGCCCGCGAAACCGTCACCGCCGCCGCCGAACGCATCGCCGAAGAACAGGAAACGACGCCCGAGGCGCTGCTCGAACAACTCGAAGCCGACCCCGAAACCCTGCCTTCCGCCGAAAAGATCGAGGCCGACGTCACCCGCCTGCGCCGCAACCGCGACGCCCTTGGTGCGGTGAACCTCCGCGCCGAGGAAGACGCCCGCGAGGTTGAAGAAGAACACGCGACGCTCGTTTCCGAAAAGTCCGATCTGGAAGAGGCGATCCGCACCCTCAGGAATGGCATCGCCAGCCTCAACAAGGAAGGCCGCGAACGCTTACTGACGGCCTTCGATCAGGTGAACTCGAATTTCTCGATGCTTTTCAAACACCTGTTCGGCGGCGGCGAAGCGAAACTGGTGTTGGTCGAATCCGACGATCCGCTGGAAGCCGGGCTGGAAATCATGTGCCAGCCACCGGGCAAGAAACTTTCGACGCTCTCGCTCCTCTCCGGCGGCGAACAGACGCTGACCGCGCTCGCCCTGATCTTCGCCGTCTTCCTCGCCAACCCCGCGCCGATCTGCGTGCTGGACGAGGTCGACGCCCCCCTGGACGATGCCAACGTCACCCGGTTCTGTGACCTTTTGGACGAAATGTGCCGCCGCACCGAAACCCGTTTTCTCATCATCACGCACCACGCGGTGACCATGGCGCGAATGGATCGGCTTTTCGGCGTGACCATGGGCGAACAGGGTGTCAGCCAGCTTGTATCGGTCGATCTGAAGAAGGCCGAGGCGATGGTGGCCTAAGCCCCTCGCCCGGCACCCCGTTCATTTTTACCGATTCAAATGCCCGCGCCAGTTGATCGACGCCCGCTCAAGGACTGCGAGTCTCGCTTGGCCTGATCCGCAGTCAGATCTCAGGCCGCCTTCCACTTGATCGAACAGCCCATTGACGCAATCTGCTCACGCGGCCCCTGCCCGGTTTCGGCCACCTCGCGCATCGCCTCGAAAAGATCACGCCGCAAATCCACCGGCCCTGCCGAACCGCGCGAGGCATCCAGCCGCCCGCGATACTGCAATTCGCCCGATCCGTTGAAGCCAAAGAAGTCCGGCGTGCAAACCGCGTCGTATGCCCGCGCCACGCTTTGATCCTCGTCATGCAGATAGGGAAAGGGAAATCCCTTGGCCTCGGCCATTTTCTTCATGTTTTCAAAGCTGTCCGCAGGATGGCTTGTCGCATCATTGGAACAGATCGCCGCCACGCCAACACCAAGCGGCGCCAAATCGCGGGCATCCCGGATCATCCGATCCAGCACCGCCAACACAAAGGGACAGTGATTGCAGATGAACATGATCAAGGTGCCATTCGGCCCCGCCACGTCGCTCAGGCCCAAGACGCGGCCATCGGTGGCAGGCAGGGTGAAATCCGGGGCCTTCCAGCCGAAATCGCAAACCGGGGGTGTCGCTGCCATGTCTCCTCCTATCCGGCTGTTGCCGCCGCGCGGATGTTGCGGATGTTCTCGCCGTAAGGGGCCGGGTCCGACACGCTGCCCCCCTTGAACACCGCCGAACCAGCCACCAGAACATCGGCCCCCGCCGCCGCAACCAACGGTGCTGTCTTCGGATCGACGCCGCCGTCGATCTCGATGTGAATGGGCCGATCACCAATCATCTCGCGCAGACGCACCACCTGGGCCACCTGGCTTTCGATAAAGCTCTGGCCGCCAAAGCCGGGGTTCACCGTCATCACGCAGACCAGATCGCAAAGGTCCAACAGCGGTGCCGCCACCTCGACACTCGTGCCCGGGTTCAGCGCCAGACCGGCCTTCATCCCTGCCCCCCGGATCGCCTGAAGCGTGCGGTGAATATGCGCACCCGCCTCGACATGCGCGGTCAGCACATCGGCCCCGGCATCGGCGAAAGCGTCGATATAGCGATCGACCGGCGCGATCATCAAATGCACATCCATCACTGTCTTGATGTGCTTTCTGATCGCCTTCACCAGGGGCGGACCAAAGGTCAGGTTCGGCACGAAATGCCCGTCCATCACGTCCACATGGATCCAGTCGGCTCCTTGGGCCTCCACCGCTTCGATCTCCGCTCCGAAATTGGCGAAATCGGCAGCAAGGATCGAGGGGGCAATCTTGATCGAACGGTCGAAAGACATGGGGCAGCACTCCTTTCGCCTGTCCTAACGCGCAGCTTTGCCACCGGCAAGCCACCGGTCCTTCATCGCTTTAAAAATACGCAATTCCGCGCCGCCCGTCAGGGCGGCGCGGGTCGACTGACCGAAGGTCAGGCGAAATCAGAAGTGAATCGCGAAGGCCTCGCGAATACGTCGATCCACCTCGGGCGAAACCTGAAGCGGCGCAGTTTCAAGGATCCGCTCCATCCGAGCGCGCGCAACCGGCAACAATTCGGGCTGACCGGCCTCTTTCCATTCCTTCGGGCTCATCCGGTTGCCACAGACGGGATAGGTGTATTCCGTCTGCATCAGCGCCAATGTCTGGTCGCTGCCAAGGTAATGCCCCGGCCCCTCAAGGCAGACCTGACGCATGGTCTCGATGCTGACAGTATCCTCGGTCACTTCGATCCCGCGCACACAGCGCAGGGCCTGCCCGACAAGATCGTCGCCCAGCACCAAACCTTCCAAGCAGAACCCCAAAAGCGAGGCCTGCATCCCCGCCGCCTCATAGACCATGTTCAACCCGGACAGCCCCGCCAGAACATTGGTGATCGCCTGCTCCCATCCCGTCTGCATGTCCGGCAGCTTGGCATCCGCCATGCCGCCCGCCGCACCGCCGGGAAGCCCGTAGAACCGATGCATCTGCGCACAGCCCGCCGTCAAAAGCGCCTGCTCTGCCGAACCTCCCGACATCGCGCCTGTGCGCAAATCCGAAACGAAAGGCCAGGTGCCAAAGACCGCCGGATGGCCGGGACTGACCGCGTTCACGTAGACGACCCCGGCCAGGCATTCCGCCACCGCCTGCACGATGGCCGTCGCGATCGGCGCCGGAGCCGTCGCCCCCGCCTGCCCGGCTGACAGCAAAAGCACCGGCATCCCGGCACGGATGCAATGCTCCATTGCCACGCAGCTTTCCTCGGCAAACTTCATCGGCGGCACGACAAAACAATTCGAGTTCGAAATAAAGGGCCGCGCGCGCCAGGCCGCCTCGCCGCCCGCCAGCATGTGGACCATCTCCATTCCCGGCGCGACATGGGCAGGATCGGAAAATGATGTGCCGATGTGCTTCGTCGTCCCCGCAACGCAGGCATAGATCGTGTTCAGATCCAGTTCCAGGTTGTCGGAAATATCGCGGCAAACCATGGGGCGTTGCAGGAAATGGATATTGTCCAGATGCTGCACCAGCCGTGCGGCATCATGCAGATCACGTGCCGTCGGATCGCGGTATTCTTTTGTGAAAGGATCGACGATATGCACCGCCGCCCCGGCGGTGCCATAGTGGACCTTGTTTTCCTCAAGGTGCAGATCGTGTTTCGGATCGCGCGCACAAAGGGTGATATTCCGCGCCGCCTTCGACAGCATGTCCTCGACCAGCGAGCGCGGAAAATACAAGCGCCCATCATCGCCCAGCCGCGCCCCCGCCGCCGTCATCGCCGCGATGCCCGAAGGGGGTGCATCGGCCAGCCCGATGGTTTCCAGCGCATCCAGTGCGGCGGCATGGATCCGGGCAACGCCTTCCTCGCTCAGTGGCGCGTATTGCCCGCCCTTCAGTCCCGGACGCACGGGGCGCAATTCTTCGGCCAGGGGCGCCGCCCTCAGGGCCACCCGCGCGGCCCGCCCGCCCGAACGGCGGCTCACGGTTCAAACTCTCTTGCTACCATGGCCGGGCCTCCCAACAACCGCGTTGCCCCTTCAGCAAAATCGCCCAAACCCGCCACGTCTAACTGGAAAACGACATCACGCCTTCATGCGCTGCGCTTTCGGATCATACATCGGTACAAGACTTGCCTCGGCAGTCACCCGCACCCCGGCCACCTCGATTTCGTAAGTCGACGCCAGCACCTCCTCGGCACTTTCACCGGCACAAGGCACATAGCCCATGCCGATGGCACCTCCCAGGGCATGACCGTAATTCGCAGAGGTGACGATGTTGACGATCTCGCCATCGCGGACAATCGGTTCGTTGTGAAACAGCATGACCTCGGGATCACTCACCCTGAATTGCAGCATCCGAGAGCTCACGCCTTCCTCGCGTTTCCGGATCACCGCATCGCGCCCGATGAAGTGGTCTTTCGCCTTCGTTTTCACCGCAAAGCCAAGCCCCGCTTCGACCACGTGATCCTCGTCCGTGATGTCATGGCCGAAATGCCGGAACGCCTTTTCGATCCGGCAAGAATCCATCGCGTGCAAGCCACAAAGTTTCAGCCCGTGATCCGCTCCCGCCTCGACAATCGTTTCAAAGACATGGGCCGCCTGATCCGCGCTGACATAAACCTCCCAGCCCAACTCGCCGACATAGGAAATCCGGTGCGCCCGCACCAGCCCCATGCCCAGTTCGACCTCGCGAGCCGTACCAAAAGGAAAAGCGTCGTTCGAAAAATCGTCGGGCGACACCGTCTGCATCAGATCGCGCGCCTTCGGCCCCATGACCGGAAACACCGCCTCGCCAGCCGTCACGTCCAGGATCACCGCCACATCGTCGCCCAGATGGCGGCGCAGCCAGGCCAGATCGCGCTGGACCGTGGCCGCCGGAACCACCAGCAAGAACGCGGTGTCCGACAGCCGCGTCACCGTCAGATCGCACTCGATCCCGCCCCTTTCGTTCAGCATTTGCCCATAGGTGATCGCACCGGCGGGCCGGTCCAGATCGCCCGCAAAAGCCCGTTGCAGGAAACTCAGCGCCCCCGGCCCCTCGACCCGGATCTTGCCGAAGGACGACATGTCCAAAAGGCCGACACCCTCCCGCATAGCCAAATGCTCGGCCTTCTGGTTCTCGAACCAGTTCTGCCGGTGCCAATCGTACCGGTATTCCTTCTCCTGCCCATCCTCGGCAAACCAGTTGGCCCGCTCCCACCCCGCAGTTTCCCCAAAGACCGCCCCGGCGGTTTTCAACTGCTCATGCACCGGTGAACGCCTGACACCCCGTGCGGTTTCCACCTGCCGATAAGGGTAGTGATCGGCATAGAGAAGCCCCAAGGTCTCGCTCACCCGTTCCTTCAGATACCGCCGGTTCCGTTGGAACGGCTGCGCCCGGCGAATGTCCACATCCCAAAGGTCGAAGGGCGGCGCACCCTCGTCCATCCATGCCGCCAGCGCCATGCCCGCCCCGCCCGACGACACGATCCCGATCGAGTTGTACCCCGCCGCGACCCAGTAATTCTTCAGCCCCGGCGCCTCACCCAGGTAGTAGCGGTCGTCGGGCGTGAAACTTTCCGGCCCGTTGAAGAACGTATGCACCCCCGCCGTTTCGAACAGTGGCATCCGGTGCATCGCCTTTTCCAGGATCGGCTCGAAATGGTCGAAATCCTCGGGCAGGCTGTCGAACTCGAAATCTTCCGGGATGCCCGCCATGCCCCAGGGCTTGGCCACGGGTTCGAACGCCCCCAGCATCATCTTGCCCGCATCCGCTTTATAGTATGCGCATTCGTCCGGCACCCGCAGCACCGGGATTTGCGTCAAACCGTCCACGGGTTCTGTCAAAAGATAGAAATGCTCGCAGGCATGAAGCGGCAGGGTGGCGCCCGAAGCCGCCGCCAGGTCACGCCCCCACATGCCGCCGCAGTTGACGATATGCTCGGCTCTGATCGTGCCGCTATTGCCGTCACTGCCGGTATAGGAAACCCCCGTCACCCGCGCCCCGTCGTCACTGACGGCATCCACCTTCACGCCCTCGATGATCCGCGCGCCCCGCATCCGCGCACCCTTGGCCAGCGCCATCGCGATATTGGCCGGATCGCACTGCCCGTCCCCCGGCAGGCTAACCGCGCTCACCACATCCTCGACCGTCAGGTAAGGGCACATAGCCTGCGCCGTTTCAGGCGAAACCTCTTCGACATCCACCCCGAATGCCCGCGCAAGACTGGCCTGCCGCAAAATCTCTTCCCGGCGATGTTCTGTCAGGGCCACGGTCAGTGAGCCGGTCACCTTCAGCCCGGTCGCGACACCCGTTTCCGCCTCAAGCCGCCCGTAAAGGTCCGCCGAATACTTCGCCAGCCGCGTCATGTTCCGGTTCGCCCGCAACTGCCCGATCAACCCCGCCGCATGCCAGGTGGTGCCGCAGGTCAACTGTTTGCGCTCCAACAGCACGATGTCGCGCCAACCGCGTTCGGCCAGGTGATAGGCGACTGAACAGCCCGAGACACCCCCGCCGATGATGACAACGCGCGCGTCTTCCGGGATCCTGCTCATCTCGCACTTCCCTTGAAACGGCGCGCGATCTCCGCGATATGCGCTGGACCTACCTCGCAGCACCCGCCGATGATCGTCGCGCCCATCCCGGCCCAGGTCTCGGCGAAATCCGCGTATTCCTGCGGCCCCAGGTCCTTGCGCACCTCCAGCCGATCGACCGTGGCGGCAGCCTCTCTGAAACTGTCCGAAATCGAAGTGAACCCATTGGCAAAGGCTCCGAACGGCACGCCGCTCTCGGCCAGAACCGGCAAGCCATCCGACACCGCCTCGGGGCGCGAGCAATTGATCAGAACCGCCGCCACAGCGTATTCCGACAAAAGCGGCAGAACCTCTGCCAATGGCTCGCCCGATCGCAACCGCGTGCCGTCATCGTCATCGACACTGACGCCCAGCCAGACCGGCTTGTCGCTGCCCGAGGTTCCCATCAAGGCCCCCCGCGCCTGATCGACCCCGCTCATGGTTTCGATGATGAACAGGTCAACCAGGGGGTCATGCAGGGCGACGATCTCGGAATAAAGCTGCGCGGCCTCTTCGCTTGGCGGGGCAATTTCAGCCATGTACGACCAGCCAAGAGGGCCAAGCGCCCCGGCCACACGACCCGATCCAAAGGCATCCCGCGCCGAACAGGCCAGTTCAACGGCCTGAACGTGCAAGGCGGCAAAATCCCCCTCGTAGGCCGTGCCGTCCAGCCGGTCGTGATGAATCGCATAGGTGTTCGCCGTCGCGATTTCTGCACCGGCGGCAAAGTAATCCCGGTGGATCTCCGCCACCACCTCGGGGTGATCGATCATCACTTGCGTCGCCCAAAGCCCACTCGGCGTATCGCCGGTACGTGCCAAAAGTTCCTGGCCCATGCCGCCGTCGAGGATGGTGATGTCAGTCATGGCAAACTCCGACGCGGAGTTTGGGCCGGAAACCGACGAGGTTTCCGCGCACCGGATTTCGCGTCGAAATCCGATGCATTTTCTGCGTGAGAAAATGCCTCATGCCTTCAGCCTTTCGTTCCCCGGATCCCAAAGCGGCCGATCCTCCTCGACCATCGCCTTGCACCGCTCTCCATAGATCTCGACCTCAACCTCGGTTCCCGGCACCGCCAGATCGGCACGGATCATTCCAAGCGCGATAGACTTGCCCACCCGATATCCCCAACCGCCCGAGGTCGTCTCGCCCACGACTGCCCCGCCGTGCCAAAGCGTCGACATGTAAGGCGCATCGGCGGCACCCGCATCCACCGTCAAGGTGACGAACCGTTTTTTCACCCCGGCCTGTTTCTCGGCCAGAAGGGCCGGTTTGCCGGGAAAATCCTGTGGCTTGTCCAGCTTCACGAACCGGTCCAGCCCACCTTCCAACAGGCTGTAATCGGTGGACAAATCCCCCTTCCACGCGCGATAGCCTTTTTCCAGACGCAAGGAATTCAAGGCCCACATGCCAAAGGGTTTCGCCCCTGCCCCGGTCACAGCGTCCCAGATCGCGGGCGCATCCTCGACGCCGCAATGCAATTCCCAGCCCAGTTCCCCGGCAAAGCTCACACGCAAGAGGGCGCATTCGCGACCCGCCACCTTGCCGTCGAGGCTGATGCTTAGCCACGGCGCATCCAGGTCATGTCCTTCGCACAGGGGTGCCAGAACTTCCCGCGCCTTCGGACCCGTCACCAGAAGACACTCCACCTCTTTCGTGTGGTCGCTGATCGTGATTCCGTCGGGAGCCTGCCGCGACAGGAACTCCGCATCATGCCATTGCGCCACCGCTGCCGTGATCAGGCCCACCTCGTCTGGTCCATGCACCATGCAGGACATCTCGGTCACGATCCGCCCGCGATCGTCCGCGAAGTACACCAACCCGATCCTCCCCGCACCCGGCAGGCGCGAGGCGGTCAGCCCGTCGATCCAGTCCCGCGCACCCGGCCCTTCGACCTTCAGTCGCGTGAACCCCGTGATCGCCAGAACGCCACATTTGTCGCGCACCGCTTCGCACTCTTCGCGGATACGCGGCTCCCACGGCCCCGCACGATCCCAGGTCTGCGTCGCCTCATGGCTGGTATCGTCACCCGGCTTGGCAAAGTAATTCGCCCGTTCCCAGCCGTTGTAGGCCCCGAAAACCGCGCCCGCTTTCTCCAACCGGTCATGCAAGGGCGACAACTTCTTGTCCCGCCCCGCAGGCCATTCGTGCCACGGAAAATGCATGGCGTATTCGTGGCCGTAAACTTCCATCCCCTTGGCATTGCAGTACGCCTGATCGGTGTAATCGGTAAAGCGGCGGGGATCGACGCTCCACATGTCCCACTCGGTCCGACCTTCGGTCACCCATTCGGCCAGCACCTTCCCGGCTCCCCCGGCTTGCGCGATCCCAAAGGTGAAAACGCAGGCCTCGAAAGCATTCCTCACCCCCGGCATCGGCCCGATCAACGGTAGGCCGTCGGGGGCGTAGGGGATCGGCCCGTTTATGATCCGCTCTATGCCCGCACTGCCTGCCAGCGGCACCCGTTCCATGGCGTCGGCGACGATATCCTCGATCCGGTCCAGATCGTCGGGATAGAGTTGAAAGCTGAAATCATCCGGCATCGGATCATCCGAAGTCACCCAATGCGCTTTGCAATTCGGCTCGTAAGGACCAATATTGAAACCGTTTTTTTCTTGCCGCAGGTAATAGGAAACATCGACGTCGCGCAAAAGCGGCAGCTTGCCGCCGTTGTCCTTCGACCAGGCCTCGACCTCGCCCACCTGTTCGGTCAGCACATACTGATGGCTCATCACCATCATCGGCACGGTCCGCCCGCCGTAAGGCTTGAACCACTCGCCCACCTGTTGCGCATAGTACCCGGCGGCGTTCACCACATAGTCACAGGCAATGTCGCCCTTCTCGGAATGCACGATCCACGAGCCGTCCGCCTTCTGCGTTACCCCCGTCACCGGACAGTACCGCACGATGGTCGCACCCATGTCCCGCGCGCCCTTGGCCAGCGCCTGCGTCAGTTGCGCCGGATCGATATCGCCATCGGTCGGATCCCACAAGGCACCCGCCATGTCATGGGTTTCAAGGAAGGGATACCGCGCCCGCGCCTCTTCCGGCGTCAGGATGGCCATGTCGATCCCCTGGTAGCGCCCCATGGAACAGGCCCGCTGAAACTCCTGCATCCGTTCCTTCGTATGCGCGATGCGGATCGACCCCGTCTGGTGGTAATTCATCGGGTAATCGACCTCCGCCCCCAACCGCGCATAAAGCTCGGTCGAATAGCGCTGCATGTTCATGATCGACCAGCTTGTCGAAAAGGTCGGTACATTGCCCGCCGCGTGCCAGGTTGACCCCGCCGTCAACTCGTTCTTTTCCAGCAACACGCAGCCGGTCCAACCCGCCTTGGCCAGATGGTAAAGCGACGAGGCTCCGACGGCCCCTCCCCCGATGATGACGACACGCGCGGTGGCTGGAAGGTCGGCCATGTGTTTGGCTCCTCAATAAACGGGCGGGGCGATCACCCAGATCGCCACGCAGGGTTCATCTGTCGGGTTCGCCCATTGGAACGGCTCGCCCCGAATGCGGAAACTGTCGCCGGGATGCAGCGTGAAACTCTCGCCCTCCAGCGTGAGTTGAAGCGTTCCGGAGACGATGTAACCCACCTCCTGCGTGGCGCGGCGCGTGTCTTCCGCCCGCGCGGCACCGGGGGCAAATGTCGAATGGACGACCTCGAAATCATCAGTCAGATCGGGCGAAAGCAATTCCTCGAACAGTCCCGGCACTCGCGCACTCAAGGGGCGGCGCGCGTTCTTGCGCAGGATGCGACCCTCCTCGCGCGGCGCGACCGGCGCCTTGCCAAAAAACGACCCGACCGACACCCCAAGGGCGTCCGCCAACGCGTCCAGTTCCTCCATCGACGGTTCGGAAATGTCCCGCTCGACCTGGCTCAGCCAGCCGACCGAACGACCGATCCGCGCGCCCAGATCGGCCAGGGTCATGCCACGGCTCTTGCGCAGGATCCTCAGATCGCGGCCCAGGCTGTCGGATAGGGTAGAGGTGTTCATCGCATCCCCGTGAAATTTCCCTTTCGATTTTCACGACCTCGACGTGAAAAAGTCAACAAAAATTTCACGACCTCACCGATCACCGCCTTGACCTCTCCGTCAACTGCCGCTTCCCTCGCCCCATGAGCGAACAGCCCCTATCCGACCTCCGCATCGTCGACATGTCCCGCCTCGTCGCCGGCAATATCGTCACCCACAAGCTGGCCGATTTCGGGGCCGACGTGATCAAGGTCGAAAAGCCCGGGCGCGGCGACGACCTGCGTCACTGGCGGGTCGAGGGCGTTGAAACCTTCTGGAAGGCCTATTGCCGCAACAAGCGCAGTCTTGCGCTTGATATGCGCCGCCCCGAAGGCATGGAGGTGCTGCGCAAACTGATCGACAGCGCAGATGTGCTGGTTGAAAATTTCCGACCCGGAACGCTGGAAAAGATGGGTCTGGCCCCTGAAATCTTGCACGAAACCAACCCCGGCCTGATCGTGATGCGCATTTCCGGCTGGGGTCAGGACGGGGCCTATCGCGACCGCCCCGGCTTCGGCTCGCTGGTCGAAGCGCTTTCGGGTTTCGCCGCGATGAACGGATTTTCCGATCGTCCGCCCGTGCTGCCGCCGATGGCGCTGGCCGACATGATCGCCGGTGATAATGGCGCGACGGCGGTGCTGGTCGCGCTTCGCGCCCGCGACCGCGACGGCAAGGGGCAGGTGATCGACCTGTCGCTGTTCGAACCGATCTTTGCCACCCTCGGCCCCCAGATCGCGAACTGGCGGCTGACCGGTCGCGTGCAGAAACGACTGGGCTCCATGGTCGAGGTCGCCGCCCCGCGCAACATCTATGAAACGAAGGATGGTGGCTTCGTCGCGCTTTCGGCCTCGACCCAGGCCACCGCCGAACGTGTATTTCGCGTGATCGGCCGCCCCGAGCTTATCGACGATCCGCGCTTTAAGACCAACTCGGACCGCGTGAAGAACATCGAGGAATGCGACCGCGTGGTCGCCGATTTCGTCGCGGCCCATGATCGCGAAACGGTGCTGAAGGTCTTTACCGACGCAGGCGTGACGGCGGGGATGGTCGCGGATGCCTCGGACCTTGACGGGCATCCATACGTCGAAAGCCGCGACCTTGTGGTGGAGTTTCCGGATGCCGATATGGGCTCGATCCCGATGCACGGTGTTTCGCCGCGCCTTTCTGAAACACCGGGCGAAATCCGCCACATTGGCCCGAAGTTGGGGGAACATTCAGAGGCGGTGCTGGGGGAATTGGGATATGGTGCGGACGAGGTCGCGGGGCTTCTTGGTGCTGCCGTTATTGCAAAGGCTTAGCTGATTTTCCCCACGACCTTTGTGACGGATGACTGATCGCTGGCATGAACAAAATTCAACGTCGTTCACACCCCCTTAATACCCCGCTCGGTATGTTAGGGGTGGGAGGACGGGGGAAACACGGCGCGGCAAAATTTGATTCGAATTGTCCGGGCTTCATACCCCGACATAGCGCTCCAGCGTCTCCGCATCCAACGCCCCCATCTCGCCCGACCAGACGGACCGGCCCCGTTCCAGCACCACCGCCCTGTCGCTGACGCCCCGTAACTCGCGGATGGATTTGTCGATCACAAGGATCGCGAGGCCGGTTTCGCGTTTCAACCGCGCAATGACCTCCCAGATTTCCGCGCGGATCAGGGGGGCCAGCCCTTCCGTTGCTTCGTCCAGAATCAAAAGACGCGGGTTGGTCATCAGCGCCCGCCCGATGGCCAGCATCTGCTGTTCTCCCCCCGACAGGGACGAGGCGCGTTGCCCCGCCCGCTCGCCCAGCCTTGGAAACAGCGCCGCCACGCTTTCAAGGTGCCACGGCCCCGGACGCGCCGCAGACAAAAGGTTTTCACGCACCGTCAAATCCCGGAAACAACGCCGCCCTTCGGGCACCAGCCCCACACCAAGCCCCGCCACCCGATGCGACGGCAATGCCGACACATCCCGGCCATCGAACTCCAATACCCCTGCCGCCGGGATCATCCGGCAGATCGCCTTGACGGTCGTCGTCTTGCCCATGCCATTGCGCCCCATCAGGGCGACAACCTCGCCTTCGCCCACGTCCAGGGAAACGCCGAACAGCGCCTGCGTCACCCCGTATGATGCTGTCACATCCGAAAGGTGCAGCAAACTCATGCCTCTTCCCCCAGATAGGCCGCCTGCACCTCGGGGCTTCGCCGCACCTCGTCAACGGTGCCTGTCGCAATGATCCGGCCATAGACCAGCACGCTGATCCGGTCGGCCAGGGCAAAGACCGCGTCCATGTCGTGTTCCACCAGAAGGATCGGAGCCTCGCTGCGCAATTCGTTCAAGAACGCCGTCAGCCGCTTTGACCCTTCGGCCCCCATGCCTGCCATCGGTTCGTCCATCACGAATGCACTTGGGCTCAGGGTCAGCGCCACCGCCACTTCCAATTGACGCCGCTCGCCGTGGGACAGTTCTGCCGTTTTCACACCAGACTTCGCGGCAAGGCCAACCCGCTCCAACGCCGCATCCGCTCGAGCGCAGAGATCCGCATCCGCCATCGCAGGCCGCCAGAACCGCCAGGGTGATCCATGCGCGCCAAGCGCGCCCAGGACCACGTTCTGGCACACGGTGTCTTCCATCGCCAATTGCGAAATCTGAAAGGTCCGCGCCAGCCCTGCCTTTGCCCGCTCCCGCGCCGGGAAGCCGGTCACGTCGCGACCCCGAAGGAAAACGGAACCGGCATCCGGTGCCAGGCCACCGCAAATCTGGGCGATCAACGTCGATTTCCCCGCCCCGTTCGGCCCGATCACCGCGTGGATCTCACCCTTGCGCAGGTCCAGCGAGATGTCCTCGCTTGCCGTCAGCGCGCCGAACCGTTTGGTGATCCCCCGCGTTTCCAGAACGACCTCACCCATGAGCCGCCCCCTTGCCCGTCAGGATCCCGATCAACCCGCCACGGGCGAACAACACGATGCCCAGAAGGATCGCGCCAAGATAGATATGCCAGAACTCGGTCAATCCGCCCAGCCAGTGCTCCAGCATGACGAAAACAACCGCGCCCAGAACCGGGCCGAACAGCCGCGCGGTACCACCGAGGATCACGAGGATGATGATCTCGCCCGAGAACTGCCAGGAAAACATCGTCGGGCTGACGAAACGGTTCAGGTCGGCAAACAAGGCCCCCGCCAACCCCGTGACAGCGCCCGAGATGACGAAGGCCACCAGCTTCAGCCGATCCGCGTTCAACCCCACGGTTTCCACCCGCTCGGGCACCTGCCGCGCGGCATTCAGCGCAAGGCCAAAGGGCGAGGCCATCAGGCGCGACACGGCGAACAGCACGACGCATAGGATGGTCAGACACAAAGCGAAAAACTGGATCGGCACCAGCGTGTTCAGCCCCGGAAAACCGTTTCTCACGTAGATCGACAAGCCGTCTTCGCCGCCATAGGCGCTCCAGGAGATGGCGAAATAGAAAAACATCTGTCCGAAGGCGAGCGTGATCATGATGAAGTAAACACCGCTTGTGCGCAGCGACAGCACGCCGATCCCCCAGGCCGCCAGAGCCGAGACGACCACCGCCACCAGCCAGATCACCG
Source organism: Paracoccaceae bacterium (assembly GCA_965228905.1). GTDB lineage: Bacteria > Pseudomonadota > Alphaproteobacteria > Rhodobacterales > Rhodobacteraceae > CALKXV01. The sequence goes on along the minus strand of CBDDII010000003.1, from coordinate 1,330,382 downwards.
GCATCGACTTGGTGCCTTCGATCGTCAGGGGGCCAAGTTCAAGCGCGGTATAGCTCTGCGCGTGAAAGGCAAGGATGCCCATGGCATAGCCACCAAGCCCGAAGAACACCGCATGGCCAAGGCTGACCAACCCGCCCAAGCCAAGCGCGATGTTCAGCCCTACGGCAGCCAGCGCCAGGATCACCGCCCGCGTCGCCAGCGTGATCGTGAACGGTTCGTCCGCCCAAAGCGCCCAAAGCGGTACGGCGACAAGCCCCGCCAGGATCAGCGCGTTCAACAGGCGTTCCGACATCACGCCCGCGCCCCGAACAATCCCGTGGGCCGCCAGATCAACACAAGGCTCATCAGGATATAGATCGCCATCGAGGCCAGCGACGAGCCTACGCTTGTGGCCTGCGACGGCTCCATGAACAGCTTGAAAAGCTCGGGCAGGAAGATACCGCCAAGCGTATCCGTCAACCCGACAAGGATCGCCCCGACAAAGGCCCCCTTGATCGACCCGATCCCGCCAATCACGATCACCACGAAGGCCAGGATCAGAACAGGCTCGCCCATGCCCACCTGCACCGACTGGATCGCGCCCACCAAGGCACCGGCCAACCCGGCCAGCGCGGCACCAAGGGCGAAGATCAGTGTATAGAGTTTCCTGATGTCGACGCCCAGGGCGGCAATCATCTCGCGGTCGTTCTCGCCTGCGCGGATTTGGATGCCGATGCGGGTCTTCTCGATCAACAGCCAGAGGCCAACCGCCACGGCCAACCCGACCCCGATCAGCGCCAGACGGTACTTCGGATATTCGATCCCCCCCGGCAATGTCGTCGGCCCCGACAGGATGTCGGGCGTGTCAAGGAACAGGGGGAAAGACCCGAACAGCCAGCGCGTGCCTTCCGAGAAGATCAGGATCAGCGCAAAGGTCGCCAGCACCTGGTCAAGGTGGTCAGCCGCATAAAGCCGCCGGATCACTACGATCTCGATAATCGCCCCCGCCAGCGCTGCCGCAGCGAGCGCCGCCACCAGACCGAAGAAAAACGATCCCGTCGCTCCTGCCACCGCCGCCGCCGCAAAAGCGCCCACCATGTAGAGAGACCCATGTGCGAGGTTAATCAGCCCCATCACCCCGAAGATGAGTGTCAAGCCAGCCGCCGTCAGGAACAGCATCACGCCCAGTTGCAACCCGTTCAACACCTGCTCGGCCAGAAGAATGCTGGACATCAGGCGGCCTCGCTGGAATCGTCGCGGCCATGAACAAACTTGCCGACATTCGCCCGGCTCGCGCCGAAGACATGGCCCAGATGGCCGACCTTTTGAACGAGATCATTCGCATCGGCGGAACGACCGCGTTTGAGGATGACGTCACAGCGGACATGCTGGCCGGTTGGTATTTGAATGCCAATCCCTACGCTTGTCACGTCGCCGTGGACAGCGAAGGCGGTATCGCCGGATACCAGGCCCTTGAACGCACCGACGCCTACGGACCCGGCATCGGCGAGATCTCGACCTTCGCCCGCCAGACACCCAAAACCCCGGGCACCGGCACGGCCCTGTTCGAGGCGACGAAAAGATCCGCCCGCGCTGCCGGCCTTTCCGCCATCAACGCGAAAATCCGCGCCGACAATGTGCCGGGGCTCGCCTACTACACCAAGATGGGGTTTCAGGATCATGTCGTTATCCCGGACGTGCCGCTGAAGGACGGCACGCCCGTTGATCGTGTCTTGAAGCGCTATCCGCTCACCTGACTTACATCTGGCATTCGGCGGCGTAGGGATCGCCGTGATCCTCAAGCACCACGTCGATGATCTTGTTTGTAAAGACGTCGCCTTCCTTGATCACTTCGCGGATGTAAACATCGTGGATCGGGTGGTTGTTCGGCCCAAAGGCAAAATCGCCACGCACGCTGTCGAAATCTGCCTCCTTCAGGGCCGCGCGAAACGCTTCGGCATCAGTCACGTCCGCCTTGTCGATCGCGCTGATCAACAGGTTCGCCGTGTCAAACCCTTGCGACGCATACAGGGACGGCAACCGCCCGTATTCCGCCTGGAAACTTTCGACAAAGGCGTTGTTGGCCGCGTTGTCGATATCCTTGTTCCACTGCGAGGTATTCTTGACACCCAAAGCGGCCTCGCCCACGGCCTGCAAGATCCCCTGGTCAAAGCTGAAGGCCGGACCGACGACAGGAATGTCCACACCGCTTTCCGCATATTGCTTGAGGAACGAAATCCCCATGCCGCCGGGCAGGAAGAAATAGACGCTGTCGGCACCCGAGGCGCGGATCTGCGCGATCTCGGCGGCGTAATCCGTCTGGCCCAACTGGGTATAGACCTCGGCCGCGACATCGCCTTCGTACAGCGCCTTGAATCCGTTCAGGGCATCCGTGCCCGCCGGATAGTTCGGCGCCATGATAAAGGCGTTCTTGTAGCCTGCGATATTCGCATAGGCCCCACCGCCATTGTGCAGGCTGTCATTCTGCCAGGCGACGTTGAAGTAATTCGGATGACATCCCTTGCCCGCAAGCGGCGACGGACCCGCGTTCGGCGAGAGGTAGAACTTGCCCTGCGCAGTGGCCGCCGGAACGACCGCCATCGCAAGGTTCGACCAGATGATGCCGGTCAGCACATCCACCTTTTCCGACTGGATCATCTTGTCTGCCAGTTGCACGGCGACGTCGGGCTTTCTCTGGTCGTCCTCGATTACCACTTCGATATCGTCGCGGCCCGATTGCTTCACCGCCAGCATGAACCCGTCGCGCACGTCGATGCCAAGCCCGGCACCCCCGCCCGACAGCGTCGTGATCATCCCAACCTTTACCTCCGCCGAAACGACGGATGCCGACATCGCCAGCGCGGTCGCGGCCAATAGCAGTTTTTTCATCTTCCACTCCCTGAGTTCGTTTTTCTTTGCCAAAGAACACCACGACGCTTGCCGATTTGTAAGACCCAAAACCGCGAAACCGGGCGGACAGACGTGAAATTTGTTGACCGAAAGCCCGTGCCTTGTGCAGGCTTCGACCAGTTTCGCAAAAAGGTTCGCGCGGATGGGCTTTGACGCCATTGCCGCCTTCACGCTTGGCAAGACCGACGTCCCCGAAAAGGCGCTGGACTTCGCGGCGACGCTTTTGATCGACACGCTCGGGGTGACTGCTGGCGCTTCGGGGCTTGAGGTCGGGCGCATCGCCCGCGATCACGCCAACCGGTTTCTTGCCGCAAGCCGCGTAGGGGATTCCGCGACCCTCCTGTTCGACGGACGCAAGGCCTCGCTTGCCGGGGCCGCCTTTGCTGCCGCGACACAAACCGACAACCTCGACGCGCACGATGGCTTCAACCCGGTCAAGGGCCATATCGGTTGTGCGGTGGTTCCCGCGCTTTGCGCATTCGGCGAACAGATACCGAAACTCACCTGCCGCGACGCCATCACGGCGATGACGCTCGCTTACGAAATCGCCGCTCGTTCGGGGATCGCCCTGCACGGTTCGGTCAGCGACTATCACACTTCGGGCGCATGGAACGCCCTTGGCGTCGTCGCTCTCGGTGCCCGGTTGAGGGGTATGCCCCCCGCACACCTGCGCGAGGCGTTTGGGATCGCAGAATATCACGGGCCCCGCAGCCAGATGATGCGCGAAATCGCCAACCCCACGATGCTGCACGACGGTTCGGGCATGGGTGCCTTGACCGGTGTCATGGCCACGCTTCTTGCCGAAGACGGCTTTGACGGTGCGCCCGCGATCACGCTCGAATCCGAGGAGACGCGGCATTACTGGGAAGACCTCGGCACCCGTTGGACGGTTCTGGAAAACTATATCAAGCCCTACCCGATCTGCCGGTGGGCCCATGCCGCCATCGACGCGCTTGGCAATTTGATCGACGCCCACGCGATAACCGCCCATCGGGTCCAACGGATCGAGGTCGCCACTTTTGCCGAGGCCGCCGCCCTGTTCCCCGCGATGCCCGCCACCACCTCACAGGCGCAATACTCCCTTCCCTTCGCACTTGGCGCACGCCTTGTGCGCGGTCGCATTGGCCCCGATGAAATCACAGGCGACGCGCTGTCCCACCCGGTGATTGCGAGCGTTCTGGAAAGGATCACCGTGCGAGAAGAGCCGCGCCACTCCGCCCGTTTCCCGAACAAACGCTGGAGCGATGTGACCGTGACGCTGACCGATGGCACCGTGCTGGCTTCGGGCGACACACAGGCGAAAGGCGGGGTGGAAGAGCCGATGACCCTCGCCCAGATCGAGGCAAAATTCCACAGGATGGCCGCCTCGCTTTCCCCGGAAAGACGGTCGGCGATTTGGGAAATGCGCGACCACCTCCTGACAAACAGACCCTTCGCCGATCTGTTGTACCTGCTGCACGAACCGGCCTGCGAACCCACCGATCAACCGCTTTCAAGGTGACGTTTTCAGGCAACCGCATCGCACCGATTCCCCTTCCGTAGCTGCCGAAACCTGCGCTTTTTGGCCGGAAAACCCGGCTTTTCGGGACTTAGCCGCCCGGAATTAGCGGTTGAACCCAAAGGAAATGGCGTCACTATAAAGACGGAAGACCGGAGCAACCGGTTGCAAGAACAAACAGCGGAGACACTCATGACAAATCGCAATGCAATGTCCGGCATCAGTCGGCGTGGCGTGCTTCAGGGCGCGACCGCGCTTGGCACCGCCGCTCTTGTCACCCCATGGGGCACGCCCTTGCGTGCGCAACCGAAATCCGGCGGCACGCTTCGGGTCGGCATGGCGCACGGCTCGACCACGGATTCGATGGACCCCGGCACATGGGAAAACGACTTTACCATCTTCCAGGCGCACACCCGCAACAACTACCTGACCGAGATCGCGCCCGACGGCTCGCTGATCCCGGAACTGGCAGAAAGCTGGGAAGCCTCGGCAGACGCGACGCAATGGACCTTCACGATCCGCTCGGGCGTCGAATTCCACTCGGGCCACAAGCTGGTCGGCGAAGATGTCGCCGCCTCGATCCAGCATCACATGGGCGAAGAATCCACCTCGGCCGCCAAACCCATTGTCGAAGACATCACCGACATCAAGGTCGACGGCATGAACGTGATCTTCACGCTGAAAGCCGGCAACGCCGACTTCCCCTTCATCGTGTCGGATTACCACCTGCCGATCCTGCCCGCGACTGACGGCAAGATCGACCCGATGACAACCGACGGCTGCGGTCCGTTCAAGATCGACAGCATGGAATTCGGTGTCGGTGCCAGCTATTCCAAGCACGAAGGCTACTGGAAAGAGGGCCTGCCCTATTTCGACGGGCTTGAGCAGATCGTCATTCACGACGACGCCGCCCGTCAGAACGCGCTGATCTCGGGCGAGGTCGATTACATCGACTCGGCCGATCTGAACACCGTCGCCCTTCTGGAGCGCGCGCCCGGAATCGAGGTTCTGGCGATCACCGGCACCCAGCACTATGGCCTGCCGATGGACACGCGGGCAGCACCGTTTTCCGACAACAACATCCGTCAGGCCCTGAAATACGCGATCAACCGGGAACAGTTGGTCGAGACCATCCTCAACGGCTATGGCACCGTCGGCAACGACCACCCGATCGGCCCCGGCCAGCGGTTCTTCAACACCGAGTTGGAGCAAAAGACCTATGACCCCGACAAGACCAAGTTCTACCTGAAAGAGGCCGGGCTGGATTCGCTCGACGTCGACATCCACCTCGCCGACGCCGCCTTTGCCGGTGCGCTGGACGCCGGTGTACTTTATTCGGAAAGCGCGACCGCAGCGGGGATCAACCTCAACGTCGTGCGCGAACCGAACGACGGCTATTGGTCGAACGTCTGGATGCAGAAACCCTTCTGCGGCACCTATTGGTCGGGGCGTCCGACCGAAGACTGGATGTTCGCAACGGCGTACTCCGAAGGGGCGGCCTGGAACGAAAGCTATTTCAGCCACGAACGTTTCAACGAGCTTTTGGTCTCGGCACGGTCCGAACTGAACGAAGACCTGCGCCGCGAACAATACTACGAGATGCAGGACATCGTCGCGAACCAGGGCGGCTCGGTCATCCCGATGTTCGCCGCCTATGTCGGGGCCTATAGCGATGTACTGGGCAAGCCCGATACGGTCGCGTCGAACTGGCGCAACGACGGCCAGCGCCTGGGCGAGCGCTGGTGGTTCGCCTAAAACCGATCACCCCCGGACGGTTCCACCGCCCGGGGGTTTTCATATCGAATGACCGGTCCGGTCGCGGGGCCATAACCGCGGCACCGAGGGGTAATTGATGTCACATATCTGGAGAATGATCTTTCAGCGTTTGGCGCTTGGATTGCTGACGCTGTTCATCGTCTCTTTGATCATCTTCGGCGCGACCGAGCTTTTGCCGGGCGATTTCGCGCAAGAGATCCTGGGGCAATCGGCAACCCCCGAAACCGTGGCCGCGATCCGCGAGAAACTGGGCCTGAACGAGCCGATGCACACGCGCTACCTTGGCTGGCTGGGCGACATCCTGCGAGGTGATTTCGGCGAGTCCCTGGCCAACGGCCAACCGGTGGCCGACCTGATCGGTCGCCGTCTGGGCAATACGCTGAAACTCGCGCTTTACGCCGCCGCCATCGCCGTTCCCCTGTCGCTGGCGCTTGGCATTTTTGCCGCGCTCTTTCGCAACTCCTTCTTCGACCGGTTCGCCAATGCCTCGGCCCTGACCTCGATTTCCTTCCCCGAATTCTTCGTCGCCTACATCCTGATCTTCCTTCTGGCCGGGCGCGGCGGCCTCTTTCCCTCAATGGCCAGCTTCCGGGTGGAACCCTCGTTCTTCGAATACCTCTACCGCGCCTTCCTGCCCGCCCTGACGCTGACCCTTGTCGTCACGGCGCACATGATGCGCATGACCCGCGCCGCCATCATCAACCTTCTGGCCTCGCCCTATATCGAGATGGCGCGCCTGAAGGGCATGAAACCGATGCGCGTTATCGTGAAACACGCGCTGCCGAACGCGCTGGCCCCGATCATCAACGTGGTTGCCCTGAACCTTGCCTACCTCATCACCGGCGTCGTCGTGGTCGAGGTCGTCTTTGTCTATCCCGGCCTCGGCCAGTTGATGGTCGACAGCGTGGCCGCCCGCGACATGCCCGTGGTGCAAGGCGTCGCGCTGGTCTTCGCGGCGGCCTACGTGCTTTTGAACCTCACCGCGGACGTGCTGGCGACCTTGTCGAACCCGCGTCTGGTTCACGGGAGGTAGAATATGGGATTTCTGACAGGACTGTTCTGGCTCGCCGTCACCATCATCGTCGCCCTGGGCGCGGGCTGGGTGTTCAGGCAGGCCGCGATTGCCGTCTCGCCGAAAGGCGTGGCCAAGGAATTGCGCACCGCCCCCCTGACCGCCAGCTTCGGGATGCTGATGATCCTCATCTACATCGTCGCCGCCGTCTTTGCCCCCCTTATCGCCCCCTTCCCCGAGACCGAGGTTGTGGGCCGCGAATACCAGGCCTGGGACAACGTCCACCTACTGGGCACCGACAACCTGGGGCGCGACATGCTTTCGCGCCTGATCTATGCGGCCCGCAATACCGTGGGTATCGCCTTCATCACCACCGCGCTTGCCTTCATCCTCGGCTCGGTCCTCGGCCTTCTGGCAGCGGCGGTCGGCGGTTGGCTGGACCAGGTGCTGGCCCGCGCCGTTGACGTGCTGATGGCGATCCCGGCGCTGATCTTTGCGCTGCTTCTTCTGACGATCGTCGGCACGTCGATCATCAACATGATCCTCGTCATCGCCCTGATCGATTCCACCCGCGTCTTCCGCCTTGCCCGCGCGGTGGCCATGAACATCGTCGTGATGGATTACGTCGAGGCGGCACGTCTCAGGGGCGAAGGCCTCTGGCGCCTCATCACGCGGGAAATCCTGCCAAACGCCATGGCGCCCCTTGTCGCCGAGTTTGGCCTGCGCTTCTGCTTCGTCTTCCTGACCATCTCGGCGCTCTCGTTCCTCGGCCTCGGCATCCAGCCGCCGACCGCCGACTGGGGCTCGATGGTGAAAGACAACGCCACCCTGATTTCCTTTGGTGACATCACGCCCCTGTTGCCCGCCGGTGCCATCGCGTTGTTGACGGTCAGCGTGAACTTTGTCGTCGACTGGCAGTTGCACCGCGCGTCCGGGTTGAAGGAGTAAGCCGATGAGCGACAAAGAGATCCTTCTGACCATGAAAGACCTGCGCATCGAAGGCCGCGCCGACGAGGAATGGCTGGAAATCGTCAAGGGCGTGGACCTGACGCTTCACAAGGGCGAAGTCCTTGGTCTCATTGGCGAATCCGGTGCGGGCAAATCCACCATCGGCCTTGCCGCCATGGGCTTTGCCCGCGACGGCTGCCGAATTTCGGGCGGTGAAATCCTGTTCGACGGCATCGACTTGCGCCAGGCCTCGCGCGAAGAAAAGCGCCACCTGCGCGGCAAACGCATCGCCTATGTAGCGCAATCGGCCGCCGCCAGCTTCAACCCGGCGCACCGGTTGATCGACCAGTATTCCGAAGCCCCCGTACAACACGGTGTCATGTCGCGCGGCGAAGCAGAAAAGGATGCCAAAGATCTCTACACCCGGATGCAACTGCCCGACCCGGACGGCATCGGCTTTCGCTATCCGCACCAGGTTTCCGGCGGGCAGTTGCAACGCGCGATGACCGCCATGGCCATGGCCTGCCGCCCCGACCTGATCATCTTTGACGAACCCACCACCGCGCTGGACGTGACCACGCAGATCGAGGTGCTGGCCGCGATCCGCGACATTGTCGAGCAATTCGACACCGCCGCCATCTACATCACCCACGACCTGGCCGTGGTGGCGCAGATGGCCGACAAGATCAAAGTCCTTCTAAAAGGTGAAGAGGTGGAAGAGGCCGACACCCGCACCATGCTATCGGCCCCGACACAGGACTACACCAAATCTCTCTGGGCCGTGCGCAGCCACGCCCGCCCGGAACAGCCCCCGGTGACGGAAAGCAAGCCGGTCGTCTCGGTCCGGAACGTCACGGCCGCCTATGGCACCATCGACGTCTTGCACGACTTCAGCTTCGACATCCACGCCAGACGCACCGTCGCGGTCGTGGGCGAAAGTGGGTCGGGCAAATCCACCACCGCCCGCGTCATCACCGGCCTGTTGCCACCCCGACGCGGTGAGGTGTTGTTTAACGGCGAATTGCTGCCGTCCGATTACCGAAAGCGGTCACGCGAACAACTGCGCCAGGCGCAGATGATCTACCAGATGGCCGACACGGCGCTGAACCCCAAGCTGAAGCTGCGCGAATTGATCGGCCGTCCCGCACAGATGTACCTTGGCCTGCAAGGCAAGGCGCTGACCGAACGCATTCGCGAGCTTTTGCACCTGATCGAGTTGGAGCCGGACGATTACATCGACCGCCTGCCCTCGGAGCTTTCCGGCGGTCAGAAACAAAGGATCGGCATTGCCCGCGCATTGGCCGCCGAGCCCCAGTTCATTATCTGCGACGAGGTGACGTCCGCGCTGGACCAGCTTGTTGCGGAAGGCATCCTGAAGTTGTTGGACAAGCTGCAGGGCGAATTCGACCTCGCCTATATGTTCATCACCCATGATCTGGCGACGGTTAAGGCGATTGCCGACGAGGTGGTCGTGATGAAGGAAGGCAAGGTCGTCGAGATGGGCGGCAAGTCCGAAATGTTCCAGCCGCCGCACGATCCCTATACCGAGCTCTTGCTGTCTTCGGTTCCCGAGATGGATCCCGATTGGCTGACCGAGCTTTTGAAACAGCGTGCGGCAAGCGGAGTTTGACGCACACTCCGCGCCGATTTCCGACGCGGAAATCATGGAAAATGCGACATTTTCCTATTCGAATTCTGCGACAGAATTCGCTTACGGCGCCAGCGTCTCGGTATGCCCATCGACGCACATCACCTGGCCCGAGATTTTCGACGCCTGAGGCGAGGCGAGGAACATCACCATATCCGCAACATCACCCGCCGTGACCCAGGACCGCAAAGATACGCCTTTCACGTAAGCCTCGCGTACTTCATCTTCCCGCACGCCGCTGGCCGCGGCCTCCATCGCGACGACCCGGTCCATGCGCGGCCCTTCAACCGCGCCGGGGGCAATCGCGTTGACCCGCACACCCGCCGGTCCCAACTCCATCGCCAGTGTCTTGGTCAAGCCGACCAGCGCCCATTTCGCCGAGGCATAGGGCGACCGCAGGGGATAGCCCGCGATGCCTGCCGTCGAAGAGGTCAGCACAATCAAACCGCTGCCCTGCCCCCGCATGACCCGCGCCGCCCAGCGACAGGTCAGGAAAGCTCCATGCAGGTTGACCGAAACGCAATCCTGCCAGGCCCCGTAATCCAGATCCTCGATCCGCCCTGCCGGCCCTCCGGTGCCGGCGTTGGCGCAGACCACGTCGGCCCCACCCCAGGCCTCTTCAACCGCGCCCAGGAATTCCGCCATCTGGTCTTCGGAGGTTACATCGGCAACCCGCGCCAGTGCACCGGGATAGGTCGCCGCGAATTCGCCGACCGCCTGTTCGTCGGCGTCGCAGACCGCGACCCGGTCGTCGTGATGCAAGAACGCCTCGGCTATGGCACGTCCGATGCCCGAGGCTCCGGCGGTGATGACGACCCGGCGACTCATCGCCCGGCCTTCCCGTATCCCTTGATCTGCGCCATGGCCTCCGCCATCTCGTCGTCGCTGAGCATCACCGGCCCGCCGATCTGCAATGACACGCAATATTGCTGTGCCAGAACCTCCAGTTCCACCGCCCGCCACATCGCCTTGTCCAGCGTTTCACCAAGGGCCAGCATCCCGTGGTTGGCCATCAGGCAGGCCATGCGGCCATCCAGGGCGGTCATCACCGCATCGGAAAGCGCCTTTGTCCCAAAAGTGGCGTACTCCGCGCATCGCACATCGAAACCGCCGAATATCGCGACCATATAGTGCGCCTGCGGGATCGGCTTTCGCGCCATCGCCAATGCCGTGCAGTAAATCGGATGGGCGTGAACGACGGCCTGCGCCTCCTCCCTCTGGCGATAGACCGCATGGTGAAACCGCCACTCGCTGGAAGGCTTCAGCGGCCCTACCCATGCCCCCGCCGGATCGGAAAGATCGACCTTCGCGATCATCTCGGGCGTCATCGTGTCGTAATCCGTCCCCGACGGCGTGATCAGCATGGCATCGTTCGCACGCGCCGAGATATTGCCCGACACCCCGTGATTGAGACCGTTTTCATTCATGGCCCGAGCCTGTTCGATGATCTCGCGCCGCAAGGCTCTTTCGTCTGTCGGCAAGTCACTCTCCTTTTCGACAGTGTTTGCCGTGGGAGGCTGCCGGATCAAGGGGATTTCATCGCCGCGAAGGCTGTTTCCCATCCGACACGACCCGAAAACCGCTTGGCAAAGACGTGATGACGCACCTGCAGAAACCTGCTAGGACCCCGGCGGGGTGAGGGTGCGTTTGTGCTTGGAAATAAAAGGTAAAGCCTTATCCATGAAGATAACCAAGACCGAGATTCCGGATGTGGTGATCCTGGAACCTGCCCGATTTGGCGATGCGCGGGGATTTTTCTCGGAATCCTGGAACAAACAGCGCATGGCGGATGCCGGGCTGCATTACGATTTCGTACAGGACAATCATTCGCTTTCCTCTGATGTCGGCACTTTGCGCGGCCTGCATTATCAGGCGCCGCCCTTCGGGCAGGCAAAGCTGGTGCGCTGCGGGCGGGGCTGCCTGTTCGACGTGGTGGTCGATGTCAGAAAGGGCTCGCCAGCTTATGGCAAATGGTTCGGGATCGAACTGACCTTTGAAAACGGATTGCAACTGATGGTGCCCGAGGGCTGCCTGCACGGGTTTGTCACGCGCGCACCGGATACCGAAATCACCTACAAGGTGACGAATTACTACGACAAGGACAGCGACGGCGCGGTGGCCTGGGATTCCTGCGGTGTGGACTGGGGGTTGGATGGTGCGCCGAAACTCTCGGAAAAAGATGCCGCCGCACCGGCCCTTGCCGATTTCGACAGCCCCTTTGAATGGAGCGCGGCATGAAGATCCTCGTGACCGGCGGTGCCGGTTTCATCGGTTCGGCCGTGGTCCGGCAGGCGATCCGCGCAGGCCATGAAATCGTCAACCTCGATTGCCTGACCTATGCGGCGAACCTTGCCAATGTCGCGCCCGTGTCGAACGCCCCCGGCTATGCCTTTGAACAGGTGTCGATTACCGAGCGTGCCGATCTGGATGACGCCTTTGCAAAACATCAGCCCGACGCGGTGATGCACCTAGCCGCCGAAAGCCACGTGGATCGATCGATCGACGGGCCTGCCGATTTCATTCACACCAATATCACCGGCACCTATACCCTTCTGGAAGCCGCCCGTGCCTATTGGGAAGGCAAGGGTCGGCCCGAGGATTTTCGCTTTCATCACATCTCGACGGACGAAGTTTTCGGCTCGCTCGGGGCAACAGGCATGTTCACCGAAGACACGCCCTATGATCCGCGCAGCCCCTATTCGGCGTCGAAAGCCTCAAGCGATCACCTTGTCCGCGCCTGGCATGAAACCTACGGCCTGCCGGTTGTGCTGACCAATTGTTCCAACAACTACGGCCCCTATCACTTTCCCGAAAAGCTGATCCCAGTGGTGATCCTGAACGCGATCCATGGCAAATCCATTCCGGTTTACGGTGCGGGCGACAATGTGCGCGACTGGCTTTATGTCGAAGACCACGCCGACGCGCTGTTGCTGGTTCTGGAAAAAGGCGAGTTGGGCCGCAGCTATAACATCGGTGGCGAGAACGAGGTGGCCAACATCGACCTGGTGCGCAAGATCTGCGCCCTCCTGGACGACCGCCGACCGGATGGAGCGCCGCATGATCGGCTGATCACCTTCGTCACCGACCGGCCGGGCCACGACAAGCGCTATGCCATTGATCCCACAAGGATTCGCAGTGAGTTGGGCTGGCGGCCTTCGGTCACCTGGGAAGAAGGGCTGGCCAAGACCGTGGATTGGTACCTGGCGAACGAGGACTGGTGGCGTCCGCTTCTGGACGTGGCGATGGAGCGGCGGGGAACCGGGTGATGCTGACGGCGCATCTTCCTTCGGGCTATGTGGCCGCGCGGGCCTTTTCACCCCGTTTGACGTGGGCCTTGCCAGTGGCCCTGGTCGCCGCGATTCTGCCCGACATCGACTTGATCTGGTTCTATCTCATTGATGAGAGGGCGTTCCATCACCACAAGTACTGGGTGCATGTCCCCTTCTTCTGGGCCGTCATTGCTTTGATGACCTGGCCCTTTGCGAAACGCGCCGGGAAAGCCGGTCTGTTTGCGGTTTTCTTCGGGGTGATCGCGCTGCACCTGTTCCTTGACACGATAGTGGGCGGGATCGCCTGGGCGATGCCGTTTTCCGATCATCTGTTCCACTTTTTCGAAGTCCCCGCCCTGCGCGGACACTGGACACTGAACTTCATTCTGCACTGGACCTTTCTTTTCGAAGTCTTGGTCTGGGCCACGGCCTTGCTGTTCCTGATCCGGGAGAGACGGTCATGAAAATCGCGCTTTTTGGCAAGACCGGACAGGTTGCGCGTGAGGTGCAGCGCCGTTGCCCCGAAGGAGTGACGCTTGAGGTGATCGGGCGGGACCGCGCGGACTTTTCCAAGCCGGATCAAGTGCTTGAACTCGCCCGCGCCCTTGTGGCGGATGCGGTGATCAACGCGGTGGCCTATACGGCGGTCGACAAGGCGGAAGAGGAAAGCGCGCTGGCCGAAACGGTCAACGGCACATCCGTGGCCGCCCTTGGCAGCGCCTGTGCCGAAAAGTCCATCCCGCTGGTCCATATCTCGACCGATTACGTCTTTCCCGGCGATGGCGACACGCCCTGGAAACCGAACGATGCGACAGGCCCGCTTGGCGCTTACGGGACAAGCAAGCTGTTGGGCGAAGAGGCGCTTTTGGAAAGCGGCGTGCGTCATGTCACCCTGCGGACGTCCTGGGTGTTCAGCGCCCACGGGAACAACTTCGTCAAGACGATGCTGCGGCTCGGGGCGGATCGGGATGCGCTGACCATTGTCGCCGATCAGATTGGCGGGCCGACCCCGGCGGCGGATATTGCCGATGCCTGTTTGAACATCGCGCAGAGCCTTGCGGCGGGTGCCGAGGGGGGGACGCATCATTTCTCGGGTGCGCCTGATGTGTCCTGGGCCGATTTCACGCGGGAGATTTTCGCGCAATCGGGGTTGAGTTGTGCCGTCACCGACATTCCAACGTCGGACTATCCCACCCCGGCCAAACGACCGCTGAATTCGCGGATGGATTGCACCGCACTGGAAGGCGCTTTCGGCATTCCCCGCCCGGACTGGCAAAAGGGACTGGCCGAGGTTCTGGCGGAGTTGAACGCGTGAGCCGTACCGTCTCGCTCGCCCGCCCGAGCGAAAAGATCGAGTTTGACGGCGAGCGCTGCACGCCCTGGGTGACGACACAGATACTCGCCGCCCATTTACACCGTTATTTCAGCGTGTTGGAGCTGGTGCGCGGCAAGCGCGTTCTGGATATTTCCTGCGGCGAAGGCTATGGTGCGGCGCTATTGAAACGCGAAGGCGCGGCTGAGGTCACGGGGGCAGACATCGACGCCGGTATCATTGCGCGGGCCGCGCGTGTCTATGGGGCCGAGGGACTTTCCTTTGTCATCGCCGATGCGCGAACCACCCTGCCCTTCGAGGAAAACGCCTTCGATGTGGTCGTATCCTTCGAAACCATCGAACATATCGCGGAGCACGAAGGCTTTGTTGCCGAATTGGCCCGCGTCCTTGCGCCCCAGGGCGTGCTTGTCATCTCCACCCCCGACGCCGCGCTTTCGCCGCCCGACCTTCCCAACCCCTTTCATGCCAAGGAACTGGACGAAGCCACCTTCCTTTCCCTGCTTGCCCCCCACTTCGAGACCGTTACGCGATACCGGCAAGGCTATCTGCATGGTTCGGTTCTGTCCGGTCCGGGCGAGGAGCAGCAAAGTTGGAAGCGCACCGGGTTTCTTGACTACGGGCAAGACGACACGACGCAGCGGCGTTATATTATTGCCGTGGCCACGAATGGCGCAGCCGCAACACTGCCAACCGGCATGCTTCATGACGGGGCCATCGTCGCGACACTCAATCGCCGTATTGAGGCGCTTGAAGAGAAGTTGAAGGCATTTGAGACATCCGGGGTCAAACACCCGGAAGGAGCAGAGAAACGATGACCAAGCGCAAGGGCATCATCCTGGCCGGCGGATCCGGCACGCGGCTTTATCCGATCACGATGGCCGTGTCGAAACAGCTTTTGCCGATCTACGACAAGCCGATGATCTATTACCCGCTTTCGGTGCTGATGCTGTCGGGCATTCGCGAGATTGCGGTCATCACCACGCCAGACGACCAGGCGCAGTTTCAGCGGCTCTTGGGCGATGGTTCGCAATGGGGCCTTTCGCTGACCTGGATCGTCCAGCCTTCGCCGGATGGACTGGCCCAAGCCTATCTTCTGGCCAAGGATTTCCTGAACGGCGCACCTTCGGCCATGGTTCTGGGCGACAACATCTTTTTCGGCCACGGTTTGCCCAAGATGCTGGAACGCGCCGATACGGTGGAAAATGGCGGTACGGTGTTTGGCTATCGCGTGGCGGATCCGGAACGCTATGGCGTGCTGGCTTACGAAGGCGACAAGGTGTCCCAGATCATCGAGAAACCCGCGAAGCCGCCGTCGAACTATGCCGTGACCGGGCTTTATTTTCTGGATGGCACCGCCTCGGATCGGGCAGCAGAGGTGAAACCTTCGCCGCGCGGCGAGTTGGAGATCACCGATCTTTTGGAGCTATACCTGAAAGACGGCAGCCTCAGCGTCGAACGGATGGGGCGCGGCTATGCCTGGCTGGACACCGGCACGCATGGGTCGCTTCTGGATGCTGGGAACTTCGTACGCACGCTGACATCGCGGCAAGGGCTGCAATCGGGTTCGCCCGAGGAGATCGCCTTTGAAAACGGCTGGATCACCAAGGAAGATCTTTTGCGTGCCGCCGAGCCTTTGGGCAAGAACGCCTATGGCGCCTACCTGAAACAGATCGCGGGTGACGCTTGAAGACGGTTCTTGTCACAGGTTCGGCCGGGTTCATCGGCTATCACACGGCAGAGCGTTATCTGGCCGAGGGCTGGCGCGTGGTCGGGCTGGATGCCTTCACCGAATATTACGATCCGCGTTTGAAACGCGACCGGGCGGCGCGGTTGGCGCGGCATGAAAATTACGTGGAAGTCGAAGACCGCGTTGAGGGCGAAGGTGTCTTCCTGAAACTCTTCGAGACCTACAATCCCGACTTGGTGATCCACCTCGCCGCGCAGGCAGGCGTGCGCTATTCCATCGACGCACCGCGTTCCTATGTTTCGGCCAACATCCAAGGGACGTTCGAGTTGCTGGAGGCCGCGCGCGCCCATCCCGGAGCGCATCTCATGATTGCTTCGACCTCGTCGGTTTACGGGGCGAACACCGAGATGCCCTATTCCGAGCGGCACAAGGCCGACAGCCAGATGTCGTTTTATGCCGCAACCAAAAAGGCCACCGAAGCGATGGCGCATTCCTATGCGCATCTTTACGACCTGCCTGTTACCATGTTCCGTTTCTTTACCGTTTACGGCCCCTGGGGGCGGCCCGACATGGCGCTGTTCAAGTTCACCAAGGCAATGCTGGCCGGTGAAAAGATCGACGTATACAACCACGGCAAGATGCAGCGGGATTTCACCTATATCGACGATCTGGTCAGCGCGATTGTCGATCTGGCCGGAGCGGTGCCACTGCGCGACGCGCCCGTGCCGCATGACAGCCTGTCACCGGTTGCGCCCTGGCGCGTGGTGAACATCGGCAATTCGGAACCCGTGCAACTGCTGGATTTCATCGAGGCCATCGAAGCCTCGCTTGGGATCAAGGCAGAGAAAAACATGATGCCGATGCAGCCCGGCGACGTTCCAGCCACCTGGGCCGATACCGCGCTGTTGAACCAGTTGACCGGTACCCGTCCCGGAACCCCGGTAGCAAGGGGTGTTGAAGACTTCGTGTCGTGGTATCGCGACTACTACAAGATATAAAACATTGATGTGTAAGGGTTAATAACATGCGTATCGCAATGATCGGAACCGGCTATGTGGGCCTTGTCTCGGGCGTTTGCCTTTCGGACTTTGGCCATGACGTGGTCTGCGTGGACAAGGACGCCTCAAAAATCGAACGGTTGGAAAAGGGCGAGATCCCGATTTACGAACCGGGGTTGGACGTGCTTTTGGCCAAGAATGTGGAAGCAGGGCGCCTGTCTTTCACCCTTGATCTTGACGAGGCGCTGGAGGGGGCCGACGCGGTGTTCATCGCCGTTGGCACACCCACCCGACGCGGCGACGGTCACGCGGATCTGACCTATGTGATGGCCGCCGCGGAAGAGATCGCGCGCTCCGCCAAGGACTACATCGTTGTCGTCACCAAATCGACCGTTCCCGTGGGCACGAACCGCAAGGTGGCCGAAACGATCCGTGCGGCGAACCCCGACATGGACTTCGACGTCGCCTCGAACCCCGAGTTCCTGCGCGAAGGTGCGGCGATCGACGATTTCATGCGCCCCGACCGCGTGGTCGTCGGCGTGGAAACCGACCGTGCCGCGGAGGTGATGGAAGACATCTATCGCCCTCTGTTCCTGCGCGATTTCCCGATTGTCACCACCGATCTGGAATCGGCCGAGATGATCAAATACGCCGCGAACGCCTTTCTTGCGACCAAGATCACCTTCATCAACGAAATCGCCGCCCTTTGCGAAAAGACCGGCGCCGATGTGCGCGAGGTGGCCAAGGGCATGGGGCTGGATGGCCGGATCGGCAACAAGTTCCTCCACGCGGGCCCCGGCTATGGCGGGTCGTGTTTTCCGAAAGATACCAGCGCTCTTGCGCGGATCGGTCAGGAATATGCCTCGCCCATGAAGATCACCGAGGCGGTGATCCAGGTAAACGATGCTGTGAAGTACCGGATGATCGAGAAACTGCGCGATCTCTGTGACGGCAGTTTCAACGGCAAGAAGGTGGCCGTCTTTGGCGTGACCTTCAAACCGAACACCGACGACATGCGCGATGCACCGTCGCTGACCATCGTGCCCGCCCTTGTGGGCGGCGGGGCCAAGGTGCACGCGGTCGACCCGCAGGGCAAATCCGAAGGCGAAGCCTTGTTGCCGCACGTGATCTGGGAAACGGACGCCTATGAGGCCGCGGCGGGTGCTGACCTTGTGGTCATCCTGACGGAGTGGAACGAGTTTCGCGCCCTCGATCTGGAGCGGATCGCGGGCGGGATGGCGACGGCGCATATGGCCGACCTGCGCAATATCTACAACGCCGAGGACGCCGCCGAAGCGGGGTTCAAGGCCTATGTCTCGGTCGGGCGTCGCCCCTTCCCCGAAGACTCGTAAAGGATGGGCGGTTTTTCTTTTGGATAAGATCAGCGGCGCCGCTGCGCCCCGTTTGATCCTGATGTCACTGCCCTTGTCAGGGGCGTTGGCCGATGTGGACGCGTAGGGGTTTTGGCCCCCGGACCTTTTCGGGATACGAGCCGAGGAAAAGTGACCCCGGCAAGGTTCGAACAGGCGGGAATTTGCGCCCGAAACTTTAGCAATTGGTGATGTGAGCGAACGTTGCGCGCCGCTCAGTAGGCATATCCGTAATCCGCGCTCATGAATCGCGCCTTGTTCAGCACGATCCCGGCAACGTTGCTGTAGCGGGCAACCTCGCGCTCTACCTCGTCGATCTGGGCCACGGTGGTGTTCTCGGCGGCGGCAAGGATCAGCACGGCATCGACCAGTTTCAGAAAGCCGCGCGTCTCGTCCGAGACAAGGATCGGCGGCATGTCGAACAGCATCAGGTCGGGGGTGTAATCCGCCTGGATCTGGTCCAGCACCTCGGCCGTCTGCGAACTGAGGATGATCTGTGCCGGATCGGAATGCGGGCGCGTCGTCACCGAGATCGCCGTGTTCGGCTGAAAGCGCAGCGCCTGATCCTTGAATTCGACATCCTCTAGGAAGACGTCCTTGAGGCTTGCCGAGGGTGCCGCGCCGAAGGTCTTGGCCACGGAGGGGCGACGGAAATCCAGATCGAAAAGGATGCCGCGATCCTCGGGCTGACGCCCGAAACCGGCAATCAGGTTGCAGGCCATGGTCGTCTTGCCGCACCCCGGTGTCGCCGAGGTTATGGCGATCCGTGTCCAGTTGTTGCGGCGCATCTCGAGAAGAAGTTTGGTACGCAGGATGTCGAAATGCTGGGCTTCCGGCGTGGCTTCGCCTGCGTAGACACGCGATTTGTGCAAGGCCTTTTCAGGCGCCTCGAACGTCGGGATCTCTTCCCAACGCGCATCCACGGCTTCTCGCTTGGAACCGCGCAGGTTGCTTCGCGCGGAATGCGAATAATCCGACCGCACCGGGCGACCGTCGTTGTTCCGTTTTTCCCGCGCACGAGCCAGGGCTGCCTGAAGTTTTTCCATCGTTCAATCTGTCCTGCTCAAAGCCCCACGCGATCAAGCACCTTCTCGATCACCAGTTCCAGCGGTAGGTAAAATGTATGTATCGCCCATAAACCGACGGGAATCGCGATAAGGATCCCGACGATCAGGATGGTCTTCAACGCACGGCGACGACGGCGAACCGATTCTTCTTCCAGGTAGGGAATGGTGGCCAAAGGCTGGACACCAAGCGCATTCACGATGTCCACGGGGCGGCGGATGGTGCGGTTCAGAAGTTCCGTGAGAATGAAGAACAGGCCCGCAAGCGCCGATCCCGCGAAGACACCGCCACCGGCAACCGTCTTGCGGTTCGGCGACGTGGGAGCGGACGGCGGTGTCGCCTGCTCGATCACGGTGACACGCTCATCCTTGTTGTTGACCACGATCTGGTCGCCGGTCTGCGCGGCGGCGCGATCGGTGACAGCGCGATTGTAAAGGGTCTGGGTGTTCACGTATTCGCGTTCAAGCTGTTCAAGGCGGTTTGCAACCGAGGGCGTCGCTTCGATCGCGATGCGGAGTTCTTCCAACTCGGCCTCGCCGCGTTCGATTTCCTGGTCAATGAATTCCAGCCGGGAGTCGAGTTCTGCCAGTTGCAAATCCAGGACCGAAGACGACGGTGACGCATCGTCCTGCACGGTGAGCGAGAGCCTGCGTTCCAATTCGGCGATCTTGGCCTTCAGCACTTCGACTTTCGGGTTGGACTTGCCTTTCAGCACGACTTCCCATTCGACAAGCTCGGCATTGTATTGCTGCAAGAGCTGTTGTTCGGCTGTCAGCGGAACCGCCTGCGGCAGTGCTTGCAGGCCCAGGGCAGTCAGACGATCCCGCTGATCCAGAAGCGACGCGCGGTCGCGGATGGACAGGTTCATCCGTTCCTGCAAGGTCGCGCGGCGATCGAGACGGTATTGCAGGCTTTCCGGCAGAGCCTCTTTGTTGGCTTCCTTGAAGGCGACGATCTGGGCACTTTGCCGGGCCAGTTCCTCGTCCAGACGCTCGACCTGTTTGACAAAGAACTCCAGCGTCTGACGCGACCCGACTCCGCGGATCTCGGCATCCTCGGCCAGAACAAGGGTGACAAGCTCGTTCACGACGTCGGATGACACCTTCGCACGTTCGGAGGTAAAGGAAATCTCCATGAAAGTGGCCCGGTTGCGGCCCGCCGAGATATTGATTCTCGTCTGACCGCGCATCCTTTTGACCACCTCGTCCGGTGAAAGATTGCCCTCTCCCCGGAAGACGCGGAACTTGTTGGCGATATCGACGAGATTGGCGCGCGTCATAAGACGCTGCTGGATGATCTGAAGATGCTGGCTGGGGTCGGTTTCGTCGTTGCCCCGTCGTTCATTCGCTGAAATCTGAGCGCCTTCCACGACAAGGCGTGCGTCTGCCGAAAACTTTGGCGGCAGGGTCATCGCAAGCGCGACACCGATCCCGGCGCACAGGGTGAAGATCACGGCCATCACCGGCAGCCGGCGGATGAACAATTGGTAATAGAAAGCCAAGTCGATGTTCATTCTGCTGCCTCCCCGGTGGATTGCACGGCTGGCAAGAAGATGCCGTCTTCAAGCACTTCTTCGATTATCGCGGCATCCACGACGCGACGCTCTTCGGTGGCCGCGTAGACCATCGCGAAATCGCAGAGCCTGTTCACAAGTCGCGGGATCCCGTGGGAATGCTGGTGGACAAGGTCGATGGCTTCGTCCGTAAACTCGGTTCCGGTGCCGCCGACGTGGGTCAGCCGGTGCTGCATGTATCCGGCGACACCGGCACGGTCGAGCGAACCGACATGATATGTGGCCGTCACGCGCTGTGCGAACTGGCGCAACTCGGGGCGCATGATCATCTGGCGCAACTCGGGCTGGCCGATCAGGATCAGTTGCAGCAACTCGTCCTTGTTCGAGTTGATATTGGTCAGCATCCTCAGTTCTTCCAGCCCCTCGATCGACAGGTTCTGCGCCTCGTCGATCAGGATGATGACCCGCCGGCCGCTGGCGTATTCTTCGATCACGAAATCCTGGAGTTGCTGAAAGAGCGTCACATAGGCCGCGTTCAGGTCGGTTTCGACACCGAGCGAGTTCAAGGCCCACTGCAACAATTCCCCGCGACCGCCCTGGGCATTCGAGATCATGCCAAGGGTGATGTCCTGTTCCAGGGTCTGGATGAGCTTTTGGACAAGGGTGGTCTTGCCCACGCCGACCTCGCCGGTGACGACCGTGATCGGCGAGCGCGTAAGCACCCCGTATTCCAGCACGGAATAGGCCCTGCGGTGTGCGCGGGACCAATAGATGAAATCGGGATCGGGCAGCAAAGTGAATGGCCGCTCGGAAAACCCGAAGAACTCCATGTAAAGGTCTGAACTCGTCATTGATCTCACTGATTGCTCGGAGTGGATATAGGGCACGCCGAGGTAAGAGTCTGCTTGCTTTGCCTATAGCCATATAACATGGCGGGTATGCGGCAATTCTGCAATGATTTCGCAGCCAATCGTCAGGCAGAAGTCGAATCGTGCAAGTTTTGCGAAGCCGGGTTCCTTGACGATTTGTGATCGATTTGAAACAATATGACGAAATTCGCCAGATTGTTGATTTTGAGCCCTGTATACGGCCTCTTCATGCTAAAGGCGGAAATATGGCGAAAATCGTAGCGGTTCTGCACATTTGGAAAGCGACGCTAGGTCAAGTCGCTCATATATGAAGCGATTCTGCCGAAAAAATCACATATTTCAGCCCGAATTCCTTTGCTTAACACCCCCTTAATGCTACACCGACCTGGTCGGACAGGCCTTGTTGTGGGTCCGGGTTACGATTTTGGGTTGTGTGTAAGGGAGCCGACGGGGGTCGGTAGATAGTAATGACAGTTTATGCCACGCGTATTCAGGCATCTTCCGAAGTAAAGCCGCTGCCGTACTCCGCTGCTTCGAAGCGGGAAGGTGTATACAGACAGTTTTTCAAACGTGTTCTCGACACGGCGCTGATCCTGGCATCGTTGCCCTTTGTTGCTCCGGTGCTTCTGCTGATCGCAGTCGCTGTCGTTCTGGAAGACGGTCGTTCGCCGATCTTCCGTCAGGAACGAGTCGGCAAGGACGGCAAACGTTTCCGGATTTGGAAATTCCGCACGATGGTGCCGAATGCCGAAGCCAAGCTTGAGAAATACCTTGCTGAAAATTCCGAAGCTCGCGAAGAGTGGAAGACGAAGCAGAAGCTGAGCTTCGACCCGCGCTGCACCAAGGTCGGAAAAATCCTGCGGAAAACTTCTCTGGATGAGCTTCCGCAGCTTTGGAACGTTCTGACCGGCGACATGGCTCTTGTTGGCCCGCGCCCCATGATGCCTTCGCAACAGGGGCTGTATCCGGGCCACGGCTATTACCGTCTGCGCCCCGGTGTGACGGGAAGCTGGCAGGTGTCCGAGCGCAACGAGTCTTCTTTCGCCGAGCGTGCCGGGTACGACGACGCTTATGACATGAATGTGTCATTTGCCGGTGACCTGCGTATCCTTTCCCAGACTGTTGGTGTGGTTCTGAAAGGAACCGGCGTCTAAAACGCAACGGCTACCTCAAATCTTTGTAACCGATACTGGTTGAACGGCGCGTCCTTTGATAAGAGGGCGCGTCGTTGTTTTGAGGAGTTCCGCGTTATGGCCTATCCCATTCGTTCTTTCGTTTTAGCTGGATTTATCGCCCTTTCGGCCTGCGACTCGGCTGAAGAACGTGCTGCGAAGCACTTTGAAAGCGGCATGGAGTTGATCGCGGCCGGCGACCTCCAGCGTGCGCAGGTGGAACTGAGGAACGTCTTCACGCTTGACCGGAACCACCAGGAGGCACGGCTGGCCTATGCCCGGGTTTCGCGCCAGTTGGGCAATACTTCCGAGGCCTATTCACATTTCCTGCGCGCGGCCGAACAGGACCCTTCCAATATGGAAGCACGGCTGGCCCTTACCGAAATTGCAATAATCACGCAGAACTGGGACGAAGCCGAACGCCATGGCGCCGCGCTTCTTGCCGCCGATCCCCCCGTTGAGGGCAGCGAGGTCGCCATCCTTGCGCTGACCTTCCGCAAGGCGGCGCAGGAGGAAGACCAGCCACGGATTCGCGAATTGACTCGCGAGGCGGAAGTCCTGGCGGAAGCGCAACCAGACAATGAGATCCTCCATCGGCTCTTGATCCAGGGGTACATGACCGAGGGCGAAATCGACAAGTCCATCGAGGTGACCGAAAAGGCGCTTGCCATTGCGCCGGACAACCCGCTTTTCCATCGCGCCAAGGCCATGCTGTTGGCCCAGAAAGGCGACACAGCCCGGCTGGAAAGCCATTTGCGCGATACCATCGCCCGTTTTCCCGACGACGAGGAAACCAAAGGGATGCTGTTGCGTTTGCTGACCCGCGAAGGCGACGTAAAGTCGGCACAGGATTTTCTGCGCAGCGAGATTGAAACGGCCGAGGACAAGCTGGCCGCCCATGTGAATTTGATCGCTTTCATTGAGCGTTCAACGGGGCCGGAAGCCGCGCTTGAAGAAGTGCAGTCAGCCATTGGTCAGTATGAAAACGCCAATGTTCTAAAAGCCTTGCAGGCAGGGCTTCTGTTTGACATGCAACAGCCGGGCGAAGCGATCTCGATCATGGAGACGGTGGTCGAAACGACGCCGCCGGGTGCCGAGGCGGATCGCTACAAGGTGACGCTGGCCCGCATTCTGGTGGCCACCGGCAACGAAGTGGGCGCACGCACACTTGTCGGCGAAGTGCTGGAAAGCGACGCAACCAATGTCGAAGCCCTGAAAATGAACGCCGCGTGGCTGATCGAGGCCGACGAAGCCGACGAGGCCATCAGCACATTGCGTCAGGCGCTGGACCAGGCGCCGGAAGATGCCGAGGCGATGACCCTGATGGCCCGGGCGCATGAGCGTAACGGCAACGCCCAGCTTGCGCAGGATCTTCTTGCGCTGGCGGTTGACGCCTCGGGGAATGCTCCGGCGGAAAGCCTGCGTTTCGCGCGGGTGCTGATGGAACAGGACCGTCTGACCGCGGCAGAAGAAGTTCTGATCAATGCGCTTCGGGTCAGCCCCGGCGAGGTCGAACTGCTTGCGCCGCTTGGTGAAATTTACCTGCGAACCGAAGACTGGCCGCGTGCGCAGCAGGTGGTCGATACGCTGAAGCGTAACCCCGACAGTGCGGCGCAAAACCGGGCCAACCAGTTGCGCCTTCAGATCATCAGTCGAGTCGAAGGCCAGGACCGGGGCATCGCTTTCCTTGAGGAAATGGCGGAAAGTGGCGAAGACGCCGCCGGTGCGGCCAAGATCGCGCTGATCCGTACGCGGCTTGGCATGAACCTGCCGGAAGAGGCGTTGGCGCTGGCAGCGGAACTGGTCGAGGAATTTCCCGACAACCC
Source organism: Paracoccaceae bacterium (assembly GCA_965228905.1). Taxonomy (GTDB): domain Bacteria; phylum Pseudomonadota; class Alphaproteobacteria; order Rhodobacterales; family Rhodobacteraceae; genus CALKXV01. The sequence goes on along the minus strand of CBDDII010000003.1, from coordinate 1,305,509 downwards.
CCGCGCACTTCAGGTTCTTGGCAACACGCAGTTTGCCGTCGGTGATTTCGAGGCAGCCGAGGAAACCCTGTCGAACGTCGCCACCGAAACCGGACTTGGCCGGGACCTTTTGCAATATGCCCGCGTTCTTGGCGCTCAGGGCAAGGTCGATGAGGCAAGAGCCGCCATCGACAACGGTCTTGCCAACTCTCCCGACGACAACGACCTGCTTTGGGCCAAGGCGTCCTTCCTGGAACGCGAGAACGACATTGATGGGGCCATCGGGATATACGAAACCCTTTACGAACAGAGCAGCGAGTCACCGATCATTGCAAACAACCTTGCCAGTCTTCTGGCGACGTACCGGAGCGATGAGGCCAGCCTTGAGCGTGCCTTTACCGTGGCCCGTCGCCTGCGCGGCACCGAAATCCCCCCGTTCCAGGACACCTACGGCTGGATTCAGTTCCGCCGGGGCGAATTCGAGGACGCGCTGACCTATTTGGAACCGGCAGCCGAGGCGCTTTCGGGCGATCCGATCGTTCAATACCACCTGGGGCGCGTCTATGAAGAGTTGGGCCAGTCCGAGCAGGCCATCGCGCAATACGAAGCGACGCTGGCGATTGTGCAGGGCAGTGACCCGCGTGAGCAGATCGCCGATGCCGCCGCTCGCAGGGATGCCCTGGCTGCCGCAGCCGATCAATAACCCGGTCGGAACGGGGGCGGGACAGATGAAGGCAGGTCCGCGGCCTTGGTCCGTTTCGGATGTCGCGGGGCATGGACGATGAGCGACGAAGAGCGCTCTGGCGCGCCCGGCCGCGCTGCCATCCTGATCCTGGTCGGGCTTTGCATTGGCATCGAAGTGCTCATGCAACTTGGGGACATGCGGCTTCTTGGCATCGCAAGGTTCCGCTCGACCGTTTATGAATACGGCGGCTTCTGGAGCGGTCTTCTGGATGATTGGCGACCGAATTACCCGCTACAGCCCTGGTTGATGTTCGTCACCTACGGTTTCCTGCACTCGGGGCTGATGCACCTTGGCCTGAACATGCTGACGCTGGTGTCGCTGGCAACCCCGGTCGCGCTGCGCGTGGGAGGCACGAAGTTCATCGTTCTTTATTGTCTTGGGATGCTTGGCGGCGGGCTGGGCTTTGCGCTTTTGTCGGAAAGTTATCGCCCGATGGTCGGGGCCTCGGGCGCGCTGTTCGGGCTGGCGGGCGCGATCCTGGCCTGGGAATACGTCGACCGGTTCACCTTGCAGGAACGTCTGTGGCCCGTGGCCCGTGCCGCCCTTTTGCTGGTCGCGCTGAATGTCGCGCTTTACTACGCGATGGACCGGCTTTTGGCCTGGGAGGCGCATCTGGGTGGCTTTGTCTTCGGCTGGATTGGTGCCTTGCTGATCGACCCGCGCGGGCGGGCCGAGTTTACGTCCGGCCCAGACGACGATCCTCCGCCAGAAGACTAGGATCGCGTTCTCCCGGATCGCCGTAGCCCCCGCCGCCCGGCGTTTTCACCCTCACCCGGTCGCCCGCCTCAAGCGGGATGTCCTGTTCCTTTGACAGATGTTCCGGCGTGTATTTGACGCCATCGCGCCAGACTTCGACTTCGTTCACCGCGCCGTCCTTGCCGCCAAGCGCACCCAGCGGGCCGAACCGTCCGTGATCCATGACGAAACTTGCCCGCGCGGTGCCGCGCCTGAGCTCAAGTTCATAGTCCAGACCCAGCCCGCCCCGGTGCATACCTTCGCCGCCCGAGCCTTCGCGCAGGGCGTAGCGGTGGTAGAGCACGGGGAAGTTCTGCTCCATGATCTCGACCGGCGGAGCCTTGGATATACCGATGGTGGAACAGCCATTGGCCAGACCGTCGTGATCGGCATTGCCGCCGTAGCCACCGCCGGAAAGCTGGTACATGACGAAATCGCGCCCCGTCGCCGGATCATGCCCGCCAAGGGCGAAGTTGCCGCTGGTGCCTGCCGGTGCTGCCGTGACGCGATCCGGCAGGGCCTCGACAAGGGCGGCAAAGACCGCTTCGGCAATGCGCTGGCTGACCTCGGCCGCGCAGCCCGAGACGGGGCGCGGGTACTGGGCGTCGAGGAATGTGCCTGAGGGGCGTATCACCTCAAGCGGCGCGAAGGCCCCGGCCGAGATCGGCACTTCGGGAAAGATATGGCGCATCGCCAGATAGACCGACGACAGCGTCGTCGCGAGGACCGAGTTCATCGGGCCTTGGCATGGCGGACTGCTTTCGGAAAAGTCGAACCGCAGATGCCCCGGCGTCTTGTCGATGGTCAGCCGGATCGCCAGCGGTTCGTTCACCACACCGTCGCTGTCGATCCAGGCGGTCGAGGTGTATTGGCCATCGGCAATCTCGTCGATCAGGGTCCGCATCTGGGTTTCGGCGCGGGCACGTAGCTCGGCAATCGCCTCTTTCACCACGTCGTCGCCGTACCGGTCCAGAAGCGCGTGCAGCCTTACCTCGCCCACCTTCAGGGCTGCCGCCTGAGCCTTCACATCTCCAATCCGTTGGTCGGCAACACGGATGTTGGAACAGATGATCGAATAAATCTCGGTATCCAGCACGCCTTCCTTGAACAGTCGCACGGGCGGCAGGCGCAGTCCCTCTTGTTCCACCGCCGTCGCACTGGCCGAAAAGCCGCCCGGCACCGCACCGCCGGTATCCGGCCAGTGGCCGGTGTTCGACAGCCAGCAGAAGATCTCGCCGTTCCGGTAAAAGGGCCGCGCGAACCGAACGTCCATCAGATGCGTACCGCCGAGGTAGGGATCGTTGACGATATAGACGTCGTCGGGTCTGGGCGCGGCGACCTTCCCTGCCCCGATCATTTCGATCAGCGTTCGGGTGGAATACTGCATCGTGCCAACGAACACAGGTAGGCCGCCCGCGCCCTGAGCGATCAGGGAACCGTCGTCGGCGGCATAGATCCCGTCGGAACGGTCGTTCGCCTCGGCGATCACGGGTGAAAAGGCGGCGCGCGAAAAGCTCATGTCCATCTCGTCGCAAACCTGCGCAAGCCCCGCCTGGATGACCGAAAGAGTGATCGGATCAATCGTCATGGTGCGACCTCCAGCACAAGGTTGCCGATGGCGTCGCGCCGTGCGGTGCAGCCGGGGTCGATCAGGATGGTGCTGTCCATCTGTTCGACCAGCGCCGGGCCTTGGATCACCGCATCAAGGGGTAGGTTGTCGCGCCAATAGACCGGTGTCGGGTGCGTGGCGCCGTCAAAGATCACGTCGCGGGTTTCGGTGCGTTCCAGTGTTTCGGTGGCGTTCGATGTGTCGATCAGGACAGAGAGGTCGATCGGATCGGAAAGGCCAATGACCGAGCAATTCAGGTTCACGACCTTGGCGCGGATTTCGTCCAACTCGACCTGGAAGCGATCCCAATAGGCTGATTCGAAACATTTTTGTAGCTCTTCACGGCCAGGCGTGCCGTTCTCCAGCGGCACCCTCACGACATGGCTTTGGCCGATGAACTGCATGTCGGCGCTGAAGGTCACCTCGGTCTCGCGCACGGTGACGTTCTCGGCGTCGAGTGCGGCGCGGCCCGATGCCTCCTGCCCCGCGAAAACCTCGTGCAGCGCGGAGATGTCGGCCAGATCAAGGGGGACGTTGACGGTTTGCACGTAGTCGTGTCGCAGGTCGGCGACCACGCAGCCAAGGGCGTTGGTGATGCCGGGGCGGGCCGGGACAAGAACGCGCGGCACACCCAATTCGCGGGCCAGGGCGGCGGCGTGCAGGGGGCCGGCCCCGCCGAAAGCAAACAGGGCAAAGTCGCGCGGGTCGGCCCCGAGCGAGAGCGAGACCATGCGGATCGCACCGGCCATCTTGGCATTGGCGACGCGGATCACCGCCTCGGCCGCGCCTTTCGCATCAAGACCGAGGGGTGCGCCGAGATCCCGTTCGAAGATCGCGGCGACGTCATCGACCGAGACACCGCCTTCGACCGCCAGCCGTCCGGGGTTCAACCGGCCAAGTAACAGGTTGGCGTCAGAAATCGTCGGGCGTGTTCCACCCTTGCCATAGCAGATCGGCCCCGGATCGGCGCCGGCACTTTCCGGGCCGATTTCCAGCAAACCGGCGGCATTGACCGAAGCGATGGATCCGCCGCCCGCGCCCACGGTGCGCACGTCGACCATCGGCACATGGATCGGCATGGCGTATTCGATTTCGATCTCGTTCGACACCGGCGCAGCCCCGTCGCGGATCAGGGCAACGTCGGTCGAGGTGCCGCCCATGTCGTAGGTCAGAAGGTTCGGCATTCCTGCCTGCCGGCCGGTATAGGCCGCCGCCATGACACCCGAGGCCGGGCCGGACATCACCGTCTTGGCCGCTTCGCGGGCGACCAGTTTCGACGACACCATGCCGCCGTTGCCGTTCATCACCAGAACGTCGCCGCCATACCCCTGCCCCGCCAGTTCGTCGCGCAACCGGGCAAGGTAGCGCTCCAGCAGGGGTTGCACACTGGCGTTGACCGCAGCCGTCACGCCGCGTTCGAATTCGCGTGTCTCGGACAAAAGCGCGTGGCCGCAGGTGATGTAATCGTTCGGCCAGACCTCGGCGGCGATTTCGGCGGCGCGGAGTTCGTGGGCCGGGTTGGCATAGGCGTGCAGGAAGTGGATCACCAGCGCCTCGGCCTCCTGATCGCGTAGCGTCCGGACCGCAGTTTGCAAGGCGTCTTCGTCCAGGGGCGTGACAACCTCGCCCGCCGCATCCATCCGTTCAGGCACCTCAAGGCGCAGGTCGCGCGGGATGATCGGGCGGAAAACGCCTTTCATGCCATAGGGTTGCGGGCGCGTGCGCCGACCAAGTTCCAAGACGTCGCGGAAACCCGCAGTGGTGATCAGCCCTGTCCGCGACAGTTTACGTTCCAGAACGGCATTCGTCGTGGTCGTTGTGCCGTGAACGATGAGGTCGACCTTGCCGAGGTCCACCTCGGCCCCCTCCAGCGCGGCCAAAACGCCGTAGGCCTGGTTGTTCAAAGTCGTGGGAACCTTTGCGATGCGCATGGCACCCGAGGCGGGATCGACCATCACCAGATCCGTGAATGTCCCGCCGACGTCCACACCGATGATGCTGCCGTTTCCCAATCCGCCACCGCATGAGATCGCTTGTACACACCCAAGATGTCAGCGAATGTCACACTGTCAATAGGAGACGGGTAGAGGTGCGACCTTTCTTGACGGTTTCGGGTTTCGTCGGTGCGGGTTTTCTGCCGTCGATGGCTTTCGCCCATGCCTCGGAACAGACCTTCGTTCTGTTGCTGCCCACGGATGTCTATGCGGGCGCGGGCGTTGCCGTCGTCGTGCTGACGGTGCTGGCGTTGTTCGTTCTGCCGGACCGGGTGACGCGCAACCTGTTTGCATATGCCCCGCGCGGTGTCTCGGCTGACGCCCCAACCTTGCGCAACATCACGAGCGTTCTGAGCTTTGTCCTTTTGGCCGCGCTGGTGGCCATCGGCATTGCCGGGCCGCGCGATCCCTTGTCGAACGTCATGCCCCTGACGTTCTGGACAGTCGGTTGGGTTGGTGTTGTCACGCTGTCGGGGCTGGTGCCCAGGCTTTGGGACTGGATCAACCCTTGGACGGGGCTTTACAACTTGCTGGCACCGACATGGAGACCCCGCGCCCTGCCCGAGGGGCTGGGGCTTTGGCCCGCAACGCTTTTACTGATCGGGTTCGCGGCCTTCCTACTGGCCGACGTCGCGCCCGACGATCCATTCAGACTTGCTGTATTCGTGGCGGTCTACTGGTGCGCGACGATGGCGGGGCTGTTGATCGCCGGGCCGGGCTGGCTGGAGCATGTCGAACTGGGCCGCGCCATCCTGCAAACTTATGAAAAGCTGACCTGGCGAGGCGAGGCGCAATCGGGTTTACCCGGCTGGCAGATCACCCGGCCCGATCCGCGCCCCGCTGCGGGGCTGTTCGCCCTGACGTTGCTGGCCGCTGGCAGTTTCGACGGAATGAACGAAACCTTCTGGTGGCTGGCTCAGATCGGTGTGAACCCCCTGGAGTTTCCGGGCCGTTCGGCGGTGATCCTGCCAACGCTTTTGGGGCTGGTGCTTTCGGTCCTTGCCCTGTTTGCGGTTTTCGCGCTGACCATCTGGCTTGGCCTTCGCATCGCGCAAACGGATGCACCTTTTGGCGAAGTTCTGGGCCGGATGGCGCTTTGTCTGATCCCGATCGCTTTCGTTTATCACATCAGCCACTACCTGCCCTCGTTCCTTGTCGGCATCCAGTACACCATCGCGGCCTACAACGACCCCTTGAACATCGGGGCGGACCTGTTCGGGATCGAGTCGTTTCGCGTCACCACCGGGTTCTTCAACCGGCTGGACTGGGTGCGGGTGATCTGGCTGACGCAAGCCGGATTGGTTGTGCTGGGGCATGTCTGGTCGGTGCTGTTGTCGCACCGGATCGCGCTGGAGCTGTTCGGCGACAATCGCCGCGCGGCATGGGCGACGTTGCCGCTTTCGGTGTTCATGATTGCCTATACTTTACTGGGCTTGTGGCTTTTGGCGGCACCGCGCGGGGCCTGAAGGTGTTGATTTGGCGCGAAATCCAGAAAAATCTGGACACTCGCTTGTGTGCCAACAACAATCGTTAACAAGAGCCGTGCGCAAACAGGCGCGGCGCATCAGGGAGAACTGCCATGTCGAAACTCATCACAACGCGCCGTCGTCTGTTGCAGGGGGCCGCTGCCGGTGGCCTTGTCGCCGCCTCGCCCCTTGTTTCGCGATTCGCACAGGCGCAAAGCTCGGAACCGATCCGGATCGGGTTCCAGCAGCACTCGACCGGGATCGGTGCCGCCTATGGCCGCTGGTACGGGCGCACCACGGAAGCGGCCGCCAAGATGATCAACGACGCAGGCGGGATCAACGGCCGCCCGCTTGAGATCATCGCCGAGGATGATGGCACCGACCCCAAGCGCGGGGCGGAATTGGTTGAGAAATTCGCCAATCAGCACAACTGCGATGTCGCCTTCGGCACGCTGTTTTCCCATGTCGTCTTCGGGTCGGCCCCGGCGGCGGGCGAAGTGAAGATCCCCTATTTCGTGGTTTCCGAAGGCCATCACGTCGCCTCGGGGGCCTTGAACCGCTACACCCTGCAACCCGGCATCACGGATGTGAAAAGCCAGGTGCAGGCGATGGCGCCCTACGTGGCGGAGAACCTTGGCAAGAAGGTCACGATGATCTTTCCCGATTTCGCTTTCGGGCACGATCACCGCGATTACTTTACCGCCGCGATCGAAGCGCAGGGTGGTGAGGTGCTGGAGCATATCGCCATTCCGCCGACCGAGACGAGTTTCACCAAGTACTTCCCGAAGATCCCGCGCGACACCGAAGTGCTCTACCATGTCATGGTCGGCCCCGCGGTTCTGACCTTCGTGAAAGAGCTGGGCGAATTCTTCGGCCCCTCGGCCCCGGCGATCTTCGGCTTCATCGACAGCCTGGAAGCGGTCGACATGGCCTCGCCCGGTCTGGAGTTCCTGGAAGGCACCTATTTCTGGGAGGGCAACCCGCGTTACGCGCAAGCCGACCAGACGGAGTACGACAAGGCCTTCCGCGCCGCCGTGGGCGTGGATGAAAACGGCGCATCGGTCACCGATGCCAAGGACGTTTCGACCTATGCCCATATGTTCGGCTGCTGGGAGACGCTTTACATCATCAAGGCCGGCATGGAGGCCGCCGATTATCAGGGACAAGGAGATCGCGCGAAACTGATCGAGGCGGTCGAGGCGATGACGGACATGGCCGAGGGCATCGAGCATCCGCAGGGGCCGAAAGTGTTCAACGGCAAGACCCACCAAACCTTCGGCAAGCAATACATCAGCCAAGTGCAGGAGGGAAAACTGGTGCGCGTACATTCGACCAGCATCGAGGATACCTTTTATCCCGACGAGGTGGATTACACGGTGCAGAGCTTCTGAAACGAGGTTTTGCGCCGCGCTTTCGCGCGTCGCCCAAGGCGGGGGCTTTGCCCCCGCACCCCCAAAGTATTCCGGACAGAAGAAGGACTTGAGCCCAAGTGGAGTTTGGCCCGCACCTGATGTTGGCGATCCTCGAAGGCGCGGTCGGGGCGGCGGTGCTGTCGCTGACAGCACTTGGCCTGTCGCTGGTCTTTGGCGTGATGCGCGTGGTCAACGTCGCCCATGGCGAGTTCTTCATGCTGGGCGCTGTTCTGGCCTGGTTCGTGGCGACGACGCTTGGCGGGCATCCGGCGGTCGGCTTCGTGGCGGCCTTGCTGATCGCGCCCCTGGTGGCGGGGGCGATTGCGGCGGCAGCCGACTGGCTGATCCTGAAGCGGGTCAATTATGACCCCGAGGCGACCATCGTCGCCACCATCGGCATCCTTTACATCATGCAGCAATCGGCCCTGATGCTTTATGGCCCCGAGGCGCGGCCCGTGGAGCCGCCTTTCAACAGCCGCATTGCACTCCCTTGGGTCGAATGGGGCGAGAACGGGCTGGCGCTGTTCTACCCCTGGGGCTTTGGCACAACGACCTACAAGCTGTTCGTGATCGTGGCGGCGGCGGTGCTTCTGGTGGCCTTCTGGCTGTTCCTGACGCGGTCGCGCTTTGGCCTTGTGATGCGCGCCACCCAGTTGGACCGCGAGATGGCGCTGGCTTTCGGCATTCCGGTCGAGCGGGTCTATGCGCTGGTCTTCGGCCTTGGTGCGGGGCTAGCCGCCTTTGCGGCGGTGCTGATCGTGCCGATCAGTCAGGCCCACTACCTGATGGGGGGCGATCCTTTGTTGTTGAGCTTCATCGTGGTGATCATCGGCGGCCTTGGCTCGATACGCGGGACGATCGTCGCGGCGCTTTTGATCGGGTTGTCCGACGGGATCATTTCGGTCTTTTTCTCGCCCACCCTGGCCAAGATCATCGCGACTTTGCTGGTCGCGCTTGTCCTTGTGTTCCGCCCAGAGGGGCTGTTCGGGAAGAAGCCCGCATGAGCCGGTCGTCCAGCGCCCTTGCCCTGCATCTTGGGTTGATCGCGGTACTGGTCATCGCCGGGTTGATCTTGCCCGCCTACCACCAGGGGAACCTGTCGCGCATCCTTGTGCTGGCGACCTATGCCATCGGGTATAACCTGTTGTTCGGCTACACCGGGCTTTTGTCGCTTGGCCATGCGATGTTCTTTGGCGCGGGGATGTATGGGCTTGGCCTTGCCATGCAGCACGGGGGGCTTTCGGTTGTGCCGGCCTTTGTCGTGGGCCTTGCCTCGGCCGCCGCCTTGTCGGCGGTCGTCGCTGTTCTGGCGCTGCGTACCATTGGCGTCGCCTTCATGATCGTCACGCTGATGTTTGCCCAGACGGCGTTTCTGACGGTGCTATACTTCGGAACATGGACGCGGGGCGATGAGGGTTTCGTCTTGCAGCAAGCCACCCGGCAGGTCGCGGGGCTGGATCTGTCCGAGCCGACGACGCGGTATTTCGCAGCACTTTTGTTGTTCGCAACCGCCCTTTTCATCACCTTCGCCCTGGTGCGGGCGCGGTTCGGGCGTGTCTTGGTCGCCATCCGCGAGAACGAGGAGCGTACCCGGATGCTGGGCTATGACACCATGCGCCACAAGTTCCTTGCCGTGGTCATTTCGGGCACGCTTTCGGGCGCGGCCGGTGCCGGTTACGGATTGTTGTTCGGCTATGTCGGGGCGACCTTTGTTTCGGTGCAGTATTCGATCTTTCCGCTGCTCTGGGTTCTTCTTGGCGGCGCGGGGACGGTGATCGGTCCCTTCGTGGGGGCCTTGTTCATGTTCTACCTGATCGACTATGCCAGCGGTCTGACCAGCGCCTATATGTTGATCGCGGGGGCGGTTCTGGTGGCGCTGACGCTTTTTGCACCGGCGGGTCTGATGGGAGAGGTCCGCAAACGCTGGATTCCGTGGCTGCCATGATGTTGCTTGACACCGAAGGACTGACCAAGGAATTCGCCGGGCTGACGGCGGTCGATGGTGTTTCGCTTGGCGTCGCGCGGGGGGAAATCCACGCGCTGATCGGCCCGAATGGTGCTGGGAAAAGCACCTTTGTCGGGATGGTCGCCGGGCGGATCGCGGCGACGCGGGGGCGTGTGCGGTTCGACGGGCAGGACATCACCGCCCTGCCCGCGCATCGACGCATTCGGATGGGGCTGGCCTATACCTTTCAGATCACGGCGATCTATGCCCGTCTGACCTTGGCCCAGAACATCGCGTTGGCCCTTGGCAGCGATGATCTTGCAGCGGCTCAGGAAGCGCTGGACCGGGTCGGGCTGACCGAGCGGTTGGACCAACTGGCGGGCGATCTGTCCTACGGGCACCAGCGGCTTTTGGAAATTGCCATGGGCGTGGCGCAGGCGCCGAAGCTGTTGATCCTGGACGAGCCGACTCAAGGTCTGGCGGAAAGCGAAATCGCCGGGTTCAACGCCCTGATCCGGGGCTTGGCGGGCGAGACGACGATCCTTTTGATCGAGCACAACATGAACGTCGTGATGGAACTGGCCGAGCGGATCACCGTTCTGGACATGGGGCGCGTCCTGGCCAGCGGTACGCCGCAGGAGATCCAGGCCGATGCCCGCGTGCAGGAAGCCTATCTGGGGAGTGCCGATGCTGAGGCTTGAGGGCATATCGGCAGGCTATGGCCCGGTGCAGGTGCTCTATGATCTGAGCTTCGAGGCACGCGCGGGCGAAGTGCTGTGCCTCTTGGGGCGCAATGGCGCGGGCAAGACGACAACGATGAAGGCGATCATGGGGATCCTGCCGCTGATGGCGGGCCGTGTGATGCTGGAAGACACCTGCCTCAGCGATCTGCCGCCCCATCACGTTCCGGGCCGGGGTGTGGGATACATCCCGCAGGGGCGGCGGTTGTTCACCGAGATGTCGGTGGCCGAAAACCTGTCGGTCGGCCTGATGGCGGGCGGCAAGGGCAAGGAAACGCGCGAAAGGGTGCTGGAGATGTTCCCGCGCCTGCGCGAACGCCTGACCCAGAGGGCGGAAACGCTGTCGGGTGGCGAACAGCAGATGCTGGCGACGGCGCGGGCCTTGTGCCTGGAACCGCGCGTGTTGTTGCTGGACGAGCCGACCGAGGGCTTGCAGCCTTCGATGATCCAGTTGATCCGCGAAACGGTGGAAACCTTGCGGGATCAGGGTGTGGCGGTCGTTTTGGTCGAACAGAGGATCGAAGCGGTTCTGGAATTGGCTGACCGCGTGCAGTTTATCGAGAACGGTCAAGGGCGCGAGTTGGTGGATGCCAAGGATTTGCGGGCGGACCGAAGTCTTATTCACACCTATGTCGGGGTTTAGCCTGCTTTACTAGACCAGCTTTGCAATGAGTGCTTCCAGCGTGGCGGCCTCTTCCGGTGTGAGCGGGTCAAGCGTATCATCCCGCGCCTTCATCGCCCCTTCATGTGCCCGTTCAAAGGTCGCGCGACCTCTATCGGTAAGGTCGACCTGTCTTAGCCGCCGATCGTCGGGGTCGGCGCCGGAGGTCACCAGCCCCTTTGCGGCCAGGCGTTCCACCACGCCCTTGATCGTGGCACTGTCCATCGCCGTCAGACGCCCGAGGTGGTTCTGGGAAAGCTGGCCCAATTCGTAAAGCCGCGCGAGGGCGGCGAATTGAGTCGGGGTCAGGCCTTCGACGCGCGCAGCAAAGATCGCGACGTGGCGCTGATTGGCGCGGCGCAGGTTGAAGCCCACCTGTTCGGTCAGTCGGTAATCTTTCGGAGTACGACCCATGTGCCTTCATTGACAGCTTGGAAAGCCTGCCGCAACATAACACTTGCATACAAACGATCTTGGAGCCGATGCCAGACTTGCCAGCCTATCTCCGCCCCGATGCGCTTGATGCCGCGCTGGATGTGCTGGCGGCAGGCGGCGTGACCGTGGCTGCGGGCTGTACCGACCTTTTCGCCGTGACCGAGCGCAAGGTGCTTCCGGGGCCGGTGCTGGACATCACCGGGATTGCCGCCTTGCGCGGGATTTCCAGCGATGCGAGCGGCGTGACCCTGGGTGCGACCGCGACATGGAGCGATGTGATTGCCGCCGACCTTCCCCCTGCCTTCGACGGTTTGAAACTGGCCGCGCGGGAAGTGGGTGCACACCAGATCCAGAACCGGGGCACGGTTGCGGGCAACCTTTGCAACGCCTCGCCCGCCGCCGATGGGGTGCCGCCGCTTCTGACGCTTGGGGCCGAGGTTGTTCTGTCTTCGGTGCGGGGAGAGCGTGTGTTGCCGCTTGGGGCCTTTATCGAGGGACCGCGCAAAACCGCCCTTGCCGGGGATGAGCTTTTGACAGCAATCCGCATTCCCCCGGATGCCCTGGCCGGGCAAAGCCATTTCCTGAAACTGGGGGCGCGCCATTCGCTGGTGATCTCGATCACCATGACGGCGGCGCGCGTCGTGGTGGAAGGCGGGCTGGTCACATCTGCCGCGCTTGCGGTCGGGGCCGCCGGGCCGGTCGCCAAGCGGATCGGCGCGGCAGAGCGGGCGCTGATCGGCGCACCGCTTGATGCTTCCGTCGTGACAGATGAAATGGTCGCCCCATCGCTGTCGCCGATTGATGACGTCCGCGCGGATGCCGCTTATCGCGCGAATGCCGCCGCCGAGTTGTTGCGGCGCACTTTGGCGGAAGTGGCCGCCAAGGGGACGCCATGACGGGGACACTGAAGGTCGGCGGGCAAACTCATGCCGTGACATCACCGCCCGGACAGCGCCTGTCGGAGTGCCTGCGTGATCTGGGCTACAAGAGCGTCAAGGTCGGCTGCGACGCGGGCGATTGCGGGGCCTGCACGGTGCTGATCGACGGGGCGCAAAGCTGTGCCTGCCTTGTGCCTGTCGCGCAGGTCGAGGGTTGTGCCATCGAAACGCTGGAGACCAGCGAACCGGAATTGCGCGCGAAGTTGCAAGACGCTTTCCTGACCCATGGCGCTGCGCAATGCGGGATCTGCACGCCCGGCGTGATGATGGCGGCGACTGAATTGCTGCGCGGTGCCTCCGCGCCGACACGTGACGAGATCGAGGATGCCCTTGCGGGCGTTCTGTGCCGATGCACGGGTTACGCCAAGATCGTTTCGGCCATCGCCTCGGTCGCCTCACCCTCCAAAGCGCCGCCGCCACCCGAAGCGGGTCACGCGGTCGGGGCCTCTGTTCCGCGCATCGACGGGTGCAAGAAGGTTGACGGGACCGAGGTGTTCGGCGCGGATGTTGGCCCGGCAGATGCGCTGTTGGTGCGGGCAGTGCGGTCGCCGCATTTTCATGCGCGGTTCGAGATCGGCGATCATGCGGCCTGGGCCGAGGCGCATGGCGTGCGCGTCCTGACCGCAGCGGATATTCCCGGGCAAAACCGCTTTGGCGTGATCCCGCCCCTTGCCGACCAACCTGCTTTGGCCGAGGGGCGCGCAAGGCACCTGGGCGAAGCCATCGCGCTGGTCGTCGGGCCGTCCGAGGTGGTGGAACCGCTTGATCTGGATGGCTTTCCGGTGACCTGGGAGCCTATGGACCATTGCCTGACGCTGGCCGAGGGAGTTGCGGAATGTGCACCGCTCTTGCACGAAAACCGTGCGGGCAACACGCTGATCAAAGGGCGCGTGGCCTGCGGTGATCCGGACGCCGCCCTTGCCGAAGCTGCCCATGTGGCGGAAGGCCATTTCGAAACCTCTTACGTCGAACACGCCTATATCGAGCCCGAGGCCGGGCTTGCGCGAATGGAAGGCGACACGCTGGTGATCGAGGTCTGCACGCAGGCGCCCGTGATGGATCAGGAAGACACGGCCCGCGTGTTGGGCCTGCCTTTTGAAAAGGTGCGGATCATTCCGACGGCGGCGGGCGGCGGGTTTGGCGCAAAGCTTGACCTCTCGGTGCAACCCCTGATCGGGCTCGCCGCGATGGTGACGGGCCAGCCCTGCCGGATGGTCCTGAGCCGACGTGAAAGCATGTTGGCCAGCACCAAGCGGCACCCCGGCACCCTGACGGCGAAGATCGGAGCAGACAAGACCGGCAAGATCACGGGGATGCGGTTTCACGGGGATTTCAACACCGGCGCCTATGCGAGCTGGGGGCCGACCGTGGCGACGCGGGTGCCGGTCCATGCCTCGGGGCCGTACCGGGTGCCGGCCTACCTGGCGACCAGTCACGCGATCCACACCAACGGGCCGACCTCGGGTGCGTTTAGGGGCTTTGGCGTGCCGCAGGCGGCGATTGCGCAGGAGGTTCTGTTCGACGATCTGGCGAAGAAGTTGGGCATGGACCGGCTGGCATTTCGGCGGTTGAACGCGCTGTCAGACGGCGACAGGACAACTTTCGGGCAGGTGCTGAACTCGGTCGGATTGACCGAGTGTCTGGATGCCCTTCGCCCCCATTGGGAGGCGGCGCTGGAGCGGGTGGCGGACTGGAACGCCAAAGGTGGCATCAAGCGGCGCGGCGTCGGCGTGGCGTCGTGCTGGTACGGGTGCGGGAACACGTCCCTGCCGAACCCCTCGACCGTGCGGATGGGGATCACGCGCGAGGGGCGGTTGATCCTGCACCAGGGGGCGACGGACATCGGCCAGGGGTCGAACACGGTGATCGCGCAGATCGCGGCGGATGCGCTTGGCGTGCCGCTTGCGGTGCTGGAACTGGTCGGCCCGGACACGGGGCTGACGCCCGACTGCGGCAAGACCTCGGCCTCGCGCCAGACCTTTATCACCGGGCGCGCGGCCGAGGCGGCGGGCGCGGCCCTTCGCGCCGCGATCCTCAGGCAAAGCAACCTTGGCGACAGTGCGGACATTACGCTTGAGGGCGGGCGGCTGATCGTCTCCGACGGCGGGACGAAACGTGAGATCGGCCTTGCCACGCTGACACCTGATGCGCACGGCTATGTGCTGGCCGCCGAAGAGACCTATGATCCGCCGACCACGACGCTGGACGAAGATGGCCAGGGCACGCCCTACGCGGTCTTCGGGTTCGGTGCGCAAATCGCCGAGGTCGAGGTGGACATGGCGCTTGGCACGACGCGGGTCTTGCGGATGGTGGCGGCGCACGACTTGGGCCGGGCGATCAACCCGGTGCTGGCGGAAGGCCAGATCGAGGGTGGCATCGCGCAGGGGCTTGGGCTGGCGCTGATGGAAGAATTCGTTCCGGGGCGGACCGAGAACCTGCACGATTACCTGATCCCGACCGTGGGCGACATGCCGGACATCACCTCGATCCTGATCGAAAAACCCGATCCCGAAGGCCCCATGGGCGCCAAGGGGCTGGGCGAACACGTGCTGATCCCGACCGCGCCCGCGATCCTGAATGCCATTCGCGACGCCAGCGGGGCGCGGGTGGCGAAGGTGCCGGCCTTGCCGCACCGGGTGTTGGCCGCGATCCGGGCGGCGGAAGCCGGTGCGGAGGACAGGCCATGACCGACCGTCCCGAAAAGATCCGCTGCGATGCCTGCCCGGTGATGTGCTATATCGCCGAGGGCAAGGCGGGGGCCTGCGACCGCTATGCCAATGAAGACGGCAGGATCATCCGTTGCGATCCGCTGACGATCCTGGACCGGCGGATTGCCAAGGGCGACGAGGTGAAACCCTTCCTTGCCGCCGACTGGGACGGACGCAATGCCCCCGGCGAGGAGGTCGTCGTCTCGGCCATCGGTGCGGGCACCACCTATCCCGATTACAAGCCCGCGCCCTTTATCGTCAGCCGCGAGATCGAGGGTGTGGATTGCGTGACGGTCGTGACCGAGGCGATCTTTTCCTATTGCGGGGTCAAGGTGAAGATCGACACCGACCGGCACCTTGGTCCCGAGGCGGCGACGGTGCGCGCTCGTGGCGAGGCGGTCGGTCACGTGATGACCTCGGAATACGGCTCGCAGATGCTGTCGCTTGGCGGGGTCGATCACCTGACGGGTGGCACCAAGCCCGAAGGTCGAGCGACCTGCGATGCGCTTTTGAAGCTTTGCAACAAGGAGGCGGTCGAGCTTTCTGTCGATGGCGGCGCAACGGTCGTCGTGCAGGCGGGCAAGCCGCCGGTCGTTGACGGCGTGCCGGAGATGCGGATGCGGGTCGGTTGCGGATCGGCCACCATCGGCATGTTCGCGTCGCAATGGAAAGGACTGGTGGACGAGGTGGTTGTCGTCGACGATCACATCACCGGCGTTGTCAGCGAACACCAGGCGGGCAAGGTGATCGACTGGCCCGATACCGGCATTCGCATCAAGGGGCGGCGGTCCACGCCGGGGCGCTATTTCAAGGTGGCCGAGCCGGGGCTTGGTTGGGGCGGCACCGACATCGAAGACCCGCTTTCGATCCTTGACGACTGGCGGGTTGCCAAGGGGGCGCGGCCCGGGCTGACGCTTTTGATGGTGTCGACCACGGGTGAACATGCCGCCTTCTATGAATTGGACGCGGAGTTGAGACCTGTCGCCAAACCCATGCCAGAGGCTTTGAAACCCTCGGTCGATCTGATTGCCGAAAACTGCGAACCGGCCCTCTGTACGGTTCTGTTCATGGGCGGCGCTGGCGGTTCCCTGCGTTCGGGCGTGACACGGAATCCGATCCATCTCACGCGCTCGGTTCACGAGGCGAAAACGCGGGTCACCGTGGGCGGCGCGCCCGTCTATCTTTGGCCCGGCGGCGGCATCACGATCATGGCGGACGTGATGGAGGTGCCGGACGGGGCCTTCGGTTATGTGCCGACCCCTGCCCTTGTCGCGCCGCTGGAGTTCACCACCAGCCGGGCGGATTACCTGGCCCTTGGTGGCCATGACGAGGTGGTGCGCGATCTTGGCGATGTGCTGGAATCCGGTGGCGAGTACGGCAAGGCATCGCGCGTGTTGGGTTCGTCGAAATGAACGGGCCTGAAACCTCGTGGCTGCCGGACGGGCGGCGGTTGCATCTGCACCACGGGCCGATTGACCTGATCGTTTCGGCCGAGGGGCCAGAGCGCGAGGTGGCGTTCAAGGCGGCCATTGCGCGGTTCGATGGAATGCTAGAGGCGCTCGTGTCGGAATTGGATGTGCTGCGGCGGTCGGCGGATGATACGCCGAAAGCAGATGTCGGAAATTGCGCGACCGCGCGACGGATGTTCCGCGCTGTTCTTCCCTTCACGACCTTCGTCACGCCAATGGCCGCCGTGGCCGGGGCCGTGGCCGACGAGATTCTTTCGGCCATGACCGAGCACCGTCTTTCAAAGGCCGTCGTCAACAACGGCGGCGACATTGCCTTTCATCTTGCCGAGGGCGAAATTTTTCGCGCCGCCTCTCCCGCCGGTCCTGTTGAAATCAACGCCAAAGATCCCGCACGCGGGCTGGGCACATCGGGGTGGCGGGGACGCAGTCACTCGCTTGGGATCGCCGATGCCGTCACGGTTGTCGCCCGCAGCGCAGCCCAGGCGGACGTGGCCGCCACTCTGATAGCCAATGCGGTGGACCTGCCGGGTCATCCGCACATCATCCGGGAACGGGCCGACCGGCTGGCCCCAGACAGCGACCTTGGCACGCGGCTTGTCACGATTGATGTCGGGTGCCTTACCCGCCGCGAGGTCACCGACGCACTCGACGCGGGCGTTGCCTTTGCGCATGATTGCCTGGACAAGGGTTTGATCCTTGCCGCCACGCTGACCCTCAAAGGCGAGACCCGCCTTGTCACCCACGACCAGAAAGCCCTGAGCCATGCCTGACTTTCCCATCCGCAAGATGCAGTTGATCCTGGAAGAGGTTCGTCACGACGGCGGCCCACCGCCCGAGGTGCCGCGAAAGCTGGGCGCGGTTCTGGCCTGTGTCGCCAACCCCTTCGCGGGGCGGTACGAGCCGGAGTTGCAACCGGCGATGGACGATCTGAAGCCCCTTGGCCTGGAGATGAGCGAGAAGCTGATCGCGGCCCTTGGCGGCAAGGATGTGATCGACGGATACGGCAAGGGGGCCATCGTGGGCGAGAATGGCGAGTTGGAACACGCCGCCATGTGGCACGTGCCGGGGGGCTGGACGATGCGCGAACTCTTGGGCGATTCAAACGCGATCGTGCCATCCTGCATGAAGCGCGGTGGCGTCGGTGCCAGCCTTGACGTGCCGCTTGGGCATATCAACGCGGCCTATGTGCGCAGCCATTTCGACGGGATCGAGGTGCGGTTGCCGGACGGGCCAAGGGCGGACGAGATCGTATTTGTTTTGGCCATGTCCTGCGGCGGACGGGTGCATTCCCGGATGGGCGGGTTGGAAGCCTGGGATGTGAAGGGCGAGGACGGGTTACGTTAGCGCGAAAGAGTTTTTCAAAAACTCTTGGACAAATTCTTCAAAAGAATTTGCCCCGGCCCGAAGGCCGGGGCGAAAGATTTACTTGAGCTTGCCCATGGCGACGGCCGTGTCGCTCATCCGGTTGGAAAAGCCCCATTCGTTGTCATACCAGGTCAGGATGCGGACCATATTGCCGTCCATCACCTTGGTCTGATCCATGTGGAAAACGCTGGAGTGCGGGTCGTGGTTGAAATCGCCTGAAACCAACGGCTCGTCGGTGAACCCCAGGATGCCCTTCAGCGGTGCCTTTTTCGCGGCGGCCCTGATGGCGTCGTTCACGGCTTCGACGGTGGTTTTCTTCTTGGCTTCGAAGGTGAGGTCGACGACCGAGACGTTCGGGGTCGGCACGCGGATGGCAACGCCGTCCAGCTTGCCCTTCAACTCGGGCAGAACCAGGCCCACGGCCTTGGCAGCACCGGTCGATGTGGGGATCATGTTCAGGGCGGCGGCGCGGGCGCGGTAGAGATCCTTGTGCATCGTGTCCAGTGTCGGCTGGTCGCCGGTGTAGCTGTGGATCGTGGTCATGAAGCCTTTCTTGATGCCGATGGCATCGTTCAGGACCTTGGCGACCGGCGACAGGCAGTTCGTCGTACAGGAGGCGTTCGAGACGACCTTGTGCGTCTTTTTCAGCGTCTTGTGGTTCACGCCATAGACGATGGTGGCGTCCGCATCGGTGCCGGGGGCCGAGATCAGAACCTTGGACGATCCGTTTTCAAGGTGCGCCTGGCAGGCCTCTTTCGAGGTGAAGATGCCGGTGCATTCCATCACGACATCGACGTCGCTCCAGGGCAGTTCGGCGGGATTGCGGATGGCGGTGACGCGGATCTTGCCGCGGCCGACGTCGATCCAGTCCTTGCCGGATTTCACCTTGACGGGGAAACGGCCGTGAACGCTGTCGTACCTCAGAAGGTGGGCGTTGGTTTCCACCGGTCCCAGATCGTTGATCGCGATCACTTCGATGTCCTTGCGGCCCGATTCAATGATCGCGCGCAGAACGTTGCGGCCGATCCGGCCAAATCCGTTGATTGCTACTTTGACAGCCAAAGCGTGCTCCTTCCTTTGCTTACCGCCAGAATGCGAGCGCCTGGATCAGATCCAGAAACTTGCGGGCCAAAAAGAGGGCGAGGCCCAGACCCAGCACGAAATCAAGTGCAAGGAGGACACCCAAAAATATCCCGATACCCAAGGCGATCCGATTGGTCATCGCGCGCCTTATGACAAGAAGTGGCCCGGCAGGGAAGAGGCCAGCGCCCGTGAACTTGCCTACATGGGGTTTTAGGGTAACGCGCCCTGCCCTTTGACGCCTGTTTCAGGGCAGGTCGCGCCGTTCGGATCCTATTCCGGATCCTTGCAGATCTCCCAGAATTCCCGAAGCGAATGCAGAACGTCCTGCAGTTCGGACTGGGAATTGGGTTTGACGATATAGCCGTTGGCCCGGTTCCGGTAGGCCTGCTTGACGTCCTTTGGGTTGTCCGAAGTGGTGAAAACGAAAACGCGCGCGTCTTCGACGTCGCTTTCAGAGCGTAGAGTTTCCAGGAATTCATGCCCATTCATCCGGGGCATGTTTATATCCAGAAGAATGACATAGGGCCGGGGCAATCTGCGCGACACCGCATCTTCGCGCAGGAGTTCAAGCGCTTCCAACCCGTCGCGGGTCCGCACGAGTGAGCCGGAGGCGTTCATTTTCTTGAGACCGCGTTCCAGAATCTCGACATCCAGGTCGTTATCCTCGACCAGGAGTATGTTCATGTCCTTGGGCATGTCAGGCTGCCTTTCCGATCGGTTCATCCGCCCTGGGCTCGGCTACGTTCGGCCAGTCGAAACTGAATGTGGCACCTTCGTTCAGCGACGACACCAGCGAGACCTTGCCGCCATGGCGTTCGACGGCCTTCCTGACAATGGCCAGACCGATCCCGGTGCTGTCGGAATTCGAATCGGCGCCCAATGTCTGGAAAACCTCGAAAACCTTGGCGTGGAACTTGGGGTCTATGCCGGGACCGTTGTCGCTGACCGATACGTGCAACCTGTCGCCAACCGTTTCGACGCGAACCTCGATTCGCATCCTGTCAGGGGCATCGTGATACTTGATCGCATTGCCGACGAGATTTCCTACCACGCTTTGGAAATTCGTCTGGTCGACGCAAACCTCCTCGGACCCTCCGACCTGGACAATCTGGTGCTGGGACACATTGAAGTCGAACGCCAGGCCGGTCACCAGTTCGTCCATGCGAAGCGTCTCGGCCTGGTCGGAGGTCGAAATGCTGGAGTACTGCATGATGTCCTTGGTCAGGTTCTCCATGCGGCGGACGCGGCTTCGAATGCGATCAAGGTTGACCGCCACTTCAGGGTTCGCGTTTTTCGAGGTCAGGTAGTCTTCCAGGTCTTCCTGGATCATTTCGGTCAACCCATTGATCCCGCGAATCGGTGTCCTGAGATCGTGGGAGGCGACATAGGCAAAGCGCTCAAGCTCTTCGTTCATGGACGACAAGTCGCCATTGGCCGAAACGAGTCGTTCCTTTTCTTCGCGCAGGGCAACGGTGACCCGATCTGCATATTCGGTCGCCCGCCTGTTGGCCCGCGCCATGAGGAACAAGAGCGCGATGATCAACATTTCTATCATCAGACCGGCCAGCAGGATGATGGTGGGCTTGGAGCTTGTGTTGTCGGCGCGAAAGGCGAGGTCGGTGCGCATGTCCAGGGTCCAGGTCCGACCGTAAAGCTCAAGCGCGACCTTTTCGGAGAACATCGGGTCGGGGTCGATCAGCGGATCTTCATCGGCGTGTTCGTCATAGATCAGCTCTCCGCCATCGCTGATGCTGAACTTGATGTTGCGCAACTCTCGCGCAAGCAAACCCTCCATCAGCTTGTGAACCACGAAGGGCGCATAGACGAGACCAAGTGCGGCGTCCCGGCGTGCCTCGACACCCTCGGGCAGGCCACCTTCGTAGAACGGCGCGTAGAACAGGAAACCGGGCGTTTTTCCCGCATCCTGCACAAGTACAATGGGACCGGTGATCTGGGCGGTGCCGGTGTCGCGGCTGGCCATGGCGGCCGTGCGGCGGTTGGTTTCGTGGGCAACATCCAGCCCCACGGCGGCGGCGTTGATCCGCTCAGGCTCGATAAAGGTGATCGGCATGTATTCGCCGTTTGCATGTTCCGGGAAAACGCGAAACTCCGGACGGTCGATGCGCTGGTTGGCAAGGTAGTCCGGCAATGTCGCGTCACTTTCGAAATGGATCACACCGATTCCGTTGATGCCTGGATACCGGGTGTCTATCCGCAGGTGTTCTGCAAAGACGTGCCAATCCTGGTAGGAAATGTCGCCGCCATGGGACTCGACAGCCGCCACGCCGGCCCAGAGCCCGTCTTCGTACTTGGTCATACGGTCGGAAATAATCGCCAGGGCCTGATCGCGCGCCGCTTCGAAGCGAAGGCCGACGCGCCTGTCTTCTTGAAACCGGGTGTATTGCCAAACTCCGATGGTGAGGCTCAGCGACAGGCACACGACAAACACATGAAACAGCGTTATTTTTCCGCCTTCGTTGGAAGGCGTTTGACCGATATCCATGACATTCCCTTGCAGGGCTGGTCCCCGCGAATGACAGGTAACGGTCGAGAATTAACATGCCCTTACCAGACCTTGCGTCCAGCGCGGCAGTTGCGGAAACGCGGACCTATTCCACCTTCTTTCGTAAGCGCTGCATCATCGCCCAGACCGCGATCAATATGACAAATGTCAGGGCTGCCTTGGCCAGCGGTTTGTCCAGATGCGCGGCCTCGAACATCGGGGCGGCAAGGTAGCTGACAAGGTTCACCGCGTAATAGCTGATGGCCACCACCGAAAGACCTTCGACCGTGCGCTGCAACCTCAGTTGCAGATCCGCGCGCCGGTCCATCGAAGCCAGAAGCGCCTGGTTCTGGGCGGACCTTTCGACGTCGACCTGGGTGCGCAAAAGGTTCGCGGCCCGTTCGGCCCGGTTGGCCATGGCGTTCAGGCGGGTTTCGGTCGCTTTGACGGTGCGCATCGCGGGATCAAACCGGCGCATCATGAATTCGGCCAGCGTCTGGCGACCGCCGAAACGTTCTTCGCGCAGAACCTCGATCCGCTGGTTCACGATGGCCTCGTAGGCGCGGGTCGCACCAAAGCGGAAGGTGCTTTGGGTCAGGGTCATTTCAAGATCGGCGGAAACGCCCAACAGACGTTTCAGGGTCTCTTCCGCCTGCCCTCCTTCGGACTTCATGTCGTTCATCAAACCGCTCAGCACCAGGTCGAACTCGGCCAGTTCGGGCCCCAAACGGCGGCTTTCCATCAGGCCCAGCATGGCAACGGTCTTGTAGGTTTCGATCTCGCACAGCCTTTGCACGACACGGCCAACGCGCCGCGCGCCCATCTCGGGGCGGACGAAGAACGCGACGCGGACGTGGCCGCCGGGATCAATGCGGAAATCGCTGGCCACCACGCCTTCGCCGTCCAGCACCGCGCTTGCGGCCAGGCTTTCGGGCACGAACCAGTCGTGGAGTTTTCCGCGGATGGAGTCGAAATCTTCGCAAAGCTCGACCCGGATCAGGGCCGAGGTGATGCGGTCGCCGGGTGCGTCTTCCAGCCAGTCAGTCGGAAACATTCCGAAGGTCTCGGCCGAAAAGGGCGTGTCGGCCACGCCATCGCCGAAGACGGTATAGGTGGTGAATTCCGTATGGCTTTCCCATTTCAGAAAATGCTTGCCGATCTGGCCAGAGTAATGCGTGGCCCCCGGCGTGGGATGATCCGCGCCATAGCGGTCGAGCAGCGCGATCAGATGCGCACGCTCGGCGTCATGGTCGCGCTTGGCGGTTTTCTCGGGCTGCTTGAACGCCACATAGGCGGCACGACAGGGCGCCTTCAGCACCGGGAAGGGCCGGGCGTGGAGTTCGTTGGTCAGTTGATAGCGGCCTTCGTAATCGCGCATCTTGGTCAATCCGTGCTTTCCGTTTCCAGCCTATAGCAACAGCGGGATCCTCGCGACATCTGCATTTTTGCCGCAGATTCCGTGACTTATCGGTGGACGACGGTATACCTTGCCAGTGCGGGCGTTCCGGGGACACAAAGGGGCATGGAAGACATCCTGCTCGAATCGAGAACCAGCGCGGTGGCCGAACTACGCCTCAACCGTCCGAATGCGCGAAACGCCCTGTCGCTGGCCATGATCCGCGCCCTGCAATCCGCACTGGACCGTTTGGCCCGCGATCCGGAAATTCATGTGATCGTTATCGCCGCCGAGGGGCCGGTGTTTTGCGCGGGCCATGATCTGAAGGAAATCACCGAGGCACGGGCGGCGGACGACAACGGGCGGGTGTTCTTTGAAACCATCATGGCGGCCTGTTCGAAGATGATGCAGTCGATTGTCACCTGCCCCAAGCCGGTGATCGCCAGGGTGCAGGGCGTGGCCACAGCCGCCGGATGCCAGTTGGTGGCAAGTTGCGATCTTGCAGTCGCTTCGACCAAGGCCGGCTTCGCGACGCCGGGGGTGAACATCGGACTGTTCTGTTCCACACCGATGGTGGCGCTGTCGCGCAATGTCGGGCGGAAACAGGCAATGGAGATGCTTTTGACCGGCGAGATCGTCGATGCCGAAACCGCCCGCGACCTCGGGCTGGTGAACCGGGTGGTTGCGCCGAAGAAGCTGGAGGCGGAAACCCTGTCGCTGGCCCGGAAAATCGCCTCGAAATCCCCCAAGACACTGAAGATCGGGAAAGAAGCATTCTATGCCCAGGCCGAGATGCCTTTGTCCGAGGCTTACGATTATGCCGGTCGTGTCATGGTCGCGAACCTGATGGAAAGGGACAGCCGCGAGGGCATCACGGCCTTTGTCGAGAAACGTGCGCCGAAGTGGGAGCCGCTGGACTGATACCGGTTTCACCGGTTAGACAGGTCGCGAGGGGCCGCAGGCAATGACAACGACAACGGGCGATAGTGCATTCGACATCCTGATTGTGGCGCAGTCAGGTCGTCTGACCTATGAGGCCGTGCTTTTTGCCGCCTCGCTTCGCCACTCCGCCCCCGACTTCAATGGCCGCCTTGTCGTGGCCGAGCCGCGCCCCGGTCCGCTTTGGCCAAGTGATCCGCGTATGGATGACGACGCCGCGCGGGCGCTTCTGGTCGAACTTGGTGCTCATATCCAACCCTTCCATTGCAAACACTTCGGCGCGGGCTATCCCAATGGCAACAAGGCCGAAGCACTTGCCACCCTGCCGAAGGGGCGGCCGTTTTTGTTCTTTGACACCGACACGCTGATCACCGGGCCGATCGACCGGGTGCCGATCAACTTTGATCGCCCGACCGCTTCGATGGCGCGCGAGAACACCTGGCCCGAGCCGCCACTATATGGCCCCGGCCACGACGGGATCTGGCGGGCACTTTATGCGCGGTTCGGGGTCGACATCGAACCGACGCTGGACATGGAAGAACCCTTCGACCACTGGGAAAGGTATCTCTATTTCAACGCGGGCTGGTTCCTTGGCCCCTGCCCCCAGGCCTTCGCCGCCGAGATGATCCGCGTCATGACCGGCGTGCGCGACGATCCCATCCCCGAGCTTGCCAGCCAGTCGATCTATCCCTGGCTGGACCAGATCGCCCTGCCTTTGGTCGTGGCGGGACTTGGCGGCGGGCGGCCCGGTCCCGAGATGTCGGGCTTTGACGGTGCGCTGACCCAGCACTGGCGGGCCATGCCCCTGTTCTTTGCCCGTGCGCCTGACGAAATGGTCGAAAAACTGCGCGAGATCGCGGCGCCCAACAAGATCAAGAAGGTTCTGAAAGCACACGAGCCCTTCAAGCGGATGATCTTTCAGAACAAGGGCAATCGGGTGCGCGAAATGTTCGACCGGAACGCCCTGCCGCGTGCGGAAAAGATGATCCGCAACCGGATCAAGCGGAAAAACCTTTGGATGCGGTGAGAGCATCGGTAAGGTCAGACTCATTCAACAAAAGGGGTCCATTATGAAACGTATTCTTGCAGTTACTTCATTGTTCGCATTTGCCGCCTGTGCTCAGGAAGAAGTGCTTGGGCAATTCGAAAGAGCTGACCGGGTCGCGCTGGAGCCTATCCAGGTGGAAATCGGCGGCAAACCTTACGAGGTCCGCCGCAACCGGGACACTTTTCCAAGCGGTCGCGTCGTGATCCGGTGGGCGGTGATCAAGGATGGTCAGGTCGTCAGTTGCCGCGAACCCACGGTCGAATCCTGCGAGCGCGCCCTGAAGGGCGTTGAGCGGGAAAGCCGGGGCGGCATGTACTAGCTGCCGTTGCAGCCGGGAAGCCGCCGGACTAGTCTCCCCGAGGAAACCAGACAATTGGGGGAGACTTTCCATGTCCGATCGCCAGCCCGGCTTTGACACGCTTCAAGTCCACGCAGGAAACACGCCAGACGCCGCCACGGGTGCGCGACAGGTGCCGATCTATCAATCGACGGCCTTCGTGTTCCGCGACGCCGATCACGCCGCCGCCCTGTTCAACCTGCAAGAGGTCGGCTGGATCTATTCGCGCCTGACCAACCCCACGGTTGCGGCCCTGGCCGAACGCATCGTGGCCCTTGAAGGCGGCGTCGGCGGGATCTGCTGTTCCTCGGGCCACGCCGCGCAGATCATGGCGCTGTTCCCCTTGATGATGCCGGGGACGAACGTCGTCGCTTCGACCCGCCTTTACGGCGGCACCTACACCCAGTTGACCCAGACCATCAAACGGTTCGGCTGGTCTGCCAAGCTGGTGGATTTCGACGATCTGGATGCGGTCAGGGCCGCCATCGACGACGACACGCGCGCGATCTTCTGCGAAAGCATCGCCAACCCCGGCGGGTATATCACCGACCTGGACGCCATCGGGAAACTGGCGAACGAGGTCGGCCTGCCGCTGATCGTCGATAACACTTCGGCCTCGCCCTATCTGTGCAACCCGATCAAGCACGGGGCGACGATTGTCGTCCATTCAACGACCAAGTACCTGACCGGCAACGGCACGGTCACCGGCGGTGCCATCGTGGATTCGGGGCAGTTCGACTGGTCGGCCAGCGGCAAATTCCCGTCCCTGTCGGAGCCCGAGCCCGCCTATCACGGGTTGAATTTCCACGGCGCTCTCGGTCCGATGGCCTATACCTTCCATTCGATTGCCGTGGGTCTGCGCGACCTTGGCATGACGATGAACCCGCAAGGGGCGCATTACACGCTGATGGGGATGGAAAGCCTGAGCCTTCGGATGGACAAGCATGTCGCCAATGCAGTGAAGGTCGCCAAGTGGCTGGAAGCCGACGACCGGATCGAAAGCGTGACCTACGCGGGGCTGGAAAGCTCGCCCTATTTCGACCGGGTGGAACGGATCTGTCCCAAAGGTGCTGGGGCCTTGTTCACCTTCGCGATCAAGGGTGGCTATGACAATTGCGTCAAGCTGATCAACTCGGTCGAGCTGTTCAGCCACGTGGCCAACCTTGGCGATGCGCGGTCGCTGATCATCCACTCGGCCTCGACCACGCACCGACAGCTTTCGGACGAGCAACGCGAAGCGGCGGGTGCCCTGCCGAATGTCGTGCGTCTGTCCATCGGGATCGAGGATCCCGAAGACATCATCGCCGATCTGGACCAGGCGCTGACCAAGGCGCTGGCCTGACCGATTTTGCGTCCCGGCGGCGTGGAGTTTCCTCGCTCGCCGGGATCAAAACCGCGACACGACTTCTTCCATCAACTTGCTGGCCGCCTGGGGCAGATTTCTGCGCGCGTCCCGGATCACGAAATACGGGGCAACGATCATCGGGGCGTTGGTGTCCAGTACCGTCACATTCGCCCCCATGCGCTCGGACGCCAAAAGCCGCACGACTTCTTCAGCCTGAGGTGAAATCGTTCGACCGTTCTCGATCTGAGCGAGGGCGACCAGAAGCGAGGAACTGTTCAGAACGCGCGAGGGGACGGGCAGACCTTGCAGGAAGAACGCTTCTTCCACTGCGACACGGATGGGGCTGCCTTCTTGCTGAATGACCCACGGGTAGTCATCCAGATCCGCGAGATCCACTTGTTTCTGACCGGCCAGCGGATGCGAGGTGTGAACCATCAACGACACGACCTCGGTACGCCCCGGCAGGAACAGATAGTCGGCGCGGTTCTGGCTGGGATCGACCCGGCCGAGGATAAAGTCGTAACGCGCCTCTTCCAGCCCGCGAAACAGGACAGTGGATGGCGCAACGTCCACCGAGATCTGCAGATCCGGGGAATCCTCCAACAGCGAATGCACCGCCGGCATGAGGTGGCCCACGGCTGGGCCATTCACTGCCCCCACACGCACCTGCCCCAGACGGCCCGCACGAAGGCTTTTAAGTTCGCTGCCCATCCCGTCGATCTCGGACAGAATCACCTGGGTCCGGCGAAGGAAGGCCTTGCCCTCCAGCGTCAGTTCCATGCCCGTCGGCGTGCGGAGGAAAAGCTTGCACCCCGTCTGGGATTCCAATTCATGCAGGGATCGCGACGCCGCAGGCTGTGAGATTGCCACGCTTTGAGCCGCAAGTTGCAACTGGCCGGATTCGGCGATTTTCGCGAACAACTCCAATTGCTTGAGCTTGATGCGGCTGGCGGTGGTCAAAGGCGCTCTCCCAGGGTCGTCTTAGCATTTTTGGTATGCAGATCGCCCAAATGTCAATTTTACTGTTATGCCACTCTGTGCCTAAGCTGCCGATACGTCGCGCATTGGTGTCCGCGAGAGGAACGAGGCCAGCCAATGCAGGACCAACCCTTTGGGAGGATACATAATGAAACTGAAGTTCTTGCTTGCCAGCAGCGTGCTGGCCCTGTCCAGCGTGGCCGCCATCGCCGAAACCGTCGGGATCGCCATGCCGACGCAATCCTCGTCGCGCTGGATTTCGGACGGCAACTCGATGGTCGAACAGTTCGAGGCCGCCGGTTACGACACCATCCTGCAATATGCGGAAGACGACATTCCGAACCAGTTGGCCCAGATCGAGAACATGATCACCAACGGTGTCGACGTTCTGGTCATCGCCGCCATCGACGGCACGACCCTGTCGAACGCGCTGGAGAACGCCCATTTCGCGGGCATCAAGACCATCGCCTATGACCGTCTGATCCGCGACAGCGAATACGTCGACTATTACGCCACCTTCGACAACTTCAAGGTCGGTGTGCAACAGGCCTCGTCGCTGGTCGATGGCCTGAAGGAACGCTTTGGCGACGGGCCCTACAACGTCGAACTGTTCGGCGGTTCGCCCGACGACAACAACGCTTATTTCTTCTACGATGGCGCGATGTCCGTGCTTCAGCCGTTGATCGACGCAGGCACGGTCAACATCGTTTCCGGCCAGATGGGCATGGATACCGTCGGCACCCTGCGTTGGGACGGTGCGGTGGCACAGGCGCGGATGGATAACCTTCTGTCGGCCCATTACACCGATGCCGAAGTCCACGGCGTTCTGGCCCCCTATGACGGTCTGTCCATCGGGATCATCTCGTCGCTGAAAGGCGTCGGCTATGGCTCGGGTGATCTGAAAATGCCGATCGTCACCGGGCAGGACGCCGAAGTCCGCTCGATCAAGTCCATGCTGGCGGACGAACAGTATTCGACCGTCTTCAAGGACACGCGCGAGTTGGCCCGTGTGACCGTGGGCATGGTGGATGCACTGCTGAAAGGCGGCGAGCCGGAAATCAACGACACCTCGACCTATGACAACGGTGTCAAGGTCGTGCCGTCCTACCTTCTTGAGCCCGTCTCGGTCGACATGTCGAACTGGGAAGAAATCATCATCGGCTCGGGTTACTATACCATGGACCAGCTTCAGTAAGGCAAGGTCACTCCCTGGGCGCGTCTGTCTGTTCGCAGGTGGGCGCGCCGCAGGATCGCAGGGTATCGGGAGGGCGACAGATGTCGGCGCTTTTGGAAATGCGCGGGATCACGAAGGAATTTCCGGGCGTCAAGGCCCTGGACCACGTGGACCTGACTGTCGACAGCGGCCAGATCCTGGCGCTTGTGGGCGAAAACGGTGCCGGGAAATCGACCCTGATGAAAGTGCTTTCGGGGGTCTATCCCTCCGGCAGCTATGACGGCGAAATCCATTATGACGGTACCCTGGCCGAGTTCGCGAATATCTCGGACAGCGAAGCGCGCGGCATCATCATCATTCACCAGGAGTTGGCACTGGTCCCCCTGTTGTCGATTGCCGAGAACATCTTTCTGGGCAACGAACGGGCCAAGGGCGGCGTCATCAACTGGCGCGAAACCGACCGACGCACGGTCGAACTGTTGAAAAAGGTTGGCCTGTCCGAGGCCCCCGGCACCAAGATCGACAAGCTGGGCGTGGGCAAACAGCAGCTGGTCGAGATTGCAAAGGCGCTGTCCAAGGAAGTGCGGCTTTTGATCCTGGACGAGCCGACCGCGGCCCTGTCCGAGGCGGACAGCCAGGCGCTGTTGGACCTGATGCTGGAGTTGAAGGCCCAGGGTGTCACCCAGATCATAATCAGCCACAAGCTGAACGAGGTGCGCCGGGTCGCCGACAAGATCACCGTGATCCGCGACGGCACGACGGTGTCGACCATGAACGCGGGCACCGAGGACATCACCGAGGCGCGGATCGTGCGCGACATGGTGGGCCGCGACATGGCCGGGCGTTTTCCGCCGCGCGAACGGCGGGCGGGCGAGGAACTGCTGACCGTGCGGGACTGGAACGTGTTCCACCCCCTCCACGCCGACCGACAGGTCATCCGCAACGTCGACCTGAGCGTGCGCGCGGGCGAGGTCGTGGGGATTGCCGGGCTGATGGGTGCGGGGCGAACCGAACTGGCGATGAGCCTTTTTGGTCGGTCTTACGGCCAGAATATTTCCGGCATAGTCGAAATGCGCGGCCAGCCTGTCGATGTCGGCACCGTCAGCCGCGCGGTCGATGCAGGCCTTGCCTACGTGACCGAGGACCGGAAGGCGCTTGGCCTGATCCTGGATGAAACGATCCAGCGCAATATCACCCTGTCGAACCTTGACGAGGTGTCAAAGGGCCAGGTGCTGCAAGAGGCGGCTGAAACCCGCGTCGCCGAAAAGTACAGGAAGGCCCTGAACATCCGCACACCGGGCGTGTTCCAGCGTGTCGTCAACCTGTCGGGCGGCAACCAGCAAAAGGTGGTTCTGTCCAAATGGCTCTTCGCGCAACCCGAGGTTCTGATCCTCGACGAGCCGACACGCGGCATTGACGTGGGCGCGAAGTTCGAAATCTACGGGATCATCAACGACCTGTCCGCCCAAGGCAAAGGTGTGTTGATGATCTCGTCCGAGATGCCCGAGCTTTTGGGCATGTGCGACCGTATTTACGTGATGAACGAAGGCGCATTCGTGGGCGAGTTGACGGCGGAGGAAGCCAGTCAGGAAGCCATCATGTCGCTGATCGTGACGGACTGAGGGAGGACGCGATGGAGATCGCAGAAGACGTCGGCAAACCCGCCGAAACCCAGAGCATCGGCGCCTACCTGGCCCGCCACATGCGCGAATACGGGCTGTTGTTCGCCCTGATCGCGATCATGGCGTTTTTCCAGATCGTCACGAACGGCACTTTGCTGAAGCCGGTCAACGTAACCAACCTGCTGCTACAGAACTCCTACATCGTCATCATGGCGCTTGGGATGCTGATCGTCATCGTCGCGGGGCATATCGACCTGTCGGTCGGCTCGGTCATGGGGTTTGTTGGCGCGCTGGCGGCGGTGATGATCGTCGAATTCGATCAATCGACCGGCGTGACCATGCTGGTCTGCATCATCGCGGGCGGGCTGATCGGGGCGGCCCAAGGGTATTGGATCGCCTATTGGAAGATCCCGTCGTTCATCGTCACGCTTGCGGGGATGCTGGTGTTTCGCGGGGCGTCGCTCTGGCTGTTGGAAGGCCAGTCGCTTGGCCCCTTCCCGCGCGAATTCCAGATGATCGCCAACGGTTTCGTGCCGGATATTTTCCCCGAAGGTTTCGGCGCGGCCTTCGCCGATCTTCTGGGCGAGCGGCGCGTCAACATGCTGGCCCTTCTGACCGGGGTGATTGCCGCCTGCCTGATCTTCTGGCTGGAGCTGAAGAAACGCGCCCAGAACCGCGCCTATGGCATGGACAGCGAACCGCCTGCGTTCTTCTGGGTGCGGATCGGCATCATCGCCTTTGCACTTGTCTTCATCCTGTTCAAGCTGTCGACCTTTCGCGGCCTTCCGAACGTCCTGATCACCATGGGTGTTCTGACGCTGCTTTATGCCTTTTTCACCGAACGCACCGTGACCGGGCGGCGCATCTATGCGCTTGGCGGGAACGAAAAGGCGGCGAAGCTCTCGGGCGTAAAGACCGAGCGGCTGACCTTCCTGGCCTTCGTCAACATGGGTGTGCTGGCGGCCATCGCGGGCATGGTCTTTGCGGCACGTCTGAACTCGGCCACCCCCAAGGCGGGCTTTGCGCTGGAACTTGACGTGATTGCCGCCGTCTTTATCGGCGGGGCGTCCATGTCAGGCGGTGTGGGCAAGATCGTCGGGGCCGTCGTGGGTGCCTTCCTGATGGGGGTTCTGAACAACGGCATGTCGATCCTTGGCATCGGCATCGACTATCAGCAGATGATCAAGGGGCTTGTCCTGCTCGCCGCCGTGATCTTCGACGTCTACAACAAGTCAAAGCAGGCGTGAGATGACGTTCAAACCGGCAAAATGGCCGCGCAAGCTGAGAAGCCAGGAATGGTACGGCGGCACATCGCGCGACGTCATCTATCATCGCGGCTGGCTGAAGAACCAGGGCCACCCCGACGACCTGTTCGATGGTCGCCCGGTGATCGGCATCCTGAACACATGGTCCGAGCTGACCCCCTGCAACGGCCACCTGCGCGAGTTGGCCGAGAAGGTGAAGGCGGGTGTGTGGGAGGCAGGTGGTTTCCCGGTCGAGGTGCCGGTTTTCAGTGCCTCGGAAAACACCTTCCGCCCCACGGCGATGATGTTCCGCAACCTTGCCGCAATGAGCATCGAAGAACAGATCCGCGGCCAACCCATGGACGGCTGTGTCCTGATGGTGGGCTGCGACAAGACCACGCCGTCCTTGCTGATGGCTGCGGCATCCTGCGATCTGCCGTCCATCGTCGTCACAGGCGGGCCGATGCTGAACGGCTGGTTCCAGGGCGAACGGGTCGGTGCCGGTACGCACCTCTGGCGGTTCTCCGAGGCGGTGAAGGCTGGCGAGATGGACCAGGACACCTTTCTTGAAGCCGAGGCCGCCGTCACCCGCTCGACCGGGACGTGCAACACAATGGGCACCGCGTCGTCGATGGCCTCGATGACCGAGGCGCTTGGCATGGCCCTGTCGGGCAACGCCGCCATCCCCGCCGTCGACAGCCGCCGCCGGGTCATGGCGCAGCTTTCGGGACGGCGGATCGTGCAGATGGTAAAGGACGACCTGAAGCCTTCCGACATCCTGACGAAACAGGCCTTTGAAAACGCTGTACGCACCAATGGTGCGATTGGCGGGTCGACCAATGCGGTCGTGCACCTTCTGGCCATCGCGGGCCGGATGGAGGTTGAATTCACGCTGGACGACTGGGACCG
The DNA here is from genome assembly GCA_965228905.1 of Paracoccaceae bacterium. Taxonomy (GTDB): domain Bacteria; phylum Pseudomonadota; class Alphaproteobacteria; order Rhodobacterales; family Rhodobacteraceae; genus CALKXV01. Next base: position 1,272,730 of record CBDDII010000003.1, on the reverse strand, counting down.
CTGCGGGCGCGACGTGCCGACCATCGTCAACCTTCAGCCCTCGGGCGACTACCTGATGGAAGAGTTCTTCTACGCCGGTGGCCTGCCCGTCGTGCTGCGCCACCTGGGCGAAGCGGAGATGCTGCACAAGGAGGCACTGACCGTCTCGGGCGGGCCGATCTGGGACGAGGTGAAAGAGGCGAAGAACTGGAACGAAGACGTGATCCGTCCCGCCGAAAAGGCGCTGACGTCACAGGGTGGCATGGCCGTGCTGAAAGGCAACCTTGCGCCCAAGGGCGCGGTCCTTAAACCCTCGGCCGCCAGCGAGCACCTGATGCAGCATCGGGGCCGCGCCGTGGTGTTCGAAGACATCGACGACTACAAGGCGCGGATCGGCGACGATGCGCTGGACGTGGACGAAACCTGCATCCTCGTGCTGAAGAATTGCGGACCGAAGGGCTATCCGGGCATGGCCGAGGTCGGCAACATGGGATTGCCGCCGAAGGTTCTGAAGAAGGGCATCACCGACATGATCCGTATTTCGGATGCGCGCATGTCGGGCACGGCCTATGGCACCGTGATCCTGCACACCTCGCCCGAGGCCGCCGCTGGTGGCCCGCTGGCGGTGGTGCAAAGCGGCGACATGATCGAGGTGGATATTCCCGCCCGCCGCCTGCACCTGGATATTTCCGACGAAGAACTGGCCACTCGCCTTGCCGACTGGCAACCGCGCCACGACCTTGCCGCTTCGGGGTACACATGGCTGCATCAGCAGCACGTCGAAGGGGCGGACACCGGGGCGGATCTGAGTTTCCTGAAAGGCTGTCGCGGCGCGCCGGTCGGAAAGGACAGCCATTGATCGACATCGCACTTGTGGGCATCGGCAAGATCGCGACCGATCAGCATGTCCCGGCCATCGCCCAATCACCCGACTGGACCCTTGCCGCCACCGTATCGAGGCACGGCTCGGTTGCAGGCATCGAGGCTTTCAACGATTTCGATACCTTCCTCGAACAGCGCGAAGACATCCGCGTCGTTTCGCTCTGCCTGCCGCCCGTGCCGCGTTTCACCTATGCCGCCCGCGCCATCGCGGCCGGTCGTCACGTGATGCTGGAAAAGCCGCCCGGTGCCAGCCTTTCGGAATGCGAAAAGCTGGCGGCAATGGCGGTGGAACAGCGCGTGTCGCTTTTCGCAACATGGCACGCCCGCGAGGCGGCGATGGTGGGCGCGGCGAAGGCCTGGCTTGCCGACAAGACCCTGCGCAGCGTCACCGTCACCTGGAAAGAGGACGTGCGCCGCTGGCATCCGGGCCAAGACTGGATCTGGGAACCGGGCGGCCTTGGCGTTTTCGATCCCGGCATCAATGCGCTGTCGATCCTGACAAAGATCCTGCCCGGGGCGCTACACCTGAAAGACGCACTTCTGGAGGTGCCTGAGAACCGGCAGGGCCCGATTGCCGCCACCCTTCACTTCGCCTACCCCGGCGGCGTGCCGATCCGTGCCGCGTTCGACTGGCGGCAGGATGGGGAGCAGACCTGGCGGATCGAGGCCGAGACCGACGCAGGCACGATCAGCCTGGAAGATGGCGGGGCGCGGATGATCGTTGACGGTGTTGCCAAGGGCGAAGACGACGATGCGCTGTCGGGCGAATACCCCCGCCTTTATGCGCGCATGGCCGAGCTTGTGGCGAACGGTCAATCGGATGTCGATTTCGAGCCCCTGCGCCATGTCGCAGATGCATTTTTGCTGGGTCGTCGCAAGGCGGTCGCGGCCTTCCATGATGAATAGGAACTGAACCATGCTTCAACCGCTTACGGGCATTCTGCCCGTCGCCCCGACCCCGTTTCACGAAGATGGCCGCGTCGACGAAGACGGGATGCGCCGGGTGCTGGACTGCATTATCGACCAGGGCGTCGATGCGATCTGCATCCTTGCGAACTACTCGGAACAATTCGTGCTGTCGGACGAGGAACGCGCGACCCTGATGCGGATTTCGCTGGAACATGTCGCGGGCCGCGTGCCGGTGATCGTGACCGTCAGCCATTTCTACACCGGGATCGTCGTCGAACGCGCCAAGGCGGCCGAGGCGCTTGGCGCCTCGATGGTGATGATGATGCCGCCCTATCACGGGGTCGGGCTGGTGCCTGCCGAAGCCGGAATCTACGAACATTTCCAGGCCGTGTCCGATGCAATCAACATTCCGATCATGGTGCAGGATGCCCCGCTTTCGGGGTGCCAGTTGGGCGTGCCCCTTCTGGCGCTGATGGCGAAAGAGCTTGAGCAGGTGCGCTATTTCAAGATGGAAATGCCCTTTGCCGCCGACAAGCTGGCGGCCCTGATCGAGGCGGGGGGCGACGCCATCGAAGGCCCGTTTGATGGCGAGGAGGCCGCGACCCTTCTGGCCGACCTTGACGCGGGATGCACCGGGACGATGACCAGCGGGCTGCAATGCGAACACATCGGGCAGATCATCCGCAGCTATCTGGCCGGTGACAAGGACGCGGCTTTGGCGAAGTGGACCGAGTGCCTGCCGCTCATCAACCACGAAAACCGGCAATGCGGCTTGCGCGCCTGCAAGACCGTGATGAAGGCGGGCGGCGTGATCGGGTCGGACCACGTGCGCCATCCCTTGAAACCGATGACGGATCGCACCCGTTCGCGCCTGTTGCAACTGGCGAAAGACGCCGACCTGATCGCCCTGAAGTGGGGACTTTGAACCGCCTTCGCCTCAGCTTCGGGCGGCGTCCATCAGGCGGCGCATCTCGCTGATCGCAGGCGTCAGGCCGCGAAAGATCGCCTCCCCCACAAGGAAATGGCCGATGTTCAACTCGCGCACCTCGGGAAAGGCCGCGACCGGGGTCACTGTGTCATAGGTCAGCCCGTGGCCTGCGTGGACTTCCAGCCCCAGCCCATGGGCAAAGGCCGACATCTGGCGCAGCCGTTCCAGTTCCGCGTCGCGTTCATCGAACCGGCCCTCGGCATGGGCGTCGCAATAGGCGCCCGTGTGCAATTCGATCACCTGTGCGCCGATGCGATTGGCCGCTTCGATCTGGCGCTTGTCGGCGGCGATGAAGATCGAAACGCGGCACCCGGCATCGCGCAGCGGAGCGATGAAATGGGCCAGACGGTTTTCATCCTGCGCCACCTCAAGCCCGCCTTCGGTGGTCCGTTCCTCGCGCTTTTCCGGCACGATGCAGACCGCGTGCGGGCGATGGCGCAGGGCGATTTTCTGCATCTCGTCCGTCGCCGCCATTTCAAAGTTCAACGGCACGGACAGGGCGGCACTCAGCCCCTCGATGTCGGCGTCGGTGATGTGGCGGCGGTCTTCGCGCAGATGCGCGGTGATGCCGTCCGCCCCCGCCTCTTCGGCCAGCTTGGCCGCGCGGATCGGATCGGGGTAATCGCCGCCGCGTGCATTGCGCACGGTGGCCACGTGGTCGATGTTGACGCCGAGTCTCAGGTGTTCCATGGCGGCACGTTAGAAAGAGCCGCCGGGACTGTCCATGGGCTACTTCACGCTGAGTTCCAGGGGATCGTAGAAGGCGCGCGTGTCATCGCCCCAGGCCACGTCAGGCAGGCTGTCGGGCTTGAAATGGTGCTGCTCCAACTCGGCCCGCGTCAGCCAGAGCCGCCGATTGACCACGCCTTCGGGATCGGTCCAGTCGCCGTCGGGATCGCCTGCGAGGATCTGACAACGGAAATAGACATCAACCTGGTGAAAGCCGCGCGGCGGGTCGTGAAATTCGTTCACCATGGCCACCGCACCGACCTCGACGATCAGCCCGGTTTCCTCGTGTATCTCGCGCTTGAGGTTGTCCGGCAGCGACTGATCGCGTTCCACACCGCCGCCGGGTGCGCAGATCAGATCGCTTTCGTTGCCGGGCCAGGCGTTCACCAGAAGCAGGCGGTCGTCGCGCAGGATCAATCCCCTGACCGACAGACGCACCCCGGCCATCAGCGATCCGTTGCGGGGCCGGTGACGCGGGTGACATGGCCCATCTTGCGGCCCGGTCGCGCCTCGGCCTTACCGTAGAGATGCAGGCGCGCGCCCATCTCGGCTCGGATCTCTGGCACCTCGTCCAGATCGTCGCCGATAAGGTTGGTCATCACCACGTCGGAATGCCGCACCGGGTCGACAAGCGGCCAACCTGCCACGGCGCGGATGTGCTGTTCGAATTGGTCGATCACTGCGCCCGCCTCGGTCCAGTGGCCCGAGTTGTGGACGCGCGGCGCGATCTCGTTCACGATCAGCCCGTCCGGCGTATCGAACAGTTCGACCCCCAGAACGCCCACATAATCAAGGGCGGCAAGGATCGTGCCAGCGATGCCGAAGGCGCGGTCGCGGGTGTCGCGGTCGATGGCGGCGGGCACGGTGGTGGTGTGAAGGATGCCGCCTTCGTGAACATTCTCGCCCGGTTCAAAACAGGCGATGCGGTCGTCGGTGCCACGGGCGGCAATGACGCTGATTTCGCGGGTGAAGTCGACGAAACCTTCCAGAACCGCGGGCGCTTCGCCGATTTCTTCCAAGGCAGCCGGGCCGCCGTGCATGTCCATGATCCGGGCCTGGCCCTTGCCGTCGTATCCAAGCCGCCGGGTTTTCAGGATCGCGGGAACCCCGGTTGCGGCCATCGCCTGGGCCAGTTGGCCGGGGGCATCGGCAGCCGTGGGATCGACGGGCGCATAAGCGGCCGTGGCAAGGCCGATCTCGTTCAGGAAATCCTTTTCGTCGATCCGGTCCTGGCTGACCGCCAAAGCCCGGCGGTTCGGGCGGATCGGAACGGCGGCCTCGATCAGATCAAGGGCGTCAGCAGGGACGTTTTCGAATTCATAGGTCACCACATCGACGCTGGCGGCGAAGGCGGTGAGGGCCTCGTGATCGTCGTAAGGTGCGGTGGTGGTGACGGCGGCGACCTCTCCGGCGGGCGGGTTCGCGCCCGGTTCATAGATATGCACGCGGAACCCCAGCCGCGCGGCCGCCATCGCCAGCATCCGGCCCAGTTGACCCCCACCAAGGATGCCGATGGTCTGGCCGGGTTCGAGCGGCTTACTCATCGACCGGCTCCTCGGGGATGGACGCGGACAGCGCCGCACGCCATTCGTCCAGCCGATCAGCAAGGGCCGCATCGTTCAGAGCAAGGATACCGGCAGCCATGAGGCCCGCATTCTTGGCGCCCCCTGCCCCGATGGCCATGGTCGCCACCGGATAGCCGCGCGGCATCTGAAGGATCGAATAAAGGCTGTCGACGCCCTTCAAGGCACGGGTTTCGACCGGCACGCCGATGACGGGAAGGCGCGTTTTCGACGCCATCATCCCTGGCAGATGCGCCGCCCCGCCTGCACCGGCGATAATCACCTTCAGGCCCCGGTCCACGGCAGTTTTGCCATAGTCCCACAACCTGTCCGGGGTGCGGTGTGCCGAGACAATTTTCGTCTCGAAAGACACGCCCAATTCCTCAAGCACCTCTGCGGCTGGTTTGAGCGTGGGCCAGTCCGACTGGCTGCCCATGATGATACCGACGTCTATGGTCATGACCCTTCCCCGAAGAACGCCGCGACCCTAGCGCCGGGGCGCACGGGTCGCAATCACTCAGGCGATAATGTCCGGGGTAATCCGGTCCTCGATCGCGAAAATCTTGTCCTTCAGGGCAAGTTTCTGCTTTTTCAGACGTTTGATGGTCAGAACATCGCCGCCGGTTTCCTCTAACGCGCGGATCGCTTCGTCAAGATCGCGGTGTTCCTGGCGAAAGGTCTGAAGCTCGTAACGCAAGACATCCTCGGTCTTCATCTGTTCTGTGGATTTATGCGTCATTCTGGCCCTGAGCTTGCTCGATTTCCCCTAAATTACTCCTAAGCTCTGTTGCCGCAAAGGGGTTTAATCCTTGCGCAACCCGCCCTCGACCCCCATATTTTTGACATTGGTCGCCGAAACGGGGCCGAAACGACCATCGTCGCTTGAATCGAGGACGACAAAATGACGAAGCTAACTCTGGGGACGCACCCCTTCCTTCTGGGCTTTGACCAGCTTGAGCGGCTGGTGGAACGCACGGCCAAGACGGAAAACGGTTATCCGCCCTACAACATCGAACATGTCAGCGAAAATTCCTTCCGCATCACGCTTGCGGTGGCCGGATTTGCCGACGAAGACCTTTCGATCACGGTCGAGGACCGGCAATTGGTCGTGCGCGGCAAGCAGGCCGGGGAAGACGAAGACCGCATTTTTCTGCATCGCGGGATCGCTTCGCGGCAATTTCAACGGACCTTTTTGCTGGCTGACGGCGTTGAGGTATCAGGGGCAGCGCTGGCAAACGGTCTTTTGCACATCGACCTTTCACGGTCGGTTCCGGAAAGCATTGTGCAGACGATCAGCATCGACAAAGGGTAAGGCAATGGATACGCCGTTCAATTTCAAAAACTTGAACGAAGATCGCCTGGTCTACGTGCGGCCCGTCGATGTCGCCGAACTGCCCGAAAAGATGCGCGAGCAGGCGGGCGGCAAACGCTGGATCTATGCCGTGCATTCCTCGGATGGCGAACGTCTGGCCCTCGTGCGTGACAGGAAACTGGCCTTTGCGCTGGCCCGGCAGAATGATTTTGCGCCGGTGAACGTGCATTGACGGCTTCGCTTTCTTGAAAAGAAAGCGGGCAGAAATCTTTTGAAGATTTCTCAGCCCCGGAAACCTTGAACCGAGATCCAACGAAAAAGGGCGCCCAACCGGACGCCCTTTCCAGTTCTTATAGTGCGGCTTTACATCATGCCGCCCATGCCGCCCATGTCGGGCATTGCCGGACCGGCTGCGCCTTCCTTGGCGGGTTTGTCGGCAACCATGGCTTCGGTGGTGATCAAGAGACCAGCGATCGAAGCGGCGTCTTCCAGAGCGGTGCGGACGACCTTTGCGGGGTCGATCACGCCGAACTTGAAGAGATCACCGTATTCTTCGGTCTGGGCGTTGAAACCAAAGGAGTTGTCCTTGGATTCACGCACCTTGCCGGCCACAACCGCACCGTCGACACCGGCGTTTTCGGCGATCTGACGCAGCGGAGCTTCCAGAGCCTTGCGCACGATGGCGATACCGGCGTTCTGGTCGGCGTTTTCGCCTTCCAGCTTCAGAAGCTTCTTGCCAGCCTGCACGAGGGCCACACCGCCGCCAACGACGATGCCTTCCTGAACAGCCGCACGGGTCGCGTTCAGAGCGTCATCGACACGGTCCTTGCGCTCTTTCACTTCCACTTCGGTCATGCCGCCGACGCGGATGACGGCAACACCGCCAGCCAGCTTGGCCACACGTTCCTGAAGCTTTTCACGGTCGTAGTCCGAAGAGGTTTCTTCGATCTGGCCGCGGATCTGAGCCACGCGAGCCGCGATCTCTTTCTTCTTGCCGCCGCCATCAACGATGGTGGTTTCGTCCTTCGTGATCGAAACGCGCTTGGCCGAGCCCAGCATGTCCATGGTCACGTTTTCCAGCTTCATGCCGAGGTCTTCGGAAATCACCTGGCCGCCGGTCAGGATCGCGATGTCCTGCAACATGGCCTTGCGGCGATCGCCAAAACCAGGCGCCTTGACGGCTGCGATTTTCAGACCACCGCGCAGCTTGTTGACGACGAGCGTGGCCAGAGCCTCGCCTTCGACGTCTTCTGCGATGATGATCAGGGGCTTTTGCGACTGAATGACCGACTCGAGCAGCGGAACCATCGGCTGAAGCGACGAAAGTTTCTTTTCGTGCAACAGGATGATGGCGTCTTCCAGCTCGGTCGTCATCTTGTCGGGGTTGGTGACAAAGTAGGGGCTGAGATAACCGCGGTCGAACTGCATGCCTTCGACAACTTCGGTTTCCGTGTCCAGACCCTTGTTTTCCTCAACAGTGATCACACCGTCGTTGCCAACCTTCTGCATCGCATCAGCGATCTGGCGGCCGATTTCGGCTTCGCCGTTGGCGGAAATGGTGCCAACCTGGGCAACTTCGGCCGAGTCCTTGACCTTGCGCGATGCCTTGGCGATGGCGCCGACGACTTCTGCAACCGCCAGGTCGATACCGCGGCGCAGGTCCATCGGGTTCATGCCGGCGGCAACCGATTTCATGCCTTCGGTCACGATGGCCTGGGCCAGAACCGTTGCAGTGGTGGTGCCGTCACCGGCTTCGTCGTTGGTGCGGCTGGCGACTTCTTTCACCATCTGCGCGCCCATGTTCTCGAACTTGTCTTCCAGTTCGATTTCCTTGGCAACCGACACACCGTCCTTGGTGATGCGCGGGGCGCCAAAGGATTTTTCGATCACGACGTTGCGGCCTTTCGGGCCGAGGGTCACTTTGACCGCATCGGCAAGGGTGTTGACACCCTTCAGCATCCGGTTGCGGGCGTCGGTATCGAATTTGACGTCTTTAGCAGCCATGTTTGCTACTCCTTGACTTTAGATTTCCGGTTGAAGCGAGATCAGGCGATGATGCCCAGGATGTCGCTTTCTTTCATGATCAACAGTTCTTCGCCGTCGAGCGTGATCTCGGTGCCCGACCATTTGCCGAACAGGATCTTGTCGCCCTTCTTGACGTCCATCGCGATACGCTCGCCATCTTCGTCCTTGGCACCTGCGCCAACGGCAACGACTTTGCCTTCAGCGGGTTTTTCCTTGGCGTTGTCGGGGATGATCAGACCGCCTGCGGTTTTCTCGTCGCTCTCGAGGCGACGGACAACAACGCGGTCATGAAGCGGAGTGAATGCCATTTTGAATGGTCCTCAGTTCAGTTTTCCCTGGCGTTAGCACTCAACTCGGGTGAGTGCTAACGGGCCGGAAATAAGAAAGCCTCACGCTTCTGTCAACAGCCGCGGGGCAAATTTTTCCCAAAGAATTCCCCTTGCCTCGGATGGCCTTTTTTATGCCGCGAAACCCCGTCAATATGTAGAAAACCAGACGAGGCAGAGCATGATCCGCGTTTTCTCACTTCTCGCCACACTCCTGTTGCCCGTTCAGGTCTTCGCTCAGACCTGCGGCACCGAAGACCTCATTGATACCATCTCAGCGGAGGATCGCGCACGCCTCGACGCCCTTGTCGCGCCGCACCCCTACCCCGAGGGCAACCTGTGGCGCGCGACGAAAGACGGCTCTACCGTCACCGTTGTCGGCACCATTCATATCCCCGACCCGCGCCTTTCCCCGCTTGTGGAGGCCGTGCGGCCCGCGCTGGAAAGCGCCGATCTCCTGATCATCGAATCTTCGGCCAGCGACGAAGAAGGCATCCAGCGGCTGGTGGCCGAAAAACCCGGCATGTTCTTCATCACAGAAGGTCCTTCCATGATCGACCTACTGGGCGAAGACGATTGGGCGCGAGTGTCGGACCGGCTGGGCAGCATGGGCATTCCGCCCTTCATGGCGGCACAATTCCAGCCCTGGTATCTGTCGATGACGCTGGCCATCCCGCCCTGTGCGATCACCGCCCTGCAATCGGGCGACAAGGGGCTGGACCGCCAGCTTGAACAGATCGCAACGGGTCAGGGCACCACAGTCGCCACCCTTGACGATACCGAGGCGGTGTTGCGGCTCTTTTCCGATGAACCGATGGAAAAACAACTCGACGGTCTGCGCGTCACGCTGGAAACCCAGCTTCAGGGCGACGCCACGACGTCGACCCTGATCGAGGCCTATTTTGACGGGCGCACGCGCGAGATCTGGGAATACGGGCGTATCCTTGTCGAACAATCGGGGATCGAAGACGGTGCCGCGCTTTACGAAGAGGTCAACCAGTCGCTTCTGATCGGACGCAATGCCGATTGGGAACCGAAGATCGCAAGCCTTGTTCAGGGCAAGGATGCGGTGCTGGCCGTGGGTGCTGCGCATCTTTCCGGGGAAAGCGGCGTGTTGCGGGCGTTGGAACGGGCAGGCTACGACCTTACGCGGCTGGAGTGATCCGGCCCTCGCGCCTTGCCCGGCTGACAAGGTACTCACGCCGAAGCGTGTAAAGCCCGGTCGCCACGATGATCGCCGCCCCGACCCATGTCCAAAGGTCGGGCAATTCGTTGAAGATCAGCCAGCCATAAAACGTGCCCCAAAGGATCAGCGTATAGTGGATCGGCGTGATCACCACGGCCATCCCCACCTCCAGCGCCTTGATGACAAGGATCTCGCCCGCAGCGGCAAGGGCCGCCATTCCGATCAGCAGGGCGATTGCCCATGGCTCGGGCGTGACCCAGATCCAGGGCAAGGGAAGTGACAAAACCGCGCTGCCCACAAGCGCCGTGTAAACGATCGTCGTGCCGGTCTTGTCGGTGTCGGATGTCGCGCGGCTGATGATCTGACGGCAGGCGAAAAAGAACGCCGCCATGATGACGAGGCCGGCCGCCGGATGGATGACGCCTACCCCGGGTCTGAGGATGATCAGCGTTCCGATGAACCCCAGAACCACGGCGATCCAGCGCCTGATTCCAACCGGTTCGCGCAGGATGAGCGCGCCCATCAAGGTTACCATGAAGGGGGCGACGAAACTGATGGCGACCGCGTCCGCAAGGGCGACATGGCGCAGGGCAAAGATGAACAGCGTCGCCGAACAGGCCGCTGCAACGCCACGCGCGATCTGAAGGTTCAGATGTGTCGTGCGAAACAGCTTCGGTCCGTGCAGGCCAAGCAGGACCAGTGCAACGGCCAAAAGGCCCAACTGCCGCGTCCAGACGATTTGCATCGGGTGCAGATCCGCCGTCAAAAGCTTGGCTGCGGCATCGACGGCCGCGAACAGGAACATCCCCAACCCCATCAGCAGCAGCCCGGCGGCATTCTGGACCCGACGCGCAGGCGCGGTCTGTTCTGTAACGGATGTCAATGGATGCCCCTTTCGTCGGCCCGGCCATTAGGACCCGAAGTACGGGGGAGTGCAAGCGGTCAATCCGACGTCCGCCGCCCGATAGCCGCCACTGAGCCGCCGCGAGGCCCCGAAACCACGAAAGGTTGACAGAGGCGAGCCAACAGCCTATCCCCCGCCCAGCTTCCGGGAGCCTTGAAATCTCCCGGTCCCGGCAGGTTCGGGATCGCCCCCCATCAGCGCGTTGCGCCCATGGGGGCGTTTGGCGTTTAGCGGGTCGGTGCTTATGTCGACCCTTGGATCAACGGGCGAAAGGGCCGATGCGATGTTTGAAAATCTTTCAGAACGCCTCTCCGGTGTTTTCGACCGGCTGACCAAACAGGGTGCGCTGTCCGAAGACGACGTGAAAACCGCCCTGCGCGAAGTGCGCGTCGCCCTGCTGGAAGCTGACGTCTCCCTGCCCGTCGCCCGCGATTTCGTCAAAGCCGTGCAGGACAAGGCGACCGGCCAGGCCGTCACCAAATCCGTCACGCCGGGCCAGCAGGTGGTCAAGATCGTCCATGACGAACTGGTCCACGTCCTGACCGGCGACAGCGATCCGGGCCAGTTGAAGATCGACAACCCGCCTGCCCCGATCCTGATGGTCGGCTTGCAAGGCTCGGGCAAGACCACCACCACCGCCAAACTCGCCAAGCGGCTGAAAGACCGCGAAGGCAAGCGCGTGCTGATGGCCTCGCTCGACACCAACCGCCCCGCAGCAATGGAACAGCTCGCCATCCTCGGCACCCAGATCGGCGTCGATACCCTGCCGATCGTCAAGGGCGAGGATCCGGTTGCCATCGCCAAACGTGCCAAGCAGCAGGCCACACTTGGCGGTTACGACGTCTATATGCTCGACACCGCCGGCCGCCTGCACATCGACGCCGAACTGATCGCACAGGCCGCCGCTGTTCGTGACGTGGCCAACCCCCGCGAAACCCTTCTGGTGGTCGACGGCCTGACCGGCCAGGACGCCGTCAATGTCGCTACCGAATTCGACGACAAGATCGGTGTCTCCGGCGTTGTCCTCACCCGGATGGACGGCGACGGGCGCGGCGGTGCGGCGCTTTCCATGCGCGCCATCACCGGCAAACCCATCCGCTTCGTCGGCCTTGGCGAAAAGATGGACGCCATCGAAACCTTCGAACCCGACCGCATCGCAGGTCGCATCCTTGGCATGGGCGACATCGTTGCCCTTGTCGAAAAGGCGCAGGAGACGCTCGAGGCCGAACAGGCCGAGCGCATGATGAAACGGTTCCAGAAGGGCCAGTTCAACATGAACGACATGCGCCAGCAGTTGGAACAGATGCAGAAGATGGGCGGCATGGAAGGCATCATGGGGATGATGCCCGGCATGGGTAAGATGAAAGCCCAGATCGAAAAATCCGGCTTCGACGAAAAAGTCTTTTCCCAGCAGATCGCGCTCATCAACTCGATGACCAAGCGCGAACGCGCCAATCCCGCCCTTCTTCAGGCCAGCCGCAAGAAACGCATCGCCGCCGGTTCGGGGCTCGAAGTGTCCGACCTCAACAAGCTGTTGAAGATGCACCGCCAGATGTCCGACATGATGAAAAAGGTCGGCAAGATGGGCAAGAAGGGCATGATGCGCCAGTTGGGCGGCATGTTCGGCGGCAAGGGTGGTATGCCCGGCGGAATGCCCTCGCAGGCGGAAATCGAAGCGGCACAGAAACAGATGGGCGCAATGCCCGGCGGCGGGCTTCCCGGCCTTGGCGGCGGCGCCCTGCCCCCTGGTCTTTCGGGATTTGGGAAGAAGAAGTGACGCCCCACCTCGCCGATACCCCGGTCATTGAGACCGAGCGCCTGACGCTCCGTGCCCCTCAGCCCCGGGATGCCGAGGGTTTCGTGGCCTTCTATGGCACCGAGCGGGCGCAGTTTGTCGGCGGGCCGATGATGCCGCGCATGGCGTGGAATTTTTTCTGTACCGAAATCGGTCACTGGGCCGTCCATGGTTTTGGTATGTTCACCGTCACGCGGAACGGCGACGACCGTGCCATCGGGCTGGTTGGCCACTGGTATCCGCTTGGCTGGCCGGAAAAAGAGGTCGGCTGGCTGATGACCGACCCCGATTGCGAGGGCCAGGGTTTCGCCCGCGAAGCCGCCGAAGCCGTTGTCGCCCATGCCTTCGGCCCGCTCGGCTGGAACACGGTGGTCAGCTACATCGACCCCGCCAATGCCCGCTCGATCGCGCTGGCCGAACGGCTTGGCGCAAGGCTCGATCGGGATGCCACACCGCCCACCCGCAAAGATCCGGAAGCCCCCGACGCCCTGGTCTATCGCCATCCTGCCCCGGAGATTTTGCAATGACCGACGCCGTGACCCGTGCCGCCGAACTTCTGGCGGGCCACCGGGAAAGCATCGACCGGCTGGATGCCGTCCTTGTCTATACGCTGGCCGAACGTTTTGCCCACACCCAGGCCGTGGGCAGGCTCAAGGCCGACCACGATCTTCCCGCCTCCGACAAAACGCGCGAGGCAACCCAGATTGCCCGGCTGGAACAGCTGGCCAAAGACGCCGATCTCGACCCCGAGTTCGCCAAGAAATTCCTGAACTTCATCATTCAGGAAGTCATCCAACATCACAAGCAACATCAGAAATAACCTAAAAGGATCAATACCATGGCTATGAAAATTCGCCTTGCCCGCGGTGGCTCGAAGAAACGTCCCTTCTATCGCATCGTTGCCGCCGACAGCCGGATGCCGCGCGACGGTCGCTTCATCGAAAAGCTGGGCACCTACAACCCGCTTTTGCCGAAAGACAGCGAAGAGCGCATCAAGATGAACATGGAGCGCATCCAGTACTGGCTGGACCAGGGCGCAAAGCCGACCGACCGGATCGCGCGTTTCCTCGAAGCTGCCGGCACCCTTGAAAAGACCGAGCGGAACAACCCCGAGAAGGCCAAGCCCGGCAAGAAGGCGCAAGAACGTCTGGACGAAAAGGCCGCTGCTGCCGCCGAAGCCGAAGAGGCCGCCAAGGCCGAAGCCGAAGCCCCTGCTGAAGAGGCTCCCGCGGAAGAAGCACCGGCAGAAGAAGCGGCTGCAGAAGAGGAAAAGGCGGAGTAATCCGCCCCTCTTTCCATGCTTCCCGGTTTCGGGCTTTTCCGGCGTTTCATGACCCTCGCCCTGGTCGCTGCGGCGTTCTGGGCGGGGCTTCATGTGGCGCGCTCGTCCCATGATTCCCGCTGTCTGAACGCCGGGGGTCTGGCTGGCGCTGACGGTCTTTGCCGGGGGCTGCCATGAGCGAACGTGTCTGCGTCGGTGCCATCGCCGGGTCGTTCGGCGTCAAGGGCGAAGTGCGGCTGAAAAGTTTCTGCGCCGAAGCCGGGGACATCGCCTCCTACGGCCCTCTTTCCGACGAAAAGGGAACTCAATCCTGGACCGTGAAACTGACCCGTCCCGTCAAGGGCGGCTTCGCGGCGCGCCTGTCGGGGCTTTCGCGCAAGGAAGACGCCGATGCCCTTCGCGGCACCCGGCTTTATGCGCCGCGCGACGCCCTGCCCGACCTGCCGGACGATGAATTCTATCATGCCGACCTGATCGGTCTCAGCGTGATGGACACGGGCGGCGAAACGCTTGGTCGGGTCAAGGCCGTGCTGAACCATGGGGCGGGCGACCTGTTGGAGGTCGCGGCACCGGGTCAGAAACAGCCCGTGCTTTTGCCCTTCACCCTGGCCAATGTGCCAACGGTCGATCTGGCCAGCGGAAGGATCATCGCCGATCCGCCGGACGGGTTGTTCAACGACGGGTCCGAAAAAAGCTAGGGTCAGGCCCCTAAGCCACCTCGGAACGCGAGGTGACGCGCCGCCGCGTCTGCTGGTCCGGGCAACTCACACCGTTCAGCCGACCCAGAAGGATCGGCTCATCCTCGTCGGAAATGATGATCCGGGCCCGACCGGTTGTCTTGGCGCGGTACAGCGCTTCGTCGGCCTCCATGAGGAAGGTGTCGGCGTTTTCTTCGGACGTGGTCCAGACCGCGCCGATGGAAAGCGTGATCGAAAGATTTCGTTCGCCGTTCGCGCCGGTGAATGAAACGGGCATCCCCAGCCGCGTGGCCACAAGCCTGCCGTGTTCCTGCGTCACGTCGGGCAGGAAGACAGCGAACTCCTCCCCCCCGATCCGACCGGCGAAGTCGCTGTCGCGCAGGTGCCATGACAGCCGGTGACCGATGGCCTTGATACATTCATCCCCCGTCGCGTGACCGAAGTCATCGTTCACCCGCTTGAAGAAGTCGGCGTCGATCACCAACAGCATCCCGCGATGCGAAAGCTGGAGAGACCGGCGGACCCGGCGCAGAAACGTCTGGCGATTGAGAACCCCGGACAGCGGATCGTACCGGGCGGAAATATAAAGCCGCTCCAACTCGGTCACATGATGCAGCGCAATCGCCGAATAAAGCAGGCCCAGGGGAAGAACGGTGAAGGAACTGTCGAACACCATCGAAACGAAGGCGGTGCTGCCCTGCCAGGGGAAGCCGCCGTTTCGGAACAGGTCAAGTGCGACCGCCAGCCCGCAGAAGATCACGAACTGCCAGAGAACCTGCCGCGAAGTTTCGGGCACAAGGAACTGGATTAGTCTTTGCATCATCATCTCTCGATGAAGCGATTAGCGGGCGAGAGTTAAATTCCCGTGGATTGCTTGCGGCCCGCCAACCCGGATCGTGCAAATTGGAACCCTGTCCTTAATACTTGAATGCCCGCGATTCCGCCCCCGGCCCCGCCGGTCCGCCCTAACGGCAGGCATTCTGAAAACCCAAGAAAAGCACGCAAATAGGTGACCTTACGAACCTCTTTTCTTTCCAAATTGGCCGTTCTAAGGTCTCGGGCAGGACACCCTAGTCCAACATGGGAGTTAAAAAAGATGAAAAAACTACTACTCGCTTCTGTCGCCACTTCGGCGATGGCAACCGGCGCAATCGCCGAAGACATCAAGATCGGCGTCTTTCTGGGCTTTACCGGCCCGATTGAATCGCTCGTGGCCGAAATGGGCCCGGCGGCGGAACTGGCCATCGAGGAAGTCAACGCCAGCGGCGCGCTTTTGGATGGTTCGTCGGTCACCGCTGTGCGCGGCGACACGACTTGCGTCGATGCTGCTGCCGCGACGGCTGCTGCGGAACGCCTCATCACCGCCGATGGCGTCAAGGGCCTTGTGGGCGGCGATTGTTCGGGTGTGACCGGTGCTGCCCTTTCCAACGTCGCCGTGCCGAACGGCATGGTCATGGTGTCGCCCTCGGCCACCTCGCCCGGCCTCAGCCACGCCAACAACGAAGACGAAGGCCTGTTCTTCCGCACGGCACCTTCGGATGCCCGCCAGGGCGTCGTGATGACCGAAGTTCTGATGGACCTCGGAATCAACTCGGTCGCCGTGACCTATACCAACAACGACTACGGCAAGGGTCTGGCCGACAGCTTCCAGGCCGCGTTTGAAGAAGCCGGTGGCGAAGTCACCATCAACGCCGCTCACGAAGACGGCAAGGCCGACTATTCGGCCGAAGTCGGCGCGCTGGCCTCGGCTGGTGGTGACCGCCTTGTGGTTGCCGGTTACGTCGACCAGGGCGGTTCGGGCATCGTGCGTTCGGCACTCGACGCCGGTGCCTTCGACACATTCCACTTCCCCGATGGCATGATCGGCACGCAGCTTGTCGAAAACTTCGGCTCGGAAATCGACGGTTCCTCGGGTCAGCACCCCTCGCCGTCGGAAGAGCTGGCCGCGAACTTTACCACCCTCGTGGATGGCAAGTTCAACGCAACCTCGCCTTTCGCACCGGAAAGCTATGACGCCGCCGCGCTGATCATGCTGGCCATGCAGGCCGCCGGATCCTCGGATCCCGGTGCCTACAAGGAAAAGATCATGGAAGTCGCCAACGCACCCGGTGAGAAAATCGGGGCCGGTGAGCTGGCCAAGGGTCTGGAAATCCTCGCCGGTGGTGGCGACATCGACTATGTCGGCGCCTCTGACGTGGAACTGATCGGACCGGGCGAAGCGGCGGGCAACTACCGCGTCGTCGGTTTCGAAGGTGGTGAAGAAGTCACCGCAGGCCGCAAGTAACGGCAAACCAAAGCAAGCGGCCCGGGAGAACCCCGGGCCGCTTTGCCAATAAATAATAAGAAGGGTGGCGGAATGATCCGGGTCGAGGACCTTCACAAGCATTTCGGCGGTTTCCACGCCGTCGATGGCGCGACCCTGGAGATCGCCCCCGGTTCGATCACCGGGCTGATCGGTCCGAATGGTGCCGGAAAGACCACCCTGTTCAACGTGATCGCCGGAAACCTGCCGCCCACCTCGGGCCGGGTCTACATGGACGGCGAAGACATCACCGGCCTGCCCCCGCACGACTTGTTCCACAAGGGATTGCTGCGCACCTTCCAGATCGCCCATGAATTTTCGTCCATGACCGTGCGCGAGAACCTGATGATGGTCCCCGGCGCCCAGCGCGGCGAAGCCATCTGGAACGCCTGGTTCAAGCGCGGCCAAATCGCGAAAGACGAAGCCGCGCTGCTGCAAAAGGCCGATGAGGTGCTGGAGTTCCTGACGATTTCGCACCTGAAGGACGAAAAGGCCGGCAACCTGTCCGGCGGTCAGAAAAAGCTGTTGGAGCTTGGCCGCACCATGATGGTCGATGCCCGCATCGTTTTCCTCGACGAGGTTGGCGCAGGTGTGAACCGCACGCTTTTGAACACCATCGGCGATGCGATCATCCGATTGAACAAGGAACGCGGATATACCTTCGTCGTCATCGAACACGACATGGATTTCATAGGCCGCCTGTGCGACCCCGTCATCTGCATGGCCGAGGGCAAGGTGCTGGCCGAAGGCACGCTGGACGAGATCAAGGCAAACGAACAGGTGATCGAGGCCTACCTGGGCACGGGCTTGAAGAACAAGGAAAAGGTGCAGGCATGAGACTTATCCTTGCAACGATCATGACCCTCGCCGCCTTTCCCGCTTTGGCGCAATCGGCCAATGTCGTCGGGAACGCCGTGGTGGATGGCAAGCGCGTCGAATTGCTGTCCGACCGAAGCTGGCGCTACGCGGAAACGGCACAAGGCAACGCAGGATGCCAGGCGCTCAACCAGGTCTTGCAGCTTTGCAACCTCGACCCGGGTTGGGCATCGCTTGACACGACCGGCACCGAATTCATCCGGCAGTTCCGGCTCACCGCGCGCAACTATGGCGGCATCATCTACGAAGAACTGGGGTCGGACGACGGGCTGACGCTTGAATTCATGCGAAACGCCGTCATCGAAAACGCGGCGATGTTCACCGGCGTCCCGGCTAGCGAGATTCCGGTTCTCGATGTCGCGACGGTCAGCGTCGGCGAGAACACCGGCGAAAGGGTCGTCTACGGGGCCAAGTACAATGGCTTGGACATCATCTATCAGAACACGATCCTGAATGCGCCCAATCACAACATCCAGGTCGTGGTCTGGAGCGTCGGCAAAACCCTGACCGACGATGCCCTGGCCTCCAACGCCGCTTTCCTTGATGCCATCGACATCACGTTTCCACAGCAATGATGACGGATCGAGATCACATGCCCAAAATGTCGCCAGAGGCCCGGACGTGAGCAACCCCTACCAGGACGACCGAGGCAACAAGGATGCTTCCATCGCCAACCCCAAACCGGGCGGCACACTGAAGGCCGCCCCCGGCACCGGACGCACCGAACACACCGCTGACGCCTACCTGATCGGCGACACGATGACCGGCGGCTACGGGCGCGGTGCCGACATCCTGCACGCCTGCACCATTGCGGTGAACGAAGGCGAAATCGCGGTGATCGTCGGGCCCAACGGCGCGGGAAAATCGACGGCCATGAAGGCGGTCTTCGGGATGCTGAACCTGCGCGACGGCTCGGTACGCCTCGATGGCGAGGACATCACCGACCTTTCGCCCCAGGACCGGGTTGCCAAGGGCATGGCCTTCGTGCCGCAGACCTCGAACATCTTCACTTCGATGACCGTGGAAGAGAACCTTGAAATGGGCGCGTTCCTGCGCCGAGACGACATCTCCGGCACGATGGAACAGGTCTATACCCTGTTCCCGATCCTGAAGGACAAACGCCGCCAGGCGGCGGGCGAATTGTCGGGCGGGCAGCGCCAGCAGGTGGCCGTGGGCCGCGCGCTGATGACCCAGCCAAAGGTCCTGATGCTGGACGAACCGACGGCGGGGGTCAGCCCCATCGTCATGGACGAACTTTTCGACAGGATCATCGAGGTCGCCCGCACGGGCATCTCGATCCTGATGGTGGAACAGAACGCGCGGCAGGCGCTCGAGATCGCCGACAAGGGCTATGTGCTGGTGCAGGGGCGGAACGCCTATACCGACACCGGCAAGGCCCTTCTGGAAGATCCCGAAGTGCGCCGCTCGTTCCTTGGAGGTTGATTGCCCGGGGCAAAGCCCAGGGTGTGGGTAACATCGGCTGAGGGGCCAAAAGGCGCTCGCACGATCACGGGATCCGGAGGGTGCGCCATGCTGGCGGGGGCTTTGTTGACGATAATGATGGGAACGACTTCTTTGGGGGCATCGGACAGGATAACCTGCGACTTCGCGCTGATCGACAGCGACCGGGCCAGCCTGAACGTGGAACTACGCCCGAAACCGTCCTTGCGCGACAAGCCGGGGCTGTTCCGCCTTAAGATGCAGGTCGGCACTCGCTCGCCCGTCCAGGCCACCGCGCAACCGATCGACACCACCGAAGACCGCGACGTCTCGGTCACTGCCAAGGGCGCGGATGATCTTTTCTACGCCCTCGGGGTCAATCAGGCGGGCCAGGCCGCGCTCAACATCCGGATGGGCGGCACCACAGCCTCGGAAACGCTCTTCGGCAATTGCCGGGGCATCACGAAACACATGGACAGGTGGTTGCCGAAATGAGCGCGTCCCCTCTTCATCGCTTTGAAAATACGCCCGCCGGAGGCCAAAATTTTCCTCGAAAATTTTGCCACCGCGACGTCCGAAGGACGGCGCAAGAAACATCTCGGGAAAACCCCACAAAGACCAGAACAACGGAGAGCCGATGGACCTTCTGAACGCCTTCGTGGCCCTCGCCAATTTCGTCATTGTCCCCGCCGTCGCCTATGGCAGCCAGTTGGCGCTCGGCGCGCTTGGTGTCACGCTGATCTACGGTATCCTGCGCTTTTCAAACTTCGCCCACGGCGACACGATGGCCTTTGGCGCGATGGCGACGATCCTTGTCACGTGGTGGCTCCAATCCCTCGGTGTCTCGCTCGGCCCCCTACCCACGGCCCTTCTCGCCCTGCCCGCAGGGATCGCCGCCACGGCCCTTCTGGTCATTCTCGTCGACAAGTTCGTCTATAAATTCTACCGCGAACAAAAGGCGGCACCGGTGATCCTTGTCATCGTCTCCATGGGCGTGATGTTCGTGATGAACGGCCTTGTCCGTTTCATCATCGGCGTCGACGACCAGCGTTTTGCCGACGGCGCACGTTTTCTCATCACCGCGCGCGAGTTTCGCGAAATGACCGGGTTGCAGGAAGGCCTTGCCATCAAGTCCACCGCCCTTCTGACGGTCGTCGTCGCGGTGATCGTCGTCGCCTTGCTGTTCTGGTTCCTGAACCGCACCCGCACCGGAAAATCCATGCGCGCCTTTTCCGACAACGAAGACCTCGCCCTTCTCTCCGGCATCAACCCCGAACGGGTCGTGATGATCACCTGGATCATCGTTGCCGCCCTCGCCACCGTCGCAGGCGTACTCTACGGCCTCGACAAATCCTTCAAGCCTTTCACCTACTTCCAGCTTCTCCTGCCGATCTTCGCCTCTGCCATCGTCGGCGGGCTCGGCAACCCGATCGGGGCCATTGCGGGTGGTTTCGTCATCGCCTTTTCCGAGGTGCTGATCACCTATGCCTTCAAGAAGGTGGCAGGCTACCTGATCCCGATATGGGAGCCGGACGGCCTCGTCCAACTTCTCTCCACCGACTACAAATTCGCGGTCAGCTTCTCGATCCTTATCATCGTCTTGATCTTCCGACCGACCGGCCTTTTCCGGGGGAAAGCGCTATGACCCTGACATCCCGCGACATCTTCCTCTTCTTCATCGTCTTCGCGTTGATCCTCGCCACCGGCTTTTTCCAAAGCTGGAACGTGGCGCTCGGCATCCTCAACATGGGGCTGATCTCGGCCATTATGGCCTTGGGCGTGAACATGCAATGGGGCTATGCGGGCCTCTTCAACATCGGGGTCATGGGCTTTGTCGCGCTCGGCGGCCTTGGCGCCGTCATCGTCTCCATGCCCCCGATCAACGACGCCTGGGCCGCCGGAGGCCTGCGCGTCATCGCCGCCCTGATCGTCGGCGTCGGCACCATCGCCGGGGCCGCCATCCTGTGGAAACGCATGGCGCCAGGCAAGATGCGCGCCCTTGCCCTGATCGCGCTTCTTATCGTCGGTTTCTACGCTTTCCGTGCCTTGTTCGATCCTGCCGTTGCCGCCATCGAAGCGGTGAACCCCGCGACCGAGGGGTATCTTGGCGGCCTTGGCCTGCCCGTGGTCCTCGGCTGGCCGGTCGGCGCGGCGCTGGCCGCCGGTGCCGCCTGGGTTGTCGGCAAGACCGCCCTTGGCCTGCGCTCGGATTACCTGGCCATCGCCACACTGGGCATCTCGGAAATCATCATCGCGGTCCTGAAGAACGAAGACTGGCTGGCCCGCGGCGTGAAGAACGTCATCGGCATCCCCCGCCCGGTGCCTTACGAGATCGACCTTCAAAATTCCGAAAGCTTCGTCACCCGCGCGACAAGCTATGGCTTCGATCCCGTCACCGCCTCGTCGATCACCGTCAAGCTTGCCTATTTCGGCCTGTTCCTCACGATCCTCGTGATCCTCCTGTGGCTGGCGCAATCCGCGCTTGCCTCGCCCTGGGGCCGGATGATGCGCGCGATCCGCGACAACGAGGTCTCGGCCGAAGCCATGGGCAAGGACGTCACCGCGCGGCATCTGCAAATCTTCGTCCTCGGCTCGGCGGTCTGCGGGCTGGCCGGCGCGATGATGACCACGCTCGATGGCCAGTTGACCCCGGCTTCTTATCAACCCCTGCGCTTTACCTTCCTGGTCTGGGTCATGGTGATCGTCGGCGGCTCGGGCAACAACTTCGGCGCGGTCCTGGGCGGCTTCCTGATCTGGTATCTCTGGGTCATGGTCGAACCCTTCGGGCTGACCTTCATCCAGTTCATCACCTCGGGCATGTCCGACGGCTTCTGGCTCAAGGAACACCTTCTGGACAGCGCCGCCCACATGCGGCTTCTGACCATGGGTCTGATCCTCCTCTTGGTCCTGCGCTTTAGCCCGCGCGGGCTGATCCCGGAAAGGTGAGCCCACTTCTGGCCATACCTGCGGCGGGGGCCTCGCGCCGGATGCGCGGCGCGGACAAACTTCTTCAGACCCTGGGCGGCGTTCCCCTTCTGCGCCGTCAGGCCATGGCCGCGCTCACCACCGGCTGTCCCGTTGTCGTCACCCTGCCCCCCGGCGGCAACGACCGGCGCGAGGCGCTGGCGGGGCTTGCGCTTCAGATCGACGAAGTGGCGAATGCGGGCGAAGGCATGGCCGCTTCCCTGCGCCACGTCGCGGGGCTTTTGGGGCCGGGCCAATCCTTGGGCATTCTCCTGCCCGATGTGCCGGGCATTACCTGCGGCGATATCGTCGCCGTCCTCGATGCCTTCCGCGCGAATGGTGAAACCAGGGCGACCCGCGCCAGCGCCGAAGGCTCCGACACCCCCGGAACCCCCGTCTTCCTGCCCCACCCGATGACCCGCCACCTGCTGACCCTCAAGGGCGAGGAAAGCCTCCGCCACATCCTGAAAGGCAAGACGAGCTTCCTGCGCTTCCCCGACGACCGCGCCACCCGCGACCTCGACACCCCCGAAGACTGGGCCGCCTGGCGGGCGGAAACCAACACGCCCCACTGACTTTCTTCCCGTTCCAAATACCTTGGGGGTGAATTGGCGCCAGCCAAGAGGGGGTGAAACCCCCTTCACCGCGACGCGCGAAGCGCGGCGCAATCATGTCGACAGCCAGCGGATCAGGGGCATCAGCGCCTCGGCCTTTCCCAATAACCAGCCCTTTCCCTTCGCCCCGATGATCGCACTCGGCGGGTCAAGGTGATCGCGGGTCCGCGCGACCATGGCCTTGTGGCGCAACAGGACCGCACGGTCCCCTTCCGCCTCGAACCCTTTCGGCAAACGTGCCAGATCAGGTTCGCCCCTGAGGCATTGCACCTTCTCTGCCGCTTTGAACGCCTCGATCAGCCTTTCACCCTCCGCCCCGGCGATCCTCTGACGGATCCTCTGCAAACTTGCAGGCTCCAACCCGAACTGCCCCGCGCCATAGCCGATCCCGCCCGGTTGCAGCACCACGTGCAGGCCGGGCGAACGGTTCGGATGACCGCCGACCCAGAACACCATGTGCAGACGCGCGCTATAGGGCGATTTGTCCTTTGAAAACCGCACGTCCCGATTGATACGGCGCAGGCTCTTGTTCAGCTTCGGTTCGGCCCGCAAGGGCGGCGACAGAGCGGCCATCTCGCCCGAAACATCCGCGATGAAATCCAGCGCCGCTTCTTTCCAATCGGTCTCGTAACGCTTGCGGTTCGCTTCGAACCAACCCTTGTCGTTGTTCGCCTCCAGATCGGCGAGATATTCGAAGGTTTCCTTGGTGAATGCCATTGCCGCTCCAATTCGCACCGGGGGCGCACCGCCTGCCCATCTGTTACCAGCGAAACACGACTTGCCAAGCCCGGGCAATGCCGCCAGACAAATCTCATGACATCTCCTGCCCAAATCCTCTGCATCGGATCGGTCCTCTGGGACATCATCGGTCGCTCCCGCGCCGTGATGCGGGCCGGTTCCGATGTGCCGGGCCGCATCACCAGGCTGCCCGGCGGCGTTGCGATGAATGTCGCCATGACGCTCCGGCGCTTCGGTCTGCACCCCGTTCTTCTCACCGCCATCGGCCAGGACGAGGAAGGCAACGAACTTGTCGCCGCCGCCGCCCGCATGGGACTGGACACCGGCATGGCCTATCGCTCGGCCGACCTGCCGACGGATCGCTACATGGCCGTCGAAGGGGCGAACGGGCTGATCGCCGCCATTGCCGACGCCCACTCGCTCGAAGCCGCCGGCGACAAGATTCTCGCCCCGCTCGCCGATGGCCGTCTGGGCAGCACCGAAGCCCCCTACGATGGCCCGATCGCACTCGATGGCAATCTGACAGAAGCGCTGCTGGCCGAGATCGCAGAAAGCCCGCTGTTCAAAAAGGCCGATCTTCGCGTCGCCCCCGCTTCGCCCGGCAAGGCCGAACGGCTTTTGCCGCTGCTCGACGCTCCGAACGCCACGCTCTACGTCAACCTCGAAGAAGCGGGGCTCTTGTGCCAGACCCGTTTTGACAGTGCCCCCGAAGCCGCCGCCACCCTTCTGGAACGCGGCGCCGCGCGCATCCTTGTCACCGACGGCGGCAAGACCGCCGCCACCGCCACGCCGGGCGGCGTGCTGACCGCCGAACCGCCACAGGTGCTGGTCACCCGCGTCACCGGCGCGGGCGATACCTTCATGGCCGCCCATATCGCGGCCGAACTTGCGGGCCGGGATGCACAGGGCGCACTGCAAGACGCCCTGCGCGCCGCCGCCGATTACGTTTCCGGAGACGTCCCCTCATGACCCTGCCTCTTGATATCGCCCGCGAAGTTGCCACGGCACTCGCCGAAGGCCGCCCTGTCGTGGCGCTGGAATCGACGATCATCTCGCATGGGATGCCCTATCCGCAGAACGTCGAAACCGCCCGGCAGGTCGAAGAGACGATCCGCGCCGAAGGGGCCGTTCCCGCCACCATCGCGGTGCTCGGCGGACGCGGCAAGATCGGCCTTGGCGAAGACGACATCCAGCGACTGGCCGACGCCAAGGCCCGGATCGAGAAACTGTCGCGCGCCAACCTGCCCGCCTGTCTTGCCCGTGGCGGCGACGGCTCGACCACGGTTGCGGCGACGATGATCCTGGCGCATCTTGCAGGGATCGAGGTTTTTGCCACCGGCGGCATCGGCGGCGTCCATCGCGGCGCGGAAGAAAGTTTCGACATCTCGGCAGACCTTGGCGAGTTGGGCGAAACCCCGGTCGCGGTGGTCTGCGCCGGGGCCAAGGCGATCCTCGACATCCCGAAAACGCTGGAGGTCCTCGAAACCAACGGCGTGCCGGTCACCACCTTCGGACAGGATGCCTTTCCCGCCTTCTGGTCCCGCCAATCGACGGAGACCTCGCCTTCGCGCGCCGACACAAGTGTCGAGATCGCCGCCACCATCGCCATGCGTCGCCGCCTTGGGCTGAAGGGCGGCCACCTTGTCGCCAACCCGATCCCGAAAGCCGACGAGATCGCAAGCGAGGTCATGCTCCCCCTCATCGCCCAGGCCGTGGCCGAGGCCGAAGCAACCCCCGGCATCGACGGTCCCGCCGTCACCCCCTTCCTGTTGCAACGCATTTACGAGTTGACCGAGGGTGCCTCGCTCACCGCCAACGTGGCTCTGGTGCTGAACAACGCCCGACTTGCCGCGAAAATAGCCAAAGACTTGACCGAGATCGCCGGAAACGAATGATTTCGCTGACAATCGTTGTTACCGCCGCGTCAAACGCTTAGATTACGTGCAAACTCGGTCAGGCTTACGGAACATGGGCTTCAACGCAGACGACGAATACAGAAAGCACCGCACCAGCTTTTTCGCCTGGTTGCGCCGGTCGTTCCTGACCGGGCTTGTCGTGATCGCACCGATTGGCCTGACACTCTGGCTGATCTGGACGGTTGCTGGCTGGGTCGACAGTTGGGTCCTGCCCTTCGTGCCGATCTGGCTGCGCCCCGACCAGTATGTGGGCCTAAATGTGCGCGGCATCGGCGTTCTGGCCTTCCTGATCTTCACCGTCATCGTTGGCTGGATGGCCAAGGGCATCATCGGGCGCTCGCTCATCATGTGGGGCGAAAGCGTCGTGCAGAACCTGCCGGTCGTCCGCTCGGTCTACAAGGGCCTGAAACAGATCGCCGAAACCGTCTTTGCCCAGTCCGAGGCATCCTTCGACAAGGCCTGTCTCGTCGAGTATCCGCGCAAGGGCATCTGGGCCATCGCCTTCATCTCGACCTCGGCCAAGGGCGAGATCGACAGGAAGATCGAAGCGGATTCCAGCAAGACGGCGGTGTTCCTGCCCACCACGCCCAACCCCACCTCGGGTTTCCTGTTGTTCCTGCCGAAAAGCGACGTGATCGAACTGGACATGTCGGTCGAGGACGCGGCGAAACTGGTTATCTCGGCCGGGCTTGTCTATCCCGACGGATCGCACGCCCAACCCACCCCGATTGGCGAGGTTCGCCCGCCTGCCGCCCGGAACACGGCGTCCTGACGCGCCACATCCGAACCCTGCAACTTTCACACATTGCGCCTGGAAAATCCGGGTCTTGTTAACTTTTGCTTTGCATCGCCACCTTGTGGGAGTCACAATGTGCGCGACGTAAAGGGATAAACAGTCATGAATATCAGTAAAACCGCAGCAACAGCAGTGCTTGGATTTGCATTGGCAACCTCGTCGCTTCAGGCCGGAGGCATGGCCGAACCGCTCATGGAAGCGGAAGTGATCGAAGAACAGGCCGCAAGCTCGGGCGGCTACATCGTGCCCCTGGTGCTTTTGGCCATTCTGATCGCAATCGCCAGCAGCAACGGAAGCAGCGGCGGTGGTGGCGGCGGCGGCTTCTCGTAAGCCCCGACCTTCGCAAGACAGAAATCGGCGGCCCTACGGTCGCCGGTGTCAGCTATACATTTCCGGCAGATCCACGGTGGAACGTTCACCGATGGCCGCCCCGTGCTCACCCAGAAACTTTTCCGCAGCCCGTTGCCCTGCCTTGAACAGGGCCGAAATCGTCGCCCCGGTCGGCACCAGTTTCGAGGCAACGCCAAGCTCGGTCATCAGCGCATCGTCGGAAATCATGTGAATGCGCACGGTTTTCATTGCGCCGTCCTTCACCGCACCTTCACCGATCAGACGCTGCACGAAATGGATGGCGCGCAACTCTCGCAAGAGCGACGAATTGAAACTGATCTCGTTGATCCGGTTCAGGATGTCGCGGGCGTCGCGGGGCGTATCCTCGCGCTCCAGCGGATTGATGTTCACGATGACGATATCGCTTGGCAGGTCCTTCGCGAACAGGGGAAACAACGCCGGGTTCCCGGTATAGCCGCCGTCCCAGTAATCCTCACCATCAATCCGCACCGCCTTGAAGATCGTCGGCAGACAGGTCGAAGCCAAAAGAACGTCCGCGTTGATCTCATCGCCCGAGAAAACCCGGATCTTGCCGGTGCGCACGGCGGTGGCCGAAACAAAAAACTTCGGATCGCTCGCGGCGCACACCTCGTCATAGTGAAACCGCTCGACGATGCGCTCCAGGGGGTTTTGGTAGAACGGCCCATAGGAATAGGGGCTGAACACCCGCGTCCAGGCATCGGCGAAGGCATAGGGCAATGAATACTCGATGGCCTTGTTGACGATCCCCGGCGTCGGAAACATCGCCTGCATCCAGTCGGCCATGCGGAAATCCTGAATCCCTGCCACCTGCTCCCACAACCAGCCAAGGTTTTCACGCGCGCCTTCGCGCCCGCCGTGCATCATCCCCGCCTTGATCGCCGCCCCGTTCAGCGCACCGGCAGACGTGCCCGAGATCCCGGCGATCTCGATTGCGTCTTCCTTCAGCAAGCGGTCGACGACACCCCAGGTAAAGGCGCCATGCGCCCCACCGCCTTGCAGCGCGAGGTTGATGGAAACCGGCACTGACAGGTTACTGGCTGGTCCAGCCGCCATCGGCCGAAATCGTCGTGCCGGTGATCTGCGATGCCGCGTCCGAGCACAGGAAGATCGCGATGCCGCCGACCTGCTCGACCGTCACAAACTCCTTCGACGGCTGCTTCAACAGGATCACTTCCTCGATCGCCTTGTCCTCGCTGATCCCGTATTCTTTGGCCGTATCCGGTATCTGCGATTCCACCAGCGGTGTCAGCACATAGCCGGGGCAGATCGCATTGGCGGTAATCGGTTCCTTCGCCGTCTCCAACCCGACCACCTTGGTCATGCCGACAACCCCGTGCTTGGCTGCGACATAAGCCGACTTGAACGGACTTGCCCGCAACCCGTGCGCGGACGAGATATTGATTACCCGACCCCAACCGGCCTTGCGCATCATCGGCAGGGCAGCGGCTGTGGTGTGAAACACCGAATTGAGGTTGATCGCGATGATCGAATCCCACTTTTCGACTGGAAATTTATCAATCGGATCAACGTTCTGGATACCCGCGTTGTTAACAAGAATATCGCAGGCCCCTGCCTTTTCGATCAAGGCGCGGCACTCGTCCCCCTTGGACATATCCGCCTTGATATAGCGCGCCGTCACGCCGGTTTCCTTGGCGATTTCCTCGGCCAGCGCGTGGTCTTCATCGTTGTCGGTGAACGAGTTCAACACCACGTCGGCCCCGGCCTTTGCCAGTTCCCTCGCAATCCCCAACCCGATGCCAGAGTTCGATCCGGTGATGACAGCGGTTTTTCCCTTGAGTGACATGGGCGGTCTCCTTCGCGTGTGCGGCATTCATTCTGCAAGCGCAAGATAGCGTCATTTCACGACAATGCCAGCAGGTTCGATCAACAGAGCGCGAGCCTGCACGTTCCCGGCTTGCGTCACCTCGCGTTGCGAACAATCCTCTCCCCGGAACGAGAGGAGCCAAAATCATGCCGACACCAAAGCCAATCGCAGGTTCCATCCTGCCGCCGATGACTTTCGACCGCCTGGGCGGTGGTACATCCACCGTCGGAGGCCATCGCAAAAACTGGACGTTGTTCGTGGTCTATCGCGGCAAGCATTGCCCGCGCTGCAAGAAATACCTGAACACCCTCAACGACATGCAGCAGGAATGGTATGACGCCGGTTTCGACATCACGGTGGTTTCCGCCGACCCCGAAGAAAAGGCCCGCGCCGATGTTGACGAGTTCGGCTGGTCCTTCGAACTGGCCTACGGCATGAGCGAAGACCAGATGAACGCGCTCGGCCTTTATGTGACCGAACCGCTTTCGCCCAGGGAAACCGACCGCCGCTTTGCCGAGCCGGGGGTCTTCGTGATCCGCCCCGATGGCACGCTCTTGTTGATCGCCATATCCAACGGCCCCTCGGCGCGCCCAGACCTGCGCGAATTGCTGGACGGAATGATCTTCACCAAAGAAAACGACCGCCCGCCGCGCGGAACGGTCTAACCAGCGCTCGGCAAAGACATACGCCACTTCCAGGTGGCGTTTCCTCAGCCGAACTTTGCCCGCGTCCGGTTCGCGAAGGCCACAAGCGACAGCATGACCGGCACTTCAACCAAAACGCCCACGACAGTCGCCAGCGCGGCACCGGAATGCAGGCCGAACAAGCTGATGGCCACGGCGACAGCCAGTTCAAAGAAATTGGAGGTTCCGATCATGGCGCAGGGTGCCGCAATCATGTGCGGCACTTTCAACGCATAAGCCGCGCCATAGCCGACGGCGAAAATGGCATAGCTCTGGATCAGGATCGGAACGGCGATCAACAGAATGACCAAGGGGCGCGCCAAGATCGTCCCCCCTTGAAGGCCGAACAGAATCACGACCGTGACGATCAGCCCGATCACCGAAAACGGTTTTACGCGCCCCAGAAAGCCTTCGATCCTTTCCGGGCTTCCAAGGCCCTTTCGCGTCAACAGCCCCGCAACAAGCGGCAGCACGATAAAAAGCACCACGGACAAAAGAAGCGTGTTCCAGGGCACCACGATGTCGGTCACCCCCAAAAGGAAGGCAACGATCGGGGCAAAGGCGAAAACCATGATCAGGTCATTCACCGTCACCTGAACAAGGGTGTAATTCGGATCGCCCTTGGTCAGATGCGACCAGACGAACACCATCGCCGTGCAAGGTGCGGCCCCCAACAGGATCAGCCCGGCGATGTATTGGCTGGCATCCTCGGGCGCGATGAAACGGGCGAACACCACTTCGAAGAAAAATACGGCAAGTGCCGCCATGGTGAAAGGCTTGATCAGCCAGTTGATCGCCAGGGTGATGACCAGGCCGCGCGGCTGCCTTGCCACGTCTTTCAGCGACCCGGGATTAACACCCACCATCATCGGATAGACCATCGCCCAGATCAGCACGGCGACCACCAAGTTGACGCTTGCCACCTCGGCCAGGGCGATCATCCGGAACACTCCAGGGAAAAACGACCCAAGGGCGATGCCAAGTACGATCGCCAGGAAAATCCAGATCGACAGATAGCGTTCGAAAAGGCCCATCAAAAGGCTCCTAAGGCTGCGGCCTCCGGTTGTTGGGCCAGCGATTATCGCGCGGCAAAGATGGCGAAGAAGAACGGGAATGCAACCGCAAGTCTGGCATCCAAGCCCCCACGCCCAAAGAAAAAACGCCGCCCCTTTCGGAGCGGCGTCCTGTCTTCGCAAAGACCCGTTGGTTTAGAACCCCAGGCCTTCGTATTTCTTCTTGAACTTCGAAACCCGGCCGCCGGTGTCCATCAGGCGGGTGCCGCCGCCGGTCCAGGCGGGGTGCACCGAAGGGTCGATGTCCAGCGAAAGCGTGTCGCCCTCGGCGCCCCAGGTCGAGCGCATCTGGACGATGTCGCCGTTGGTCATCTTGACGTCGATGACGTGGTATTCGGGATGCGTGTCTTTTTTCATCTGTCCGCTCCTCAGACCGAAGCCTTGGGCTTGTAATGGGTGTCTTCCGCGATCCGGGCCGATTTGCCGCGACGCGACCGCAGGTAGTACAGTTTCGCACGACGCACGCGACCACGGCGCACGACGGTGATGCTGTCGATGTTCGTCGAATGCAGGGGGAACACACGCTCCACGCCCTCGCCAAAGGAAATCTTGCGCACCGTGAAGGAACCGGCGATGCCTTCGCCGTTCTTCCGTGCAATGCAGACGCCTTCGTAATTCTGGACACGGGTCCGCGTGCCCTCGGTCACCTTGTAGCCAACGCGGATGGTGTCACCCGCCTTGAAATCCGGAATTTCCTTGCCAAGCGCGGCGACTTGCTCGGCTTCCAGTTCCGCGATCAGATCCATCTGACCAACTCCTATGCTGCCCTGGGTTGTTCCCAAGAGATGTTTCGCGCCTCAGAGCTCCGGATGCTGTGCCGGGTCGGTCGTGCCGCCCACCAGAGGGTTCAGGTCAACTTTTCTGATGCCGCGCACGATTCCGCCCGCGAACCGGGCCGCTATAAGGGCCAATCCCGCCGCAATCAAGGGAAAAGTCGGCCCTCAGCCGCCCTGGCTGTCCAGCTTTACCCAAAGATCCGGGCGCCGCTCGCGCGTCAACCGCTCGGCTTCTTCACGCCGCCAGCGTTCCACCGCCCCGTGATCGCCCGAGGTCAGCACCTCCGGGATCGCCCGCCCCTCCCATTCGGCAGGCCGTGTATACTGCGGATGCTCCAGCAACCCGGTCGAAAAACTTTCTTCCTCAAGCGAGGCCGCGTTGCCCACGACGCCGGGCAAAAGCCGCACGGTCGCGTCGATCACCGCCTGCGCCGCAATCTCACCACCGGTCATGACGAAATCCCCGACCGAAACCTCTTCGATCCCGAAATGGTCGATCACCCGCTGGTCCAGCCCCTCGAACCGCCCGGCAATCAATGTCAGGCCCGGCCCGCCTGCAAATCGCCGTGCCATGGCCTGATCGAAGGGCCTGCCGCGTGGCGACAGGAAAACCAGGGGAAGCTTGCCGACACTTTCCGCATATCGAATGGCCCGCGCCATCACATCCGCGCGCAACACCATCCCCGCGCCACCACCCGCAGGCGTATCATCAACGTTGCGGTGCTTGCCCTCCCCGAAATTGCGCAAGGCCACCGTTTCCAACTGCCACAACCGGTCCTTCAACGCCTTGCCGGTCAGCGACGCGCCCAGCACACCGGGAAAGACCTCGGGAAACAGCGTGATGATCCGCGCCGTCCAGGCCCCCTTGATGCGGGTTGCATCCTCCATCAGGTCGCGGGGCTGAAGACTGGCGGCGGCAGAAATGCGGCCATGGGATTTCGACGGGGGCGTGCTCATGGGCCTGCCTATACCTCTGGCGAAGGGGCCAAACAATCACCCTTCATCGCTTTACAAATACGCAAAGTCCCACCCTCGCCAAGGGAAACAGGCCCACCCGGAAGGCGCAACCGCTGGAAAAGGAAGGGGGCGCGAGGCTTGCCTCGCGCCCCCTCGCGACGGGTGAAACCCGGCGCAATCCCTCAGTTCTGGTTTGCCTGCTCGGCCAGTGCCGCGGCATATTCCGGACCAAGCGCCGACAGGCCCTTCAGGATGTCGATGGCATAGGCCAGTTGATAATCCTCGTCGCGCAGCTTTGCCGCGTCCTCGGCCCGCGCGCGATCCTCTTCGATTTGGCGACGCTCATCTTCACTCAGCGAGTCGTTGGACAAGGACCCACGCAGATCGGCTTCGGACCGTGCTCCGCGCTGTGTCTCTTCCTCGTCCTCGCTCTCCGGCGCGCGCGGTGGCTGCTCGACGATGATGTCGGGCGACACGCCAAGCGCCTGGATCGACCGACCCGACGGCGTGTAATACCGCGCCGTGGTCAGGCGCATCGCACCTTCGCCGCGCAGGGGCATCACGGTCTGGACCGACCCCTTGCCGAACGACTTGGTGCCGACAACGATGGCGCGGCGGTGATCCTGCAAGGCCCCCGCCACAATTTCCGAGGCCGAGGCCGACCCGCCGTTAATCAGAACCACGATCGGCTTGCCTTCGGCCAGATCGCCCGCCTCGGCATTGAACCGGTCGCCGTCCTGGGGCTCGCGCCCCCGGGTCGAAACGATCTCGCCCGCGTCAAGAAAGGCGTCCGAAACCCGCACCGCCTGGGTCAACAGCCCACCGGGGTTGTTGCGCAGGTCCAGGACAAAGCCGTTCACCTTGTCCATGCCGCCCAGTTCCTCAACCTTTTCCTCCAACTGGTCCCGCATCGACGGGAAGGTCTGGTCACTGAAGGTGGTCAGGCGCAAAACGACGGTTTCACCCACGGTGCGCGACCGCACGGCGGTCAGCTTGATCGTGTCGCGGATGATCGAAACGTCGAAAGGCTCACCCGCGCCCTCGCGCACGACGGTGATGATGATCTCCGATCCGACCGGGCCGCGCATCATCTCGACCGCTTCGTCCAGGGTCAGGCCCAGCACGCTTTCGCCGTCCACATGGGTGATGAAATCGCCCGCTTCCATGCCCGCATCATCGGCCGGTGTGCCGTCGATCGGCGACACCACCTTCACGAATCCCTCTTCCTGGGTCACCTCGATCCCAAGACCGCCGAACTCACCGCGCGTCTGAACGCGCATCGCCACGGCGTCATCGGGCGACAGATAGGACGAATGCGGATCAAGCGATGTCAGCATCCCGTTGATCGCCGCCTCGATCAGGTCTTCCTCGTCCACCTCTTCCACGTATTGGTTGCGAATACGCTCGAAGATGTCGCCGAAAAGGTCCAGTTGTTCGTAAACGCTGGCCTTGCGATCCGCTTCCTGCGCGATCAGAGGCCCGGCGACCTGCGTCGTCACCACGGCACCGAACATCACGCCCGTGATCGTTGCCAGAAAAAACTTTTTCATGCTCTTATCCTTATGTGTCACCCGGCCTCATCAGGCTTGTCGGGTCAATCGGCTCACGCCCCTGTCTGACTTCCATATAAAGCGTTTCTTCGCCGGGAAGACCACTGTTTCGCAAAAGATCGTTCAATTTCTCTTGTGCAGGGGGGATTTGCCCCCCCATCAGGCCCAATCCTTCGCCCTCGCCGACGATCTGGCCCGATTGCACAAAGCCCTGCCCGATCCCGGCCAGCACCACCAGAAGCCCCGCTTCGGGTTCGAGAATCACGACATTTCCCTGATCAGGCACCTCGCCCGCGAAAAGCACGGTCGCCGCAGCGGGGGCCACGATCAGGGCTTCGGGCGCGGTTGCAAAGATCAAACCGGGGCGGCGCACCCCTGCGGCGTCGGCCTCCTCAAAGCCGCGCAGGATCTCGCCCGTGACCGGCTGCACCCAGGCGCCGCTTCCCGGCTCGGGAGCGGCCTCGACCTCGCGCACCAGCGCATCGGCAAAGGCCTGAAGCGTTTCGGTGCTGTTCAAAAGCGCCTCCATCGCGGCGGCGTCGGTGGCGTGACGCGGCGGCAGGTCGGTCCGGTTGGTCAGAGCTTCGGACAGCGCCAGCCGCGCAGTCCTTGCGCCGATCCGCCCCTCTTCCAGCGTGGCCATGCCCGCCTCTTGCAGGCTGCGCAATTCGCCCACTTCGACCAGCCGGGTTTCGAGCGCCGTGGCGCGGGCCTGAAGGTCGGGCACCATCGACGACACCAGCATCCCCGCCTGGATGTTCGGCAGCGCCCCGCCGGGGTGAACCAGCGCCTCGGCCTCGACATGGCGCGAAACGGTCTGCAACAGGGTCAGGAATTCGGCCAGCCCCGCATCTTCCCGGCCCAGTTCAGCGACCAACTCGCGTTCCCTCAGCGTAACCGCCACCAGCCCTTCTCGCATCGCCGCCAACCCGGCCTCATAGGCCCGAACGGTGCTGGTCAGCGCCGCGATCCGGTCGCCAGCCTCTTCTGCGGCCTCAAGCTGCAAGGCCGCTTCGGCAAGGCGCAGCGTCGCCGCCTCGGTCGCGGTTTCCGCCACCGCAGATAACGCGCAGCACGCAAAAATGACAGAGGCGACCAGCCGCTTCATCGCCGGATCAGGCTCCGTCCGGTCATCTCGTCGGGTTGCTCCAGCCCCATCAGTTCCAACAGGGTCGGCGCAAGATCGGCCAGCCGCCCGTCGGCCAAAGCCACCCCCTCCGGCCCGCCGACCAGCGCCACGGGCACAAGGTTCGTCGTATGCGCCGTATGCGGCCCGCCTGTTTCGGGATCGACCATGGTTTCGCAATTGCCGTGATCGGCGGTCAGCACCATCGCACCGCCCGCCTTTTCCAGCGCCGCCACCACGCGCGACAAGCCCCGATCCACCGCCTCGCAGGCCTTGATAGCCGCGGCCAGATCGCCGGTATGTCCCACCATGTCGGGGTTGGCATAGTTCGTGACGATCAGGTCGTAACCGGCCTCGATGGCCTCCACGAAGCGATCCGTCACCTCTTCCGACGACATCTCGGGCTGCAAATCATAGGTCGCCACCTTGGGCGATTTCGGCATAAACCTATCCTCGCGCGGCTCGGGCTCTTCCTGCCCGCCGTTGAGGAAAAACGTCACATGGGGATATTTCTCGGTCTCGGCCAGCCGGAACTGCGTCATCCCCTGCTTCGCCACCCATTCGCCAAGGGTGTTCACGATCTCCTGCTTCGGGAAAACCGTGGACATGAAATCGTTGTGCGTTTCGGAATAATCCACCATCCCCAGCATCGCCGCCAGTTTCGGGCGTGCGCCCGGATCGAAACCGTCGAAGTCCGGATCGCCGATGGCCGAAAGGATCTCGCGCGCCCGGTCGGCGCGGAAGTTGATGAAAAAGACACCGTCCTCGGGCTTCATGCCGCTGTAGCCATCGACGATGAACGGCTCGATGAACTCATCGTTCTTGCCATCGTCATAAGAGGCCGAAATCCCCTCGACCGCTCCGGCCCGGCACGCCCCTTCACCCAGAACCATGGCGCGGTAAGCGCGCTCGACCCGCTCCCACCGCGTGTCCCGATCCATCGCGTAATAGCGGCCAGACACCGTGACGATCCGCACCCCCTCGGGCAGATCGCGCACCAGCTTTCCAACCTGATCGGAGGCCGTTTGCGGCGGCACGTCGCGCCCGTCGGTGATCGCATGAACCACCACCGGAATGTCGCGTTCGCGCAGGGCCTTGGCGGCGGCAACGATGTGATCCTGATGGGAATGGACCCCGCCGGGCGAGGCAAGCCCGATCAGATGCGCCACCCCCTTGGTCTTTTGCAACGTCCCGGCAAATTCCGCGATATGGGCCTTCACGAAGAACGAACCATCCTCGATCGCAAGGTCGATCTGGC
The DNA here is from genome assembly GCA_965228905.1 of Paracoccaceae bacterium. Lineage (GTDB taxonomy): Bacteria > Pseudomonadota > Alphaproteobacteria > Rhodobacterales > Rhodobacteraceae > CALKXV01. The sequence continues at coordinate 1,236,887 of CBDDII010000003.1, read as the reverse complement.
CCAGATCCATCGCCACCACGCGGCCCGCGCCGATATTCGTATGGCCAACCTCGGAATTGCCCATTTGCCCCGTGGGCAAGCCCACGTCAGGGCCGTGGGTAATCAGCGTCGCGTGCGGACAGGTCTCCATGATCCGGTCATAGGTCGGGGTCGCCGCCATGGCGGGGGCGTTGTTCGCAGGATCATCACGCAGCCCCCAGCCATCCATGATGCACAGGACTACAGGTGTGGGTTTGCTCATGCCTTGCCTCTTTTCTCGGGCCTTTTCGCCGTTCTAACCGCTAATGCCGGGCAAGAAAACTCTTCACCCTTCGCCCTCGGTTTCCTCGCCATATTCCGTGGAAACGATATGGGCCTCGTGTCCTTCGCTCTCAAGCCAGCGCCGGAAGACGTCGGTATATCCATGGGTGACAAAGACGCGGCCCGCCCCGGTTTCGCGCACCGCACGGTTCAGCCCCGGCCAGTCAGCATGATCCGAGATCACGAAACCCCGATCCACCGACCGACGCCGCCGGATGCCGCGCAGGGCCATCCAGCCGCTGGCAAATCCCGTGGACTGCGGCCGGAACCGCCCCGACCAGGTCGAGCCAAGCGCGGCAGGCGGGGCAAGCACGAAGGCCCCCGGATAATCCTTCGGATCGGTCTCGGGGGTGACCGGCACCGTGTCGGGCAGTGCGATGCCTTGCGCCCGCAAGACCGCGTTCGTCGCCTCAACCGCGCCGTGAGTCAGGATCGGCGCGATGGACGTATCCAGCCCCGCCAGCACCCGCTGCGCCTTGCCAAGGGAATAGGCGCCCATCAGGGTGAATCTGTCCTCGTCCCTGTTCGCCGCCCACCAGCGGTTGATCTCGCCCATGACCGCGCCCGGATCCTTCCAGCGAAACACCGGCATCCCGAAGGTGCATTCGGTGATGAAACTGTGGCAGGGAACCGGCTCGAAAGGCGCGGAAATCCCGTCATCTTCCAACTTGTAGTCGCCCGAGACAACCCAGACCTCGCCCCCGACCTCGACCCGCACCTGCGCCGATCCCGGCACATGACCCGCTGGATGGAACGAGAATTTCGCGCCGTTGATCTCGGTGACTTCGCCATAGTCGGCCCCCTGCACGTCAATCTCGCCCAACCGGTGCCGCAAGACCGGCACCGCGTCCTTCGTGGCAAGGTAATGGCCCATGCCGGGACGCGCGTGATCGGCGTGACCGTGGGTGATGACGGCGCGGTCCACCGGCTTCCACGGGTCGATATAGACCTCGGCTCTGGGGCAATAGACGCCCCGGTCGGTGAATGTCAGGACCGGCGCGTTCATGGGCAGGTTTCGACAATGCGTATTTGAAAAGCGGTGAAGATCACGATTTTCCCGGCTGGCGCGGCTGCGGACGCCCCGGCATTTCCTTCAGCAACCCGCCAACGCCCATGGCCGCAATCGCGTCGCTGTCGACCGGGATACGCGCGGCAAGGCGTTCCAGCACCCAGTCGACCCCGTTCAAGGCGGGCGAACGGGCGCATCCGGGCAGGCCGACCACGGGCGTTCCTTTAAGGTCGCCCAGAAAAATCAGGTTGCCGGGATCGACCGGCATTCCGAAACGGTCGATCCGCCCGCCCGCAGTAACGACGGCGGCGGGAACGACATCCAAACGGTCCGAGGTGGCCGAGGCGCCAAGGATCAGGATCAGATCAACGCCGGGGTCCAGCACCTCCGCAACGGCCGCTTCTTCGTGGGTTGTCACCTGCACGTCGGACAGTTCGTAATTCAGCGCCGTGATCCGCTCTTCGACCACCGCACGCCCCTTGTCCAAAAGGCTGTCCTTGAACCCAGGCGTCCGGGTCATCACAAGCTGAACCCGCCCGCCCCGGAACGGATGCAACTCGATCGCCTTCGGGCCGAGAGCTGCGACAACACCATCGACGCCATGCGCGGCAACGCCGTAGGGGATCACCTTGACGGTCGCCACCAACTGTCCTGCGTCAACGCGCATCAGGTCCGGCAGGGTGGCCAGCGTCAGCCCCTCGTCCACATCGTTGGCCTTTTGCACCGCTTCACCGTCGATCCGCACCACCCCGGCGCGTTCGGCAACAAGGTTGCTGCGCCCGGTGAAGGCCTCGGCCAGTTTCAACCCCGGTCCAAGCAATCCATCCCCGATCCGCCGCGCCGCCGCATCCTCGGAAACATCGCCCTCTTCCAGACGCGCGACGATCACCCGGCCGATCCCGAATTCGGAAAGCCGCGCGATCTCCGCCGCCCCAAGAACAGTGCCCTTCTTCAGAACACCGCCATCCAGCCTGAGCGAATGGGCCAGAACCGCGCCCTCTGCGTCCTCCAGCAGAACCGGTCCGAATTTCACGAAAGCACCCCGGGGCGCGTGTCCGGTCGACGCAGGCGTTCGGTCATCTCGGCCATGATCGAAATGGCGATCTCGGCGGGCGAGCTTGCGCCGATGTCCAGCCCGACCGGACCATCGATCCGCGCTATCGCGTCGTCCGACAGCCCCGCCTCGGTCAGCGCCGCCACCCGTTTTGCGTGGGTCCGTTTCGAGCCAAGCGCCCCGATGTAGAACGCTTCGGAGGCCAGCGCGACCTGCAAGGCGGGCGTGTCGATCTTGGGATCATGGGACAGGGTGACAACCGCCGTGCGGGTGTCCAGCCCGTAAGCCTCCAACGCCTCGTCCGGCCAACCGTCAAGGAAGGTCTCATCGGGAAACCGCGCGGCACTGGCAAAACTGTCGCGCGGGTCAGACAGCGCCACGTCGTAGCCCGCCATCCGCGCCATCTGCACCAGCGGTTGCGCGATATGCACCGCACCGACGACCACCAGCCGCAGGGGCGGATTGTGAACACCGCGAAAGACATCGCCCTCGCGCGCCGACCTGTCGGTTAGAAACCGCGCTTCCAGATCGGCGTCGCCCGGATCGCGCGGCAACAAGGCCCGCACCCATGTCGAGGTATTCACCTCCCAGACCACCGGCGCGCGTGCCGCACGCGCGGCGACCAGCGCGCGCAACTCCTCCACCGAAGGCCCCTGCCCCACGCCAATCGGCTCGACCATCACCTCGATCTCGCCCCCGCAGGCCAGCCCGACCTCAAATGCGCTTTCGTCCGACACGCCAAACGACAGGATCCGGCAGGTGCCGTCCTTCATCGCCTCGACTGCCTCGAACAACACCGCGCTTTCCACGCAACCGCCCGAGACCGAGCCCTGGAAAGCCATCTCGCCGTCGATCACCAACTGAGAGCCAACCGGGCGCGGCGCAGACCCCCAGGTCTTGACCACCGTTGCCAGGGCCACGGATTTGCCCGCTTCGACCCAGTCCAGCGCCTGTTCGGGGATATTTTCAAAGACGTCCATGCACCCTCCAATCAAGACCTTATCAAGGCCGTGCAACCCAGATAAGACCTCTGATCCGCCATAAATAGGCCCGAATTGAAAACGATTGTTTCCTTGTAGGCACCATTTCGGTGTCTCCATCTTCCTCCCTGACTGGATTGGCCGTCTTCGGACGGCCATTTTTTTCGCCCCGGGCTCATCCTTCGCTCGTCGCGTCGAATTTCTGAAGATCGGGTGCGGCCATCGCGCGATAGGCCTGCCCGGCGGCCAGTTGCCCGTCGTCGATCTCCTGCGCGGCAAGCCGGATGTTATGGGCCAGCGCCTCAAGATCGTCTTCGCCATGGTCCGGGTCCATCGGGATCATCACCGTGCGCTTCAGAATATCCAGCGACGCCGCGCCGAACCCCTCGGGAACCGCGCCGCGCAACCCTGCGTTCTGGGGCAAGGCATAGGGGTTCAGCGCCGCGTGATGCGCCCCCTCCTGCGTCAACACCTGGTCCCAGTTCGTGAACGTGTGCCGCCCGGTCTTGCCCGCGACGACGCCGCCCGTGGCCGCCGCAAACCGATCCGCCGCCGCTTCGCCGGGCAGTTGGCACATCAGTTGCGCCGCGCAATCGTGGTCCGCGCTGTTCATCGGCGACAGCCGCATCCCCCGGTTCGACAGCCCCTGCACCTCGTCGATCAGACGCCGGCGGTTCCCGCGCATCGCTTCGATCACGCCCCCGATCCGGTCAAGTTGCACGTTCAGCATCGCCCCCATCAGTTCCGAGGCCCGCGCGCCCGCCCCGGCAAAGGGTTTCAAGCCCTCGTCCTGACCCTGCCAGTAGAAATGGCACGGGTCGATGGCACAGCGCGCCCGTTCGGCAACCCGGTCGTCGCTCGTGGCAATGCCGCCGCCCTCTCCACAGGTCATGTTCTTGAAAAAGTTGAACGAAAACGCCCCCGCATGGCCGATCGCACCCATCATCCGGCCCTCGTAACCGCCGCCCACACCCTGGCAGGCGTCTTCCAGCACGAACAAGCCGTGCCGCTCGGCAATCTCCATCAGCACGTCCATCGCCGCCGCCGTGCCCCACATATGGACCGGGATCATCGCCCGTGTTGCCGGGCCGATGGCGGCCTCGACCGCCTCGGGCGAAAGCGTCAGGGTCTCGTCGATCTCGACCAGAACCGGGATCGCGCCGACGGCCAGAACGGCGGTCGCCGTCGCCATATAGGTATGGGCCGGCACCAGAACCTCGTCGCCCGGCCCGATGCCAAGCCCGATCAGCCCCGCCGACAGGGCAAGCGTACCACTCGCGGCCAGATCGAAATGACCGACCCCAAGCGCCTTTGCATACCGCGCCTCGAACTGCGCACATTCCCCACCTTCGTGATAGCGAAACAACCTGCCGCTGCGGATCACGCGGGCAATAGCCTCGATTTCCTCTTCCCCGGCCTTGTACATGAGTGCCTCCCTGCAAGGGCGATCTGGTCCCCGGTGCCGATCATGACACGGAAATCGTTGCAGGCAACGCCCTCAGGCGCTGATTTCCCGCTGATCCAGCAACAACACGCCGCCGAACTCCGCCGAAAGCATGATGGCGATCTTGCCTTCGACCGGCCCGCTCACGCTGGCCAGCGTTTCCGCCGCAACAATATCGACCGCCCGCAGGATGGCACGCGGCTCGGCCTTGATCCTCGCACGGATCGCCTCGCGCAGCGCCTCGATGGTCGTGCCAGCCGCGACCAGGGCCTCGGCTTCATCAAGGCTCTGGCTCAACACCACGGCCGCCGCGCGATCCTCAGGGGTCAGTCGCACATTGCGCGACGACATGGCCAGACCATCGGCTTCGCGCACGGTCGGCACGCCCACGACCGCAAGCGGGAAATGCAGATCGCGCACCATCTTCCGGATGATCTGCAACTGCTGGTAATCCTTCTCGCCAAAATAGGCCGCATCGGGCAGGCAGATGTTGAACAACCGCGCCACAACCGTCGCCACCCCCCGGAAGTGCCCGGGCCGCACCTTGCCGTGCAGCTTGTTGGCAAGCTCCGTCGTCTCGACAATCGTTTCGTCGCCCGGCGGATAGATCACCTCGACCTCGGGCAGAAAAAGCGCATCCACGCCTTCCGCCTCCAGCAAGCCGATGTCGCGCTCGTCGTCGGATGGATAATGCGCCAGATCCGCCACCTCGCCGAACTGCGTCGGATTGACAAAGATCGTCGCAATCACCCGGTCATGGTGCGCCCGCGCGGCACGCATCAGCGTCAGATGCCCCTCATGCAAGGCCCCCATGGTGGTAACCAGCCCCACGCTTTCCCCCGCCCGGCGATACCCCGAGACGGCAGCGCGAATGTCGGCAACGCTTGGACAAATCTTCATGCCCCTGCCTAGCTTGCCGCGCCACCGCGCTCAAGGGCGACGAAGGTGGCAGGAAAAACCATGCCGCTTCACCGCTTTCAAAATACGCAAATCCCCCATCGGCCAAGGGCATAGCCGCCGCCGTTTCGTCGCTTTCGGACACCATCTTGTCGGATGAACTCTCGGCAAGGCGCAACAATCAGGTAGAAACAGGACAACAACGGAGGTGCGCCCCATGAAAACTGAAGTCAAAGCCCTGGTCGTCGGCGGCGGTGCCGTTGGCACATCCATCGCCTATCACCTGGCCAAGGCAGGCTGGGAAGACGTGATGCTGCTCGAAAGGGACGAACTCACTTCCGGCAGCACATGGCACGCGGCGGGCCTTCTGCCTCTGTTCAACATGAGCTACGCGACGACCCATATCCACAAGTACTCGGTCGACTTCTACAAGACACTTGAGGAAGAAACCGGCCTCAACGCCGGTTTCGCCGTCGTCGGCAACCTTCGCATGGCCCAGACGGACGAGCGGATGGACGAATATCGTCTCTACGCCTCGACGGCTGAAACCTGCGACGTGCCTTACGAGTTTCTGACCCCCGAACAGATCAAGGACCGCTGGCCGCTGATCGAAACCTCCGATCTGAAAGGCGCCCTCTTCCACCAGACCGACGGCTACATCAACCCCGCCGATGTGACCCAGGCCATGGCCAAGGGTGCGCGGCAAAGGGGCGTGATGATCGAACGGAAATGGCAGGCCGACGCCTTCCACTGGACCGGCAGCGCATGGGAAGTCACCTGCACGAAAATGGTCGAACAGGGCGGCAACCTTGTCGCCAGTGACGAACAAATCACCATCACCGCCGAACACGTCGTCACCGCCAGCGGAAACCACGCGCAACGCACCGCGAAGATGCTTGGCATCAAGATGCCCGCGATCCCCGTCGAACACACCTTCATCGTCATGGACAAGGATCCCGAACTGGTCAAATGGCGCGAGTCGGGCAACCCCGAACACCCCGTGGTCCGCGACGCCGACCGCCAATCCTACGCCCGCGAGGAACGCGGCGGCTGGATCTTGGGCATCTACGAAGTCGGCGCTCCCGCCCGCTTCGAATACGGCGTGCCCGACAGCTTCCGCGCCGATCTCTTCCCCTTGGACCTCGACCGGATCGCCGAGCAATACATGGCCATGACCGAGCGCGTGCCTTCCTGCGCCGAGTCTGGCCTGAAGGACGATTTCAACGGCCCGATCTGCTACACTCCCGACGGCAACCCGCTGGTCGGCCCCGCACCGGGCCTGCGCAACATGTGGCTCGCCGAAGGCTTCTCCTTCGGGATCACCGCCGCTGGCGGCACCGGCTACTACCTCGCCCAGATGATGACGACCGGCGAAGCCGAGATCGACATGGCCTCGCTCGATCCCAAGCGCTACGGCGACTGGATGACGACCGAATACGCCGCGCGGAAGAACGAGGAATGCTATAACCACGTCTATATCCTGCACCACCCCGACGAAGAACGCGAAGCCTGCCGCCCCCTCCGCACCGCCCCCGCCTACGACCGCCAGAAAGCCCTCGGTGCGCAATTCGGGCAGGTCAACGGCTGGGAACGCCCGAACTACTACGGGCCCCTCGACGCCCCCGACAGCTTCGACCACGACGCGCGCAGTTTCCGCCGCGGCGGCTGGTGGGACTACACGAAATCCGAGGCCGAGGCGATCCGCAACGGCGTTGGCCTGATCGACGCCACCGCCTTCACCAAGCACCTCGTGCGCGGCCCCGGAGCGACCCAATTCCTCGACCATTTCACATGCAACAAGCTGCCGAACGTGGGCCGCATCAACCTGACCTATGCGCTCACCTCCGCAGGCACGACGCGGACAGAATACACCATCGTGCGCTATGCCCCGGATGAATACGTCCTGATCTCGGCAGGCGCCTGGACCGCCTATGACAGCGACTATCTGCGCAAATCCGCCGCAGACTTCATGGCCACCGGCGGCCATGTCGAAATCCACGACATCACCACCCAGTACGGCGTCTTCGCCATCGCAGGCCCGAAATCCCGCGACGTCCTGCGCGAGATCGTCAAGGACGCCGACCCCGACACGGCGCTGGGCAACAAGCGCTTCCCCTGGCTTTCGATGCGCAACATCGAACTCGGGATGTGCCCCGTCCATGCCGTCCGCGTCGCCTATACCGGCGAATTGGGCTGGGAACTCCACCACCCGATCGAGATGCAAAACTACCTCTGGGATCAACTGATGGGCGCGGGCGAAAAGCACGGCCTCAAACTTGCAGGTGCGCGCGCCCAGAACTGGCTTCGTCAGGAAAAATCCTATCGCGCCTTCGGCACCGAGTTGGGTCGCGACGCCACGCCGCTCGAAGCCGGGCTCGACCGTTTCGTCGATCTGTCAAAGGACTTCCACGGCAAGGAAGCGATGGTCGAAACCGGCATCCGAGCCATGTGCGTCACCCTGTTGATCGACGGCCCTGAAGACGCCGACCCCTGGGGGCGCGAGGCGCTTTACGCAGGCGACACCCGCACCGGCCGCCTGACCTCGGGCGGCTACTCCGTCGCCTTCGGCAAATCCATCGGCATGGGTTACGTCAAACCCGAACACGCCGCCCCGGGCACGAAGCTGAAGGTCAAGATGCTGGATCAGCTCTGGGACGCCGAGGTTTGCGAGGACTCGCCCTATGACCCGAAAAACGAGGTGATCCGCAAGGACGGCTGACGGGACCAGGGCAGGCAGGTCCAACGGCACCGCACGGCGACCAATGTAGCCTGGGCAATTTTTGCGCGCTCAGTTTGGGACGTGCTGCCATACCTAGGTCTGGAATGCGGACGAAGCTGCCGTCCGCTTGCAGCACACACTTACGACAGCTAGGTCTTATTCCGACAACGCCGTCCTAGCCAATAGATTGTTGGCACGATGGTTCGAAATTGGAATATCAAAATGAAAAAGCTCTATCACCCGAAGGGAAATCCTAAGCAATATTGGGAGTACTGGGGCAATGGGGACGGATCGTACACTATTCATTGGGGAGAACTCGGAACGGAAGGCGAGAGCACAGTGTTCAAGCGTCGCTTGCTGACTTCGGCAAAATCGCAAGTATCGAAGCTTGAAAATGAATATACTTCAAAAGGTTATGAAGAAATCGACTTTGAGGATCAGCACGTCCTTTTGATTGAGTACACGGTTGACCGGTTTGGCAATGCTGACGACCTACAAAAACGACATTCGCTTGAGGATTACATGAATGAAGTACTGGGCTGGACTGGCTTAGGTCATTGTGACGGTGGCAGCATAGGGAGCGGCTCAATGGAGGTCTGCTGTTTCGTCGTGGATTATGAAGTTGCGCAACAGGTCGTCGCTGAGCGATTGCGGGACACTGAATTCTCGGACTATTCGAGGATTTATCAAGAAAGGTAAGCTTGGGCTCAAACCGGACACTGGCAACTCCGATCCAAAGGCTCATGACACGAAGGCCTAGCGACCAGAGCGCCGCAGGAGTGAATCATTGATGGAACGCCGCTGCCAGTAGAATTCCGCGCCACTATCGAGCCGCCGCACCTCGAATCCGATCTTCTCCAGGACGCGCATCAGCTTCGGATTCGGGGTCGCGCAATTCCTCGCAAGAACCGTCCATTCGATTGCCGCGAAATCCCGCGCCAATGCCGCCCGCTCGATCGTGTCGATCAGCACCGGCAACACGCCTTCGCCGCCTTGTTCCACAACGGCGATTTCCACCGACAGAACCTGCCCCGACTTGGTGAACTCGGCAAGAACTTCTGCAGCTCCGACGGAAAAGACGATCGGGCGACCGGCAAGCACAAAACCTTCCAGGTCATCCAGTTTCAGCAATTCGTCTTGCGTCATGCCATCGATCAACATTTCGCGTCCGGGCAAGGGTCTTCCTCCTATCGGAAATCAAGGCACCCCAAATCGGGGCGCCCTCAAAAACATTCTACCCTCAAACCAACCCTTCCCGCACGCCGCCTATCCCTAACCTTTCAGAGGACATTAACCTTAACCGCCGTTAACCTTAACGAACGGTTCAGGCTTCTTACGACGAAGCGCCCTTTCATCGCCGCCCTTTTCCACACCGATCCGCGCACCGACGCGATACCGACGTAATACCGACGTAATACCGACGTGATACCGACGTTCGGATTTCGCCCCATTTTGCCGGATAGCGGCGTTAACTTTTGGCAAGAGACGGTCCGTCGGCAGCGCAACACCCATTGCGAAACCCGCGTCGTTTTCTACATTCAGGGCATGTCAGATCTACATATCGAACACCAGGAAACCGGCTCCAAGGGCCGCTATTTCACCCGCCCAGATCCCGACGGGCCCGAGGCCGAGCTGACCTATTCGAAAGCGGGCGAAAGCCTCATCATCATCGACCACACCGGCGTGCCCGAAGCCTATCGCGGCGGCAATATCGGTGTTGCGCTGGTTGAACGCGCGGTGCAGGACGCCCGTGCCAAGGGTTTGAAAATCCTGCCTCTTTGCCCCTTCGCCGCCGCCCAGTTCCGGCGGCATCCCGACTGGCAGGACGTGCGGTCGGGTTAACAGGCGGCCAAACGACAAAACCCCGCCGAAGCGGGGCCGTCATCATCGCGACTGCCTGTGGATCAGGCGGCTTGCGCCTTCACGATGTCCTTCTTGATCTTCAGCGCGTTCGCGCTCAGATCGACGTCTTTGGCCTTCAAGAGAAAGGCGTCCAGCCCACCACGGTGATCCACCGTGCGCAGGGCCGAAGACGACACCTTCAGGCGGAACGTCCGGCCCAAAGTCTCTGACATCAAAGCAGTTTCCGTCAGGTTCGGCAAAAACCGACGCTTGGTCTTGTTGTTGGCGTGGCTGACATTGTTGCCAACCATCGGGCCTTTTCCGGTCAGTTCGCAGCGGCGCGACATGGGGCTACCCTTTCGTTCGATCTCGAAGGCCGGATCGCCTCCGTCAATGCAAACGGGCAGCGCCATCGGCCCTGCCCAAGAATCCGTTTGGCGGTCTTAGGGGCAAGCAAGCGGCCCGTCAAGCCTTTGTGGCCGGGTTTTTAGCCGCTTTTCTGCCCTGTCGCCAAGTGGCCAAGAACCTCGCGCGCGGCCGCTCCCGGGGCGCGGTGCCCTTCTGCCACCGCCTCTCCCAGATCGGCCATGGCCGCTTCGGCGCGCCGATCCTTCTGTAGCAGCTTCAAAAGACCCTGACGGACCTCATCCTCGAACCAGTGACGCGCCTGATCGGCACGGCGTTGATCCCAGAATCCCGTGGATTTGCGGTGTTCGGCAAGGGCAGTCATCTCGCCCCAGGCCGCGTCCAGTCCGGATTCCTCAAGACTGGAAATCGCCATCGCCTTGGGGAAAGCCTCGGGGTCGCCCTCGCGTTTCCGCAAGAGCCTCAGCGCCCCGGCATAATCGGCCACCGTGCGCATGGCCGTTGATTTCAGGTCGCCGTCCGCCTTGTTAACCAGAATTAAGTCGGCGATCTCCATGATCCCGCGCTTGACGCCCTGCAATTCATCCCCACCCCCCGGGGCAAGGAGAAGCACGAAAAGATCCGACATTTCGGCCACGATGGTTTCCGATTGCCCCACGCCCACGGTCTCGATCAGCACAACGTCGAAGCCTGCAGCTTCGCAAAGGGCCACGGCGTCGCGTGTGCGACGTGCCACGCCGCCCAGATGCGTCTGGCTGGGGGAGGGCCGAATGAAAGCGTTCCTGTCGCGCGAAAGCCGTTCCATCCGGGTCTTGTCGCCCAGGATCGAACCACCGGATCGGGCGGAGGACGGATCGACCGCCAGAACCGCCACCTTCTGGCCCTGCCCTGTCAGAAGACAGCCAAGTGCTTCGACAAACGTCGATTTCCCGACGCCCGGCGTACCAGACAGGCCGATTCGAAGCGCCTGCCGTTCGTTCTTCGCCAGCGTTTCCAGCAGGATTTCCGCCCGCGCCCGGTGATCCTCGCGCCCGCTTTCCACCAGCGTGATGGCCCGCGCCAGGGCGCGTCTGTCGCCGGAAGTCACCGCCTCGGCCAGGGATTGGATGTCATCGCTCATCTTCGCCGCGAAGATGGCGCGGGGGGGCGAAAGTGTCCAGACCGGGCGAGTGTGTCTTGCCGGGGATTTTTTGCGTATTTTGAAAGCGGTGAAAGCCCTGGCAGTCAGTTCCGGCGTTTCGCCCGAAGCGTCGGGTCGGCCTCGGTCGGGTCTTCGGGCCAGGGATGTTTCGGATAACGTCCGCGCATGTCCTTTCTCACATCGGCATAGGAGGTTGCCCAAAATCCCGGAATATCCATCGTGGTCTGCAAGGGCCGACCTGCGGGCGACAGAAGGGTGACACGAAGCGGCCGACCGGCCACGGTGGGATGCCGGGTCGTGCCGAACATTTCCTGCAGCCTGAGCGAAATTTCGGGATCGGAAGCGCCGTAGTCGATCGGGATTTTTCGCCCGAGCGGCGTTGAAAAGTGGCCTGGCGCTTCGCGGTCGAGAAGCTGCGTCTGCGGGTAGTCGAGCATCGCGGTGAGTGCGGGCAGGATGTCAAAGGCCTTCCACTCGGCGGCAGTGCGGGTCGTGGTGAGGTGAGGCAAGAGCCAGTCGTCCAGCGTTTGCATCAGGGCGGTGTCCGTCATGTCGGGCAGATCGTGGCCGGCGTCGCGCAAGAGGCTGACGCGGGCGCGAAGACGGTCGGCCTTGGCAGAGGGGAACAGTCCGAGTTGGCGCACGCCTTCCAGCATTGCAGCGGCAAGCGTGTCGGGCGGGGCATCCTTCCAGCGACGCGCGGCAAGGGCAATGGCGCCCAGTCGTTCTTCTTCAAGTGCATTGACCCGGCCATCGCGCCGTGACCACCGGGTGGTTCTGATCCATTCGATCCGGGTCTCGAAGACAGAGCGCAAGGCACTTTCTGAGATGGGAATAGCACTTCTGATTTCGGCTTCGGTGGCGTGGCCGTCGGTGTCGGTGACCACCAGCAGTCGTTGGCCTGCCAGCGCATCGCCGGGGCGCATCTTGACGCCCTTGCCGCCCGAAAGCTGCCAACGGGGTTCGTCGCCCTTGCGGCGCAGGGCGATCCGGTCGGGATAGGCGAGAGCGGCCTGTTCGGCGGGGTCGTTGATGCAGGTCTCCGGGGCATTTCGTGCCAGCCGTTTCGCCTCCGTTCGGATGCGCTGCAAGCCTGGACTGCGGTCGCCTGAGGCCAGGGCTTCAAGCCGCAGCGACAGGTCCGCCCCAGCCCCGCGCAGGGGGTCACGATCGGCGAGGAGAGCCGCAAGGGTGGCAGCGGCCTTGCCCGCGCGGGTCAGCATGTGGCCCAGACGCGGGTGAAGCGGCAGGCGGGCCAGCGCCTTGCCGTGGTCGGTGATCCGCCCCTCGCGCAATGCACCGAGATCGGTCAAGAGCGCTTGGGCCTCGGTCAGGGGGCCTTCCGGTGGCGGGGTCAGGAAAGGCAGGTCGTGCGACCCCCATTCGGCCAATTCCAGCGCCAGGCCGGTCAGGTCTGCCGTTTCGATCTCGGCGGGCGGGTATTGGGCAAGTGCGCCCTCTTCACCCTTTGTCCAAAGGCGGTAACACACCCCTTCAGCGACACGCCCTGCCCGGCCCCGGCGCTGATCGGCCTCGGCGCGGGTGACACGTTCGGTGACAAGCCGCGACATGCCGGACCCCGGATCGAACCGCGCCCGGCGGGCGCGGCCGCCGTCGATCACCACCCTGATATCGGGTATGGTCAGCGAGGTTTCGGCAATGGCAGTGGCGAGGACCAGCTTGCGCGCGGCAACAGGTTTAAGGGCGCGGTTCTGATCCTTTACGGGCAAGGCACCGTAAAGGGGCAGCACTTCGACCCCCGGAAGGCTCAGCGCGGCCATGACCTTTCGAATCTCGCCCTCGCCGGGCAGAAAGGCCAGCATACCGCCTTCGGTTTCTCTTGCCGCCTGGGCAATCAGGTTCGGCATTTCGGCTTCGAAACGTCCCTTGGCCGGGCGGTCCAGCCAGCGGGTTTCGACCGGGTAGCTGACGCCTTCGGAGGTGACGACGGGCGCATTTCCCATCAGTGACGCGACAGGTTCGGCGTCGAGCGTCGCCGACATCGCGATCAACATGAGGTCTTCGCGAAGTGCTGCGCGACATTCCAGCGCCAAAGCCAACCCAAGATCGGCGTTGAGGGAGCGTTCGTGGAACTCGTCGAAGATCACCGCACCGACGCCAGAGAGGCCCGGATCAGACTGGATCATCCGGGTCAGGATGCCTTCGGTGACGACCTCGATCCGGGTTTGCTTGCCGACCTTGCTATCGCCGCGCATCCGGTATCCGACCGTCTCGCCCGGGCTTTCGCCAAGTGTCTCGGCCATCCGCATCGCCGCCGCCCGTGTGGCCAACCTGCGCGGTTCCAGCATCAGGATGCGCCCCTTCACGATGCCCGCGTTCAACATGGCGAGTGGCACCCGCGTCGTCTTGCCCGCGCCCGGCGGGGCCTGAAGCACTGCTTGCCGCTCGCGCTTCAAGGCGGCCAGCAGTTCGGGCAAGGCGTCTTCTATGGGAAGGCGGTCAACCATCGGGTCGTTCTAGCCGGACAAGGCAGGCTTGGGAACGATGCGTGGGGGTGAGAGCCTCAATCGTCCGACGACCAACGCCCAAGTGCCGCTTCGTCTTCGTCTTTTGCAGCGACCCAACCGGCACCCTCGGCACCGATTTCCTTTTTCCAGAAAGGCGCGCGGGATTTCAGGTAATCCATCAGGAATTCCGCCGCGGCGAAGGCATCCGCCCTGTGACGCGCGGCAGTGGCGACCATCATGATCTGTTCGCCGGGCTTCAACGATCCATGCCGATGGATGATCATGGCATCTTCCAGCGACCAGCGGTCCAGCGCCTCGTCCCGGATTGTGGTCAGTGCCTTTTCGGTCATGCCGGGATAATGCTCGATCTCCATGGAGTTCAGCGTGCCGCCTTCGTCGCGCACAAGTCCCGAAAAGGTGACGACTGCACCAGCACCATTCGTCTTTGCCGTGAAGTCCGCGACCTCGGCCCCCATGTCGAAGGGGTCGGATTGAACGCGAACGCTCATCCGCCAGTCATTGGCGGAAAGAACGCCACTTCGCGCACGCCGGACAGCGGGGCCGACAATTCCGTCAACTCCTGATCCAGGGCGACACGGACCGAGGCCATGTCCGAAAAGGCCAGCGCATGGGCTTCGGAGCGGGCTTTCAACTCTTCGACCAGTTCCGCCACGGTTTCGGCGCCGGTCTCGATCTTTTCCGACCGCTCGCCGATCCTTTCACGCAGCCATGCAAAATACAGAACCTCGATCATGGGTCGTCCTTCAGGTGAGGCATGGCTTTCCTGAGGTAGTCCACGCCAGTGATCAGGGTCAGTGCGCCCGCGATCCATAACAGGATAACGCCCAGCCACCAGGTCAGCCGCGCGGCCTGGTCGATCATGCGCAGACCAAGCGGGTCGTCACCGCCATCAAAGATGGTGGCCACCGTGGCCGCATCCATGCCTGTGGTCCGGTCCAGCAGCATGTGCCCGAAGATGCCTGTGGCAAAGAGAACCGCAATCGCGATCATCTGCGCCGTGGTCTTCCACTTGGCAAGGTTGGTGACCTTCAGCGTGCCTGCGGTATCGCCCAGGAACTCTCGCAAGCCCGAAACAAAGACCTCGCGAAAGATGATGACGGTGGCGGGCAGCAGGATGTAAGGGTCCATTCCCGCATAGCCGGTAATCACCAGAAGCGCGATGACAACCATCGCCTTGTCGGCAATCGGATCCAGCATCGCGCCGAACTTTGATTCCTGCTTCCAGAGCCGAGCGAGATAGCCGTCGAAGAAATCGGTGATGGCCGCGCCGACGAACAGGACAAGGGCGAACCAATCGGCCCAGGGCCGCGTGAAATAGAGGAACATCAACACCACGCCGGGCGCCGCCAATAGACGCAACAGCGTCAGGACATTCGGGATATTCCACGTCATGGTCCTGATTTAATGTCCCGGCCAGTTGATGAAAAGGGCTGTCTCGGGCGGGCGACGGCAATCGTTCGCGCATTGTGGTCTGTCATGCAGAAGACACAAAACCCGGGCAAAAGGCGCACATGATGCGACATCTGGCAAGACGTGTCGGGTACAGCCGCGCCGAGTATCTCTCGGACGTCGTGGTGCATCTGGTGGGCACGCTCACCGTGATCGCCACCGTGCCCGTCCTGATCGTTCTGGCGGTCTTCGTCGGACAGGGTGCGGCACCGGTGACAGGGGCCACGCTCTATGGACTTGTCTTTGCCCTGATGATCACGCTTTCCGCGCTTTACAACATCTTTCCCCATCCCGAATGGGAGTGGCTGCTTAAGCGGCTTGACCACGCGGCGATCTATCTGAAGATCGCGGGAACCTTCACCGCATTGTCGTTGATCCAGGGCACGGGAAACCACCTTGTCGCCGCGATCTGGGCCGTCGCCTTGCTTGGTATCGCCCTGAAGATGCTTTGCCCCTATCGGTATCGCGCCGTAGGTCTGGCACTCTATGTCGGGTTGGGGCTGTTCGCGGGCATCGCTGCCGAACAGATTTTCCTTACCCTTCCCGGCCTCAGCATCTGGCTGCTGACCTGGGCGGGGGTGTTCTATCTTGTCGGCGTGGGATTCTACCTGTGGTCCGGTCTTCGGTTTCACTTCACGATCTGGCACCTGATCGTGCTGACCGCCAGTCTCATGGTCTATGCCGGTGTGCTGTTGGCGGTGATCACGCCGTGAGGCACGGAGTCGGTATCAGCCCCTTTCATGGAAGAAATCATAGATCGTTTCAGCGATCCTTTCCGAGATTCCGTCTACCGCCTTCAAGTCCGCGAGATCTGCGCGGCTGACCGCCTTGGCCGAGCCGAAATGGGCCAGCAAGGCGCGTTTGCGGGTCGCGCCTACTCCCGGTACGTCGTCGAGCGGCGTTGCACCGATGGCCTTTGACCGCTTGGCGCGGTGTGTGCCGATGGCGAAGCGGTGCGCCTCGTCCCGCAGCCGTTGCACGAAGTACAGGACCGGATCGCCGCGTCTGAGTGCGAAGGGGCGTTTGCCGGTGCGGTGGAATTCTTCCTTGCCCGCGTCGCGGTCCACGCCCTTTGCGACCCCAACCATGGGTACGTCCTCGACCCCGAGTTCCGCCATGATTTCCCGCACTGCGCTGACCTGCCCGGCACCGCCGTCGATCAGCAGAAGGTCGGGCCAGGCTTCGGTCTGGCGATCCGGGTCTTCCTTCAACAGACGCTTGAACCGGCGGGTCAGCATCTCGCGCATCATGCCGAAATCGTCCCCCGGCGTGAGTTTTTCGTCCTTGATGTTGAACTTGCGATATTGGCTTTTCAGGAACCCGTCCGCCCCGGCGACGATCATCGCGCCCACGGCGTGGGCGCCCTGGATGTGGCTGTTGTCGTAAACCTCGATCCGGGCGGGAGGCGCATCAAGGTCAAAGGCCTCGGCCAGCCCTGCCAACAGTTTTGCCTGCGTGGCGGTTTCCGACATCTTTCGGGCAAGGCTTTCGCGGGCATTGCGCAGGGCGCCCGCCACAAGCTCTTTCTTCTCGCCGCGCTGTGGCACCAAGACCTCGACTTTGCGTCCGGCTTTTTCGCTTAGCGCATCGGCCAGAAGGTCCCCGTCTTCGATTTCATCCGAAAGCAGGATTTGTCGGGGCGGATCTTTCTGGTCGTAGAATTGCAAAAGGAAGGCCTGCATCACCTCGGCAGCCCCTGCCCCCGACCCGGTGCGCGGATAGTAATCGCGATTGCCCCAGTTCTGGTTCGCCCGGATAAAAAACACCTGCACGCAAGCCTGCCCGCCGTCCATGTGCAGCGCCACGACGTCGGCCTCGGCCACACCCGCCGGATTCACGGCCTGGGAGCCTTGGACGAAGGTCAAGGCCTTCAGCCTGTCGCGCAGGGCGGCGGCGCGTTCGAACTCCATCGCGTCCGAGGCCGCCTGCATCTCGGCGGCGAGCTTTTCCTGTACCTTGGTCGTGCGCCCTTTCAGGAACCGCTCGGCATCGCCGACAAGCGCATTGTATTCCTGTTCGCTCACATATCCCACACAAGGGGCCGAACAGCGCTTGATCTGATAGAGAAGGCAAGGCCGCGTGCGACTGTCGAAGGTGGCATCCGAGCAGTTGCGCAACAGGAACACCTTTTGCAACTGGTTCAGCGTCCGGTTCACCGCGCCTGCGCTGGCGAAGGGACCGTAGTAGTCGCCCTTTTCCTTTTTAGCCCCGCGATGTTTCTTGATCGGCGGGAAGGCATGTTCCTTCGACACAAGGATATTGGGAAAGGATTTGTCGTCGCGCAGAAGCACGTTATAGCGCGGCTTCAACTGCTTTATCAGGTTCTGTTCCAGCAGAAGCGCTTCGGTCTCGGTCCGGGTGGTCAGGAACATCATCGACGCCGTGTCGCGGATCATCCGTGCGATCCGCGGACTGTGGCCGGTGGGCCGGGCATAGGACGACACCCGCGCCTTGAGGTTGCGTGCCTTGCCGACGTAGAGAACCGCGCCTTTTTCATCAAGCATCCGATAGACGCCAGGGCTTGCATCGAGCGTTCTTAGATAGGTCTGGATGACCTTGAAGCCTTTCTGTCGTGAGGTGTCGGAAGCGTCGTCCATGATTCTATTTCCGGCTGCACAAATCGGGTAGTGGTGACAAGGCGAAAGCTTTCCACGAATTCTGTGGATAACACTGCGGACAACCCTGTCGCAGATCAATTTTCTTGTTGAATTCAGCGCCTTTCAAGACTTTGCCCAATTTTTAGGCGCATTTTCAACCCTCTGATTTTCCACGAAACTTTTTGGAGCAATTACCAAAATACTGATAACATTAAGAATTTTGTAACCCTTTTGTAACGCGAGCCTTTTGCGGTGCACAACTTGTCGCGGCTTCGGCGGGAATCGGCCTATTCCACCCCCCGAATTTCCGGTGTTCGCCAGCCCAGATGCTGCCCGCCGTCGGTGCAGATCAGTTGTCCCGTGACGCTTGGCGCGTCCATGAAATAGCCCAGTGCGCCCGTCACATCCGAGGCATCGGCGCCGCGTTCCATGATCGTTCCCTTGCGCTGTCCTTCGAAGTGCGCACGGCTTTGGCGCGTTCCCCGCATCGTCGGGCCGGGGCCGATTGCGTTGACCCGCACACGGGGCCCGAAGGTTTGCGCGGCTGTTTGGGTCAGCGCCCAAAGCCCCATCTTGGCCAGCGTGTAGCTTGCGAAGTGGGGCGTTAGCTTTCGGACTCTCTGATCGACCATGTTCACGATCAGGGCCTGTGCCGTCGGTTCGTCAAACTCTCCCCCATAGACAGGCTCGGGGGCCTGAGCGGCGAAGGCCTGTGTCAGTACGAAGGGCGCGCGGAGGTTGGATTCCATGTGCCGGTCCCAACTGTCGCGGGTCGCGGTTTCAATCGTGTCGTGTTCGAAGACGGAGGCGGAATTGACCAGAAGTGTCAGCGGCCCGCCAAGGACGTCGACGGCGCGGGGCAACAGGGTTTGCATGTCGCTCTCGCTTGTCAGGTCGCCCTGAAGCGCCTCGGCTTTCACTCCGAAAGCCCGCGCTTCGTCCACCGTCTTGGACGCCTCGTCCTCGGACGAATGATAATGGACGGCGACGTCCAGACCGCGACCGGCAAGGTAAAGCACGATATCGCGCCCAAGGCGTTTTCCGCCACCTGTTACCAGCGCCTTGCCTGTCATCCGTTCACCACCACAATAACGACGTAAATGATGTACAACACGCTGAGCAGCGTGCCCCATCTGCGTGTCAGGTCCCATTTTGGCGGAAAGACGAAGGGGATCAACAAGAGCGATGCGCCCAGCATCACCCAAAGGTCGAACGTCAGGAAGTTTTGCGCAACGGGGATGTCGCCAAAGAAACTGGCGATGCCGATGATGGCCAAGAGGTTGAACAAGTTTGACCCGATGGCGTTGCCAAGGGCCACGTCTGCCTGTCGTCGATAGGCGGCCATGATTGTCGTTGCCAGTTCCGGCATGGAGGTTCCGAGGGCCACCAGTGTCAGGCCGATGGCGCTGTCCGAAACACCGAACATGGCTGCAATCTCGATGGAGGAATCGACAAAAAGTCCGGCCCCAAGCGGCAGACCGATCAGGCCGAGCACAAGGAAAGCGGCGATCTTCCAGCCCTCGATCCCCGGGTCGGCCCCCTCAAGCGCTTCGGCTTCAGGATTGCGGCGGTGGACGATGGCAGCGCGGGCCTGATCGGCGAGGATAAGGCCAAGGAGAAGCATCATGATCCCCCCGTGCAGCCACGTGAGCGGCCCCATGGCACAAAGGGCTATGAAGATCGCGCTGGACCCGACCATCGTCACATAGCTTTTTCGCGTATCATATTCGGCCGTATGAAGGCGCGAAATCAGAGCGGGCACACCGAGGACCAGGAGGATGTTTGCGGTGTTCGATCCGACAACGTTGCCAAGGGCAAGACCCGGTGCATCGTCGATCACCGCCTGGATCGAGATGATCAACTCGGGCGCCGAGGTGCCGAGAGCGACAATTGTAAGACTTACGATCAGGGCCGGAATGCCAAGTCGCAAAGACAGGTTCACCGCGCCACGAACAAGGAGATCACCCGCCACGAGAAGAAGCGCCAGCCCCAGAAGTGCCGTCAGCCAGACCACGCGATCAGGCTTTCCCGCAGGGACATTCGCCCTTGCCGATCCGATGCCGTCCGCATTTGGGACATTTCTGCGCGATCTTGCGAATCTTCTTCGGCAACAAAAGGCTCAGTTTCCCGAACATCGCGAGAACGGCAATGAACACCAGGAAGAGAGCGACGATCTTGGTCAGCATCGGATCACGCCCCGAAGCGTTGGAAGGCGGCGCGGTCCTCGATTTCCGACAGGGCATCGCCCATCAGCGACGCACCAAAACGCGACAGGAAGGGCTTCTTCTGTTCGTAGGCCCGAAAGCGCACCTTGTCGCCGAAGATTTCCTTCATCTTGGGCACCAGGTGTCCGACGCCGTCGACCAGTCCGGTCGGAACAGCCTCGGACCCGACCCAGACGTCGGCGTTGAAGAGGTCCATGTCGCCGTTCAACCGGTCGCCCCGGCAGGTTTTCACATGGTCGATGAATTCGCCGTGAATGTGTTCCTGCAAGGCCTTGATGCGTTTGACGTCCTTGGGGTCTTCGGGGCGGAAGGGATCGCCGAGGCTTTTCGACTTTCCGGCGGTGTAGACGCGCCGCTCGATGCCCCACTTCTCGATCAGCTCGTTCAATCCAAAGCCTGCCGAGATCACGCCAATCGAACCAATGATCGAGTGGCGGTCGACCCAAATCTCATCTGCCGCACTTGCGATGTAGTATCCGCCCGACGCCGCGACGTCTTCGACAAAGGCATAGACCTTCACGTCCTTTTCTTCGGCCAACCGCCGGATACGGGCCGAGATCAGGGAAGATTGCGTGGGGCTGCCGCCGGGTGAATTGATCGACAGGGCCACCGCGTCGGGCTTGCCCTTAGCGAAAGCCTTTTCGATCAGACCGGCAAGCCCGGCGTCGCTCAAGGCCCCTCGCGCACGTGCCGCGATCACGCCGTGCAATCGC
Organism: Paracoccaceae bacterium; assembly: GCA_965228905.1. Taxonomy (GTDB): domain Bacteria; phylum Pseudomonadota; class Alphaproteobacteria; order Rhodobacterales; family Rhodobacteraceae; genus CALKXV01. The sequence goes on along the minus strand of CBDDII010000003.1, from coordinate 1,215,662 downwards.
AAAACCGCGACGGTCGGCTGTTTCTTCAGGAACGGGATGTACTTCCTCATGGCCCTTGATCTAGGCCGGATACCACCCGGCAACAAGGTGAAAGCGGCGCGAGATTTCCCCCAATGCCCTGGCTCTGCTAGGCTTGGCTTATGACACCTGCGACTTTTGACACGCTCATGGTGCCTGCGAACAACGGCATCCCGAACAACCCGCATTTGCCCGCGTTGATCCTGAAGGCCGCACTTGACGCCCCGAGTTCTGTGACGGTACGCGCCCTGTGCAAGGCGAACGGATGGGGCGGGACGTGGGAATGGACGGTCTTCGACTATCACCATTTCCATCCGTCCTCGCACGAGTCTTTGATCTGTGTATCGGGACAGGCCGTGCTGCTACTGGGCGGTGACGAAGGCCAGGCTGTCGAAGTTGAAAAGGGCGACGCGCTGATCCTGCCTGCCGGGTTCGGGCACAAGCTGTTGTCATCTTCCGAGGGTTTTGCCGTTATCGGGGCCTATCCACCGGGGCAAGAGAACCCCGAAATCCTGCCCGCTGGCACGTTGGATATGGAAACAGCACTTTCCAGCATCGTTGAGACTCCCCTGCCCGAAACCGATCCCCTGACCGGAAACACCGGTGTCTTGCTGGACACCTGGACGGCGGCAATGTCTTAGACTTCAGGGTTTACGGATGAGCCAGCGCTCGACCGAGACGACGAAGTAATACCGCAAACTGGCCTTTTCGACTTGGAAACCCGCCGCCTCGGCGGCCCGGACAAGTCGTTCGATCACTTCGGACAAAGGCGGTTCAAAGTCCATTCCGTGGGCCGAGAGTTTGCGTTTGGCCAAAAAGTCGGAGGCATCTTCCCGCGTGGTATCGAGGACCAAGTCGGCCTTTTTCGCACCTGAATGGGTCAAAAGGATCTCGATCCCGCGCGCACCGTATCCGCCAGCATAGTGGCGCAACTCGCGCACATCCTGCCAATCAACGGCAACTGTGCTGGCTGCCTGACCACTTCGAAATCGCGACAGGGTGAATCCCTGCGCCGTAAAGTCGATGCTCGCCGCCCTGCCCTGCGGCTTTCGCCACAACCACAAGGCCCAGCCCAGCAACAGGAGCCCCGGCAAAAGGAACATTGCCGGCAAGGCCCATTCGTCGGGGCGGGTCATCGGGATTGCCGAAAAGCCGATGAAAAGAGGAAAGACCGACATCACTGTCAGCCACACGGCTATAAACCTGTTGCGCTGCTTACCGGGACCAATCCCTTCGGTCACGAAGGATCGCGCCAACGGTTCACAATGGGATAGCGCCGGTCCAGCCAGAAAGACCGCTTGGTCAGCCGCGCACCGGGGGCGGACTGAAAGCGTTTGTATTCTGCGATATAGATCAGGTGTTCGACCTTTTTCACGACGTCGCGGTCAAAGCCCATTGCCACAACTTCGGCGACGGATTTCTCGTCGTCGATCAACCCTTCGAGGATGCGATCGAGCTGGCCGTATTCGGGAAGGCTGTCGCTGTCTTTCTGATCCTCGCGCAGTTCTGCTGTGGGTGGCTTGTCGATCACGGTTGGCGGGATCACTTCGCCAGCAGGGCCAAGCATCCAGTCACGGTGATTGGCGTTGCGCCAGCGGCAGGTTTCAAACAACCGCGTCTTGTAGAGATCTTTCACAGGGTTGTAGCCGCCCGCCATGTCGCCATAGATCGTGGCGTATCCGACCGCGACTTCGGACTTGTTGCCGGTGGTCAAAAGCATCTCGCCGAACTTGTTCGACAGGGCCATCAGGATCACGCCGCGCAGGCGGGACTGGATGTTTTCCTCGGTCACGTCCGGTGTCGTGCCTTCGAAGAGCGGCGCGAGGGCCTCGGTCATCGCCGTTCGCGGTCCCGAGATCGGCACGTTGTCCAGACGAATGCCCAGCTTTTCCGCCACCGCTGCGGCGTCGTCCAGCGACGCCTGGCTGGTGTATTCCGACGGCATCATCACGCCGCGCACGTTCTCAGGCCCAAGCGCATCGGCGGCGATCGCCGCAACGATGGCGCTGTCCACACCGCCCGAAAGGCCCAGAAGCGCCTTCTTGAAACCGGTCTTCTTGAAGTAGTCGCGCGTGGCCTGGACCATCACGCGATAGTCCTGCTCCCACTCGTCGGGGAAAGCCGACACTTCACCGGGCAGGGCGCGCCAGCCTTTGTCGGTTTCCTCGAAATCGACATGGGTGATCGCCTCGTCAAACATCGGCAGGCGCATCATCATTTCACCGCCGGGGTTCAACACAAAGGAACCGCCATCGAAGACCTGATCGTCCTGGCCGCCGATCATGTTGAGGTAAACCAGAGGCAACCCGGTTTCCACGACCCGCGCCACCATGACGTTCAGACGGGTGTCGAACTTGCCGCGATAATAGGGCGAGCCGTTCGGAACGAGAAGAATCTCGGCGCCCGATTCTTCCAGAGCCTCGGGGACTTCTTCGTGCCAGGCGTCTTCACAAATCGGTGTACCCACGCGGACCACGCCCAGATCGTAGGGGCCGCCCAATGGCCCCTTGTCGTAAAGCCGCACCTCGTCAAACACCGTTTCATTTGGCAGGTCGTGTTTCAGAACCTGCCGCACAAGACGACCGCCTTTCAGAATGTGATAGGCGTTGTAGAGCTTGTCGCCTTGCAGCAAGGGTGCGCCTATGCCGATAGCAGGCCCATCCGCACAGTCCGCTTGCAGGGCCTCGACATGGGCCATGGCGTCCCGCGTGAATGCGGGCTTCATCACGAGATCCTGTGTCTGGTAGCCCGTGACGAACATCTCGGGCAGTGCGACCATGTCGGCACCGGCGGCCTTGCCCGCCTCCCAGGCGCGCTTGGCCAGGGCGATGTTGCCTTTCAGATCGCCCACCGTCGGGTTCATCTGGGCCAGCGTCAGCCGAAACTTTCCTGTCATGGGCCTTCGCCTCTTTCCAACTCACCGGGGCCTTTGGAGGGCGACGCCCCCCGAAAGGTTCGAAACGCAAATCGCAGCGAAACCCCTTTTTCCCGGTCTTACCAGACCTTGCGGCAAGGAAAAGGTCTGTGACGGGAAAACCGTTGCGGGCTGAGGTATGCTCCACTAGGTTTACCTACGAGTAGGGAAAACGCGGGCCAGAAGGCCCGGGCAGTGAGGAGCGGGTCATCCACATGAAGCGGGCTCTCGGACTAGGAACATTGGCGCTTGCAGCCGTGATCGCTCACGGAGCGGTTGCTCAGGAAGTTGTCACCAAGCAATACGATGACGGCGGCGTCTACGAAGGCACCTTCCGTGACGGCAAACAGCATGGGACCGGGACCTATCGGCTTCCCAATGGCTATGTCTACGAAGGTGATTGGGTGGATGGCGAGATCAAGGGCCAGGGCCGCGCCGAATTCCCCAATGGGTCGATCTATGAAGGCGCCTTTGCCGCGGGCAAGCCCGAAGGCATAGGCAAGATCACCTTTGCCGATGGCGGCACCTACGAAGGCGAATGGGCCGACGGCAAGATCAATGGCGAGGGGATCGCGCTTTATGCCAATGGGGTGCGCTACGAGGGCGGTTTCGCCGATGCGCTGCACCAGGGTCAGGGCAAGATGGAAAGCCCGAACGGCTACGTCTACGAAGGCGAATGGGCGCGTGGCATCAAGGAAGGCACGGGCACAATCCAGTATCCTGACGGCGCGATCTATGAAGGCACCCTGGTACGTGGTGTGCGCGAGGGCTCTGGCAAGCTGACCATGACGGACGGCATGATTTACGAAGGCGAATGGGCCGACGGTCAGATCAACGGGACCGGCACGCTGATCCAGCCGAACGGCGACGTCTACGAGGGCAGCCTTGTCGACGGCAAACGCCAGGGCGAGGGCAAGGTCACCTATGCCAACGGCGATGTCTACGACGGCACCTTCGAGGCCGACCAGCGCCAAGGCACCGGCACCTTCACAGGCACCGATGGATACAAATACGTCGGTGAATGGGTCGACGGGCAGATCGAAGGCAACGGCGAAGTTACCTACCCCGATGGCTCGGTCTATGTCGGCACCTTCAAGGACAACCTTGCCGATGGCACCGGCAAGATCACCTATCCCGATGGCAACACCTACGAAGGGGCCTGGGTTGCCGGCGTGATCGAAGGTGCGGGTATGGCCACATATGCCAACGGGTTGATCTATGAGGGCGAGTTCAAGGACGCGCGGATGCACGGCCAGGGCAAGATGATCTTTGACGACGGATACACCTATGAAGGCGGTTGGGTTGATGGCCAGCGCCAGGGCGAAGGCGTGGCGCGTTATTCGGATGGAACGGTCTATGAAGGCGGTTTCGTCGGCGGCAAGCGCGAAGGCACCGGCACCATCGAAATGGCCGATGGATTCACCTATAGCGGCGAATGGAAAGATGGCGAAATCGACGGGTCGGGCACGGCGACCTATGCAAATGGTGACGTCTATGAAGGCATGTTCGTCCGCGGCAAGCGCCAGGGCGAAGGCACGATCCGCTATGCCAGTGGCGAGGAGCGTTCCGGCACCTGGGAAGACGGGGCCTTGACCGAGGACGGCGCGGAAAGCAACTAGCCCTGCCGTTAACTATTTGTCGCCGTCCCGTTAACCAAACTTCGGGAAATCTTCATCGCTGCGCCGCATTTCCGCCGCATGGAAATTCGATATCTTTCTACAGCGACGGGTCCAATCAAATACGAGTAACAAATGCCAGTTTTTTCAAAGACCGCTCTGGAACAGCGTTCGAAGTTCTTCCGCTATATCCACTTTCTGATCACAGGTGTGCGCCTTCAAAGCTATGGACGCTGGAAAGCGAAAGGCGAGCCGAATCCTTTCGTTGCGCCCGACTATCGTCGCCCGAAGTCGCGGCAGGTTCAGGTTTCGGAAATGCTGATCGAGTTCAGGGGTGCGCCTTCGCATGATCCCATCTGAAGGCTGTGCGACTGTAGATCAATAAACTTGAAGGCGGGACCGGTTCCCGCCTTCTGTCGTCTCAGGCATCCGATTCCGGGCGGCTTGGACGGCTGAGTACGAAGGTGGCGGCAACGGCCAGCACCACGGCCTGAACGATCAACACAAAGCGTGGCACGCCCAGGAAAAGACTTGTGCAGAAGACAACAATCATCGCACCAACGGCAAAGGCCTTGTAACGCGGTGCTATGGCTCCGTTTGCGCGCCAGTCCGAGATGATCGGGCCGAAGAAACGGTGTTCCAACAGCCAGCGTTCGAAGCGCGGAGAGCTTTTCGAAAAGGCGAATGCGGCCAGAATGACCAGCGGCGTGGTCGGAAGCAACGGCAGGACGACGCCAACAAGACCGACCAGAAGTGCGAGCAATCCAAGCCCGAACCAGGCCTGTCTGGTCGTCCAATGCAGGAATCTTCGAGTCATCGTGCCCTTTCGCCTCGGCCCAATTGATATAGGTGTGCTTTTTAAGATTCCACCAAAGACGCTTTACAGAAGGCGACACTCTGCCTAGGTTCACCCCCATGAATCAGGTTTCACATATCACGAACACGCGCGCCCTATCGGCCGCCGACCTGCTTCTTCTCCTTAGCCGCCTCTGAGCGTGCCATTTCGGCGCGACCGCTCAGAGGGGTTTCAGCGCCGCAAAGACACCGCTAAAGGAGAAATCCATGAAAACGATCAATCTGGCTGAAAAGCTGTCCCGCTTTTCGTCCCACTGGGATCCGCACGTCGTGGCCGACTACAACGGCAACGACGTCATGGTTGTGAAGTTTCAAGGCGAGTTTCCCTTTCACAAGCACGACGACACCGACGATTTCTTTCTTGTCCTCGAAGGCGAGATGGAAATGGACATCGACGGCGAAGCACCCCGCAAGGTGGGCGCTGGCGAGATGTTCATCGTTCCCAAAGGCGTCGTGCATCGCCCCCGTGCCGAACGCGAATGCAAAGTTCTGCTGATCGAGCCGAAGGGCGAACCCAATTCCGGCGACGCGGACAGACCTCCCGCGCCGAAACCCCATATCTGAGGACTGAACCGATGGCCGACAAAGACCACGTATTGATTTTCGACACGACATTGCGCGATGGCGAGCAAAGCCCCGGCGCCACGATGAGCCACAACGAAAAGCTGGAGATCGCCGAGCTGCTTGACGACATGGGCGTCGATATTATCGAGGCGGGCTTTCCGATTGCCTCGGAAGGTGACTTCCAGGCGGTGAGCGAGATCGCGAAACGCTCCAAGGATGCGGTGATCTGCGGATTGTCACGGGCCAACTTCAAGGACATCGACCGGTGTTGGGAGGCGGTGAAGCACGCGAAACAGCCACGCATCCACACGTTTATCGGCACATCGCCACAGCACCGTGCGATTCCGAACCTGAACATGGATGAAATGGCCGACCGCATCCATGAAACGGTCACCCACGCCCGCAACCTTTGCGACAACGTGCAATGGTCGCCAATGGACGCAACCCGCACCGAGTGGGACTATCTGGCCCGCGTCGTGGAGATCGCCATCAAGGCCGGGGCCACGACAATCAACATCCCCGACACGGTCGGCTATACCGCCCCGCGCGAAAGCGCCGATCTGATCCGTCGCCTGATTGCCGAAGTGCCAGGGGCTGAAGATGTGATCTTTGCCACCCACTGTCACAACGACCTTGGCATGGCGACGGCGAACTCTCTGGCCGCCGTCGAAGGTGGCGCGCGCCAGATCGAATGCACCATCAACGGTCTGGGCGAGCGCGCTGGCAACACCGCGCTGGAAGAGGTTGTCATGGCCATGCGCGTGCGCGGCGACATCATGCCCTACTCCACCGGCGTCAATGCGACCAAGCTGACCCATATCTCGCGCCGTGTGGCCACGGTTTCGGGCTTTGCGGTTCAGTACAACAAGGCCATCGTCGGCAAGAACGCCTTTGCCCACGAAAGCGGCATCCATCAGGACGGGATGCTGAAAAGCGCCGATACCTTCGAGATCATGCGTCCCGAGGATGTGGGTCTGACCGAGACGAACATCGTCATGGGCAAACACTCGGGCCGGGCCGCGTTGCGCTCCAAGCTGAACGAATTGGGCTTTGATCTGGCGGACAACCAGTTGAACGACGTCTTTGTTCGCTTCAAGGCGCTGGCTGACCGCAAGAAAGAGGTTTTCGAGGACGACCTGATCGCCCTGATGCGCGACCAGGAGGCGGGCGAAGGCATCGACCGGATCAAGGTCAAGTTCCTGCGCGTGATCTGCGGCACCGAAGCCCCACAGTCGGCTGACCTGATCCTTGAGATCGACGGCAAGGATGAACGCACGACAGCACAAGGCGATGGCCCGGTCGATGCCACGTTCAATGCCGTAAAGGCCCTGTTTCCGCATTCGGCGCGGTTGCAGCTCTACCAGGTCCATGCGGTGACCGAAGGAACCGACGCGCAGGCCACCGTCAGCGTACGGATGGAAGAGGATGGACGTATCACCACCGGGCAATCGGCAGACACCGACACCGTGGTTGCCAGCGCGAAGGCCTATGTGAACGCCTTGAACCGGCTCTTGGTGAAACGCGAACGGTCCGAAAAGGACGCAGACGTCAAGCAGGTGTCTTACAAGGACGCTGGCTAAGTCACATGTCGGCTTCGACCGGGGTTGCCTCGGTCGAAGCCGACAAAACTGCCTCGGGTGCCGAGTGTTGGCGGCGGTATCAGGATTCGGTTAGGAATCGCTTTTATGTGAAGAGCCACGGTCGCCCATCACATTCTCGCCCCAAAAATCCGCAATCGTTTCCGGTGCATCCACAGTGCGGTACTGGCGCACAACATTAGAGATGATAAAGCGGAGCAAGCCCGCCTTATTCCTGGTTTCGCGCCCCAATCCTGCCACATTTCCGGCCTAAAAATGTCTTCGAGGCGCTTGGTACAAGCCTCGTGTGAAAAGTGTGTAAGTAAGCGTAACAAGTAAGTGGTAATGAAGATGGTCCGTTCGTCCTTGAAGCCGTTTCTGTCTCTCTGCCTCGTCGTCGTGGCAGGCTATGGAGCGTACATTCCCTTTGAGAAAATTCGGTCGCACCAGATCGAAACCGCTGCCAAGCCGATGGTGGTCAATGCCCTTGTGTCTGACATGAAGTCCCGTTCAGACGCGAGCACACCAATTGCCAGGACGCCGGGATATGCGGCTCTTGAGGGCGAGCGGGCTGTCCAAGCCAAATTCTCGTACCAAGCTGACCTGAATGACAAGGCGCTCTGATGGTCAGGCCACATGATCCGGTTCGACAGGTGTGGGGCCTGTCGGGCCGGTCATGATCTTTCAAAAAAAGTTGCTCAGCGAAACGTGACTTCGGCCTCGGGCCTCCGTTTCGTGCTGGGTGGGGCGAGGCGCGTTCCGTGGGGGGAACGCGCCTCATTTTTCTTTTAAGATACTGTTTTTATTTTATTTAATTCTCATTGCGCCACATTTTCGCCACATTTCTGGCGTAGAAATTCCTTCATGGACGGTCGTGTGTTTGACTGTTCGTTTGTGTGTAAAAGTCTGGTTGGTGGACATGTGTGAGTTCAAGTATTGCCGTGGTACCGGCACCTGTTTCCTGAGCAAAACCTCTCCGTGCGCAGGATTCAAACCCGAAGAAAAGTCGCAAAGGCCGGAAAAGAACAGCCGCCCGCGATCCCTCCGCGTCAGCTATGCCGGGTTTCTCGATCATGACGAGTTGATCGACATTCTCGAAATGGCCGATCAACCGCAGCCCGCGCCAAGCCGTTCGGGTTTGATCGGCAAGGCATCCCGGCTTCTGCGGAAGTCACCCAAAGTGGCGGCACCACGACCGCGCTCGGTCGCCTAAGCGCCAAGAAATGTCAGTGTTTCCTTCAGGAAGCGCCCGCGCATCGCGGGCGCTTCCATCATGATTTCATGTCGTGCGCCTTCGATCACGCGCAGTTCGGCCCCCGACCAGCCCTCGTGAATCCTGCGGATGGCGGGCACAGATACAATTTCTTCGTCGCCGCCGACAAAGGTCAGTACAGGCACGTCCGGACGTGGGAGGCGGCGCAAGCCCCTTGTTTCCCAGGCCGCATGGCCGACCCAGTCAAACGTGGGCCCGCCAATGGCAAACTCGGGCTTTTCGTCCGCGTGCCGCAACAGATAGGCCCAGGTGTCCGCATCGGTGGTCAGCATGTTGTCGTCGAAAGCAGTGTCTTGCACGTAGTTCCGGATCGACGTCCCGGGTGCGACCGCCAGCCCCTTACCCAGGAACCGCATCAACTGGGGCAGGACATAGGGAAAGGGCCGCAGCCAGGGCGGCACGTTGATCCCCCACATCGGTGCGGAAAACACGGCCTTTTCCACCGGAAACCCTTCGATCAGCGCGCGCAGACCAATGCAGCCGCCCATGGAATGCGCGATCATCGTCCAGGGTTTCGGGCAATCGAGATCCGAGGCGGCGGGCAGAAGTTCCGCGACATCGAGCTGATAATCCGCAAAATCGCCGATATGGCCAAGACGCGGGTCGCTGGCGACCCGGTCGGACAGCCCCTGCCCGCGCCAATCGACTGTCAAAACAGCGTATCCGGACGTGGTCAGATCCTTCGCGATGCGCCCGTATTTTTCGGCGTATTCCGTCCGACCGGTAAAAAGCAGGATTGTCCCCCGTGCCTTGACCACCGGCCAATGGACCAGCCGCAGGCGCAAACCGTCGCTGGTCTTGCGCCAATAGGCGGAAACCTCATCGGGGCCTTCGGCAAGGTCGTTGAAGAACGGCGCCTGCTCCATACCTCAGGCCAGGGCCGGGGCCAGCCGCATGGCGGCACCCATGTCGCCATCCACTTTCAGCTTGCCCGACATGAAGGCTGCGGTTGGATTAAGCGCCCCTGTCAGGATTTCCTCGAACGTCTCGGCATCCGCTGTCATCGTCACCTCGGCTTCGTCATCGCCTGCCCTTGCACCGTCGCTGTCGAGCATGATCGCGCCTTCGTCCTCGATCACGAATTTCGCGGTGCCGTCGAACGCGCCGGCGCCCAGCTTTTCGTTCAGTGCCGAAACGGCCTTTTCTATGACGTCGCTCATGGTTTCTCCTCACTAAAGCGTTATGGGGCTCGATTTCGGCCCGAGATAGGGTACGCTTCCTCTATGGTTCGAATTTCTTCACATCTCAAATGCGCCGTTACGGCATTTCTTGCGATCCTGCTTAATCTGACTTCGTTACATGCGGATGAAGCAGAACTCGAAGCGCTTTTCGAGGGGTTGCGGGGCGATGATGCGGAAGCGGCGATACAGATCGAATCTCGGATTTACGATATCTGGTCGCAATCGGGATCACCGTCGATGGACCTTCTTCTGGACAGGGGTCGAACGGCCCTGGGCGAAGGAAACACCAAGCTTGCCGTCGAACATTTCACGGCACTTATCGACCATGCGCCTGACTTCGCCGAAGGGTACAACGCCCGGGCAACCGCGTTTTTCCAGGAGCGTAGGTTCGGCCAGTCGCTGGCCGACATTCGGATGACCCTGGCCCTGAACCCGCGCCATTTCGGTGCGATGAGTGGGCTGGCGTTGATCATGGAAGATATCGGAAGCCCCGAGGATGCACTTGCTGCCTGGCGCGAAGTCGAAGCGATTCATCCGCATCGTGAAGGGTTGAAAGAGGCGATCAACCGTCTGGAGCGGGAGGTCGAAGGCGCGTCGCTCTAACCGACAGTCTCGACGGTGCCCGATTTCGCCGCGCGCTTGATCGCATCCAGAACCATGATGTTGCTGAGGCCATCGGCGGCCGAGACAAGTGGTGCGGCCCTGTTCCCGATTACTTCAAGGAAATGCCGGAACTGGTTCAGGATCGGGTCTTCCGAAGGGGCCTCCAGCGTGGCGGAATGGATCGGGGACCACCAGCTTTGCTCGCCCTCGTGACGCCAGACCTTCATGTCCGGGACAGATAGCGCCCCTTCCGTGCCGCCCAGTGTGTAACAGGACTGGTCTGTTTGCGGATAGGCCGGGTTTTCGCCCGCGGTCAGTTCCCAACTCCAGGGGGCGGACGTCGCATCACAGATTGAAACGGTTCCCAAAGCCCCCGAGGCGAACTCCAGGATGACCGCACTTGTGTCTTCCACCTCGAATCCCCTGACGCTGTTCGCCTCACGCGCCTGCACCCGCAGGATCGGGCCGCAGAAGTGCTGCAAAAGATCAATGTCGTGGATCAGGTTGATGTAGGTCGGCCCGCCGCCTTCCCTTGTGCGCCACGTGGCATCGAAATAGTCGTCCGGCTTGTTCAGCCAGAACTGAGCATTGACCGTCACAACGCGCCCGATCCGGCCGCTTTCGATGGCAGCCTTGGCCGCTTTGGCGATCGGCGAGTGCCGCCGGTGGTGTCCGACAAGGATCGGGGTGCCGGAGCTTCGCTCCAGATCGAGCAGTTGACTACCTTCGGCGGCAGAGGAGGCAAGCGGCTTTTCGATCAGTGCCGGGACGCCTGCATTCAGGCAGGTCGCCCCATGTTGAAGGTGCATGTGATTGGGGGTTGCGACGATGGCCCCATCTGGCATGGCCTCTCGCAAGCAGGTTTCAAGGTCGGCAAACCACGGCACGGCCTTTTCGTCGGCGAGCGACTTTGCGGCCGGGTCGGGATCGACGATTGCCGCCAGTGTCGCTTCCGCTGCGACAACCTCGATGTGTTTGCGGCCAATCAGCCCGGCCCCGACCACTGCGATTTCGGTCTTCAACTGGTCATCCCCCAACTGTTCAGGGGCCGCACGTTGGCGAAGCGGGGCGGAAAGTCAATCCGCCCCGCGCCAGATCAGTTGGTTATAAGTTCCGGCCCCATGAAGTAGGTGGGCAGGAAGGTCGACAGCACCGGAATGTAGGTCACCATGATGAGGAAGACGAAAAGCACGGCAAGGAACGGCAGTGCGGCCCGAACGACCGCCATCATCGGCATCCCGGCGACACCCGACGTCACAAAGAGGTTCAGGCCAACCGGCGGCGTGATCATTCCGATCTCCATATTCACGACCATGATGATGCCCAGGTGAATCGGGTCGATCCCCAGTTCGATGGCAATCGGGAAGACCAGCGGTGCGACGATGACCAGAAGACCCGAGGGTTCCATGAACTGTCCGCCGATCAAGAGGATCACGTTGACGACGATCAGGAACACCACCGGCCCGAAGCCTGCGTCCAGCATGGCCCCCGCGATCTTTTGTGGCACCTGTTCGTCTGTCAGAACATGCTTCAGGATCAATGCGTTGGCGATCACGAACAATAGCGTGATCGTCAGCTTTCCCGCCTCGAAGAGTGTCGCCTTGGTGTCAGGGTGGAAGAACGCGGTCACGATGGCCCAGGGCTTTTGTAGGAGTGTGGACCGCCCTCCGGTGATCTCCGTATCCACTGCGGCGGCCGACAGGCTCCGGGCCTGCGTGTGGGCGAGTGGACCCATATCGCGATAGACGAAAGTCGCGATGAAGAAGGAATAGACAGCAGCAACCGCCGCAGCTTCGGTCGGAGTGAAGATGCCGCCATAAATTCCGCCCAGGATGATGACAATCAGGAAGAGGCCCCAACCGGCTTCGCGACCGGAGGCGAAGACCTCTCCCCAGCCCTGCCAGTCTCCTTGTGGAAGGTCCCTGACCTTTGCGATCACATAAATCGCTGCCATCAGCATCAGCCCTGCGAGAAGGCCTGGAATGACCCCGGCAAGGAACATCCGACCGACCGAGACATCGACGGCGGCGGCATAGACAACCATCACGATTGACGGCGGGATCAGGATGCCAAGCGTTCCGGCATTACAGATCACACCGGCGGCAAACTCCTTGGTGTAGCCCACCTGACGCATCCCCGCGATCACGATAGAGCCAATGGCAACGACTGTGGCCGGGGAAGAGCCGGATAGTGCCGCGAAGAGCATACAGGCGAAGACCCCTGCAATCGCCAAACCTCCGGGCAGGTGCCCGACGCAGGCGACGGAGAACCGGATGATCCGCCGCGCAACTCCGCCTGTTGTCATGAAGGACGAGGCAAGGATGAAGAACGGGATCGCCAAAAGCGTGAAATGGCCCTCGAACGCAGAAAACAGCGTGCCCGCTACCGAGGCCATCGAACTGTCTGAGAACCATAGAAGAAACAGGACCGAGCTCATGCCGAGCGACACCGCAATTGGGACGCCAAGCATCAACAGCCCGATCACCATTGCGAAGAGAAGAACGACATCCATCAGATTGTCTCCTCATTTTTTTCTTCGCGGATTTGTTCCAACTCGTCTTCCACCTCATGGCTTGCCACGATGCGGTCCAGGCGGCCCGTGTAGATGCCCCAGCCTGCTTGCAGGAAGCGATAGAGCAAAAGCGCCATGGACAAGGGCAAAACGGCATAGGGGATCAGGCGCGGGATTTTTTCGTATTCTTCGCCCTCGTTGAAGGCGTCCTCCATCCAGCGCAGCCATTCGGGCAAGGGTACGCTGAAGACCTCGTACCAGCCGTTTTCCCGGTAATTTTCCTCGAAGCCGAGCGGGAACCAGCGCCCTTCGGTGGCGGGAAGGTTGGCAAAATTTGCCCAGTAATCCCAGGCGCCTTTCAGCATGAGAAAGGAAAAGGCCAGGCAAACCGCGACGGCCAAAAGTCCAAGCACCTTGCGTACCGGTGGCGAGACCAGTTCGACGACAAGATCGACACCCAAATGCGCATTCAGCTTCACGCCGTAGGAGGCACCCAGAAGCACCAGCCAGGCAAAAAGGAAAACGGTCAGTTCCAACGCCCAGAGTATGTTGGAGTTGAAAACATAACGCGCAACAACATTGGCGAAAGTGATGATCGTCATCAGGCCCAGAAGAACCGCGATCAGCGTTTCCTCTATCGTATCCGTCCAGGAACGGCGCATGATCCCTCTCCTCCCCAGCAGAGCACCGGGGGCCTGACACGGCCCCCGGCGAAGTCAGATTACATCGAAGCGTTGATGGCTTGCGCCGCGTCGATGTTTTCCTGGCCCACGTCGTCGGAGAACTGGTCCCAGACGGGCTTCATCGCTTCGACCCAGGCCGCACGCTGTTCTGCGGTCAGGGTGCGCACTTCGCCACCTGCGGCAAGAATGGCCTGCTTGGCTTCTTCGTTCACCTTGGTCGATTCCGAGTTCCGGGTTTCGGTCACTTCGCGCAGGATCGTCAGGAACTGGTCGCGCACATCGGCGTCCAGGCTGTCGAGCCAATCAACCGAGGACACAACGAGATAGTCGATGATGCCGTGGTTCGTTTCGGTGATGCCGTCCTGCACTTCAAAGAACTTGCGACCGAAAATGTTCGACCAGGTGTTTTCCTGTCCGTCCACGACGCCCTGCTGAAGTGCGCCATAAACCTCGGCAAAGGCCATCTTCTGGGGCGAACCGCCGATGGCTTCCATCTGGGCGACCAGCACGTCAGAGGGCTGCACCCGGAATTTCAGACCCTCGGCGTCGGTCGGAAGCACCAGAGGCACGTTGGCGGACATCTGCTTCATGCCGTTGTGCCAGAACTCCAGCCCTTGCAGACCGCGGCGCTGCATGGCGTTCTTCATGGCGGTGCCTGCTTCCGATGCCTGGAAGGCATCGACTGCGTCAATGTCCTTGAACATGAACGGAAGGTCGAAGATGCGGTATTGCTTGGTGAACTTCTCAAACAGCGACAACGAAGGTGCGGCAAGCTGGATGTCGCCCTGAAGCAGCGCTTCGAGCGCCTTTTCGTCGGTGTACAGAGTCGAGTTCGGGAACACTTCCATGCAGGCAGTGCCGTTCATCTCGTCATTGACGCGCTGCTCAAGAAGCGAGGCAGCGATGCCTTTGGGGTGCTTGTCGGTGTTGGTGACGTGGCTGAACTTGATGACCATTTCGCCTTCGTCGCAAGCCGCCATAGCCGAACCGGCCACAAGCGACAGCGCAATGGCAGTTGCGGTCGTCTTGATAAATTTCATGGGATTTCCTCCGTGTTGATCCCCTTTGGGGGTTTGTCTTCCCGCGCGGAAGTTTGCTTACCACGCCACAGGCGATCAACATCTTTGCCGATGCGGCAATTTAATTATTTTAATTCAACATGTTGATAGATTTTCTGACGCCGTGAAAGTCAGGGGTGTGCGAAATTCGTGACAGCGCCTCGCATCAATGTGCGGGAATCCACACAGCCCGCCCAAGCCGGAACAATCGGTTCGGGCTTTCTGCCGGGCACGAAAGAATCACCTGTATTTTGCCGGTTTGATGCCGTGCTTTGCGAACTTGTCATACAAGGTCTTGCGGGGAAGTTTGAAATGCTCAGCCGTCAGACTTGCATTGCCGCCATTTCGCTTCAATCCCTCGATCAAGAGGGCGCGTTCGATATGAGCGAGTTTCTCGGTCAGACCCATTTCTTCCGCACCGGCTTCGGCACCTTGCCCCAGTACAAAGCGCGTGGCGGCGTTCATCAGGGCGCGCGCATTTCCGGGCCAGTCCTGTGCCATCAGCCCCGCGATCACCTCCTCGGTAATGGGCGGAGGCTCTACGCCCGTTTGTTCGCGCACCTGCTGGACGTATTGGCGGAACATCACGGGGATGTCCTCGGGACGTTCGGAAAGTGCGGGAATGCGGACCGTCAGCGCTTCCAGCCGATAATGAAGATCGGCATTGAAGGCCTCGCGATCCGATGTCGTGAAGGTGCCTGCAAGGATCCGCGTGCCGCGCATGTCGTCCAGAATGTCGATCAGGGCGTATTGTGATTCAGGCGGAAGGGCCGTCACCTGGTCCAGATAAAGCGATCCGCCATTGCAATCCTCGACATGCTCTTTCAACTGCTCGGGCGAAAGGGCGGCAGCGGCGACCCTACGGAACGCCTTGTCTGCTCGCGACGACAACAGGTGCAGGACTCCGGCCACCTTGTCGACCCCGGAGCCCGGGGCGCCCATGATCAGAACGGGTTCGTCCAATGCCGCGAACTGCCGCACGGATTTGCGCATGGCCTGAACCTTTTCCGACTTTCCGAACAGCATTCTTTCGGCGGCGTCCCCTGACGACACCAAGGCTTTCAGGCGGCGGTTCTCGATGACAAGGGCGCGGGCTTTCATCGCCCGGTTCACGGTGTCGAGCAGCACGTCATTGCTGCAGGGCTTTTCCAGAAACTCGAAAGCCCCCTTGCGCGTCGCCCCGACCGCCGTCGGGATGTCCCCCTCTCCGGTCAACAGGATTACTGGCAGGTCCGGGTCGGTCTTCTGGGCGTGATCCAGCAAGTACAGCCCGTCGCGGCCGGGCATTCGCACATCTGACAGGACAACCCCTTCGAAATCATCGCGGATGTAATCCTTGGCCACGACGAACGACCCTGCCAAAACCGGTGAGAAACCCTCCAACTCAAGGGTTTGCCCCAAGGCCTCGCGCACCTGTGCGTCGTCTTCGACCACAAGAACCGGTCCTGTCATTCAGCCGCCTCCCCGATCTCGGTATTCAGTTCCACACGAAATTCGGCACCGCCACCGGGCCGGTTCAACCCGGTGATCCTGCCTCCGAAACTCTGCACCAGCCCATAGGAAATCGAAAGACCAAGACCCACGCCTTCGGCTTCGCCGATGGACTTGGTCGAGTAGAACGGCTCGAAGATCCGGTCGGGGTCGGCAAGTCCCGGCCCTGTGTCGCGCACGTAAAGGCTGACTGAATTGCCCGGCACCACTTCGACCTCCAGGCGCTTGTCAGAGCGCCCCTCCATCGCATCGGCGGCATTCGTGATGAGGTTCAACGCAACCTGTTGCAAACGCACCTCCCCGCCACGCACCCAGACGGGAGTTTCGGGAAGCGAAAGGTTCAGCGCGATCGCGTCGCCGGACAAGCGCGCCTCTGCAAGGTCCAGTGCCGCCCGAACGGCCTGCACCAGATCGACCGTAGTGATCGTCTCTCCTTCCTGACGGGCAAAGGCCCGCAGGTTCTTGATGATCCGCCCCATGCGATGCGCAAGATCGCCGACACGGCCGAGGTTCGCGGCGGCGGCTTCGGTGTTGCCACGCTGCAGGAATTTCTCGGCGTTTTCCGAGAACGACCGGATCGCCATCAGGGGTTGGTTCAACTCGTGCGAAATCCCGGCGGACATCTTGCCAAGTGCCGACAGTTTTTCCGATTGAATGAGGGCGTCCTGTGCACGTTTCAATGCGTTTTCCGCTTCGATCCGTTCCACCACTTCGGCCCGCAGAGCGGCGTTTGTCGACGACAATTCCGAAGTGCGCTCGGTTACCCGGCGTTCAAGCACCTCGTTCGCCCGCGCGAGAGTTCGGCGTTGAGAGGCAACGAAGAAGATTACCGCACCGAAGAAAAGGCTGGCAATCGACGCGACTGCCGTTTGCAACCATGCAGTGCGGAGTGCCGGCCCTGCGTCCATCAGACCTTCGCCCAGCATTTCAATCACCGGCAAGTCGCGCTGAACATGAATAGCGTGGACTGGCAGATATCGCCCACCCGAGATGGATCGCAGATCCACGCCGACGGTCCGGTCGATCAGTGCGGTAAGCCACGTCTGGTTCACGATGGCATCCTGCGAACCCGTCAGGAATTCGAACCTGGACCGCAACACAAGCTCGGATCGGTTCGAAAAGAAGATCTGCCCGTCCACATCGCTGATCAGAACCGCCGGGCGACCGCCGCGGAAATCCGCTTCGATCCTTTCAAGATCAATGAGCACGACAAGAATTCGGTTGACCGGCTCTTCCCCGCGGAAGATCGGAACCGAATAAAGAAACACGCGCCGGCCGTAGGTCTCGCTGACCAGCAGCGTGCGACCGACCGTGCCTTGAAACGCCCGCGCGACGAATTCATGATCCATCCATTCCGAGACCTCCGCCCCAGTGGCGCTTGCCAGGTACCCGCCAGCGCGGTCCAGTAGCACCATGTCGAGTGCTCCGGAAAGATCGGTCAACCGGCCCAGTTCGTCAGCCAACATCTCGGGCGGCGCATAAGGCGACATGGCGCGGGGGGCTCCGGCAAAAGAGACCGCCAGTTGCAGAAAGCTGGCCAGGTGCGACGTGAGGCTGTCGGTCGCAAGCGTCAGGTCGGAATGACCTTGTTGTTCCAACTGTTTCAACGATTGCGCAAAGGAATAGAGCCAGACCGCTGCCGAAAAGGCGACAACGAAAAGGAAAAAGCCCAAAAATCCCAAGAGCCGCGTCATGGGAACACTTTTTCCCAAGATGGCGCGAAGGTCGAGTTGGATTTCAAAGCGAGGCAACTTGAGCCTTCAGTCCCCAGCAAATGCCTTTGCGATTGCCCTTATGGGCCATTTTCGCCTATTGGGCGGTCTGAACAATTCAATCGGATGACATCCATGTCCACACGCGCAGGCTTCGTGGCTCTGATCGGCGAGCCGAATGCCGGGAAATCGACGCTTCTAAACCGCATGGTCGGGGCCAAGGTCTCGATCGTGACGCACAAGGTGCAGACGACGCGCACCCGGATACGGGGTGTGGCACTCGAAGGCGACAGCCAGATCGTTTTCGTGGACACGCCCGGCCTGTTCAAGCCGCGCCGTCGGCTGGATCGTGCGATGGTTGCCGCGGCCTGGGGCGGTGCGGCGGATGCGGATGTCGTTGTCCTGATGGTCGAGGCGCACCGAGGCGTCACGCAAGGGGTCGAGGCGATCCTGTCGTCGCTGAAGGAACGCGGCAGCGATGCGCCCGTAGCTCTGGCCATCAACAAGATCGACAGGGTGGAAAGCCCCGCGCTTTTGGCGCTGACCGAGGATTTGAACGCGCGTTTTGATTTTGTCCGCACCTTCATGATCTCGGCCGAAAAGGGCCACGGCGTTGATGACCTTCGCACCTGGCTTGCCGAAGAGGTGCCGGAAGGACCCTGGCTTTATCCCGAAGATCAGATCGCCGACATGCCGCTGCGCATGATCGCCGCCGAGATGACGCGCGAAAAGCTGACACTGCGCCTGCATCAGGAGTTGCCTTATCAATTGACCGTCGAAACCGAAGGCTGGGAAGAGCGTGATGACGGTTCAGTCCGGATCGACCAGGTGATCTATGTGGCCCGCGACGGTCACAAAGGCATCCTTTTGGGCAAGAAGGGCGAAACGATCAAGGCCGTGGGCAAGCTGGCCCGCGAGGAGATCTCGGATTTTCTGGGCCGGAAAGCCCATCTGTTCCTTCAGGTGAAGGTGCGCACGGGCTGGCTGGAAGAAGCGGAACGCTATTCGGAAATGGGTCTGGATTTCTCGGACGGGGCATCTTGAGCCGCCTGACCTCGGAAATCTGGGTTGCCGCCTATCTGACGCGGCTGAGGTTGGCGACCATCCCCGCCTTCATCGTCCAGAAGGGCGACGGCACAGCGGGCGCGGTTCTGGTCAAGTTGAACACGCTGGATGGGCAAGCGGTCTGTTTTCAGAGATCGTTCGACATCATGAGCGGAGAGC
This sequence comes from Paracoccaceae bacterium, assembly GCA_965228905.1. Classification (GTDB taxonomy): domain Bacteria; phylum Pseudomonadota; class Alphaproteobacteria; order Rhodobacterales; family Rhodobacteraceae; genus CALKXV01. Next base: position 1,196,381 of record CBDDII010000003.1, on the reverse strand, counting down.
GCCAGTGGGTTGTTCTGAGCGAGGGCGACGAGGCGGCGGTGGACGCAAGCATTGGCAAACAGCGCGGCTTCGATCCTGACCTTTGGGTGATCGAGATCGAAGACAAGGAAGGGCGGCATCTTCTGGATGAGCCAGGCCTTGATTGAACCGGCCATCTTTGGCTTTGCCGCAGCAAGCCGAGGCGCTTAGCGAACCCTGTCTGCCAATTCCCGAACCTTCGGCCCGATATCCTCGACGATCAGCGCCACGCCTTCCGCGTTCGGATGGATCGCATCCCCTTGCATATAGGTTTCCAGCACCAGGGCGCGATCCTCCATTTCCGCAAGAGCCCCCAGAAAGTTGGGGTGATGAAGGGTTCCGAAGGCCTCGGCCAGTTCCGGATACATCGCTTCGAAAGTCGTTTCGAACTCTGCTCCGTAGTTCGAAGGTGCATCAATGCCCACCAGCAGAACCGGCAGGTCGCGCAATTGTGCTTCGGCAAGTATCCCTTCAAGGTTGGCCCGGCTGACGGCAGGGTCGATCCCGCGCAAGAGGTCGTTGCCGCCAAGGGCGACGATCAGCGCATCAACGTCGGGCGTTAGGGTCCAGGCGATGCGCGACAACCCACCTGCCGTGGTATCCCCGGACACACCGGCGTTGATGAGCGCGACGTCGCTGCCACGTTCGTCCAGCCAGCGCTGCATTTGCGGCACGAAGCCCTGTTCCGGGGGCAGCCCGTATCCCTGCGTGAGGCTATCCCCAAGGGCGGCGATCGTGACCTCTTCGGCCCAGACCGGCGAAAAACCGAGAATTGTCAGCAATCCGGCGTTGCGGATCGCCCGTATCACCCCATATCCCTTCAAGCGCCGCGAGAACGGAGCGAGCATGGCCGAAACGATCCTTTCCCTGAACGACGCCGCCCTGACGCTGGATGGCAATGCCGGTCGTGTGGAAATCCTGCGCGGGATCACGCTGGATGTGAGGCGCGGGGAAACGCTTGGGTTGATCGGGCCTTCCGGTTCAGGCAAGTCCTCTCTCCTCATGCTCATGGGCGGGCTGGAACGCGCCACCGGTGGTTCGGTCACCTTGTTGGGGCACGATCTGACCGCGCTTGGTGAAGATGCCCTTGCCAAGGTTCGCCTGCAACATATGGGTGTGGTTTTCCAATCCTTCCACCTTATTCCGACGATGACCGCGCTGGAGAACGTCGCGACACCGCTTGAACTGGCGGGCAAGGCCGATGCCTTTGATCGCGCGGCCGAAGAGCTTCAATCCTTGGGTCTGGGAAAACGGATGGATCACTATCCGGCCCAGATGTCTGGCGGCGAGCAACAGCGGGTCGCATTGGCACGCGCCGCCGCTCCGCGCCCCGATATCCTTCTGGCTGATGAGCCGACCGGAAACCTTGATGCGGCAACAGGGGCAGCCATCATGGATTTGCTGTTCGATCTGAACAGCCAGCACGGTGCGACCCTCGTGCTGGTCACCCATGCACCAGACCTTGCGGCGCGATGCAGTCGGGTGATCGGACTGGCAGACGGCCGCATTGACCCCGAAAGCCGGGCGGCGGCGGAATGAGCCTTGGCGTCGCGGCAAAGATGGCCCGGCGCGAGCTTCGCGGCGGCATCAAGGGATTCCGGGTCTTCCTGGCGTGCCTGATCCTTGGCGTCGCGGCCATTGCCGCTGTCGGTTCCGTGCGCGAGGCGATCAACGCGGGGCTGGAACGCGAGGGCGCCACCATCCTTGGCGGAGATGCCGAGTTGCAGTTGACCTATCGCTTTGCCGATGACGCTGAACGTGCCTGGATGGAGGGTGCGGCGGAGCGGATTTCCGAACTGGTCGATTTCCGTTCGATGGCGGTGTTTGGCACGGGCGATTCCGCCGAACGCGGGTTGACTCAGGTGAAGGCGGTGGATGACAACTATCCGCTTTTGGGCGCGGTGGCATTGCAGCCTCCCCTCCCCTTGCCAGAGGCGCTTGACGGAAGAAACGGCATTCCCGGCGCAGTCATGGCTCCGGCCCTTATCGCGCGTCTGGGAATCGAGGTGGGCGAGACGTTTCAACTGGGGGCGCAGTCTTTCGTGCTTATGGCCGAGTTGGAGCGCGAACCCGACAGCGCAGGTGGCGGTTTCGGGTTGGGACCGCGCACGATCGTGCGCACGGCCGATTTGAAGGACAGCGGATTGATCCAGCCCGGCACGCTGTTCGAGACCGAATACAAGCTCTTGTTGCCCGAAGACGTCGATCTCGATGCGCTGGAGGCCGAAGCCGAAGAAACTTTCACCGGTCTGCGTTGGCGCGACAAGCGGCGTGGCGCACCCGGTGTCGAACGCTTTGTCGATCGGTTGGGTTCGTTCCTTGTCCTGGTTGGCCTTGCCGGTCTGGCCGTCGGCGGCGTGGGGATTTCGGCGGCGGTGTCGTCTTACCTTGAGCGCAAGACCGAGGTGATCGCGACCCTGAAAACACTTGGCGCGGACGGACGGACGATTTTCCAGACCTACTTTTTGCAGATCGGAGCACTGACTTTGGCCGGTCTTTTGGTCGGGCTTTGCCTTGGCGCTGTGCTGCCGATGCTGGCGGCCCCGTTGATCGCGGACAGTCTGCCTGTTCCGGCAGTCTTTGCCCTGCACCCCAAGCCGCTGGCCGAGGCGGCCCTTTACGGCACACTCGCCGCGTTGATTTTCACGCTCTGGCCACTGGCACGGGTGGAAGACGTTCGCGCTGCCACGCTGTTTCGCGATAGCGACGGCAAGGCGCGGGGCCTTCCCCGCCCGATCTGGATCGGGGTGACGGGGTTTCTTGTCGCGCTTTTGGTGTCGCTGGCCGCCATGTTCTCGGGCCTTTGGTCGCTGACAGTCGGGGCCGCTGCGGGGGTGCTGGTCGCCTTTGGTCTGCTGGTTGCGGCGGCGCGGGGCATCAAGGCCCTTGCCCGTCGCATGGTTCTGGGCTTTCGCGGGCGGAGTGCTGTTCGGCTGGCCTTGGGTGCAGTCGGCGGGCCTTCGGGTGAGACGACGTCAGTCGTGCTTTCGCTTGGCCTTGGCCTCGCCGTTCTTGCCGCCGTTGGACAGATCGACACGAACCTCAGGAACGCCATCGCGCAGGACTTGCCCGAGCGAGCGCCAGCCTTCTTCATGGTCGATATCCAGCCGGACCAGATGGAGCCGTTCCGAGCACGCCTTGAAGCGGATACGTCCGTTTCCAAGATCGAAAGTGCGCCGATGCTGCGCGGGATCATCACCGAAATCAACGGACGCCCTGCCTCGGAAACCGGCGGCGAACACTGGGTGCTGCGCGGGGACCGCGGCGTCACCTATTCCGACCGACCGCCGGAAGGCACCGTGATCACCCACGGCGAATGGTGGCCGGAAGGCTACAGCGGCGAGCCTCTTGTCAGTTTTTCAACGGAAGAGGCGCTGGAACTTGGGCTGAACCTGGGCGACGACATCACGGTCAACATCCTTGGTCGCGACATCACCGCCAAGGTGACGAGCTTTCGGGAAGTGGATTTTTCCACCGCCGGGATCGGGTTCATCCTGACGATGAACCCGGGTGCCCTTGCCGGTGCGCCGCATAGTTTCATCAGCACCGTCTATTCCGAGCCAGAAGCCGAGGCGCGAATCCTGCGCGACGTCTCGAAAACCTACCCCAACATCACCGCCATTAGCGTGAAGGACGCGATAACCCGCGTTTCCGAGGTTCTGGCTGGCATTGCGGCGGCCATCACCTATGGTGCGCTGGCGACCCTTGTCACTGGCGGCATCGTTCTGATCGGAGCGGCGGCGGCCGGTGTGCAGGCCCGCACCTATGAGGCGGCGGTTCTGAAGACGCTTGGCGCGGATCGCCGGACCGTGCTGGCCAGTTTCGCGATACGGTCCGCCCTTCTGGGTGCGGCGGCGGGACTTGTGGCCATCCTCGCCGGGGCATTGGCGGGTTGGGGGGTGATGCGTTTCGTCATGGAAACCGACTATGCCTTCGAGCCCGTGTCCGCCATTTTAATCGTTGCCGGAGGCGTCGTCGCCACGCTGATCTCGGGGCTGATATTTGCCTGGCAACCACTGGCCCGTCGCCCCGCAGGTGTCTTGCGCGCTCGAGAGTGAATAGGCGGTTCCGAGCCGGGTGAGTGCGTTGTTCCCCGAAACTAGCGGTGGACTTTTCCCGCGTCATGCCCAAGGTTTTCTGCGAAACCAATTCAGGGAGCCTTGCCATGCGTCTTGTCCTTTCCACCTGTCTTGCCAGCCTGCTTGCAACGACGGCTATTGCCCAGAACGATTGCTCGGCGGGAAAAACACTGAGCGAAGGCAAACTGACCATCGCGACGGGCAACCCGGCCTATTTCCCCTGGGTCATCGACGACGCGCCGGAATCCAAACAGGGCTTTGAGGCAGCCGTTGCCTATGCCGTGGCCAATGAAATGGGCTTTGCCGACGATGCGGTTGTCTGGGTACGCTCGTCCTTTGACCAGGCGATTCAACCGGGCGCCAAGAACTTTGACTTCAACCTCCAGCAATACTCGATCACTGAAGAGCGCGATGAAATCGTGGATTTTTCCGTTCCCTACTACTCGGCCGCGATGGCGGTGCTGACGCGCAAGCCGGTCGTCGATGCGGGGGCCGAAGCCTCGATCGCATCGCTCAAAGGGCTGATCTGGGGGGCGGACGCCAACACGACGGCGGTGCCGATGCTTTCCGACATCGTTGCGCCGGAAAAAGACCCCCTGCTTTACGGTGACAATGCCGATGTCGTCGAAGCCATGAAGGCGAACCAGATCGACGCGGCACTGTTTGACCTTCCGACGGCGCTGTATCTTGGCGCGGTCGTTCTGGACGATGGCGTCATCCTTGGACAGTTCCCGCCCGAGCGGAGCGAAAACCCGGACGAATTCGGGCTGTTGTTCGAAGAAGGCAATCCATTGAAAGCCTGCGTCGACGCAGCACTTGAGACGTTGAAGTCCAATGGCACGCTTGCAGCGCTTGAGGCTGAATGGCTGTCGGAAACCACGGGCGTGCCGGTCATCGAGTGATCGTTCAGTTCGAAAAATCAAGCGCTCCTCGCCGCTGATGCCGACGCGACGACAGGCCTATGAGGCACGGATCCGCCGCCGCTCGGCCCTTGTTGCCGCGGCGTCGACGGCGTTTGTGGTGATTGCGATCCTCGTCCTTGTCCCACTGGCACCGGGGTGGCCGGCGGTGAAGAAGAGCTTTTTCAACGGCGAGGTCTTTGCAAAAACATTCCCCGGCCTTTTGGAAGCCTTCGTTTGGGATGTGGCGATCTTCCTTTGGTCAGCGCCCCTGATATTCGCGCTTGGCCTCATCATCGCACTGGCCCGCGATGCGCGGGCGCCCGCACTCTATCCCCTGCGATTGTTCGGAGTGCTCTACACCGACATCTTTCGCGGGGTGCCGGTGATCCTTGTGATCTACCTGATCGGATTCGGCATCCCCGGCCTTGGCCTTCCGCGCCCTTGGAACTCGCCCTTCATCTGGGGCACGGTTGCTCTTGTCCTGACCTATTCGGCCTATGTGGCCGAGGTCTTTCGCACCGGCATCGAAGGCGTGCATCAAAGCCAGCGCGCCGCCGCCCAGTCGCTTGGCCTGTCGAACCGCGACATGATGCGTTACGTCATCCTGCCGCAAGCGATCCGAAAGGTGGTGCCCGCCAACATGAACCTGTTCATCGCGCTGCAAAAGGACGTGGCGCTTTTGTCCTTCATCGGCCCGGTAGAAATCTTCCGGCAAGCGGGCGTTTACAAGTCGCTGATGGCCAACTTCACGCCCTATGTCGGTGCGGCGATCATCTTTCTTGCGATCACGATCCCGGCGACCCGTTATGCCGATTACCTGATCGCCCGTCAGATGCGCGAGCGGACGTGATGGCCCTTCTGGAGGTGCGCAATCTGGTCAAGAGCTTTGGCGACAACGCGGTCTGCCGGGGGATCAACCTGAGCGTGGCCAAGGGCGAACTCGTCTGTCTGATCGGTGCGTCGGGTTCGGGCAAGTCGACGCTATTGCGGTGCCTGAACCTGTTGGAGCCGATCGACGACGGCACGATCCACCTGGACGATCAGGACATTTCAACTCCCGGTCTTGATCCACAGCCGGTGCGCCAGCGCATCGGGATGGTTTTTCAAAGCTACAACCTTTTTCCGCATATGACCGCGGTGGAAAACGTCATGCTGGCCCCGAGGCGAGTCTTTGGCAAGTCGCGCGAGGCACTTCATCCGGAGGTGGAAGCGCTTTTTTCGCGGTTTGGTTTGTCCCGCCACATGCAGCACTATCCCGAACAGCTTTCAGGCGGGCAACAACAGCGCGTGGCCATCGTCCGAGCGCTTGCCATGCGCCCCGAGATCATGCTGTTCGACGAGATCACATCGGCACTGGACCCCGAGTTGGTGGGCGAGGTGCTGGACGTGCTGCGCCAGTTGCGCAACGAAGGCATGACTATGGTTCTGGCAACTCACGAAATGGGATTCGCCCGAGAATTGGCCGACAAGGTCTGCTTTCTGGATGCTGGCGTGATCCTTGAAGAAGGGCCGCCTGACGCCCTGTTTTCCAACCCGAGGGAGGAGCGGACCCGAGCTTTTCTGAAGCGGGTTCTTTAGGGTTCCGTCACCTCGTCCCCGGGCCGGTCTATCAACTCAAAGGACAGGAGATTCGCCATTTCGCGCGGGTCGCGGACGCGAAGTTCACAGCGGTTCCTCAGCTCGGCCAAGAGTGCGTCGTCGCTGATCCAGCTTGCTTCGGCCTCTTCCAGCGAAACGAACCGGAATGACAGCTCCTCGCCCGCGATGGCCTGCGCGATCCGGGGCAGGTCGGCGGGCAAGACCGTGCCGATACGAGGATAGCCGCCAATGGTCTGGCAATCGGCCAAAAGCACATAGGGTGTTCCGTCGCCGGTCATTTGTATGTCGCCCTCGCAGATGAAATCGGACACCTGGTTCAACTGCCCCCCCGTCGAGAAAGGTGCGCCTTGGTGTTCCAGCCGCACACCCTGACGGTTTGCCCTTGTGCTGCGCGTGAAGGTGGTCGTTTCAAACGCCTTGCGAGCCTCTTGCGAAAAAAGCCCTGTCTGTGGGCCCGGCATAACGAGGATCGCACCTGTCGACCTTGGAAGCGAGAGCCGCTTGGGCGGTGCGCTAAGGTTCTTGTCTTCGCCAATCGGTAACTGACTTCCATCGACCAAAGGTCTGCCGAAGCCACCGATCCGATGATAGCCGCGCCCGCCGTACTCCGGCTCTGTACCAATCCCGCCCGCGAGAGCGAGGTAGCCGTACACACCCGATGTGAGTGCCGCGATTTCAAGCACCGATCCCGGCCCGGCCAGGTGGCTTGCCTGGCTTTCGACAGGCTCGCCATCCAAAAAGGCTCGCATCTCCGCGCCGGTCAGCGCAAATCGGGTTGCGGCCTCGAAGCGAAACTTTCCGCCAAGCCCGGCCAGTTCGATGGACGCCTGCCCGCCCGATTGCTCCAACAGCGCCAGCCCGGCCAGATAGGCTTGCCGATCCGCTGCCCCGCTGCGCGAAAGCCCGATGGCCAGCCCCCCCTTTCGACCGCCGTCCTGGACTGAAAGGTGCGGCCCGCCGCGAAGAACCGTAACCTGGCGCGTCATGTCAGCGCCTCGCGCTCGGCCCCACCAAAGGTTGGTGCATCGTCCAGAAGGCGGTCCAGCTTGTTAGCCGTAACCGGCAGAAACTCCACTTCGTCCCCCGCTGTCAGCGGGACCGGCGGTGAGAGGTCCGGATCGAAACAACGAAATGCCGTGCGCCCCACTTGCCGCCACCCCGTCGGTGCCGCGTTGGCGAAAGGGATGACCTGTCGCACGGCGACGACCACAGCGCCCCGTGGAACCTGTGGTGTGACATCGCTTTGCCGCGGAATGTCCCAGTGATCAGGAAGAAACCCGAGGTACGGTTGTCCCGGTGCAAACCCAAGCGCCAGAACCCGGAGGCGGGCGTCACAAATTTCCTCAATCGCTGTTTCCGGCGTCACCCCGGCAAGATCGGCGGCTTCTTTTAGGCCAGGCCCATTCGCGCCGCCGAATGCGACGGGGATTCGCCACAACGTCCGACCTTCCGGCAATTCGACCGACAGCCAGTCTTTCCCGGCCAGCAGGTCTTGCACCTGATCCAACAGAGCGGCTCGCGAAACGACGTCGGGCTGGAACCTCAGGTAGGTCGAGGTGAGCGACGTGGCCGTTTCGACCACACCCACAAGATCGGCATTTTCAGCTACGGACCGAAAGGCGAGTGCCGCGCGGTTGGCAGGTTCGCTGAGTTGGTCCGAAAACCGGACCAGAAGCCCGTCTGGCCCGAGCGGGAGAATGTCGGCAGAGTCGCTCATCGGGTGAGGTTTTCACAGTAAGGCGACGATGGAAACCACCCCCTACCAGGGAATCGGCTTTCCGCTGTAATCGTAAAAACCGCCCGTCTGCGAGGGCTCCAACCTTTGCATGACATCCAGCAGGTTGCGGGCGGCCGTATCGGGTGAAACGCGCTCATGACTGTCGGCATAGGCTTCGGTGAATTTCGTGGCCACGGTGCCGGGGTGAAGTGCGACCACGATGGCTTGTCTGTGAGTTCGTTGCAGTTCGATCGCCGCACCGTGCAACAACTGGTTGAGAGCGGCTTTCGATGCCCTGTAAGAATGCCAACCGCCAAGTCGGTTGTCCCCGATCGAGCCGACTCTTGCAGAAAGGGCTGCGAAAACCGCCCTGCGATCACGCGGCAAGAATGGCATCGCGTGCTTCAAAACCATGATCGGCCCGATGGCGTTGATCCTGTGTTGTTCTGCAAGCTCTTCCACCGTCAGTTCGCGAATGCTTTTTTCGGGCCTCTCGCGCGTGCTGACCAAGGCACCTGAGGCGACGAACACCAGGTCGAAGGTGCCTTCAAGCTTGCTGAAGGCGCGCTCCAACGATATCTCGTCAGTAACATCCAGCCGGTTTTGAGAGCGCGACAACCTAACGACATCACCGCCTTGCGCCACAAGTTCGTCGGCGAACGCGGCACCGATTCCTCCGGATGATCCAACGATCATAGCCCGCATGTACGATCCTCCTTCTGCCATTCGACACATAGGCCACCGAGTATAGCTTTCGAGCCTTGGTTTCCCCGAAACACACTTGACGCCTCCCCTGAACGGCCTTACCAGAGCCTTCGCTTTTGGCGGAGTAGCTCAGTTGGTTAGAGCAGTGGAATCATAATCCATGTGTCGGGGGTTCAAGTCCCTCCTCCGCTACCAAAGCCTCCCCAACCAGAAATGACATGGACCGGGGGGCAATATGGCGATACCGACGACACCTTCATTCAGGTTGGACGGAAAGCGCGCCCTGGTTACAGGTGCCTCTTCGGGCATCGGCCAGGCCTGCGCAGTTGCTTTGGGCGAGGCCGGTGCGCATGTGGTCGCGGCTGCCCGTCGGTTCGACAAGCTGGGCGAAACCGTTGCGGCCATCACGAACGGAGGTGGAAGTGCCGAGGCGTTGGAGTTCGACCAGACTGAGCTTGAGCGCGTCACGCAATATCTCGAAACCTCGGAAGCCTTCGACATCGTGCTGAATTCCGCGGGTCTTGCACGGCACGGCCCGGCACTTGAAGCCTCTGTCGAAGATTACGACGCGGTGATGAGCGTGAACATGCGCAGCGCGTATTTCCTTTCGGTTGGCGCGGCGAAGGCCATGATGAAAGTAGGCAAAAGCGGTTCCATCATCCACATCACATCGCAGATGGGCCATGTGGGCGGCGTCGAACGGTCGGTCTATTGCGCCAGCAAGTTCGGCGTCGAAGGCATGATCAAGTCCATGGCCATCGAGTGGGGAAAGGCGAAGGTGCGCATCAATTCAATCGCGCCGACTTTCATCAAGACAGACCTCACGCGGAAGGTTTTCGCAGACCCCGAGCAGGAAGACTGGGTCATGGGAAAGATCAAGCTGGATCGACTTGGCAAGGTAGAAGACATCATGGGCGCTGCGGTCTATCTGGCATCGGACGCCAGTGCCATGGTGACAGGCACCTCGCTTTTGGTGGATGGCGGCTGGACGGCGGATTGACCCGGACGCCCTAATCACCCTTCGGTGCTGCCAGCGTTTCACCAGCCCGGATTTCGGTCGCCAGGCAAAGGCTTTCGCCGTTCCAACTCCCTTCGCACATGGCAACCAGCGCATCAGCGGCGGCTTCGCCCATCTTGCGGTGCGGCACATGCACGGTGGTCAACCTGGGCGTCACCAATCTGGCAAGTTCAATGTCGTCGAACCCCGTGATCGACACGTCCTTCGGGACCGACATTCGCCAATCGCGCGCACGCTGCATCGCCCCGACCGCCAGAATATCGTTGCCACAGATCACAAGCGTTGGCTCCACCATTCCCATCAAACGATCAAAGGCATCGGCGGCACTGTCGATACCATAGGGAGTTTCGACAACCGGGATTGCTTCCGGATCAAGCCCAGCCGCCGCCGCGGCCTGCCGAATGCCCTCGACCCGCTCGCGGGCGCGGTCGTTTCCTGACTGCACTGCCGAAATGATACCGATCTTTCGATGCCCAAGGGCGATGGCCTCTTCAGCGAGTGCCCGCATCGCTGCGCTGTTGTCAAAACCGATGGAGGGTCGCCGGGCATCATATGCCCAGGCAACCAGCGTCGGGACTTTCCGGGCAGCCAGGAAATCGTAGGTTTCCTTGTCCCGATCATGACCGATCAGCAGCAACCCGTCCGCACCACGTGCCACGAGTGTGCGAATCTGTTCGGCCTCGACCTTGAGATCATAGGACGAACTTGCCACCAGGAGCATGAAACCGGACTTCGCCAATCGTTCCTGAAACGCCTGGATCCCTTGGGCAAAGATCGCATTCTCCATCGTCGGAATGATCGCTCCCACGGTCTGTGTCCGCTTCGCCGCCAAGGCGCGCGCCGAGAAATTCGGCGCGTACCCCAGTTCCCGCACGGCTGCCATGACCCGCAAGCGGGTCTCTTCGATGACCTTGTCCGGCGCGTTCAGGCACCGCGAGACGGTTGCCGTCGACACACCTGCGCGGGCGGCCACATCTTCGAGTGTCGGGCTTTGGGTCACTTTCCTCTCCTTGGGAGCAGGCTAATGTAAGCGCTTGCAAATAGCAATGTAAGCGCTTACACGTTATTTGAAGCAGGGGATCACGATGGCGCGCAAATATCTGAAAAAGGCATCGAAAACATCCACTTCGGACGCTGCCGATGTGCGCGAAACCGTGCAATCCATTCTTGATGACATTGAGGCCGGCCGCGACAAGGCTGCCCTTGAGTATGCCGCAAGGTTCGACGGCTACGACGGCAATGTCATCTTGACCCGTGACGATATCGAAACCGCAGCGGAACAGGTTCCGGACCGCCTGAAGGACGACATCAGGTTTGCCCATGACAATGTCCGGCGCTTTGCGGAAATCCAGAAAAGCACTCTGACGGATGTCGAGTTGGAGGTTTCGCCGGGGCTGATCCTGGGCCAGAAGGCCATCCCGATCAGTGGCGCGGGATGCTATGTGCCGGGCGGGCGATATAGTCATGTGGCAAGCGCAATCATGACGGTCACAACGGCGAAGGTTGCGGGCTGCAACCACATCGTGGCCTGCTCACCGCCACGTCCGGACATCGGCATCGCCCCGGCCATTGTCTATGCCGCAGACCTTTGCGGTGCCGACACCATTCTGGCCATGGGCGGCGTGCAAGGCGTGGCGGCGATGACCTTCGGGTTGTTTGGACTACCAAAGGCGAACATCCTGGTCGGCCCCGGAAACCAATTCGTGGCCGAGGCAAAGCGCATTCTCTTTGGCCGGGTCGGGATCGACATGTTTGCCGGTCCGACCGACTCGTTGATCCTTGCCGACAAGATCGCCGATGCGGGGGTCGTGGCGGCAGACCTGGTCGGTCAGGCAGAACACGGCTACAACTCGCCCGTCTGGCTTGTCACCGATGACCGCCCCCTGGCGGAGCGCGTGATGCAACTTGTGCCAGACCTGATCGACGACCTGCCAGAGGTGAACCGGGACAACGCCCGCGCCGCATGGCGCGATTACGCCGAAGTGATCCTGTGTGACAACCGCGAAGAGATGGCGGCCACGTCGGACGACTATGCGCCCGAGCATCTGACGGTTCAGGCGGCGGACGAGGACTGGTGGCTGGGGCGCTTGCGGTGCTACGGCTCGCTTTTCCTTGGCGAAGAGACCACCGTTGCGTTCGGAGACAAGGCATCGGGGACGAACCACGTTCTGCCGACCAGCGGCGCGGCGTCCTATTCGGGCGGTCTTTCTGTGCATAAATTCATGAAGATCGTCACCTGGCAGCGGGCCACCCGCGAAGGCGCGCGCCCGATCGCGGAAGCGACCGCGCGGATTTCCCGACTTGAGGGGATGGAAGGGCACGCGCGGACGGCGGATATTCGATTGGCAAAATATTTCCCCGGCGTGAATTTTGATCTTAGCGCCGATGGTTAGGCGAGGTCCGGTCTCTTGAAGGCACTTGTCTACACCGGCCCCGAAACACTCGACTATCGCGACGTGCCGGAACCTGTCGCGAGTGACCAATCGCTCATCAAGATCGAGGCCGTGGGTATATGTGGCTCGGACATGCACGCCTTTCTCGGCCACGACGAACGCCGCCCTGCCCCGCTGATCCTGGGCCACGAGGCTTCGGGGATCGTTGTGGCGGGGCCGAAGAGTGGCGAGCGGGTTACGATCAACCCGCTGGTTACATGCGGCACCTGTGCAGCCTGCCGCGCGGGGAGTGATAATCTTTGCCCAGACCGCCAGATCATCTCGATGCCCCCGCGCGAGGGCGCTTTTGCCGAGTTGCTGGCGATGCCCGAGGCCAATCTGGTGACGGTGCCCAAGGGCGTGCCGCCCGAAAAGGCAGCACTTGCGGAACCTCTGGCCTGCGGATGGCACGCGGTACGCCTTGGGCTTCAGACCCTGGGCGGTGCCGATAGAACGCTGGTCATCGGTGGAGGAGCCATCGGGCTTGGCGCGGCCCTTGCCGCACGTGCGCAAGGCGCAACGGGTATCCGCATTATCGAGCCGCATTTCGGGCGACGCCGCGTCCTTCTGGCGGAAGGGTTCGACGCTTTGGCCCCGGAAGACTTGGGTAACGACGCATTTGACCTGGTGATCGACGGCGTCGGCTTTGCCGCCACCCGCGCCGCCTCCACCAAGCACGTTCGACCGGGTGGCGTGATCCTGCATATCGGATTGGGCGAGGCGGCGGGCGGGCTGGACACTCGCCGCATGACCTTGCAGGAGATCACCTTCATCGGCACTTATACCTACACGGCGCAAGATTTCCGCGACACGACCGAGGCGATCTTTGATGGCCGTCTTGGCGGACTTGACTGGACCGAACCGCGCGCCTTGGCAGATGGTGCAGCGGCCTTTACCGACATTCGTGCAGGGCGCGTCGATGCGCCGAAGATCATTCTATACCCAGGGGGAGCGCCAACGTGACCATTGACGCAAAGATAACGCAGGATCTTGTCGCGGCCGGGATCGGCCTTGTGACGACGGTGCCCTGCAAACAACTCGCAGGCGTGATCGAGGAAGTCGACAAGCACCCCGACATTCACCACATCCCCGCCAACAAGGAAGACGAAGGCATGGGGATTTGCGCGGGGGCCTGGATGGGCGGCAAGCGCTCGGCGATCATCATGCAGAACACTGCCATCGGGGTGACGATCAATACCCTTGCCACGCTGATCCAATACTACCGGATGCCGCTGCCGATGCTGATTTCCTATCGGGGCGAGTTGCGCGAACCCGTCGCCTGCCAGGTGGAAATGGCGGTTCACACCAAGGCGTTGCTCGCCCAGTTGAACATCCCGACCTATCACTTTCACAAACAGGCCGATGCCGATGAACTGCCCGAGATCCTGAAATACACCTTCATGTGCAACAAGCCCGTCGCGATCCTGACCGACGCCAACTTCTGGGGAGGCTACGGCGACCAATGATCCGTTCCGAAATCCTGAAAGACATCGCCCCGATCCTTCGCGACCAGCTTGTCGTCTGCAACATCGGCATTCCTTCTCAGGAGCTGCACGCCATCGACGACCAGCCGACGAATTTCTACATGCTGGGCACCATGGGGCTGGCATCCTCCATCGGGTTGGGGCTGGCCCATGCGCAAAAGAAACCGGTGATCGTGATCGACGGCGACGGCTCGGTCCTGACCAACCTCGGCACGTTGCCGACCATCGGGAATAACCCTGCGGCGAATTACATTCTGCTCATTATCGACAACGGCTCTTACGGCTCGACCGGGGACCAGCCGACCTATGCGGGCCTGAAAACATCGCTGGCCGGCATCGCCAAGGCGGCAGGCTGTGACCGGGTGATCGAGTGTCGGGCGGAAGAGACCGGCGCGGTTCTGGAAGAGGCTTTGGCCGCGGGCGAATGCACCGTCATTGTCTGCAAATGCGAAAGCGGCAACGCCAAGATGCCCGTCATCACGATGGACCCCGTCACCATCCGTGACAGGTTCATGGGGGCGGTGAAGGGCTGACTTCGAGGCGCTGCCCTTCTCGTTATCCGCCGCCGTACAGGTAATTCGGCAACCACGTCGCGATGGCCGGGAACAGGAACACCAGCGCCAGGCCGAATATCTGGATTACCATGAATTGCATCATGCCGAGGTAGATGTCCTTCAGATCCCAGGACGGCACCACCCCTTTCAGGAAGTAGGCCGATAAGGCCACCGGCGGGGACAGCCATGCCGTTTGCAGACAGACCGCCACCAGGATCGCGAACCAAAGCATGTCGACCTGAAGCTCGATCAGCACGGGTGCAAGGATCGGCAGGATGATCAGGACAATCGGCACCCATTCCAAGGGCCAGCCCAGGATGAAGACCAGGGCGAGAATCAGAATGATGATCATGCTGGCCGAAAGGTCCATCGACAACAAGAGTTCGGTGATCATCGTCGGGGTGCCAAGACGCGAAAAGACCGCGCCGAAGAAATTTGACGCGGCGACAAGGAACAGGATCAGGACCGAGATTTCGAGCGTCTTCTTAAGCGCAGTGTAAGTCGAAGAAACTGAGAACTTGCGGTAGAGCAAGGTCAGGATGACCGAGCCGAACGCCCCCATGCCCGCCCCTTCGGTCGGTGTTGCCCAGCCGGACAGGATCGAACCGAGGGCAAAGGCGATCAGGATCGTTGGCGGTACAAGGCCAAGGAAGAATTCGCGCAACACGTCCTTTTCGTTAGCGTTGATGTCTTCTTCGGAAAGCGGCGGGCCAAGCTCTGGATTGATCCAGCAGCGACCCACGGAATAGATCAAGTAAAGCACCGCCATCATGATTCCGGGAAAGATGGCCGCGGCGAATAGATCGGTCACCGGGATTTCCAGCACTGGCCCCATGACGACCAGCATGATCGAGGGCGGGATCAGGATGCCAAGCGTGCCGCCCGCCGTGATCGTTCCGCTTGCCAGCCGCACATCATAGCCCGACCGGTTCATCGTGGTGGCCGCCATGATTCCAAGGATGGTGACAGAAGCTCCGACGATACCGGTTGCGGCCCCGAAGACCACGCTGACAAAGAGAACGGCAACGAAAAGCGATCCCTTCATCCGCGCCAGCATCAGTTGCACGGCCGCGAATAATCGCTCCATCAACCCGGCCTGCTCCATCATGAACCCCATGAAGACGAACAACGGGACAGCCGCGAGGGTCTGTTCCATCATCGAGCCGTAGAACTGGAGCGTCATCAGGAAGATGGTCAGTTTGATCCCCATGCCCCAGGCTCCGAAGACGATGCCAAGGAAGATCAAGGTGAAAGAGATCGGAAAGCCCACGAAGATCGCGAACAGCATGGCTCCGATCATCAAAAAGCCGATGATTTCGTTTGAGAATTCCATCAGCGCGGCCACCTTCCACGGGTCGCGGCGTACCACGATTTACAGATTTCCGAGACGCCTTGCAGGACCAAGAAAAGAACGCCGACCGTCAGCGCGATCTTCACCGGCCAGACGATCGGGGCCCAGGTGCTGTCACCTGCGGTTTCGTTCTGAAAGAAACTCTTTTCGGCGAAACCATAGCCCGCCCAGAGGAAAAAGATCATGCCAGGCATGAAGAGCGTGACGTAGAGGATCAAATCGACCCGGCCCTGTGTCCGGATAGAAAAGCCCCGGTAAAGGAAGTCCGCCCGGATGTGCAAGCCGCGCATCAGCGCGTAGGCCGCCCCCAGCATGAAGGACATACCGTAAAACATTCGCGAGATGTCAAAGGCCCAAAGCGTGGGCGCAAGAAAGAACTTCCGCGCGATCACTTCGTAGACCATGCCGACGATGATCGGCAGCACCATCAGACAAACGATCCGGCCCTGCCATTCCGAAAACCAGTCAAGAAACCAGACGGTTTTTCGCGCCAGAGGGTGCATGTCGTCGGGCAAAGGCTGATCCGGCCCGCCCCGCGCCTCGGCCAGCATTTCGTCGCCGGCGTCGAGGTTGATGTCGTCCATGTCGTCGCTCACCCCATCCCTCCCCGATGTGATTGCCCGTTGCGGCGCGCTGTCTTTTTTGGGGGCTCTGCCCCTTGGTCTGACGGCCAATTCCCCCGAGGTATTTTCGGCAGGAAGAAGGAGGGCCGCAAGCGTCCTGCGGCCCATCCGATTGCATTTACTTGCCCAAAAGCTCGTCCGCGTAGGCCTTGCCTAGGCTGGCGTTCGAGGCTTGCGCCCCTGCCCAGAAGGGGATGGCCGTCTTGGCAAAATCCTTCTGCGACTGCCAGACCTTGGCAAAAAACTCGTTCTCGGCGGCATTTGTTTCCAGCGCCTTCGAGGCCGCAGACATGTACTCCGAGAAATAATCGGCCGGAGTGTCATGCAGGATCACGCCGTCTTCGTTTATCAGCTTGTCCAAAGCCTTGCCGTTCTCATGAATACGGTAGCCCATGGAGTTCATGAGCGAGGCATTCGCGGCCACCTGGATCGCCTTTTGCTGCTGTTCGGTCAGGCCTTCATAGACGTCCTTGTTGATGTAAAGGTCGGCGTTCACGACAACCTGGTGCAGGCCTTGCAGGTAGTAATGCTTCAGGACTTTCTGGAAGCCGAAGACACTGTCGGGCTTGGGACAGCACCATTCAGCGGCATCGATGGTGCCCTTTTCCAGTGCGGGCAGGATGTCACCGCCGCCCATGGCGACCGAGGCGACTCCGATGTCCTTGTAGGTCTGCCCCGGAATGCCAGGAGGCGTGCGGAAGCGGTACTTGCGGAAATCGGCCATCGTCTCGATCGGTTCCTTGAACCAGCCAAGCGCCTCGGGGCCAACAGGCTGCAGCATGAAGCCTTTGACGTTGACACCCATCTCGTCCCAGAGCTGATCGTAAAGTTCCTGGCCACCGGCGTGCAGGAACCAGGACATGAAGGCGATGTTGTCCATGCCGACGCCGGCCCCGGCCACGGGTGAGCCGAACAACATGGCCGCCGGATGTTTGCCGGACCAATAGTGGGTCCAGGCAAAACCGCCTTCGACAAGTCCCGCATCCACGGCATCCAGTGTTTCCTGAACACCGACGACCGCCCCTGCGGGCAGAATCTCGAACTTGACCTCTCCGCCCGTCAGGGCTTCGACGTCATCGGCAAAGGATTGCAGCATCACCACTTCGTCCGCAGACGACGGAATAACCGATTGTACGCGGATCACCGTTTCAGCGAAGGCGGCCCCGGCCATCATCGCCACGCCCACGGCAGTTGCCGCCGTGGCTTTGGTCAGTCTTGATAGATCGAACATCATGTTCCTCCCTTGATCTTGCCTTCGGTCTTCTCGTTTGTTCCCTCCATCGAAGGCTCTATGGTGGGCGGGTTTTTATTGTTGTCTGAGTTCATCACATTGCGACGGCCTCTTTCTGTGGCCTGTGATCCGCCGCGCCTTTTGCATCGGCGAGAACAAGATCGCTGGCCTTTTCTCCGATCATGATCGCTGGCGCGTTCGTGTTGCCTGAAACGATCCTTGGCATGATCGAGGCATCGGCAACGCGCAGCCCCTCGATACCCCGCACGCGCAGACGCTCGTCAACGACGGCCTTGTCGTCGCGTCCCATCTTGCAGGTGCCCGTTGGGTGATAGATGGTCGTCGCTGTATCGCGCGCCCAATTCAACAAGGCCTCGTCGTCATCATCGGAAATGCCCGCACCCGGGCTATGCTCACTGGTGATCGCACTCGCCAAGGGTTCGTGCCGTGCAATGCGGCGAGCGATGCGGATGCCCGCGACAATTGTTTCCTGATCGGTCTGGGTGGCCAGGTAGTTGGGATGGATCGCCGGATGGTCACGCATATGCGCCGACTTCAATCGGATGCGCCCGGCACTTTCGGGGCGTAGTTGCAAGACACTGGCGGTGAAGGCGTTGAAGTCGTGGGGCTTCATCATGCCTGAGGCATCGGCGCTGAACGGTTGGATATGAAACTGTATGTCCGGGGTTTCCAACTCGGGGCGGGTCTTTAGAAAGGCCGTTCCCAGGCTCGCGGCCATCGTCATCGGGCCCGCACGTGTCAGCGCATAACGAACGGCGATCAATCCCTGCTTGAACAGGCTGTTGATCTCGGTGTTGATGGTCGAAAGCGTGGTCTTGTAGACGGGCCGGGCCTGCAGGTGATCCTGCAAGTTCTGGCCGACGCCAGGCAGATCGACCACGACGTCAATGCCATGTTCCCTGAGGTCACGGCCCGGACCGATGCCCGACACCATGAGAAGCTGAGGCGAAGCGAGCGCACCGAGCGAAAGGATCACCTCTCGGCGGGCCTTGATCGTCTCGCCCTGTCCATTGCGTTCGACTTCGACACCCACGGTTCGATGCCCGTCGATTACGAGCTTCCGCGCAGGGCAATTTGTCAGCACCGTGAGATTTGGCCAGTTCTTGGCTGGCTTGAGATAGGCGGCGGCAGAGGAACACCGGCGGCCATCGCGCATCGTCAATTGGAAGTGCCCGACGCCCTCCTGATCCCGGCCATTGTAATCGGAGTTCGCGGGATAACCCGCCGCCACGGCGGCTTCGATCCAACGATCCACGATGTCGCGGCGCACGGCGGTGTCTGAGACCGCCAGCGGGCCATCGCGGCCTCGCATGTCGTCGTCGCCGCCTCGATAATTCTCGGACCGCTTGAACAGCGGCAGAACGTCGTCCCAACCCCAGCCGGTGTTCCCCAATTGTCGCCAATGATCGTAATCCCGCGCCTGCCCCCGAACATACAAAAGACCATTGATAGAACTGGAACCGCCCAGCACCTTGCCGCGCGGCCACTTCAGGCTTCGACCGTTCAGGCCGGGGTCAGGCTCGGTCTGGTAACACCAATCGGTCCTGGGATTGCCCATGGTCTTGAAATAACCGACGGGGATATGGATCCACGGATAGCTGTCGGCGCCCCCCGCCTCGATGAGTGCGACCTTGTACGTGCCATCGGCTGCAAGGCGGTGCGCCAAAGCACAACCCGCAGAGCCAGCGCCCACGATGACAAAGTCAAACTCCACTCATTTCCTCCCAAAAATCCCATTTTTTCAAAAAATGAGATTTTATGTCCCATTTATCTAGCGCAGCATGTATTCCTGAGCGAAGCAAGAAGAATCTGTCGGAGGTGGGTCATGAATGCAGAAACGGAAGAACGGGTGCCGACGAACCTCAGGGCGCTCCTGATCCTCGAAGCTATGGGGCAGTCTCGCGAACCTCTCACAGCTTCGGATGTCGGACGCATCGTCGGGATACCGAAACAGACGGCGCATAGGCTCTGCATGACGCTGGTTGAGGAAGGCTATCTCAACCGCGTCGACAAGCGCGGTGCGTTTCACCCCGGACGACGGGCGCGGTCGCTGGCGACAGGATTGCTTCATGCCTCGGTCCAACACCATTCCCGGCACCAGGTTCTGCAATGGGTCGCCGACCAGGTTGGCGAAACGGTGAACTTCGTCGTGCCGGAAGACCAGGGGATGAGCTACAAGGACCGGGTGGAAACCAACTGGGCCTTTCGCATCCAGCTTCCGATCGGCAGCCATGTTCCGTTTCATTGCACGGCAAGCGGCAAGACGTTTCTTGCCTCGCTGCCAAAGGCCGAAAGGCGGCGGTTGGTCAACGTGATGCAACTCGCCCCCCTGACCGAAAACACGATCACCACCCCGACCGACCTTTTGTCTGAACTACAGACCGTTGGCCGCCAGGGATATGCGCTCGACAACGAAGAGTTTCTGGAAGGCATGGTGGCTGTGGCGGTGCCGGTTCTTGATCCCCAGGGGCGCTATTTTGCCTCGCTCGCCGCCCATGGACCGAACCAGAGGCTATCCGTCGAACAACTTGTGGACCACGTCCCGATGATGAGTGAAGCCGCCGGGCGTTTGACCTCTGTCATTTTCGAGTAGCCCCGCAGAGCAGGGTTTAATTTTCTGGACACAACTGTCCAAACGTGCTGACTATCGCCGAAACCTGTAGGGAGTTCTGCGATGAAATCTCATTACCGTGTCGTGGTGATTGGCGGCGGCGTTGTCGGATCATCGGTCCTTTATCACCTCGCCAAATTCGGATGGACGGATGTCGTCATGCTGGAACGGCGGCGGCTGGCGTCCGGATCAAGCTGGCACGCAGCGGGCGGCATCCACGCGCTGAACGCCGATCCGAACATGGCCGCCCTTCAGGCCTATACCATCGACCTGTTGAGCGAGATCGAAAAGGAATCCGGGCAGAATATCGGGTTGCACATGACCGGCGGACTTACGTTGGCCGGAACACCCGAAAGGTGGGAGTGGCTGCAGGCGAACTACCGCATTTTCCAGTCCATCGGCATCGACGATTGCGAACTCATGTCGCCGGAGGAAGCACAGAGGCGTTGCCCCATCATGTCGACCGAGGGCGTCCTGGGCGCGATGTGGGCCGACCGCGAGGGCTATATCGACACCACGGGCACGGTGCAGGCCTATGCCACGGCGGCAAAAAAGCGCGGAGCGGAGTATTACGAAGAAACCAAGGTTGAAAGCCTTGAACAGACCAAGGACGGCTGGATCGTCAAGACCGACAAGGGCGACATCACCTGCGAACACGTGGTGAATGCCGGCGGGCTTTGGGCGAAACAGGTGGGGCGGATGGCGGGGATCGAATTGCCGGTCTCGCCGCTAAAGCACCACTACCTGATCACCGACACGATCCCCGAAATCGCTGCTCTCGACTTCGAAGTGCCGATGACAGTGGACCTCGAAGGCTTTACCTACATGCGGCAGGATCAGAATGGCGTGCTTGTCGGCATCTACGAGGTTGAGCACGAGCACTGGGCGATGGACGGTGCCCCCTGGAACTACGGCGAGGAGTTGTTCCAGGAACAACTCGACCGGATCGAAAACGAATTGATGCTTGGCTTCCAACGCTATCCGGCGATCGAGAATGTCGGGATCAAGACATGGGTGAACGGGGCTTTCACTTTCAGCCCCGACGGTAACCCCTTGGTCGGCCCTGTCGCGGGCAAGCCCGGATACTGGTGCGCTTGTGCGGTAATGGCCGGGTTCCTGCAAGGCGGCGGCGTGGGCAAGACACTGGCCGAATGGATGATCCACGGCGAGCCAGAGGCCGACGCCTGGTCGATGGATGTGGCGCGATACGGCAAGTATGCCGAGAACCGGGAATACATCCGCCAGACGACCGGTCAGTTCTATTCCCGGCGCTTCGTGATGTCCTATCCGAACGAACAACTTCCGGCAGGGCGGCCTTTGAAGATGGCACCGGCCCATGATGACATGACAGACAAGAATTGCAGGTGGGGCGTCTCGTGGGATTTGGAGGTGCCATTGTATTTTGCGCCGTCCAAGGACTTTGAAGAAAACCTGACGCTGAAGCGTTCGAACGCCCACGACATTGTCGCCGCCGAGTGTAGAAATGCCCGCGAAAATGTCGGCATGGTCGATATCACCGGGTTCTCGCGTTACGAGGTGACCGGACCAAATGCCGAAAACTGGCTGGACGGGCTGATGGCGTCGAAACTGCCGGGACCGGGGCGTGCGCGGTTGGCACCGATGCTGTCCGAAACCGGGCGGTTGAAAGGCGATCTGACCGTGTTGAACTGGGGCGATGGAACCTGGTGGATCATGGGGTCCTACTATTTGCGGGCCTGGCACATGCGTTGGTTTGCCGATCACATGGAAGACGGCGTGAACATCCGCGACCTGGGCGAAGAACAATGTGGCTTTGCCCTGACCGGGCCGAATTCGCAGGTGCTTTTGCAAAAGCTTGTGCATGATGAAATCTCCCTGCCCTTCATGGGGTGTGGGAAGATGGACGTGGGGCTGGTGCAGGCACGGGTCGCGCGGATGTCGGTTGCGGGCGAGTTGGGCTACGAGATCAACTGTCGCTACGGCGATCACGTGAAGCTTCGGCGCCAGTTATTGAAGTCGGGCGATGAATTCGGACTTCAGGAGTACGGCTTCAACGCCATGCTTTCGATGCGGTTGGAAAAATCCTTTGGCATCTGGTCGGCCGAATTCCGGCAGGACTACACGCCCGGCGAAACCGGGATGGATCGCTGGATCGACTGGGACAAGGGCGACTTTATCGGGCGAGAGGCCGCGCTGGCGGAGCGCGACGGCAATGGTCCAACGCAGCGGATCGTGACGCTTGAGGTCGAGGCCGGGGATGCGGACGCCAGCGGCTATGAACCGGTGTGGCAGGATGGCAATCTGGTGGGCTTTGTCACCTCCGGCGGCTACGGCCATACAATCGGAAAGTCGCTGGCGCTGGCGATGGTTAACAGCGACGCCTCCACCGTGGGCACCCCGCTTTCTGTCCACGTCGTCGGTGCCGAAAGAGCTGCCAAAGTCATTCCACCGTCGCCATATGATCCAGAAGGGCGTGCAATGCGCGGATAAATCGGGCAGTTTGTGAATGCCGAAATTAGAGGCAGGTGTCTACTATTGCGCCTCTTTGCGCATCCGGTCACAGTGCCTGCCGAACAAGAGCCTGCGGATTGCTGCCACGTCCCGCCCGCCCTCGACGAGGGGATGCTGACGGAAAGCGGGGGTCCGCACAACAACTGGACGGGGAATTAATATGCTGAAACAATCACTTGCCGCTTTCGCGGCGACACTTGCCCTTGGTGGCGCTGCGCTGGCGCAGACCAGCGTTCCATTCGCGTTGGACTGGAAATTTGAAGGCCCTTCCGCGCCATACTTTGCGGCCATCGACAACGGGCATTTCGCTGCCGCTGACCTCGAAGTCGAAATTTCGGCAGGTCAGGGATCGCTGGACGCCATTCCGAAAGTCGCCACCGGGGCCTTTCCGGTTGGCTTTGCCGACATCAACTCGCTGATCAAATTCCTTGACCAGAACCCCGGCGCACCGGTGACGGCGGTCATGATGATCTATGACAAGCCGCCCTTCGCCATCGTCGGACGCAAATCGCTTGGCGTGTCTGAACCGAAGGACCTGGAGGGCAAGGTTCTGGGCGCACCGCCCCCCGATGGTGCATGGGCGCAGTTCCCCGCCTTTGCGACGGCCAACAGCCTCGACGTCGAAAAGATCACTGTCGAGCCCGTCGGTTTCCCGACCCGCGAGCCGATGCTGGCCGAAGGGAACGTGGACGCGGTGACCGGATTTTCGTTCTCGTCCTACCTGAACCTTGTGCGTCTGGGCGTACCCGAGGATGACATCTCGACCATCCTGATGGCGGATTACGGTCTGGCGCTTTATGGCAACGCGATCATCGTGAATACGGATTTCGCCACAGCGAACCCTGATGTTGTGAAAGGTTTCCTCGGCGCGATTGCCGCTGGCTGGAAGGACGCCATTGCCGACCCCGCCAAGGCCATCGAAAGCCTGATCGAGCGGAACCCGGCAGCCGATGCCGAACTTGAGACCCGGCGCCTGCAGCTTTCCATCGACGCCAACGTCGCAACGGAAGCAGCGCTGGCGAATGGCATCGGCGGGATTGATGCCGCACGTATGGAAACGGCGATTGCCCAACTGGGCGAGAATTACGAATTCCAGAATGCGCCCGATGCCTCGCTCTACTTCACCGACGCCTATCTGCCCGATGCCGGGATGCGGATGCTGAAGTAATCGAATGCGGCTGGCGGGGCGCTGATCCCGCCGGCCCACCATAGGGGGCGGACATGTCGGACAATCTCATTGAGATCAAAGGCGTACGCCACGCCTATCAAACCGGTGACGGCCCCCTGCCAGTTCTGGACGGGCTGGAAATGGCGGTTCCCGAAGGCGGGTTCTGCGCTGTCGTCGGCCCCTCGGGCTGCGGGAAATCGACGCTTACGCGACTGGTCGCAGGTCTCATGAAGCCCGACGAAGGCGAAGTCTGGCTGCATGGCGAACTGGTAAAGGGGCCGAAGTCGACCGTCGGAATGGCGTTTCAGAACCCGGTTCTGCTAGAATGGCGCACGATCCTGCAAAACGTGATGCTGCCCCTGGAGATCGTGCCGACGAAGATGTCAAAACGTGATCAGGAAGAACGCGCGAGGCATTTGCTGGCACTCGTGGGTCTCGAAGGTTTCGAAGACAAGCGCCCCTCGGAATTGTCCGGCGGGATGCGGCAGCGGGCCTCGCTTTGCCGTTCCATCGTCCACAAGCCCGAGGTTCTGATTTTGGACGAACCTTTCGGCGCGCTGGATGCCTTCACCCGCGAAGACCTTTGGCAAACCATGCACAAGGTGAAGGCGGAAGAACCCTTCACTGGCGTGCTGATCACCCATGACCTGCGAGAATCGATCTTTTTGGCAGATCAGGTCATCGTTCTCTCCGGTCGCCCTGCCCGCACGCAATACGTCATGGACGTCCACCTGAAAGGCGAGCGTGACCTGGAACACCTTTACACACCCGAAAGTGCGGAGGCGCTGAACATCCTGCGCCACCAGATCAAGGTGGCCCAGGGCCGAGCGGAGGACGCTGCATGACTTTCAAGAAGTTCGCCGTTCCGATTTTGGCCCTCGTGATCTTTGGCGTCTTTTGGGAACTGCTCGTTTGGGTGAACGGCTGGCCAAACTACAAGATGGCATCGCCCTCGGACCTTTGGCCCGCCTTCTGGAAATTCCGCTGGCTGTTCCTTGAATACGGCTGGGACACTCTGTGGCGCACCGTGGTCGGCCTGCTGCTGGCGGTTATCGTGGGTGTGCTGATCGGTATGGTCATGGGCTTTTCACGCACGATGCGCGATGCGCTTTACCCACTGCTGGTCGGCTTCAACGCGATCCCAAAAGCCACCGTGGTGCCGATCATCGCGCTGATGTTCGTCGGCCAGCACGATTTCAACACGATCCTCATCGCCTTTCTCATCAGCTTTTTCCCGATCGCCGTCTCCGTTTCGATCGGCCTTTCGACGCTGGAGCCGGAGTACCGCGACATTCTCGCCTCGCTCGGGGCGTCGAAGCTCGCGATCTTCTGGAAGATCGCACTTCCGAAAACCCTGCCGGAATTCTTTGGTGCGCTGAAGGTCGCGGTGACGCTGGCGTTCATCGGCACCAATCTGATGGAAATCGTCGAACCCCATGGCCGGGGACTTGGGCACCTTTTCGACAGCGGGAAGATCAGTGCGGATTATCCCCTGATGTTCGCCGTGCTGATTGCTTTGGCGATCATGGGGATTCTTCTTTACTACGTTGTCGTAGCGCTTGAAAAAGTGTTCGCAGGCTGGGCGGAACGCGCCCCGACCTGAGCATTGCTCGACGCCGGAGGCTCGATGAACCGCAATACGATCCGAAGCGCAACGCTTGCCGACGAAGCCGGTCTGGTTCGGGGTCTGGCCGAAAAGGCTCGGCTGACCCCGGAAGACCGCGCGACAATCTCAGACCGTGCCACCCGGCTGGTTCAGGATGTTCGCACCACGGGCAAGGTGGGAACGATGGAAGCCTTCCTTGCCGAATACGGGCTATCCACCGACGAAGGCGTTGCACTGATGTGTCTGGCCGAGGCGATGCTGCGCGTTCCTGATGCCGACACGGTCGACGAGTTGATCCGCGACAAGATCACCCCGCACGACTGGGCGGCTCATGTGGGAGATTCCGGCTCGATCCTGGTCAACGCATCCACCTGGGCCTTGATGCTGACTGGGCGCATTCTGGAAGATGAAGGCGCAGGCGTCGTCGGCACGCTCCACGGATTGGTGCGCCGCCTCGGCGAGCCGGTCATCCGCAAGGCGGTCGGTCAGGCGATGGCGGAAATGGGATCGCAATTCGTCTTGGGCGAAACCATCGAAGGCGCAATGAAGCGCGGGCTTGGCATGACCGAGAAAGGATACACCTATTCCTTTGACATGCTGGGCGAAGCGGCGCGAACCGAGGCCGACGCGGCCGACTATCATGCGGCCTATCTCGACGCGATCCGGGCGATAAGCCGAAGTGCGAAGTCTGACGACATCCGTGACAATCCCGGCATCTCGGTCAAGCTGTCGGCACTGCATCCCCGGTACGAACGTGCGCAGGCCGCAACCATGCTGCCCGAGATGATCGAGCGCCTTCTGGTGCTTGTACAGGCAGCAGCCGAGGCGGGCATCGGGCTGAACATAGACGCCGAAGAAGCCGACCGGCTGGATCTGTCGCTGGATGTGATCGAGGCGGTGATGGCCGACCCTGCACTGGACGGTTGGAACGGATTCGGCATCGTGGTGCAGGCATTCGGACGCCGCGCCCTGCCCGTTCTGGAACACCTCTACGCGCTGGCCGGAAAGCACGACCGCCGCATCATGGTGCGGTTGGTCAAGGGCGCTTACTGGGACATGGAGATCAAGCGCGCACAGGTTCTGGGACTGTCCGACTATCCCGTCTTTACCCGAAAATGCCACACCGACGTCAGCTACCTCGCCTGTGCCCGGCGCCTTTTGGAAATGACCGACCGGGTCTATCCCCAGTTCGCAACCCACAACGCCCATTCGGTGGCGGCCATCCTGAAGATGGCAGGTGACGACAAGACTGCGTTCGAGTTCCAACGCCTGCACGGCATGGGCGAGGCTTTGCACGAGATCCTTCGCAAGGGCGAACATACGCGCTGCCGCATCTATGCACCGGTCGGGGCGCATGAGGATTTGCTGGCCTATCTTGTACGCCGGCTGCTGGAAAACGGTGCAAACTCGTCTTTCGTGAACCAGATTGTCGACCTTACTGTTCCCGCAGGAGAAATCGCCGCCGATCCGATTGGCGAGGCCGAAACCCTCGGCATGACACCCAACCCGGCCATTCCGCGCCCCTCGGCGATCTTTGCACCGCGCGAGAATTCAAGGGGCTGGGACATCACCGATCCGGTGGAACTGCAGGAAATCAATGCCGGACGCTCTCCCTTTGCCGCGCCATACAAGTGGAACGCAGGCCCGGAAAACGGCACGCCGCGCGACATTTGCAACCCGGCCAGCCCCGAGGATGTCGTTGGAACGGTACGGGAATGTGGTGCCGAGGGCGCGCGGACGGCCGTCACCGATGCGCTGAATGGGCAGCCTTCGTGGGAGGCAAAAGGGGCCAGCGAAAGAGCCCGGATCCTGCGCCGCACAGCCGATCTTTACGAGGAAAACTCTGCCGAGATTTTCGCGCTTGTCGCGCGTGAGGCGGGCAAAACGCTGATGGACGGCGTCGCCGAGGTGCGCGAGGCGGTCGATTTCCTGCGCTTTTATGCGGAGGAGGCCGAGCGATTGGGCGACCAAGGTGGCGCGCGCGGCGTGATCGTCTGCATCAGCCCGTGGAACTTTCCCCTGGCGATCTTCACCGGCCAGATTGCGGCAGCTCTCGCCGCAGGAAACGTCGTGATTGCAAAACCCGCCGAACAAACGCCCCTGATCGCCGCCCGCGCGGTGGACTGGATGATCGAAGCAGGTGTGCCGCGCGATGTGCTGCAACTTCTGCCCGGCGACGGCAGCACCGTGGGCGCCGCCTTGTGTCGCGACGAACGGATCGCGGGTGTCTGCTTCACCGGATCGACCGAAGTGGCGCAGATGATCGACCGCCAGATGGCCGAAACCGCACCCGACGCCATGCTGATCGCGGAAACGGGCGGCATGAATGCGATGATCGTTGATTCCACCGCGCTTCTTGAACAGGCGACGCGCGATATCCTCCGCGGTGCGTTCCAGTCCGCCGGGCAGCGGTGCTCAGCCCTTCGGGTGCTCTATGTGCAAAAGGACGTAGAGCCGGACCTGACCCGGATGCTGCTTGGCGCGATGGACAGCCTTGTCACCGGCGACCCCTGGGATTTGGCAACCGACGTCGCCCCGGTGATCGACCGCGAAGCCTTCGGGCAAATCTCGGCATATCTGGAAACCGCGAAGCAGGAAGGCCGTGTCGTCAAAAGTCTGGATGTGCCGCGCGAAGGGTTCTTCGTTGCTCCGACCGTGCTGCGTGTTTCCGGGATCGAAGACGTCGAGCGCGAAATCTTTGGCCCGGTCCTGCACCTTGCGACCTTCGAGGGCGACGAGATCGACGCGGTCATCGAAGCGATCAATGGGAAAGGCTATGGGCTGACGTTCGGCCTGCACACCCGGATCGACCTGCGCGTACAGCACGTTCTGGACCGGATTCACATGGGCAACGTCTATGTAAACCGCGACCAGATCGGTGCCGTCGTCGGCTCGCAACCTTTCGGCGGACACGGGCTTTCCGGCACCGGCCCGAAGGCAGGTGGGCCGCTTTATCTGGGAAAATTCCGCAGGTCGGAAGCTGACGCGCCGAATGTGTCCGAAGTCTCGGGAACACTGGCGGCGGGTCAGATTGTGAATGCCTTCGAAAAACTTGCCACCAAATCAACGACACCCGCACACGCCGACAGGATCTCCATTCTGCGCTCTGCTCTCCGTGGAAAGGCGTCTTCTGCGATGGCGGCGGCCGCTTCACTTGAAATGGGCCCGATCGACCTGCCCGGTCCCACGGGCGAAGCAAACCAATACGAACTGGTTCCGAAAGGAATTGTGTTGTGCCTCGGCCCGGAACCCGACGCCTTGATGGCGCAGGTCGTCCAGGCCCTGGCCGCCGGCAACCATGTGGTGGCAATCGGGGAAAACGCGGATAGGACATTGCGCCCTCTCGCCGGAGCCGAATTACCTCTGACGGTTCTCGAAGGCTCGCTGGCCGAGCCTCGGGCGGTGTCAGACCTCCCGGTCCAGCTTGTCGCCTTTCACGGACATGGCGCAGCGCGATCCGCATTCCGTCAAGCACTTGCCGCACGGGATGGAGCGATCATCCCGCTCGTGACCGATTACATCAGCCCCGCCGCCTATTCCAACGAAAGAACGATCTGCGTCGACACGACCGCGGCGGGCGGAAATGCATCGCTTCTGGCCGAGGCCGAGGGATAGAGCAACGGCGTCGCTCTCGGATTGTACCTTTCCGCAACAAACACTAATCAGGCCGGTAATACGCATAAGTGGGAGGCGAGGCAGAGGTCTCGGCGCGGGAAACAGACATGAATGAACCGGTCATCATCGCTGGCGGGGGGATTGGCGGTCTTGCCCTTGCCCTGACGCTCCACCAGATCGGCGTGCCCTGTCGCGTGATCGAGGCCACGCGCGAGATGCGGCCCCTTGGGGTCGGGATCAACATTCAACCGAACGCGGTGCGCGAGCTTTTCGATCTGGGACTGGATACCTCGGCTCTGGATCAGGTTGGCGTGCAGGCCCGCGAATGGGCGCTGGTCGGCTTGAACGGCAAGGAGGTCTATGCCGAACCGCGCGGGATCGAGGCCGGGTACAACTGGCCGCAATACGCCGTCCATCGCGGCGAATTGCACATGCTGCTTTATCGCGAGGTGATCGAACGTTTGGGAACGGACGCCGTAGTGCTTGGCACCAAGGTCACGGGCTATGAAATCACCGGGGACGGCGTCACCGTGCGCACAACGGGACCCGATGGCATGGCAAGGGAAGAACCTGCGCGCCTGTTGATCGGGGCAGATGGCATTCATTCGGCGGTGCGTGCGCAGATGCACCCCGATCAACCGCCGATCCACTGGGGCGGTGCCGTCATGTGGCGCGGCACGGTGCGGGCGAAACCGCTGAGGACCGGATCGTCTTTTGTCGGTCTTGGCACGCATCGCCATCGCATGGTGATCTATCCGATCTCTGCCCCGGATGAAAACGGCGAGGCCTTGATCAACTGGATAGCGGAAGTCACGATGGACAGCGACGACGGCTGGCAGCAAGACGGATGGTTCCGCCCTGTCGAAGTGAAGGAATTCATCCATCACTTCGAAGGCTTCCGCTACGATTGGCTGGATGTCCCGGCGATGCTGGCCGAAGCGGATTGCGCTTACGAAAACCCCATGATTGACCGCGACCCAGTTTCGACCTGGATCGACGGCCCGGTCGCACTGTTGGGTGACGCCGCGCACGCCATGTATCCAACTGGGTCGAACGGGGCGAGCCAGGCCATCGTGGATGGCCGCATCCTGGGGTCAAAGATGATCGCACATGGCGCGACGCCAGACGCCCTTGCCGCCTTTGACGCACAACTTTGTGGACCGGTTTCCGAACTCGTGCTGCGCAACCGGGGAGCGGGCCCGTTCGGGATACTCAACATGCTGGACGACAGATGCGGCGGGGTTTTCGACGACATCGAAACGGTTATCCCTGCGAAGGAGCGCAACGAATTCATGGCGGCCTACAAGGCGGCGGCGGGGTTCGCGATGTCGCAACTGAACGACGCGCCCCCCACTATCGCAACTGGCGACAGGGTCGTTTCCAGTGAGTTGGACTCAGCCCGGTAATCTAACCAGAGGAATCGATCTGTTATCCTGCGGCGCCTCGACCTGCCGGTTTCTTTTTGGCTTAGGAACCGGGTTCGGGCGAAACCGACGCGATGAATGCCCAGATGTTCAAGGCGTCTTCTTCTTTTTTCAGCTTGAAGGTCATGCCTGAACGCGCTGATCCGTCATTAAGGTAAGCACGTAAGAACTTGGTCGGATCGGCGACGTACTCTACGAACTGTGCCTCATCCCAGACAAGGCCAGCCTCTCCGGCAGCCACGATCCCATCTTTGTAGCGGCCAAAGTCTTCGACTGTTCCGGCGGCTCGTCCGGGCAAACCAAACAGGTTGGGGCCTGTCTTGCCACCCTTGGCGATCGTGTTGCCATCGGCATCCGTGACGGCGTGACAGCTTCTGCACTTGTTGAAAGCCTTCTCCCCTGCCTCGGCGTCGCCCGAAGCGTGCCCGTCAGCGAAAGCAATGGTCGTCATTGAACCGGCTACCAGTATGGTGGCGATGGTCAGTTTCATGGAAAGCCTCCGATTTCATACGTACCAAATACCTAGGATGGTTGCCGCCAGAGTCCAAGGCGTATCGATTGTTGGTGTGGTGGCATTTTGACACCCCTCATGCGCATCATCAGGCTGTTCAACTCCATGCGAACCGAGCCTATACCGGCGCAGAGCATGTGCATGCCCAAGCCTGCCGCAATGGGATAGAGACTCTGATGACAACATACGTTCCCGCATGGATCGACGGTTTGCTTCAGCCCGTGGAAAAGCTGGAGGTACATCGACGCGGGCTGCGGCACAAGGCGGTGTCGGTATTCGTCTGCCGCAACGAAGAATTGCTGCTTCAACGCCGCGCCCTTGGGAAATACCATACACCGGGTCTCTGGGCGAATGCCTGTTGCACCCACCCGGAATGGGACGAATCCGGCATCCATTGCGCCACACGACGCTTGCGCGAAGAGCTTGGTATCGAAGGACTGACCTGCGATTTCCGCGATCAGATCGAGTACCGCGCCGATGTGGGAAACGGCATGATCGAGCATGAGGTCGTCGATGTTTTCCTGGCCGAAGCGGACGATGACCTGACCATTGCGCCGAACCCGGACGAGGTGATGGACACCAGGTGGATTTCACTTGCCGAGCTTGTCACAGAGATTGGCCAAAAGCCCGAGACCTTTACACCCTGGGTTCGCATCTACCTGTTGGAGCATCGCGAACGAATTCTCGGTAAACGCTTATAATCCTTCAGGGATTTTCCATCTTCGCTCCAAAAAAACACAGGCGGCCGCGCTTTCACGGGACCGCCTGTCGTTCCTTGGATTTTGGTTGCGGGGGTAGGATTTGAACCTACGACCTTCAGGTTATGAGCCTGACGAGCTACCGGGCTGCTCCACCCCGCGCCAAGAGACTGTGTGCTACTTGAGTGGCGTGGGGAGTGCAAGAGGCAAAGACCAAAAACTGCTAGAAAAAATTGGCATTCCAGGAACGGTTCAGCTTTCCTGTCAGAGGGCCTAATCTGGTGTCATGTTTGCGCGGGCTTTTGCTCTTTTGTTTCTTGCGGTTGCTGCTTCGGTGGTGGCTTCTTTCTATTTTGGGAACGAGGTTCTGATTGCGCTTGGGTTGATCCTGACCAAGGCGAAATTGATCCTGAAGAAGGCCTATATGATTGAATGGCCAGCGATTTCTGCGTGGCTGAAGGCTCAGTCCGAGGTGTTTCTGCGGATCGAGCTGTTGAAGAAATGGGTGATGACGACGCTTTTGCCGCTTGTGCTTGGCAAGGCCGCGCTGCGTCGGATCGCGGGTTTTCTGGACAGGTACAGGGACGGGGTGCGCAAGCGGTACATGGCGTTGTTGCGGTGGTATCGCGGGCTTCATCCGGTCGAAAAAGTCGTCGCAGCACTTATCATTCTGAGCGCGACGGTTGCCTTGTCGGTCACCTCGCTCGGGCTGTGGCTGATCCTGTTCTCGGTGAAAATTCCCCTTTGGATTGCTGCAGTTACGGCATCCTTGTGGCGCATGGTTTGGCTGAGCATCCAGAAGATGACCTTCAAGGCGCTGGCGTTTCTACAGTTGAAATGGCTGTGGCGGGGGATTTCAAAACTGCTGCCTGCGTCCTGGCTGGCCTGGAAAAGGAAACTGGACTATCGGGTCGCGCGGGCCGTTATCCGGCGGCGGCGGATGACCGTACGGCAGCTGGCCGAAAGGAAGGATAGCCTGCCCTTTCGCATCGGGATCATGGTGGATTTCCTGACCGGCGGAGGCCGTCCGAAGGACACGGACGGGGATGCGTGAAGCCCCGCCTGCGTGCGGTGACGTTGCGTCTGGACTCCTGCCTGATTAACCCGCTTTCCGTGATCTGATGGGCGAATTCGCAACGTCGGTATCACCTCGGTATTGCATCGGTATTACGTCGGTAAAGCGTCGGTGCCGATGTCGGCGACATCGCCCCCGTTTCAATCTGAGGATCGCACGTTCACGAAGATTACTGGAATCTTCATGATTTCCCCGTGGGCCAGATTGATCCCGAAATTGGATCAGGGCACCAAAGTGAAGGTGAAGGGACCGCCGACACTGCGAAGCTCTTCACCCTGTCCGCCGGTCGTCCTGATGTCCGCCTCGTTCTTGGAAGTGTCGATCGTCAGAAAGGCCGAGCCACCGGGTGAGGACAGCGCACCCAGATAGATGAGTTGCGTAACCACGCCGTTCTCAAACCGGACAACGAAACCGGTCGGACTGACAAGGTTGTTGGCTTCGGTAAAGGTCAGGGTGCGCACGTTCAGGGTAAAACCGACAATGTCCCCTGCCCCGCGCACGGAATGACCGGCGCCGAAAAAACTTTCGGTGCCGTTACCGGTGAAGACCCCGTCTTCAAGGTCGATGCTGCCGGTCAGGACGTCACCGAACAACGGGCCGGATTTCATCGGGACGGTGAAGGTGAATTCTGTGGCGATGGTCGGGGTGGCGGCGAGGAGGAGGGGCAAGAGGAATTTGAACATGGGAAAGGCTCCGGTGATTGAATGGGCGGGAGCCTAGTGCGTGAGGATGGTTTGGTCAAAGAGGTGACGCGTCGAACAGGGGGGCAGTTCTGCCCCCGACTGTCTACTCACGGCTCGATCGCTTCGATGAAGCGGTCGATGTTGCTACGCAATGCGTCCTCAACACTCTTCGGGATACGCGCATTCGGTGCTCGGCTGTTGGAAGGCAGCGGCACGACAGAGACAGTGACACTATGCATCGACGATTTCACATCGCTTGGCGAAAATGAGAGGCTTCTGGCCAAACCGCCGCTGGTTCGACTTGCAGACGTAGACAATTTATTGGTCTGGCTGATGTCAAACTTCACCTGGTACGAAGTTACGGCGAGTTTTCCGGTACTCGCTTCTCCTAGCCGTTCCATTTGCAGCGCCCAATCCCCTAGCCCGAGACCTGATGCAATTCGTTTTTGCTCACGGTCTCCATTGGCGCGTTTCTGGCAGAGGTCTGCGCGATTGGCGCTGAATGTGACCTCAAAGGAAAAAATTCTGGTCGAGGCCAATGACGGTGTCAGCGTCGGATCGAGCTTAACTTGCACAGCTCCGGCCGGGATCGTAAGGCTCAGTCCCCCGGATGAGGAATCCACGTCCTTGGCCGTCAACAGGAACTTTGCCTTAACCGCCTTGTTCCTAAAAAAGTCCGACGTCTGACTTGAGTCGCCCCGGACACCTTTCAACGATTCCACGATTTCACATTCAAACGAATAAAGAACGTCGGAAGTAAATACGAAGTCTTCCTTTGCGTCCGCAAGTTTCATATTTTCGATATTCGCACAGCCGGCAAGCAATAGAGCCGCTGACGACGCAGCAAGAGCGCACTTCATGTTGCCCCCCAAAATGAATATTCAAAAAATAATCTCTTTCAACTCGCATATTGTGGCTCAACCGGCCTTTGGTGTCAAAAAGGGAAGAATTGCGCACAAAAAAACCGCCCCGAAGGGCGGCTGTCTTTGGTGGCATCGTCATAGAGATACACGTGATGTTGCTCGTTAGGTTTGGCGGTGACCTACTCTCCCACGTCTTAAGACGCAGTACCATCGGCGCTGCAGCACTTAACGGCCAGGTTCGGGATGGGGCTGGGTGTTTTGCTTGCGCTATGACCACCAAACCAAAGGAACAACATCATCGGGCCCGCAGGTTTTGCGAAGCAAAACCCGCTACACCCGCGACGATCTTGCGATCATCGTATCCAAGTTCAAGCACACGCTTGGTGTATGCTTTTGATTTTCAACCAGTCTACTTCTGGATCAAATCAAGCCTATCGGACAATTAGTACCGGTCAACTGAACGTGTCACCACGCTTACATCTCCGGCCTATCGACGAGGTGGTCTACCTCGGTCCTCAGGGATACCTTGTTTTGAAGGGGGCTTCCCGCTTAGATGCTTTCAGCGGTTATCCTTTCCGATCATAGCTACCCAGCACTGCTATTGGCATAACAACTGGTCCACCAGTGGATCGTTCACCCCGGTCCTCTCGTACTAGGGGCAACTCTTCTCAAGTATCCTACACCCACGGCAGATAGGGACCGAACTGTCTCACGACGTTCTAAACCCAGCTCACGTACCTCTTTAAACGGCGAACAGCCGTACCCTTGGGACCTGCTCCAGCCCCAGGATGAGATGAGCCGACATCGAGGTGCCAAACGGTGCCGTCGATATGGACTCTTGGGCACCATCAGCCTGTTATCCCCGGCGTACCTTTTATCCGTTGAGCGATGGCCCTTCCACTCGGGACCACCGGATCACTATGGCCGTCTTTCGACTCTGCTCGACTTGTCAGTCTCGCAGTCAGGCTGGCTTCTGCCATTGTACTCAACGAGCGATGTCCGACCGCTCTGAGCCAACCTTCGCACGCCTCCGTTACTCTTTGGGAGGCGACCGCCCCAGTCAAACTACCCGCCACACAGGGTCCCGGATCCGGATAACGGACCGCGGTTAGACATCAAGCAATGCAAGGGTGGTATCTCAAGGGTGGCTCCACAGAGACTAGCGTCCCTGCTTCAAAGCCCACCACCTATCCTGCACATGCATGGCCTGATGCCAGTGTGAAGCTGTAGTAAAGGTGCACGGGGTCTTTCCGTCTAACCGCGGGAAGCCTGCATCTTGACAGGCAATTCAATTTCGCTGAGTCGATGTTGGAGACAGCGGGGAAGTCGTTACGCCATTCGTGCAGGTCGGAACTTACCCGACAAGGAATTTCGCTACCTTAGGACCGTTATAGTTACGGCCGCCGTTTACTTGGGCTTCAATTCGGAGCTTGCACTCCTCCTTTTAACCTTCAAGCACCGGGCAGGCGTCAGACCCTATACGTCGTCTTGCGACTTCGCAGAGCCCTGTGTTTTTAGTAAACAGTCGCCACCCCCTGGTTTGTGCCCCCAGCCACTAGTTGCCTAGAAACTGGGCCTCCTTCTCGCGAACTTACGGAGGTATTTTGCCGAGTTCCTTCAACATCGTTCTCTCAAGCGCCTTGGTATTCTCTACCAGTCCACCTGTGTCGGTTTAGGGTACGATCTAATGGAGGGCTATTTCCAGGAACCGCTCAGCAGCCCAATCAATCCGATAAGACTGAACTACACCTGCGATCCGTCACATCCTCCTGGCCCAGGAATATTAACCTGGTTCCCATCGACTACGCCTTTCGGCCTCGCCTTAGGGGTCGGCTTACCCTGCTCAGATTAGCTTTAAGCAGGAACCCTTGGACTTTCGGCGACAGGGTCTCTCACCCTGTTT